>NZ_FNTD01000004.1:4527500-5760000 GCF_900104815.1 Streptomyces misionensis
CGAGGCCGACACGCTGCTGCTGACCGTGCCGAACCAGCTCGGCGTGGACTACAACAGTCATGTCCTGGAGAACATCCTCACCCATGTCGCGCCCGCCCTCGGCTGGCGCTGACCCCGACCGGCGGGAGCGGCCCGTGAGCAAGATCCTGATCATCGGTGGGACCGGCTACACGGGCGCGAACATCGCCGCGGAGGCCGTGTCCCGGGGCCACCAGGTGGCGTCGTACTCACGGTCGGCGCCCAAGGCCCCGGTGGACGGGGTGACGTACACCCACGGCCCTGCCGAGGACGCCGTACGGCTGGTCCCCGGCCACGACGCGGTCGTCGCGGCCCTGTCGCCGCGCGGTGACCTGGTCGGCCGGCTGCTCGGCCTCTACCAGGACGTCGCCGCCGCGGCGGCCGCCGACGGTGCCCGGCTGATCGTCATCGGCGGGTTCTCCTCGCTGCGCCGCGCGCCGGGCGAGCCCCGGTTCGCCGAGGGGGACGTCCCCGAGCAGTTCCGCTCCGAGGCGCGCGAGATGGACGCGGTACGGGAATGGCTCTCCGGCTCCGCGCCCGCCTCGCTCGACTGGACCCTGGTCTCCCCGGCGGCCGGCTACGGCTCCTGGGCCGCCGGCGAGCGGACCGGGACCTACCGCGTCGGCGGGGACGTCGCGTTCTACGACGACCAGGGCGGGTCGGAGATCTCCGGCGCCGACTTCGCGCTCGCCGTCGTGGACGAGATCGAGCGCGACGCGCATCCCCGCGCGCACATCTCCATCGCCTACTAGAGCGCCTCCCGGCGGGGTCCGGAGGGGCCGGGTCACCAGCTGGAGATGCCGGACAGGTCGCTCTGCCAGTAGGTGACCTCCAGCGAGCTGTCGTAGTACACGCCCTTCGCGGGCAGCGTCGGGTTGGCCGTCGCGCCGCCGTCGCTCTGCGGCGTCTTGCCCTGGAAGTACACGGTCAGCCGGCGGCCCGTCGTGCCGCCGTCGCCGCTGCCGTCGGCGGCGGACAGCCGGACCTCCGCGTAACCCGACTTGCCGGGCGCGAGGGTGGTCACCGCCTGCGGGTGGGTCGACTCGTCCGCCTGCGGCGCCCATTGCATCCCGTCGAAACGCAGCACCGGGTAGTACGTCAGGTCGCAGTACTTCGAGCCGGTGTTCGTGACCGTGAGCAGCATGTGGTTGAGCGGACGGGACTGGAGCTGCGCGGTGACGCGGGTGTTGGAGCCGTTGCACAGTACCCGGTTGGCGGGGTCCCACGGCTCGGAGGCGCCGCCGGAACCCGAGCCGGAGCCGGAGGAGCCGCGGTGGGTGCCGGCGGAGGACTGCTTGGCGCTCGCGCGGCCGGTCGAGGAGGTGCCGGAGCCGGCCCCGTCCTTCGCCCCCGTTCCGTCCTGCCCGCCCTTCGCGTCGGCGGACGGCTGGTTGGCGTTCGGCGTTCCCTCGCTCGTGGTCGCCGACGGGGAGTGCTTGGCCGCACCCTCGTCCTGGGTACCCGTACCGCTGTCGCACGCCGTGAGGGCGAGGGCGGCGAGGGCGGCGCCGGCGACGGCGAGCAGCGGCGTACGGGTGCGGCGCATACGGGAGTTGAGCATGGCGCTTCTCGATTCCTGGTCGTGGAGTGCTTGGATGTCCACAGCCTGCGGGGCTGTTCGTCCCGCCCGCCAGCCCCGGCGGAGCATCCGGGACGCTGGAACGGTCAAACGGGCTGTGACCTGCAAGAACGTCCCTTCCCTGGAACGGGGGAACGGGACAGGGGAGGGGAAGGACCGTGTCGGAAAGCGCCGGGGGGACCGGATTCGCCGAGCTGTTGCGGGAGTTGAAGAACCGCTCCGGACACAGCTACGGCATGCTCGCCAAACGGCTCCACATGAGTACGTCCACGCTGCACCGCTACTGCAACGGGGACGCGGTACCGACGGACTACGCGCCCGTGGAACGCATGGCCCGGCTGTGCGGGGCGACGCCCGAGGAGCTCGTCGCACTGCACCGGAGCTGGGTGCTGGCGGATGCGCGGCGGGGGCAGAAGGCGCCTGCCGGTGAGGGTTTGACGGCCGAGGTTGCCAAGGCAGAAGTGACGGAAGAGGTTTCCGGTACGGAAGAGGGTGCCGGGACCTCCGCGGAGGAGGCCGGTCCGCGATCGGCGCCCGCCTCCGGCCCCGCCCCGGAACCGGCGCCGGGGTCCGTGGCGGCACCGGCGGGCGGCCCGGCGCCGGAGCCCGTCCCGCCCGCTCCCCGTGCCCGCCGCCGTCGTCCCGCCCTGCTGGCCGCCGTGGCCGGTGCCGCCGTACTCGGTGCCGTGGCGGTCGCGCTGGTCGTGCCCGGCGGGGACCAGGACAACGATGGCAAGGGCGCCGATCCCGCGGCGGTCGCCGCGTCGGACCGGGTGCCGGCGACCGGTGCGGGCCCGAGCCGGCCCCGGGGCAGCCGTTCGCCCTCCGCCTCGGCGTCCGCCCGGCACCCCTCCGCCTCCGCGACCCCGGGCAACGCCGACGGACCGGACGCCGCCACGAGCGCGCCCCCGGACACGAGCGGCCAGGCGCCCGCCTCGGCGGCCCCCCTCACGGTGACCACGCACCCGTACTCCTGGGAAAGCCCCTGCTCACAGCACTACCTGATCAACCGGCCGCCCGAGGACGTGAACCCGCCGCCCAGCGAGAACGGCGCGCCCGCGTGGGTCGCCGTGCACCAGGCGGTGTCGGCCGGGGAGCAGTTCGTCACGCTCACCGTGCAGGGCAGCGGGCGGGACACCGTGGTGCTGGAGGGGCTGTCGGTACGGATGGCGGGCAAGCGGGCGCCGCTCGCCTGGAACGACTACGCCATGGGCTACCCGGGCGTCGGCTGCGGCGCCGGGGTGCCCACCAACTCCTTCACCGTCGCCCTGGACGCCGTACGCCCGGCCGTCCAGCCGGTGGCCGGACAGCGCGGCTTCCCGTTCAGCGTGAGCGAGTCGGACCCGGAGGTCTTCTACATCACGGCGGACGCGTCGGCGTACGACGTCAGCTGGTACCTGGAGCTGTCCTGGTCCAGCGGCGGGCGGCACGGCACCCTGGAGATCGGCGACAAGGGGCGGCCCTTCCGCACCAGCGGCAACAACGGGCGGCCCGCGTACGCCTTTCCGCTGGGCGGGGAGAAGTGGGCGCCCGCGCAGCAGTGACCCGGTCCCCCCCGTCGGCTTCCGTCCCTGGTCAGTCCCACCAGAAGAACCAGGTGGTCTCGCCGACCAGCTCCTTCGCGTAGGCGCGCAGGGTGCCGGTGCCCTGCATGACGTTGTCCGGGCAGAACGCGAAGTGCTCCGCCGCGACGGCCTCGGCCTCGGCCAGGTCGGCCGGCGGGGCGGCCACGGACAGCAGCAGCGCGTCGAAGCCGAGGGCGACGACCCGTATGCCGAACCGGTCCTCCCAGGAGCGCAGGACCGCGCAGAGCCGGGCCACGTCACCGTCGTGGTTCACCGGGCCGCTCCAGCCGAGCGCGGCCGGGATGTCGGCGGAGCGCCGGGCGGGGACGAGGGCGAGACGGGGCGCGGGGAACACGGACTGGTGCTCGTCCGCGGTCAGTTCGTCGGCGGCGCGCGCCGCGCAGGTGCCCGGGTCGACGGTGAGCCTCCTGGCGGGGGCGGTCCCGGGCCAGTCGGCCGCGAACGGGGCCAGCATGTCGCCGAGTTCCTCGTCCTCCCAGTCCGTCTCCCAGTGTCCGGCGAGGACGTCCTCCGGGTCGTGGTCGCCGGGATAGGACGTGTGCTGGGGCAGGAATGTCCAGTTCTCCGGGCCGCCCTCGGTGCCCGCGGTCTCCACGAACACCGGCAGCAGGCCGACCCGGGCGGCCGGTGCGCCGAGCGCGGTCCAGGTGCCGGGGGCGGCCGGCTTGTCCGCGAGCCAGCACAGGGGTTCGTGGTGCGGGCCGTCGCCGGTCTCGATCAGCCTGCCCGGCGGCAGTTGGAGCCCCAGGGAACGCCCGCTGGGCTCGGTGGCCAGCCTGGGCAGCGGGTTGGGAAGAGTCGCCATGCCGGTGACTGTAGGGGCAGGGTCTGACAACGCACCGCCCCATGGTTTCGAAACTTTCGACACGCGCTCAGGCCATTCCCGTCGTGTCGTCTCCCGAGGTTCTGCGGAACCTGTGACACCCCTCTGAATCGCGGTCTCACCTGCCAATATCCCTGGAGACGTTACGACTTGATGAAGCGAATGTTTCGAAATTTCTACCGAAACCATTGACTGTCCTTACCGGCGACCCAACACTGATGCCCCATCGCGCAGCGCGTCGCTCCACCCTCATCCGGCCCCACCCCGTTCCATGAGGAGGAAGCACGTCCATGAAGATCCGCAGCCGAAGAGAACGCGGTCCGCTGGGCCGCCTCACCTCGCTCTTCAGAGGTGCCTGCGCCGTCGTCCTGCTCGCCGTGGGGGCGCTGACCCTGCCCGGCACCGGGATCGCCACTGCCGACACGGTCATCACCACGAACCAGACCGGCACCAACAACGGCTACTACTACTCGTTCTGGACCGACGGCGGCGGCTCCGTCTCCATGAACCTGGGCTCCGCGGGCAACTACAGCACCAACTGGAGCAACGTCGGCAACTTCGTGGCGGGCAAGGGCTGGAGCAACGGCGGGCGCCGGTCCGTCACCTACTCCGGCACCTTCAACCCGTCCGGCAACGCGTACCTCTCGCTGTACGGCTGGACGTCCAACCCGCTGGTCGAGTACTACATCGTCGACAACTGGGGCACCTACCGGCCCACCGGCACCTACAAGGGCACCGTCACCAGTGACGGCGGGACGTACGACATCTACGAGACGACCCGCACCAACGCGCCGTCGGTGGAGGGCACCAAGACGTTCAACCAGTACTGGAGCGTACGGCAGACCAAGCGGACCGGCGGCACCATCACCACCGGCAACCACTTCGACGCCTGGGCCGCCCACGGGATGAACCTGGGCAGCTTCAACTACTACATGATCATGGCGACCGAGGGTTACCAGAGCAGCGGCAACTCCAACATCACGCTGGACAGCTCGGGTTCGGGCGGCGGTGGCGGTGGCGGCGGCGGTGGCACCGGGGGCTGCACGGCGACCATCACGGCCGGGCAGTCGTGGGACGACCGGTACAACCTCAACGTCTCGGTCAGCGGCTCCAGCAACTGGACGGTGACGATGAACGTGCCCTCCCCGGAGAAGGTCATGGCCACCTGGAACGTCAGCGCCAACTATCCCAGCAGCCAGGTGCTCGTCGCCAAACCCAACGGCAACGGCAACAACTGGGGCGTGACCATCCAGAAGAACGGCAGTACGACCTGGCCCACGGTGTCCTGCTCGGCGAGCTGACGCCCCGGTCCCAAGGAGGAACACGCATGCGCACCGCCAGACTCGCCCTCGCCGTCACCGCCGCCCTCGCGGCCGCGACCGCGGGCACCCTGACCGTCGGAGCCGCGCCGTCGCAGGCCGCCACCTGCTCCGGATACGTCGGACTCACCTTCGACGACGGCCCGTCCAACGACCACACACCGGCCGTCCTCAACGCGCTCAAGCAGAACGGGCTGCGGGCCACCATGTTCAACGAGGGCCAGTACGCGGCCTCGTACCCGGCGCAGGTCAAGGCCGAGGTCGACGCCGGGATGTGGGTGGGCGACCACAGCTACACCCACCCGCACCTCGTCCAGATGAGCCAGGACCAGATCGACTCGGAGATCTCCCGCACCCAGCAGGCCATCGCGAGCGCCGGCGGCGGAACGCCGAAACTGTTCCGGCCGCCGTACGGGGAGACCAACGCGACGCTGAAGGCCGTCGAGGCCAAGTACGGCCTCACCGAGGTGATCTGGGACGTCGACTCGGGGGACTGGAACGGCGCCAGTACGGACGCCATCGTCCAGGCGGTCTCCCGGCTCGGCAACGGCCAGGTCATCCTCATGCACGAGTGGCCGGCCAACACCCTGGCCGCCATCCCGCGGATCGCCCAGAACCTCGCGAGCCGCGGGATGTGCGCCGGGATGATCTCCCCGCAGACCGGCCGCGCCGTCGCGCCGGACGGCGGCGGAAGCGGGGGCGGGGGCGGTGGTGGCGGCGGTACCGGCGGCTGTACGGCGACCGTCACCGCGGGCCAGGTGTGGGACGACCGGTACAACCTCAACGTCTCGGTGAGCGGTTCCGGCAACTGGACCGTCACCGCGAACGTACCGGCGCCCGAGAAGGTCATGGCCACCTGGAACGTGACCGCCAGCTATCCCAGCGCCCAGGTGCTGGTCGCCAAGCCCAACGGCACCGGCAACGACTGGGGCCTGACCGTACAGAAGAACGGCTCCACCACCTGGCCGACGTTCAGCTGCACGGCGAGCTGATCCCTAGGCCAGGGTGGTGATGCAGAACGGGTGTCCGGCCGGGTCGAGGAGCACCGTCCACCGCCCCTCGCCCGGCTGGAACTCCGGCTTGGTGGCGCCGAGTTCCAGCAGCCGCCGCTCCGCCTCGGCCAGGTCGTCCACCCCCAGCTCGATGTGGGCCTGCTTCTCGCGGGCGGGGTCCGGCCAGGTGGGCGGGCGGTAGTCGGCGATCCGGGTGAAGCCGAGGCCGGCGGCGCCCTCCTTGCCGAGCAGGACGAAGTCGTCGGTGGAGAAGAGCACCGGGTAGCCCAGCGACTCGCCGTAGAACGCGGCGAGTCGCTGGGGGTCGGCGCAGTCGAAGGTGACGGCGGCGTAGCGGAAGGCGGGAGTGGTCTTCGTGGTCATGAACGGGACGCTACGACGGGACCAGGACAGTTACGGTCCTGGTCGTGCGGCGGCTGTGCGAGACTTCCGCGCGTGATGACCCCGTGATAGCCGCGTCCGCCCGACTGCTGTCCCTGTTGTCCCTGTTGTCCGCCCGGCCGTCGTGGACCTGCGCCGAGCTGGCGCGGTCCCTGAAGGTCACCGACCGCACGGTCCGCCGGGACGTCGCGCGACTGCGTGAACTCGGGTACTCGGTCGACTCCGAGGCGGGCCCCTGGGGCGGCTACCGGCTGCGCGCCGGCACCCGCGTGCCCCCGCTGATCCTGGACGACGAGGAGGCGCTGGCCGTGGCGGTGGGCCTCAGCGAGGCGGCCCTCAACCGGGCGGTGGGCAGCGACCAGGCCGCGCTGTCGGCACTGCTGAAGCTCCGCCAGGTGCTGCCCCGCCGCATCGCGGACCGCCTCGGCGAACTGGACGACGCCTTCGTCCGGCTGCCCGGCGCCGGCGGGTCCGGGGTCGGCCCCGGCCTGCTGCTGGAGCTGGCGGCCGCGTGCCGGCGGGGGGAGCGGGCCAGACTGTCGTACACGGACGCCGAGGGCCGCTGCACGGTCCGGGAGATCGACCCGTACCGGCTGGTGCACACGGGACGGCTCTGGTACCTGGTCGCCCGGGACGTGGCGCGCGGCGCGTGGCGCACCTTCCGCGCGGACCGCGTCGACCGCCTCCAGCCCACCGGTCACCCGGCCGACCTCACCGACCCCCCGGACCCGGCCCACCTGGTCTCCCGCAACATCGCGAACGGCCCCTATCCCCTCTCGGCCACCGTCCGCCTCCCCCTGCCCCTCACCGAGGCCCTCCGTCTGATCCCCCCGACCATCGGTACCCACCGCCCCGACGGCCCCGACGCGACCGTCGTCGACATCGGCGGCCCCGACCCGGACGGCCTGGCCCGCTACCTGCTCACCCTGGGCACCCCGCTGCGCGTCCTCTCCCCGGACTCGGTACGCCTGGCGGTGACCCGCCGGGCGCGGGAGCTGGTGGAGGACAACGGGGGCCAGTGACGGCCGGACGGCCGCGGAGACGGACTCCGCGGCCGCCGACGGCTCGTCCTCAGAGCTTCTCGGGGGTCCTGATGCCCAGCAGGGACATGCCCTGGTGCAGGGTGCGGGCCGTGACGTCGCACAGGAAGAGGCGGTTCTCGACCTGGGCGGGCGTCTCGGCCTTCAGGACCGGGCACTTGTCGTAGAAGGTCGTGTAGAGGGAGGCCAGCTGGTAGAGGTAGGCCGTCAGCTTGTGGGGGGCGAAGTCCTTGGCGGCCTCGGCGACCGTCTCCGCGAAGGCGTCCGCGTGCAGGCCGAGGGCGCGTTCCGCGGCCGCCAGGTCCAGCTCGGGGTGGGCGGCGGGACGGGTGTCGCCGGCCTTGCGCAGGATGGACTGGATGCGGGCGTAGGCGTACTGGAGGTAGACGGAGGTGTCGCCGTTGAGCGAGACCATCTGGTCCAGGTCGAACTTGTAGTCCCGGTTCGCCGACGTCGACAGGTCCGCGTACTTCACCGCGCCGATGCCCACCTGGGCGCCCCGCTCGGCGATCTCCTCCTCCGAGAGGTCCTGGGCCTTCTCGCGGACCACGGCCGAGGCGCGGTCGACGGCCTCGTCGAGGAGGTCGACCAGACGGACCGTCTCGCCCGCACGCGTCTTGAACGGCTTGCCGTCCTTGCCCAGGACCGTGCCGAAGGCCAGCTGGTAGGCGGTCACGTCGTCGTTCAGCCAGCCGGCCCGGCGGGCGGTCTCGAAGACCATCCGGAAGTGCAGGGCCTGGCGCGCGTCCACCACGTACAGGAGGGTGTTCGCCTTGAGGTTGAAGACGCGGTCGCGGATCGCGGAGAGGTCGGTGGCCGCGTAGCCGTAGCCGCCGTCGGACTTCTGGACGATCAGCGGCACCGGGTTGCCGTCCGGGCCCTTGATGTCGTCGAAGAAGACACAGAGCGCGCCCTCGGAGCGGACCGCGACGCCGGACTCCTCCAGCAGGCGGCAGGTCTCGGCCAGCATGTCGTTGTACCCGGACTCGCCGACGATGTCCGCGTCCCGGATCTCCATGTCCAGCTTCTCGAAGACGGAGAAGAAGTAGATCTTCGACTCGTCCACGAACTTCTGCCAGATCGCGAGCGTGCGCGGGTCGCCGGCCTGGAGGTCGACCACCCTGCGGCGGGCGCGGGTCTTGAACTCCTCGTCGGAGTCGAAGAGCCCCCGGGCGGCCTTGTAGAGGCGGTCCAGGTTGGACATCGCCTCCTCGCCGGAGGCGGCGGTGTCCTCGGCGGACCGCTTGTGGTCCAGCTCGTGCGGGTGCTCGTCCAGGTACTGGATGAGCATGCCGAACTGGGTGCCCCAGTCGCCGATGTGGTGGCGGCGGACCACGGTCTCGCCGGTGAACTCCAGGAGCTGGACGACCGAGTCGCCGATCACCGCGGAGCGCAGGTGGCCGACGTGCATCTCCTTGGCCACGTTCGGCTGCGCGTAGTCGATCACCGTGGTGCCCGGGTTCGCGCTGAACGGGACGCCGAGGCGGCCGGCCTCGTCCGCGTACCGCGCGGCGAGGTTCTCGGTGATCGCCCGGTCGGAGACGGTGATGTTGAGGAAGCCGGGGCCGGAGACCTCGATGTCCTTGATCACCGAACCGGTGGTCACCTGGGCGACGACCTGGGTGGCCAGCTCGCGCGGGTTGGCCTTCGCCTTCTTGGCGAGGGCCAGGATGCCGTTGGCCTGGAAGTCGGCCCGGTCGCTTCGTCGCAGCAGCGGGTCCGCGTCGGCGGCCTCCGGCAGGGTGGCCGAGAGGGCGGACGCGAGGTGCTGCTGGACGGAGTCGCTGAGGGACGTGACCGAGGCCATAGGTGGAGTGCCGTTCTCCTCGTGGGGATGGATGGTCACGCCCAGTATCCCACGGGGGGTGTAGCGAATTTTCCGGTCCGCCGGTGAACGCGGCCCGCGGGAAGGCCGTCCAACGCGTTGAAAAGCCGTTTTCGTGGATGTGGCCCCGCCTGGGACAATGGAGCGGTCAGCCGTGCGACCGCTGCGGCTGCCCGATGGAGAAAGAAGGACGTGCCGATCGTGGCTCAGAGCACCGAGACCACCGACTGGGTCTCCCGTTTCGCGGATGAGGTCATCGAGGAGTCGGAGCGCCGGGCCCCGGGCAAACCGGTCGTGGTCGCGTCCGGCCTCTCCCCGTCCGGCCCCATCCACCTGGGCAACCTGCGCGAGGTCATGACCCCGCACTTGGTCGCCGACGAGATCCGCCGCCGCGGGTACCAGGTCCGCCACCTGATCTCCTGGGACGACTACGACCGCTACCGCAAGGTCCCGGCGGGCATCGCCGGCGTCGACGACTCCTGGGCCGAGCACATCGGCAAGCCGCTGACCTCGGTCCCGGCCCCGAAGGGCTCGTCGTACCCGAACTGGGCCGAGCACTTCAAGGCCGCCATGGTCGAGTCGCTGGCCGAGCTGGGCGTCGAGTTCGACGGGATCAGCCAGACCGAGCAGTACACCTCCGGTGCCTACCGCGAGCAGATCCTGCACGCCATGAGGCACCGGGGCGACATCGACGCGATCCTCGCCCAGTACCGCACCAAGCCCAAGGTCAAGAAGCAGCAGCAGAAGGCCGTGGACGAGGCCGAGCTGGAGGCCGAGGAGGGTTCCGGCGCCGCGTCCGAGGACGACGGCTCCTCCGGCTCCGCCGGGTACTTCCCGTACAAGCCGTACTGCGGCAACTGCGAGAAGGACCTGACCACGGTCACCTCGTACGACGACGACACCACCGAGCTGTCGTACACCTGCAACGAGTGCGGCTTCACCGAGACCGTCCGGCTCGCCGAGTTCAACCGCGGCAAGCTGGTCTGGAAGGTCGACTGGCCGATGCGCTGGGCCTACGAGGGCGTGGTCTTCGAGCCGAGCGGTGTCGACCACTCCTCGCCGGGGTCGTCCTTCCAGGTGGGCGGGCAGATCGTCGGCATCTTCGACGGCAAGCAGCCCATCGGCCCGATGTACGCCTTCGTCGGCATCTCCGGCATGGCCAAGATGTCGTCCTCGCGCGGTGGCGTGCCGACCCCGGCGGACGCGCTGAAGATCATGGAGCCGCAGCTGCTGCGCTGGCTGTACGCCCGCCGCCGGCCCAACCAGTCCTTCAAGATCGCCTTCGACCAGGAGATCCAGCGGCTCTACGACGAGTGGGACAAGCTCGCCGCGAAGGTCGCCGACGGCTCCGCGCTGCCGGGCGACGTCGCCGCGTACACCCGCGCGGTGGGCACGGCGGCCGGTGAGCTGCCGAAGACGGCGCGCCCGCTGCCGTACCGGACGCTGGCCTCCGTCGCCGACATCACGGCGGGCCACGAGGACCAGGCCCTGCGCATCCTCTCCGAGCTGGACCCGGAGCGGCCGCTGGGCTCGCTGGACGAGGCGCGCCCGCGGTACGACAAGGCCGAGGCGTGGATCAACACGCACGTGCCGGCGGACCAGCGGACCATCGTGCGCGAGGAGCCGGACGCCGAGCTGCTGAAGTCGCTGGACGAGGCGTCGCAGCGGTCCGTGCGGCTGCTGCTCGACGGCCTGGCCGAGCACTGGTCGCTGGACGGGCTGACGCACCTCGTGTACGGCGTGCCGAAGGTGCAGGCCGGGTTCTCGGCGGACGCGACGCCGAAGGAGCTGCCGCCGGAGATCAAGACCGCCCAGCGGTCCTTCTTCGCGCTGCTGTACCAGCTGCTCGTGGGCCGGGACACCGGGCCGCGGCTGCCCACGCTGCTGCTGGCGGTGGGCCAGGAGCGGGTGCGGAGCCTGCTCGGCGAGTGACGCCGATGTGACGCGGACGCGCGGAAGGGGCCCTCTTTCGGGAGGGCCCCTTCGTCATGTCCGCTCGTTCTTCGGCGATGCGTCCGCGCGTTCCCTAGGCGATGGGGTATTCCCGCAGCTGTGCGTCGTGGTGCTCGCTGAAGTGCTCGACCATGCGGTTGGCCCGGTCCAGCGGGAGGGCGATGCCGAAGGTCGCCTCGACGTTGTCCTTGAACTGGGCGCCGGTCGGGTAGCTGCCGTCTATCGACTTGCGGAAGACCTGGTAGTAGTCCTCCTCGGTCGGCTCGGGCTCGGGGTAGCCGCCGCCCTCGCCCAGTTCCCGGGTGCGGTTGGGGCTCACCGGGATCGGGAAGCTGCCGGTCTCCTCGGGGGAGGGCTGCTGGAACTGCTCCGGCGGCTGGTCCTCGTACCAGTCCTCGTACTGCTCCTCCGGCTCGTACTGGGGCTCCGGGGGCGGCTCGTAGGTGGGGTCGTAGTCGCCGTGGTACTCGACCTCGCGGGGGGCCTGGAACCAGGGGCTCTGATCGTCCGGCAGGGGGCCCGGGGGGCTCTCGGGGGCCGGGGGGCGCTGCTCGCCGTGCGGGGCGGGCGCGGCGGCGGGCCGCGCGGGCGCCGGCCGCGTGGGTACGGCCCCCGCGGGCGCGGTGGCACCGGCCGACGGGCCCTCACCGGTACCGGCCGCCGCCGGAACCCCCGCCGTCAGCTCGGCCGTGGGCGCCGGGGGCAGCAGGACCGGTTCTATCCCCGCGGCCAGCAGGCCCGAGGGGGCCGTCTCCGCCAGCGGGACGCCGTAGCGGGCCAGGCGCAGCGGCATCAGGGACTCGACCGGGGCCTTGCGGCGCCAGGCGCGGCCGAAGCGGGAACGGAGCCGGGCCTGGTAGACGAGGCGTTCCTGTTCGAGCTTGATGACCTGGTCGTAGGAGCGCAGCTCCCAGAGCTTCATGCGGCGCCACAGCAGGAACGTCGGCACCGGGGAGAGCAGCCAGCGGGTGATCCGGACGCCCTCCATGTGCTTGTCGGCCGTGATGTCGGCGATGCGGCCGACGGCGTGCCGGGCCGCCTCGACGGAGACGACGAAGAGCACCGGGATCACCGCGTGCATGCCGACGCCCAGCGGGTCCGGCCAGGCGGCGGCGCCGTTGAACGCGATCGTCGCCGCCGTCAGCAGCCAGGCCGTCTGGCGCAGCAGCGGGAAGGGGATGCGGATCCAGGTCAGCAGCAGGTCCAGGGCGAGCAGGACACAGATGCCGGCGTCGATGCCGACCGGGAACACATAGGCGAAGTTCCCGAAGCCCTTCTTCCAGGCCAGCTCACGGACGGCCGCGTAGGAACCGGCGAAACCGATTCCCGCGATGATCAGGGCACCGCCCACGACCACGCCGATGAGTATCCGGTGCATCCGAGTCAGCTGCGGTGGCGCGGCCACTCGTACTCCCCTCCCGTTGCCTGTTGTTGCGACGCAACAGGGTGGCACACGTGTGCGGGGCACGTGGCGCCGGTCGGGCGTAAGCCCGTTCGGTCAGCCCTTCTTGTCGGGCGACTTGGACGAAGAAGCGTCGGCCGAGGGCGACTTGGCGGACGAGGAGGGGCTCGCCGACGAGCCGCCCGGGGAGTTGTCCTTGCCGGCGGAGGAGATCGAGGCCACGACCTCCTTGACGGCCTTCTCCGCGGACTTGGCGATGTCGTCGGCGTCGGGGGTCTTGTCGCCCGCGAGGCCCGCGCCGTTGTAGTCGAGGGTGACGACGATGTTCTGCACCCGGGCGACGATCGTCTCCTGCTTGAAGAGGCCTTCCTTCTTCTTCAGGTCGTAGCGGACCGCGGTCGCCTCGTCGCCGGCGCCGGAGACCGGCTGGACCTTGGCGTTCGTGCCGCCGTCCACCGACTGGGAGTCCTTGACCTGGTTGCCGAAGTACGCGTGCGCCTGGGTGTTGGCGGAGCCGCGCGCGGTGTCGGAGTCGAAGCGCAGCAGGGAGACGTTCAGCCAGCGGAACTGGGAGCCCTTGACGCCGTTGTTGTCCAGGCTGCTCCAGGAGCAGGAGGAACGGGACGACGGTTCGTCCGAACTGCCCTTCTTGCCCGCGGTGTCGGCCTTGGGGACCAGGTCGCCCAGGGTCTTGTCCGACAGCACCTTGCAGGGGTTCGGGAGCGTCGTGTACGTGGCCGGCTCGACGGTCGGGGTGGCGCTGGCGGAGGGCGTCGCGCTGCGGCTCGCCGACTGCCCGGCGCTCGCGCCGTCGCCACTCTTGGGCTTGGAGTCGCCGGAGTCGGAGGAGCAGGCCGCGGTGATCAGCAAGGCGGGAACGGCTGCCGCGCAGACAAGAACACGGCGGAGGTTCCTGGTTCGCTGGCTCAGGTGGGCTCGGTCGTCTCGCTGCATGGTTCCTTCACTCATGACGCTCGGTGTTCGTGCGGGTTCCTGCGGGGCCCCACCGTACGCGGTGAAGGAGCTGTGCGGTTTCCGTTCGGGGGCTTCGCGGACGGGGGCCGCCGGGGCCGGGAAGTGGATCAGCCGCCGAGCGCGCCGTCCAGCCGGGAGGCCAGTTTCCGGGCCCTGTCCTGCATTTCCTTGCTGTCGGGGGTCGTTCCGGCGGCCATCGGCTGCTCCTCGTACTGGATGGTGACGACGACGTTGGACGTGCGGAAGACCACAGTCACCGTCCGCTGTGCGGCCGTCGATCCGGACCCGGCGAGCTGGTCGTCGAGGTACGCCTCGTCACCGAGGTCGGAGAGGGCGCGCGGCTGGAGGTCGGGCGAGGTGGACGCCGACGCGGAGGAGGAGTCGCCGGTGGCGTCCGCGGGGGAGGCGGAGCCGGAGGGGGTGCCGCTCGGCCCGTCGCCGTGCGTGGCGGGCGCCGAGGGGGTGCCGCTCGGCTCGGGGAGGTGGGCGGCCGTCTCCTTCTCCCGGAAGAGCTGGCCGGCCTGGTCGTCGTCGCTGACCGTGTTGTCGTACGACACCACGCGTTCGAGGTCGACGGAGAGCCGGTCGGTGGCGTCGGCGGAGGCGACCTTCCAGCGGCAGCCGACCTTGCGGTCGGTGTCGTAGGTCAGCTCCGCCTCGCCCTGGTAGGCCTTGTCCCGCTGGCTGGGGTCGGTCATCTGCTTGATGCCGGGCAGCAGGGAGTCGAGGGTGTCGTGGCCGACCGCGCCGCAGGGCTCGGGCAGGGTGCGGTACCTGCCGGGCTGGGCGGCGGCCGTGGCGGTGCCCGCGTCACCGGGGTTGGCGTCGTCCGCCGCGCCGGAGCCGCCGGAGCCGCCCGTGCAGCCGGTCAGCAGCGCCGCGAGGAGGGCGGCGGTGCCGGTTACGTACGCCTTCCGCTGCACGGGCGGGCTCCTCTCGACGGCTGCGCTCCGACGGATGCGCTCGATGGTCGCACCAGTGTCCCCGCTGGTTATTCGCTTGCCGCGGCGGGGTCCGGCCTGGAGACAATGTGTATCGCACGCGCCGCCGTGAACGCCGGTTCGAAGTCCGCTGTCAGCGCTTCTGGCGTTGCTTTTCCTTTTTGTCGCTCTCAAGCCTTTTGTTGTCGTTTCCGGGGGAACGAGGAAGTCATGCCGTACGTGGAGATACCGGGCGCGCGGGTGCCGATCCGGATGTGGACGGACCCGGCGACGGTCGAGGACGTCGCCCTGCGCCAGTTGCAGAACGTCGCCACCCTGCCGTGGATCGAGGGCCTCGCGGTCATGCCGGACGTGCACTACGGCAAGGGCGCGACGGTCGGTTCGGTGATCGCGATGCGGGACGCCGTCTGCCCGGCCGCCGTCGGGGTGGACATCGGCTGCGGGATGTCGGCGGTGAGGACGTCGCTGACCGCGAACGACCTGCCGGGCGACCTGTCCCGGCTGCGGAGCAAGATCGAACAGGCCATTCCGGTCGGGCGCGGGATGCATGACGACCCGGTCGAGCCCGGCGGCTTCCACGGCCTCGCCACCAGCGGGTGGGACGAGTTCTGGGGGCGGTTCGACGGCGTGGCCGACGCGGTCCGGTTCCGGCAGGAGCGCGCCGTCAAGCAGATGGGCACGCTCGGTGGCGGCAACCACTTCATCGAGGTCTGCACGGACACCGCGGGCGCGGTCTGGCTGATGCTGCACTCCGGTTCCCGCAACATCGGCAAGGAACTGGCCGAGCACCACATCGGCGTGGCCCAGAAGCTCCCGCACAACCAGGGCCTGGTCGACCGCGACCTCGCCGTCTTCGTCGCGGACACCCCGCAGATGGCGGCGTACCGCAACGACCTGTTCTGGGCGCAGGAGTACGCCAAGTACAACCGCACCCTGATGATGGCGCTCCTGAAGGACGTGATCCGCAAGGAGTTCAAGAAGGCCAAGCCCCTCTTCGAGCCGGAGATCTCCTGCCACCACAACTACGTGGCGCAGGAGCGGTACGAGGGCGTGGACCTGCTGGTGACCCGCAAGGGCGCGATCCGGGCCGGGTCCGGGGAGTTCGGGATCATCCCGGGCTCCATGGGCACGGGGTCGTACATCGTGCGGGGCCTGGGCAACGACGACTCCTTCAACTCGGCCTCGCACGGCGCGGGCCGGCGCATGAGCCGCAACGCGGCCAAGCGGCGGTACACCGCCAGGGACCTGGAGGAGCAGACGCGGGGCGTGGAGTGCCGCAAGGACTCCGGCGTGGTGGACGAGATCCCGGGCGCCTACAAGTCCATCGACCAGGTCATCGAGCAGCAGCGCGACCTGGTGGAGGTCGTGGCCAGGCTGAAGCAGGTCGTCTGCGTGAAGGGCTGAGCGGAGCTCGGACCCGGCGGGGCGGAACCGCGGCGGCCCGCCCCGTTGTCCTCATGGTGCACGCGTCAACTCTCCGGAGGGGGAAGGCCGATGAACCGAGTGCGCACAAGAGGGGCGGTCCGGGCCGCGGGCCTGGCGGTGGCCGTGGTGGCTCTGCTGGCGGGCTGCTCGCAGCACTACGAAGACCAGCGCGGCAAGGGTGACGCGCCCGTGCAGGGCAAGGCCGGGGACAACACGCCCGCCGAGGTCTACAACTTTCCCGACGGGTTCGGGAACCTCGCCACCAAGTGCGTCGGGCACGGGTACCGGGCGTATGTGACCACCAACGCCAACGCGCCGTCGAACGTGCAGATCGTGGAGGACAAGGCGTGCGCCGGCTGAGCGCGGGCCTCGCCGTGACCGTGCTCGGCGCGGTGCTGCTGCTCGGCGGCTGCTCCCGGCAGCACTACGAGGAGCGGGGCAAGGCGGACGCGCCGGTGTCGGGCCGGGCCGGGGAGGACTCGCCCGCCGAGGTCTACAACTTCCCCGACGGGTTCGGGAACCTCGCCACCAAGTGCGTCGGCGAGGGCAAGCGGGGCTACGCCACCACCAAGTTCGTCAAGGTCGAGGACAAGGACGACGTCAAGATCCTGCCCGCGCACGCGGTCATCGTGGACGACCCGTCCTGCCGGGCGCCCGCCGGCCGGTGATCACTTGGCGTGGCGCACGGCGTAGATCATGACGAACGCCACCAGGTGGATGCCGAAGAGGAAGTAGGCCAGGAAGTACCAGACCTTGCGCTCGTCCCTCTTCTCCTGGGCGAGGCGGCGCTTGTCGTAGGCCTCGGCGGAGGTGAGAGGCTCGGGTGCGTCCCCGGCACCGGCGGGTTCCCCGGCCATCACTGCTCCCGGTGGACCTTGGTGTTGGAGGCCTGGGCGCGCGGGCGTACGACCAGGAGGTCGATGTTGACGTGGCTGGGCCGGGTCACCGCCCAGGTGATGGTCTCGGCCACGTCCTCGGCGGTCAGCGGCTCGGCCACGCCCGCGTAGACCTTCGCCGCCTTCTCCGCGTCGCCGCCGAAGCGGGTGAGGGCGAACTCCTCGGTCCGCACCATGCCGGGCGCGATCTCCACGACGCGCACCGGGCTGCCGACGATCTCCAGGCGGAGGGTCTCGGCGAGGACGTGGGCGCCGTGCTTGGCGGCGACGTAGCCGGCGCCGCCCTCGTAGGTGGCGTGGCCGGCGGTGGAGGAGACGACCACCACGACCCCGTCGCCGCTCGCCTCCAGCTTGGGCAGCAGGGCCTGGGTGAGGTTCAGGGTGCCGATGACGTTGGTCTCGTACATCGTGCGCCAGTCGGCCGGGTCGCCGGTGGCCACCGGGTCTGCGCCGAGCGCGCCGCCCGCGTTGTTCACGAGGACGCCGATGGTCTTGAAGGCCGTGGCGAACTCGTCCACGGCCGCGCGGTCCGTCACGTCCAGCGGGTACGCCGTCGCCGAGTGACCGGCCGCGTTGATCTCCTCGGCCAGCGCCTCGATGCGGTCCTTGCGGCGGGCGGTGAGCACCACGCGGTAGCCGGCCGCGGCGAGCTGCCGGGCCGTCGCGGCGCCGATACCGCTGCTCGCACCCGTGACGACGGCGATGCGGGAGGCGGCGGACGGGGCGGACGTGGCCATGGACTGCTCCTCGGGTGGGACGGCGGACGTGCGTCCAATGTAGGCGAGGGTCAGCCGCCGTTCCTCGGCGCCCACATGATCAGGGCCATGCCGGCGAGGCAGACCAGCGCGCCGGTGATGTCCCAGCGGTCGGGGCGGTAACCGTCGGCGACCGCGCCCCACAGCAGCGAGCCCGCCACGAAGATGCCGCCGTACGCGGCCAGGATGCGGCCGAAGTGGGCGTCCGGCTGGAAGGTGGCGACGAAGCCGTACGCCCCGAGCGCGAGCACCCCGCCGGCCGCCCAGAGCCAGCCCCGGTGCTCCCGCACGCCCTGCCAGACCAGCCAGGCACCGCCGATCTCGAACAGCGCGGCGACGACGAAGAGGGCGGCGGAACGGAGGATCGGCATGGAGGCAGCTTCGCACGGCGGGTGCTCCGGAATATCCGGCGGTGGGGCTCTGTTGGCGGGGTATAGTTGAATCGTAAACAACTTGGGAAGGTGAGCGGCCATGCAGTTCGGGATCTTCACGGTCGGTGACGTCACGCCGGACCCGACCACGGGGCGTACGCCGTCCGAGCGTGAGCGGATCAAGGCGATGGTCGCGATCGCGCTGAAGGCGGAGGAGGTCGGTCTGGACGTGTTCGCGACGGGTGAGCACCACAACCCGCCGTTCGTGCCGTCGTCGCCGACCACGATGCTCGGGTACATAGCCGCGCGTACGGAGAACCTGGTCCTGTCGACGTCGACGACGCTGATCACGACGAACGACCCGGTGAAGATCGCGGAGGATTTCGCGATGCTCCAGCACCTGGCGGACGGGCGGGTGGACCTGATGATGGGCCGCGGCAACACGGGTCCGGTGTATCCGTGGTTCGGCAAGGACATCCGTGAGGGCATCAACCTGGCGGTGGAGAACTACGCGCTGCTGCGCCGGCTGTGGCGTGAGGACGTCGTGGACTGGGAGGGCCGGTTCCGCACGCCGTTGCAGGGCTTCACCTCGACCCCCAGGCCGCTGGACGGGGTCGCGCCGTTCGTGTGGCACGGATCGATCCGCTCGCCGGAGATCGCCGAGCAGGCGGCCTATTACGGTGACGGCTTCTTCCACAACAACATCTTCTGGCCCACCGGTCACACCAGGCGGATGATCGAGCTGTACCGCAACCGGTACGCGCACTACGGGCACGGCACGCCGGAGCAGGCGATCGTCGGGCTGGGCGGTCAGGTGTTCATGCGGAAGAACTCGCAGGACGCGGTGCGCGAGTTCCGTCCGTACTTCGACAACGCCCCGGTGTACGGGCACGGTCCGTCGCTGGAGGAGTTCACCGAGCAGACCCCGCTGACGGTGGGTTCCCCGCAGCAGGTGATCGAGCGGACCCTCTCCTTCCGGGAGTACGCCGGCGACTACCAGCGCCAGCTGTTCCTGATGGACCACGCGGGACTGCCGCTGAAGACCGTCCTGGAGCAGCTGGACATGCTCGGCGAGGAGGTCGTGCCGGTGCTGCGGAAGGAGTTCGCGAAGAACCGCCCGGCGAACGTGCCGGACGCCCCGACCCACCGGTCGCTGCTCGCCGCGAAGGACGCGAAGGACACGCAGGACGCGCAGGACACGAAGGAGGAGAGCACCGTATGAAGCTCGTCGTCGTATCGGCGGGACTGAGCGTCCCGTCCTCCACCCGGCTGCTCGCCGACCGGCTGGCCGCCGCCGTCGTCCGGCGGGCTGACGCGGAGGTGGACGTGCAGGTGATCGAGGTGCGCGACCTCGCCGTGGAGATCGCGCACAACCTCACCAACGGGTTCCCGGGACGGGCGCTGGCCGCGGCGCAGGACGCGGTGACCGGCGCGGACGGGCTGATCGTCGTCACGCCCGTGTTCTCCGCGTCGTACAGCGGGCTGTTCAAGTCCTTCTTCGACGTGCTGGACAAGGACGCGCTGACGGGCAAGCCGGTGCTGCTCGCCGCGACCGGCGGCACCGCGCGGCACTCCCTGGTCCTGGACCACGCGCTGCGCCCGCTCTTCTCCTACCTGCGGGCCGTGGCCGTCCCCACCGGGGTCTACGCCGCCTCCGAGGACTGGGGCGCGGAGGGCCTCGCGGAACGGATCGAGCGGGCGGGCCAGGAACTGGCCGCCCTGATGCCGAAGGCCGGACATCGCACGGAGCCCCGCGTGGTGCCCTTCGCCGAACAGCTGGCGGCGCTGGAGCCGTAGGCCCACCGCCTTGCCGCCCACCCGTCCGACCCGGTCGGACGGGTGGGCGCCGTCCGTGGCAGGGGTTCCGGGCCGCGCCGCCGCCCTGCCGCGCGCGGGCTGTCCACGGGTGGGTGAGAAGACGGTAGGGGACCCGAGGCGGTTGCGCGTTTGACGGTTAGAGGGCGGTAAAAAGGGTGATCGCAGGCCCATCCGCCCCGGCCGAACCGATCGAGACCTTGGCAAACTGGGTACGTGCCCCAGACTGTGCTGCTCGCCGAAGACGACCGTGCCATTCGCCATGCCCTGGAGCGTGCCCTGACCCTGGAAGGGTACGAGGTGACGGCGGTGGCGGACGGCGTCGAGGCGCTCGCGCAGGCCCACAAGACCCCGCCGGACGTCCTCGTGCTCGACGTGATGATGCCCGGCATCGACGGCCTCCAGGTCTGCCGCGTGCTGCGCGCCGAGGGCGACCGCACCCCCATCCTCATGCTCACCGCCCTCGTCGAGACCGCCGACCGCATCGCGGGCCTGGACGCCGGCGCCGACGACTACGTGGTCAAGCCCTTCGACGTCGAGGAGGTCTTCGCCCGGCTGCGCGCCCTGCTGCGCCGCACCAGCCCGGTCCCCGCCGCGACGAGCGGCGGCGACGGCGCCGGCCGGGGCGAGCCCCAGCTGTCCGACCGGCAGATCGAGGCCGCCGGCCTGCGCATGGACCTCCAGGCCCGCCGCGTCTGGCGCGGCAAGCGGGAGCTGGAGCTGACCCGCACCGAGTTCGAGCTGCTGGAACTGCTGGTCCGCAACGCCGGCATCGTGCTCGACCACTCCACCATCTACGACCGTATCTGGGGCTACGACTTCGGCCCCGGCTCCAAGAACCTCGCCGTCTACGTCGGCTATCTGCGCCGCAAGCTGGACGAGCCCGGCGCCCCCCAGCTGATCCACACGGTGCGGGGCGTGGGTTACGTGCTGCGGGAGGACTGAGTGGACCGCCTGCGCCGGACGCCGGCCAGGCGCCGGCCCAAGCTGGTCTCCCTGCGCACCACCTTCGCCGTCTCCTTCGCCGCCGTCACCGCCGCCGTCACCATCCTCGTCGGCATCGTGTCGTACGGCTCCGCGGCCCGGCTGGTCCGCGTCGACCAGCAGTCGGTGTTCAGCCAGGTCGTCCAGGACGTACGGGACGAGGTGCGCCAGCACACGATGGTCCCCGAGGACTTCTCCTCCTCCCGGCCCGGACACGACCTGGTCCGCCCCGCCCGCACCGACGTCCAGGTGCTCGGCGCGCAGGGGCAGATCACGGACCACGGCAGCCCGGTGCTGCCCGTCACCTCCCGCGACCGGGCGATGGCGACCGCGCGCACGGCCGGGAAGGTCGCCGAGCACAAGGACGTACGGGTCGGCGACGACCTCTTCCGCATCGCCACCGTCTCGCTCGGCCGCGGCCGGGGCGCGGTACAGGTCGCGCAGGAGTTCAGCGACACCGAGGACCTGCTGCGCACCCTCCAGCAGCGGACGCTGATCCTGACGGCGGCCGTGGTGGTGGCGGCCGGTCTGTTCGGCTGGTGGCTGGCCCGCCGGATCACCCGGCGCCTGGTGGTGCTCACCTCCGCCGCCGAGGACGTCGCCCGCACCCGTCGCCTGGGCATCGAGGTGCCGGTGGCGGGGCTGGACGAGGTGGGGCGGCTCGGCCGCGCCTTCGACCGGATGCTGGGACGGCTCGCGCAGTCGGAGGAGGACCAGCGGCGGCTGGTCCAGGACGCAGGCCACGAGCTGCGCACGCCGCTCACCTCGCTGCGCACCAACATCTCGCTGCTGCGGCGCATCGACGAGCTGCCGCCGGACACCCGGGACGACCTGGTCGCCGACCTCACCCAGGAGGCGCGCGAACTCACCGATCTGGTCAACGAGTTGGTCGACCTCGCCGCCGGGCAGTCCGACACCGAGCCGCCCCAGCGGGTCGACCTCGCCGACATCGCGGAGGACGTGGTGGGGCTGGCGTCACGGCGCACCGGGCGGGAGATCGTGCTGCGGGCCGCCGGGGACACCACGACCGACGGCCGGCCCGGGATGCTGCAACGGGCCATCTCCAACCTGGTCGAGAACGCGGCCAAGTTCGACCGTGCGGGCAAGGCGCCGATCGAGGTCCAGGTGACGGGCCCGGCGCGGCCGGGGACGGTACGGGTGGAGGTGCTGGACCGGGGCCCCGGGATCGCGGAGGGCGACCTGATCCGGATCTTCGACCGCTTCTACCGGGCCGCCGACGCGCGCTCCCTGCCGGGCTCCGGGCTCGGTCTGTCCATCGTCCGGGAGGTCGCGATGGCGCACGGGGGCGCGCCGTTCGCCTACCGGCGGGAGGGCGGCGGCGCGGTGATCGGCTTCACGGTGGGCGGGGGCTGACCGGCTCCACCGGGAAGGCGGACGGCCGCCCCCTCACGGGGAGGCGGCCGTCCGGCCCCCGCGCCGGGAGGCTACGAGGACCGCTCGCCGATCACCGGCAGGGTGAGGAACCCCTCCGCCCGGGCGCTGGCCAGACCGATCCGGGGGATGTCGCTGGACTTGGCGAAGAGCAGGAAGCGGGGTTCCCACACCGGCCGGTACTTCGCGTTGGCCCGGTACAGGGACTCGATCTGCCACCAGCGTGAGAAGAAGGTGAGGATCGAGCGCCACAGCCGCAGCACCGGGCCCGCGCCGAGGCGGGCGCCGCGCTCGAAGACCGAGCGGAACATCGCGAAGTTCAGCGACACCCGTTCCACCCCCAGCTCCTTCGCGCCCAGCAGCAGCTCGACGACCATGTACTCCATCAGACCGTTCTCGCAGTCGCGGTCGCGGCGCATCAGGTCCAGGGAGAGGCCGTGCTCGCCCCAGGGCACGAAGCTGAGCAGGGCGCGGGGCTCGCCGTCGGCGTCCCGGCACTCCAGCATCACGCAGCGGCCGTCCGCCGGGTCGCCGAGGCGGCCGAGGGCCATGGAGAAGCCGCGCTCGGTCGCGCCGTCGCGCCACCGGTCGGCGCGGTCGACGAGGACGGCCATCTCCTCGGCCGGGATGTCCTCGTGGCGGCGGACGCGCACGGTGTAGCCGGCCCGCTTGACCCGGTTGTGGGCCTGGCGGACCACGCGCATCGCGCGGCCCTCCAGGGTGAAGTCGGCGATGTCCACGATGGCCTCGTCACCGAGTTCCAGGGCGTCGAGTCCGTGCCGGGCGTAGACGGTGCCGGCCTCCTCGCTCGCGCCCATGACCGCCGGGATCCACGCGTGCCGGCGGGCCTCGGCGAGCCAGGCGTCGATGGCACCGGGCCACGCCTCCGGGTCGCCGATCGGGTCGCCGGAGGCGAGGGAGACCGCGCCGACGACGCGGTAGGTGATCGCCGCCTTGCCGCTGGGGGAGAAGACGGCCGCCTTGTCGCGGCGCAGCGCGAAGTAGCCGAGGGAGTCGCGGGCGCCGTGCTTGTCGAGCAGCGCGCGCAGTCTCTCCTCGTCGGCGGCGGTGAGCAGCTGCTTGCCGCGCGGGGAGCGGAAGCAGGCGTACAGGACGAGGCAGAAGGCCGCGGCGAGCAGCGCGTTGACCGTGATGTCGGTCCAGCGGGGGGCGTGCACGTGCTCGATGCGGTCGGCGAAGACGCCGACGCTGATGCCCCGCAGGTAGGTGTAGGCGATCTCGTCGGTGAGACCGGCGCCGGGCAGCTTGTTGGTGGCGTGCACCAGCAGGGTGCCGAGGCCGCCCGTGACCAGCAGGCCGCCCGCGCCGACGGCCAGCGCCAGCTTGGGGTTGGAGGGGTCGCCGACGGCGTTGAACTCGCGCCGGCCGATCAGCAGGGCCGCCACGAACAGGCCGGTCAGGGCGGCGGAGACCCAGTTGAAGACGTGGTCGGCGTACCGGTCCTGGGTGAGGCCGAGGGCGTAGACCAGGAAGAGCGGGCCGGCGAGCAGCAGGTTGGTGAGCCACGCGGCCCGCTTGCGCCGCCGCATCACCAGCGTCAGGAAGATCGCGAGCGCGGCGGAGACCAGGCCGGCGGTGGCCAGGTACGGCGTGAAGAAGGCGCCGACGTGCTGGTGCGGGTGCTGCTGGTTGAAGAGCTTGCTGGTGTTGTGCTCGTGGACCTCCTCGCGGAACGGCAGGGACAGCACCGCGAGGACGTTGAGTACGGCGATCAGCCGCAGGTACCAGACCGTGGCCGAGGCCGCCGCGGCGCGCAGCCGCGGGCCGGGGGTGAGCGACGGGAGCGTCCGGCGCGGGCCGGCCTGGGCGGGGGCGTGGGGCGAGGGCAGGGTCGACTGCGGAGCGGGCATGGTGACTGGTCACCTTGGGGAGGGGGACGGTTCTACGCGGACCCTACAGCTCGTAGGGCGGGGCGTCGCCGGTCGGCGTGTGGGACAGGAGCGTACCGGGCGAGGTTCTTACCCGGTCCTTTCCGGCCTTTCGCACATCTCGTCAGCCCGTCCGTTCCATGCCGCGCCGGGCGGACGTCAGGGTCCAGGCCAGGTTGCCCACCGCGGCCCCGGCCGCCACCACGGCGACGATCACACCGCCGGTGGCGAGGCCGTCGCTGAACAGGTGCGGGCGCCGGTCGAGGCTGTGCAGACCGAAGCCGCACAGCTCGTACACCCCGACGGCCGCGACGACGAGGCTGACGACGAGCACGGTCAGGGTCGGCGCGAGACTGCGGGCGCAGATCTCCGCGCCGGGCGCCGTCTCCGTGTCCTGCATGGCTCCCCCGTTGGGCGTGGTGGAAGGGATGGTCGAACGACCTTGTGTCCGTTGCCGGTTGGGAACCTACAATACGTAGGGTCCGTTAGGGTCGACGCCATGCGTGTGTACATGAGTGCGGACATGGAGGGCGTCACCGGCCTCGTCGACGCCGACGACGTCCAGCCGGGCGGCCGGGACTACGAGCGCGGCCGCTCCATGATGGCGGAGGACGTGAACGCGGCGGTGCGCGGCGCGCTGGCGGCCGGCGCGAGCGACGTCCTCGTCAACGACGCCCACGGTCCGATGCGCAACCTCCTCCCCGAAGCCCTGCTCCCGGCCGTCCGGCTGGTGCGCGGCAAGCCCAAGCAGATGGGCATGCTGGAGGGGCTGACCGGGGAGTACGACGCGATGGTCTGCGTCGGCTACCACTCCAGGGCCGGCGCCCCGGGCGTGCTCAGCCACAGCTTCATGGGGCACGAGATCGAGGACATCTGGCTGGACGGGCGCCCGGTCGGTGAGATCGGCCTCGCCCACGCCACGGCGGCGGCGCTGGGCGTGCCGGTGGTGGCGCTCACCGGTGACGACGCGGCGTGCGCCGAGATGGCGGAGTGGGACGCGTCGGTGGTCACGGTCCCGGTGAAGTACGCCCACGGCCGGTTCGCGGCCGAGCTGCGGCCGGAGGCGGAGGCCCGCAAGGCGATCGAGGAGGCGGTGGCGGGCGCCCTCGCCGCGCTTCCGGCCCGCCCGGCCCCGCCCGCCGGCGAGGCCGTCCTCACCGTCCGCTGGCAGTCCGCCGCCGTCCCCGCGACCCTGCTCGGCCTCCCCGGCGTCACCGCCGAGGACGGCCGCACCGTCCGGGCGAGCGGCCCCCTCGCCTCCCTCTACCGCCAGTTCGGCGTGTGGATGCGCGTGGCGTCGTCCCTGACCAACCAGGCGCCGTACTGCTAGACGGTCGTACGGCCGGACGTCCGTGCCACCCGGGGGGGCGCGTGGTCAGGATGCGTTCAGGCGGCCGGTGGCACGGTCACCGTCATGACCTTCGAAACATCCCGGACGAACGCGCTCCCCGGGGCCGGCGGGCCGCCCGCGCCCGCCGGGCACCGGCCGCGCTGGAACAAGGTGCCCGAAGTCACCGCCTACTTCTGGATCATCAAGGTGCTGTGCACCACGGTCGGGGAGACCGCGGCCGACCTCCTGAACGAGAAGGCCGGCCTCGGTCTGACCGGGGTGTCGGTGCTGATGAGCGCCGTGCTGGCGGTGGTGCTGGTGGCGCAGTTCCGCACCCGGGCCTACCGGGCGGGCGTGTACTGGCTCGCCGTGGCCCTGATCAGCGTCGTCGGCACGCTGATCAGCGACAACCTCACCGACAACCTGGGCGTGCCGCTGGAGACCAGCACGGCGGTCTTCGCCGTCGTCCTCGCCGTCGTGTTCGCCGTCTGGTACCGGCGCGAGCGGACCCTGTCCATCCACCACATCGACACCACGGGCCGCGAGTCCTTCTACTGGCTCGCCGTGCTGTTCACCTTCGCGCTGGGGACCGCCGCCGGCGACCTGGTCTCCGAGCGCATGGACCTCGGGTACTGGCTGTCCGCCGTCCTCTTCGCCGCCGCCATCGCCGCCGTCGCCGTCGCTCACTTCGCGCTCGGCCTGGACGCGGTGTGGAGCTTCTGGATCGCCTACGTGCTCACCCGTCCGCTGGGCGCCTCCGTCGGCGACTACCTCTCCCAGCCGACGGGCGACGGCGGTGTCGGGCTGGGCACCGTGGTGACCAGCGTGCTGTTCCTGGCCGTCATCCTCGCCCTGGTCGTCCGTCTGGCCGTGACCCGCAAGGACGTCACCGAGCCCCGGCGGGCGGCCGAGGACGCGGCCTGACCCGGCGCGCGCGGCCCGTGCGGGGGGGGGGGGGGGCGTTTCCGGCTCCGCCCGCCGCGGTCATCCGGCGGGCAGGCTGACCGTGAACTTCGCCCCGGGCGCGTGAGCGGGGTCGTAGGACACCTCCCCGCCGACGGCGCGGGCCAGGCGCCGCGCCAGCGGCAGTCCGAGGCCGGCGCCGTCGTGTCCGTCGTCGGCGTCGGCGCGGCGGCCGGGCTGGAACAGCTCGGCCACGAACGCCTCCGGCACGCCGGGGCCGTCGTCGACGACGTCGATCCCGACGGCCCCGGCGGCGCGCCGCGCGGACACGGTCACGCGGAAGCGGGCGTAGCGCGCGGCGTTGGCGAGCAGCGGGCTGAGGATGCGTTCGAGGAGCGCGGGGGCGACGCCCGCCTCCAGGACCGGTTCCTCCGCCTCCACCGAGGTCCTCACCCGGTCCGGTGCGCCGAGGCACCGGGTCAGCCGGCCCAGGACGGGCACGACGTCGGTCGTTCCCGGGGCCGACGCCGGGCTCAGCGCGTTCTCGCGGGCGTCGTCCAGCAGGGTGTCGCAGATGGTGCGCATGGACCGCGCGGCCTCGGCGATCACTTCCTGCGTGGCGCGGGTCTCGGCGTCCGTGCGCGGGCGGGCCCGCCACCAGTCGAGTTCCATCACGATCCGGGTGAGCGGCGTGCGCAGTTCGTGGGACAGCTCTCCCGTCAGCTGCCGCTCATGGCGCAGCACGGTGCGGATGCGGTCCAGGAGCTGGTCCAACGAGGCCCCCAGACGGGCGAGTTCGGCGGGGTGGTGCTCGGCGCCGAAGCGTTCGTCGGAGCCTATGGCGCTCCACTGGGTCGCCTGGTCGGTCATCGTCCGCACCGGGCGCAGCGCCCGGCCGACGGACAGCCGGGTGAGCAGGTAGGTGCAGCCGAGCATCACGGCGTCGAGGACGAGCGAGCCCAGCAGCAGGGTGTCGGCCGAGCCGCGGTACGGGGCGAGGTCCAGCGCCGTGACGACGGTGGCGGCGGCATGCCGGCCGGGTATGGGCTCGGAGCAGACCCGGACCGCCGGGTGACCGTGGGACCGCGCGGTCGCGCAGGCGGGCCCGGACAGCCCGGCCAGCCGGTCCGCGACCCGGGCCGGCGGGCTGCCGGGCGTGGCGGACGGCGGCTTCTCCAGCAGCCGCCGGCCCGCGTAGATCCACACGTTGGCGTCGAGGAGGCGGTCGTTGGCGGTCTCCAGGACGCGCACCCGGGAGCCGCGCGTGTCGACAGTCGTGGCCACCGCCGCCGCACGGTTGCGCAGTTCGTCGTCGGCCTGGTGCTCCAGGTGCCGGTCCATCACGGCGTTGAACACCACGGTCAGGACCGTCATCAGCAGGGCCGCGGTGGTCAGCGCGACGAGCGAGAGCCGGCCGCGCATCGTGCGGGGGGCCAGACGGCGGCGGATCCGGAGGGCGCGGTTCATGACAGGCGGTGTCCGATCCCCCGCGCCGTGCCGATCGACAGGCGGCTGCCGGTCTCCCGCAGCTTGCGGCGCAGCCGGCTCAGGTACTGGTCCAGGGTGTTGTCGCTGACCTGGGCCCCCTCGGGCCAGCCGGCCCGCACCAGGTCCCGGCGGCGCACGAGGGACCCGTCGGCGGCGGCGAGGGTGGCCAGCAGCCGGAACTCGGTCGGGGACAGCGCGGCACGGACGCCGTGCACGGTCATGCTGTGGTCCACCGCGTCCAGGACCAGGTCCCCGGCCGCGACCACCGCCGCCGGGGCGGTCCGCCTGAGGAGCGCGCGCAGTCTCGCGGCCAGTTCCGCGAGGTGGAAGGGCTTGGGCAGGTAGTCGTCGCCGCCCGCGGAGAAGCCGGAGAGGCGGTCGGTGAGGTGGTGCCGGGCGGTCAGGAAGATCACGGGGCCGGGGAAGCCGTTGGCGCGCATCGCCTGGCACACGTCCCGGCCGTCCGCGTCGGGCAGGCCGACGTCCAGGACGGCCGCCGCGATGCCGGACGTGGCCAGGCGCAGGGCGGTGGCGCCGTCGGCGGCCGGGACCGGCTCGAAGTCCTCGTCGTACAGACCCCGGCGCAGCACGTCCCGCAGGGCGTGATCGTCTTCGACGACAAGGATCCTGGGGCGCATGATTCTCCAGCCGCCTGCCGGCGAGGGTGCGGGGACGGACGGTCCGGGCGACGGCCGCCGGCACCGTCGCTCGGGCACGGGTGCCTGCCGCCGCGGACCGCGTGGACGTGTGGACGGCCGACCGCGGGCGTCTACAGCCCCGTAGACCGTCTACGGCACTGTAGACGAACGGCGGGTCGGTGTCGTTCCCCAGGAGGGCGCACGGGTCAGCGCTGCGATCCGGATTCCCGGGCGGCGAGCCCCTGCGGTGCCGTGTTCTCGCTGGGGCCCAGGTCCTGGGTCCCTATGACGGACAGCAGCTCCAGCTGCTCGGCTCCCGGGCTGCCGGGCGGCGCGGTGAACCACAGCAGCCGTTGGCGTCCGTCCTCGCTGAGCAGGTTGTGGCAGTCGAGTTCGATGACGCCGAGCAGGGGGTGGACGATCCGCTTGTGGTCCATGCGGCGCACCGCGACGTCATGGGTGTCCCAGAGGGCCGCGAACTCCGGGCTGCGCCGGCGCAACGCGGCGACCATCCTCGCGACCTCCGCGTCCCGGCCGCGCCGGGCGGCCGCCGCCCGGAGGTCGGCCACGAACACCCGGGAGTGGCGGGGGTGGTCCTCGGGCGGGTGGATCTCGCGCGCCCGCGGATCGGTGAACCAGCGGTACACGTAGCTCGCCGCCGGGCCGCGCTGTGCCGGGGACGCGCCGAGCAGGGCCCGGGCCGGCTCGTTCTCCACCAGGGTCTCGTGCAGGTCGGTGATGACGCGCGCGGGGGTGTTGGACAGCCGGTCCAGCAGTCCGAGGAGCGCGGGCTGCACATGCGCCGACGGTCCGTGGGCCGATCGGGGGACCGGCCGTTCGGCCAGGTGGAAGAGGTGGTCGCGCTCGTCACCGTTCAGGCGCAGGGCTCGGGCGAGGGCGGCCAGCGTCTGCGCCGAGGGCTGCGCTCCGTGCTTCGCGCTGCCGCGTTCCAACTCGGTGTAGTAGTCGGCCGACAGCCCTGCCAGCTGGGCGACTTCCTCGCGGCGCAGCCCGGGGACACGACGGCGCGGGCCCTGCGGGAGACCGACGTCGGCGGGGCGGATGCGGTCGCGGCGGGACCTGAGGAAGGCGCCGAGCTCTGGAAGGTTCACCCCTCCATGGTCACTCGCGCGCCGGAGCGTAACCAGGGGATGGCATCCCCCGGGTAGACACAGCCCTGGCTGGGCGCGCGGAAACGGCCGATCGTGGAGAACGCAGCAGGGCGACGGCGAGGCCGCGGCCCGATCACCGTCCACCACAGGAGCCGGCCATGCCCGTCCCCACCTCCCCCGACGCGACCGGCGGCCCGGCCCGGCCCTCCGGCGAGCCCCGGGTCGCGATCGTCACCGGCGGCTCGCGCGGCATCGGCCGCGGGACCGTCGGCCGGCTGGCCGCCGACGGCTACGGCCTCGTGGTCGGCTACGCCGGGAACCGGGCCGAGGCCGAGGCCGCCGTGCGGGAGGCCGAGGCCGGCGGCGGCCGGGCGATCGCGGTGCGCGCCGACGTCGCCGACGAACACGCGGTCGCGGCCCTGTTCGACGCGGCCGAGGCGGAGTTCGGCGGCATCGACGTCGTCGTGCACGCGGCCGGACGGGTGCGCATGGCGCCGATCGCCGAGATGGACCTCGCGGACCTGGACGACCTGCACCGCACCAACATCCGCGGCACCTTCGTCGTCGTCCGGCAGGCCGCCCGCCGGGTGCGCCCCGGCGGGGCGATCGTGACGTTCTCCACGTCCGTGGTCGGACTGGCGTTCCCGACCTACGGCGCGTACGCCGCGAGCAAGGGCGCGGTCGAGGCGCTGACCCCGATCCTGGCCCGGGAACTGCGGGGCCGGGACGTCACCGCCAACGCCGTCGCCCCCGGGCCCACGGCCACGGACGGCTTCCTGGACGGCAAGGACGAGGAGACCATCGCCCGCCTGGCCGCCCGGGCCCCGCTGGAACGGCTCGGCACCACGGCCGACATCGCCGAGGTGGTCGCCTTCCTAGCCTCCCCGGCCGGCCACTGGGTCAACGGACAGGTCGTCCGGGCCAACGGCGGAATCATCTGACCCGCGCAACACCCCACCGAGAGAAAGAAGAACGAGCCATGCCCTTCGCGAACTTCAAGGTTCCCGAGAAGACCCTCACCCCGAAGCAGAAGGAGCTGATCGTCACCCGCACCACCGAGCTGTACGTCGAGCTGTACGGCGAGCGCGCCCGCGCCAACACCATGGTCCTGGTCGAAGAGGTCACCGACGGCGGCTGGGGCATCGGGGGTGACGTCCTGACGCTGGCCATGCTGGGCGAGGCGACACCGACCGAGGACGCCTGACCGTCCCGGGCGCGCGGAGCGCCCCGGCGCCCCCGTTCGACCCGGCTACGAGCCGCCGGCCCCGCCCCAGGCGGTCAGGTCGAGGGCGTACGCGCAGTGCGGGTCGTCACCGGCCGGACGCCGGTACTGCCGTTCCTCCAGCAGCGACATCACCGAGCCCAGCACCGCCGGGCCGGTGTTGTCGAGGCGGAGGTCCACGCCGACGATGCCGGGCCGCTCCTGCCGCCGCACGTACAGCCGCAGCCGGCAAGTGCCGCGGAGCAGGAACCCGATGAGGAACGGCGACTCCTCGTCGGCCGGCTCGCTCAGCGCCCGTAGCGTGCGCAGCACCTGGTCGACGGCCGGTTCCTCCAGGTCCCACATCACCTCGTCCTGCCGCAGGGAGACGAAGTTCATGCCCATGACGAGGTTGCCCGTGGCAGCGGCCGGCCGGGCCAGGGCGTTGCGCAGCAGCAGCGGAACCCATCCGGGGGCCACGTCTTCGGTGCCGATCCCGTACAGGTACCCGGTGCCGTCGTCGGCACGGAGCGCGACGCGTACGGAGCCGGGCCCGGGCAGCACCCCGAGCAGACGAAACCCCGGGGCGAACCACCCGTTGAGGTAAGGGAGCATCAGGCGGACAACGGCCGCCCGATGCTCGCGGTCTTCCGGGTCGGTCACGGGTCCGTCCTGGAGGGGCACTTGGCGTTCGGCCGGCCGCGTCGGAAGGCGTCCGCCGGACGGCCCTTCCCGGCACCGGCCAGGGCGGGGCCCCGACGCTCCACCCGACCTGCCGAACCCCGCCTCACGGCCAGACCAGGCAGTACGCCTGATGCCCCGCCTCGTGCAGCCGGTGTGAGAAGTCCTGCCATTCGTGGAGCGAATGGGGGTGGTGGGGCGTTGACCTGGGGCTTCTCGGTGAAGCGTGCGTTGACCTGCGGAAACCCTTCTTGGCAGTTCTCATGGGTCAACGCCGTTTCCCAAGCTCATGTGCCCTGGATGTGCTCTGCCCTGGATGCAGAACCTAAGAAGCGCCCGCCAGATCGGCGCATACATGAGGCCGTCTTGCTCGCTGTTTTCGATCCTGGTCCCATGGTCATTGGCCTTTGATGGGATGCGAAACGGGGGGCGCGTGAGCGGCTTACAGGTCTCCGTATGGAAGCGTTACGGCCATGACCGTCTCTACGTGAATCAGCCGGATGGCAAGAAGGTCGCATGGTTTGACCGCCGCACGGGGTATCTGGAGCTTCTGGCCGAGGAGCAGCGGGACGCGGTGCTCGACGCCCTCGCTCCCTACCTTGCAGCTTCATCTTTGCCTGCAGCGCACAAGGCACTGCGTTCTAAGGACGACCTTGCGGGGAACCGCCCAGGGCACGCGCTGCAGACGAAGGTGGACGAACTGGCGCCCGGCTTCTGGCGGTGGGCGTTGGCCAGGTTGTCCGGTAGGCGCCTGGAGGTGGACAGCTGGCGTACCGGACTGGCCGGCGAGCGTCGTGTGGGAGTGGAGCTGGAGAGGCTGGTGCCGCGAGGCTGGCGAGTACTGCATTCCATACCCCTGGCAGGCGATGTCGACATCGACCACGTCCTGATCGGGCCGGGCGGGGTCTTTTGTGTCAACACGAAGTGCCATCGCGGGGCACGTGTGTGGGTGGGCGATGACTCGGTTCGAATAGGCGGCCAGTCGTACCCCTACGTGCGGAAAAGCCGAGCAGAGGCGCGTCGGGCGTCGGTCGCGCTGACGCATGCATGTGGCTTCCCCGTCGAGGCGCAGCCGGTGCTCGCCTTCGTTGCGGTGGCAGAGCTACGGATCATGCCGTCACTCCGAGACGTGCGTGTCCTTCAGGAGCGCGACATCGCGGCGTTCAAGCACCTCAAGACTGGCTGGGGACCGGACAAGGTCGAGTTGGTGTACACGGCGGCACGTGATCGCCGCACATGGGTTCGCTCCTGACGGTTGGCCGGGTTTCAGTCAACCTTCGGGAAATGTGGCTTGTTCACGTCATTACTCGCCGGTCCCTGTTGATGGCAGCGCTTTTCTCCCGCATCCTGGAAGGCTTTCCGTCGAGCCATGATCTGGGGGATAGGTGTCTCTTCACTCTGCACTCCGTGCGAACAATCCGGAGGCGGTGCACCGCACACGCCAACTCGTCGAATACATGCGCGAATTCGTTCGAGGGTCGTACAAGCCGGTGCGGGAATGGCAGAAATACCCGGAGGTCCTCTGGCTTTCCGACCTTCCGGACGACAGACTCCGGCGGAACCCGGATCGCGACCGGACGCTGCTCAAGGTGGCACACCGCCCGCCTCGCCCAGCTCCTGTCCTGCCCGAGGTGCTGGTGGGATGGGTCGATTCCGAAGCAGCCGCCACCGCGTCGCCCGAAGCGCCTCCGCTGGCCGAGTCGGGACCGGGGCAGGGTTGGCAGGAGGACGAGAACGGAGACCTGTTCGAAGTTTCCGAGATCCGTCGCGAGGAAGCGCCCGACGTGCTGCGCGCCTACACGCGATGGCTCGACGCGTGGCGCAAGTGGTCCGAGAAAGAGCGCGTCGACCGCCCTTACAGGGAGCTCCATCAGCAGCTGTACCGAATGGCGACCAGGATTCAGCAGGACGGCGAGGAATACGAGGCGGTACTGGGCGCCGGATTGCTGACCGTCGGAGCCGCACGTCCGTCGGCGCGCATCGCCCGGCACATTCTGACGGCGCCGCTGATACTCACCGTGAATCCCACGAACATGTCCATCACCGTCGCCCTCGCCCCCGGCGACCCGGTGCGAATGGAGGACAGCGAGTTCCTCGACGCGGACGCGGGCTACAGCACCCGTCTGCTGAGCCCGCTGCGGGACCGTGTCGATACGGAAGGGTTCCATCCGTTGTCCCGTGACTGCCAGGACGTGCTCGGTGACTGGTCAGAGAGGGCGTTCGGCACCGATCGCGCGGTGGCGTTCCACCGTGGCTGGGGCCGCCCGCCCGCTGACCCGGCGTTGCCGGTGCCCACGCTCGGGTTCGCGCCGGCGATCATTCTCCGCCAGCGGGGCCAGGGTGCCCTCGTGAATTTCTACGACGGCATCGCGAACCGCCTCGCCCAGCCCGGTGCCATCGCTCCGCTGGGCCTGGCCCAGTTGCTGTACCAGTTGGAAGCGGAGGACCGCAGGGTGTGGGGTACGGCGGCAGGGAGCCGTGACGTGCCGCCCGCACTTGGCCCCGACCCGCTGTTTCCACTGCTGTCGAACGAAGCCCAGCGGGAGGTACTGAGGCGCCTACAGACCGATACCGGCGTCGTCGTTCAAGGACCGCCGGGCACGGGAAAGACGCACACCATCGCCAACCTCGTGTGCGCCTTGCTGGCGGACGGCAAGCGGGTGCTCGTGACGAGTGAGAAGGGCCAGGCTCTGAAGGTCCTGCGGCAACAACTGCCGCCCGAGCTGCGCAACCTGTGCGTCCTCCAGGGCGACCGGCGCCAGGACGGTAGCAACGACCTGGAACAGTCCGTGCGCGCGCTCTCCCAGCTCAGTGCCACCCAGTCGACCGAGCGTCTCGACGTAAGGATCAAGAGCCATGAGTCGCTGCGCTCGGAACTGTCGGACACCCGCGCGCGGCTCCGTGACGAACTGCGCGCCGTACGTGAGGCGGAGTGGTACGAACACCTCGACGTGGCACCCGGATACAAAGGGCGGCTTGCGGAGATCGTGGAGGCTGTCGCTGCCGGTGCACCGAAGTACGACTGGATGCCCGCTCTGTCCGCCTCGGCACCGCGCGAACCTTCGCTGAGCCAGGATGAGGCCCAGCGCCTGCTGGGCCTGGTGTCCCGGTACGGAGCCGGAGTACTGGACGAGCATGCCGCCCGCTGCCCGGACCCCGCGGACTTCGTCCCACCCGTGCTGTTCGAAGAAGCGGTCAACGCCCTGGACGCCGCTGTACGTGCCTGTGCTGCGTCGGCGTCCGACACACTTGCCCTCGAACTCGCAGACTGTGGCTACGAGTTGATTGCAAAACTGGTCGGTCTGCTGGACACGGCGGAACACGCGCTGCAGAGCGAGGGACTGCCGGGTGACCCTGCCGCCTGGCCGCCCGAGGAGTGGACCACGCGCGCATTGCAAGACGGAATGGCCGGCCGGCGGCAGCAGCTGTGGGAGGGAGTGCGACAGGCGTCTGCCCGTGCCGAGGGCGTGCAAAGCGTGCTTCAGCACATGTCCTTCGCCGTGCTCGACGTACCCGACTTGGCGCTTGCCGAGGAATCACGTCTCATCGCCGCCGGGAAGGACCTCGAACAGTACTTGCGTGCAGGCGGCAAGCTGCGCAAATTCGCCCCGAGGCCGGTCCAGAAGGAGGCCCAAGTCCTTCTGCGGGACTGCCGGGTGGATGGGCGGCTGCCCAGTACACCGGACGAGATCGCCGCGCTCGTGGCTCATCTGGCGGCGCGCCAGTGCGTTCGGCAGCTGAATGAGCGCTGGAAGAGCGTCGACGCGCCCGAGGCCGAGGGCTCCACGCAGGTGGCTCTGTCAGAGCTGCTGGACAGGGTGCCGACGCTCCGCGCGGTGGACGGGTTCACCCAATCCGTGCGTACGCTGCACGAAGTCCTGCTCAAGGCCCGGATCAAGGCCACGGTGCGGACGACGCAACAGTGGGACGACGTCCGTACGTCGGCGATCGGTGCGGAACGGCTGCTTCGTGCCCGTGAGGCAGAGGAGAGGCTGCGGTCCATCTCCGAGCAGCTGCCGCGCCCCGATGCCCGCGGAGTGGCCGAGCTGGCAGAGGTGCACCGTGCTGTCACCGCCCGTGATCCACGGGCGTACTCGTCCGCGATCGACTCGCTGACCGAGGCGTTCCACCGTGAGGCCGACCGCCGCGAGGCGTGCAAACTGCTGGACCGACTGTCCGAGGACCACCCCGAACTGGCCCGGCGCTTCGCCGAGTCCCCGACCGAGGCGGTGTGGGAGACCCGCCTTGTAAACCTGGATGGTGCCTGGGCATGGCGGCAAGCACGCACCTTCCAGGACACGATGCTGAAACCTGGCAGGGAAGCCAAGCTGGAAGGTGAATTGGAAGCGGTTGAGACGCAATTGCGGAAAACGGTGACCCAACTGGCGGCTGACCGAGCGCTGTACCACTGCCTAGACCGGATGACGGCTGGACAGAAACAGGCGCTGAGTGCCTACGCGTCGGCCACGGCGAACGCGGGCAGGGGAATGACGGCACTCGGCAAGCGGCACCTGAAGGCCGCCCGTTCCGCGATGCGTGACGCGCGTGCCGCGGTCCCGGCATGGGTCATGCCGATCAAACAGGTGGCTGAAATGATCGATCCCGAGCCGGACGCCTTCGACGTCGTCATCGTGGACGAGGCGAGCCAGGTGGGCCTGGACGGTTTGATGTTGCTGTGGCTCGCGCCGAGGATCATCGTCGTGGGTGACGACAAGCAGTGTGTCCCGTTCTACACAGGCGGCAAGCACGAGCGGCTCAACGAACTCCTCGACTCACTCCTACCCCATCTCACCGACTGGCAGCGCGACGGGCTCAGCCCCAAGTCCAACCTCTACGACCTGCTGTCAGCGCGCTTCAGCGAGACGATCCGGCTCACCGAGCACTTCCGGTGCATGCCGGAGATCATCAAGTGGTCCTCCGCCCAGTTCTACCCCGACAACGAACTCGTGCCGCTGCGGCAGTACGGAGCGGACCGGCTGCGGCCCCTCGAAGTCGTTCATGTGCATGAAGGTCACTGTGAGGGACGGCGAGAGACCCTGGTCAACAGGCCAGAGGCCGAACGCATCGTCGCCAAGTTGCAGGAACTCGCGGAGGACGAAGCGTACGCAAAAAGGAGTTTCGGAGTCATTGTGCTCCGTTCCGGACACCAGACAAGGCTCTTGGAGAATCTCATCGACATGCGGATCGACTCCTCGATCCAGGAGCGACACAACATACGTGTCGGCACGGCCGAACAGTTCCAGGGAGACGAAAGAGATGTCATCCTGCTCTCATTGGTTGTCGACGCCGACAACACCCGGGCCCTGACCGGCCAGGGTGACGGAAGGCGTTTTAACGTGGCCGCCAGCCGGGCCCGCGACCAGATGTGGCTGTTCACCTCCGTCACACCGGACCAGCTGCGCAGCAGGGACCTGCGTCACTCCTTGCTCACCTATATGCAGGCGCCGCCGGAACTTCAGGGCACATCTCCCAGCCTTTCCGCCGTTTCCCCCGACGAGCAGTGCGAGCCGTTCGAGTCGCTCTTCGAGCAGCGGGTCTTCCGCAGGATCAAGGAACGCGGCTACCACGTCGTTCCCCAGTGGAAAGTCAGCGGCAAACGCATCGACCTCGTCGTTGTTGGAGAGACTGCCCGTCTCGCCGTGGAGTGCGACGGCAGCCCGTATCACTCCACCCCTGACCAGATCCGTGACGACTACGAGCGGGAGCGGGAACTGCGCCGGGCTGGCTGGCAGTTCTGGCGCATACGCAGCAGTGAGTTCGTCCTGTCTCCGGAGGATTCGCTGGCTCCGTTGTGGAAGCGCCTTGACGCTTTGGGGATCCGGCCCGGAGTCACCGAGGATGCCCAGGGCGACTCGGGGAGCACTTGGGTCCCAATCGAGATGGACGATGCCGACCTCGCCACCGATGAACTCGACGCGATGCTCGATGAGGATGCGTCCGTCTCTCTCGAAGGGGCCTGATGTGAACGAGATCTTCGACGACAGCACGCTGACGGAGATTGCCCACCTGATCTGCGGGGACGAGACGCCGCTGCTTTACCGGAAGGGGTACGAGATAGCCGCGTTCTTCCAGCGTGCGGGCTGGGACGACGTTCCGGAGTACGACGGCACTCCGAGGCACAAGTGGACCTTGGATCTCCTCAGGGAGCGGCAGGAGGACGGTACGGACGACGCCAAGCGAGCCGTCCTTCGCCTGGCAAATCGCCTTGAGTACTACAACCAGCAGCAGGAGTACCACGCCACGTTGAAGCGGCTCAACGAGATACTTGTGCTCGACGGACGCCGGATCGGCGAGGAAGGAGGCCAGCCGGTCCTTACCCGCTGCGAAGTCGGTTTCAGGGACGAAGTACGGCAGCAGTTGCCGCGTGTGGAGCTGAAGGTCGCCGTGTCGGAGGTGGTAAGCGACCCGGACCTCGCCGCTACCGTGCAACTGCGGCTGGACGAGGCACGCACCTGCTACGAGCACGGAGCCTATACGTCGGCGGTCATCATGCTGGGCAGCCTCCTGGAGGGGGTGCTCGCGCATGCTGCGCAGGTTCGAGCCGCAGGCGTGCGCATGCCGAAGCCGTTGCGAAACATGGGGCTGAATGACTTCGTCGACTTCGCGTACGAGAACAAATGGATCGAGCACGATGCCAAACTCGCCTCGGAGCTTGTCCGGCACTACAGGAATCTCGTTCATCCCCTGGCGGAGAAACGGACCGGACACAGCCCGAACCGCGACACGCTCGACATGTGCTGGCCGGTAGTGAATGCCACGTTGAACGATCTCGCGGCGACGGCGGCAGCGCCTCCTATTCCGCCCACTCCGCGTGCGCCGGCAGAGCGAGGTCGTGGTCGCAATCCTCATACCTCCGCACAGCGCCCAACGCCGGCCTCTGTCGCTCGTCGCCGTTCGGGTGGGGGAACAACGGCAGGCACTTGAACCGCGGGTGCCCCATCCAAAATGGGAGGATAAGCGCGGAGTAACACTTCCTAACGCCGCGCGCGCGACCCGCGTCGTAGCTTGGCGCGTCCGCTTCAGATTCCCCAGCGCTCAGTTAGTTCCAGCCGTCCAGCGACACCTGGGGCCCGCCGCTGAGGTAGCGGTGGAGGGCGCTGGCGGTGGTCTCCACGAACTCCTCGGGGATGGCATCGGTGTCGACCCAGCGGACCTGCGCGTGCTTGCGAGGTTCACGATTCTCCGGCTCGCCGGACCACTCGTGGGCAACGAAGACGACCGTGAGGAAGCCGTTGGGGGCTTCCACGCCCCAGGCGCCGTGGATGACGTGGGCGACCTTGAGCGCTTCTGGCTTGACGGTCAGACCGGTCTCTTCGTACAGCTCGCGGACGGCCGTCGCGGTGATCGGCTCGCCGGGCTCGCTCTTGCCGACGGGGAGGTCCCACCTGCCCTTGGCGAATTTGGCCTGGTCGCTGCGCTGGAGGAGGACCACGCGGTCGGTGGCCTTGTCGTGGACGATGACGGCGGCGACCAGCAAGGTCATGGATTCCAGGGCGGGCCTGAGCGCCTCGGGCTGGTCATCGGTTGTCGGCTGAGCCACGGGGGTCCCTTCGTCGGCCGGGTTGGTGGGCATGTTAGGCGAGCGCCTCTCGGGCGCGGCGGGCGAGTTCGGCGGCGCCGGGTACTTTGCGCCGCTGGTAGACCGCCAGGGTCGAGCGAACGGAGGTGATCGCCTTGCGGGTGCGGTCGGAGGTCATGCCGTCCATCAGCGTGAGGGCCTGGGTCCAGGCGGCGACCGCCTCATCGGCGCGGGCCTGGGCGGCGAGGCTGTCGCCGAGGTCGGCGTATGTGAGGGCGTGGACGCGCTTGTATTTCGCGGGGTCCCAGCGGACGAGCGCGTCGCGGTGCTGTTGCTCGGTTCCGACGTGATCGGCGAGATCGGTGAGTGTACGGGCCGTGTGGCTGGCGACGGTGCCGGCGGCGGGGCCGCTGACGAGGGAGAAGCTGGGCTGGGGGCCGTCGTCGCGGAGCAGGGCGTCTTCGGCGGCGAGGAGGGCGCGGGCGGCTGCGGGTCTCTCGTTGACTGCGGCGAAGGCGCGGGCGTGGGTGATGTGGAGTAGTGCCTCGGTCTGACCGTCCACGTGGCCGAGTCCACGGCGGAGGGCGCCTTCGACGAGGTCGACGCAGTAGTGGGGCTGCTTGAGGCTGAGGGCCTGGTGGGCGAGGGCGCGCATCATCCAGGCGGCGTGGCCGTGCGGATCGGCTTCGCAGGCGAGTTGGTAGCCGACCTGGTAGTAGCGCTGGGCGGCGCCTTCGTGGCCGAGGTCGTGGTGTTTCCAGCCAGCGAGATAGGCCAGCTCGGCGACGGCGCCGAAGGCGGCCCGGCGTAAGGATTCTGAGGCGAAGCGGGCACGCAGCATGGGGGCGGCGGTGTCGGCGAGGTAGGCGGAAACGGTGGTCAGCCCGTGGCCGCCGCCCAGGCGTTCGTCGGCCGCGCTGAACGTGGCGGTGATCTGGCGGACAACGTCGACGTCTTCCCCTCCCACCAGTGCCCGACCCGTGCGTGCGCGGAGCATCCGGGACGCGGCCTCGTGGTCGTAGGCCAAGGGCATGGCCACGCCTGCGGTCGTGAAGGCGGCAACGGCGAGGAAGCGGCGCCGTTCCATGTCGGCACGGCCCAGGTCAGTGACCGTGACCACAGGATCAGGGTCGTCAGGGACGGCGACCTCGGGGTCGCGCAGGCCGATCTCGGTGAGGGTGACGGTGCGGCCGGCCCGGCGGGAGAGGGCCTCCGCCAAGTAACGGCTGGTCCGTCCGGTGGGCTGACGGGTGCCGTTGGCCCAGTGGGAGATCGCCGACTTGTTGGTGTGGATGATCTCGCCGTTCTCCGCGGCGATCCGGCGCACGTCCTTGGCCAGCGCGTCATACGTGCAGCCGATCGTGTCGATGGCCTCGCGTAAACGGACATTGGGTTTGTTGGGCGCCGCCATGACCTCCTCCGTCCTGGGGGACTGTAAACCGCGTATACCGCTTGGCCTCGCCTACACCGTACCCACTGTGCGTGACGGCGTGTTCACTGAATATCAGCCGCCCGGCCCCGGTCCGACACCGTTACCAGGCTTCCCCCTTCGGTCGGGCGGCTCCCCGAAGTTCCGTACGAACTTCACGGGTTCAGGCATGCCCGTGCCCGAACCCGGCCGATCAGAGACGGAGACACGGTGACCACCATCGACACCACGGCCATCACGGTCGAACTGCCGCAGGCGTTCGACGAGCGCTGGAGCCGCCTGCCGGGCATCCAGGTCGGCGGCCGGCGCATCACGATCGACCCGGCCGAGTACTTCTTCCGCTTCGAGTCCAACACCTGGCTCGTCGCCGACTGGGAGCTGGTCAAGTCCCAGCTCCTGGACGTGCAGGAGACCACCGAGAGCGCGGTGGAGCAGCTCGCGCTGGACTTCATCAAGGCCCATGGCGAGTCGACTTCGGACGCCGCCCGGGTGCTGTCCACCGCCTACGAGGTGTACGCCTACCTGTTCCGCGACGAACACCTCGACGGGCTCGGACTGCCGCAGATCACCGCCGACCACCTGCGGATGCTGCGCGAGGCGGCCACGCTCATGGCACTCAACAAGGTCGAGCTCGACGGGCACATCTCCAACGTTGGCCCGTGCTGGTTCTTCCCCGCCGCCACCTCGGTCGTCTTCGACCTGGACGACGAGATGGGCGGGATGCTCGACGAGGTCTACCACGGCGGCTGGTTCAACGAGCACCGCCGCATCGAGTCCATCAAGGCCCACGCCGCCCTCGGCGGACGTCTGGTGCACGGCTGCCAGTCCGTGCCGGACCAGTCCGGCGGCGTCGTCGCGCCCTACGGTGCCTCGATGGCCAACTTCCGCGATGACCTGGCCGCCTTCAAGACCGGCTGGATCGAGCAGGTCTACGCCCACCGCGTGACCCCCGCCGCGTAACACCCAGCAGCAAGGCTCCGGGGCGGGCAGGTCCGCTCGCCCACCCCGGATGCCACCACAACCGCAATGGAGCCACTGTGGACGACAACCTGACCACCGATCTCCTCACCAACCTGTGCATCGTCGCGAACCAGACCACCGCCAAGCGCGAGGAGGTGAGGGTGTGGTCGATGTCCGGCGTCGAACGGGTGCTTTTCCCCGACAACAGCACGCGGATCTTCAAGTACGCCAAGAGGCCCTTCGACAGCGAGGACCAGGCCCTACGACTGGCCGACACCCTCGGCACCCCCGTCCCGAAGGTCTACCACTCGGTCCGGATCGAGGGCTGGCTCGGCATGCTCCTTGAGGACCTCGGCACCCCCATCCGAGAAGCGGATGACCTCGACGGTGCCGCCGCGGCCGTAGTTCTCCACCGCACGCGCACGGCCGGCGCGCTGCCCGTAATGCACGAGGAAGGGCTACGGGCCCTGCCCAGCCGCGCCCTGGACCACCTCGACCAGCTCCGCAAGGCCGACCGGTGGCAGGACACCGGCGACATCGAGCAGGCGCTCAACCAAATCGCCCAGGCCGCCGACGCCCGCGCGCAGGGAACCGCCCTGGCCCCGTTCGGCTGGGTGCACTCCGAGTTCCACCCCACCAGCCTCCACATCGGCCGACGCGGCTGGCGCCTGCTCGACTTCGCTCGCGCCTTCACCGGACCCGGACTGCTCGACCTCGCCAGCTGGCACGGCACCCTCGACGACCCCGACCCCGTGCGCCTCCGCGTCTTCCTGGAGTCCTACGTCACCGAAGGCGGCACCCCGGACGTACTCGCCGAGCGGGGCGGCCTGCCCGCGGAGAAGTGGGCGCTGGGCTGGCACCGCATGTGGGCCGTCGAGTGGTTCATGGAGCAGTCCATCCGCTGGATCAACGACCCCGCCACCGATCCCACCTACATCAAGGTCGTCCGCAGGCACCTCTCCGACGTCCTCCAGCTCCTGGAGGTGTAGGTGCTCGCGCAAGCCTCCCCCTGGTACGCCCACGCCCTTCAGCGCACGGCCGCCGGCCCGGCCGAACCACTCGCCCCACCTGCCCGGATGGAGTGGACTACACGGCCAGGCATCGGACCCGGGGCCGAGATCCTCGGCCCTGACCTGCGCCGCAAGCGCGTGGTCGAACTTGGCTGCGGACCCGGCCACAACGCAGCATGCCTCGCCACCCGGCACGCGGCCCACGTCACCGGCGTCGACCTGGTCGGCCTGCAAGTCCGCAGAGCCCGTTCACATTACGGACGGCTGAACAACCTCACCTTCGTCGCCGGCCATGCCCTGCACTACCTGCAGGCCGGCGACGAGCAGTTCGACGGGGTCTACTCCGTCTTCGGCGCCATCGGCCTCGTCGCCCCCGAACTCCTGCTCCCCGCCATCGCCAACCGCCTCAAGCACGGCTGCAGCCTGGCCTTCTCCGTCCCCCACCCACGGCGCGGCGGCCGGGTCCCCGCTGCCGACGACCGACCCCGCCGCGACTACGTCACGCTGCCGGACGGCTCCCGCCTGCCCGTCGCTCGCTGGGACTTCGACGTCAGCAGCTGGGAGAAACACCTCGACCGCGCGGGCTTGTGGCTCGCCTCCGCCGAGGACTTCCACGACCCCCGAAAGGGCCGCTGGCCCGCCACCCTGCTGATCACCGCACGCAAGCTCTGACACCTGCCCCGGCTTCCGCGGAGGAACCGATGCGTCCCTACCTGCTCATCGACATCGACGGTGTCCTCGTACCCTTCCCCGACGCGGACGGCACCGCCCCCGCCACCCATGCCCGCCACGAGGTCGTACCCACAGGCCGCAGTGCCGACGACCCGGTCACCATCTGGCTCAACCCCGCACACGGTCCCGCGCTCATGGAGCTGATTCGTACCGGCCTCCTCACACCCGTCTGGTGCACCAGTTGGCGCGAGGACGCGACGGCCCTGATCGGCCCCCTTCTCGGCCTCCCGCCACTGCCGCACGTCGACTTGCCACGCCCCGACATCACCACCAGCCACCCCCACGGCTACCTGTGGAAGCGCGACCACGTCGACGCCTGGCTGGGCGACGCGCCCGCTGTGTGGATCGACGACGACTTCACCAGCCTCGACCACGACTGGTCAGCGGAGCGTGTCGCCCGCGGGTTGCCGACTCTCCTGATCCAGCCCAACCCCCGAGAGGGTGTCCAACCGGAGCACTTTGCGGAGGTCTCGGCATGGGCTACGGAGGCGTCCACGCTCCGGGGAAGTGAGTCCTCGCCTCTGGGTGAGGCTGAAGCTGCATAGGCAGAGACCACTGCCGCGGATCTACGCTTCCGGCTGGTATCCCCATGGGGGATGTGTCGTGGGCCAGCACCGGAATCACCGGTGTCGAGCGGATGCCGTCAGACCGGGCCGGGCTGCAACACTCGTGCTGGTTTGGGCGGCTCGTGCTTGGTTGCTGGGGGCCTGCCGGGCGGCGAGGCGTTGGATTCGCCAGGTGAGGGTCCTGGCGGCGGAGCGGGCGTCGTCCAGGGTGCATAGTCGTGCGGCGTGCTGGAGAAGCTGCTCGGGGTCGTGCCCCGCGGGTGCAGACCGTACTCCTAGACCCCGCCCGCTACCAGTGAAACCACAGGTCACGGCCACACCAGGCAGTACGCCTGATGCCCCGCCTCATGCAGCCGGTGGGAGAAGTCCTGCCACTCGTGCAGCAGTTGGTACACGTTGAAGGCGTCCCGTGGGCCGCCCCGGTCCGGGACCGTGGACCAGATGAAGGCGGCGGCGCCGACGGCCTCCTCGCCGATGCCGCGCAGGGGGTCGACCACGGTCATGGGGAGTTTGACGACCGCGTAGTCGGGGTGCAGGACGACCAGTTCGAGGGGCGGGACCTTGTGCAGGGGGACGCCCTCGATGCCGGTCAGGACCATGGCCGCCATGGTCTCCGGCTTGATCTTGGTGAACATGCCGTTCATGCCCAGCTCGTCGCCGCCGAGTTCCTCGGGGCGCATCGAGATGGGGACGCGGGCCGCCGTCGCGCCGTCCGGCGCGCCGAAGTACTTGTAGGTCACCCCCACTCGACCACCATTCCCGCTCCCCGCCCGGAGGCGGTCGGCCTGGTCCGTACGATCAGCCCGCTCGGCCCTGTCGGCCCGGTTGGCCCGGCGGTCCCTGCGGCGCCCGCCCGAGCGCCCCGGAGCCGGGTCCGAGGGGCGGTCCGGGCTCCCCGCGCGGTCCGTGCCGAAGGTCCGGTCAAGGTCCAGGGTCCGGTCCCGCGGAAGGTCGGACGACCGGTCCCGTGCCGGGTCCAGCGGTCGCTCCAGCGCCGGGTCCAAGGACCGGTCCCGCGCCGGGTCCAACGGCCGCTCCAGCGGAAGGTCCCGGGCCCGGTCGAGAGGCAGGTCCCTCGGCCGCTCCAGCGGAAGGTCCTGCGCCCGCCCAAGGGGGGCGTCCTGCGCCCGTCCCAGGGGAAGGTCCCGTGCCGCCCGGTCGTGCGGAAGGTCGCGCGGGAAGTCCCGAGGCCGGTCCGGGGGAGTCTCCCGGGTCCGGTCCAGCGGTCGCTCCGGCTGCTGTTCATACGTGCGCTCGGGCTGTCGGTCGTACCGGTCGGTCCCCCGGTCGTACCGCTCCGGTTCGGCCGGTGCGGCCGGGGTGCGACGTGCCTCGGTCGTGTCCTCCGCTTCGCGCCGGTGCCTTCCCCGCCGGGCACGTCGAGGACCCAGGTCATCGGTCCCCTCGCCCAGTCCGCCACCGCGATGCATATCTCCACCCGACTGCTTTTCTAGGACGCGTGGCCCCCGCCGCGCAACCCGATCATCGTGTCAGTGACCTCCCCCACGGCCGCCCGCCGAAACGTGCGGTGGAACAACAGTCCACGGGGATCTGCCCGGTCCCTGATCCTTACGTGCCCGCAGGAGCTGTGTGTGTCAGGTCTCAGTCTCGCAGATGGCGGACCGGAGCGGCGCGGAACGGCGGGCGGGCCGCCACCGCACCGGTCCGGCGGCCTACCCTGAGGAGGTCACCCCGCAACCGGAGTCCGAGAGGTCGGAGAAGCCGCACACATGAGTGCCCTGAGCGAAACGCCCTATCCCTACGAAGCGCCCGCCTCCCAGGCGCTCTTCGACCGTGCCTCGGTGGTCACGCCGGGCGGCGTGAACTCCCCGGTGCGCGCCTTCGGCGCCGTCGGCGGCACGCCCCGCTTCATGGTGTCCGGCAACGGTCCCTACCTCACCGACGCCGACGGACGGGAGTACGTCGACCTGGTGTGCTCCTGGGGCCCGATGATCCTCGGGCACGCGCACCCCGAGGTCATCGCCGCCGTCCAGGAGGCCGTGACCCGCGGTACGTCCTTCGGCACGCCCGGCGAGGGCGAGGTCGCGCTCGCCGAGGAGATCGTCGCCCGGATCGAGCCGGTGGAGCAGGTCCGGCTGGTGAGCAGCGGCACCGAGGCGACCATGTCCGCCATCCGGCTCGCCCGCGGGTTCACCGGACGGTCCAAGGTGATCAAGTTCGCCGGCTGCTACCACGGGCACGTCGACGCGCTGCTCGCCGCCGCGGGCTCCGGCGTCGCCACCTTCGCGCTGCCCGACACGCCGGGTGTGACCGGCGCCCAGGCCGGCGACACCATCGTGCTGCCGTACAACGACCTGGAAGCCGTGCAGGAGGCCTTCCACCGGCACCCCGGCGAGATCGCCTGTGTGATCACCGAGGCCTCGCCCGGCAACATGGGCGTCGTGCCGCCGGACCCCGGCTTCAACCAGGGCCTCAAGGACGCCTGCCACAAGAACGGCGCCCTCTACATCTCCGACGAGGTCATGACCGGCTTCCGTACCAGCCGCGCCGGCTGGTACGGCGTCGACGGGGTCAAGCCCGACCTGATGACTTTCGGGAAGGTGATGGGCGGCGGGTTCCCCGCCGCCGCGTTCGGCGGACGGGCCGACGTCATGGCCTACCTCGCGCCCGCCGGGCCCGTCTACCAGGCCGGCACACTGTCCGGGAACCCCGTCGCCACCGCCGCCGGGCTCGCCCAGCTCCGGCTGCTCGACGAGGCGGCGTACGACACCGTCAACGCGACCTCCGCGCAGATCCGGTCCCTGGTCACCGAGGCGCTGAGCAAGGAGGGCGTGGCGCACCGGGTGCAGAACGCGTCCAACATGTTCACGGTGTTCTTCACCGACCGTCAGGTGCGCGACTACGAGGACGCCAAGCGTCAGGAGACGCACCGCTTCACCGCGTTCTTCCACTCGATGCTGTCGAACGGCGTCTACCTGCCGCCGTCGGCCTTCGAGTCCTGGTTCGTGTCCACGGCCCACGACGAGCGGGCCGTGCAGAAGATCGCCGACGCCCTTCCGGCGGCGGCCCGGGCGGCTGCGGAGGCCACCGCGTGACCATCGGAGACAGCGTCGGCAACAGCGAGAAGGACGTCACCGTCGTCCACCTCATGCGGCACGGCGAGGTGGAGAACCCGACCGGGGTGCTGTACGGGCGGCTGCCCGGCTACCACCTGTCCGAGCTGGGGCGGCGGATGGCCGACCGGGTCGCCGAGCACCTGGCGCCGCGCGACATCACGTACGTCTGCGCCTCCCCGCTGGAGCGGGCGCAGGAGACGGCCACCCCGATCGCCAAGGCGCACGGCCTCGACCTGGACACCGACGAGCGGCTCATCGAGGCCGAGAACGTGTTCCAGGGCAAGACCTTCGGCGTCGGCGACGGCGCCCTTCAGCGGCCCGGCAACTGGAAGCACCTGGTCAACCCGTTCCGGCCGTCCTGGGGCGAGCCGTACGTGGACCAGGTCGTGCGGATGATGGGCGCGCTGAACGCGGCCAAGGACAAGGCGCGCGGGCACGAGGCGGTGCTGGTCAGCCATCAGCTGCCGGTGTGGATCGTGCGGTCGTACGTCGAGCGGCGGCGGCTGTGGCACGATCCGCGCAAGCGGCAGTGCACCCTCGCCTCCCTGACGACGTTCACCTACCTCGGCGACAAGATCGTGTCCGTCGGCTACAGCGAGCCCGCGATCGATCTCGTCCCGGCCCATCTGCGCGCCGGCGCCAAGCCGCAGCAGGGCAAGGGTGCCGGGCAGGGGAAGGCGTTCGGCGCCTGACCACGGTACGAACGGCCAACCGCGGTTCCGCGTCCCGTTACCTGACGATCCGTTAAGGGACACTTAGAACGCTTTTGCCGGGAGTATTGCGAAAAACATACAAGTTCACGGAACCTCCCCGATCGTCGCGCCCTCTGTCTGGGTGACCACCATCACGCGCGACGAATCGGGGATCTTTCATGCGTACCGTCTCCCGGACACTCACCCGCAGGGGAATGCTCGGCCTCGGCGCGGGTGCGGCCGCCGCCGCCACGCTCACCGGCTGCGGAAGCCTCAAGTCCTCGGACGGCGGCGATCACACGGGCGGTTCCCATCAGGTGCAGGGCAGCGGGGAGCGGCCGGCCAAGCCGATCGGCGACGGCTCCACCGCGTTCACCGGCAAGCAGCCGGGGCAGCCCGCGAAGCCCGAGCCGCTGGAGCCGGGCCAGACCCCGCCCCAGTTCGTCGTCTTCTCCTGGGACGGCGCGGGCGAGGTCGGCAACGGCCTCTTCCCGCGCTTCCTGGACCTCGCCAAGGAGCACGGCGCGCACATGACCTTCTTCCTCTCGGGCCTGTACCTGCTGCCCGAGTCGAAGAAGCGGTTGTACCTGCCCCCGAACAACCCGCGCGGCGCATCCGACATCGGCTACCTCACCGACGAGCACATCAAGGCCACGCTCACCAACGTCCGCCGGGCCTGGCTGGAGGGCCACGAGATAGGCACCCACTTCAACGGGCACTTCTGCGGCGAGACGCACGGCTCGGTGAAGTGGTGGACGCCACAGCAGTGGAAGAGCGAGATCGACCAGGCCAAGTCCTTCGTCAAGGAGTGGAGGACCAACACCGGCTGGCACGACCTGCCCGCGCTCCCCTTCGACTACGACAAGGAGCTGGCCGGCGGCCGCACCCCCTGTCTGCTGGGCCAGGACAACCTGCTGCCCACCGCGCGCGAGCTGGGCTGGCGCTACGACGCCTCCTCGCCGGGCGGCCGTCAGGTGTGGCCGGTGAAGCGGTCGGGGATCTGGGACCTGCCGTTGCAGCAGGTGCCGTTCCCGGGGCACTCCTTCGAGGTGCTGTCCATGGACTACAACATGCTCGCCAACCAGTCCGTGAACTCCACCAAGGCGCCCGCCTACAACTACCCGGGCTGGCGCAAGCAGTCCGCGCAGGCGTACATCGCCGGCTTCCAGCGGGCGTACGAGACGAACCGGGCGCCGTTCTTCATCGGCAACCACTTCGAGCAGTGGAACGGCGGCATCTACATGGACTCCGTCGAGGAGGCGTTCAAGCACGTCGCGGCCGAGCGGGACAAGGGCGCCGACGTACGGCTGGTCTCCTTCAAGCAGTTCGTGGACTGGATCGACGTGCAGAGGCCCGAGGTGCTGGACAAGCTGCGCACGCTCGGGGTCGGCCAGCAGCCCGCCGGCGGCTGGAAGACGTTCCTCGCCTGACCGGCCGCACCGGCTCCCTTGTCTGAAATGTCCCGTGTAAATAGCTCTGAAATGCGGTTTTCCGCCCCGCAGGGGGGTGCGCGAGAACCCCGGGAACGACATGCGAAACTTTTCACATGAGTACCCGTAGCCGCGCCGTCCTGCTCAGCGCCGTGGCCGTCACCGCGGCCCTGTCCCTGTCCGCGTGCGGTAAGGGCGGCACCTCGGGCGGCGGTGGCAACACCAACTTCGTGACCGGCAACAACGGCATCGACACGGTGCCGGTGAGCAAGCGCGCCGCGGCCCCGGACCTGTCCGGCAGGACCATCGACGGCAAGACCCTGAACGTCGCCGACTACAAGGGCCAGGTCGTCGTCATCAACGTCTGGGGTTCGTGGTGCAGTCCGTGCCGCGAGGAGGCCCAGTACTTCGCCAAGGTGTCGAAGCAGTACGAGGGCAAGGGCGTGCAGTTCGTCGGGATCAACACCCGCGACACCAGCACCACCCCCGCGGTCGCCTTCGAACAGGCGCACGGGATCGGCTACCCGAGCCTGTACGACCCCACGGGCAAGCTCATGCTGCGCTTCAAGAAGGGCACCCTGAACCCCCAGCTGATCCCCTCCACGCTCGTCATCGACCGGCACGGCAAGGTCGCCGCCCGGGCGCTGGAGGCGCTGGACGACACCACGCTGCTGAAGATGCTCAAGCCGGTCGTCGCGGAGAAGTGACGTGAGCGCGACTGTGACGCTGGCCGGCCCGGTGACGCTGGCCGCGCAGAACCAGACGGTGCTCCACGGGGCACTGCTGGTCGCGCTGCCGCTCGCCCTGCTCGGCGGCCTCGTCTCCTTCTTCTCGCCCTGCGTCCTGCCGCTGGTGCCCGGATACCTCTCCTATGTCACCGGCGTGGCCGGCACCGACCTGGCCGAGGCCCGGCGCGGGCGCATGGTGACCGGCGCCGCCCTGTTCGTGCTCGGCTTCAGTGCCGTGTTCGTCTCCGGCGGCGCGCTGTTCGGCTCCTTCGGCTGGACCCTCCAGGAGCACAAGGAGACGCTGTCCAAGGTGCTCGGCGTGGTCATGATCCTCATGGGCGCGTTCTTCATGGGGCTGATGCCCTGGTTCACCCAGCGCGAGTTCCGCCTCCACAAGCGGCCCACGGCCGGCCTGGTGGGCGCGCCGATAGTCGGTGCCCTGTTCGGGATCGGCTGGACGCCCTGCATCGGCCCGACCCTCGCCTCGGTGAACATCCTCGCGATGCAGGAGTCGAGCGCCGGGCGCGGGGCGACCTTGATGGTCGCGTACTGCCTGGGCCTCGGCGTGCCCTTCGTGCTGGCGGCCGTGGCCTTCCGCAAGGCCCTCGGCGCCTTCGGCTGGGTCAAACGCCACTATGTGTGGGTGATGCGCATCGGCGGCACGATGATGATCGTGACCGGTGTGCTGCTGCTGACCGGTGCGTGGGACAGCCTGGTGCAGCAGATGCAGACCTGGTCCAACGGCTTCACTGTGGGGATCTGATCGATGAGCAAGACCGAAACCGACACGGGCCAGGGCCAGGAGGATCTCGGCGCCGCCGGGTCCCAGCTGTCCACCGCCCCGCGCGAGGAGCAGCTCTCCGCCGTGCCCGCCATGGGCGTCATCGGCTGGATCCGCTGGTTCTGGCGGCAGCTGACCTCCATGCGGGTCGCGCTGCTGCTGCTCCTGCTGCTCTCGCTCGGCGCGATCCCCGGCTCGCTGATCCCGCAGACCGGTGCCGACCTCAACAAGGTCGACGCCTTCCGCGAGGCGCACAAGACGCTCGCGCCGGTCTACGACAAGCTCGGGCTGTTCCACGTCTACAGCTCGGTGTGGTTCTCGGCGATCTACATCCTGCTGTTCGTCTCCCTCATCGGCTGCATCGTGCCGCGCGCCTGGCAGTTCACCGGCCAGCTGCGCGGCCGGCCGCCGGGCGCGCCCAAGCGGCTGTCCCGGCTGCCCGCGTACACCACCTGGCGCACGACGGCCGAGCCCGAGGAGGTGCGCGAGGCCGCGCTGAAGCTGCTCAAGCGGCGCCGCTTCCGTGCCCACGCCGAGGGCGACGCGGTCGCCGCCGAGAAGGGCTACCTGCGTGAAGTCGGCAACCTGATCTTCCACATCGCGCTGATCGTGCTGCTGGTCGCCTTCGCCTGGGGCCAGATGTACAAGTCGGACGGCACCAAGCTGATGGTGGAGGGCGACGGCTTCTCCAACGCGCTGCCGATGTACGACGACTTCAAGTCGGGCAGCATGTTCCGGCCGGACGAACTGGTGCCGTTCAGCTTCGATCTGAAGAAGTTCACCGGGACCTACGAGACCAGCGGGCCCAACAAGGGCACGCCGCGCACCTACCAGGCGAAGATCGAATACAGCGAGGGCGCGGACGGCAAGCGCAAGGCCAAGACCATCAAGGTCAACCAGCCGCTGCACATCGGCGAGTCCAAGGTCTACCTCGTCAGCCACGGCTACGCCCCCGTGATCACCGTCCGCGACGGCAAGGGCAAGGTCGTCTACCATGACGCCGTGCCGCTGCTGCCGCTCGACGGCAACGTCACCTCCAACGGCGTGGTGAAGGTGATGGACGGCTACCGGAGCCCGAAGGGCCTGAAGGAGCAGCTCGGCTTCCAGGCGTTCTTCGTGCCGACCTTCGACCCGAAGGCCGGCACGATGATGTCCCAGTTCCCGGCGCTGCTGAACCCGCTGCTCGCGGTGAACGCCTACCACGGCGACCTCGGGGTGGACGCGGGCATCCCGCAGAGCGTGTACCAGCTGGACACCTCGCACATGAAGGCGTTCAAGGACGACAAGGGCCAGCTGCTGAAGAAGCTGCTCCAGCCCGGCGACAGCATGCAGCTGCCGAACGGCGCCGGCTCGATCACCTTCGACAAGGAGATCAAGCAGTGGGCCGGCTTCGAGATCGTCCAGGAGCCGGGCAGCGGCTGGGCGCTGGGCGGCGCGATCGCCGCGATCTTCGGTCTGGCCGGGTCCCTGTTCATCCAGCGCCGCCGGGTCTGGGTGCGCGCGGTGCGCGGGGCCGACGGCGTGACGGTCGTCGAGATGGCCGGGCTCGGCCGCAGCGAGTCCGCGAAGCTCCCGGAGGAGCTGGCCGACCTCGCCGGAACCCTCTACGACCAGGCGCCGGGGACACCCGACCCCGACGACGACCCTTCCCCCATCACCGACCCTCACGTCGTACCTGCCGAAGGGGCTGAGAAGTGACTCTCGCCGCCGTAACCGAGCTGGCCGCCGGGACCAACGAGCATCTCGCGAGCATGAGCAACACGCTCGTCTACTCCGCGATGACCGTGTACACCCTGGCCTTCCTCGCCTACATCGCCGAATGGATCTTCGGCAGCCGCAGCAAGGTGGGCCGCACGGCCAACGCGCTCACCGCGGACACCGCCCGGCAGACGAGCCGTCCCGCGGTCACCGTGAAGAAGGCCGGCGGCACCGCCGTGCTGGAGCGCCCCCAGGTCGTCGTCCGTGCCGCGGCCGGGTCCCGGGACGTGCCGGACGGTCCCGGCGCGCACGGCGGAACCGTCCAGGGCGACCTGTACGGCCGGATCGCCGTCTCGCTGACCGTGCTGGCCTTCGTGGTGCACCTCGCGGGCGTGGTGGCCCGCGCCGCCTCGGTGCGGCGGGCGCCGTGGGGCAACATGTACGAGTTCAGCATCACCTTCACCGCGGTCGCCGTCGGCGTGTACCTGGTGCTGCTGGCGCTGCGGAAGAACGTGCGCTGGCTGGGCCTGTTCCTGACCACCACGGTCCTGCTGCTCCTCGGCCTCGCCGTCACCGTGCTCTACACGGCCAGCGACCAGCTGGTCCCGGCCCTGCACTCGTACTGGCTGTACATCCACGTCTCCACCGCGATCTTCTGCGGTGCCGTGTTCTACGTCGGCGCGGTGGCCACGATCCTGTACCTGTTCAAGGACTCGTACGAGAGCAAGCTGGAGGCCGGCCTGAAGCCCGGCTCCTTCGCCACCTCGGTCCTGGAGCGGCTGCCCGCCTCCGCCACCCTGGACAAGTTCGCCTACCGGGTGAACGCGGCCGTCTTCCCGCTGTGGACGTTCACGATCATCGCGGGCGCGATCTGGGCCGGCGACGCCTGGGGCCGCTACTGGAACTGGGACCCCAAGGAGACCTGGTCGTTCATCACCTGGGTCGCCTACGCCTGCTACCTGCACGCGCGGGCCACGGCCGGCTGGAAGGGCCGCAAGGCCGCCTACCTGGCGATGATCGCCTTCGCCTGCTGGCTGTTCAACTTCTACGGCGTGAACATCTTCGTCACCGGCAAGCACTCCTACGCGGGCGTGTGAGCCGGGGGTCGCCCACACTGGAGTCATGAGCGGTTCCATCGCACAGGGCACCAGTCAGACCCACGGGAACACGCACATACTCCACTTCCTGGTGCGGCTCCCGAGGCCCATGGAAGACGTCTGGACGGCGGTGGCCACCCCCGAGGGGATCGGGGCGTGGTGCACCGCCGTCGACGTTCTCGAACCCCGGCTGGACGGCGCCGTCTCGCTGCGCCGCCTGGGCGCCGGCCGGATCACCGCCTGGGACGTGGACCGGATGGCCGAGTACACGGTCGAGGGCGGCCGGCTCCGCTTCCACCTGGAGCGGGACGGAACGGCGGAGAGCGTGCTGCGCTTCACGCACGAGTTCCAGGGCGAGGGCCCGACGGACATGGACTGGCGCCGTAAATTCGAACAACTGATCGCCCTGCTGGGGACGGACTCCCCGGTCTGACGCAGGTGACGCAGGACACCGGAACGCGGTGCCTGGACTCACTCGGGCTTCAGGCAGCCGCTCTTGTCCAGCGGCTTGCCCTTCGGCCAGGCCAGCTGGACGAACTGGGCCCCGCCCTTGGCCAGCTTCACGATCGGTACGGCCTTGTCATAGGGATTGCCGTGCTTGTTCAGGCAGACCCAGCCGCTCGCGCCGGGCAACTTCAGCGAGCCGACGACACGCGGCCAGACGTCTCCGACGCTCCTGAGGGTGGGGATGTCCCCACCCTGGGGGGTGTCCGCCCGCCGGATGCCCTCCACGGCGAGCCGCACCGCGTCGTAGCCGATGATCAGCTGGCCGTCGTCGAGCGCGACCGGGCCGATCGGCCCCCGCTTGCCGTCGTTCAGCAGCTTCCTGAGGGCGTCGTAGTCGTCCGTGGACCCGCCGGTCTTCGGCGGGTTGTCCACCCAGGCGTCGGGGTGGGCGAGGGAGGTGTAGAGCACGGTCAGGTTCTGCTGCAGGGCCTCCTGGTCCAGGTCCTTGTCGTAGGTGAGGTAGGAGGCCTCGTCGCCGGTGAGGATCTGGAAGGGGTGTTCCTTGCAGCCGCGGTCGCCCAGCACGTTGACGAACTGCTGGAGGTCCGCGTGCCGGCCCGCGAACAGGATGGTGTGGGTGTCCGGGGGCGTGTCGCACACGGTGTGCTTGATGTCCTGGAAGTCGTGCGAGGACTCGGACGGGGTGAAGGGCTGCTCCAGCACCGAGGTGTACGGCGAGCCCTTCAGCAGCGTCCCGAAGGACTGCTTGAGCGAGTTCGTGTAGGGGTCGCCGGGGTCGGCGTACACCAGGATGGCCTTGTTCCCGTTCGGGTTCGCCTTGGCGTAGAAGGCGAGCGCGCGGGCCTCGTCGGCGTTGGTCGGCGCCACCCGGGCGAGACCGCGGAAGGGGTCCGGCTGCTTGCCGGGCTGCCCGTTGGCGAGCGAGTCGGCGGTGATGGAGGAGCCGACCACGGCGATGTCGTGCTCGGTCAGCTCCTTGACGGCGGCCTCGTTGGCATCGGTGCTCTGCCCTATGCCGACCACGGCCCGCAGCCGGTCCCTGCCCCCGGTCATGCCCTCCAGCTGGTGGACCGCCGTCTTCCAGGTGTCCTTGCCGGTACCCGAGTTGGCGAGCACCAGCCGGATCTTCGGGGACTGGTCCCCGGGATCGTGGTTGGCCCGGTACTGCGCGAGATAGGCACCCTGGAGCTGGTGCTCGACGTCGTTCAGATCGGTCGTCTCCTTCGAGCTGAACGGCAGCATCAGCGCCACCGTCACATAGGAGCCCGACTCGGGGCCGCGCAGCGAGTCGTTCTCCTTGCGGATCGACTCCACCACCTTGCTGAACCGCTCCTGCCCGAAGTCGTACGGCCCGGTCGCCACGCCCAGGCACTCCTTGCCGCCCGCCGGGCGCGACACCCCCGGCGCGCACTGGCGGACCTCCCGCATCACGGTGCGCACCCCGAAGACCCCGCCGGCCACCAGCACCACCGCGAGCCCCAGGGACAGATACCGGCGCAGCGGGATCTCCCACACGTGCTCACGGACCCAGCTCCCCATGCCCCCGACCGCCATCAGGCCTCCCCACGCCCGTCGTCCTCGGGATCGTCCGGGCCCTCCAGCGGGCGCCCGGCCAGCGCGGCGGCCGGCCAGTCCCGGGAGGCCCGCCACAGCAGCGCGCCCGCCGCGGGGCGCAGATTGGACAGTTGCTCCAGCTCGAAGCGGAGCCGGTCGCACACCTTCGGATCGGGCAGCACCAGCGGATCGGTCAGCTCCCACACCGCGTGCAGCAGCCGCCGTACCCGCAGGTGCAGTACGGCGTCCGTGTCCCGCGGCACCGCGTACCCGGCGTCCGTGGTCCCGAGCGCGACCGCGGCCCGCCGGTTGCCGCGCCCGCTGAAGTCACGGCCCTCGGCGTCGTGTGCGTGGAAGTAGGGCGCGGACGCGATGAAGCGCAGGGTGCGCAGCCATGCCCGGGGGTCGGCGGTGGCGAAGTCGTCCCGCAGCCGGGCGACCGCCGACTCGGTGTTCCCGAGGGCGAGTTCGTGGTGCAGCCGGTACGGCGCCCGCTCCGGCTCGGTGTAGTGGTCGATCAGCGTCTCGTGCGCGCGGCGCCAGGACGCGTGGTCCGCGTCGCACAGGTGCAGCCGGAGCAGCAGCAGCGCCCGCACGAACGGATCGCCGACGAACTGGCCCGGCACGACGGGCAGTCCCTCCTCGGCGAGCAGCGTCTGGAGCGCCCGGACGTCCGCGGGCCCGAAGGTGTCCGGCAGCAGCGCCGCGGCCAGGGCGCACGCCGAGTCGTGGTCGTGGGCGGCGGCCAGCACGGTCAGCTCCTCCAGGTACTCGGCCGGCACCAGCCGGTCCAGCAGCGCCTGGTGGGCGGGCAGCCCCCGCCGGTCCTCGGCCGGCCGGAACTCCGCGGTGAGCAGCTCGCCCAGCGAGGTCACCCCCGGCAGGTGCTGCGCGGCCGACTCGGCGAGCAGCACCACGCCCAGCGGGTTCCCGCCGGTCAGCCGGTGCGCGGCGGCCGGGAGGTGGGACGGCACGGCGGTGTCCGAGCACAGCGCGCCGACGATGTGCAGCGTGTCGTCGGCGCTCAGCGGGGACAGCGCGACCAGCAGGGCGCGCGAGGAGGGCGCCGAGTCCGGCGCCCACTCGGCACGCCGGGCGACCTCGGCCAGCTTCCGCCGCGTCGCGTTGGGCAGTTCCTCGCGCCCCTCGCCGCGCCGGGCGGTCACGAAGGCGACGCGGTCGCCGATGCCGTCGGCGCGGTCGCGCAGCACGGCCGCGGTCAGCTCGGGGCCCGGTGACGACTGGGCGTTGTCGAGCAGCACCAGGGGCCGGCCGAGGCGCTGCATCTTCGCCATGAACCCGGTGTACGCCTCGGTGAGGTCGGCGAGCAGGGCCCGCACCAGGTACCGCTCCGCGTGCTCGCGGGAGCCGCCGCCGTCCCGGAAGTGCTGGGACAGCAGGATCAGCCCGCGCTGGGAGCTGCCGCCCGCGTTCGGGTAGGACCGGTACCACTGGGACGCCTTCTGCTGCCGGTGGCCGGTGAACCCCTCGGCGACCGATTCCAGGGTGGCCTCGACGGCGCCCGTGACGAACGCGTTCCCGCCGGTGGCGGCCGCGACCACCTTCGCCGCGACCTTGGCCGCCCAGCGTCCGGCGAGCGAACCGAACCGTCCGCCCCGCTCGTTCAGCAGCAGGATGCGCTCGACCTCCCGGCGGATGCGTTCCGAGTCGGCGTCGCCCCAGCCGCCGGCGGCCACCGCGACCAGGCCCGACATCAGCCGCGGGAAGGCGATCCGCCCGGCGCCGGTCACCGGCTCGGCCAGCTGCTCGGCGATCACCAGCAGTGCCATGGCCGAGGCCGACCAGGACTCGGGGGACCGGCCCGCGGGCGGCTCCGCGAACTGGCGGGCCGAGCAGTCGATCAACGCCACCGGCGTGTGCCCCTGGTAGCTGTCCCGCAGCTCGCCCAGCACCGCGCTCTTGCCCAGCCCCCGGGCCCCGGTGAGCACCACGAAGGGCGGCTCTTCCGGGTGCTCCAGAGGGTGGGCGCGATGGTGACCGGGGGCCAGGCCCACCAGACGAGGCGCGAGGCCGGCCGGATCCGCGTCGAACAGGGCCCCCCGCCCGTGCAACCGTGTGTGCACCGCATCTCCCCCTTCAACAACAGTGTAAAAAGGGGCAGTTGATCGACGCCAGGGCCAGAGTTGCCCGTTTGGGTAACGATGTGCGCTCACGACACCGCCGACAGGCGCCCATGGCCCGCCGAGGCGATGTGGTCCCGCAGCCGCTCTACGTAGAGCCGCATGTTCTTCGCCGCCACGTCGGTGTCCGGGTAGCGGCTGGCCACCCAGAGCCCCTCGTGCTGCCGGTTCACCCAGACGCACACCTGGTCGCCGTACGACACCCGCAGCAGGGCGTGCGCCCGCATCTCCCGCCACCGGTCGGCACCGGGCACCGACCGGGTGTCCACATAGGAGACGATCGAGTACAGGTCCGGCGAGGTCGGCCGGAAGTCCGCGCCGAGCAGCGCCAGCACCCGGGCCAGCGGCATCCGGGCCAGCGCCCGGTTGGCGCCCAGCTCCGCCCGTACGGCCCGCAGCGCGTCCGGCAGGCCCCGGGTGCGGCCGACCGGCACCTCGATCGGGGCGCCGCCCACGTACCAGCCCACCGAGTCGGTCCAGCGCGAGCGCACCCGGGTGTGGAAGGGCACCACCGTCCGGTACACCGACTGCCCGCCCAGTTCCTGCACGATCAGCGCGGTCGCCGCCAGCAGCCCGACCAGGGCCCCGCCGTACGGCCGGCAGTACGCCTCGAACGCGGCCGCCGCGTCCGCGTCCGCGAGCGGCTCGCACAGCATCGCCTGCCGGGGCAGCGGCCCGCCGGGCGTCAGGCCGAGGTCCACCGGGAAGCCGGGCAGGGTGCCGCCGCCGCGCCGGATGAACTCCCGCCAGCGCGCCACGATGTCGTGCCCGCCGTCGAGCCGGTCCGCGTCCGCCCGCTCGATCTCGCAGAAGTCCACGTAACTGGCGGCGGGGGTGCGGGGCTCCTCGGTGCGGCCGCCGCGGATGCCCGCGTACAGCTCGCTCACCTCGGCGGCGATCCGGGTCAGCGAGTAGGCGTCCACGTTGCTGTGGTCGAAGGCCATGTACACGCTGGTGGAGTCCTCGCGCACGACGGCCGTGTAGATGAGGTTCGGCCAGCGCAGGGCGTCCGCCACGGCGTCGAAGCGGTCCTGGAGGTGGCGCACGAGCCGGTCGGCGTCGGTGAACTCGCCGATGTCCGCCCTGCTCAGGGACACGTCGGCGGGATCGAGGGTGAACCGGCGCAGTTCCTCGCCCGCCCAGCGGAAACCGCTGCGCAGCGTCTCGTGCCGCAGTGTCCAGGAGCGCAGCGCCGCTTGCAGGGCGTCCAGGTCGACCGGGCCGGGCAGGTCGAACCCGGTGCCCAGCCAGGTCGGCACGAACAGGCCGTCCTCCCGTACGCACTTGGCGGTCCGGATGTGCGACTCCTGGATGTAGGCCGGCGGCCGGGAGTCCTCCGGCAGCCGGGTCGCCGCCGCGACGGTGGCCGGGCTCAGTGTCCACTCGATAAGCCGTCCCGGCCGTACTCCGCAGCGCTGGATGTCAGTGATTCGCACGCGTCTCCCATCGCAGAAGGGGGCCCCTGCTGGATGTGGGGCCCCCGTCAAGGCAATGACGGGGGACGCGCCCGGGACATGCCCGGTGGTGCCATTTCAGCGGAACGGGTGGCAGGGCGAACGGGGAAGTGATTAACCGACGGTGACGGTCGTGGTGCCGCTTCCCGGTCCTCTTCTCAGTCCTCGGCGGTGTCCGCCGCGACCGCCCGCCAGATCCGCTCGGGCAGCAGCACCGCGGCCCGGTCCAGATCGACGTCGCCGACCCCCGACAGCCACCGGCGGGCCACCGCGACCACCGGCCCGAGGATCAGGGACTCGATCAACGGCGCTGGCAGCGGAGCCAGTTCGCCCCGCTCGACATACCCCTCGATCCACTGCCCGAGCGGCGAGATCCGCGCCTCCTGGGTGTCGCGCAGCCGCCGCCCGTCGGCCATGCCCCGCCGGTCCGCGGACGCGGAGTGCAGCAGCAGTGCCGCCGCCCGCTGCTCCTGTACGAAGTTCACATAGGCCCTGACCAGGGCCCGGATGCCGGTACGCGCCGTGCGGGTGTGCGCCACCGCGGCGGCCAGTTCGCCCAGCAGCCGCCCGAGCCACCGGTCCACCAGCGCGTTCACCAGGCCGTCGATGCTGCCGAAGTGGTGGTAGAGGCTGCCGAGGCTGACGCCGCTCGCCCGGGTGATCGCGGCAACCGTCAGCCCCTGTTCGCCCGTCTCCGCGTACACGCGCAGAGCGGTGTCCAGGAGCTGTTCGACGGTGGTCTCGCCACGCTGCTGCTTGGGGCTCATTGAAATGCTTTTCTAGAAGGATATTTTGGTTTGCCGGGTGGGGACGCTCACACTGGTGTCTCGCACGGGTGTCCCATCCTCACATCCCGCAGGGGGAGACGGTTGAACGGGGAACACAACGGGGTCGAGCCGCTCGAAGCGGGCGACCCCCGGCGCATCGGGCCCGTCCCGCTGGTCGGACGGCTCGGTTCGGGCGGCATGGGACGGGTCTACCTCGGCGTGCACGAGGGCCGGTACGCCGCGGTCAAGCAGGTGCTGCCCTCCGTGGTCGGCGAGGACAAGGACTTCGTCCGCCGCTTCGGGCACGAGCTGGACAACCTCGCCCGGCTGCCCGCCGGCGCCACGGCCCGCCTGCTGGTCGGCGACCGGGACGCCCGGCCGCCGTGGTTCGCCACCGCGTACGTCCCCGGACTGACCCTCCGCGAGGCCGTCGAGGCGCACGGCGCAGCGCTGCCCGCGCCCTCGCTGTGGCTGCTGCTCGGACAGGCGGCGGCGGACCTGGCGGCGGTGCACGACCTGGAGATGGTGCACCGGGACGTCAAGCCGTCCAATGTGATGCTGACCGTCGACGGCGTCACCCTGATCGACTTCGGTGTCGCCCGCGCGGCCGATCAGAGCCAGCTGACCCGGACCGGCGTGGTGGTCGGCACCCCGGCCTACATGTCACCCGAACAGGCGTCGGGCGTGCGGCCGTTGACCAGTGCGGTGGACGTGTTCGCGCTGGGCTCGGTGGTGGCGTACGCGGGCAGCGGGCGCCCGCCGTTCGGCGACGAGTCCGGGCACGCGGTGCTGTACCGGATCGTGCACGAGCAGCCGGATCTGACGGAACTGCGGGCGGCCGACGCGGAGTTGGCCGAGGTGGTCGCGTCCTGCCTGGACAAGGACCCGGCGAACCGGCCCACGGCGGCGGAGCTGGTGGAACGGGCGGCGGGCCGGGCGCCGGCCGGTCCGCCCGCGGAGCCGCTGTGGCCCGCCCCGATCGCCGAGATCCTCGCGGCACGGGCGGAGTTCGCGGAACGGGTCCCGGAGGTGGTGCCGGAACCGGAGGAGGCGCGGGCCACGGGGGGCGGGCCGCGGACCACGGAGGGCGGACCGGGCGCCGGGGAGGGACCGGGCGCGGGGGAGGAGCCCGCGCGCCCGCCGGTGCGCGGCGGCGGGGACCGGGGGGAGAAGCCCGAACGGCGCCGCCGCACAAGGGTGCTGCTGACCCTCGTCCCGGTCGTGGTCGTCGTCGGCGCGGCCACACTGGTCGTCCAGCTGGCGCCGTACGTCACCGGGAACGGACCCCGCCACGACGGCGCCGCGGGCACCCCGGTCCCGTCCCTCGCCGCGACGTCCGGCCCCGCGTCGGGCAGCCCTTCCGGCAGCCCCTTCGGGAGCCCGAAGCCCGGCGGGAAGGGCTCGGCGTCCCCGGCGGACGCCAGGAAACCCGGCAAGGGCGACGGGACGGACGGCAAGGCGCCGGGCGACCCGGGCCCGGGCGGCGGGTCGGGCTCCGGGTCCGGCGGCGGCTCCGGTGCCTCGGGCGGGAGCGGGGGGAGCGGTGGAAGCGGTTCCGGCGGCTCGGGCGGTGGCGGCACCACCGGGGGATCGCACTCCGGGTCCGGGTCCGGTTCGGGGTCCGGGTCCGGTTCGGGGTCCGGGTCCGGCTCGGGCTCCGGGTCCGGTTCTGGCGGCGGCTCCACGGGCGGATCGACCACCACCGGCGGCGGTTCCACCGGCGGTTCCGGCGGCGGCACCGGCTCCGTCCACCTCCGGAACGCCGAGAACGGCAAGTGCCTCACCCAGGTCTACGGCGCCGTCGGCTTCGGCGGCTGCTCCGACTCCGCCGCCCGCTGGACCTTCCGCAGCGCGTCCGGCGGCACGGTGAAGATCGTCAACGTCTCCACGGGTGCCTGCCTCAGCTCCAGCATGAAGGGCCAGAACGCCGCCGTCGCCGACTGCGGCAGCATCAGCTCCGCCATCCTGTGGCACACCGGCTCCGGCAACACCCTGAGCACGGCCTTCGACGGCGGCTGCCTCGCCCTCTCCTTCGGCGGCAACGTCTCCACCCAGACCTGCCGGCCGGGCACGGCCGCGCAGAACTGGGCGCGGACCTGACAGGCCCTCCCGGACACCGGCCGACGGCCGCCACCGGGCGCCCGGGAACGGCTCGGCCGGGCCCGGTGGCCGGGCCCGGGAGGCGGGTGGCCGATACTGGGACGCATGGCTTACGACGATCTTCGCTCCCTGCTCCGGGCCCTGGAGCGCGAGGGAGACCTCAAGCGCATCAAGGCCGAGGTGGACCCCTACCTGGAAGTCGGGGAGATCGTCGACCGGGTGCAGAAGGCCGGCGGCCCGGCGCTGCTCTTCGAGAACGTCAAGGGCTCGGCGATGCCGCTGGCCATGAACGTCTTCGGCACCGACCGCCGGCTGCTGAAGGCGCTGGGCCTGAAGTCGTACGGCGAGATCTCCGAGAAGATCGGCGGGCTGCTGCGGCCCGAGCTGCCGCACGGCTTCATCGGCGTCCGCGAGGCGTTCGGCAAGCTCGGCGCGATGGCGCACGTGCCGCCCCGGAAGGTCAAGGAAGCCCCGGTGCAGGAGGTCGTGCTGCGGGGCGACGACGTCGACCTCGACCGCCTCCCCGCCCTGTTCACCTGGCCCAAGGACGGCGGCTCCTTCTTCAACCTGGGCCTGACCCACACCAAGGACCCCGAGACCGGCGTCCGCAACCTGGGCCTTTACCGGCTCCAGCGCCACGACCGGCGCACCATCGGCATGCACTGGCAGATCCACAAGGACAGCCGCAACCACTACCAGGTGGCCGCGCGCCGGGGCGAGCGCCTGCCGGTCGCCATCGCCTTCGGCTGTCCGCCGGCCGTCACCTACGCCTCCACCGCCCCGCTCCCCGGCGACATCGACGAGTACCTGTTCGCCGGGTTCCTCGCGGGCAAGCGGATCGAGATGGTCGACTGCCAGACCGTGCCGCTCCAGGTCCCGGCCCAGGCCGAGGTCGTCCTGGAGGGCTGGCTGGAGCCGGGCGAGATGCTGCCCGAGGGCCCCTTCGGCGACCACACCGGCTTCTACACCCCGCAGGAACCCTTCCCCGCGCTGAAGATCGACTGTGTGACGATGCGCAGGCGCCCGCTGCTCCAGTCGATCGTGGTGGGCCGGCCGCCGACCGAGGACGGCCCCCTCGGCCGCGCCACGGAACGCTTCTTCCTGCCGCTGCTGAAGATCATCGTCCCGGACATCGTGGACTACCACCTGCCCGAGGCCGGCGGCTTCCACAACTGCGCGATCGTCTCGATCGACAAGAAGTACCCGAAGCACGCGCAGAAGGTGATGCACGCGATCTGGGGGGCGCACATGATGTCGCTCACCAAGCTGATCGTGGTCGTGGACGCCGACTGCGACGTCCACGATCTGCACGAGGTCGCCTGGCGCGCCCTCGGCAACACCGACTACGCCCGTGACCTCACGGTCGTGGAAGGCCCCGTCGACCATCTCGACCACGCCTCCTACCAGCAGTTCTGGGGCGGCAAGGCCGGGATCGACGCCACGCGGAAGTGGCCGGAGGAGGGCTACACGCGCGACGGCGGGTGGCCGGACATGGTCCTGTCGGACCCGGATACGGCGGCCCTGGTGGACCGCCGCTGGAAGGAGTACGGCCTGTGAGCACGGCCGCCGCCATGCCCCGGCCGGGGCGCACCAAGGCGTTCCTGCGCCTGGTGATGATCGAGCACTCGGTCTTCGCGCTGCCCTTCGCGTACATCGCCTCGCTGACGGCGATGTACGAGTGGGACGAGAACATCCACTGGGGCCGGCTGCTGCTGGTCACGGTGTGCATGGTCGGTCTGCGCACGTTCGCGATGGCCGTCAACCGGATCATCGACCGCGAGATCGACGCCCGTAACCCGCGCACCGCCCACCGCGAGCTGGTGACGGGCGCGATGTCGGTGCGGCACGCCTGGACGGGCGCGCTGGTCGCCCTGGTGATCTTCCTGGGCGCGGCGGCGCTGCTGAACCCGCTGTGCCTGGCGCTGGCCCCGGTCGCGGTGATCCCGATGGTGGTCTACCCCTACGGGAAGCGCTTCACCAACTTCCCGCAGGCCATCCTGGGGCTGGCGCAGGCCATGGGCCCGATCGGCGGCTGGCTCGCCATCTCCGGCACCTGGTCCTGGGACGCGGTGGTCCTCGGTCTCGCGGTCGGCATCTGGATCGGCGGCTTCGACCTGATCTACGCCTGCCAGGACGTGGAGACGGACCGCGCCATCGGCGTGAAGTCGGTTCCGGCCCGCTTCGGCATCCCGGCCGCGATCCGGGGCGCCCGCGTCTGCCACGCGATCACCACCGCGCTCTTCGTCTGGTACGCCCTCGCCACCCACGCCGGCCCCTTCTTCTGGCTCGGCCTGGTGATCGTCGCCGGTGCGTTCCTCTACGAGCACTCCATCGTCCGCCCGAACGACCTCTCCCGCCTCAACCGGGCGTTCTTCAGCGTCAACGGTTTCATCGGCATCGCCCTTTTCGTGTGTGCCCTGCTGGACCTGCTGGTCCGGGGGCTGACCGTCTGAGCCCGGGGGCGGGTCCCGGGTCTTGCCCCCACCCGGCCTGAGCCCGGGTGGGCGCGCCGGTACGCTCAAGGTGTGAACGCAGGAGAAACGCGGCGCGTGCCTTGGATCGTGGGGGTGTCCGGAGCTTCCGGGACTCCCTATGCGGCTGCCGTGCTGCGGGGGCTGCTGGGGGCGGGGGAGGCGGTGGACCTGGTGGTCAGCCGGGCCTCCCGGCTGACGCTGCTGGACGAGACGGGGATCTCGTTCCGGGACGCCCACTGGCAGGACGACCTGCGGGAATGGCTGGCCCGGGGCGCCGACGGCAAGCCCGGGACCTTCGATGTGGACCTCTCCGGGGTGCGGTACTGGAACGCGGGCGACCTCGCGGCGGGACCGTCCTCCGGCTCGTACCCGGCGAAGGGCATGCTGATCGTGCCCGCCTCCACGGCGTGCGTGGCCGGTGTCGCGCTCGGGCTGTCCAAGGACCTGCTCCAGCGCACCGCGAGCGTCACGTTGAAGGAACGCCGGACCCTCGTCGTCGCCGTGCGGGAGACCCCCCTGAACGGCCAGACCCTGCGGCACCTCGTCGCCCTGGACGACGCCGGCGCCTCGGTCGTCCCCGCCTCGCCCGCCTTCTACGCGGGCGCCACCCACATCCAGGACCTGGTGGACTTCGTCGCCGGGCGGGTGCTGGACGCGGCGGGTGTCGAACACGGCCTGTACCGGCGCTGGCGCGGCGAGCTGGGCTCCGGTACGACCCAGCAGTAGCGCTCTACCCCTCATCACTCGAGAACTCTTCAGCGGAAGGCTTCGATCGCATGGACGCGGTGGACAGGCAGCTCATCCAGGCCCTGAGGGAGAACGGCCGGGCCTCATACGCGGAGCTGGGACGCCTCGTCGGGCTGTCGGGCCCCAGCGTCACCGACCGCATCAACCGGCTGGAGGCGGCCGGGGTCATCACCGGTTACCGTGCCACGGTCGACTCGGCCTCCCTCGGCCTCGGTGTCACCGCCCTGATCGGCATCTCGCTGTCCGACGCCGCCGACCACGAGGACGTGGCGCAGCGGCTGCGGGACCTCAAGGAGATCGAGGACTGCTGGTTCATCGCCGGCGACGACTCCTTCATGCTCAAGGCGCGGGCGACCGACGTGGACGGCCTGGAGCGGATCATCCGCCGGCTCAGCGGCACCAAGGGCGTGTCCCGCACCCGTACGACGATCGTGCTCTCCACCAAGTGGGAGAACCGGGTCGGGGAGCTGCCGGAAGAGGTCTAGGGATACCGTAGGCCGGACTGTCGTAGAAAGGTGTTGGCATGGACGTCGGGCTCAAGCGCGAGCTGGAGGAGAAGGTCCGTTCCGGTGAGCGGCTGACCCGCGAGGACGGCATCGCGCTGTACGAGTCGGACGATCTGGCCTGGCTCGGCGGCCTGGCGCACGAGGTGCGCACGCGCAAGAACGGCGACGTCGTGCACTTCAACGTCAACCGGCACCTGAACATGACGAACGTGTGCACGGCCTCCTGCGCGTACTGCTCCTTCCAGCGCAAGCCGGGGGAGAAGGACGCGTACACGATGCGCATCGAGGAGGCCGTCAGGCTCGCGAAGGCGATGGAGACGGAGAACCTCACCGAGCTGCACATCGTCAACGGGCTGCACCCGAACCTGCCGTGGCGCTACTACCCGCGGTCGCTGCGCGAGCTGAAGGCGGCCCTGCCGAACGTCTCGCTGAAGGCGTTCACGGCGACGGAGATCCACCACTTCGAGACGATCTCCGGGCTGTCCGCGTCGGAGATCCTGGACGAGCTGATCGACGCGGGTCTGGAGTCCCTCACCGGTGGCGGTGCGGAGATCTTCGACTGGGAGGTCCGTCAGCACATCGTGGACCACAAGACCCACTGGGAGGACTGGTCCCGCATCCACCGGCTGGCGCACGAGAAGGGTCTGAAGACCCCGGCCACCATGCTCTACGGCCACATCGAGGAGCCGCGCCACCGCGTCGACCACGTGCTGCGGCTGCGCGAGCTGCAGGACGAGACGGGCGGCTTCCAGGTCTTCATCCCGCTGCGCTACCAGCACGACTTCGTGGACATGAAGGACGGCAAGATCCGCAACCGCCTCCAGGCGCGGACGACGATGGCGACGGGCGCGGAGGCGCTGAAGACCTTCGCGGTCTCCCGGCTGCTGTTCGACAACGTCCCGCACGTCAAGGTCTTCTGGGTCATGCACGGCGTCCAGACCGCGCAGCTGGCCCTCCAGCACGGCGCGGACGACATGGACGGCTCGGTCGTCGAGTACAAGATCACCCATGACGCGGACAACTACGGCACCCCGAACAAGCTGACCCGCGAGGACCTGCTGGACCTCATCCGCGACGCCGGCTTCCGCCCGGTGGAGCGCAACACGCGCTACGAGATCATCCGCGAGTACGACCCCGCGGACCCGGCCCGCCGGGACGCCCCGCAGCCGATGCGCGTCTGACCCTCTTCCCCGCCCACCCGCCTTTGCCGGCGGGTGGGTGCCCGTCCGGGCCTCCGCCCCCTGTTCACCGCTCCCGCCCCCGGGTACCCGGCGGCCATGGCCGGCACGGACGCGCCCGAGGACGCCTACACCGCCGAGCCCTTCCTGCCCGAGCGCGGCGGGCTGGAGGCGCTGCGGGAGGCGGCGGCCGGATGCCGGGGGTGTCCGCTGCACCTGCACGCGAGCCGGACGGTCTTCGGCGAGGGGAGCGCGGACGCCCGGCTGATGCTCGTGGGGGAGCAGCCCGGCGATCAGGAGGACCGGAAGGGGAAGCCCTTCGTCGGCCCCGCGGGCCACCTCCTGGACAGGGCGCTGGAGGAAGCCGGCCTGGACCCCGCGGACGCGTACGTCACCAACGCGGTCAAGCACTTCAAGTTCACGCGGACCGAACCGCGCAAGCGCAGGATCCACCGCGCTCCCACGCTCAGGGAGATGACGGCCTGCGCCCCATGGCTGGAAAGGGAGCTGGCGCTGGTCGAGCCCGAGCTGATCGTCGTCCTGGGCGCCACCGCCGGCAAGGCCCTCCTCGGCTCCTCCTTCCGGGTCGGCCGGGTGCGCGGGACCGTCCTGGAGGAAGAGGTCCACGGCCACCGCGAGCGGCTGGTCCCCACCGTCCACCCCTCCTCCGTCCTGCGCGCCGAGGACCGCGACACGGCCTACCGGGGCTTCCTCGCCGACCTGAAAGTGGCTGCGCGCGCCCTCGGGTAATGGATACGATCCCCTCGTGGTCCTTACCTGCACGCTGGAACCCCCCGTCACCCCCGCCCTCCGCGACAGCATCCTCGACCTGTGGACGGACGTCTCCAACGCGGGCGGCGCCGTCGGCTTCGTGCCGCCGGTCACCCGTGAGCGGGTCCGCCCGGAGCTGGTGCGCCACTTCGTGCAGATGGCCGAGGGCCGCACCCGCCTCCTCGTGGGCCACGACGAGCACGGCGACCTGGCCGCCGCCGCCTTCCTCGCCCGCTCCGCCGACCCCCTGTCGGCCCACACGCTGGGGCTGTACTCCGTGATGGTGCACCCCAAGCACCAGGGCAGGGGCTACGGCCGCGCCCTGATGACCGCGGCCGAGAGGGCGGCCCGCGCCACGGACGGCATCGAGGCGGTACGGCTGTCCTGCCGCGGCGGCCACGGACTGGAGCGGTTCTACTCCTCTCTCGGCTACCGGGAGGTCGGCCGCGTCCCCGGCGCCGTACGGGTCGCGCCGGGCGACGACCGCGACGAGATCATCATGGTGCTGCCGCTCCGCTGACCCGCTCCGCTGACCCCGCTGCATGATCGCCCGCGAGACGTGCTTCACTGGACGATGACCCCTTTTGGATTCGGACGAGTGGATTGAGATGCTCCGCTACACGCTGATGCGCCTCGGTATCTTCGTGGGCTGCCTCCTGGTCGTCTGGGGAGCCGTCTACGCCGGCATCTTCCCGCGCGGTCTGGGCAGCTCCAACGGGCTGTGGATCCTGCTGCTCGCCCTGGTCGTCTCGGCGCCGATCAGCTGGGTGGCGCTGCGGAGGGAGCGGGACCGGGCCTCGATGCACATCGTCGGCCGGGTCGACCGGATGAAGGCGAACCTGGAGGCGAACCGCACCCAGGAGGACATCGCCGACGACGCCTCGCGCGCCCAGAGCCAGGTGTCGTAGCGCCGGTCCCGGCCGGTCGCGGATCACGCTCCGCCCCGGACCGGGATCGTCGAAGATCACCTGAGCCCGTCACGGGCGCCTTACGCTTGCCCTCATGGGTGCCGTCAAGACCAAACGGATGCCGAGGGCGGAGCGCGAGCGGCAGATGCTCGACGCCGCCGTCCAGATCATCGGCCGGCACGGCTACACGGCCGCGTCGATGGACGACATCGCCGAACTGGCGGGTGTCTCCAAGCCGTTGGTCTACCTGTACCTCAATTCCAAGGACGACCTCTTCACCGCCTGCATCCGCCGTGAGGCCGCCGCCCTCACCCGGGCGGTGCGCGCGGCGGCGCGTCCGGACCTGCCGGCGGAACGCCAACTCTGGGACGGCGTGCGGGCGTTCTTCACCTACACCGCCGAGCACCCCGACGGCTGGACCGTCCTCCACCTCCAAGCCCGCACCCACGGCCCGAAGTTCGCCGCCGAGGCCGATGCGATGCGCGCGGAGATGGTCACCTTCGTCACCCGGCTGATCGCGTCCGCCGCCCGCGAGTCCCACCTCGCCCGCGACCTGCCGGAGCACGAGGTCGCCGGCCTCGCCATGGCCCTGATCGGCTCGGCGGAATCCCTGGCCGACTGGGCCAACACCACCGACGGCGTCACCGCCGCGCAGGCCTCCGGCACGCTGATGAACTTCGCCTGGTCGGGCCTGGGCGACCTCATGGCGGGCCATCGCTGGAGCGCGCCGGACGAGTCGTCCTGATCGCCGTACGGCTCCGTCTTCGCCGGGTGGCCGCCTACGCCGCCCCGCCCGCCCTCCCCGACAGGTGCAACCGCCCCCGCTCGTCCCGCAGTTCGAACCGGTCGCCCTCCGCGCCGTAGCGCACCGTCCCCGGCAGCGGCACCGGGGAGCGGAAGCGCACGTCGGCCGTGTGCACGTCGCCGTACGCGGCGAGGCACCGCGCGGCGGTCCACATGCCGTGGGCGATCGCGCGCGGGAAGCCGAACAGGCGGGCGGTGAGCGGGTGCAGGTGGATGGGGTTGCGGTCGCCGGACAGGGCGGCGTAGGCGCGGCCCAGGCCGGCCGGGAGCGGCCATTCGGCCAGGACCGGCAGGGGGGCGGGGTCCGGGGGCCCGGCGGGCGCGGGGCCGTGGGCCGTGCGGTGGCGGGCCAGGTAGGTGCTGCGGGACTCCCAGACCAGGTCCCCGTCCAGCCGGGCTTCCGTCACCACCGTGGCCTGCGTGCCCCGGTGGTGCGGGGACAAGCCGTCGACCCGGACGCCGAGTTCGTACGCGGCGGTGGCCGGCAGCGCGGCGTGGCGGGTCAGGGTGATCGAGGTGTGGACCAGGCCCAGCAGTGGCAGCGGGAAGTCCCGCGCGCTCAGCAGACGCATGGTCAGGGGGAAGGCCAGGAGGTGGGGATAGGGGAGGGGGAGGTGTCCGGCCGGTGGCGGGAAGCCGCAGAGGCGGTGGTAGGACGACAGCCGGGACGCGTCGGCGCGGACGTCCCGCAGGACCAGGCGGGTGCGCGGGTACGACGCCCCCGGGGACGGGCGCTTCACCGGGGACCGCAGCGCGCCCCGCGTCAGCGACCGCGCCAGGGACGGTGCCTTGCCGAGGACGACGGCCGTCGTCATCAAACCCCCCCGGGGATGGGAACGAATTCCTTACCGGACAGTAAGGTTACCGTAGGTAAGTTGTGCTGGGCCAGTGAGCGGAGGTTGCACATCCCCGTCCCCGGACCATTCCCGAAGCCGCACGAAGCCCTCACAACGGGCCCGTACGATCACTCGCCTGACCGGCGGTAACCACCCTCAGCTCGTTCGCCGCGCGCTCCGCCGCCGGTGAACGCCTCGCAGCCCGTCCGAGGAGCCGCCCGTGTCCACGCCGTCCACCGCCAACACCCCCGTCTCCGCCGTCGACTACGACGGGCGGCCGGTGCTCGTCGCCCCCGAGACGCGGCGGCTCGACGGGTCCGTGCGGGAAGCGGTCGTGCCGCCCTTCGCCGCGCCGGTGCAGCGCGGCTCCCTCGCCGACCTGCCGTTCGACAACGCGGCCGCCGACCCGGGCGCCGTCGTGCTCAGCCGCAGGCTCCCCGAGGGCCGCTGGACCGACCTCACCGCGGCCCGCTTCGCCGCCGAGGTGCTCGCGACCGCCAAGGGGCTGATCGCCGAGGGGCTCGCGCCCGGCGACCGCATCGCCATCATGGCCCGCACGACGTACGAGTGGACGCTCCTCGACTTCGCCGCCTGGGCCGCCGGGCTCGTCACCGTCCCCGTCTACCCCACCTCCTCCGTCTTCCAGACCCGCTGGATCCTGCACGACTCCGGCGCCGTCGCCCTCGTCACCGAGACCGCCCGGCAGGCCTCCGCCCTCGGCCCCGAACTCCAGCACCTGCCCGACCTCAAGCATCTGTGGGTCATGGAGAAGGGGCATGTGGAGCGGCTTTCCGACGCCGGGGTCCGGGTCCCGGAGGCGGAGGTCGGCGTGCGCCGGGGCATGCTCGGGCCGGACACCCTCGCCACCCTCGTCTACACCTCCGGCACCACCGGCCGCCCCAAGGGCTGCGCGCTCACCCACGGCAACTTCTTCGCCGAGGTCGACAACGCCGTCGAACTGCTCTACCCCGTCTTCAAGCAGAAGGACGACGACCCCTCCGTCCTGCTCTTCCTGCCCCTGTCGCACGTCTTCGGGCGCATGGTGGCCATCGCCTGCCTGCGCGCCCGCGTCCGCCTCGGGCACGCGCCCAGCCTCAAGGCGGACGACCTGCTGCCCGACCTCGCCGCCTTCCGGCCCACCTGCCTGCTGACCATCCCCTACATGCTGGAGAAGGTCTTCAACTCGGCCCGCGCCAAGGCCGAGTCCGGTGGGCGCGCCGCCGTCTTCGACCGGGCCGCCGCCGTGGCCCGCCGCTACGGCGAGGCGCTCCAGGCCCGGCAGAGCGGCAGCGGCGAGGGGCCCGGCCGCGCGCTGCGAACCCAGCGCGGTTTCTACGACCCGCTCGTCTACCGCCGCATCCGGGGCGCCATGGGCGGCCGGGTCCGGCACGTCATCTGCGGCGGCTCCCCGCTCGGCCGCCCCCTCGCCGCCTTCTACGCGGGCGCCGGGATCGAGATCTACGAGGGGTACGGCCTCACCGAGACGACCGGCGCCACCACCGTCACCCCGCCGCTCAAGCCCCGCCTCGGCACGGTGGGCTGGCCGCTGCCCGGCACACGCGTGCGGATCGCCGCCGACGGGGAGATCCTCGTCTCCGGCGACCACGTGCTGCGCGGGTACTGGGACCCGCAGGCCGGCGGAGTCGTCCCCGCGACCCGCGACGGCTGGCTGCACACCGGGGACCTCGGCCGGCTGGACGACGAGGGCTACCTGACCATCACCGGCCGCAAGAAGGAACTCCTCATCACGGCGGGCGGCAAGTCGGTGGCGCCCGCGCCGCTGGAGAACTGGCTGCGCCAGCACCCGCTGATCTCCCAGGCGATGCTGGTCGGCGACGGCCGCCCGTACGTCGCCGCGCTGCTCACCCTCGACACCGAGGGCATCACCCACTGGCGCCGGATGAACGGCAAGCACCCCGTACCGGCGGAACTCATCGCCGACGACCCGGAGTTGCTGGCGGTCCTGCAACGGGCCGTGGACGACGCCAACCGGCTGGTCTCCCGCCCCGAGTCCATCCGCCGCTTCACCGTCCTCCCGGTCGACTTCACGGAGGAGGCCGGTCAGCTGACCCCCTCCATGAAGCTCCGGCGCGAGCAGATCCTGCGGGACTTCGAGCGCGAGGTGGCGGGCCTGTATGCCGGGGCCTGAGCCGGAATCTCCGCCAACGCTCCTTTTATCGCGCGTACTTGGCAGGACCTTTGCTGTGTATTGCCGGCAGCCGGTTGCCGGGGGCCAGTCCGTTGACTGCACACTGACAACAACGGGCGCACGTTCACCCCCACTGGTGGCCACCAGCTACGTCTGCACCGCGAGTTCCGCGAGAAGGAGCAGCATGTCTGCCACGATCCGCCTCACCGCCGCCACAGCCGTAGCCGCAGCCGTTCTGTCCGCGCTGGCGACCTCCCCCGCGGCCGCCGCCGCCCCGGCCCTGCGCATGACCCCGGTCAGCGGTCACCTCACCAGCCACCACCTGGTCGGTGGCATCAGGAACAGCACCAGCTCCAACTGGGCCGGTTACGCCGCGACCGGCACGACGTTCACCAGCGTCTCCGCGAGCTGGGTGCAGCCGGCGGTCAGTTGCACGAGCGCTACCACGTACTCCTCGTTCTGGGTCGGCATCGACGGCGACGGCAGCAACTCCGTGGAGCAGACGGGCACCGAGGCGGACTGCTCCAGCGGCCGGGCGGTCTACTCGTCCTGGTACGAGATGTACCCGGCGTACCCCGTCAACTACAGCAACACGGTGAGCGCCGGCGACCACTTCACGGCCACGGTCAGCAGAAGCGGCAGCACGTACACGCTCACCCTGTCGGACACCACCAAGGGGTGGACGAAGACCACCACCAAGACGCAGAGCGGTCTGTCCAACGCCTCGGCCGAGGTGATCGCCGAGGCGCCGTCCAGCTCCACCGGTGTGCTGCCGCTGTCGAACTTCGGCACCGCGAACTTCACCAGCGCCACCGCCAACGGCCAGGCGATAGGCAACTTCTCGCCCGACAAGATCAACATGGCGTCGGGCAGCACCACCAAGGCGACCACCTCCTCGCTGAGCGGCGGGGAGAGCTTCTCGGTCACCTACAACCACAGCTGAGCCGGCCACCGGCCGATCCGGCGGGGCGGTCCCGGGCGCTACGGCGTTCCGGGGCCGCCCCGCTTTCCCGTGCCGGGCCACAGCGGGATCTCGGCCCACACCGTCTTGCCGACGACCCGCTCCTCGACGCCCCACTTGCGCGACAGCGCCTCCACGAGGATCAGTCCCCGGCCGTGCTCGTCCTGCGGCGCCCCGCGCAGCATCTGCAGACGGCGTTCCCCCCGCGCGTCGCTCACCTCGATGCGCAGCGCGTCCGCCTCGGGCGGCAGCGTCAGCCTCAGCTCGAAGTCCCGGCCGGGCACCCGGCCGTGGGTGACGGCGTTGGTCGCCAGCTCGGAGACGAGGAGCTGGGCGGTCTCGTTCGGATCGCTCCCGTAGGGGTATCCCCAACTCGCGAGCGAGGAGGCGGTGAGCCGCCGGGCCAGCCGGGCGCCGCGGGGGGTGGCGCTGAGCCGCTGGACCAACTCTTTCAGGGGGGTGGAGATTTGCGGATTCACATCACTGAGCGTGGCCGGTTCTCCCTACGCTGACCAGGAGAAACCCGGCGACTGTGCGTAGTCGTACGGGTGCGGTCGGGTTGCCGTACGAGCGTCGGAGGGTGATGTGGCGGAGGAGCGGGAGCGGAGGCCGGAGACGCCGGCGGAGGCGAACGGGGCGGTGGCGGTCTTCGTCCTCCTGGGCAAGCAGTTGAAGTTGCTGCGGGAGCGGGCAGGACTCAGTCAACGGGAGTTCGGAGCGTTGGTGGGCTACGGCCCCGACCAGATCTCCGCCATGGAGAGGGGAGTGCGCACACCAAGGCCGGAGTTCCTGATCAAGGCGGACGAAATCTTGAACGCCAGCGAGATGCTGGTCGCAGTCATCCCCGACGTGGAGGAGGCGATGAGCCGCGCACGGACACGTCATCCCGAGTGGTACCGGGATCACGCCGCTACGGAGGCGGAGGCGGAGGAACTGCACCATTACTGCAACCACGTCATGCACGGCCTGCTCCAGACCGAGGCCCACGCGCGGGTCCTGTTCGCCAAGCGACGGCCGTTCCTCAGCGACGAGACCATCGAGAAGCGGGTGGCTGATCGGCTTTCGCGTCAACAAGTCTTCGAACGCTGGCCCGCGCCCGTCGTGAGTTACATCCTCGAAGAGGTGGTACTCGACCGGCCGATCGGAGGGCCGAGGGTTCATGCGGACCAACTGCGACGTCTGCTGACGCTCGGGGACAGGCAGAACGTCGAGATCCAGGTGATGCCGACCAAGGTCGAGGAACACCCCAACCTGGACAGCGCGTTCAATCTCCTGGTGCCGAAAGGCCACGCGCAGGTGGCGTACCTGGAAGCGCAGGGGCACCCGCAGCTGATTACCGACCGAGACGAGGTCCGGAAGATCGCAGACCGCTATGGGATCATGCGCGCGATGGCGCTGAGCCCCATGGAGTCCCGCGCTCTGATCGCGCAGAAGCTGGAGGAGCTATGAGTACCGAGGACCTGGCCTGGTTCAAGTCCAGCTACAGCAGCGGTGAGGGCGGTGATTGCGTCGAGGTCGCCGAACACCCCACCGCCATCCACATCCGCGACTCGAAACGCCCTGCCGCCCCCCACCTCACCGTCACCCCCGCCACCTGGGCCGCCTTTCTCGCGGCTGCCCGAGTCGCGGCAAGGTGAGCGATTGGCGGGCCCGCGCGGCAGCGGACCCGGTACCGTACGGGACGTTCCGCTCGCAACCAAATGCCGGGGAACCGTCCGGGACCGGATCGGTAACGCCCGCTCGTAGCCTGCCTTTCCACCCTCGCCGACTTCGTCATCCGAGCAGAGGTATGAAAGAAGACAACGACGTCAGCCGGATCTTCCTGCTGAACCCGGATCCGCGCCTCCTGGACGAGGCGCACCGGGCCGGCGTACAAGTGCGCTCGGCCCGGGTCGAGGCGCACGACGAGTCCGTGCTGCGGCCCCTCCTGAAGGAGGCCGCGGCGGCCGGACTCTTCGTCAACCCCGCGCGCGCCCTGCGGCTGCTGGCCGACCCCGACGCCGTACAGCGGCTGGTACGGGACAACCGGCTGTCGCCGGACGCCGGAGCGGTGTCCGGCGCGCCCCGGCTGACCGTGGAGACGCTCAGCGTGCACGGGATGCACCAGACCGTGGGGATCACCGCCCGCATGCCGTACGGCCTGCTCCACCCGGCCCCCCTGACGGAGGACACCGCGGCGGAGGTGCGGGCCGTGGTGACCGCGCTGCTGGACCTGACCGGATACCAGTACGGTCCCGCGCACACCGGGGTCACGCTGACCCGCCAGGGACCGGTGATCACCGGGTGCCGGGCGGGCCTCGCGGACGAACCCGTGCCCGAACTGCTCAAGGTGGCCGGGGGCTTCGACCTGGCCGCCGGAGCCGTACGGGTGCTGGCCGGAAAGCTCGTGGAGGCCGCACGCCCGTGCCGGTTCGCCGCCGCGGCCGAACTGAGCCGGCCCTGGCGGCTGGGCGCCGGGGAGGTGGGAACGGTTCCGGATGTGCGGGTCGTGTCGACGTCCGGGTCCCGCGGCCCCGGGCACTTCGTGGTGCACGCCGACTCCCCGGAAGGCGCGGCGCAGCGGGTGACCTCGCTGAGTGCGCTGGTCGCGGGGGAGGCGAGCTGATCCGGAGAACCGGGAACGGATCGGTAACGAAACGGTAGAGGCCCGTCCCATCGTTGATACGTCGCCGGAAGAAGGACGACGACGCCCGCGACGTCAACAGGAGGCGGAGTCAGGATGCTGAAGTTCTCGATTCTCGGGGCACTGCAGGTCCGCACCGTGTCCGGCCCTGCGGAGATCTCCGGCGACCTGCAACGAACCCTCGTGCAGACGCTGCTGGTCAGCGAGGGACAGCCGGTGTCCGGTGAGGGGCTGGTCGAGGAGATGTGGGGTGAGGCCGTACCCGACAACCAGGCCAACGCCCTCCAGGCGCATGTGAGCCGACTGCGAAGGAAGCTGAAAGCCCTGGAACCGGGGCGTCCGGTATCTCGAGTGACGATTCATCCCTCCGGATACCGGCTCACCGTGGAGGAGGGAGAACTGGACGCGGCCGAGTTCGTACGGACCGTGCGCGAAGCGGAATCGTGCTCGGCGTACGACGCGGAAGGCACCGCCCGGATGCTCGGACAGGCCCTCTCGCTGTGGCGCGGACCGGTCTTCGGAGGGTTCCCCGGAGGCACCCTCTGCCAGTTGGCCGGCGCCCGGTACGAGGAGTACCGGATGCGGGCCATGGAACTGCGATTCGACGCGGAACTGCGGCTCGGACGGCATGCGGCCGTCCTCGCCGAACTGGCCGAGGCCCACTCCAACCACCCGCTGCGGGAGCGTTTCTGCGAGCAGCTGATGGTCGCCCTGTACTGCTCGGGACGGCAGGCCGACGCCCTCGACGTGTACCGCCGGATGCGCCGCCAGCTCGACGAGGAACTCGGCATCCAGCCCTCGCCCGCGCTGCGCCGCGTGGAGAGCGCGATACTCCGTCATGATCCCGCTCTGGTCGGTGATGCGCGTTCCACCCTCCTCCAGATCGCCTGAGGTGGTTAGCCTGTTCGCCAGGACCGAGGAAGACCCCAGGTAGCCGGAAACGCTCCCTCCGTGCTGCTCGTTCGGGTACAACCTAGGGTGGACCCGAACAACTCGGGCCGGGCGTGCGCGGCGGGGCGGAGGGGACGGGTTCGTGGAATCGGCGGCATCCGGTCGTCCTGTCGTGCGCTTCAACATCCTGGGCTCGCTGGAAGGCTGGTGCGGCGAGCGCCGGTTGCGGCTCGGCAGCCCGACCCAGGAACGTGTTCTGGTCACCCTGCTCCTCGAACCCGGCCGCATGGTGCCGATGTCCCGGCTGATCGCCGCGGCCTGGGACGACGAGCCACCGCAGACGGCGAGCCACCAGATCCGCAAGTGCGTCGCCGCGCTGCGCACCCGCATCCCGGACGGCGCGGCGCTGATCGTCACCGACGGGGCCGGCTACCGCGCCATGCTCGGCGAACACCAGCTGGACCTGCACGAGTTCACCGAATGGTCCAGACAGGCCAGGCAGGCGGTGGCGGCCGGGCGGCCCGAGGACGCCGTCGGGCATCTGCGGGCCTGTCTCGACCTGTGGCGCGGCCCGGTGATGGCGGGCGCGGGCGGCTCGGTGATCAGCGCGGCCTCGGCGGCGCTGGAGGAGCGCCATATGGCGGTCGCCGAGCAGTACTTCGAACTCCAGCTTGAACTGGGCCAGTCCGGCGAACTGGTCGGCCCGCTGCGCGAACTGGTCACCGCGCACCCGCTGCGGGAAACCCTGCGCGGCCGGCTGATGGTGGCGCTGTACCGGGCCGGCCGGCAGGCCGAGGCGCTGGAGGAGTTCGGCCGGGTGCGCGACCTGCTGGTGGAGGAGCTGGGTATCGACCCCGGCGCCGAACTCACCAGACTGTACGAGGCGATCCTGCGCGACAGCCCCGAAGTGGCCCCCCGCGTACCGCAGTCGGTGGCCGACCGGGCCGCGCTGCTGGTCCCCGCGCCGTACACCACCCAGTCCTCCGGCACCGAGCCCGCGCCCTGCACCCTGCCCTACGACCTGCCCGACTTCACCGGCCGCGACGACGAGCTGGCCCGGCTAATCACCGTGGGCCGCGCCCCGGCCGGGGGCGGCGCCCGGATCGTCGGCGTCGACGGCATGGGCGGCAGCGGCAAGACCGCGCTCGCCGTGCACGCCGCCCACCTGCTCGCCCCCGACTACCCCGACGGGCAGCTCTTCGTGGACCTGCGCGGCTTCAGCCCCGGCGAGAAGGCCCAGGAACCGGGCGCCGTGCTGCACTCCTTACTCCACACGCTCGGCATACCGGACGACCGAATACCGGACGACCTGGAGCGCCGTACCACCTTCTGGCGCACCGTCTCCGCCCAGCGGAAACTGCTCCTGCTGCTCGACAACGCCGCCGACGCCGCCCAGGTACGGCCCCTGCTGCCCGCCTCCGAGGGCTGCCTCGCCATCCTCACCAGCCGGGTCCGCATGCTCGACCTCGACGGCTCCGAATGGCTCTCCCTCGGGCTGCTCTCCGCGGGCGACAGCACCACCCTGCTCACCCGGATGCTCGGCGCCGGCCGCACCGCCGCCGAACCCCGGGCCGTGGACCAGCTCGCCCGGCTGTGCGGCGGCCTGCCGCTCGCCCTGCGCATCACCACCGCCCGGCTGCGCAACCGGCCGCGCTGGACCGTGCAGTACCTGGTCGACCGGCTCGCCGACGAGACCCGGCGGCTGCGCGAGCTGAGCGCGGGGGAGCGGAGCGTCGAGGCCACGCTGAGACTGTCGTACCAGGCCATGGACGAGGACCAGCGCGGCGCGTTCCGGGTGCTCGGGCTGCACCCCGGCAGCGCCATCGACGTGCACTCCGCCGCCGCCCTGCTCGGCACCGACGGCCGCGACGCCGAGGACATCCTGGAGGGGCTGCTCGACGCCCACCTGCTGGAGCAGCACGAGGCGGGCCTGTACGGCTTCCACGACCTGGTGCGCACGTACGCGCTGAGCGTGCGCGAGGTGGAGGACGACGAGGAGGCCGCCGCCGAGCGGCTGGTCGCGTACTACATCCAGGCCACGGACCTGGCCTGCGAGACCCTCTTCCCCGGCCGCAGCCGCTACGGCGACGCCCCCGCCGACCTGGCCGACCTGCCCCGGCTGGACGACGGCGAGCAGGCACTGCGCTGGTTCGACCGGGAGTACGAGGCGCTGCTCGCGGTGGTCGCCCGGGCCGGCACCCAGGGCCTGCACCGCCCGGCCGCGCTGCTCGCCCGCAACCTGCTCTTCTACCTGGACCTGCGCGGACGCTACGAGGAGTTCCGGGTGGTCGGCAGGATCGGGGTCGCCGCCTGCCGCCAGCTGGACGACCCCGCGCTGCTCGGCATCAGCCTGTGCAACCTGGCCGTCGCCCACTGGTGGCTCGGCGACTTCCAGGACGGCATCACCACCGCCCAGGAGGGCCTGGAGCACTCCAGCGGCAGCGACCCGCGCTCCGAGGCGATGTGCCTGGACGTGCTCGGCCTGCTGCACGGCTCCCTCGGCAACTTCGAACAGGCCCGCGCCTACCTGGACCAGGGCATCGCCCTGCACCGGGAGCTGGGACTGTCCCGGATGGAGGCGCAGGCGCTGGTCAACCTGTCCACCGTGCAGATCTGGACCGGTCACTACGCCGAGGGCGCCCGCAACGCGGCCCGCGCCACCGAGCTGAACCGGCGCCTGGGCGAGCGCAGCAACGAGATCCACTCCCTGACCTTCCTCGCCCTCGCCCACCTCGGCACCGGCGAGGACGAGCGCGCCCGCGCCTGTCTCGCCCAGGCCCTGGAACTGTGCGACGAGTCCCGCAAGCCCGCCAACGTCGCCGTCGTCCTCGCCCACTGGGCCCGGGTCTGCCAGCGCCTCGGCGACGTCCGCTCCGCCGCCGAGCACGCCGAGCGCGCCCTCGACCTGGTCTCCGCGGAAGGCACGGCGCTGCGCCAGGCGACCGTCTCCAACGTGGTCGGGCTCGTCCATCTGCGCAGCGGCGCCCCCGACCGGGCGATGGAACTGCACGGCCAGGCCCACGAGCTGGCCTCCCGGCACGGGTACCGGATCGAGATCGCGCACGCCCTGCACGGGATGGCGGAGGCCGCGCAGGCGCTCGACGACGAGAAGACGGCGGAGCGGCATCACGCGCAGGCGAAGGCGCTGTACGACGCGATGGGGGTCACCGAGGCGGGACGGCGGCTGTAGAACCGGCGCGGGGCGTTCCCTGCGTGCCGGTCGCCGTACCCGGCGTTCCGCCGGTGCCCCGGACAGGACGACGGCACCGGTGGGTGTGACCCGGCCGGTGCCGTCGGCGTGCTCGTGCGTGCTGCGTACGGGGTGTTCGACGGGTGCCGTGGGCGTCCGCCGCGGCGGACGGGCGGTCAGGAGTGGACGAGGCCCGGGCCACGGTCGTCGGCCAGAACGGAGCGGGAGTGGCTGCTGTTGCCGTGCACCAGGGCCTGGTGCAGGCCGGTGGCGGGGACGGTGGCGGCGGCACCCAGGGCGAGGACGCCGGCACCGGCGAGAGCGGCCAGAACAGTCTTCGTACGCAGAGTGATGGCACGCATGATGACCCCCAGAGAGAGACGGATCGTGTTCCGGTCGCCGGGCCCTCCCCGACGCCACGAAAGATGTTCCGGGCCGCCGGTCCCCAAGCCTTCCCCGCTGGGTACCGGGCCCGGGTAGGCCGTCGGTACTCCTGATCGATTTCGCAGGTCGGAGTGGGTGTCAGCCGGGTTTCACGACCCACAGGAAGGCCTGCGGCACCTGGGCGACACCCTTGCCGAGCCGCCCGTCGGGCTCGCGCACGGTACGGGAGGCGAGCCGGAACCCGGCGTCCGCCAGCAGCCGCGTCACGTCCTCCGGGAGCCGCCGCCGGAAGTCCAGCGCGACCGCGTGGTCCCAGGGCCTCTCCAGGCGCAGGGAGTCCCGGCCGACCTGGAACGCCACCAGCAGCTGCCCGCCGGGCGCGAGGACGCGGTACAGCTCGGCGAACAGGTCCGGGAGCCGCTCGTCGGGGGTGTGGATGGAGGAGTACCAGGAGAGTGCCCCGGCGAGGGAACCGTCCGGGAACGGGAGGTCCAGCATGGAGCCCTGCTCGAAGCGCAGGCCGGGGTGGTCGCGGCGGGCCACGGCGAGCATGGACGCGGAGAGGTCGAGGCCGCGGGCGTCCAGGCCCAGGGCGGCGAGGTGCGCGGTGACCTCGCCGGGCCCGCAGCCGAGGTCGGCCACCCGGCCGCCCGGCCCCACCTCCTCCGCGAACGCGGCGAGCAGGGCCCGCTCCAGCGGCATGCCGGCGAGCGGGTCGCGGAAGTGCTCGGCGTAGTCCTCCGCGACGGTGTCGTAGAAGGTGCGGGTGTCGGTCAGGAAGTCCCGGGTTTCGGTCATGCGCATGGAAGGTAGCGGGCCGGAAGCCACGGCGGGGGAACGGATTCCCGCGCGGCGCGTGATCCTCGCCGGGGCGCCACGAACGAATAGCGGGCCCGGACCCGTGGAATTCGTCCGGAGTTCATCCGGAATTGGCCATCGGAAGTATCCGGGCAAAGGCAGGAGCCCCGTCGCCGCGAGCGGCGTGGGGCTCCTTGGGTACTGCTCTCAGGTTCTGCGATCAGGCAGTGATCAGGCGGGGGTGACGTTCTCCGCCTGCGGGCCCTTCGGACCCTGCGTCACGTCGAAGGTCACCTGCTGGTTCTCCTCGAGGGAGCGGAAGCCGGTGGCGTTGATCGCGGAGTAGTGAACGAAGACGTCGGGGCCGCCGCCCTCCTGGGCGATGAAGCCAAAGCCCTTTTCGGCGTTGAACCACTTAACGGTTCCGGTAGCCATAAGCCCTCCTTGGGCTCAAAAGGGTTGCCCTGCTCCAGAACCTGCAAGTGCGAAACCGTGCTGCACCACTGCATACGTCTGAAAACGACGAGAGCCCGCGGTCACATGCTCCGCAGGCTCTGTACTGCAAGGGAAACCAAACTGCAACTTGCGGCGAGCCTAGCACGCGGGCAGCCGAAAGCAATAGAGGGCAAGATCACTTCACCCGGATGTTTGAACTCGGTAACCCGTTTGACGGTGGGGCCGGTCTCTGCACCGTACCAGGCGGGGTCTAGAGTCCCGCGATGTGGACAATTCTCGCACCCGGCCGCGCGTCGGCCACATCCAGTTCCTGAACTGCCTGCCCCTCTACTGGGGGCTCGCGAGAACCGGCACCCTCCTCGACTTCGAGCTGACCAAGGACACCCCGGAGAAGCTCAGCGAGCAGCTGGTGCAGGGTGATCTCGACATCGGACCGGTGACCCTGGTCGAGTTCCTGAAGAACGCGGACGATCTGGTCGCCTTCCCGGACATCGCCGTGGGCTGCGACGGCCCGGTGATGTCCTGCGTGATCGTCTCGCAGGTCCCGCTGGACCGGCTGGACGGCGCGAAGGTGGCCCTCGGCTCGACCTCCCGCACGTCGGTCCGGCTCGCGCAGCTCCTCCTCGCCGAGCGCTACGGCGTCCAGCCCGAGTACTACACGTGCCCGCCCGACCTCGGCCTGATGATGCGGGAGGCGGACGCCGCCGTCCTCATCGGGGACGCGGCCCTGCGCGCCAACCTGCACGACGGCCCGCGCTACGGCCTCGACGTCTACGACCTCGGCGCGCTGTGGAAGGAGTGGACCGGCCTGCCGTTCGTCTTCGCGGTGTGGGCGGCCCGGCGCGACTACCTGGAGCGGGAGCCGGACATCACCCGCCAGGTCCACCAGGCCTTCCTGGAGTCCAAGGCGCTGTCCCTGGAGGAGGTCGACAAGGTCGCGGAGCAGGCGGCCCACTGGGAGGCCTTCGACGCGGCGACCCTCGCCCAGTACTTCACCACGCTCGACTTCAGCTTCGGCGCCCCCCAGCTGGCGGCCGTCTCCGAGTTCGCCCGCCGGGTGGGCCCGACGACCGGCTTCCCCGCCGATGTGAAGGTGGATCTGCTCCGGCCGTAGTCACTACGCTGCGGGTGGTGAACGGGGAGGGGGACCGCCATGCGGCCGGAGCACACGGGCGGGAATGAGCGGAACGCACCCGGCGGCCCGGTCGGCCGCTCCGGGGCCGCCGGTCCCGCGGACGGCTTCGCGGCCGGTGACCCGGTCGGACACCCCGGTTCCGGCGGGTCGCCGGACCGGTCCCGGGGCGACGACTCGGTCGTGCGGGCGCTCGCCGGGGACGAACCGGTGGCCGTGGGGCCGTACCGGCTGATCGGCCGGCTCGGAGCCGGGGGCATGGGACGGGTCTACCTCGGGCGCAGCGCGGGGGGCCGCACCGTCGCGGTCAAGATCGTGCATCCGCACTTCGCGCTGGACGAGGAGTTCCGGGCCCGCTTCCGGCGCGAGGTGGAGGCCGCCCGCCGGGTCGGCGGCGCCTGGACCGCGCCGGTGCTGGACGCGGACCCGGACGCCCCGGTGCCCTGGGTCGCCACCGCCTACGCGGCCGGTCCCTCCCTCGCCGCGGCCGTCACCGAGAACGGGCCGCTGCCCGAGCACACGGTGCGGGCGCTGGCCGCGGGCCTCGCCGAGGCGCTGACCGCCGTCCACGCCCTGGGCCTGGTCCACCGGGACGTCAAGCCGTCCAACGTGCTGCTCACCCTGGACGGCCCCCTGCTGATCGACTTCGGCATCGCCCGCGCCACGGACGGCACCGCCTCCCTCACCGCCACCGGCGCGTCGGTCGGCTCACCGGGCTACATGTCCCCGGAGCAGATCCTCGGAGGGACCGTCACCGGCGCGGCGGACGTCTTCTCCCTGGGCGCGGTCCTCACGTACGCGGCGACGGGGGAGTCCCCGTTCCCGGGCGACTCCTCCGCCGCGCTCCTCTACAAGGTCGTCCACGAGGACCCCGAACTGGGCGCGCTGAGCGGGGAACTGCGGGAGGTCGCCGCCGCCTGCCTGGCCAAGTCCCCGGCGGCCCGCCCCTCCCCGGCCGACGTCGGCCGCCGCCTCGCCCCCGGCGGCGCCGCCCGCCTCGTCGCCGGCGGCTGGCTGCCGGGTCCGCTGGTGGAGCGGGTCAGCAGGAGCGCGGTCCACCTGCTCAACCTGGACACGGGGGAGACGGTCCACTCGGGACCGGTGGCGTTCGACGGGCCGTCGGTGAGCGGAACGCGAACTCCCTCCCCGCCGGGGCAGTTCGGCCCGGCCCCGGTCATGACCCCGCCCGCGCCGCGAACCCCGCCGCCCCGGCCGGCCTACGCCCCCGTCCCCCCGGCCGCCGTCCCCGGCCCCCGCCCCGGCAGGCTCTCGGTGAGCGTCGCGGCGAACGCGGCCCCGGCGGAGAACGGCCGCGGCCGCAGGCTGAGTTGCACCGTCGCCCTGGCGGTCGCCGGGGCCCTCGCCCTGGCGGCGGTGGGCATCGGCGGGCTGCTGCGCCCGTGGTACGGCGCCGACGGCGGCGGGCACGACGAAGCGGGCGGCGCCCACACCCCGGCCCCGAGCACGGCCCCCAGCGACGGCGCCGTCGGCGAGCCCCCGCCCGGCGCGTCCGACCCGTCCGCCGGAACCCCGGCCGGCGCCGTCCCGGCGCGGTACATCGGCACCTGGGAGGGACCGGCCACCGGCCTCGGCGGCACCCTGCCCATGGGCACCTTCCGGCTCACCGTCCACCAGGCGGCGCCGGGGCGGCCGTTGGGGAAGCTGCGGCAGACCGACACCGTCGGCGCCGTCTGCACCGACCTCCTCACCCTGAAGAAGGTCACCGGCACCCGGCTCCTCGTCACCTCGGTGGGCGCGAAGGACAACCACGCCGGCTGCGACCCCGCACCCCACCAGATCGAACTGACCCCGACCGGCGACGACCTCACCTACACCTCCGACAGCGCGGCGGAGGGCCACCCGACGTCCCGGATGACCAAGGTCGGCGGGTGACCGGGGCCTTCGTGCTCGGTGCCCTGCTGTGGGGCGCGCTCGCGGGCGCCCTGCTGCCCCGCGCGGCGCACCGGCTCGCCGTACCGGCGGGAGAACCCCGGCGCGCGCACTGCGCCGAGGGCCACCCGCTCCGGGGCTGGCTGGGCCGCAGGGTGTGCGGGCGGTGTGCGTCCGCCGCCGGCCCCCTCCTGCCCGCCGTCACCGCCCTGGTCTGCGCCGCCCTCGCCGCCGCGACCGGCCCGCGGCCCGAGGCGGGGGTCTGGCTGGCGCTCGCCCCGGCGGGGGTGCTGCTCGGGGCGGTCGACGCCCGGGTGCGGCGGCTGCCCGACGTGCTGACGCTGCCCCTCGTCGCCGCCGCGCTCGCGCTGCTGGGACTCGCCTCGCTGCTGCCCGGCCACCGCGGCCACTGGCCCACCGCGCTCTGCGCGTCCCTCGTGCTCGCGGCCGGTTACGCCGTGCTGCACCTGGTGAACCCGGCCGGCCTGGGCTTCGGGGACGTCAAGCTGGCGCTCGGGGCGGGGGCCGTGCTCGGCTGGTACGGGTGGCCGGTGGTGCTGCTCGGCACGTTCGCCGGGTTCGTGCTCGGAGCCCTGTACGGCGGCGCGCTCGTCGTGGTGCGGCGGGCCGGGCGGGGGTCGGTGATCCCGTTCGGGCCGTTTCTGCTGGGCGGAGCGCTGGTCGGGGTGCTGATCGGCGGGTATGGGGCGCTGGCGTAGGCTGGTCCGGTCCGTCCTCGCCCCTTCAGAAAGGGAAGCCCCCGGTGACCGAGAAGGCCGACCTCCAGTCCGTCCTCGACCGTGCCGCCGCCGGTGGGCGGATCACCCCGGAAGAGGCCGTCGCCCTGTACCGCGACGCCCCCCTGCACGCGCTGGGCGCCGCCGCCGACGCCGTGCGCCGCCGCAAGTACGCCGGTATCGAGCACATCGCGACGTACATCATCGAGCGCAACATCAACTACACGAACGTGTGTGTCACGGCGTGCAAGTTCTGCGCCTTCTACGCGGCCCCCAAGGACACGGAGAAGGGCTGGACCCGCGATCTCGACGACATCCTGCGCCGCTGCGCGGAGACCGTCGAGCTGGGCGGCACCCAGATCATGTTCCAGGGCGGCCACCACCCGGACTACGGCGTCGAGTACTACGAGAAGCACTTCAAGGCCATCAAGGACGCCTTCCCCCAGCTGGTGATCCACTCGCTGGGCGCGTCCGAGGTCGAGCACATGGCCCGGATCAGCGGCGTGTCGGTCGAGGAGGCCATCACCCGGATCCACGAGGCCGGCCTCGACTCCTTCGCCGGCGCCGGTGCCGAACTGCTGCCCGAGCGGCCCCGCAAGGCCATCGCCCCGCTGAAGGAGAGCGGCGAGCGCTGGCTGGAGATCATGGAGACCGCGCACCGGCTGGGTGTCGAGTCCACCTCCACCATGCTGATGGGCACCGGCGAGACCAACGCCGAGCGCATCGAGCACCTGCGGATGATCCGCGACGTCCAGGACCGCACGGGCGGCTTCCGCGCGTTCATCCCGTACACGTACCAGCCGGAGAACAACCACCTCAAGGGCCGCACCCAGGCGACGCTCTTCGAGTACCTGCGGATGATCGCCATCGCCCGGCTGTTCCTCGACAACGTCCAGCACATCCAGGGCTCCTGGCTCACCACGGGCAAGGAGGTCGGCCAGCTGTCCCTGCACTACGGCGCGGACGACCTCGGCTCGATCATGCTGGAGGAGAACGTGGTGTCCTCGGCCGGCGCGAAGCACCGCTCCAACCGGCTGGAGATCATCGACCTCATCCGCAAGGCGGGCCGGGTGCCGGCGCAGCGGGCCACGACGTACGAGCACCTCGTCGTGCACGACGACCCGGCGAACGACCCGGTGGACGACCGCGTCGTCTCCCACATCTCCTCCACGGCCATCGAGGGCGGCACCGCCCACCCCGAGCTGAAGCTGCTCTCCGCCAACTGAGCCCGCCGTGCTGACGATCCACGCCGACTCCAGGGGGTCCGCGCTCGCCGTCGAGGGCGAGGCCGTCGTGGGCGCGGGGGACCTGGCGGAACTGGCCGACGGGTATCCGCGGGCGCGGGTGCGCCGCTGGCCCGGCATCCTCACGCCCGGCTTCGTCAACCTCCACGGCACCGAGCTGCTGGAGGAGGCGTACCACCCCGATCCCCGGGAGGCCGACGCCCTCGGCACCGAGCCGCTGACGGGCGCGGCGCTCGCCGCGCTCGCGCCGGACGACGTGCGCTGGGGCGGGAGCGCGCGGCGCGGCGTCCAGCGGATGCTGGCGCACGGCACGGTGGCCGCGGCGTGCGACCCGCTGCGCAACCGGGCGGTCCGGGACGCGGTACGGCGCACCGGGCTGGACGTGGTGGAACGGCAGGGTCGGCCCGGCGGGGTGCCCTCGCTGGACCCGTTCGCCTCCGGGCTGCCGCCCCGCACGCCCCCGGCCCGTAAGACCGGCAGCGCCGCGTGCTTCGCCGTCTTCGACGTCGCCGACGAGGCGGAACTGGCCGAGCGCGGCGCGTCGACGTGCGTGGCGACGGTCATCGGCGGCCGGCTGCTGTACCGCCGCCGGTGAGCCGCGCGGTGCCCGGCGCACCGACTCCCCAGCCCGGAGAACTCCGGCGGGACCCTGCTGCAACAATGGCCGGGTGACCCGCGCATCCCTGGACAAGCAGCCGCACGAAGTCGCCTCGATGTTCGACAACGTGGCGGAACGGTACGACCTGACCAACGACGTGCTGTCCCTGGGGCAGGACCGCCGCTGGCGCAAGGAGGTCGCCGCCGCCGTCGACGCGCGCCCCGCGCAGAAGGTCCTGGACCTCGCCGCCGGCACCGCCACCTCGTCCCTCCCCTTCGCCCGCACGGGTGCCTATGTCGTGCCCTGCGACTTCTCCCTCGGCATGCTCCAGGTCGGCAAGAAGCGCCACACCTGGATGCCGTTCACGGCCGGCGACGCGACCAGGCTGCCGTTCAAGGACGACACCTTCGACGCCGTCACCATCTCCTTCGGCCTGCGCAACGTGCAGGACACGGACGCGGCCCTGCGGGAGATGTACCGGGTGACCCGGCCCGGCGGACGCGTGGTGATCTGCGAGTTCTCGCACCCGACCTGGACGCCCTTCCGGACCGTCTACACCGAGTACCTGATGCGCGCCCTGCCCCCGGTCGCCCGCGCGGTGTCCTCGAACCCGGACGCGTACGTCTATCTCGCCGAGTCCATCCGCGCCTGGCCCGACCAGCCCGGCCTCGCCGCACGGCTGCGCGGGGCCGGCTGGTCCAGGGTCGCCTGGCGCAACCTGACGGGCGGTGTGGTCGCGCTGCACCGGGGCTTCAAGGACTGAGCCCCGGGCCGCTCACCGGCCGATCATCTCGAACGCGTCTCCCGGCTCCCCCAGTTCCCGCTGGAGTCCGCCCGTCGGCGGCCCGGGGACGCGTGGTTCACGGACGCCCCCGCCGCCCTCGCCGTCCGCGAAGTCGAACCACACGTACACCATCGACTCCGCCGGCACCTCCGCGCCGGGCCGCGGGTACTGGCGTACGACGTAGTCGACCACCGTGCGGTGGAAGTCCGGGCGGTCCGGCGCGGCCAGGAACAGGCCCCTCGCCCGGGCGGTCTCGCGCGCGTCCACGGCCATCAGCCCGACCAGCCGCGGCACACGCACTTCGGGTGGTTCGGGTGTCGTGCGCACAAGTGTCACCCCCAGCGGTACTGGCAGGGTAGCCCCGGCGCACACCGGCCGGAAGGAGCCGGTGTCATTCTGTGACAGACGACTACCGTGCGTCAGCTGTGGGGGAACCGAGGCCCAGCCGGAAGCAGAGCGCGTCCTCCTCCAGCGTGGGGTGCGGGTAGGTCTCGGCCCGGCGCATGCCCAGACGCCGGGTCACCGCGATGGAGCGCGCGTTGCCCGGCCGCACCATCGCCACCACCTCCGGCACCCCCGCCGCCCGTACCCGCTCCAGGGTCTCGCGCGCGGCGGCGGTGACGTACCCCTTGCCCCAGTGCGCCCGGCCGAGCCGCCAGCCGATCTCCGTGGCACCCACCGGGCCCCAGGCCGGCTGCCAGGGCTGGGCGCCGGTGAAGCCGATGGCCTCGCCGGACTCGTCCAGGACCGTCCACAGGCAGAAGCCGAGTTCGGCGTCGTGCCGCCGCTGGCGCGCGGTGAGTTCCTCGTACACCGACAGCGCCGCGGGCTTGCCGCCGTGGAACTCCATCACCTCGGGGTCGGCGAAGAGGCGGTGCCAGGCGAGGGCGTCCTCGTGGGTGGGAACGCGCAGCCGCGGAGCGGGGAGAGATCGGTTCACGGGGCAGCCCTTCAGCCGGGTGATCAATTCCGCTGAATAGACTGCCCATGTCCAGTGCCCGTCGGCACGCAGATTTCGAACCTTGGGGAGATCCCGCCGTGACCGAGCCCCTCTCCGACCACACCGCCGATGTGATCGTCGTGGGCGCGGGGCCAGCCGGCTCCGCGACCGCGTACCACCTCGCGAAGGCCGGTCTCGACGTACTGCTCCTGGAGAAGACCGAGTTCCCCCGCGAGAAGGTCTGCGGTGACGGCCTCACGCCGCGCGCCGTCAAGCAGCTCGTCGCCATGGGCATCGACATCTCCGAGGAGGCGGGCTGGCTGCGCAACAAGGGCCTGCGCATCATCGGCGGCGGCTCCCGCCTCCAGCTCGACTGGCCGGATCTCGCCGCCTACCCGAACTACGGACTCGTCCGCAAGCGCGACGACTTCGACGAGATCCTGGCCCGCAACGCCCAGAAGGCGGGCGCGCGGCTGTACGAGCGCTGCAACGTCTCCGGCCCGATCGTGGACGAGCGCACCGGCCGGATCACCGGTGTCACCGCCAAGGTCGGCGAGGAGAAGCGCGAGGCCGCCTTCCACGCGCCGCTCGTCGTCGCCGCCGACGGCAACTCCACCCGGCTGTCCCTCGCGATGGGCCTGCACCGGCGCGAGGACCGCCCGATGGGCGTCGCGGTGCGCACGTACTTCACCTCGCCCCGCCACGACGACGACTACCTGGAGTCCTGGCTGGAGCTGTGGGACCGGCGCGGAGCCCAGGACCGGCTGCTGCCCGGCTACGGCTGGATCTTCGGCATGGGCGACGGCACCTCCAACGTCGGCCTCGGCGTGCTCAACACCTCCGCCGCGTTCAAGGAGCTGGACTGGCGCGAGATCCTCAAGGCATGGTGCGCCTCCATGCCGGAGGACTGGGGCTACACCCCGGAGAACATGACCGGCCCGATCCGCGGCGCCGCCCTGCCCATGGCCTTCAACCGCAAGCCCCACTACACCCGCGGCCTGCTGCTCGTCGGCGACGCCGGCGGCCTGGTGAACCCCTTCAACGGCGAGGGCATCGCCTACGCCATGGAGTCCGGCCAGATCGCCGCCGACGTCATCGTCCAGGCCCACGCCAGGGCCACGCCCGCCCAGCGCGAGATCGCCCTCCAGCGCTACCCGCAGGTCCTCAAGGACACCTACGGCGGCTACTACAACCTCGGCCGCGCCTTCGTGAAGCTCATCGGCAACCCGAAGGTCATGCAGATCGCCGCCCAGCGCGGTCTGACCCACCCGATCCTGATGAAGTTCACCCTGAAGCTGCTGGCGAACCTGACCGATCCCACGGGCGGCGACGCGATGGACCGCATCATCAACGGCCTGACGAAGGTGACCCCGAAGGCCTGACTAGGCGTTCAGCTCGGCTTCCCTGGCCGACCGGCGGGCATGGACCTCCTCCCGCCGGTCGGCCATCTGCCGCAGCGCGTCCTTCTTCTCCCGTTTCGTCAACCGGTCCAGGTAGATGTACCCGTTGGTGTGATCGGTCTCGTGGGCCAGGCAGCGCGCGAAGTAGCCCGTGCCCTCGATCTCCAGCGGGTTGCCGTCCCGGTCCTGGCCGCGCACGACGGCGCGGGCCGGCCTGGGCAGCGCCATCACCGCGCCCGGCACCGACAGGCAGCCCTCGCCCTCGTCCAGCAGCCGCCGCCCGGCGAGAGGCGTGTCCAGCACGGGATTGACGATGTGTCCGACATGCCGGTCACCGTCGTCGTCGGGGCAGTCGTACACGAAAAGGCGCAGATCGACCCCGACCTGGTTCGCGGCGAGGCCCGCTCCCTCGGCGACGTACATGGTGCGGAACATGTCGTCGATGAGCGCGGCGAGGTCGGGACCGAACTCCGTGACGTCCCGGCACGGCTTGTGCAGCACCTCCTCGCCGACCTCGGTGATCCGGCGGACCCTGCCGCGCCCGGACTCGGGGGCGTACCGGGGGAACGCGGCCACGGGGCCGCCCTGTACGAAGACGCGTGGCATCGCGGCTTCTCCTTCGCTCGTGGACGGACCGCCGGACGGCGGCCCGGGCCCCGAGCATGCCAGGGAACGCCGCAGGGCCGCTGCCCCCGAGCGGCTGCGGCCCTGCGAAAGAACGCCTGAAGCGTCGTGAAAGGTGCGGGTCGGTTCAGAGCACCCGCACGGCGCCGGTCGGCTGGTCGTACGAGAGCGGGTGCTCCGCGACGCCGTCCGACGGGTTCTGCGCGCCGACGAACATACCGCCGCCCACGTACACCGCGACGTGGTACGCGCTGCCCGCGCTGCCCCAGTACAGGATGTCGCCCGGCTGGAGGTTGCTCAGCGAGACCTGGGTGCCGGCGGTCGACTGGTCCTGGGAGACGCGCGGCAGGCTCACGCCGACCTGCTTGAAGGCCGTCTGCACGAGGCCCGAGCAGTCGTACGCGGACGGGCCGGTGGCACCGGAGACATACGCCTTGCCCAGCTGCGACTTGACGAAGCTGACGACGGCCGCGGCGGAGCCGGTGGCCGTGGAGGAGCCGGTGTCGACGCCGGTGGAGACGGAGCCGGAGCCGCCGGTGGAGGCGGCGAGCGTCGTACGGGCCTCGCTGCGCGAGGCGCGCTCGGCGGCGGCCTTGCGGGCGGCCTCCTCGGCCTTCTTCTTGGCCTCGGCCGCCTTCTGCTTGGCGTCCGCGAGGTCCGCCTTGGCCTGCTTCGCGGCGTTCGCGGCGGCCGCGTCGCGCTCGGCCTGGAGCTGGTAGTTCGCGGCGGCCTGCTGCGTGGCGTCCGCGGACTGGGCCGCCTGGGCGGCCAGGTCGGCCGTCAGGGTGGGCAGTTCGAGGGTCTGCGTCACCGGCTCGGCGGCGCTGGCCGAACCAGCGGCCCCGGCGACTGCCAGGGTGCTGAGGACGCCACCGGCAACTCCGGCCCGCATCGCGAGGGACGACGCGCTGCGGCGGGGCTTCCGGTGGCTGCGTATGTGAGCGGTGTGGGACATGGGAACAACCGGTATCAGGGGCTCCTCCGTATCTTCAAGAAACGTGTCCTGCGCCACAGTTGTCCAATCGAGACCTTGAACCCCGGGCGTGTCGCTCTTTATTGACGCCGTAACGGACATTGCGGACGCCCGTGATCAAGCCCTTGATCACGGTCTTTGATCATTACGCCCGAATTGCCCCCCGCCTACCACTGGTTGGGGTCGTTGGCCAAGCCCGGTGGTTGACGGCTTGTTACCGGTGTGGCGGAGGTCACGGAACGGTCACCCGGGAGCCGGCGTCCCGCGCGTGCGGAGCTCGTGAACGCGTGCACGTGGTTTCACTCCGTCCACATCACCCCCTCCAGCTCCCCCTGATGTGTGAACGGAGTCCACTATCAAGAGTGGGCGTCCAAGGCGAATTTGCATGCAGGCGAACTCTCTTGATATTGAGACGCCCCTTCCAGCCTGCGACGACGAGCCGGATTGTCACTTCTGGTGATCAACTGAACGCTTCGCGTATGAAGATCACCCATCATCCGACTTCATGATCCTTCGTCAGGTGGTGGAGATCACAAAGCTTGTGGAATATCCCGTGTCGCAGATCACAGAGCGGCGGGCATAAGATGCGAGGCAGTTGGGCTTGTGACCTGCTTCACATGTTCTCGATCTTCGCCGGGACGAGCGTGGTTCGTGGGGCCGGTGAGGCGGACGTGAGCCCAGTGAACCGCCAGCAGTCAGTGCCGACTGAGAGGAGCGAGGAGCGGTGAACGCGTATGCGCCCATCCTCGTACTGGGAGCCCTCGGGGCAGGCTTTGCGATCTTCTCCGTGGTCATGGCCACGCTGATCGGTCCGAAGCGGTACAACCGCGCCAAGCTCGAAGCCTACGAGTGCGGTATCGAGCCGACCCCCACGCCGGCCGGCGGCGGGCGCTTCCCCATCAAGTACTACCTGACGGCGATGCTCTTCATCGTCTTCGACATCGAGATCGTCTTCCTCTACCCCTGGGCCGTCACCTTCGACGCCCTGGGGCTTTTCGGGCTCGTGGAGATGCTGCTCTTCGTGCTCACCGTCTTCGTCGCGTACGCGTACGTATGGCGGCGCGGCGGCCTGGAATGGGACTGAGGGGCCATATAAGACATGGGACTCGAAGAAAAGCTGCCGAGCGGCTTCCTGCTGACCACCGTCGAACAGGCCGCGGGCTGGGTGCGCAAGGCGTCCGTCTTCCCGGCCACCTTCGGCCTGGCCTGCTGTGCCATCGAGATGATGACCACCGGCGCCGGCCGTTACGACCTGGCGCGCTTCGGCATGGAGGTGTTCCGGGGTTCGCCGCGCCAGGCGGACCTGATGATCGTGGCCGGCCGGGTCAGCCAGAAGATGGCGCCGGTCCTGCGGCAGGTCTACGACCAGATGCCGAACCCCAAGTGGGTCATCTCCATGGGCGTCTGCGCGTCCTCGGGCGGCATGTTCAACAACTACGCGATCGTCCAGGGCGTCGACCACATCGTCCCGGTCGACATCTACCTCCCCGGCTGCCCGCCGCGCCCCGAGATGCTGATGGACGCGATCCTCAAGCTCCACCAGAAGATCCAGTCCACCAAGCTCGGCGTCAACGCGGAGGAAGCGGCCCGCGAGGCGGAGGAGGCGGCGCTCAAGGCCCTGCCCACCATCGAGATGAAGGGGCTGCTGCGGTGAGCGACGCGAACGGCACCCACGGCGGGGCGAACGGGGTGAACCCGGAGAAGGACCTGTCCGCCTCCAACCTCCCCGGTCAGCGCGGCCAGGGCGGCGAGGAGATCCGCGTCCAGCGCGGCATGTTCGGCGCCAACAACGGCGGCGACACCTCCGGCTACGGCGGACTGGTCCGCTCGGTCCGCCTCCCGGGACCGGCGACGCGTCCCTACGGCGGCTGGTTCGACGAGGTCGCCGACGAGCTGGAGGGCGCCCTGGAGGAACAGGGCCTGCTCCCGGACAACGCCATCGAGAAGACGGTCGTCGACCGCGGCGAACTCACCTTCCACATCGAACGCGAGCACCTGGTCCGCGTCGCCCGCACCCTGCGCGACGACCCCGCCCTGCGCTTCGAGCTGTGCACCGGCGTCAGCGGCGTCCACTACCCGCACGACAAGGGCCGCGAGCTGCACGCCGTCTACCACCTGCGTTCCATCACCCACAACCGGCTGATCCGCCTGGAGGTCAGCGCCCCCGACGCCGACCCGCGCATCCCGTCCCTGGTCTCCGTGTATCCCACCAACGACTGGCACGAACGCGAGACCTACGACTTCTTCGGAATCGTCTTCGACGGCCACCCGGCCCTCACGCGGATCATGATGCCGGACGACTGGCAGGGCCACCCGCAGCGCAAGGACTACCCGCTCGGCGGCATCCCCGTCGAGTACAAGGGCGCCCAGATCCCGGCTCCGGACCAGCGGAGGTCGTACTCGTGAGCAGCACCCAGTCAGCAGCCTCCCGGGAAACCACCGAGGGCACCGTCTACACGGTCACCGGTGGCGACTGGGACGAGGTCGTCCAGTCCGCGGCCCGCGCCGACGACGAGCGCATCGTCGTCAACATGGGCCCCCAGCACCCCTCCACCCACGGGGTGCTCCGGCTGATCCTGGAGATCGAGGGCGAGACGGTCACCGAGGCCCGCTGCGGCATCGGCTACCTGCACACCGGCATCGAGAAGAACCTCGAGTTCCGCACGTGGACGCAGGGCACCACCTTCGTCACGCGCATGGACTACCTGACGTCCTTCTTCAACGAGACCGGCTACTGCCTCGCCGTCGAGAAGCTCCTCGGCATCGAGGACGACGTCACCGAGCGCGCCAAGATCATCCGGGTGCTCCTGATGGAGCTGAACCGGATGTCCTCCCACCTGGTGGCCATCGCCACCGGCGGCATGGAACTCGGCGCCACCACGATCATGATCTACGGCTTCCGTGATCGTGAAATGATTCTCGACCTCTACGAGCTGATCACCGGCCTGCGGATGAACCACGCGTTCATCCGCCCCGGCGGACTCGCCCAGGACCTGCCGCCCGGCGCGGTCGACCAGATCCGCGAGTTCGTCAAGAAGATGCGCAGGAACCTCCCGGAGTACGACAAGCTCGCCACCGGGAACCCCATCTTCAAGGCCCGCATGCAGGACATCGGCTACCTCGACCTGGCCGGCTGCATGGCCCTCGGCGCCACCGGGCCGATCCTGCGCGCCACCGGCCTGCCGCACGACCTGCGCAAGACCCAGCCGTACTGCGGCTACGAGACCTACGACTTCGAGGTCCCGACCGCCGACAGCTGCGACGCCTACGGCCGCTTCCTGATCCGCATCGAGGAGATGCGCCAGTCGCTCAGGATCGTCGAGCAGTGCCTGGACCGGCTCCAGCCCGGACCGGTCATGGTCGCCGACAAGAAGATCGCCTGGCCCGCCCAGCTCGCCCTGGGACCGGACGGACTCGGCAACTCCCTCGACCACATCAAGAAGATCATGGGCACCTCCATGGAGGCCCTGATCCACCACTTCAAACTGGTCACCGAGGGTTTCCGGGTCCCGCCGGGCCAGGCCTACGCGGCCGTGGAGTCCCCCAAGGGCGAACTCGGCGTGCACGCCGTCTCCGACGGCGGCACCCGCCCCTACCGGGTCCACTTCCGCGACCCGTCCTTCACCAACCTTCAGGCCATGGCGGCGATGTGCGAGGGCGGCCAGGTCGCCGACGTGATCGTCGCCGTCGCGTCCATCGACCCCGTGATGGGAGGCGTCGACCGGTGACCACCTCTTCTTCGGAGCACGGCGTCAGCCTGGGCATGCCCGAACTGCCCGCGCCCGCCTACCCGGACGACGTACGGGCCCGTCTGGAGGCGGACGCGCGCGAGGTGATCGCGCGCTACCCGGACTCCCGCTCCGCCCTGCTGCCGCTGCTCCACCTCGTGCAGTCGGAGGAGGGCCACGTCACGCGCACCGGAATGCGGTTCTGCGCCGAGATGCTCGGCCTGACCACCGCCGAGGTCACCGCGGTGGCCACCTTCTACACCATGTACCGGCGCCGGCCCTCCGGCGACTACCAGGTCGGGGTGTGCACCAACACCCTGTGCGCGGTGATGGGCGGCGACGCCATCTTCGAGGCCCTCCAGGAGCACCTGGGCGTCGGCAACGGGGAGACCACCGACGACGGCAAGATCACCCTGGAGCACATCGAGTGCAACGCGGCCTGCGACTTCGCGCCGGTCGTGATGGTCAACTGGGAGTTCTTCGACAACCAGACGCCCGCCGGCGCCAAGCGGCTGGTGGACGACCTGCGCGCGGGACGGCCCGTACAGCCCACGCGCGGGGCGCGGATGTGCACCTTCAAGGAGACCGCGCGCATCCTGGCCGGCTTCCCCGACGAACGGCCCGGGGCCGTCGAGGAGGGCGGCAGCGCCGGACCCGCCTCGCTGGTGGGCCTCCGCCTGGCCAAGGGCGAGACGGCACCCGCGCGCGTGGTCCATCCGCGCGGCGGACCGCAGGACCCGCCGCGGGGACCGGTGCACGAGCCGTCCCCCGCCGAGCACCCCAGCTCCCACGACGCGCCGCAGGAGACCTCGGCCTCCGATCCCGCGCACCCGGCAGGACCTACCGCCGAGGAGGGGGAGTGATGACCGTGGCCACCGAACTCAAGGACTCCAGCCCCGAGAAGCTGCTGGCGCCGGTGCTGTCGGCCTTCTGGGACGAGGACCGCTCCTGGACCCTGGACGTCTACCGGGCGCACGAGGGGTACGAGGGCCTGCGCAAGGCGCTCGCCATGTCGCCGGACGACCTGATCGCCTACGTCAAGGAGTCCGGCCTGCGCGGCCGCGGCGGCGCGGGCTTCCCCACCGGGATGAAGTGGCAGTTCATCCCGCAGGGGGACGGAAAGCCGCACTATCTGGTGGTCAACGCCGACGAGTCGGAGCCGGGGACCTGCAAGGACATCCCGCTCCTCTTCGCGAACCCGCACAGCCTCATCGAGGGCATCGTGATCGCGTGCTACGCCATCAGGTCGTCGCACGCCTTCGTCTACCTCCGGGGCGAAGTGGTCCCCGTACTGCGGCGGTTGCACGAGGCCGTACGCGAGGCCTACGCGGCGGGCTACCTCGGCGAGAACATCCTCGGCAGCGGACTGAACCTCGACCTCACCGTGCACGCCGGCGCCGGCGCGTACATCTGCGGCGAGGAGACCGCGCTGCTGGACTCGCTCGAAGGCCGCCGTGGACAACCGCGACTGCGTCCCCCTTTCCCCGCGGTGGAGGGCCTCTACGCCTGCCCCACTGTGGTGAACAACGTCGAGTCGATCGCGTCGGTTCCCGCCATCCTGAAGAACGGGAAAGAATGGTTCAGGTCGATGGGCAGCGAGAAGTCCCCGGGCTTCACGCTCTACTCGCTCAGCGGCCACGTCGCCAGCCCCGGCCAGTACGAGGCCCCGCTCGGCATCACCCTGCGCCAGCTCCTGGAGATGAGCGGCGGGATGCGCCCCGGCCACCGGCTGAAGTTCTGGACGCCGGGCGGCTCCTCCACCCCGATGTTCACCGCCGAACACCTCGACGTCCCCCTCGACTACGAGGGCGTCGGCGCCGCCGGCTCCATGCTCGGCACCAAGGCGCTTCAGTGCTTCGACGAGACGACCTGCGTGGTGCGGGCGGTCACCCGCTGGACCGAGTTCTACGCCCACGAGTCCTGCGGCAAGTGCACCCCCTGCCGTGAAGGGACGTACTGGCTGGTGCAGTTGCTGCGGGACATCGAGGCGGGCAAGGGCGCGAAGACCGACCTCGACAAGCTCGCGGACATCGCCGACAACATCAACGGCAAGTCCTTCTGCGCCCTCGGCGACGGCGCGGCCTCGCCGATCTTCTCCTCGCTGAAGTACTTCCGCGAGGAGTACGAGGAACACATCACGGGCCGGGGCTGCCCCTTCGACCCGGCCAAGTCGACGGCCTGGGCGGACCGCCCGGAGGTGAACGCATGACCGTGACCACCAACGCTCCCGCGGGTGGCGGAGAGGCGGCCCTCCCGCCGGACGACCTCGTCACGCTGACGATCGACGGCATCGAGATCAGCGTGCCCAAGGGCACCCTGGTCATCCGGGCCGCCGAACAGCTCGGCATCGAGATCCCCCGCTTCTGCGACCACCCCCTGCTCGACCCGGCGGGCGCCTGCCGGCAGTGCATCGTGGAGGTCGAGGGCCAGCGCAAGCCCATGGCGTCCTGCACCATCACCTGCACCGACGGCATGGTGGTGCGCACCCAGCTGACCTCGCCGGTCGCCGAGAAGGCCCAGCACGGGGTGATGGAGCTGCTGCTCATCAACCACCCGCTGGACTGCCCGGTCTGCGACAAGGGCGGCGAGTGCCCGCTGCAGAACCAGGCCATGTCGCACGGCAACGCCGAGTCCCGCTTCGACGGCCGCAAGCGGACCTACGAGAAGCCGGTGCCGATCTCCAGCCAGGTGCTGCTGGACCGCGAGCGCTGCGTGCTGTGCGCCCGCTGCACCCGCTTCTCCAACCAGATCGCCGGCGACCCGATGATCGAGCTGATCGAGCGCGGCGCCCTCCAGCAGGTCGGCACCGGCGAGGGCGACCCCTTCGAGTCGTACTTCTCCGGCAACACCATCCAGATCTGCCCGGTCGGGGCGCTCACCTCGGCGGCGTACCGCTTCCGCTCCCGCCCGTTCGACCTGGTCTCCTCGCCGTCGGTGTGCGAGCACTGCGCGGGCGGCTGCGCCACCCGCACCGACCACCGGCGCGGCAAGGTCATGCGGCGGCTGGCCGCCAACGACCCCGAGGTCAACGAGGAGTGGATCTGCGACAAGGGACGCTTCGCGTTCCGCTACGCGCAGCTGGGGGACCGCCTCGACACCCCGCTGGTGCGCGGCGCCGACGGGGTCCTGGAGCCCGCGTCCTGGCCGGAGGCGCTGGAGGCCGCCGCACGCGGTCTGACCGCCGCCCGCTCCCGGGCCGGCGTGCTGATCGGCGGCCGGCTGACCGTCGAGGACGCCTACGCGTACAGCAAGTTCGCGCGCGTCGCCCTCGACACCAACGACATCGATTTCCGCGCCCGCGCGCACAGCGCCGAGGAGGCCGACTTCCTCGCCTCCCGGGTGGCGGGCCGGGGCGTCGACCTCGACGGCACGGGCGTCACGTACACCGCCCTGGAGAAGGCGCCCGCCGTCCTGCTCGTCGGCTTCGAGTCGGAGGAGGAGGCGCCCGGCGTCTTCCTGCGGCTGCGCAAGGCCTGGCGCAGGCACAAGCAGCAGGTGTTCTCGCTGGCCACCCACGCGACCCGGGGCCTGGAGAAGGCGGGCGGCACGCTGCTGCCGGCCGCGCCCGGCACCGAGACCGAGTGGCTGGACGCGCTCGCGAGCGGCGTCGGCCTGGAGGCGCCCGGCACCCGGGCCGCCGAGGCGCTGCGCGGCGAGGGCGCCGTCATCGTCGTGGGGGAGCGGCTGGCCTCGGTCGCCGGCGGGTTCACCGCCGCGGTACGGGCCGCCACCGCGACCGGCGCCCGCCTGGTGTGGATCCCGCGCCGGGCCGGTGAGCGCGGCGCCCTGGAGGCCGGCGCGCTGCCCGCGCTGCTGCCCGGCGGCCGCCCCGCGACCGACCCGCGCGCCCGCGAGGAGGTCGCCGCCGCCTGGGGCCTCGCCGACCTGCCGCTCGGCTACGGCCGCGACACCGGCCGGATCGTCGAGGCCGCCGCCGACGGCCTGCTGTCGGCCCTGGTGGTCGCCGGCGTGGAGGTCGCCGACCTGCCCGACCCGGCCCGCGCGCGCGAGGCGCTGGACAACGTCGGCTTCCTGGTCTCGCTGGAGCTGCGGCCCAGCGAGGTCACCGAACGCGCCGACGTCGTCCTGCCGGTCGCCGCGGTCGCCGAGAAGCCCGGCAGCTTCCTCGACTGGGAGGGCCGGGTGCGCTCCTTCGAGGCCGCGCTCAAGCCCGACCAGATGACCCGCCGCCTGCCCCCGGCCGACGCGCGCGTCCTGCACATGCTGGCCGACGCCATGGACGTCCACCTGGGGCTGCCGGACCTGCGCACCGTCCGCGCGGAGATCGACCGGCTCGGCCCCTGGAACGGCCCGCGCGCCGCGGAGCCCCAAGAGTCCGCGGGCGCGCCGCCCCGCCCGGCCGCGGGCGAGGCCGTGCTCGCCGGGCACCGGCTGCTGCTCGACCAGGGCGTCCTCCAGGAGGGCGACGAGGCGCTGGCCGGCACCCGGCACGCCGCACGCGCGCGCCTGTCGGCCGCCACGGCCGCCGAGGCCGGCGTCGCGGACGGGTCCGTGCTCGCCGTCACCGGGCCCGCCGGAACCGTCGAACTCCCGCTCCGGATCACCGAGATGCCCGACCGGGTGGTCTGGCTCCCGCTGAACTCCGTCGGCGGCGGCGTCGCCTCCGACACCGGGGCACAGCCCGGCAACCTCGTCCGCATCGGCCCGGCGGCCCCCGCCGACACCGCCCCCAAGGAGGTGGAGGCATGAGCCCGTACCTCGCCGCTGAAGACCTCTCGATGTTCGGCCGCGACCCCTGGTGGCTGGTCGTCGTCAAGGCCGTCTTCTGCTTCGCCTTCCTGATGGTGACCGTGCTGTTCTCCATCGTCTGGGAGCGCAAGGTCGTCGCCTGGATGCAGCTGCGCATCGGACCCAACCGGCACGGCCCCTGGGGCATGCTCCAGTCGCTCGCCGACGGCGTGAAGCTGATGCTGAAGGAGGACCTGATCGTCCGCCGCGCGGACAAGGTGGTCTACGTCCTCGCGCCGATCGTCGCGGCCATCCCGGCCTTCATGGCGATCGCGGTGATCCCGTTCGGCCCCGCCGACCACGAGATCTCCGTCTTCGGCACCCGTACCACGATGCAGCTGACCGACCTGCCGATCGCCCTGCTCTACATCCTCGCGGTCGCCTCGGTCGGCATCTACGGGATCGTGCTGGCGGGCTGGAGTTCCGGCTCGACGTACCCGCTCCTGGGCGGCCTGCGGTCCTGCGCGCAGATGATCTCGTACGAGATCGCCATGGGCGCCGCGTTCGCCTCGGTGTTCCTCTACTCGGGCTCCATGTCGACGTCGACCATCGTGGCCCAGCAGCACGACCGCTGGTACATCCTGCTGCTGCCGGTCTCCTTCCTGCTCTACATCGTCACCATGGTCGGCGAGACCAACCGGGCCCCCTTCGACATGCCGGAGTCCGAGGGCGACCTGGTGGGCGGTTTCAACACCGAGTACTCGTCCATCAAGTTCGCGATGTTCATGCTCGCCGAGTACGTGAACATGGTGACGGTCTCGGCCGTCTCCACCACCCTCTTCCTCGGCGGCTGGCGCGCCCCCTGGCCGATCAGCACCTTCTGGGAGGGCGCCAACCACGGCTGGTGGCCGCTGCTCTGGTTCGTCGTCAAGGTGCAGCTGCTGCTGTTCTTCTTCATCTGGCTGCGCGGCACCCTGCCGCGGGTCCGCTACGACCAGCTGATGAAGCTCGGCTGGAAGGTGCTGATCCCGGTCTCGGTGACCTGGCTGATGCTGGTCGCCTCGGTGCGGGCACTGCGCAACCAGCACTACGACTTCGCCGACATCGCCCTCTACGTGGGCGGCGGAGTGCTCGCCCTGCTGCTGATCTCCTTCGTCGTCGACATGTTCCGCGAGCGGGGGCAGGCCGAGGCGCGGACCGCCCCCGCACCGGGCGGCTTCGACCCGATGGCGGGCGGCTTCCCGGTGCCGCCGATGCCCGGACAGGAGCTGCCGCCGGTGCCCAGGCGCCGCCCGCGCCGGGAGCGGGAGCTGATTGTCAGTGGCGGGCCCGACACTGTCGGTGACGGAACTTCGGACGGAACAACGGATGGAAAGGAGGCGTCCGATGGCTGAGGAGCCCAAGGAGATCAAGCCCGGTTTCCAGAACCCGGTGGCCGGCTTCGGCGTGACCTTCAAGGCCATGTTCAAGAAGCGGCTGACCGAGCAGTACCCGGAGCAGAAGAAGACCACCGCTCCGCGTTTCCACGGACGGCACCAGCTCAACCGCCATCCGGACGGCCTGGAGAAGTGCGTCGGCTGCGAGCTGTGCGCCTGGGCCTGCCCCGCCGACGCCATCTACGTGGAGGGCGCCGACAACACCGACGAGGAGCGCTACTCGCCCGGTGAGCGCTACGGCCGCGTCTACCAGATCAACTACGCCCGCTGCATCCTGTGCGGGCTGTGCATCGAGGCGTGCCCCACCCGCGCGCTGACGATGACCAACGAGTTCGAGCTGGCCGACTCCAGCCGCGCCAACCTCATCTACACCAAGGAGCAGCTGCTGGCCGGCCTCGAAGAGGGCATGGTCGACACGCCGCACTCGATCTTCCCCGGCACCACCGAGGAGGACTACTACCGGGGCCTGGTCACCGAGGCCGCGCCCGGCACGGTCCGCCAGGTCGCCGTCTCCAAGGGGGAGAAGGAAGAGGACCAGGGGGTGGACGCATGAGCGCGCAGCTCGCCGCCTACACGACCTCCACCGGCGAGGCCTTCCAGTTCTGGGTCCTCGGCACCGTCGCGGTGATCGGCGCCCTGTGCACCGTCTTCATGAAGAAGGCCGTGCACAGCGCGCTCAGCCTCGCCGGGACCATGATCGTGCTGGCGGTGTTCTACCTCGCCAACGGCGCCTACTTCCTGGGCATCGTGCAGATCGTCGTCTACACCGGCGCGATCATGATGCTGTTCCTGTTCGTGGTGATGCTCGTCGGCGTCACGGCCGCGGACTCGCTGAAGGAGACCATCAAGGGCCAGCGCTGGCTGGCCCTGCTGTGCGGGGTCGGCTTCGGCGTGCTGCTGCTCGCCGGGATCGCCAACGCCTCCCTGAAGGACTTCGCCGGCACCGGCCAGGCCAACGCCAACGGCAACGTGGAGGGACTCGCCGCCCTCATCTTCACCAAGTACGTCTTCGCCTTCGAGATCACCGGCGCCCTGCTGATCACGGCCGCCGTCGGCGCGATGGTGCTCACCCACCGCGAGCGCACCGAGCGCGCCAAGACCCAGCGCGAGCTGTCCGAACAGCGTGTGCGCGAGGGGAAGCACGTGCCGCCGCTGCCCGCCCCCGGTGTCTACGCCCGGCACAACGCCGTGGACATCGCGGGTCTGCTGCCCGACGGCACCCCCTCCGAGCTGACCGTCAGCAAGACGCTGCGCGAACGCGGCCAGATCCGGGACGTGTCCACCGACGCCCTCAACGACCTGCGGGCGCTGGAACAGCGCTCCGAGGAACGCCTGGAGCGGACGCCGATCGAACCGGAGACGTTCAAGCGGCCCGAGGAGGCGTCGAAGTGAACCCGGTCAACTACCTGTACCTCGCCGGTCTGCTGTTCACCATCGGCGCGACCGGCGTACTGATCCGGCGCAACGCGATCGTGGTCTTCATGTGCGTCGAGCTGATGCTGAACGCCTGCAATCTCGCGTTCGTCACCTTCTCCCGGCTGCACGGCAACCTCGACGGCCAGGTCTTCGCCTTCTTCACGATGGTCGTGGCCGCCGCGGAGGTCGTGGTGGGCCTCGCGATCATCGTGTCGCTGTTCCGTACCCGCCACTCGGCCTCGGTCGACGACGCCAGCCTGATGAAGCTGTAAGGGGTCGGGAGAATCGTGGAGAAACTGATCGCGCTGCTCATCGCGGCGCCCCTGCTCGGAGCGGCCGTCCTCCTGGTCGGCGGCCGGTGCCTGGACCGCGTCGGCCACTGGATCGGCACCCTGCTGTCCACCGCGTCCTTCGTGTTCGGCCTGCTCCTCTTCGCCGACCTGCTCGGCAAGAACGCCGAACACCGCACCCTGATCCAGCACCTGTGGAGCTGGATCCCGGTCGCGGGCTTCCAGGCGGACGTCACCCTCCGCCTCGACCAGCTGTCGATGACCTTCGTGCTGCTGATCACCGGCGTCGGCTCGCTGATCCACCTGTACTCGGTCGGGTACATGGAGCACGACGCGCGCCGCCGCCGCTTCTTCGGCTATCTGAACCTGTTCCTCGCGGCGATGCTGCTGCTGGTCCTCGCCGACAACTACCTGCTGCTGTACGTCGGCTGGGAGGGCGTCGGCCTCGCCTCCTACCTGCTGATCGGCTTCTGGCAGCACAAGCCCAGCGCCGCCACGGCCGCCAAGAAGGCGTTCCTGGTCAACCGCGTCGGCGACATGGGCCTGTCGATCGCGATCATGCTGATGTTCACCACCTTCGGCAGCTTCGCCTTCGGTCCGGTCTTCGGCCACACGGGCGACGCCTCCCAGGGCAAGCTCACCGCGATCGGCCTGATGCTGCTGCTCGCCGCGTGCGGCAAGTCCGCCCAGGTGCCGCTCCAGTCCTGGCTGGGCGACGCGATGGAGGGCCCGACCCCGGTCTCGGCCCTGATCCACGCGGCGACCATGGTGACCGCGGGCGTCTACCTGATCGTCCGTTCCGCGGCCGTCTTCAACGCGGCGCCGGACGCGCAGCTCGCCGTCACCGTGGTCGGCGCGGTCACGCTGCTCTTCGGTGCGATCGTCGGTTGCGCCAAGGACGACATCAAGAAGGCGCTGGCCGGCTCGACCATGTCGCAGATCGGCTACATGGTGCTGGCCGCGGGGCTCGGCCCCATCGGCTACGTCTTCGCGATCATGCACCTGGTGACGCACGGCTTCTTCAAGGCCGGGCTGTTCCTCGGCGCGGGCTCCGTGATGCACGGCATGAACGACGAGGTCGACATGCGCAAGTACGGCGGCCTCAGGAAGTACATGCCGGTCACCTTCGTCACCTTCGGCCTCGGCTACCTCGCCATCATCGGCTTCCCGGGCCTGTCCGGCTTCTTCTCCAAGGACAAGATCATCGAGGCGGCCTTCGCCAAGGGCGGCACCGAGGGCTGGATCCTCGGCGGCGCGGCCCTGCTGGGCGCGGCCATCACCGCGTTCTACATGACGCGCGTGATGCTGATGACCTTCTTCGGCGAGGAGCGCTGGAAGAACCGGCCCACCCGCTCGCCCGGGGCGCCCAGCGCCGAGCCCGCCGCCGAGCACCGCGGCGAGCACACCGAACCGCACCCGCACGAGTCCCCGAAGGTCATGACGATCCCGATGATCGTGCTGGCCGTCGGCTCGGTCCTCGGCGGTGGCTTCTTCAGCATCGGCGACCGCTTCCTGCACTGGCTGGAACCGGTCACCGGACACAGCGAGGGCCACTCCCCGGTCAGCGCCGGCGAGGTCACCGCGGCCACGATGGTCTGCCTGGTGATCGGCGTGGCCATCGCCTGGGCGCAGTACGGCCGCAAGCCGGTCCCGGCCGTCGCCCCGCGCGGCTCCCTGCTCACCCGCGCCGCCCGCCGCGATCTGCTCCAGGACGACTTCAACCACGTGGTCCTGGTGCGCGGCGGCGAGCACCTGACGCGCTCCCTGGTCTATCTCGACCACTCGCTGGTCGACGGCGTCGTCAACGGCACGGCGGCCGGCTTCGGCGGTCTGTCCGGGCGGCTGCGCCGGTTCCAGAACGGCTTCGCCCGCTCCTACGCGGTCTCGATGTTCGGCGGTGCGGCCCTCCTGGTCGCCGCGACCCTGCTGATGAGGGCGGTCTGATACCGATGTCCTTTCCCCTGCTGACAGCGACGGCGGCGCTCCCGGCCGTGGGAGCCGTCGCCACGGCCGCCGTACCGGCCGCGAGGCGCACCGCCGCCAAGTGGCTGGCCCTGCTCGTCTCGCTCGGCACGCTCGCGCTCGCGATCACCGTCCTGGTCCGTTTCGACCCGGGCGGCGCCCGCTACCAGCTCACCGAGTCCCACTCCTGGATCAGCGACTTCGGGGTGCGCTACGAGCTGGGGGTGGACGGCATCGGGGTCGCGCTGATCGCGCTGACCGCCGTGCTGATCCCGTTCATCGTCCTGGCGGGCTGGCACGACGCCGACCCGCTGGAGACCGGCAGCCGCCGCTGGCGCCCCACCCAGGGCTTCTTCGCGCTGATCCTGGCGGTCGAGGCGATGGTCCTCATCTCCTTCGAGGCCACCGACGTCTTCCTGTTCTACATCTTCTTCGAAGCCATGCTGATCCCGATGTACTTCCTCATCGGCGGCTTCGGGGACCGGGCCCACGCCCAGGGCGAGCAGGCGGCGTCCACCCAGCGGTCGTACGCGGCCGTGAAGTTCCTCCTCTACAACCTGGTCGGCGGTCTGATCATGCTGGCCGCGGTGATCGGCCTCTACGTGGTCGCCGGGAACTTCTCCCTCCAGCAGATCGCCGAGGCCCGCGCGAACGGCTCGCTGCACATGGCGACGAGCACCGAACGCTGGCTGTTCCTCGGCTTCTTCTTCGCCTTCGCGGTGAAGGCGCCGCTGTGGCCGCTGCACACCTGGCTGCCCAACGCCATGCAGGAGTCCACCGCCCCGGTCGCCGTCCTCATCACGGCGGTGGTCGACAAGGTGGGCACCTTCGCGATGCTCCGCTTCTGCCTCGGGCTGTTCCCCGCGGCCAGCCGGTGGGCGACGCCGGTGATCCTCGTCCTGGCCCTGATCAGCATCGTCTACGGCGCGCTGCTCGCCGTCGGCCAGCGGGACATCAAGCGCCTGGTGGCCTACGCGTCGATCTCCCACTTCGGCTTCATCATCATGGGCATCTTCGCGATGACCAGCCAGGGCCAGTCCGGCGCCACCCTGTACATGGTCAACCACGGCATCTCCACGGCCGCGTTGATGCTGGTCGCCGGTTTCCTGATCTCCCGGCGCGGCTCGCGGCTCATCGCCGACTACGGCGGGGTGCAGAAGGTCGCCCCGGTGCTCGCCGGCACGTTCCTGATCGGCGGCCTGGCCACCCTGTCACTGCCCGGCCTGGCACCGTTCGTGAGTGAATTCCTGGTCCTGGTCGGCACGTTCACGCGCTACCCGGTGATCGGCGTCATCGCCACCTTCGGCATCGTCCTCGCCGCGCTCTACACCCTGGTGCTCTACCAGCGGACCATGACGGGCCCGGTGAAGCCCGAGGTGTCGGCGATGCCCGACCTGAAGGTGCGCGAACTGCTGGTCGTGGGGCCGCTGATCGTGCTGCTGATCTTCCTGGGCGTCTATCCGAAGCCCGTGACGGACATCGTCAACCCGGCGGTGCGGCACACCATGTCCGACGTCCAGAAGAAGGACCCCAAGCCCGAGGTGGAGGCGGTCAAGTGAGCACCCCAGCCGTCCACAGCCTGTGGACAACCGCGGCGGACCGCATCCCCCAGATCGGCGCGCCGAAGATCGAGTACGGACAATTGTCGCCGACGCTGATCATCATCGGTGCCGCGCTGGTCGGGGTGCTGGTCGAGGCGTTCATCCCGCGCAGATCCCGTTACTACGCCCAGGTGTTCGTGTCGGTCGTCGCCCTGTGCGCCGCGTTCGCCGCGGTCGTCGGGCTCGCCGCCGACGGGTACGGCACCACCAAGGCGCACATCGCCGCCATGGGCGCCATCGCGGTCGACGGACCTTCGCTGTTCCTCCAGGGCATCATCCTGCTGGCCGGCCTGGTGGGGCTGTTCACCTTCGCCGAACGGCGCCTGGACCCGGCGGCCCACGGCAACCGGGTCGACTCCTTCGCGGCGCAGGCCGCCGCGGTGCCGGGCGGCGAGGGCGAACAGGCCGCGGTCAAGGCCGGGTTCACCACCACCGAGGTCTTCCCGCTGCTGCTCTTCGCCGTCGCCGGCATGCTGGTGTTCACCTCGGCGAACGACCTGCTGACGCTGTTCGTCGCGCTGGAGGTCTTCTCCCTGCCGCTGTACCTGCTGTGCGCGCTGGCCCGCCGCAAGCGGCTGATGTCGCAGGAGGCCGCGGTCAAGTACTTCCTGCTCGGCGCGTTCGCCTCCGCGTTCACCCTGTTCGGCATCGCGCTGCTGTACGGCTACGCGGGCTCGGTGTCGTACGGGCGCATCGCCCAGGTCGTGGACGGCTCGGTCACCGATGTGAGCCCGGCGCTGGCGGGCACCATGGGCAATGACGCGCTGCTGCTCATCGGCGGCGCCCTGCTCGTGATGGGCCTGCTGTTCAAGGTCGGCGCGGTGCCGTTCCACATGTGGACGCCCGACGTGTACCAGGGCGCGCCCACCCCGGTGACCGGCTTCATGGCGGCGGCGACCAAGGTGGCCGCGTTCGGCGCGCTGCTGCGGCTGCTCTACGTCGTGCTGCCGGGGCTGCGCTGGGACTGGCGGCCGGTGATGTGGGCGGTCGCGATCGTCACCATGCTGGGCGGCGCGATCGTCGCGATCACCCAGACCGACATCAAGCGGCTGCTGGCGTACTCGTCCATCGCGCACGCCGGATTCATCCTCGCGGGTGTCATCGCCACCTCGAAGAACGGTGTGTCGTCGGTCCTCTTCTACCTGGCCGGCTACTCGTTCGTGACCATCGGCGCGTTCGCGGTGGTCACCCTGGTGCGGGACGCGGGCGGCGAGGCGACCCACCTGTCCAAGTGGGCGGGGCTCGGCCGGCGTTCCCCGCTGGTCGCGGCGGTCTTCGCGGTGTTCCTGCTGGCCTTCGCCGGCATCCCGCTGACGTCCGGCTTCGCGGGGAAGTTCGCCGTCTTCAAGGCGGCGGCGGCCGGTGGCGCGGTCCCGCTGGTGGTCATCGGTGTGATCTCCTCGGCGATCGCGGCGTTCTTCTACATCCGCGTGATCGTGCTGATGTTCTTCAGCGAGCCCAAGCCCGAGGGCCCGACCGTGGCCGTGCCGTCGCCGCTGACCACGCTGGCGATCGGCATCGGCGTGGCGGTCACGCTGGTGCTGGGCGTGGCGCCGCAGTACTTCCTCGACCTGGCGAGCCAGGCGGGCGTGTTCGTGCGCTGAGCCGCCGTGCCGCACGGCACGCGAAGGCCCCGGTTCCCTGCGGAGCCGGGGCCTTCGCGCGGGACGGTACGGCGGCCGTCGTACGGTCAGCCGGGCGCGCCCGGGTAGGGGCACTTCACGTCGGGGTTCCACTCGTAGAACAGTCCGCTGGGGTTCTTCTTGTAGAGCCAGGCGTGCAGCGAGTAGTGGGTCGGGATGGTCGAGTTGTGGTGCGCGGTGACCGGGCCCTCGAACTTCCGCCCGAACATCGTGGGCCGCGCGGTGTTCTTGCCGGCCTTCACGATCCACTCCACCCCGGTGAGCCGGCGCCCGCCCCTGCCGTCGTCCTCGTAGAGCAGGGCGGCGGGCTTCACCGGGTCGAGGGAGCCGTAGAGCTTGGGGTCGATGTAGTGGTAACCCATGGCGCCCTTGCCGTCGTTCATGTCCATGGTGCAGGGGTTGGGCTTGTACCCGGCGGCCAGCGCGAGGGGGACGTACCGGTACTTCGCGGTGGCCGACACGGTGGGCGCCAACTGCTTCCAGACGGAGGCGTCGACGGGGCCCTGGTCGGCGTGGGCGGGGGCCGTCACGAGGGTGAGGCCTGCGGTGGACGCGAGGGCGAGGGCGGCCTTGACGAGGTGAGCGGGCATCGTGCGGGGCTCCTTGGGGAGGAGACGGGGTCGCACCGAGCAGCTTGTGCCGGGGCAGGTCACCGGGCCATCCGGGGCGGCCGTTCGGGTGACGCGGGGCCCGGATCGTTTCTCCCGCTTCTCACCCGAACGGCGCACGGCTTTGGCAAGATCGCCGTGAAGGCGGCCACCGGTCATCGGGGCCGACCGACGAGAGGACGATGTCATGACGCTCACGACGAGCAAGCCCACCGTGGCCATCCTGGGCGCGGGAGGCGTCGGCGGTCTGCTGGCCGCCCTGCTGTCCCGCTCCGGCCACCGGGTCGTCTGCCTGGCCCGCGAGGCCACGGCCGACGCCCTGCGCGACGGCGGGATCGAGGTCCGCAGCCGGCGGTTCGGCGACTTCCGGGCCGCGGTGGAGGCGGACACCGAACTGCGCGAGCCGGTGGACGCCTGCCTGATCACCGTGAAGCACACCACGCTGGACGACGCGCTCGCCCGGGTGACGCCCGCCGCGCTCGGCGACGCCCTGGTCGTGCCGTTCCTGAACGGCGTCGAGCACCCCGCCGTCCTGCGCGCCCGCTACGGTGCCGACCGGGTGGCCGCCGCGGCGATCCGGGTGGAGTCCACCCGCCTGCCGTCCGACGGCACCGGGCCGGTCGTGATCGAACACGGCAGCCCGTTCGCCGAGATCGACCTGGCCGCCGGCCCGGCCGGCCACGCCCGCCTCGAAACCCTCGCGAAGGCGCTGTCGGAGGCGGGGACGACGGCCCGGGTGGTGGCGGACGAGACCAGGACACTGTGGGAGAAGATGTCCTTCCTCGCCCCCTTCGCGCTGCTCACCACCCGGTACGGCCTTCCGCTCGGCGAGGCCCGCACCCGCCACCGGGAGGAGCTGGAGGGCCTGGTCGCGGAGACCGCCGCGGTGAGCCGCGCCTGCGGGTGCCCCGTCGACCCCGCCGGCGCCCTGGCGCGCTACGACGCCTTCCCGCCCGAGACCAAGTCCTCCATGCAGCGCGACGCGGAGGCGGGCCGGCCCCTGGAGCTCGACGCCATCGGCGGCGCACTGCTGCGGGCCGCCGACCGCCACGGCGTACCGGTGCCGGTGACGACGAGGCTGGTACGGGAGATCGCGGCGGCCGGGCACTAGTCGGGCGGGGCCCGGCGGTGATCATCGCCGGGCCCCTTTCCCTCGCCTGGAATCGCACTGGTGTTCGCGAGTTGTGGATAACTCCGGGACTGTCGGTGCGGCCCCCTATCGTTGAGGCAGTGGTCGAAGGGCGGCACGCGGGGGACCGGCGGGGGACAGGACGATGGAAGCGACGGGCGGGATCAGCGAGATGCCAACGGTGACCGAAGAGCTGGGCGCGGCCGGCAGCGAGGTGCTGGCCACCCTCAACCGGGTCTTCGGGTACGAGGCCTTCCGGGGCCAGCAGGAAGCGATCATCGAGCATGTGGTGGCGGGCGGTGACGCCCTGGTGCTCATGCCGACCGGCGGCGGCAAGTCGCTGTGCTACCAGATCCCGGCCCTGGTCAGACCCGGTACCGGCGTGGTCGTCTCGCCGCTGATCGCACTGATGCAGGACCAGGTGGACGCCCTGCGCGCCCTCGGTGTCCGGGCCGGCTTCGTCAACTCCACCCAGGACTTCGACGAGCGGCGGACGGTCGAGGCCGAGTTCCTGGCCGGCGAGCTGGACCTGCTGTACCTGGCGCCGGAGCGGCTGCGCCTGGACAGCACCCTGGACCTGCTCTCGCGCGGCAAGATCTCCGTCTTCGCGATCGACGAGGCGCACTGCGTCTCCCAGTGGGGCCACGACTTCCGCCCCGACTACCTCAGCCTGAGCCTGCTCGGCGAGCGCTGGCCGGACGTCCCGCGGATCGCCCTGACGGCCACCGCGACCCGGGCCACCCACGAGGAGATCACCCAGCGGCTGAACCTGCCCGCGGCCCGCCACTTCGTGGCCAGTTTCGACCGGCCCAACATCCAGTACCGGATCGTCCCCAAGGCCGACCCGAGGAAGCAGCTGCTCGCCTTCCTGCGCGAGGAGCACCAGGGCGACGCGGGCATCGTCTACTGCCTCTCGCGCAACTCGGTGGAGCGCACCGCGGAGTTCCTGAGCGCCAACGGCATCGAGGCGGTGCCGTACCACGCGGGCCTGGACGCGGGCACCCGCGCCGCCCACCAGTCCCGGTTCCTGCGCGAGGACGGCCTGGTCGTGGTGGCGACCATCGCCTTCGGCATGGGCATCGACAAGCCCGACGTCCGCTTCGTGGCCCACCTGGACCTGCCCAAGTCCATCGAGGGCTACTACCAGGAGACCGGCCGCGCGGGCCGCGACGGGCTGCCGTCCACGGCCTGGATGGCGTACGGCCTCAACGACGTGGTGCAGCAGCGCAAGCTGATCCAGTCCGGCGACGGCGACGAGGCGTTCCGGCGCCGCGCGGCCGCCCACCTCGACGCGATGCTCGCCCTGTGCGAGACCGCCCGGTGCCGGCGCGGCCAGCTGCTCGCCTACTTCGGCCAGGAGCCGGACGCGACGGGCTGCGGCAACTGCGACACCTGCCTGACCCCGCCGGAGACCTGGGACGGCACCGTCGCCGCGCAGAAGGTGCTGTCCACGGTGGTGCGGTTGCAGCGCGAGCGCGGACAGAAGTTCGGCGCCCTCCAGATCGTGGACATCCTGCTCGGCAAGCGCACCGCCAAGGTGATCCAGTTCGACCACGACCAGCTGTCCGTCTTCGGCATCGGCAAGGACCTCGAAGAGGGCGAGTGGCGCGGCGCCATCCGGCAGCTGCTGGCCCAGGGCCTGCTCGCGGTCGAGGGGGAGTACGGCACGCTGGTGCTCACCGAGGCGAGCGGCTCGGTGCTGCGCGGCGAGCGGGAGGTTCCGCTGCGCAAGGAGCCGAAGCGGCCGGCCGCCTCCCGGTCCAGGCCGGCCGGCGGGTCGGGCGGGGGCAAGGCCAAGGCCGCCGCGGCCGAGCTGCCCGAGGAACTGCTCCCCGCCTTCGAGGCGCTGCGGGCCTGGCGCACCGGCCAGGCCCGGGAGCAGGGCGTTCCGCCGTACATCATCTTCAACGACGCCACCCTGCGCGCGATCGTCTCCCTGATGCCGCGCTCCATCCGGGAACTGGCCACGGTCAGCGGGGTCGGCGAGAAGAAGCTGGTGACGTACGGCGAGGAGGTCCTCTCCGTGCTGGCCTCCGTGGACGGCCCCGCGGCGCCCGCCGCCGCGCCCGTCCCCGAGGAGGCACCGGCGGACGACGACTGGCCGGCCCCGGAGGACGAGCCGGACTTCTGGGAGTAACGGCCTCCCCTCCCGCCTCCGCTGCGTGACGGAGCGGGCCGGTCCGTCGGCCCGGCCCGCTCGGACTCGCCTGCCGCTCCGCCACCGGCCGCCCGTGCCGGGGCGCAGCGAGGCGACTCGACGGTCCGCACGGCCTCGCGGCGCCCGCGCCATAGCGGTCGACCACCCCGAACAGCCCAGGCACAGCCCACGAGATCCGGCGTGCCGCGCGCCGGCGTGCCCACGACGTCACCGCCGGGCCACACCCGAACCCCGGCGCCCGCCACGCCGTCGACCTGTGCCCCGCGCCACCGGCGGGCGACGAGCTTCCACCACACCCGCAACGGCCGCCTCCGAAGGCACCTCACGAAGTCACCGGCAACGGTGACTGCTTAGTGACACGCGGGTCCGCCGACCTGCATCCTGTGCGGGACCCCGCCGGCGCCTCCGAGCCGACCGCGCACCGCTCCGCTCGGAGGCGCAACCGAGCTGAATTGGAGTACTCCCATGCGCATTGGAGTCCCTCGCGAACCAGCAGGGGAGACACGCGTCGCCGCGACACCGGCGACGGTCGGACAACTGACGGCACTCGGGTACGACGTGCTCGTCGAGTCGGGGGCCGGGGCACTCTCCGCCTTCGCCGACGCGGCGTACGAGGAGGCAGGGGCGCGGATCGGCACGGGCGAGGAGGCGTGGGGCGCCGACATCGTCTTCCGGGTCAACGGCCCGTCGATGGACGAGGTGGGCAAGCCGAAGGACGGCGCCACCCTGATCTCCACACTCGCGCCGGCCCTCAACCCCGAACTGGTCGACGCGCTCGCGGCGAGACCGATCACGGTGCTGGCGATGGACGCGGTGCCGCGCATCAGCCGCGCCCAGTCGCTGGACGTGCTCTCGTCCATGGCCAACATCGCCGGCTACCGGGCGGTGGTCGAGGCGGCCCACGAGTTCGGCCGCTTCTTCACCGGCCAGGTGACCGCCGCGGGCAAGGTGCCGCCGGCGAAGGTGCTCGTCGCCGGCGCGGGTGTGGCCGGTCTGGCCGCGATCGGCGCGGCCTCGTCGCTGGGCGCGGTGGTGCGCGCGACCGACCCCCGCCCGGAGGTGGCCGATCAGGTGAAGTCGCTGGGCGGCGAGTACCTCCCGGTGGTGGTCGAGGAGGAGGCGCAGCGGTCGTCCGACGGCTATGCGAAGGCCACCTCGGACCGCTACAACGAGGCCGCGGCGAAGCTCTACTCCGAGCAGGCCGCGGACGTCGACATCATCATCACCACCGCGCTGATCCCGGGGCGCCCGGCACCGCGGCTGATCACGGCCGCCGACGTGGCGAGCATGAAGCCGGGCTCCGTGATCGTCGACATGGCCGCCGGCATGGGCGGCAACGTCGAGGGCAGCGAACCCGGGCAGCGGATCGTCACCGGCAACGGCGTGGTCATCCTCGGCTACACCGACCTCGCCGGCCGTCTGCCCACCCAGGCCTCGCAGTTGTACGGGACCAACCTGGTCAACCTGATGAAGCTGCTCACCCCGGGCAAGGACGGCAAGACCGTGCTCGACCTCGACGACGTCGTGCAGCGCGGCATCACCGTGGTCAAGGACGGCGAGAAGCTCTGGCCGCCGCCGCCCGTGCAGGTCTCGGCGGCGCCCGCCGCCGAGCCGCGGCCGGCCCCCGAGGCACCCGCCAAGGAAAAGAAGGCGCCGATGGACGCCGGCACCAGGGTCGCCCTGACCCTGGCCGGCATCCTCGTCTTCGGGCTGGTGGTCGCCTTCGCCCCGGCGCCGCTGCCGCAGCACTTCACCGTGCTGATGCTCGCGATCGTCATCGGCTACTACGTGATCGGCAAGGTCCACCACGCCCTGCACACCCCGCTGATGAGCGTCACCAACGCCATCTCCGGCGTCGTCGTCGTGGGCGCGCTGCTGAAGGTGTGGTTCCCCGACCACCTCATGCAGGCGCTCGGGGTCCTCGCCGTCCTGCTCGCCTCCATCAACATCTTCGGTGGCTTCGCGGTGACCCGCCGCATGCTCGCCATGTTCAGCAGGGGGAACTGACGACATGACCGTCTCCGCCATGGCCACCGCGGCGTACATCATCGCCGCGCTGCTCTTCATCCTCAGCCTCGCCGGACTGTCCAGACACGAAAGCGCCCGGCAGGGCTGGGTCTACGGCGTCGCCGGCATGGGCGTCGCCCTGGTCGCCACCATCGTCCACGTCATCGAGGACGGCCACGACCAGGCCGGCGACAACAGCACGCTCGGCATCGTCCTGATGTTCGTCGCCGTCCTGGTCGGCGCGGTGATCGGCCTGTGGCGTGCCCGGATCGTCCGGATGACCGGCATGCCCGAGCTGATCGCGCTGCTGCACTCCTTCGTCGGTCTGGCCGCCGTGCTGATCGGCTGGGTCGGCCACCGCGAGGGCCTGCTGGCCCGCGCACCGTCCGAGTCGCCGATCTCGCTGTGGCACATCCACAACGCCGAGATCGCCATCGGCGTCTTCATCGGCGCGGTCACCTTCACCGGCTCGATCGTGGCCAACCTCAAGCTCTCGGCGCGGATCAAGGGCGCCCCGCTGATGCTGCCGGGCAAGAACCTCATCAACGTGGGCGCGCTCGTCGTCTTCGCGGGACTCACCGCGGCCTACGTCGTCGTCTCCCACGACCGGACCGACGGCACGGGCACGCTCGTCCTCGGGCTGATCACCCTGGTCGCCCTGGCCCTGGGCTGGCACCTGGTCGCCTCCATCGGCGGCGGTGACATGCCGGTCGTGGTCTCGATGCTCAACAGCTACTCCGGCTGGGCCGCGGCGGCCTCGGGCTTCCTGCTCGACAACGACCTGCTGATCGTCACCGGCGCCCTGGTCGGCTCCTCCGGTGCCTACCTCTCCTACATCATGTGCAAGGCGATGAACCGGTCGTTCATCTCGGTCATCGCCGGCGGCTTCGGCATCGAGGCCACGGCCTCCGACGGCGGCGCGCACGGCGAGCACCGCGAGATCTCGGCCGAGGAGACCGCCGAACTGCTGGCCACCGCGTCGAGCGTGGTCATCACGCCGGGCTACGGCATGGCCGTCGCCCAGGCGCAGTACCCGGTGGCCGAGCTGACCCGCCTGCTGCGCGAGCGCGGTGTCGACGTCCGCTTCGGCGTCCACCCCGTCGCCGGGCGGCTCCCCGGGCACATGAACGTGCTGCTGGCGGAGGCGAAGGTGCCCTACGACATCGTGCTGGAGATGGACGAGATCAACGACGACCTGGCCGAGACCGACGTCGTCCTGGTCATCGGCGCCAACGACACCGTCAACCCGGCCGCGGCCGAGGACCCCGCCAGCCCGATCGCCGGCATGCCGGTGCTGCGGGTCTGGGAGGCGCGGAACGTCGTCGTCTTCAAGCGCTCCATGGCCACCGGTTACGCGGGCGTGCAGAACCCGCTGTTCTTCCGGGAGAACTCCCAGATGCTCTTCGGCGACGCCAAGACACGGGTCGACGACATCGTGGGGGCACTCTCCGCGGCCCGGACGGCGCACGCCGCGGTGTAGTCCGACGCGCTTCTCCCCGCGCACGTGACGCTTCGTCAGGGCCCGGCGGCACAGGTCGCCGGGCCCTCGTCACGGCCGGTTCAGGACAGCGCCGTCAGGCCCGGCGCGAAGGTGATCAGCAGCGGCAGGAGCGGCACCAGCGCGGCCACCGTGGTGGTCAGGGCCCGGTGGCGGCGCAGCAGCCGAGGGGGCGGCTCCAGCAGGCGGTCCACCCGCTCGCCCAGCAGCCGGCGGCTGGAGGCGCAGGACAGGACGCCCCGGTGCTGGTTGAGCTCGATCAGCGCGAGGGCGGTGGTCAGATGGCCGCAGCGCCGGGAGGCGGCGTCGTCGGCGGCCAGTTCCACCAGGCGGTGCGTCTGGTCGCGGAAGTGGGCGAAGAGCGGCACCCGGGGGAAGCCCGCGGCGAGCGCGGCGGACAGGTGCAGCAGCCAGTCGTGGTGGGCGCGCGCGTGGCCGCGTTCATGGGTGAGGACGGCGTCCAGCTGACGGCCGGTGAGCCGGTGCAGCGCCCCGGTGGTCACCACCAGCTGCGGGGGGTGCCCCGGCATCCACCAGGCGTCCGGGTACTCGTCCTCCAGGACCAGCATCGGGCCGCGCGCGGCCGGCAGCCCGGCCGGCAGATCCGGCGCCCGCTCCCGCAGTTGGGCCCGGGCCTGGCCCCGGCTGCGGCGGGCCTCCACCAGTTCCCGGCCGAGCATCGCGGTCGTCCAGGCCGCCCCGCAGGCCAGCCCCACGGTGAGCAGGGCGGCCCACACCGGGGCCGCGGAGAGGTCGTAGGCCGCCGTGACGGCGGGCGGCGCGGGGGCGAACACATGGTCGCGCACGGTGCGGAAGACGGCCGCGGCGCCGAGGGTCAGCCCGGCCAGACAGCACAGCAGGACGGTGGCGACCAGGCACTGCCACACCCACAGCGCGACCACGGGTTCCCGTTCGGGCCAGTCGGCCCGGGTCAGCGCGCGCGGTGCCGGTACGGCCGCCGTCAGGGCGACGACGCTCAGCAGGAGCAGGCAGACGGTCATGCCGGGGCTCCGGTTCCTGGTCCGAGAGGGGCAAGAAGGAAAGGGGCGGTGCGGTACGGGTGGTGCGGCGAGGGGCGGTGCGCGCGGGCGCCCGCCGGGGTGTGGTGCCTGTCCTCGCCAGTATGACGAAGAGGGGCGCCGCGAGTCAGGTACCGGAACACAGACCGTCCGCTCCGGCATCCGCGCGCGGCGCCCGGCGCCGGATCAGGCCGACGGCACGATCCGCCCGGTGACCTCGCCGAGTCCGACGCGGGTCCCGTTCGGGCCCGGGGCCCACGCCGACAGCGTCACCACGTCGCCGTCCTCCAGGAAGGCGCGCTTGCCGTCGGGGAGGTCGAGGGGGTCGCGGCCGTTCCAGGTCAGCTCCAGCAGCGAGCCGCGCTGTCGCTCGTCGGGCCCGCTGACGGTGCCGGAGCCGTACAGGTCGCCGGTGCGCAGCGAGGCGCCGTTGACCGTCATCTGGGCGAGCTGCTGCGCGGCGGTCCAGTACATGGTGGAGAACGGCGGCTCGGACACCACGTGACCGTTGACGGCGACCGAGATCCGCAGGTCGTAGCCGCCGGGCTCGATGCCGGGGGCGGCGTCGTCCAGGTAGGGGAGCAGCGGGTGGGTGCGCTCGGGCGGGGCCGTCTTCGCGTGCTCCAGGGCCTCCAGCGGGGTGATCCACGCCGACACCGAGGTCGAGAACGACTTGCCGAGGAACGGGCCGAGGGGCACGTACTCCCAGGCCTGGATGTCCCGCGCGGACCAGTCGTTGAGCAGGCACAGCCCGAAGACGTGCTCCCGGAAGTCGCCGAGCGCGACCGGGGACCCCAGCTCGGTCGGCACGCCCACGACGAAGCCGACCTCGGCCTCGATGTCCAGCCGGATCGACGGCCCGAACACGGGCGCCGGGTCGGCGGGGCCCTTGCGCTGCCCGGAGGGCCGTACGACGTCCGTGCCCGAGACCACCACGGTGCCGGCGCGGCCGTGGTAGCCGATCGGCAGGTGCTTCCAGTTCGGGGTGAGGGAGTCCGGGGCGTCCGGGCGGAAGATCCTGCCGACGTTGCGGGCGTGGTTCTCCGAGGCGTAGAAGTCGACGTAGTCCGCGACCTCGAAGGGCAGGTGCAGGTCCACCTCGGACAGCGGGTGGAAGAGCGGCTCCAGGGTCTCGCGGTGCGCGGGGTCGGTGACCCAGGAGGTGATCGCGGCGCGCACCTCGGACCAGGCGGCGCGGCCCGCCGCGAGCAGCGGGTTGAGGGTGGGGCGGGCGAGCAGCGCGTGGTGCGGCGAGCCCAGGGCGGCGGCCGCGGCGCCCGCGTCGAGGACCTGGTCCCCGAGCCGGACGCCGACCCGGCGCTCCCGGCTGCCGGAGGGCGAGAACACGCCATAGGGAAGGTTGTGCGGACCGAAGGGGTCGCCCTCGGGGACGTCGAAGGGGGGCATGGGGTACTGCCTCGCTCTCATCCGGGCCATGCATGGCGCTGTTCCATGTGGTCGGCCACACGTTACGGCCGCGACGCGCCTTTTGGGCAGTGCCCGCCGGGGGCCGCGGCCCGCGGCCGCAGGTGCCGCCGGGCGCGCGGCACGGTCGGGGGCCCGGGCCGGTCGACCGGGGCACGGCCGGGGCAACCCCGGTCCCCATCAGGGGCGCCACGGCGCGCACTTGGGGGCGGTCGGCACGCAAGTACGCGCGACGGCGGATGAGTCGGCGGAGTCGCGGGATCCGTATTCTCTGCTCATGGCACCCTCCCCCGCGTACGCACTGATCGCCACCGACCTGGACGGGACGCTGCTGCGCGGCGACGACACCGTCTCCGAGCGCACGCTCTCGGCGCTCGCGCGGGCGGCCCGGACCGGCGCCCGGCACCTGGTGGTGACCGGCCGTCCGGCCCCCAGAGTGCGGCCGCTGCTGGCGGCCCTCGGCTGCACGGGGCTCGCGGTGTGCGGGCAGGGGGCGCAGGTCTACGACGCCGGGGCCGACCGCCTGCTGTGGTCGGTGCGGCTGGACCGGGAGCAGGCCGAGGCCGCGCTCGGCAAGATCGAGGCCGAGGTGGGGCAGGTGTACGCGGCCGTCGACCAGGACGGGGTGGAGGGGCTCACGCTGATCGAGCCGGGCTACCGGATGCCCCATCCGACGCTGCCCGCGGTGCGGGTGGGCCGGCGCGACGATCTGTGGGGAGCGCCGATCAGCAAGGTGCTGCTGCGCCACGCCACCCTGTCCGACGACGAGTTGGCGGCGGTGGCGCGCTCGGTGGTGGGACCGCTGGCCACGGTCACCATGTCGGGGCCGGGGACGGTGGAACTCCAGCCGTGCGGGGTGACCAAGGCGACCGGTCTGGCGCTGGCCGCCGAGCGGCTCGGCGTCGCCGCGGAACGCTCGCTGGCCTTCGGCGACATGCCCAACGACGTCCCGATGTTCCGGTGGGCGGCGCACGGGGTCGCCATGGCCGACGCCCATCCGGAGCTGAAGGCGGTGGCCGACGAGGTCACCGCGTCGAACGAGGACGACGGCATCGCCGTCGTCCTCGAAAGACTGTTCCCGGCGGACTGACGGGGTGCCGTCGGCCCGCCGGGCGCCGGTCAGTAGGCGCTGTTGACGTTGTCCATGGAGCCGTAGCGGTGCGCCGCGTAGTTGCAGGCGGCGGTGATGTTGGCGACCGGGTCGTAGATGTTCCAGGAGGTCCCGGCCACGTGGTACGCGTTGAAGGTCGGGTCGATCACCTGGAGCAGGCCCTTGGACGGGATGCCCTTGGCGGCGTTGGAGTCCCACAGGTTGATGGCGTTCGGGTTGCCCGAGGACTCGCGCATGATGTTGCGGTAGATGCCGTTGTAGGAGCCCGGGATGCCCTTCTGGCTCATGATCGCCAGGGACTCGCGGATCCAGCCGTCGAGGTTGTTCGGGTACCCGGCGGTGGTGACGGAGGCCGAGGCGGTGGCGGTGGCCGCGGAGGCACTGGCGGCGCCCACGAGCGGCATGGCGATCACGGCGGCGCCGGTGCCGGCGACGGCGAGCATACGGACGACGCGGTTGGTGCGGGTGCGGCGCGACTGAACGGCAGCAGGCATGGGGACGTTCCTCTCCTACGCCTGCGAGGTGAGCTGTCGGGTTCGGGCGGGGAGGTGCCCGGCCGTGCCCCGCGAGAGGCACGGCTTAACCCCAAGCCGTCCCGGTGCGACCGCGTGTCGCGGCATGCGCTGCGTCACGTGTGTCGTCCGGTCCGGCGACTTACCTGGGTCCCCCGCTCCTGCCGTACGAATGAGTTCGTTGATGGGTGTACGGGCGGCGGCAGGATTCGGCGTCCGCCCGATGGGTCGGGAACGTATGCGAGAGCACATGTCGGGAACAAGTGCCGGATTCACCTGATGAGGCATTTGACCTTGATCATTAGCCTATGGGGTACTTGATCCTTTGCGATTGCCAACGCTCAACTCGCTTGCCGGGCAAGGCGATAGGGGGTCCCGGATGGCCGGTCGGGGGCAGGGGGCGGGTGTGGTCCAATTCACCAAATGGCAAACTGTGTTAAATCGGGCATGAGGGATTCCGGGTATTCGTCCCCCGGTGGGGTGGAGCGGGTACTCCGCTCACCTCCGGGCTCGCGACGAAGCTCGGATTTTCCTGTTAAGTCGAAAAATGTCCGTTCTTCTCATCCGATCGAAGGGGTGCCGGATGTGCTCCGATACCGCCCGGGCTGGACGGGTGGGCGCTATCGGTGATCGAAACCGGACCGGATACGCTGACTTGAGTGATGGCAGCGACCTATCGACAAACCGTGTAATCGCCAGCAGACACCAGCAGACAGGAGACCCCTCGTGACCGTCGTCGGGCCGTTCGGGCTGAGCGTGCGGGACCAGGCTCTCGAAGCCGATGTCCAGGCCGGATTGGCGGCTGTCGAGGAAGGCCTGCTAGAGGCCACCAAGAGCGAGGTCCCGTTCATCACCGGGGCCGCGCAGCACCTCGTACGGGCCGGCGGGAAGCGGTTCAGGCCGCTGCTCGTGATGCTCGCGGCGCAGTTCGGCGACCCCTACGCGCCCGGAGTGGTGCCGTCGGCCGTGGTGGTGGAGCTGACCCACCTCGCCACGCTGTACCACGACGACGTCATGGACGAGGCCGCCGTACGCCGGGGCGTGGACAGCGCCAACACCCGCTGGGGCAACTCCGTCGCGGTCCTCACCGGCGACTTCCTCTTCGCCCGCGCCTCCCAGATCCTCGCCGACCTCGGCCCCGAGGCGGTCCGGGTGCAGGCCCTCGCGTTCGAACGGCTGGTCACCGGCCAGATCCTGGAGACCGCGGGCCCCACCGACGGCCGCGACCCGGTGGAGCACTACCTGGACGTGCTCGGCGGCAAGACGGGCTCCCTGGTGGCGGTCTCCTGCCGGTTCGGCGCGATGATGTCCGGCGCCGACGAGACGGTCGTGGACGTGCTCACCCAGTACGGCGAGCGGCTCGGCGTGGCCTTCCAGCTCGCCGACGACTACCTGGACATCGCCTCCGACTCCCAAGAGTCCGGCAAGACCCCCGGCACCGACCTGCGCGAGGGCATCGCGACCCTCCCCGTGCTCCGGCTGCGCGAGCGCGCCGCCCGGCTCGGCCTGCCGGAGGACATCGCCCTGTGCGAGCTGCTGGACTCCGACCTCAGCGACGACGCCCGGCACGCCGAGGCGCTGGCCGCGCTGCGCGCCCACCCGGCCCTGGAGCAGGCCCGCCGGGACACCGTGCGCTACGCCGAGGAGGCGCGCGCCGCGCTGGCGCCGTTGCGCGAGTGCGACGCCAAGGTCGCGCTGATCGAGCTGTGCGACGCGGTGGTGCACCGCACCGGGTGACCGGCCGGTCCGGTGTCCACCGGGGACCGACCCGTCCGGCGCCCACCGGGTGGCCGTACCCGCCCGGGTGCTCCATCCTGCCCATAGGGATCCGTTCGAGCCCCTAGGGGTGTCCCTTGCGTGTCATACCGCAGTCGTACGCCGAGTTGCCTCCGTGGTCTGACGATTCCTCAGCGCGGATTTGGTCGTATGGACACCACGGACATCACCACTCCTCACCGATTCGGGTGAGACCGGCGGCTCGGGTGGACCAGCGTGAGAGCAGCCGCCGCCGACGACGGAGGTAAGGCACACATGGCACCGTACGAATCCGACGACGCACAGGGCGCCGACCGGGGCGAGGAAGCGCGCTCGGGCCGCCGCAGGGCCGCCCGGTACGCCGTCCCGGTCGCGGTGGTGGGGGTGGCGGCGGCTACGATCGGGCTGGTCCCGGCCCTCGCCGACTCCGGCGACCCCGACCTGCCCCGGATCACCGCCCAGCAGCTCATCCAGAAGATCGCCGCGTCCGACGTGCAGCGGCTGTCCGGCACTGTGAAGGTCAGCACCGACCTGGGCCTGCCCGACCTCGGCGGCCTGGAGAGCGGCCTCACCTCCGGCATGAACCGCGGCGCGGGCTCCGGTTCCGCCGCCGACCCGCAGTCCCGGCTCACCGAGCTGGTCACCGGCACGCACACCCTGCGCGTCGCCGCCGACGGCCCCGACCGGCAGAAGCTGTCGCTGGTCGAGCAGGGCGCCGAGTACAGCGTCATCCACAACGGCAAGGACGTCTGGGGCTACGACAGCAAGAGCAACCAGGTCTCCCACGGCACCGCGCCGGCCGGCAAGGACCGGCGGGCCGAGCCCCCGGCCACGCCCAGGGACTTCGCCGACGAGGCCCTGAAGTCGGTGGACGACACCACGTCCGTGACCGTCGACGGCACCGCCCGGGTCGCCGGGCGCGACGCCTACAAGCTGCTGATCAAGCCCCGGCAGTCCGGCACCACGGTCGGCGCGATCAGCATCGCGGTGGACGCCGGGACGGGCATGCCGCTGAAGTTCACGCTGACCCCGAAGAGCGGCGGCGCCGCGGTGCTCGACGCGGGCTTCACCCAGGTCTCCTTCGCCCGCCCGGCCGCCTCGGCCTTCGCCTTCACCCCGCCGAAGGGCGCCAAGGTCACGGAGCGCGAGGACGCGCCGGGCAAGGGCGCGCAGCGGCCCGGCAAGGGGCTGGAGGGCATCCAGGGCAAGGGGCTGGAAGGCGCCGCGGGACCGACCGTCCTCGGCAAGGGCTGGACCTCCATCGCCACCTTCGACACCGGCGCCAAGGGCGGCCTGCCCACCGGCGCCAAGGGCGGCGACGCGGCCGGCTTCCTCGGCTCCCTGGGCGAGAAGGTCTCCGGCTCGTTCGGCAAGGGCACCGTCTTCTCCACCCGCCTGGTCAACGCCCTGATCACCGACGACGGCAAGGTCTACGCCGGCGCGGTCACCAAGGACGCGCTGGTGAAGGCGGCGGACGCGGGCAAGTAGGCCGCAGCGGTCCGCGAGGGAGCCGACGGCACCGCCGTCGGCTCCCTTTCGCATGCGCCCCTCCCGGCGGCGCACCGGGTCCGCCGCCGCGTCGTTGATCAGTACCCCCGCGCGGCCCCCGGCGAGCCGCGGACCTGCGGCGCCGGTCCGTTGGGACGAGGCTGTGACGTCGTGGTGACGCGGGGGCCGGGGTGGAACCAGCACACTGGTCGGCAGGATGCGTACGGCCGGATCGCGGCACGGGGGAGTGAGGGAAGACCGATGGCTCGACTGAGCTTCGAGAAGAAGCGGGCGCCGGGGCCCGTGGCCCACCCGGCGGCGGTGCCCGTGCGGGTGTACGGCGCGGGCGGCGCCTCCGTGGGCGGTACGGCCGTCGTGGCGGAGCCGGGCGAGGAGATCCAGCAGGCCGTGCTGAACCACCTCCAGCGCCTCGCCATCAGCCTCGGCGCCCCCATACGCGCCACCATCCAGGACGACCGCGCCGGCTGTGTCGTCCCGCTGGAGGTCTCGGCGGACGGCTCCAGCCGGGTCACGGGGAAGGCCGTACGGGTGGCCCCGGCGGAGTCCCCGGAGTTCGCGCCCTCCGGGAAGCCGCGCACGCCCAGGGGCGCGTTCGGCCCGGCCCCCGTCATGGCGGCCCCGGCCCCTGCCTCTGCGGCCCCGGCACCCGCCTCTGCGGTGCCCGCGCCTGCCGTGCCACCGCCTGCCGCGCCCGCGTCCGCCGTACCTGCCGTGCCCGCGCCCGTCGCGCCCTCCGGGCCCGCTCCTGCCGCGCCGGTGCCGGTCGTGGAAGGGCCGGAACCGCTCACGGACGTCGTCGTCACCGCCGGACCCCCGGCCTCCGCGTCCCCCACCACCACCGACTGGCCCACCGAGTCCTCCGCGCCCACCACCGCCACCCCCACCCCGCCCCGCGGTTTCGACGCCGTGGCCGAGGAGGTGCTGGGCGACGGCCCGGTCACCGAGACGCGGGAGGGCGCGGAACTGCTCACCGAGCCGATGACGCGGATCAACGAGGCCGTGCGGGCGGGCCGGATCGACGACGCGGCCGAACTCGTCGAGCGCACGGTCGAGGAGGCCGCCACCGTGCTGGGCCCCCGGCACGCCGAGGTGCTGCACCTGCGCGAACTGGCCGCCTACATCGCCTACTTGGCGGGCGAGCCGGTGCGCGCCTGCCGGCTCTCCCTCGACCTGGCCCGGCTGCGCCGGACCGCCGGGGACGCCGAGGCGGCGTACGGCAACGTGCAGAGCGCGTCGACCGCCTGGCGTGCCGTGCGCGACCCGGAGGAGGGCCTGCGGCTGGGGCGTGACCTGATCGACCTCTGGACGGACCTGGCCGCCGAGCCGGGCCCCGCGGCCGACGACCCCCGCCCCCTGGAGTCCGCCCGCGCCCGCATGCTCCGCCTCACCGACCGGGCCGCCCGCGCCGCCGGGTGACCGGCCGGGGCCGTCAGGCTTCCAGCGACGCCTGGTCCGGGGACCTCGCCCCGGGCGTCTCCACCGCGGCGGCCGGCACGACCGCCGCCTTCCGCTGCCCGCGCGCCGTGTGCAGCGCGTTGCCCGTCAGCAGCAGCAGGGCCACCCACACCAGGGCGAAGCCGGCCCAGCGCTCGGGGGGCATGGATTCGTGGAAGTAGAGGATGCCCAGGAGGAACTGGAAGACCGGGGTCAGGTACTGGAGCAGGCCCAGGGTGGAGAGCGGGACGCGGATCGCCGCCGCGCCGAAGCAGACCAGGGGGAGGGCGGTGACGATGCCGGTGGAGGCGAGCAGGGCTCCGTGGCCCACGCCCTCCGTCGTGAAGGTGGAACGGCCCTGCGCCGTGAGCCACAGCAGGTAGCCGAGCGCGGGCAGGAACAGGATCGCGGTCTCCGCGGCCAGTGACTCGATGCCCCCGAGGGCGACCTTCTTCTTCACCAGCCCGTAGGTGGCGAAGCTGAAGGCGAGGCAGAGCGAGATCCACGGCGGGCGGCCGTAGCCGATGGTCAGGACGACGACGGCGGCGAAGCCGGTCGCGACCGCCGCCCACTGCACGGGCCGCAGCCGCTCCTTCAGGAGCAGCACGCCCATGCCGATGGTGACCAGCGGATTGATGAAGTAGCCGAGGGACGCCTCGACCACGTGGCCGGAGTTCACCGCCCAGATGTAGACGCCCCAGTTGACGGTGATCACCGTCGCCGCCACCGCGATGAGCGCCAACCGCCTCGGCTGGCGCAGCAGTTCGCCGACCCAGGCCCAGCGCCGTACGAACAGCAGGGCCGCGACGACGAAGAGCAGGGACCACGCCATGCGGTGGGCCAGGACCTCCACCGCCCCGGCCGGCTTCAGCAGCGGCCAGTACAGGGGGACCAGGCCCCACGCGCCATAGGCGGCGAAACCGTTCAGCAGACCTATGCGGTGCTCACCCTTGGATGCCGCGGCCACGGACCCTCCCTCTGACTCCTGCACGCGTCGGCGTACGCGCGGGGACGAAGGTAGCGCCGGGCGCCCCCGCCTGTCATGCCCGTTTCGGAATACGGTCATGACAGGCGGGGCGGGAGGGAAGCGGCACCCCCGGGGAGCCGCCGGACACGCATCGAGGCCCGGGACGGGGGGTCCCGGGCCTCGCGAGGCGCTGAACGGCGCAGTCGGTGGTGCGGTGGAGCTGTGGTGCGGTGGACCGTCAGCCGACGACCGTCCAGGTGTCGCCGCCCGCGAGCAGCGCGGCCAGGTCGCCCTTGCCCTTCTGCTCGATCGCGGCATCCAGCTGGTCGCTCATCTGGACGTCGTAGACCGGCCGCTCGACCGAGCGGAAGACGCCGATCGGGGTGTGGTGCAGGGTGTCCGGGTCGGCCAGCCGGGAGAGGGCGAAGGCGGTGGTCGGGGACGCGGCGTGGGCGTCGTGGACCAGGAGGTCCGCCTCGTTCTGCGGGGTGACGGTGACCACTTCCAGGTCCCCGGTCCGCGGGTCGCGGACGACGCCGCGGGTGCCGTCGGGGCCGAAGCGGATGGGCCGGCCGTGTTCCAGCCGGATCAGCGCCTCCTCGGCCCGCTCGCGGTCCTTGAGGGCGTCGAACGCGCCGTCGTTGAAGATGTTGCAGTTCTGGTAGATCTCGATCAGCGCGGTGCCCGGGTGCGCGGCGGCGGCGCGCAGCACCTCGGTGAGGTGCTTGCGGTCGGAGTCGATGGTCCGGGCGACGAAGGACGCCTCCGCGCCGAGGGCCAGGGACACCGGGTTGAAGGGCGCGTCCAGCGAGCCCATCGGCGTGGACTTGGTGATCTTGCCGACCTCGGAGGTGGGCGAGTACTGGCCCTTGGTCAGGCCGTAGATCCGGTTGTTGAAGAGCAGGATCTTGAGGTTGACGTTGCGGCGCAGGGCGTGGATCAGGTGGTTGCCACCGATGGACAGCGCGTCGCCGTCGCCCGTGACCACCCACACGCTGAGGTCGCGGCGGGAGGCGGCGAGGCCGGTGGCGATGGCGGGGGCGCGGCCGTGGATGGAGTGCATCCCGTAGGTGTTCATGTAGTACGGGAAGCGGGAGGAGCAGCCGATGCCGGAGACGAAGACGATGTTCTCCCGGGCCAGGCCGAGTTCGGGCATGAAGCCCTGTACGGCGGCGAGGATCGCGTAGTCACCGCAGCCCGGGCACCAGCGCACCTCCTGGTCCGACTTGAAGTCCTTCATCGACTGCTTGGCCTCGGCCTTGGGGACCAGTTGCAGCAGTCCGCCCGCGGTGTCAGTCATCGATGGCCTCCTTCAGCGCCGTGGCGAGCTGCTCCGCCTTGAACGGCATACCGTTGACCTGGTTGTACGAATGGGCGTCGACCAGGTATTTCGCCCGGATCAGCGTCGCGAGCTGCCCCAGGTTCATCTCCGGGACCACGACCTTTTCGTAGCGCGCGAGCACCGCGCCGAGATTGCGCGGGAAGGGGTTGAGGTGGCGCAGATGCGCCTGCGCGATCGCGTCGCCGGCCACGCGCAGCCGCCGTACCGCCGCCGTGATCGGGCCGTACGTCGAGCCCCAGCCGAGGACCAGGGTCCGCGCGCCGTGCGGGTCGTCCACCTCGATGTCCGGGACCTCGATGCCGTCGATCTTGGCCTGGCGGGTGCGGACCATGAAGTCGTGGTTGGCCGGGTCGTAGGAGATGTTGCCCGTGCCGTCCTGCTTCTCGATGCCGCCGATGCGGTGCTCCAGGCCCGGGGTGCCCGGCACCGCCCAGGGGCGGGCGAGGGTCTGGGGGTCCCGTTTGTACGGCCAGAAGACCTCGGTGCCGTCGGCCAGGGTGTGGTTCGGGCCGGAGGCGAACCGGACGCGCAGGTCCGGCAGTTCGTCCACCTCGGGGATGCGCCACGGCTCGGAGCCGTTGGCCAGGTAGCCGTCCGAGAGCAGCATCACCGGGGTGCGGTACGTCAGCGCGATCCGGGCCGCCTCCAGGGCCGCGTCGAAGCAGTCGGCCGGGGTTCTGGGCGCGATCACCGGGACCGGCGCCTCGCCGTTGCGGCCGTACATCGCCTGGAGCAGGTCCGCCTGCTCGGTCTTGGTCGGCAGACCCGTGGACGGACCGCCGCGCTGGATGTCCACCACCAGCAGCGGCAGCTCCAGGGAGACCGCCAGGCCGATGGTCTCGCTCTTCAGCGCGATACCGGGGCCGGACGTCGTGGTGACCGCGAGCGAACCGCCGAACGCCGCGCCCAGCGCCGCGCCGATGCCCGCGATCTCGTCCTCCGCCTGGAAGGTCCGCACGCCGAAGTTCTTGTGCTTGCTCAGCTCGTGCAGGATGTCGGAGGCCGGGGTGATCGGGTACGAGCCCAGGAACAGCGGGAGTTCCGCCTGGTGGGACGCGCTGATCAGGCCGTAGGCCAGGGCCAGGTTGCCGGAGATGTTCCGGTAGGTGCCCACCGGGAAGGCCTTGGCGGCCGGGGCGACCTCGTAGGAGACCGCGAAGTCCTCCGTGGTCTCGCCGAAGTTCCAGCCCGCGCGGAACGCGGCGATGTTCGCCGCCATGATCTCCGGCTTCTTCGCGAACTTCGACTTGAGGAACTTCTCGGTGCCCTCGGTGGGCCGGTGGTACATCCAGCTCAGCAGGCCGAGGGCGAACATGTTCTTGCTGCGCTCGGCCTCCTTGCGGGAGAGGTCGAACTCCTTGAGGGCCTCCACCGTCAGGGTGGTCAGCGGCACCGGGTGGAGGCCGTAGCCGTCGAGCGAGCCGTCCTCCAGCGGCGAGGTGTCGTAGCCCACCTTCTGCAGGGCCCGCTTGGTGAACTCGTCCGTGTTCACGATGATCTCGGCGCCGCGCGGCAGATCCCCGATGTTGGCCTTCAGGGCCGCCGGGTTCATCGCGACGAGGACGTTCGGCGCGTCACCCGGGGTGAGGATGTCGTGGTCGGCGAAGTGGAGCTGGAACGAGGAGACGCCGGGGAGGGTGCCTGCGGGGGCACGGATCTCGGCGGGGAAGTTCGGGAGGGTGGAGAGGTCGTTGCCGAAGGAAGCGGTCTCCGAGGTGAATCGGTCCCCGGTGAGCTGCATGCCGTCACCCGAGTCCCCCGCGAACCGGATGATCACCCGGTCCAGGCGGCGCACGTCCTTCGTGCCGCCCGGTTTGCGCTGCTCCCCGACTACTGATCCGTCGGCCTGCTCCGCCTGGCTACTGACCTGGCTGGTCACTGAACTGGACCTCCTTCGAGGCGGCTGTCCGGGGCGTGGTCGCACCACGGACCATCCCAGGATCAACCCTACGTCGGTTAGGGTCGCCTTCCCGAGGTCATCCGCAGATTGGGACGACGTTTCGAGACGGCGTGTCGCGCTGACATGTCAGGGCTTCCTTCCCCGCTTCCCCCCTCCGCTCCCCTGCCGGGTACCCGTCTTTCCCACGGAAGCCGGAGGCTCTGACGCGCCCCTGACGCCGTGGCCCCCGGCCGGCGCCGGGACGGGGCCGATCAGGAGTTCAGATAGGTGAGCACGGCGAGCACGCGCCGGTGGTCGCCGTCGCTCGGCGCCAGGCCGAGCTTGAGGAAGATGTTGCTGACGTGCTTCTCCACCGCGCCGTCGCTGACCACGAGCTGCCGGGCGATCGCCGAGTTCGTACGCCCCTCCGCCATCAGTCCCAGCACCTCGCGCTCGCGCGGGGTGAGCTTGGCCAGCACGTCCTGCTTGCGGCTGCGGCCCAGCAGCTGCGCGACCACCTCCGGGTCCAGCGCCGTACCGCCCTCGGCGACCCGCACCACCGCGTCCACGAACTCGCGGACCTCCGCGACCCGGTCCTTGAGCAGATAGCCCACGCCCCGGGAGGAACCGGCCAGCAGCTCGGTGGCGTACCGCTCCTCCACGTACTGCGACAGCACCAGCACTCCGAGGCCGGGATGCCGCCGGCGCAGGGCCACGGCCGCCCGCACCCCCTCGTCGGTGTGCGTCGGCGGCATCCGCACGTCCGCCACCACCACGTCCGGCAGCGCGCCCTCGCCGGCCAGATCGGCGATGGTCTTCACCAGCGCCTCGGCGTCCCCCACGCCGGCCACCACGTCATGCCCCCGGTCGGTGAGCAGCCGGGTCAGCCCCTCCCGCAGCAGCACCGAGTCCTCGGCGATGACCACCCGCACCCTGTTCTCCACGCCTCATGCCCCCGTACACCCGGTCCCGTGACGACGTCCTCGGGGGACGCGCGCCTTTACGGGACCCAAGCATTCCAGGAAACGGCCGGGAGCGTGCCGTGCCCTGTGGATAACTTGTCGACGGCGGCTGTATCCGCAGGTCAGCCGCGCCAGGGCAGCTCCGCGATCACACGGGTGGGACCGCCCACCGGGGAGTCGACCAGCAGCACGCCGTCCACCGCGTCCAGCCGGCCCCGCAGACCCGCGAGGCCCGAGCCGGCCGAGGCGTCCGCGCCGCCCACGCCGTCGTCGCTCACCTGGAGCATCAGCCGGTTCTCCGAACGCCACACGTCGACCGAGGCGGACCGGGCCCGGCTGTGCTTGGAGACGTTCTGCAGCAGCTCGCACACGGTGAAGTAGGCGATGCCCTCGATGGCCGGCGCCGGGCGGGACGGCAGGTCCACCTCGACCCGGACCGGCACGGTGCAGCGGGAGGCGACCGAGGACAGGGCCGCGTCCAGCCCCCGGTCGGTCAGCACGGCCGGGTGGATGCCCCGGGCCAGGTCGCGCAGCTCCTGGAGGGCCGTCTTCACCTCGCCGTGGGCCTCCTCCACCATGCGGGCCGCCGCCTGCGGGTCCTCCCGCAGCTTCTCCTTCGCCAGCCCCAGGTCCATGGCCAGACCGACCAGCCGGGCCTGCGCCCCGTCGTGCAGATCGCGCTCGATGCGGCGCAGGTCGGCGGCGGCCGTGTCCACCACGACACCCCGGTCCGACTCCAGTTCCACCACCCGCTCCGACAGCAGCGACGGGCCGAGCAGCCCCCGCACCAGCAGCCCGTCCACCGTCGTCAGGGCGCGCACCAGCCACGGCGTGGCCAGCGTGAAGCCGAGTCCGACCAGCGTGGTCACGGTGATCTCGAACGGGTTGTCCAGGTAGATCTGGTGATGCTCGTCGCCGTAGAGCTGGAGCCCGGCCTGGCCCGCGTACATCGGGAAGACCCAGAACCACAGCGGGTAGGTCAGCAGGCTCCAGCCGAGCGGGTAGAGGGTCGCCGCCACGACGAAGGAGAACAGCGCCCAGGGGAACTGCACCAGCGTGTACAGCAGGTTCCGCCAGGAGGCGCCGCTCTTGAGGACCGCGCCCATCCAGGCCAGCGCGCCCGGCTTGCGCACCCGCAGCGGCTCCGGGCCCCGCACGTCCACACCCAGCAGCGCCCGCGCCCGGGCCCGCTCCAGCGCGCCGAAGCCCCGGCAGCCGGCCAGGGCCGCCGCCAGCACCGGGACGCCGAGGAAGGTCACCAGCAGGCCCGCGCCCAGCGACACCATCGTCACCGTCCAGGTGAACAGCACCACCGAGACCGGCAGGCTCAGCAGGACGTACCCCAGCTCGCGCCAGGTGCGGGCCTCCACCGGCGCCCGCAGCGCGGCGGGCAGCCGGTGGCGGCGACCGCTTCCGGGGGAGCCGGTGGACCAACCGGAATCCCAGTCGTCGTACCCCCGCCCGGGCCCGTACCCGCCGTGTCCGTACTCCGTGGCCATCGAATCCGTCCCGTTCTCCTCGTCGAGCGGCGCTTTCGCCCCTGACTCAAGACTCGTGCGCGGCGCCCCCGCGGACCATGGAGACCATCGGCCTCTTCGAGCGGGGGTTTTCCCCACCCCTCCCGGTCCCGCGGACACCCGGCCGCCGCTCGGCGCGGCGCCGCACCGCGCGACACGCCCGCCGCCGCGCGTGGCGGCACGTGCGGCTACTCCTCGCGGTCGCGCCAGGGCAGTTCGGCCGTGACCACCGTCGGGCCGCCGGCCGGCGACGCCACGGCGAACAGGCCGTCCACCGCGCCCAGCCGGTCCGCCAGGCCGCGCATCCCGCTGCCGCCGTCCAGCCGGGCACCGCCCCGGCCGTCGTCCTGGACCTGGATCAGCAGCCGGTCCTTCGCACGCCACACGTCGACCGAGGCGGACCGGGCCGCGCTGTGCTTGCTGACGTTCTGCAGCAGCTCGGAGACCGTGAAGTAGGCGATGCCCTCGATGGCCGCGGCGGGGCGGTCCGCGAGGTCCACGGTCACCTTCACCGGCACGGTGCAGCGCGAGGCGACCGAGGACAGCGCCGCGTCCAGACCGCGGTCCGTGAGCACGGCCGGGTGGATGCCCCGGGCCAGGTCGCGCAGCTCCTGGAGGGCCAGCTTCACCTCGCCGTGCGCCTCCTCCACCATCGCCGCCGCGGAATCCGGGTCCTCCAGCAGCTTCTCCTTGGCCAGGCCCAGCCCCATGGCCAGGTTGACCAGCCGGGCCTGCGCGCCGTCGTGCAGATCGCGCTCGATGCGGCGCAGGTCGGCGGCGGCGGTGTCCACCACCACACCCCGGTCCGACTCCAGCTCCGCTATTCGGCGCTCCAGCTCGTCGGAGGGGGACAGCAGCCCGCGCACCATCGCCCGGTCCACGTTCGCCAGGCCCCTGGCGAGGTACGGCAGCAGCGGCCACAGCACGAACAGCGAGGTCAGCACGGTGCAGAAGGTGAGGATGCCCCAGGGCAGCCGTATCGCGTCGTACAGCAGCGTCCGCCAGCCCACCGGGTCCTTGACGGCCATCCACAGCCGCTGGAACGCGCCCTCGGCGCGGGCGAGCGGCAGCGGCGACGGCTCCTCCACCCGGACCCCGAGGAGCGCCCGGGCCCGCGCCCGCTCCAGCTTGCCCAGCTGCCGGGAGCCCAGCAGGGACAGCGCGAGCAGCGGCAGACCGACCACGGTGAGGGTGAGGGTGCCGCCGACGGCCAGCACGGTGATCGCGTAGCAGAAGCCGAACACCGTCACCGGCAGGTTCAGCAGGAGGTGCGCGATCTCCTTCCAGGTGTGCGCGTCGTAGGCCGGCCTGATCGGCGGCAGGCGGTCGGAGCCGTCGGAGCCGTCGGCGCCGTCGGTCCGGACGGGGCCGGTGCCGTGCCGGTGGCCGGCGGAGCTGGGTGCGGTCATAACGGCCAGCCTGCCGTGTGGGACACCCCTCGCGCCATGCGGTGCGCCGCCCTGCGCCGACGGGGGAAAACCCCACCCCCGTCCGCCTCGGGGGCTTCACCCAGGGGTCCGGGGCGCCGCGGCCCGCCCGCCTTGGACCCGTCCCGGCGTGACTGCCTGCTTACCGCCTCTTTATCAGGGCCTAGACTCCCGTGCGTACAGGTCACGAGGTCAGGGAGCGAGGAGCGGGACCGTGCGGGAGACGCTGGGGGACTCGACGGCCGCCACGGCGCACGTCATCGCGGCCGGCTACTTCCGGTCGTACTCGGCCGTGGGACTGCTCGCCGTCGTCGGCGTGCTGTTCGTCGCGGTCGCCTTCGGCGCCGGCCGGCTGCTGCGCCCCGTGGTGCCCACCCCGGAGAAACTCCTGACCTACGAGTGCGGCGTCGACCCCGTCGGCGAGGGCTGGGCCCACACCCAGGTCCGCTACTACGTCTACGCCTTCCTGTACGTGATCTTCGCGGTCGACTCGGTCTTCCTGTTCCCCTGGGCGACGGTCTTCGCCGCCCCCGGCTACGGCGCGACGACCCTCGTGGAGATGTTCATCTTCCTCGGCTTCCTCGCCGTGGGCCTGCTGTACGCATACAAGAAGGGCGTCCTGACATGGACGTGACCCCGGACCCCGTGTACCTCCCGGAGCCCAAGCGGCTCGGCGCGCTGGCCCGTCTGGCCCCCGAGCCCATGAAGGTGGTCCTCAACTGGGGCCGCCGCTACTCGCTCTGGGTCTTCAACTTCGGCCTCGCCTGCTGCGCGATCGAGTTCATCGCCGCGTCGATGGCCCGCCACGACTTCATCCGGCTCGGCGTCATCCCCTTCGCGCCGGGGCCCCGTCAGGCCGACCTGATGGTGGTCTCCGGCACGGTCACGGACAAGATGGCCCCGGCCGTCAAGCGACTGTACGAACAGATGCCCGAGCCGAAGTACGTCATCTCGTTCGGCGCGTGCTCCAACTGCGGCGGGCCGTACTGGGACTCGTACTCCGTCACCAAGGGCGTCGACCAGATCATCCCGGTGGACGTGTACGTCCCCGGCTGCCCGCCGCGCCCCGAGGCGCTGCTCCAGGGCATCCTCAAGCTCCAGGAGAAGATCGCGGCCGAGTCGCTGGGGGAGCGGTACGGCACCGGCGCCGGGCGTCCGTCGGCGGCCGCGTTGCAGAGCGGTCTGGTGCGGCCGCCGGCCCCGGCGGGAGACGGTTCCGAGGGGGACGCGCGATGAGCACGGCCGGCTGGCTGCCCGCCCCCGCCGGGGAACTCTTCGGGCCCGAGGCGGTGGCCGAGGAGTCGTACGAGGTCCTGACCGTGGACGTCCCGCCGTCCGCCTGGCTGGACGCCCTGGAGACGGCCCGTACGACGTTGACCTGCACCTACTTCGACTGGCTCAGCGCGGTGGACGAACCCGGCGCCGGCTTCCGCGTCGCGGCCCACGTGGTCGCCCTGCACCCGGTGCGGCGCCTTCTGCTGCGCACGACGGTTCCGCACGAGGCGCCGGTCCTGCCGTCCGCCGTCGGCGTGTACGCGGGCGCGGCGTGGCACGAGCGGGAGACGCACGAAATGTTCGGGGTGACCTTCGAGGGCCACCCCTCGCTCGAACACCTGCTCCTCCCCGAGAACTTCGAGGGCCACCCCCTGCGCAAGGACTTCGTCCTCGCCGCCCGGGTCGCCAAGGCGTGGCCCGGCGCCAAGGAGCCCGGCGAGTCCGAGCACGGCGGACCCAAGCGCCGCCAGATGCTGCCGCCGGGCGTCCCCGACCCCAACGAGTGGGGCCCCCTCAAGGGACAGCTGCCCCCCGCCCCGGCCCGCCCCGCCCGCGCCTCCGGAGACCGCCCGGTCCGCCGCGCCCGCACGGCGGCGGAGGGCTCGGCGCATCAGCCCGGTCCCGCCGAGGGCGCCGCTCCGGCAGGCCCGCGCCGGACGCGGAGCGCGAGCGAGGGCTCGGCGAGTCAGACGGCGGCGGCCGAGGGCGCCGCTCCCGCCCGCCCGCGCCGGATGCGCAGTGCGAGCGAGGGCTCGGCGAGTCAGGCACCGGCGGGGGAGGCCGCCCCGGCGCGTCCCCGCAGGATGCGCAGCGCGAGCGAGGGTTCGGTGAGCCAGGCGCCGGCGGCGGCGCGGGGCGAGGACGCGGCGGAGCGGAAGCAGGCCGCGGCCGACGGGGACGCCGCGCGGACCGCGCGGACCGAGGGTCCCGCGGCGGAGGCGTCGGTGGCGCACGAGCCCGGTCCGGCACCGGCCCGCCCCCGTCGCAACCGCACCGCCTCCCAGGGCTCGGCCTCCCAGCGCGCCACGGAACCGACGGAACCGACGCCCGGCCAGACCGGCCCGGCCCGCCGCCCGGCCCCGCGCGGCTCCGACGCCCCGTGGCACCACGCCCGCCCGGCCTTCGACGACCAGGAGCAGCGCGAGCAGACCGACGCGACGGCCCCCACCGCCCCGGCCGAACCGCGGCCCACGCCGGCCTCCCGCGAGCCGGGCTCGTCCGAGTCGGCCTCCTCCGAGCCGCGCTCGCCCGAGTCGGGTCCGGCTCCGGAGGCGGCCGAGTCGCAGACCTCACCCTCACCCGAGCCCCGGCCCGACCCCGGCCGGGACGGGAGCGAACCCGCTCCCGGCACCCCCGGCACGCCGGACGACCCCGACACCCCCGACGACCCGCCGACCGACCCGACAGGAGGCCCGCAGTGAGCGGTGTGCTGGACGTCGTGCTGCGGGTCGTCGCGGTGTTCCTGGTGTTCCTGGTCTTCCCGCTGGTGGTGGGGCAGACCGAGCACAAGGTGATGGCCCATATGCAGGGGCGGCTCGGACCGATGTACGCGGGCGGGTTCCACGGGTGGGCCCAGCTGATCGCGGACGGCGTGAAGTTCGCGCAGAAGGAGGACGTGGTGCCGGCGGACGCCGACCGCCGCGTCTTCCAGCTCGCGCCCGCCGTGGCCCTGCTGCCCTACCTGCTCGTGCTGCTCGTCATCCCCATCGGCCCGGGCGAGGGCGCCGTCGGCCAGGCCCTGGACGCCGGTGTGTTCTTCGCGCTCGCCGTGATGGGCGTCGGCGTGCTCGGCTCGCTCATGGCGGGCTGGGCCAGCGCCAACAAGTTCTCCCTGCTCGGCGGCCTGCGCACCGCCGCCCAGCTGCTCGCCTACGAACTGCCGATGCTGCTCGCCGCGGCCTCCGTCGCGATGGCGGCCGGCACGGTCTCCCTGCAAGGCATCCTGCACGCCTTCCACTGGTGGTGGCTGCCCTGGCAGATCATCGGCGCGGTCGTCTTCTTCGTCGCCGGACTCGCCGAGCTGCAACGCCCGCCGTTCGACATGCCCGTCGCCGACTCGGAGATCATCTTCGGCGCGTACACCGAGTACACCGGCCTGCGCTTCGCCCTGTTCCTGCTCGCCGAGTACGCCGGCATCGTGGTGCTGTGCGGCCTGACCACCGTTCTCTTCCTGGGCGGCTGGCACGGCCCCTGGGGCGACGGCGGGCTCGGCTGGGTCTGGACCCTGCTGAAGACCGCGGTCCTCGCCTTCGTCGTCATCTGGCTGCGCGTCACCTACCCGCGGCTGCGCGAGGACCAGCTCCAGAAGCTGTCCTGGACCCTCCTCGTGCCCCTCTCCCTCGTCCAGATCGCCCTCACCGGCATCGTCAAGGTGGTGATCAGCTAACCATGGCTCCGATTCCCGGTTCCGGACTCGCCAAGGGCCTGGCCGTCACCCTGCGCACGATGACACGGAAGCACGGCACCGAGCAGTACCCGGACGCCCTGCCCGAACTGCCGCCCCGCACCCGGGGCGTGATCGGGCTGTTCGAGGAGAACTGCACGGTCTGCATGCTGTGCGCCCGCGAGTGCCCCGACTGGTGCATCTACATCGACTCCCACAAGGAGACCGTCCCGCCCGCCGCCCCCGGCGGCCGTGAGCGCAGCCGCAACGTCCTCGACCGGTTCGCCATCGACTTCTCGCTGTGCATGTACTGCGGCATCTGTATCGAGGTCTGCCCCTTCGACGCGCTCTTCTGGTCCCCGGAGTTCGAGTACGCCGAGACCGACATCCGCGACCTCACCCATGAGCGCGACAAGCTCCGCGAGTGGATGTGGACCGTCCCGGCGCCGCCCGCCCTCGACCCGGGCGCGGAGGAGCCGAAGGAGATCGCCGCCGCCCGCAAGGCCGCCGACAAGCTCGCCGCCGCGCGGAAGGCCGAGTCCGAGGAGGGCGACGCATGAGCCCCGCCCTCGCCGCGGCCCCGCACGGCTTCCTCTCGCCGACCGGTGTCGAGATCGCCTTCCTCCTGGTCGGCCTGGTCACCTTCGGCGCCGCGCTGATCACCGTCACCACCCGGCAACTGGTGCACGCGGCCCTGTGGCTGGTGGTCGCGCTCGGCGGACTCGCCGTGGAGTACCTGCTGCTCACCGCCGAGTTCATCGCCTGGGTGCAGGTCCTGATCTACGTCGGTTCCGTCGTCGTCCTCCTGCTGTTCGGGCTGATGCTCACCAGGGCGCCCATCGGCCGCTCACCGGACGCCGACTCCGGCAACCGCTGGGCCGCCCTCGGCGTCGCCCTCGCCGCCGCGGTCGCCCTGGTGTGGGTGGTCGTCGACGCCTTCCGCACGACCTGGATGGACCTGACCGGACCGGCCGCCGGCGCCACCCACGTCACCGGCGCGAGCCTGTTCCGGTACTGGGTGCTGCCCTTCGAGGCGCTGTCCGTGCTGCTCCTCGCCGCCCTGGTCGGCGCCATCGTCCTGTCCCGCAAGGCCAAGGCCGGGGCAGACGCCGGCCACGCCGCGGCGGCCGACGGCACGCCGGCACCCGTTTCCGCCGGGAAGGACGGCGCCCGCTGATGCACCTCGTCTACCCCGCCGTACTCTCCGCCCTCCTGTTCTGCACCGGCCTGTACGGCGTCCTCGCCCGGCGCAACGCGATCCTGGTGCTGATGTCGGTCGAGCTGATGCTCAACGCCGTCAACCTCAACCTGGTCGCCTTCGACGTCTGGCTCAGCCGCGCCGCCCGCGACACCCTGCACTCCGGCCAGGCGCTGACCCTGTTCACCATCGCCATCGCCGCCGCCGAGATCGGCATCGGCCTGGCGATCGTGCTCGCCGTGTACCGCAACCGCGGCACCTCCGACATCGACAAGCTCCGCGACACCGCCGAGCGCCCCGACGGCGCGGAGCCGGGTGCCGCCGCGGCAGAGAAGACCGAGGCCACCGCGTGACCACGACCACCCTCGCCGTACTCGTCCCCCTGCTGCCCTTCCTCGGTGCCGCGGCCGGACTGCTCCTCGGCCGCACCGCGCCCGGCTTCGTCCGCCCGCTCGCCGTGCTGCCCCCGCTGGCCTCGCTGGTGCCGGCCGCGCTGGTCGCCGTGCGCCAGGGCGGCGGACCGGCCCTGGACGCCCACACGGAGCTGACCCCCACCGGCTCGGTCCCCGTCGAGCTGGCCCTGCACATCGACGGCTTCGCCGCGCTCGTCGCGATCCTGGTCGCCTTCGTCGCGTCCTGCGTGCAGATCTACTCCACGGGCTACCTCCGCCACGACCCGCGCTACCCCTCGTACGCCGCCCTCGTCTCCCTGTTCACCTCCGCGATGCTGCTCGTCGTCTACTCCGGCGACCTGATCGTGCTGCTGGTCGGCTGGGAGGTCATGGGCATCTGCTCCTACTTCCTGGTCGGGCACTACTGGGAGACCCCCGAGGCCCGCGCCGCCTCCCTCAAGGCGTTCCTGGTCACCAAGCTCGGCGACGTGCCGTTCCTGATCGGCCTGTTCGCGCTCGCCACCGACGCCGGCTCGTTCCGCATCACCAGCGTCCTCGGCACCGTCGCGAGCGGCGGCCTGCACCACCCGACCGTCGTCGCCCTGCTGCTGCTCGCCGGCGTGGCGGGCAAGTCGGCGCAGTTCCCGCTGCACACCTGGCTGCCGGACGCCATGGCGGGCCCGACACCCGTCTCCGCGCTGATCCACGCCGCCACGATGGTCGCCGCCGGCGTCTACTTCGTCGCCCGCCTCCTCCCGGTGTTCGAGGCATCCGGGGCCGCGATGCTGGTGCTGGCCGTGATGGCCGCCGTCACCATGACCGGCTCTGCGCTGGCCGCCCTCGCCCAGGACGACATCAAGCGCGTCCTCGCCTACTCGACCATCGGCCAGCTCGGCTACATGACCGGCGCCCTCGCCGTCGGCGACCGCGGTGCCGCCGTCTTCCACCTCCTGTCCCACGGCGCCTTCAAGGCGCTGCTGTTCCTCGCCGCCGGTGTGGTCATCCACGCCGCCGGCACCAACTCGCTGGCCGCCATGTCCCGCATGCGCGGACTGCGCGACCGCGTCCCGGACGCCTACTGGACGATGACCGTGGCACTGCTCGCGCTCGCCGCGATCCCGCCGTTCAGCGGCTTCTTCTCCAAGGAGTCCGTCCTCGGCGCCGCCGAGCACGCGGCCGGCGGCCACACCGCGCACGTGCCCGGCGCGGCCGGCTGGCTGGTCCTGGTGGCCGGACTGGTCACCGCCGTACTGACCGCCGCCTACGCCACCCGGCTGTGGCTGCTGGCCTTCCACGGCCGGGGCGCCGAGGTCCCCGACCACGGCCGCCGGCCGCTGACCATGACCGTGGTGCTGTGGGTCCTCGCGATCCCCTCGCTGGCCTTCGGCGGGTTCGCCTACCGGGCGCTGCCCGGCTGGTTCGACGGCCGGTCCCTGGCCCCGACCGCGCTCACCTCCGTCCTCGGCACCGGCCTCGCCGTGGCCGGCGGGCTGCTCACCTACGGCGTGTGGCAGCGCACCACCCGGAACCTGGTCAGCCCCCCGCTCGGCGCGGTCGCCGCCCACCCCGGGGCCGACCCCGGACGGGTCGAGGCCGAGGCCATCGCCACCCACACCCCGGCCTACGGTGACATCGCCTACGCCCCCGACCCGGCGGACCCCGGACGGGTGCTGCTCGGCCCGCTGCACCGGCACGCGGCCGTCGGCTTCCACCTGGACGCGGTCTACGACGCGCTGTTCGTCCGCCCGGTACGGGCCGGGGCGAGCCTCGTCCGGTTCCTCGACCGCGAGGTCGTGGACACCTACGTCGGCGCCGCCGGCGCGCTGCCCCGGCTGCTCGGGGCCGCCGTACGCCGCGCCCAGACCGGCAATGTGCAGACCTATGTGAGCGCGCTGCTCGCCGGCACCGTCGTCCTCGCGGTCGCCGTCGTCCTCGTCGCCACGGGAGCGTGAGCAGGCGTGATCGATATCAACGAGTCCGTGATGCAGTTCCTTCTGGCATTCGTCGTCGTCGGCCCGCTCCTCGGCGCCGCCGCCGCTCTCCTGCCGGCCCCGCCCGGGCTGAAGGGGAAGTCACCCGAGCAGGCCGTGCTGCGCCACGGTGTCACCGTGACCGCAGTGGTCCTCGCCGCCGCGGTCGTCCTCGCGCTCGGCTTCGACCACCACCATCCGTCGAGGATGCAGGCCACGACCGACATCAGCTGGATCCCCGCGCTCGACGTGCGGATCCACCTCGGCATCGACGGCATCTCCCTCCCCCTCGTCGTGCTGACCGCGCTGCTGACCTTCCTGTGCGCGCTCTACTCGTACTTCAAGCCGCCCGCGGGCCCGTCCCCGAAGGCGTTCGTCGCGCTGCTGCTCCTGCTGGAGACCGGCACCCTCGCGACCTTCTCCGTGCTCGACCTGCTGCTGTTCTTCCTCGCGTTCGAGACCGTGCTGATCCCGATGTACTTCCTCATCGCCCGCTGGGGCGGCGAGGGGCGGGCCCGGGCCGCGTGGAAGTTCATCCTGTTCACGCTTCTCGGCTCCGTCGTCATGCTGCTCGGCCTGCTCCTGATCGGAATCAAGGCCGGCACCTTCGACATGGTGGCACTCGCCACTGACAACGGCCGGTCCCTGACCGCGTCCGTGCAGGTCGTCGCCGTACTGGCGATCGGGCTCGGGCTCGCGGTCAAGACCCCGATGTGGCCGCTGCACAGCTGGCTGCCCGACGCCCACACCGCCGCACCGACCACCGGCTCGGTGCTGCTGGCCGGGGTGCTGCTGAAGATGGGCACGTACGGGTTCGTACGGATCCTGCTGCCGGTGGCGCCGCACGGCTTCCGCACGTTCGCGCCCTACCTCGCCGCCCTCGCCGTCGTCGGGATCGTCTACGGCTCCCTGGCCTGTCTGGCCCTGGCCAGGCGGGGCGCGAAGGGCGACCTCAAACGGCTGATCGCCTACTCCTCCGTCGGCCACATGGGCTTCGTCCTCCTCGGCATCGCCACCATGACCCCGACCGGCGTCAACGGCGCCCTGTTCGCCAACGTCGCCCACGGCCTGATCACCGGCCTGCTCTTCTTCCTGGTCGGCGCTCTGAAGGACCGCACCGGCACCACCGACCTCGACACGCTGGCCAAGGAGACGGGACTCGCCCTGTACGGCAGGGCGCCGCGCCTCGGCGGACTGCTCGCCTTCGGCGCCGTCGCCTCCCTCGGACTGCCCGGACTCGCCGGCTTCTGGGGCGAGATGCTGTCCCTGTTCGGCGCGTTCAAGCCCGCCGCCGGCCTCGGCCGCCCGGCCTTCCTCACCTTCATGGCGATCGGCGCGTTCGGCACCCTGCTGACCGCCGCGTACATGCTGATCGTGGTCCGCCGGGTCTGCATGGGCGCCGCCGAGGAGACCGCCGGGCCCACCGCCGACGGCCCGGGCCACCGGCTCGCCGACGTGCACGGCTACGAGTTCGCCGCCTGGACCCCGCTCGTCGCCCTCACCGTCGTCGCCGGACTCTGGCCGCGCGCCCTGCTCGGCCTGACCGACCCGGCCGTGCACCAGCTCCTCGCAGGAGGCACCCGATGAGCCCCCAGCCCCTTGCCGAGTCCGCCGGTTCACTGGTCCAGTCCGTCGACTGGCTCGCCGTCGCGCCGCCGCTGATCGCCGCCGTGGTGGCGCTCGCCGTGCTCGTCGCCGACCTGTTCCTGCCCGAGGCCCGCAAGGCCGTCCTCGGCTGGATCTCGGTCGCCGGGCTCGCCGCCGCCGCGCTGATGCTGCTGCCGCTCCTGGGCGGCGACCGCGCCACCTTCTGCCTGACCGGCACCCCGCGCGCGTGCAGCTACACCGCCGACCGCTTCACCCTGGTCATCCAGCTCCTGGTCCTCGGCGGCGCCCTGCTCGCGGCCCTGCTGTCGATCACGAACGTCGATGACGACCGGCGGCGCGTGCCCGCAGGGGAGTTCTGGTTCCTGCTGCTGTCCTCCGCGGCCGGCGCCGCCCTGCTGCCCGCCGCCCGCGACCTGGCCACCCTGATCGTGGCCCTGGAGGTCGCCTCGCTGCCCGCCTTCGCCCTGGTCGGCATCCGGCACGGCGACAAACGGTCCTCCGAGGCCGCCCTGAAGTTCTTCCTGTCCTCGGTCACCGCGACCGCGGTCAGCCTGATGGGCGTCAGCTTCGTCTACGCCGCCACCGGCTCCCTCTACCTCACCCAGGTCGCCCAGCGCCTGCCGCACACCGGCGGCCAGCTGCACACCCTGGCCCAGACCGGCGTCGTCCTCACCCTGATCGGCTTCGCCTTCAAGACCGCCGCCGTGCCCTTCCACTTCTGGGTGCCCGACACCTACGTGGGCGCGCCGCTGCCGGTCGCCGCCTACCTGTCGGTCGTCGGCAAGGCGGTCGGCTTCTCCGGCCTGATCCTCGTCACCGTCGTCGCGTTCCCCTCGTACGCCGATGTGTGGGGGCCCGCGCTCGCCGTCCTGGCCGCGCTCACCATGACCGTCGGCAACCTCGGCGCGCTGCGCCAGCAGGCCGCCCGTGCCCACAGCGCCGTACGACTGCTCGCCTGGTCCTCCGTCGGTCAGGCCGGCTACCTCCTCGTGCCGATCGCGGCCGCCGGGTACGCCCGGGACGCGCAGAAGGCGATCGGTTCGACGGTCGCGTACGCCCTGATGTACGCCGCCGTGAACCTGGGCGCGTTCGCGGTGGCCGCCGTGGTGGGCCGCGGCCGCGCCGCGAACCGGATCTCCGACTACCGGGGCCTGTACGCCACCAACCCGCTGACCGCCCTCCTGCTGGCCTTCTTCCTGCTCTGCCTGGCCGGCCTGCCGCCCGGCGTCATCGGGCTGTTCGCCAAGGTCACCGTGTTCTCGGCGGCCGTCGACGCGGGCCTGGGCTGGCTCGCGGTCGTCATGGCCGTCAACGTGGTGATCGCGCTCTTCTACTACCTCCAGTGGACGGCCGTGCTCTTCCGCGCCCCCGAGGGCGAGGCGGCACGGCACCGGGTCCCGGCCCCGCTCACCGCCGCGATCGCCCTCACCGGGGTGGCGGGCGTGGCCCTGTCGGGGGCGCCCCAGCTGGTGCTGCGGTTCGCGGCCACCGGACTGTTCTGAGGAGGCACGGGAACCCCTTCACCCGTCCGGCCCCCGCGCGTGACCCTGCCCACCTGGGAACTTGTCACCGCCGCCTGGCGTTGACCAGAGCGGGAGGGTCCACTGGACCGAAGGGTTCCCTGCTGTACCACTTGGAGGGCGTACCGTGCACCGCCGGCACAACGGGCTCAGGACCGCAGTACTCCTCGGGGGGCTGTCGGCGCTCATCATCGTCATCGGCAGCTTCTTCGGGCGCACCGGTCTGATCGTGGCGCTCCTGGTCGCCCTCGGGACGAACGCGTACGCGTACTGGAACAGCGACAAGCTGGCCCTGCGGGCGATGCGGGCCCGCCCGGTGAGCGAGTTCGAGGCGCCCGGGCTGTACCGGATGGTGCGCGAGCTGTCCACGCAGGCCCGCCAGCCCATGCCCCGGCTGTACATCTCCCCGACCGAGGCCCCCAACGCCTTCGCCACGGGCCGCAACCCGCGCAACGCGGCGGTGTGCTGCACCGAGGGCATCCTGCGCCTGCTGGACGAACGCGAGCTGCGCGGCGTCATCGGGCACGAACTGAGCCACGTCTACAACCGGGACATCCTCATCTCCTCGGTGGCCGGCGCGCTCGCCTCGGTGATCATGTTCCTGGTGAACTTCGCCTGGCTGATCCCGGTCGGCCGCTCGGACGACGACGAGGGCCCCGGCCTCGTCGGCATGCTGCTGATCATGATCCTGGGCCCGATCGCCGCCTCGCTGATCCAGCTGGCCATCAGCCGCTCCCGGGAGTACGAGGCGGACGCGTCCGGCGCCCAGCTCACCGGGGACCCGCTGGCCCTCGCGAGCGCCCTGCGCAAGCTGGAGGTCGGCACCCAGCAGCTGCCGCTGCCGCCCGAGCCCCGGATCGAGACCGCGAGCCACATGATGATCGCCAACCCGTTCCGCCCCGGGCAGGGCGTGTCCAAGATGTTCTCCACGCACCCGCCGATGGCGGAGCGGATCGCCCGCCTGGAGAACATGGCGGGGCGCCGGCTCTGAGCCTCCCCGCCGCGAGCCGGGCCTCCGCGCGGCTCACAGGGCCAGCACCAGGGCCGCTCCCAGGCCGCCGAGACCGAGGGCGAGGGCCGCGTGCGGCCAGCCTCCTCTGCCCCAGGGCAGATAGTGGTCCAGGGCCAGCCGGCCGGGGCCGATGGCGGTGACGGCGAGGGCGACGACGGCGATGCCGATGTTGTACTCCACCCCGCCCTTGTCGACCCACAACCCGTGGGCGGCGGTCACGGTCACCATGGCGTTGATCATCACGCCCACGATCGCCGCGGCCGCGAGCGGGGTGAACAGCCCCAGGGTGAGCCCGAGGCCGCCCAGGAGTTCGGAGAGGCCGCCGATGGCCGCGAAGAGCTTGCCCGGGCGGTAGCCCAGGGATTCGAACCCCTTGCCGGTCGCGGTCAGCCCCCGGCCGCCGAACAGCCCGAAGAGCTTCTGGGCGCCGTGCCCGGCGAGCGGCAGACCGAAGGCCAGCCGGAGGAGCAGCAGCCCCCCGTCGGCGGCGGTCACGCCCGCGTGGCGGGCCCGCTTTCCGGCGGGCGCGGCGGTGGTCGCTGTCTCGGTGTGGTGCCTGGGCATCTGAGGACTCCGTACGGATGCCGGGTGTGCACTTCCCCCAAGCCTGGACAGGCGTCGCCCCCCTGCCTCCTGCCCCCGATGATTCCGGAGGGGCGGCGCCGGCGCACATCGATCAGCGCGGCCGCCCCCCCCCCGCGGGTCAGCGGGCGCCGAAGGCCCGGTCCGTGGGGACGACCTCACGCCCCAGCGGCATCAGGGAGATCGGGACGAGCTTCAGGTTGGCCCAGCCGAAGGGGATGCCGATGATCGACAGGAACAGCGGGATGCTGGTGATCAGGTGCCCGAGCGCGAGCCACCAGCCCGCGAAGACCACCCAGATCACGTTGCCGATGACCGACCCCGCACCGGCGTCCCGCCGCTCCACGGTGGTCCGGCCGAACGGCCAGAGGACGAACCCGGCGATGCGCAGCGAGGCGATGCCGAACGGGATGGTGACGATCAGCACGAAGCAGATCAGCGCGGCGATCAGATAGCCGATCGCCATCCAGAGGCCGCAGCACACCAGCCACAGGATGTTGAGCAGCAGGTGGAACACCTTCATGATCGGCACCTCTCCAGGTCGCTCCGCCGGTCTTGCCTGCTGCCACAAGTATCAGCCGGTCGGGGGACGGGGGAGCACGGCGACGCCGTTGTAGCGGGATCGGGAACATTCCGGTACGAACCCGCGGGCAACCGCGTCCCGGCCCCCCGGCGTCCTCCCTCCCGAGACGGCACGGAAGCGCGCCGGCGGGCCGCCGATCTTCACGGAGATCTCACGCCGGCCACAGTGCGCGCAGGGCACGAAGGGGCAGGGATCGCGGCATGAGCATCATCGGTTGGATCATTCTGGGGCTGCTGGCCGGCGCCATAGCCAAGTTCCTGCTGCCGGGACGCGACCCCGGCGGCCTGCTCGGCACCACGGTCATCGGCATCGCCGGCGCGTTCATCGGCGGCTGGATCTCGTCCCGCTGGCTGCACCACGAGATCAGCAGGAGCTTCTTCGATGGCCCCACCTGGGCCGCGGCCATCGGCGGCTCCCTGGTGCTGCTGATCGCCTACCGCCTGGTCTTCGGCAACTCCCGCGACTGATCGGCACACTCCGCAACGACCGGCCCCGGCAGCACGGAAGGGTGGGCTCCCGCGAGGGACGCCCACCCTTCTTCCTTCTTCCTAGCGGTAGTTCACGAACTGCAGCGCGAAGTCGAAGTCCTTGCCCTTGAGGAGGGCGATCACGGTCTGGAGGTCGTCGCGGCTCTTGGAGCTGACCCGCAGCTCCTCGCCCTGCACCTGGGCCTTGACGCCCTTGGGGCCCTCGTCGCGGATGATCTTCGCCACCTTCTTGGCGTTCTCCTGGGAGATGCCCTCCTGGATCGTCGCGAAGATCTTGTACTCCTTGCCGGACAGCTGGGGCTCGCCCGCGTCCAGCGCCTTCAGCGAGATGCCGCGCTTGATCAGCTTGGACTCGAAGACGTCGAGGACGGCCTTCACCCTGTCCTCGGAGTTCGCCTCCAGGAGGATCTTCTCCCCGGACCACGAGATCGAGGCGCCGACGCCCTTGAAGTCGTAACGCTGGGAGATCTCCTTGGCGGTCTGGTTGAGGGCGTTGTCGACCTCCTGCCGCTCGACCTTCGAGACGATGTCGAAACTGGAGTCGGCCATGTCCTGTGGCTCCTTGTATCGGGGTGCGTGTCATGCGTACCGGCGTGTGCGGCGGCGGCCGCCGGGCCCGGCATCCTGCCGGGCCGCATCCGCACCAGCCTAGCCACCCCCGGACCCGACAGCCGGAGATCAACCGGGTGGCGAAGCACCCCCGTGGATCGGGTATTGTTTACGTCGTTGCCGGGGAACACCGCCGCAAGCGGGTTCGAATGGCAGCAAACCCGGCGGTGTGCCCGAGCGGCCAAAGGGAGCAGACTGTAAATCTGCCGGCTCAGCCTTCCCAGGTTCGAATCCTGGCGCCGCCACACGGAGGGAAACCCCCTCTGATCAGGTCGATGACCTGGTCAGAGGGGGTTTCTCGTTGTCGGGGGACGAGTCGCCCGGACGGGGGCGGCCGTGTCTCGCCCATCTCGCTCGCTTCCAGACGCCAGGCGCGTATGCCTCGGGTCCCTCCCGGAGGGGAGGGGCCGATCTCAGGATCGTTCCCAGCAACGATCCGGGCTCCCTCGGGCTCTACTGGGTGGGGCGACCGGCTCGGTCGCCGTTCGTCGACGGCGGCACGGCCCCCGGCCATGTCCCAGCCTGGTACCAGTGACGTACGTCACTTGCCGCGAATGCGCAAAGGATAAATGCATTTGAAGCGGCCAAAGCGAAATAAAAGTGACCTCGGGCAGCTCTGGCATGAACGCTGCTTATCTCGACGTCAAGGCAATTATCGATCATGTGTGATCGCGAGTGAAGGGGGTGGCCGTAAAAACGCCTCTGGAAGGTTCTTTCCAGAGGCGCGAAGGAGAAGCGGAACGTTGACTATTGAACTTTAGTCGCCCCGGTGACGGTCTGAGAAAGTGTGCGGACCCTGCCGAAGGAGGCGAGTTCCCTCTCATTCGGGAATCGGTAACGGCGATATCCGGTCGTGACGAGGTTGCGGTCCCGGAGGACCTTGAGGGCATTCTCGACAGTGGCCCGGCTGACCGACAAGGCGTCGGCAAGGTCTCCCTGCGAAGGCCCTTCGATCATCCGGCCGTACGTCGTGCACGGCACGGCGCACCGGTCCAGGAGGTGCACGAAGAGGCCGGCGAGCCGCTGCTCCGGGAGCAGGCTCCGGCGGTTGTAGACCCGCTCCGCGACGAGGAGCTGATCCGCCAGCACCTTGCCGAGCGAGGCCGCGATGACCGAGCTGTGTTCGACGATGCCGCGCATGCGGGACAGCGGAACGGCCAGGGTGAGCGTGCTGTTGAGGCAGCGCGCCGTGGGCGCGTGGAGTTCGGGACTGAAGACCTCGGCGACACCGAGCACGGCGCCGGCGCCATGGAGCCGCACCGTCGTGTCCTCGCCGTAGGAGGACTCCTCGTACACGCAGCCGGAGAGGACTACGTGGACCGTCGAGCCCACGGAGCCCCTCAACTGGTCGTTGCGGCTGCTCGATCGAGTCGTGAAGGTGCTGGCGAACTCCTGACGAGTGGGCCTCGGGAGCTCGGACAGGAACGGGTTGAGGTCGATGAGCCCGCGCAGAGCGCGCGAGCCGGACAGGCCATGGCCCACTCGGCCGGTCTCCATGTCGAAGGTGTACACGGAGTTGCCGAGGACCATGCGTTGCAGCGTTCCCTTGGTGCGGGCGCCACCGGCTGCTGCTTCGCGCTCGCGTCTTGCCCGATCCATCAGGAAGCACCCCCGGTGCCGCTGGTGCCGGAGGGCCCTGTCGGGCGGCTGGAGAAGGGAACCGAAGCGGTGTCGGCCGACTGGACTGGTGTCGCGTCCGCCGTGGTCGACGGCGTCGGCGCGGGCGCGGCGGGGGAGAGCGGCTGGATGACGTGCGGGATGACGGCGAACAACGCGGTGATCGCCGTGAGGACGGCCGCGATGCGCGCCGGCGCGGACGACAGGAGCTTGACGGTGAGGACGGCAGTGGCGGCCATGATCGCGACGATCATGACCGCGGCCGTAAGGAAGTCCATTCCTTCGGTTCCTTCTGAAGTTGTACAGAGGTAATGGCCGGTCCAGCGGTGCGACGTGGACATAAGGGAACCCCAGCCGGACTGGTGAGGTACGGCATAAGAGGGAACGCTCTTGATCGGGCAGGATATAGCACGATCGGTGTGGCACGGAAATGTCACCCTTGGGACAGGGATTTGCAGGTCTTCCCTCTGTGGTGTCGAAGCGAAGAACCATTTCCGTAAAATTCTGGGATTACTAACGGGTAACTCTTGAGATTCCCGATCTTTAGGGAATGGTTCTGACCGTCCCGCCGTTACATTCAACGGAGCTGACGTTGTGCCTGGCCGGTCCAGCGCAGCTTGTCGGGGCTTCCTCTGGGGGTGGTGCCCCGGAGGGCCCCGACCACGAGGAGACGCCTCCGACCTGCGAGGACACTTCAGAAGATGAAGACCCTGAACGAGTGAGTGGCGGCACCGAAGTGCCGCCACTGGTCGTTTGCGGCGCGAGCAGGCGGGCGGAGTATCGCTGCGGAGCCGAGAAGCGGCGGGGCCGCTTACCCGCAGGGACTGACAGTCCCGGGTGCTCCGGGGCCCGGTTCTCTCACCTGGACGTCACCGTCGCACCCTCGTCGCAGGGCCTTCGCCGGGGCGTCCGGACGGGCGCAGTGCGAGCAGGGCGATGTCGTCCGTGGCGTCGCCGCCGAACTTGATGATCAGTTCGTCGCAGAAGACGTCGAGGGAGTCCCGCGCCAGCGTGGCGGCGTACTCGCGCAGCAGTTCCAGGCCGATGCCGAGGGACTGGCCGCGGCGCTCGACGAGACCGTCGGTGAAGAGCAGCAGGGTGGAGCGGGGCGGCAGCGGGTCGCACGCGGACGGGCGGGGATGTCGGGGTCCATGCCGATCAGCAGCCCCCTGCCGGACTCCAGGTAGTGGGCGCCGCCCTCCGGGGTGACCAGCAGGGGCGGCAGGTGACCCGCGGACGAGTGGTGCAGGTCCGGGTGCCCGGTGCCGCCGGCGTCCTTCAGCAGGGCGTAGACGCAGGTGGCGGTGGAGCGCGGAGAGAGGGTGTGGCTCGCGAGGTCCAGGCGGTGCAGGACGTCGCCGGGCGGCTCGGGGCGGTCGACGGCGAGGCCGCGGAGCATGTTGCGCAGGGTGCTCATGGCCACGGCGGCCTGGAGGTCGTGGCCCGACACGTCGCCGATGACCAGCACGGTGTCGCCGCCGGGCAGGGCGAAGGCGTCGTACCAGTCCCCGCCGATCTTGGCCGTGGTGCTGGAGGGGACGTAGCGAGCGACCAGTTCCAGATGGCGGGCACGGGGCAGCTCCGGCAGCAGGGCGCGCTGGAGGTGTTCGGCGTTGGCGTGGGTGTTCTGGTGCTGGCGGGCGTTGTCCAGCCCCACCGCGATGCCGCGGACCAGTTCCGCGACCAGCGGGATGTCGTCCTTGGTGAAGGGCGCTTCGTCATCCGTGCGGACCAGGGTCAGCGCGCCGAAGACCTCCTGGTCGCCCCGGAGCGGAGCGATGACCGCGGTGCTGCCGCCCAGCTCCCCGACCAGCTCCAGCTGCCGTGCGTCCAGGGGGTTGTCCGTCCGGCCGGGCGCCGGGATCTCGGTCATCAGCAGCGGACCGGCGCCGCGCAGCACCCGGGGCAGCGGAGCCTTCGTGGTGTCGGTGATCGGCGGGAGCCGGCCGAGGTGACCGCCGGGGATCACGAGGTGGGGATCGCGGTGGACGATGCAGGCGCGTTCCACCTCGCCGTGGTCGAGCAGGTCCACCGCGCACCAGTCGGCCAGCCACTGGGTCAGCACATGGCACACCCGTCGCATCCGTTCGCCCAGGTCGGGGGTGCTGTTCAGGGCGGCGCTGGCGTCGGCGAACAGGGGCAGCCACTCGGACACCGCCCGGTCGACGGTCACCCTGCGCGCCTTCTTCGTGCCGGTCGGCAGGTGCACCGGTCCCGGCGCGGCCCGGGTCGCGTACCGGCTGCCCGGCGGGGCGTACGGCGGGGCGGGCCCGGCCGTCGTGGTGGTGAGCTGGGCGACGAACACGCTGCGCCCGTCGATCGCCTCCTGCGTCTGGACGGCCAGGCGGACGGGGACCGCGTGCCCGTCGTGGTGGAGCGCGGGCATCGGTATCGAACGGCCCAGGATGCGGGACTCACCGGTCAGCAACAGCGCGCTGAAGCCCGCCACATGGCGCTCGCGCAGGTGCTCGGGGATCAGCACCGTCAGCCGCCGCCCGACGAGGTCGTGCGCGGACCAGCCCAGCAGGTTCGCCGCGGAGCTGTTCACCGCGATGATCCGGTTGCCGTCGTCGGCCGCGACGGTCGGCACGTTGGCGGCCTCCACCTCGCTCGCGTCCCAGGGCGCCAGCTTCGCGGGGATCGCGCCCGGCGCGCCGCGGACCAGCGTCCATGCCGTGGGGTGCCGCCCGGACAGCTGGCCGACGATCTGCGCGAGCAGCCAGCGCCGGAAGGCCCGGATCTGCGGGAGGGCCGGAAGGGTGAGCAGGTCCCCGCGCCGTGCGGCCATGTCGGCCCTGTCGAGCACCTGGCCCAGGGCCGCCGCGGCCGCGGCGGCGTCCGCGGGGAAGGCCACCGCCAACGAGAGAGTCGTGGTGTCGGGCGCCTCCTGCTGCACCGCGGTCGTCATGCAGGCGGAGATCACCTGGCTCGTCTCCCGGGCGGCCAGCAGCTCCTTGGGCCGTATGCCGGCCCGGTCGGCGGCGGACGGGGCGAGGACCAGTTCGCGCAGTGTCCCCTCCCACTGCTGCTGCGCGGCCCAGTACAGGGCGTACGGCACGTCGTCGAGCGCCACGGTCACGGTCCGGCCGCAGGGCCCCACGGTCTCCCACGCGGACGTCGGCGGCGCCGGGGGGTCGGGCCACAGCTCGAACCAGACCGTCTTGCGGTCCTCCCCGCTGTGGACGCCGTAGCTGGTCGCCAGCTCCTCCACCAGCGCCAGGCCCCGCCCGGTGCAGGCGTACGGGTGGCGGTCGTGCGGCACCAGACCGCGCTCCGGCCGGGAATCGCCGATCCGCGCGCACACCCGGCCCTCGGCGGCCCAGACCCGCACCTCCACCTCGGCGCGCGCGTGAACCACCGCGTTGGTCACCAGCTCGTCGACCAGCAGTTCGGCGGTGTCCCGCAGTTCGGGCACGACATCCCTGAGCGCCGATCGCACGAACCGCCGGGCGAGCGCGGCGCTCTCCGCTTCCGGAGGCAGCCGTTGCGACGGCGCTCCGGGCGGCGCGGAAGTGCCCATGGCTGCCGGGTGCCCAGATACATCCACCCCACCCGGGGCCCGCCCCGTTGGATTCACTAGAATCGAACGAGTGAACGATTATGGAAGGCCGGATCCGGACCGTGATCCGGGTGCGGGTGCGGCGGTGCCGCGTCCGGACGATGCTGGAGCCATGACCGGCAAGCGGCCCATCGTGGTGCACCTGCCCTCCCCGACCGGCGGCCGCCGGGTGCGGGTGGACGGGGAGATCCTCGGGCTCGCGCACAACGTGCGGGACCTGGTGGAATTCCTGCGCCGGGCGGGGCTGGAGATCGAGCCCGAGCAGGTGGCGGACTCCCCGTTGATCGACTGGCGCGGGGTGGGCCCCGAGCGCTGGGAGGCGGAGTCGCGCACCTGAACCGGGCACACTGGCGGTATGTCCTCCCGACGCAGAACCTGCCCCGTGTGCCACCGTGAGATCGCCGTCGTGGCGGGCCGCTTCGCCCGGCACGACCCGCCCGGGGCGCGCGAGGGCACGCGGCTCGTCTCCTGCGAGGGCTCCCGGCGGCAGGCCCGACTCGGTGCGGCGCAGCCGACGTTGGACGGCTACGTCGTACCCGAGTTCCCCGGTCAGCTGCCGCTGTTCTGAGCCGCCGTCAGTTCGCGCGGCCCGGACGTCAGTTGCCGGCCACCGACTTCACCGCGACCGACACCGGCGTCGAACCACCCGTCAGCTCCAGCGTCAGACCGGCCGTCGCCGAGGTGTCCACCAGCTCCGCGAGTACGGCCGCCACGTCGTCGCGCGGGACCATGCCGCGCCCGGTGTGCGCCTCCAGCCGGACCAGGCCGGTGCCCGCGTCGTTGGTCAGCGAACCGGGCCGCAGGATCGTCCAGTCCAGGTCCTTCTGGCGGGCCACGTGGGCGTCGGCCTCGCCCTTGGCGCGCAGATAGGCGTCGAAGACCTCGTCGCCCTGGTGCGCCGGGTCCGCGCCCATCGACGACACCACGACGAAACGGCGTACGCCCGCGCGCACAGCCGCGTCCGCGAACAGCACCGCCGCGCCCTTGTCCACCGTCTCCTTGCGGGCCGTACCGCTGCCCGGACCGGCGCCGGCCGCGAAGACCGCCGCGTCCGCGCCCCGCAGCCGCTCGGCGACCTCCTCCACCGAGGCCGACTCCAGATCCAGCACCACCGGCTCGGCGCCGGCCGAGCGCAGGTCGTCGGCCTGTTCCGCCGCGCGGATGATCCCCGCGACCTCGTATCCACGCGCGGCGAGCAGCCGCTCCAGCCGCAACGCGATCTGACCGTGCCCTCCAGCGATGACAATGCGCATGCTTCCGACCGTACGCCCGAAGGCCCCTGCCCGCCGCACGGGTTGGCCCCGCCCCGGCCGGCCGGCGGCGCGTGTCCGCTGGCCCTACGGTGCCTCTCCCCGCCCCTGCCGGGGCAGTCCGGGTTCCGCGGGCACCGCCGAGTTGCGGTACTCGCGGACCGCGCTGGTACGGGCCACCACCCGGCCGTGGTGGATCACGATGCGGCTGTAGGCGAGGGAGAGGGCGCCGGGGAGGTGATCGCCGCGCACGGCGAGGAGTTCGGCCGGGAAGCCCGCCTCCACGCTGACCCGGGGCAGGCCGAGCGCGGCCCGGGCGGAGGTGCTCACCGCGTCGTAGGCGTCCTCGGGTCCGAGGCCGTGGGCGGAGGCGAGGAGGTAGGCCGCCTCCAGGGGGTCGCCGCGGCCCACGGGGTTCGACACGTCCCGCAGGGCGCCGCTGCCGGCCGCCACCCGCACCCCGGCCGCCCGCAGCAGCCGTACCGGCGCCGTCCCCCGGCGGTCGGCGCCCCCGCAGCCGCCCTGGGGCAGGCACACCACCGTCACCCCGGCCGCCGCCAGCTGGTCGGCGGCGCGGGAGGCGATGTCCGCGGGCAGGTGCGCGAGACCGGCGCACGGCCCGATCGTCACGCCGGGGCGCAGACCACCCGCCATCGCCGCGAGCCGGGACAACCGGGCCGGGTCCGCCGCGTCGGTGTGCAGGTCCACCGGGCAGCCGTGCTCCGAGGCCACCTCCAGGACCGCCTCCACGTACCCCGTGGGATCCGGGTCCAGGTCCGGGCAGCCGCCCACCACCGCCGCGCCCATCTTCGCCGCGTCCCGCAGCACCGCCAGCCCGTCCGCGCCGGCCACCCCCGTCAGCAGCCGCGGCATCGCCACCGTCGTCAGCTCCGCGAGCCCGCGCAGCGCCCGCCGCGCCCGCAGTACGGCACCCAGCGCGCCCAGCCCCTGCACGTCGCCCACGCGCACGTGCGCCCGTACGGCCGTCGCCCCGTGCCCCAGCTGGAGCAGCGCGGACTCCGTGGCCCGGCGCTGGACGTCGTCGGGGGCGTACGAGGCCGGGCCGGGGCGCTCGGCGGACAGGGCCGTATCGCCGTGGGCGTGCGGCTCCGCCGGGGCGGGCAGCAGCAGATAGCCGGCCAGGTCGACGCGCTGCACGCCCGCGCGCGCCGGACCCGACGCCAGGCTGCCCGCGGTGCCCACGGCCTCGATCCGCCCGCCGTCCAGCCGTACGTCCACGGTCCGTCCGTCGGTGAGCCGCGCCCCGCACAGCAGCAGGCCGCCCGGGTCGCCCGGTCCCCGGGACCCGGACGGGCCCGAGGACCCCGACCAGTTCGACGGCGGGTGCGGCTGCGGCTGGCTGTCGGGCATCGCGCTCCAGGGAGGGCAGAGGGGGCGGGGGCCGGTGACCGGGAGGCGTCCCAAGATCACACAGGCGGACCGAGCCTAGGGTGGCGAGCCGCGCGGACGGCGCAGGAGCGCAATAGTCGTACCGGCGTGGCCCACGGGCGGCGCGGCCCGTCGCCGCTCCCCGCGCCGGCGCGTCAGGCACCCTCCCAAGCCGCGCCGTCGCACCTGCTCGGGCCCCCTCGCCGCACCTCCGCGACCCGCGCACCCGCACCCCGGCCGCCCGCCACAAGGCGCACCCGCCCCCGGGGGGATACGGATTTGGGCGAACGGCGGCGGACCGTGTAATGTCTTCATCGCTCGCCCCAATAGCTCAGTCGGCAGAGCGTCTCCATGGTAAGGAGAAGGTCAACGGTTCGATTCCGTTTTGGGGCTCTGGTGTGAGAGGTTCCCGTCGCAAGACGGGTTCCGATCTCATCAAAGCGGTGTAGCTCAGTCGGTAGAGCAAGCGGCTCATAATCGCTGTGTCACCGGTTCAAGTCCGGTCACCGCTACTGACAGTAGCCGATTGTGGGGTCGGTCCTTCGATCGGCTACTCTTTCTTGCGTTGAATAAGTCCATCCGTTCGTCCTAGGAGCACTCACGTGGCTGCCACCGACGTCCGCCCGAAGATCACGCTGGCCTGCGTGGAGTGCAAGGAGCGGAACTACATCACCAAGAAGAACCGGCGTAACAACCCGGATCGCCTTGAGATGAAGAAGCACTGCCCGCGTTGCAACGCGCACACCGCGCACCGCGAAACGCGATAAATAGGCTCGTTCGCGAGGCCGTCCCCTTCCGAGGGGGCGGCCTCGCGGCGTTCCCGCGGTCGGGCCCGGCTAATTTGGGACCCTCACACCAGACATCAGGAGGTGCCGGGCCATGGCGCTCGACCAGTCCTTCGTGGGACGGACCTACCCGCCCACCGCCCCCTACGAGGTGGGCCGGGAGAAGATCCGCGAGTTCGCCGAGGCCGTGGGGGAGACCAACCCGGTGTTCACGGACCCGGAAGCCGCCAAGGCGTACGGGTACTCCGACGTGATCGCCCCCCCGACCTTCGTGTTCTCCATCACCTTCCGCGCCGCCGGCCAGGTCATCGAGGACCCCCAGCTCGGCCTGGACTACAGCCGGGTCGTGCACGGCGACCAGAAGTTCGCCTACCGCCGCCCGGTGCGCGCCGGTGACCGGCTCACGGTCACCTCGACCATCGAGGCGATCAAGTCCCTCGCGGGCAACGACATCCTGGACATCCGCGGCGAGGTGCACGACGAGGCGGGCGAGCACGTCGTGACCGCCTGGACCAAGCTCGTGGCCCGCGCGGCCGAGGAGGCGTGAGCAGCTGATGACCGCGAAGATCGGCTACGACGACGTCGAGGTCGGCACCGAGCTGCCGGCCCAGACCTTCCCCGTGACCCGCGCCACCTTGGTGCGCTACGCGGGCGCCTCCGGGGACTTCAACCCCATCCACTGGAACGAGAGGTTCGCCAAGGAGGTGGGCCTGCCGGACGTGATCGCGCACGGCATGTTCACCATGGCCGAGGCGATCCGCGTGGTCACCGACTGGCTCGGCGACCCGGGCGCCGTGGTCGAGTACGGCGTCCGCTTCACCAAGCCGGTCGTCGTGCCCAACGACGATCAGGGCGCCCTGATCGAGGTCAGCGGCAAGGTCGCGGCCAAGCTGGACGACAACACCGTCCGCGTGGACCTCACGGCGACCAGCGGCGGCCAGAAGGTGCTGGGCATGTCGCGGGCGGTCGTGCGACTGGCCTGACGGCAGGCCCGCTCCGGCGGCTGAGCGGTAGACGTAAGGGGCGTCCTCCTGGCGGGGCGCCCCTTACGCGTTTCCAGGCAGCTCCAGGCGGGATACCGGGTTGTGGAAGTAGTAATTGAGTACTAACTTACTTTCATGCCCAGGATGAGTGCGGAAGAGCGGCGCGAAAGCGTCGTCCGAGCGGCGATGGAGGAGTTCGGCCGAGGGGGCTACTACGGCACCTCCACCGAGGCCATCGCCAAGCGGGTCGGCGTGTCACAGCCGTACCTCTTCCGGCTCTTCCCGGGGAAGCGGGCGATCTTCCTGGCCGCGGCGGACCGCTGCATCCAGGACACCATCCGCATGTTCGAGGAGGCGGCCGAGGGGCTGGAGGGCGAGGAGGCCGTGCACGCCATGGCCACGGCCTACAAGACGGCCATCGCCGAGCAGCCCTCGCGGCTGATGATGCAGATGCAGATGTTCCTGGCCGTCGCGGCCGCCGAGCAGGAGGGCGACCGGGAGTTCGGCGAGGCCGTGCGGGCCGGGTGGATGCGGCTGTGGGACGCCGTCCATGTGCCGCTCGGCGCCGACGTGACCGGCACGACCCACTTCATGGCCTACGGAATGCTCATCAACTGCCTGGTGGCCCTCGGCTTCCCGGCCGGACACCGGGTGTGGGAGGGGCTGCACGCGGACCCGTTCCAGCGCGGAACGGGCGAACCCGAGGCGTAGGCAAGGCGCGGGACGCCCATGGGCGGACCCACGCCCGCGAAAGTTAGTCAGTAATAACTAACCAATCGAACGGGATCTCATCCCCGGGGGAGCGATGTCACAGACCCGCAGGAGCGCCGCCTGGGCGCTTCTCGTCACCAGCGTCGCCGGCTTCATGGCGGCCCTGGACAACCTCGTCGTCACCACCGCCCTGCCCTCGATCCGCCAGGATCTCGGCGGCGCGCTGGACGATCTGGAGTGGACGGTGAGCGCGTACACGCTCACCTTCGCCTGCCTGCTGATGTTCGGCGCCGCGCTCGGCGACCGGTTCGGGCGCAGGCGGCTGTTCATCGCCGGACTCACCGTCTTCACCGGCGCCTCGGCCGCCGCGGCGCTGGCGCCCGGCATCGGCTCGCTGATCGCCGCCCGCGCGGTGCAGGGCGTGGGCGCCGCGGTGATGATGCCGCTCACACTGACCCTGCTGACCGCGGCGGTACCGGCGGCCAGGCGCGGCACGGTGTACGGCATCTGGGGCGCCGTCAACGGACTCGCGGTCGCCTCCGGCCCGCTGATCGGCGGCAGCCTCACCGAACACGTGTCCTGGCACTGGATCTTCTGGCTGAACGTTCCGCTCGGCCTGCTCGTCCTGCCGCTGGCGCGGCTGCGGCTGGCCGAGTCGTACGGCGCCGACGCCCGCCTCGACGTCCCCGGCACCCTGCTCGCCGGCGGCGGCCTCTTCGGCATCGTGTACAGCCTGGTCAGGGGCCCCTCCGACGGCTGGACGGACCCGGTCGTGCTGACCGCGCTGTCGGCCGGCGGCGTGCTCCTGCTCGCCTTCGTGGGCTGGAGCTCGCGGGCCGCGAACCCCATGCTGCCGATGCGCCTGTTCCGCTCCCGGGCCTTCTCCGGGATCAACGCGGCGAGCCTGCTGATGTTCGTCGGCATGTTCGGCTCGATCTTCCTGCTCAGCCAGTACATGCAGAACGTGCTGGGCTACTCGCCCACGGACGCCGGGCTCAGGATGCTGCCGTGGACCGGGATGCCGATGCTCGTCGCGCCGATCGCCGGGTTCCTGTCCGACCGCGTGGGCGGCCGCCCGGTCGTCGCCGCCGGCCTGCTGCTCCAGGCCGCCGGCCTCGGCTACATGGCCTGCGTGGTCACCGCGCACGCCTCCTACGCCGACCAGCTGCCCGCCCTCGTCCTCAGCGGCGCCGGCATGGCCCTGTACTTCGCCCCGGCCGCCGCCCTGGTGATGTCCAGCGTGCGCCCGCAGGAACAGGGCATCGCCTCCGGCGCGAACAACGCCCTGCGCGAGGTGGGCGGCGCGCTCGGCATCGCGGTGATGTCCTCGATCTTCTCGGCGTACGGCGGCTACACCTCCGCCCAGTCCTTCGTCGACGGTCTGCGCCCGGCCCTGATCACCGGCGCCTCGGTGGTCGCCCTCGCCGCGCTGGCCGCGCTGATGATCCCGGCACGCGCCGGCGGCCCCCGGCCGGCACCGGCGGAACCGGCCGCACCGGCCCTGGAGACCACGGCGGGCTGACCCCGGCACGTCACCCCGGGACACACTCGGCCCACACGGTCTTGCACGGAAACGGGCCCTCGATCACCCCCCAACGGTCCGCCAGGGCGTCCACCAGGAGCAGCCCACGCCCCGACTCGGCGTCCACGGCGGGCCGTCGGACATCCGGCAGCCGCTCGCCGCGCGGGTCGGTGACCTCGATCCGGAGCCGGTCGCCGACGCGGCGGAGCGTCAGCCGGAAGTCCCGGCCCGGCACCCGGCCGTGCGTGACGGCATTCGCCGCCAGCTCGGCCACGAGGTGCGTCGCGGGGGCCGTGGGCAACCCCCATTGCCGCAACTGCGCCTCGGCGAGCAGCCGGGCGAGGCGGGCCCCGCGCCGGGTGGACGACAGCAGCAGGCTGAAGCCGGCGGAGGGGGCGGGCGGTTGGGCCGTGTCGGCGGCGATCTTCTGGTTCACGCTGCTCAGCGTGACCGGAAACACCTGCCGTGCGGAGTGAACGGGCGGTCGCGTGCGGTGACTGTCGGCGGGTTGTCCAGTGCTGTCCGGGCTGTCGGCGCCGTTGTCACGGGTAGGGCGCCGCGACAGGGCGCGGGACTACGGAGGGGTGCGGAATGTCGGTGGACGGCGAGGCGGTACGACCCGGCACGGAGGCGAACGAGCCCGGGTGGGAGGTGGATCCGGACGACGAGTGGGGCGTGGCCGTGATCACCATGGTGGGACGGCAGCTGAAGCTGCTGCGCGAGGCGTCGGGCATGCGCGCCGCCGAGTTCGGGGCGGCCATCGGCTACGGCGAGGACCTGGTCTACAAGGTCGAGGGCGGAAAACGGATCCCCCGGCGCGAGTACCTGGCCGAGTCCGACCGGGTGCTGGGGGCGGGCGGCGTCATCGCGGCGACGTGGGAGGACGTGAAGAAGGTCCGGTATCCGAAGACGGTTCGGGAACTGGGCAAGCTGGAAGCCAAGGCGGTCGAGATCGCACTGTACGAGTGCCACATCATCCCGGGGCTGCTGCAGACGCCGGAGCACGCCCGAGCTGTGATCGGGGCAGCGCAGCCGCCGTACTCGCCGGATGACGTGGAGCGCATGGTGGCCGCTCGGCTGGCCCGGCAGTCGATCTTCGAACGCTCACCTGCCCCGGCGCTCAGTTTCGTCCTGGAGGAGGGGGTTCTGCGGCGTCCTATCGGAGGCACAATGGCAGGGCGTCGGCAGCTCGAACGCCTGCTGGAGGTAGGTCGGTTGCACAACGTCGTGCTTCAGGTGATGCCGATGAACTGCGACACGCATTCCGGGCTGGACGGTCGGATCGAACTGCTGAAGTTCCCGGACGGTACGGCCGTTGGTCGCTCCGACGGGGCGTTCAACGGCCGTCCGACCTCCGACCCCAAACACCTGCGCATCCTTGAGCTGCGGTATGGCACCATCCGGGCTCAGGCGCTCTCGCCGCGGGAGTCGCTGGCCCTCATCGAGCAACTGCTGGGAGAAACATGATCCGCAAGACCACGGCCGGGGACGCCTCCGAGCTGGCGTGGTTCAAGAGCAGCCACAGCGGCGGCAACGACGGCAACTCCTGCGTCGAGCTGGCCGTTTCCCCCGGTACCGTGCATGTCCGCGACTCCAAGAACACCGAGGGCCCCCGGCTGGCGCTGACCCCCGGTGCATGGGCGCGCTTCGTGTCGTACGCCTCGGCGGGCTGAGCTGCGTTCAACGGCCGTCCGACCTCCGACCCCAAACACCTGCGCATCCTTGAGCTGCGGTATGGCACCATCCGGGCTCAGGCGCTCTCGCCGCGGGAGTCGCTGGCCTTCATCGAGCAACTGCTGGGAGAAACATGATCCGCAAGACCACGGCCGGGGACGCCTCCGAGCTGGCGTGGTTCAAGAGCAGCTACAGCAGCGGCAACGACGGCAACTCCTGCGTCGAGCTGGCCGTTTCCCCCGGTACCGTGCATGTCCGCGACTCCAAGAACACCGAGGGCCCCCGGCTGGCGCTGACCCCCGGTGCGTGGGCGCGCTTCGTGTCGTACGCCTCGGCGGGCTGAGCCCTCTCCGGACAGCAGCCGCAACGCCGTCCGTCCGCTGCAGGCGTCCGGCGGCCTTTTATGGCTGTGGACGGTCCGTCGTCGCGTCCGTACGCTGAGTAGGCTGTCCGGACGGGCGAAGCTGGGGGCGACGTATGAGCGATACCTGGGACGCGGACCGGAAGGCCCGACTGGTTCGGCGCGTCGGGATCGCGCCGGCGGAGTTGGGCACGACCGGGGGACGGGACGGCTGCCCGGACATCTGGGAGCTGGACAACGGCGACTTCGCGGTCATCGGCCGCGACCTCACGCACGTGTATGCCGAGGGCCTGCCCGACGACGCGGTGATCGGCGGGGGCGAACGCCTCGTGGTCATCCCACGGCTCACCCTGCTCACCGCGAAGGCGCACATTCCGGATGCGTGACCTCCTTGGCGCCTCTCATGGCGAGAAGCTGGAACTGGACGCGTACCGCGAGGACTTCCGCCGCCGGGACTTCGCCGTGGACGGCTGGGATTCGTGGAAGCTGGAGCGCCGCCAGCACTTCCGTGAGCCGGGGGACCCGAGCTGGGAAGCCTTTGCCCGCGGGGACTGGCCGGAGGCGCTGCGGCTGATCGAGGCGCAGCGGGCCGGGCTGCTCGACCTGTCCCGGCTGGCAGCGCGACACCGGTGCCGTCTGCTGCGGGTCCGCATCGTGGAGCCGCCCCTCACCCCCTACCTGCAATGGGAACTGCACCTGCTGCGGGTGCGGGCCGAGTGCGGCGAACTGATCCGCGTCATCGGCCCGGAACACGTCGCGGCGTACGAGGACACCGGCCCGGTACCGGAACTGATCACGTTGAACGACGACACCGTGTACGAGATCCGCTACGACACGGAGGGCGTCCTCGAAGGCGCCGTGCGCTATGTCGACACGGCCACGAGGAACCGTGTGGCGGCGCGGATCGAGAACCTGTACGCGCTGGGGGAGGACATCGGCACGTTCTTCGGTCGCGACGTGGCCCACCTCGCACCTCCCCGCCGATGACCGGCCCGCACGGAAACGTCGACTCGTCGTTCTCCGGCACGGCCCGCGAGGTCGTACAGGCCCGCGACGTGCGGGGCGGGATCCACTTCCACGCCCCGGCGGCCGATCGCGCGGCACCGCCCGTCCCGCGCCAGCTCCCCGGGGCGGGGCCGGGATTCGTCGATCGGTGCGCCGAGCGGGCGGAACTCGACCGTCTGCTCGACGACAGCGCCGGCGCACGGGTCCTGCTGGTGACCGGCACCGCGGGAGTCGGCAAGACGTCTCTCGTGCTGCACTGGTCGCACACGGTCCGCGACCGGTTCCCGGACGGCCAGCTGTACGCCGACCTGCACGGCTACGATCCGCAGGCCCCGGTCGCCTACGAGCGGGTGCTCGAAGGATTTCTGCTCGCGCTCGGCGCCCCCGCGGACGCGGTCCACGCGGACGGCGAGTACATGGCCGCGGCCTTCCGCTCCCGGCTGGCCGGCCGCCGGCTGCTGCTGGTGCTCGACAACGCCGCCGGTGCGGCCCAGGTCAGGCCCTTGCTGCCGGGGACGCCGGGATGCCTGGCCATCGTCACCAGCCGGCACCGGCTGCCCGGCCTGACGATCCGTGAGGGGGCACGGCGCCTCACCCTGGACGTGCTCGACCGCGACGGCTCGGTCGCCCTGGTCCAGGGCGTCGTCTCCGGCTACCGGGACGGGGACGACCCCGCCCAGGTCGCCGAACTCGCCTCCCTGTGCGCGCGCCTGCCGTTGGCGCTCAGGATCGCGGCCGAGCGGGCCGCCGGACGACCGCTGATGCGTCTGGCGGATCTGATCGGCGAGTTGCGTGACGAGTCCGGACGGTGGGAAGCGCTGTCGGCAGACGGCGGTGAGGAGTCCGAGGCGGTGCGTTCCGTGTTCACATGGTCCTACCGGGCACTGCCGCAGGACGCGGCCCGGTTCTTCCGGCTGCTCGGACTGCACCCCGGCGCCGACTTCAGCGACACGGCCGCGGCGGCACTCGCGGGGGTCGACACGCGAACCGCCCGGCGCCTGCTCGACGTCCTCGTCGCCGCGCACATGGCCGAGCAGACCGCGTCCGACCGCTTCCGCCTGCACGACCTGCTGCGCGCCTACGCCGCCGATCAGGCGGGGCTGGAGGAGGCGCCGCAGGAGCGCGAAGAGGCTCTGCGCCGGGTGCTGACCTGGTACCTGCACACCGCGGACGCGGTCCAGGCCAGCGTCGCACCGCGGGAGCCGCGCGTGGAACTGGTCCCCGCCGGAGCGGGGCCGCCCGCACCGCGGTTCGCCGACGCGGCGCGGGCGATGCGGTGGTACGAGGCGGAACGGGACAACCTGGTGGCCGCCGTGCGGGCGGCCGCGAGCGGCGGACTCGACCGGATCGCCTGGCAGCTGGCGGTGGTCCTGCGTGCCGTCTACATGACCAACAACCCGTTCCGGGACTGGCTCACCACCTCTCTGACCGGCCTGGAGGCCGCCCGGCGCGACGGCGATCGAGGTGCCCAGGCCGAACTCCACGAGAGCCTCGGCATGGCATACGCCCAGTCCCAGGACCTGACGGCCGCGGCGGAGCACTACGAGTCGGCACTGGCCCTGCGCCGGGAACTGCACGACACCTTCGGCGAGGCCCTGACACTCAACGGCCTGGGCCTGCTCGAACTGCGCCGGCGCAACCTCGACCGGGCGCGGGCGGCCCTCGAAGCCGGCAGGGCGCTGTTCGCGGCCCTGGACGACCGGTTCTGGGAGCCCCGAGTGGCGGTCAACCTCGCGGAGGTGGAACTGGAACTCGGGCACCCGGGGAACACGACCGGACCGCTGCGCCGCGGGATCGAGGTGTTCAGGGCCCACGGCGACCGACGCGCCGAGGGCAACGCCCTCAGGCTCCTCGTCGCGGCGGAACTCGACAGCGGGCACGCGGACGCCGCGCTGGCACACGCGGAGCAGGCCATGGCGATCGCCACCGAGATCCGCAGCGCGGCCACCGAGGCCTACTGGCTGCTGGCACTGGGCGACGCCCAACGCGCCACCGGGCAGCCCGCCCGGGCGCAGGACTCCTACCGGCGCGCCGCCGCGCTCCAGGAAGAACTCGGCGACCGCGCCCGCCAGGCCGCCGCCTGGGACGGCCTCGGCCAGGCATGTCTGCAACTGGGCCGCGCGGAGGAGGCGGCGGACTGCCACCGCCGGGCAGCGGAGACCTTCCGGGACCTGCGTCTGCCGTGGGAGACGGCACGGACACTGGCGCACCTGGCCCTGGCCCTGGACCACCTCCCGGCGCCCCAGGAGGCAGCCGACGTGCGGGCCCGGGCACTCGGCCTGCTCACGGAATTCGCCGACCGACGGGCCCTACGGCTGCGGGACAGCCTGGTGCGCCGTTCACCGCCCGGCGACACGCCCCCGTGACCACGCCCGCCCCGGCCCGACCAGCCCCCGCTCGTCCCGCCCCGTCGGCCCGTTCTCGTAGTCTTGGGGCCGTGCACGTACTCCACGACGCCCCCCTCGCCCCGCTCACCACCTTCCGGCTCGGTGGGCCCGCCACGCGGTTGGTGACCGCCGGGACCGATGCCGAGGTGATCGACGCCGTACGGGAGGCCGACGACAGCGGGACCCCCCTGCTGATCATCGGCGGCGGGTCGAACCTGGTCATCGGGGACAAGGGGTTCGACGGGACCGCGCTGCGGATCGCCACCCGGGGGGTGGAGCTGCGCGGCACGACCCTGGAGCTGGCGGCCGGTGAGGTGTGGAGCGACGCCGTCGCCCGCAGCGTGGAGGCCGGGCTCGCCGGCATCGAGTGCCTGGCCGGTATCCCCGGGTCGGCGGGCGCCACGCCGATCCAGAACGTGGGGGCGTACGGCCAGGAGGTCTCCGCCACCATCTCCGAGGTGATCGCCTACGACCGCCGCGCCGGCGAGACGGTCACCCTCACCAACGAGGAGTGCGCCTTCTCGTACCGCCACAGCCGCTTCAAGGCCGACCCCGAGCGGTACGTCGTGCTGCGCGTCCGCTTCGAGCTGGAGGACGCGGGCGGGCTGTCCGCGCCGGTCAAGTACGCGGAGACGGCCCGGACGCTCGGCGTCGAGCCCGGGGACCGGGTGCCGCTCGCCCAGGCCCGCGAGACGGTGCTGAAGCTGCGGGCGGGCAAGGGCATGGTCCTCGACGCCGAGGACCACGACACCTGGTCGGCCGGTTCCTTCTTCACCAACCCGATCCTCACCGAGGAGCGGTTCACGGCGTTCCGGGCACGCGTGCGCGAGCGGCTCGGCGCGGACGTCGAGCCGCCCGCCTACCCGGCGGGAGAAGGCCGTACGAAGACCTCCGCGGCCTGGCTGATCGACAAGGCCGGCTACACCAAGGGGTACGGCACCGGGCCCGCCCGCATCTCCACCAAGCACACCCTCGCCCTCACCAACCGCGGCGAGGCCACCACCGAGGACCTGCTCGCCCTCGCCCGCGAGGTCGTCGCCGGGGTGCGCGAGGCCTTCGGGATCACCCTCGTCAACGAGCCGGTGATGGTGGGCGTCGGCCTGTAGGGCCCGTGATCAGGCCGGCGGGCGCGTCAGCCAGTCGTCCACGCCCGCCAGCAGCCGTGCCTTGACGTCCGCGGGGGCGGCCGAGCCGCGCACCGACTGGCGGGCCAGCTCCGCCAGCTCCGGGTCCGAGAAGCCGTGCACATGGCGGGCGATCTCGTACTGCGCGGCCAGCCGGGAGCCGAACAGCAGCGGGTCGTCGGCGCCCAGCGCCATCGGGACACCGGCGTCGAAGAAGGTGCGCAGCGGCACGTCCGCCGGCTTCTCGTACACCCCGAGCGCCACATTGGACGCCGGGCACACCTCGCACGTCACCTGGCGGTCGGCCAGCCGCTTCAGCAGCCTCGGGTCCTCGGCCGCCCGTACCCCGTGCCCGATCCGCGCCGCGTGCAGATCGTCCAGGCAGTCCCGCACCGACGCCGGGCCGGTCAGCTCGCCGCCGTGCGGGGCCGACAGCAGGCCGCCCTCCCGCGCGATGTGGAAGGCCCGGTCGAAGTCCCGCGCCATGCCCCGCCGTTCGTCGTTGGACAGCCCGAAGCCCACCACGCCCCGGTCCGCGTACCGCACCGCGAGCCGGGCCAGGGTGCGGGCGTCCAGCGGGTGCTTCATCCGGTTCGCGGCCACCAGCACCCGCATCCCGAGCCCGGTCTCCCGCGAGGTGCTCTCCACCGCGTCCAGGATGATCTCCAGCGTCGGGATCAGCCCGCCGAGCCGGGGCGCGTACGACGTCGGGTCCACCTGGATCTCCAACCAGCCCGAGCCGTCCCGCAGATCCTCCTGGGCGGCCTCCCGCACCAGGCGCCGGATGTCCTCCGGCTCGCGCAGACAGGAGCGCGCCGCGTCGTACAGCCGCTGGAAGCGGAACCAGCCCCGCTCGTCCGTCGCCCTGAGTTTCGGCGGCTCCCCGCTGGTCAACGCCTCCGTCAGCGTCTCGGGCAGCCGTACGCCGTGCTTGTCGGCCAGTTCCAGTACGGTGCCCGGCCGCATCGAGCCGGTGAAATGCAGGTGCAGATGGGCCTTCGGCAGCTCAGAGAGATCACGTACGCGCTCCATTCCCAGATGCTGCCTCACTCACCCGGTGTCCCGGTAGCCGTTTCCCCGGTCGAGGTCTTGCTCGCACAAACGAACGGGGCCCACCTACGGATATCCGCAGGTGGGCCCTCCATGCGCGAGGGGCGGACGTCAGTCCCGCGCCTCCGCCAGCAGCTTCTGGATCCGGCTCACGCCCTCCACCAGGTCCTCGTCACCGAGCGCGTACGAAAGCCGCAGGTAGCCCGGCGTGCCGAAGGCCTCACCCGGGACGACCGCGACCTCGGCCTCCTCCAGGATCAGCGCGGCCAGCTCGACCGTGTCCTGCGGGCGCTTGCCGCGGATCTCCTTGCCGATCAGCGCCTTGACCGACGGGTAGGCGTAGAAGGCGCCCTCGGGCTCCGGGCAGAACACGCCGTCGATCTCGTTGAGCATCCGCACGATGGTCCGGCGGCGCCGGTCGAAGGCCTCCCGCATCTTCGCCACGGCCTCCAGGTCACCGGAGACGGCGGCCAGCGCGGCGGCCTGGGCCACGTTGGAGACGTTCGAGGTGGCGTGCGACTGGAGGTTGGTCGCGGCCTTGACGACGTCCTTGGGGCCGATCACCCAGCCCACGCGCCAGCCGGTCATGGCGTACGTCTTCGCCACGCCGTTGACCACGATGCACTTGTCGCGCAGCTCGGGCAGCAGCGCCGGCAGCGAGACGGAGACCGCGTCGCCGTAGACCAGGTGCTCGTAGATCTCGTCGGTGAGCACCCACAGGCCGTGCTCCAGCGCCCAGCGGCCGATCGCCTCCGTCTCGGCCTCGGAGTACACCGCGCCGGTCGGGTTGGACGGGGAGACGAACAGGACGACCTTCGTCTTCTCCGTGCGCGCCGCCTCCAGCTGCTCGACGGAGACCCGGTAGCCGGTGGTCTCGTCGGCCACGACCTCCACCGGGACGCCGCCCGCGAGGCGGATCGACTCCGGGTAGGTGGTCCAGTACGGCGCCGGGACGATGACCTCGTCGCCCGGGTCGAGGATCGCGGCGAACGCCTCGTAGATGGCCTGCTTGCCGCCGTTGGTGACCAGGACCTGGGAGACGTCGGGCTCCCAGCCGGAGTCGCGCAGCGTCTTCGCGGCGATCGCGGCCTTCAGCTCGGGCAGGCCGCCGGCCGGCGTGTACCGGTGGAACTTCGGGTTCTTGCAGGCCTCGATCGCGGCCTCGACGATGTAGTCCGGGGTGGGGAAGTCGGGCTCACCGGCGCCGAAGCCGATCACCGGTCGCCCGGCGGCCTTCAGGGCCTTGGCCTTGGCGTCCACGGCGAGGGTGGCGGACTCGGAGATCGCGCCGACTCGGGCGGAGACCCGGCGCTCGGTGGGAGGGGTTGCAGCGCTCATGGAGCCCATGGTTCCAGACCGGAAATGTCCCGGGCACACGGGTTTCACAGACTGAACATCGAGGGGTCGAGGCGTGAACAGGGATCCGAATCCGGCCCCCGGCCTGGACGATCTTCGGTCCGTGGGCCCCGGACGGCCACTTTCTGTTCGACGCCGGGCGCCGGACCACGTACACTCTCACCTCGTTGGCCTCCAGCGGCCACCGCCGCGGTCGGTGCACACCGAGCACCCGGCCGGATGCGGTACGTTGGGGACACACAAAGGGTCGTAGCTCAATTGGTAGAGCACCGGTCTCCAAAACCGGCGGTTGGGGGTTCAAGTCCCTCCGGCCCTGCTACACACACCGCCAGGATGTGTGCGCATGTACGTACAGCAATGCACCGCCGTGCGGCTCAGAAACCGGGCGCGGCACGGCCACGACCCGGGATCAGGTGAGGACTATGACGGACGCCGTGGGCTCCATCGACACGCCTGATGCCCGAGACGAAGTGCCCGAGTCCAAGAAGGCACGCAAGGGCGGCAAGCGCGCCAAGAAGGGCCCGCTGAAGCGCCTGGCCACCTTCTACCGCCAGATCGTCGCGGAGCTCCGCAAGGTCGTCTGGCCGACGCGGAACCAGCTGACGTCGTACACCACCGTGGTGATCTTCTTCGTCGCCATCATGATCGCGCTGGTGACCGTGATTGACTATGGGCTCAACCACGCCGCCAAGTACGTCTTCGGCTGAGCCAAGAGCGAAGGGCGCCGTGGCACCGGCGCCCGTTTTCGCATGTTCCACCCCTATGTATCCAGGAAGAAGCAGCCATCGTGTCTGACCCGAACCTGAACGACGACGCCACCGAGTCTCGCGGGAACGCTGCCGAGATGGTGGACGACGAGCTCGACATCGTCGAGGGCGCGGACGAGCAGGACGAGTTCGAGGCTGCCGAGGCCGAGGCGGGCGAGCCGGCCGAGGAGGCCGCGCTGCACACCGAGGACGCGGACGACGCGGACGAGGACGAGGAAGCCGAGGAGGACGGCGAGGACGCCGCCGCCGAGGCCGCCGAGGAGGAGCCCGCGGCTCCGGTCGACCCGGTCCAGGCCCTGCGCGAGGAACTGCGCACCCTGCCCGGCGAGTGGTACGTCATCCACACCTACGCCGGCTACGAGAACCGCGTGAAGACCAACCTGGAGCAGCGCGCCGTCTCGCTGAACGTCGAGGACTACATCTTCCAGGCCGAGGTGCCGCAGGAAGAGGTCGTCCAGATCAAGAACGGCGACCGCAAGACGATCAAGCAGAACAAGCTGCCCGGTTACGTCCTGGTCCGCATGGACCTGACGAACGAGTCCTGGGGCGTCGTCCGCAACACCCCGGGCGTCACCGGCTTCGTCGGCAACGCCTACGACCCGTACCCGCTGACCCTGGACGAGATCGTCAAGATGCTCGCCCCGGAGGCCGAGGAGAAGGCCGCCCGCGAGGCCGCCGAGGCCGAGGGCAAGCCCGCCCCGCAGCGCAAGGTCGAGGTCCAGGTGCTGGACTTCGAGGTCGGCGACTCGGTCACCGTCACCGACGGCCCGTTCGCCACCCTCCAGGCGACCATCAACGAGATCAACGCCGACTCCAAGAAGGTCAAGGGCCTGGTGGAGATCTTCGGCCGCGAGACCCCGGTCGAGCTTTCCTTCGACCAGATCCAGAAGAACTAGTTCTCTCTGGACCTATCGCTTCCGGCCAGGTCAGACGGGCTGTCACAGCCCGTCTGACCTGCTCGGTTTTTGGCCGCGCATCTATACCCGTTATCGTTGTGCGGTATGCCTGCATCTGGGTTGGTCCCCGGGAGTAGGCAGGACCCGAATCGAAAGGACCCGGAGAGCTATGCCTCCCAAGAAGAAGAAGGTCACGGGGCTCATCAAGCTCCAGATCCAGGCCGGTGCCGCCAACCCGGCTCCGCCGGTCGGCCCGGCGCTGGGTCAGCACGGCGTCAACATCATGGAGTTCTGCAAGGCCTACAACGCCGCGACCGAGTCGCAGCGTGGCTGGGTCATCCCCGTGGAGATCACGGTCTACGAGGACCGCTCCTTCACCTTCGTCACCAAGACGCCGCCGGCCGCCAAGATGATCCTCAAGGCCGCGGGTGTGGAGAAGGGCTCCGGCGAGCCGCACAAGACCAAGGTCGCCAAGATCACCGAGGCGCAGGTCCGCGAGATCGCCCAGACCAAGATGCCCGACCTGAACGCGAACGACCTGGACGCCGCGGCGAAGATCATCGCCGGCACCGCGCGCTCCATGGGCGTCACGGTCGAGGGCTGACCCCACCACCAGCAGGTAATGCGGCCGTGACCGGTCGCACGTGGCAGGGCCTGCTCGGCCCAGGGACCACGACTCCTTTCAGAACACACAGGAGCAAGTTGTGAGCAAGCGCAGCAAGGCTCTCCGCGCTGCGGACGCCAAGATCGACCGGGAGAAGCTGTACGCCCCGCTCGAGGCCGTCCGTCTCGCCAAGGAGACCTCCACGACCAAGTTCGACGGCACCGTCGAGGTCGCCTTCCGTCTGGGTGTCGACCCGCGCAAGGCCGACCAGATGGTCCGTGGCACCGTGAACCTTCCGCACGGCACCGGTAAGACCGCCCGGGTCCTGGTCTTCGCGACCGGTGACCGTGCCGAGGCCGCGCGTGCCGCGGGCGCCGACATCGTCGGTGCCGACGAGCTGATCGACGAGGTCTCGAAGGGCCGCCTGGACTTCGACGCCGTCGTCGCCACCCCGGACCTCATGGGCAAGGTCGGCCGCCTCGGCCGCGTCCTCGGCCCCCGTGGTCTGATGCCGAACCCGAAGACCGGCACCGTCACCCCCGACGTGGCCAAGGCCGTCACCGACATCAAGGGCGGCAAGATCGAGTTCCGCGTCGACAAGCACTCGAACCTGCACTTCATCATCGGCAAGGTGTCCTTCGACGACACCAAGCTGGTGGAGAACTACGGCGCCGCGCTGGAGGAGATCCTCCGTCTGAAGCCGTCCGCCGCCAAGGGTCGCTACATCAAGAAGGCCGCCATCACCACCACGATGGGCCCCGGCATCCAGGTCGACCCGAACCGCACCCGCAACCTCCTCGTCGAGGAGGACCCGGCCGCCGTCTGAGCCTCCCGCTCACCCGGTAGCCGCGTCCGGTACGCGTGACTGAAGGGCGGGCCCCGCAACCTTTCGAGGTGCGGGGCCCGTCCTTTTCCGTGTACGAGCTGATCGTCGTACGACTGTCAGGGGCCGGGTCTAGGCTGCGGACAGACCATTCACAGGGGGAGGACGCGAATGAAGAGCACGACCGTACGCCGGGTGACCCTTTCCGTGGCCGTGGCGGCGGCGCTGAGCGGGGTGGCCGCGTGCGGCTCCTCGGGCTCCGGGAAGGGCGCCGCGGGGGGCGACACGGCGATCCACGCCAGTCCGGTCGCCGCCGTGCTGCGCACCGTCGAGCAGAACACCGACAAGGCCGAGTCGGCCAAGGTGCGCTCCAGCACCTCCCTGGGCGACCTCATGGCGCTCACCGCGAACGGCGAGGTGTCCTGGGCCGGCGGCCTCAAGGGCGACCTCACCCTCACCTACACGGGCGGCAAGATGGGCGACGCGCTGCGCAAGATGGGCAACGCGTCCTCGCAGGCGCGGTACCTGCCGGACGCCGCCTACGGGAAGATGAGCGACACGTTCGCCCGGACGACCGGCAAGCACTGGGTCCGCTACAGCTACGACGACCTCACCAAGATCACCGGTGGGACCATGCCCAACCTCCAGCAGCAGGCGCGCTCCACCACGCCGAACCAGACCGTGCAGGCGCTGCTCGCCTCCCACGACGTGCACAAGGTCGGCGCCGAGACCGTCTCCGGCGTCCGGGCCACGCACTACGCCGGCACCCTCGACATCGCCGACCTCGCCCGCAGGAACGGCGGCCTGAGCGCCGACCGGCTGGCCGCCCTCAAGAAGCAGCTCCAGGCGAGCGGCGTCACCACCGAGACCCTCGACGTCTGGATCAGCGACCAGAACCTGCTGGTCAAGAAGTCCGAGCGGGCCGACACGGCCAACGGCCGCATGTCCAACACCACCTACTACAGCGACTACGGCGTGAAGGTCAGCCCCGTGGCGCCGCCGGCCGCCGACACCCAGGACTTCGCGGACCTGATGAAGTCCGGCGGCTCCGGCATGCCCTCGTGACCTGACGCCCGGCCGGGGCCCGATTTGCTCCACGGCGCCCCGGTCCCGTACGCTCATCCCCGAAGCCAAAGACCGCTGGTCGTTGCCGCGCGCTTTAAGGGTGCGGTGGCCGAAGGATCCGCTGAAAAGTGGGCGACCCGCGCAGGTGACTGTGGAAGTACTCCCGGAGTGCGCGCCGAGCGCGTGTGCAACCGGTCGAGTCCGCCCCGTGCGCCTGCGCCGGGGCGTTTCGTTTTCCCCAGTCCTCCTTCGGGTCCGCGCGGTCCGAATCACCCGGAAGGAGGCCGAGGCTCTATGGCGAGGCCCGACAAGGCTGCCGCGGTTGCGGAGCTGACGGACAAGTTCCGCAGCTCCAACGCCGCCGTGCTGACCGAGTACCGCGGTCTCACCGTGGCGCAGCTCAAGACGCTGCGCCGGTCGCTCGGTGAGAACGCCCAGTACGCCGTGGTGAAGAACACGCTGACCAAGATTGCGGCCAACGAGGCCGGGATCACGCTGGACGACCAGCTCTTCGCTGGTCCGACGGCCGTCGCCTTCGTCACCGGTGACCCGGTGGAGTCGGCGAAGGGTCTCCGTGACTTCGCCAAGGACAACCCGAATCTCGTCATCAAGGGCGGTGTCCTTGACGGCAAGGCGATGTCCGCCGACGAGATCAAGAAGCTTGCGGACCTCGAGTCCCGCGAGGTTCTGCTCAGCAAGCTGGCCGGTGCCATGAAGGGCAAGCAGTCCCAGGCTGCCTCCCTCTTCCAGGCGCTGCCGTCGAAGCTCGTCCGCACCGTGGACGCGCTGCGCGCCAAGCAGGCCGAGCAGGGCGGTGCCGAGTAATTCGGCTCGCTTTCTGACCCGCACCGTCCGGCGCGGGTCGCAGCGGGCCGACGTACGCCCGCCTTACCCAGTACATCCGGCACCTGCCGATTGAGTGGAAGGACCGCCATCATGGCGAAGCTCACCCAGGACGAGCTGCTTGCCCAGTTCGAGGAGATGACCCTCATCGAGCTCTCCGAGTTCGTGAAGGCCTTCGAGGAGAAGTTCGACGTCACCGCCGCCGCTGCCGCGCCGGTCGTCGTCGCCGGTGGTGCCGCTGGTGGCGCCGCCGCCGAGGCCGCCGAGGAGAAGGACGAGTTCGACGTCATCCTCACCGGCGCCGGCGACAAGAAGATCCAGGTCATCAAGGTCGTGCGTGAGCTGACCTCCCTGGGTCTGAAGGAGGCCAAGGACCTCGTCGACGGCACCCCGAAGCCGGTCCTCGAGAAGGTCAACAAGGAGGCCGCGGACAAGGCTGCCGAGGCCCTCAAGGGCGCCGGCGCCTCCGTCGAGGTCAAGTAAGACCTCGCGGGTCCGCAGGACTCGAACGCGCGCTGATTTCGGCCCTGTAGGGCTGTAACGCGAACGCACCGAAGAGCGATCATCCATCCGGGTGGTCGCTCTTCGGCGTATTCGGAGGGCCGACCGCGGTTGCCTTGCACTCGCGGTGTCGAGAGGTATGGTGATCTTCGTCGTGTCTCCGGACGGCCCGGTTCCGGTGGGAGACCCTTGACGAACCGCACGCAGCGCGCAATTCTCAGGACGCGTCGTCACAAGGATCCGAATCCGAGGCATGGATCGGCGGCGAAGAGGGCAGTATGAACGTGCGTTGAGGGCAGCATGCCGAAGGCGTCGACAAGAGTGGTGAGCACAGCGAGGGTCTCGACAAACCCGCACTGGACATCAGTGTGCCAAGTGGCTACACTGACCCTTTGCGCTGCCTGTTAGCTGTCCCCTGCCCGTCACCAGGGGTCTACCCTCACTCGAGCACCGATGGCCGAAGCCCCTTTGAGCTGGGATTTCCGCCTCTGTGTTTGAGGGAGGGGCCGGTACGCGCGTAGTGAGTCCGAGCCCTCGGAAGGACCCCCTCTTGGCCGCCTCGCGCAACGCCTCGACCGCGAATACGAACAACGGCGCCAGCACCGCCCCGCTGCGCATTTCCTTTGCAAAGATCAAGGAGCCTCTCGAGGTTCCGAACCTGCTCGCGCTGCAGACCGAGAGCTTTGACTGGCTGCTCGGCAACACCGCCTGGCAGAGTCGGGTCGAGGAGGCTCTGGAGAACGGTCAGGACGTCCCCACCAAGTCCGGTCTGGAGGAGATCTTCGAGGAGATCTCCCCGATCGAGGACTTCTCCGGGTCGATGTCCCTGACGTTCCGGGACCACCGCTTCGAGCCGCCGAAGAACTCCATCGACGAGTGCAAGGAGCGCGACTTCACGTACGCCGCCCCGCTCTTCGTCACCGCCGAGTTCACCAACAACGAGACCGGTGAGATCAAGTCCCAGACGGTCTTCATGGGCGACTTCCCGCTCATGACGAACAAGGGCACCTTCGTCATCAACGGCACCGAGCGTGTCGTGGTGTCTCAGCTGGTCCGTTCCCCCGGTGTCTACTTCGACTCCTCCATCGACAAGACGTCCGACAAGGACATCTTCTCCGCCAAGATCATCCCGTCCCGGGGTGCCTGGCTGGAGATGGAGATCGACAAGCGCGACATGGTCGGTGTGCGCATCGACCGCAAGCGCAAGCAGTCGGTCACCGTCCTGCTGAAGGCGCTCGGCTGGACCACCGAGCAGATCCTCGAGGAGTTCGGCGACTACGAGTCGATGCGCGCCACCCTGGAGAAGGACCACACCCAGGGCCAGGACGACGCGCTGCTGGACATCTACCGCAAGCTGCGTCCGGGCGAGCCCCCCACGCGCGAGGCCGCGCAGACGCTCCTGGAGAACCTCTACTTCAACCCGAAGCGCTACGACCTCGCCAAGGTCGGCCGCTACAAGGTCAACAAGAAGCTGGGCGCCGACGCCCCGCTGGACGCCGGCATCCTGACCGTCGAGGACATCATCTCGACGATCAAGTACCTGGTGCAGCTGCACGCCGGCGAGACCGAGACCACGGGTGACAACGGCGAGACGATCGTCGTCGAGACCGACGACATCGACCACTTCGGCAACCGCCGTCTGCGCAGCGTCGGCGAGCTCATCCAGAACCAGGTCCGCACGGGTCTGGCCCGGATGGAGCGCGTCGTGCGCGAGCGCATGACGACCCAGGACGTCGAGGCGATCACGCCGCAGACCCTGATCAACATCCGGCCGGTCGTCGCCTCCATCAAGGAGTTCTTCGGCACCAGCCAGCTGTCGCAGTTCATGGACCAGAACAACCCCCTGTCTGGTCTGACCCACAAGCGTCGTCTCTCGGCGCTCGGCCCCGGTGGTCTGTCCCGTGAGCGGGCCGGCTTCGAGGTCCGCGACGTGCACCCCTCGCACTACGGCCGCATGTGCCCGATCGAGACGCCCGAAGGCCCGAACATCGGTCTGATCGGCTCGCTCGCCTCCTACGGCCGGGTCAACGCGTTCGGTTTCGTCGAGACCCCGTACCGCAAGGTCATCGACGGCCAGGTCACCGACGACGTCGACTACCTGACCGCCGACGAGGAGGACCGCTTCGTCATCGCGCAGGCCAACGCCCCGCTGACGGACGAGCTCCGCTTCGCCGAGGCCCGCGTGCTGGTCCGCCGCCGTGGCGGCGAGGTCGACTACGTCGGCCCCGAGGACGTGGACTACATGGACGTCTCGCCGCGCCAGATGGTGTCGGTCGCGACCGCCATGATCCCCTTCCTGGAGCACGACGACGCCAACCGTGCCCTCATGGGCGCGAACATGATGCGCCAGGCCGTTCCGCTCATCAAGTCGGAGGCCCCGCTCGTCGGCACCGGCATGGAGTACCGCTCCGCCGTCGACGCCGGCGACGTCGTCAAGGCCGAGAAGGCGGGTGTGGTCCAGGAGGTCTCCGCGGACTACATCACCACGGCCAACGACGACGGCACGTACATCACGTACCGCCTGCACAAGTTCTCCCGCTCCAACCAGGGCACCTCGGTCAACCAGAAGGTCATCGTCGACGAGGGCGACCGGGTCGTCGAGGGCCAGGTCCTCGCCGACGGTCCGGCCACCGAGAACGGCGAGATGGCCCTCGGCAAGAACCTGCTCGTGGCGTTCATGCCGTGGGAGGGTCACAACTACGAGGACGCGATCATCCTGTCGCAGCGCCTCGTGCAGGACGACGTCCTCTCCTCGATCCACATCGAGGAGCACGAGGTCGACGCCCGTGACACCAAGCTCGGCCCCGAGGAGATCACCCGGGACATCCCGAACGTCTCCGAGGAGGTCCTCGCCGACCTGGACGAGCGCGGCATCATCCGCATCGGTGCCGAGGTCATCGCCGGCGACATCCTCGTCGGCAAGGTCACCCCGAAGGGCGAGACCGAGCTGACCCCCGAGGAGCGCCTGCTGCGCGCGATCTTCGGTGAGAAGGCCCGTGAGGTCCGCGACACCTCGCTGAAGGTGCCGCACGGCGAGACCGGCAAGGTCATCGGCGTGCGCGTCTTCGACCGCGAGGAGGGCGACGAGCTGCCGCCGGGCGTGAACCAGCTGGTCCGCGTCTACGTCGCGCAGAAGCGCAAGATCACCGACGGTGACAAGCTCGCCGGCCGCCACGGCAACAAGGGTGTCATCTCCAAGATCCTGCCGATCGAGGACATGCCGTTCCTGGAGGACGGCACCCCGGTCGACATCATCCTCAACCCGCTGGGTGTGCCGTCCCGAATGAACCCGGGACAGGTCCTGGAGATCCACCTCGGCTGGCTCGCCAGCCGCGGCTGGGACGTCTCCGGCCTCGCCGACGAGTGGGCCAAGCGCCTCCAGGCCATCGGTGCCGACAAGGTCGCCCCGCGCACCAACGTCGCCACCCCGGTCTTCGACGGTGCCCGCGAGGACGAGCTGGCGGGTCTGCTGCAGCACACCATCCCGAACCGCGACGGCGAGCGCATGGTGCTCCCGTCCGGCAAGGCGCGGCTGTTCGACGGCCGTTCCGGTGAGCCGTTCCCGGACCCGATCTCGGTCGGCTACATGTACATCCTGAAGCTGCACCACCTGGTCGACGACAAGCTGCACGCCCGTTCGACCGGCCCGTACTCGATGATCACCCAGCAGCCGCTGGGTGGTAAGGCGCAGTTCGGTGGCCAGCGCTTCGGTGAGATGGAGGTGTGGGCCCTCGAGGCCTACGGCGCCGCGTACGCCCTCCAGGAGCTGCTGACCATCAAGTCCGACGACGTCACCGGCCGCGTGAAGGTCTACGAGGCCATCGTCAAGGGCGAGAACATCCCCGAGCCCGGCATCCCCGAGTCCTTCAAGGTGCTCATCAAGGAGATGCAGTCGCTCTGCCTGAACGTGGAGGTGCTGTCCAGCGACGGTATGTCCATCGAGATGCGTGACACCGACGAGGACGTCTTCCGCGCTGCGGAGGAGCTCGGCATCGACCTGTCCCGGCGCGAGCCGAGCAGCGTCGAAGAGGTCTGACGGGAGTCCGGCGGGGCCCTCACCCACAGGGCCCCGCCGACCCCCAGGCCCCCGTTTCAGACCACAGACTTACGACCCTGAGAGGGATTGACGCATAGTGCTCGACGTCAACTTCTTCGACGAGCTCCGGATCGGCCTGGCCACCGCTGACGACATTCGGCAGTGGAGCCACGGCGAGGTCAAGAAGCCCGAGACCATCAACTACCGCACCCTGAAGCCCGAGAAGGACGGACTCTTCTGCGAGAAGATCTTCGGCCCCACCCGGGACTGGGAGTGCTACTGCGGCAAGTACAAGCGCGTCCGCTTCAAGGGCATCATCTGCGAGCGCTGTGGCGTCGAGGTCACGCGCGCCAAGGTGCGCCGTGAGCGGATGGGCCACATCGAGCTCGCCGCGCCCGTCACCCACATCTGGTACTTCAAGGGCGTCCCGTCCCGCCTGGGCTACCTGCTGGACCTCGCCCCGAAGGACCTGGAGAAGGTCATCTACTTCGCGGCGTACATGATCACGTACGTCGACGAGGAGCGCCGCACCCGCGACCTGCCCTCCCTGGAGGCGCACGTCTCGGTCGAGCGCCAGCAGATCGAGAACCGCCGCGACTCCGACCTGGAGGCCCGCGCCAAGAAGCTCGAGTCCGACCTGGCCGAGCTGGAGGCCGAGGGCGCGAAGGCGGACGTGCGCCGCAAGGTGCGCGAGGGTGCCGAGCGCGAGATGAAGCAGCTGCGCGACCGCGCGCAGCGCGAGATCGACCGCCTCGACGAGGTGTGGAACCGGTTCAAGAACCTCAAGGTCCAGGACCTGGAGGGCGACGAGCTGCTCTACCGCGAGCTGCGTGACCGCTTCGGCACGTACTTCGACGGCTCGATGGGTGCCGCGGCGCTGCAGAAGCGCCTGGAGTCCTTCGACCTCGAGGAGGAGGCCGAGAAGCTCCGCGAGATCATCCGCACCGGCAAGGGCCAGAAGAAGACCCGTGCCCTCAAGCGGCTCAAGGTCGTCTCCGCGTTCCTGCAGACCTCCAACAGCCCCAAGGGCATGGTCCTGGACTGCGTCCCGGTCATCCCGCCGGACCTGCGTCCGATGGTGCAGCTGGACGGTGGCCGCTTCGCGACCTCCGACCTGAACGACCTGTACCGCCGTGTCATCAACCGCAACAACCGCCTGAAGCGGCTTCTCGACCTCGGCGCGCCCGAGATCATCGTGAACAACGAGAAGCGCATGCTCCAGGAGGCGGTCGACGCCCTCTTCGACAACGGCCGCCGCGGCCGCCCGGTCACGGGCCCCGGCAACCGTCCGCTGAAGTCCCTCAGCGACATGCTGAAGGGCAAGCAGGGCCGTTTCCGTCAGAACCTGCTCGGCAAGCGTGTCGACTACTCGGCGCGTTCCGTCATCGTCGTCGGCCCGCAGCTCAAGCTGCACCAGTGCGGTCTGCCCAAGGCGATGGCGCTGGAGCTGTTCAAGCCGTTCGTGATGAAGCGCCTGGTCGACCTGAACCACGCGCAGAACATCAAGTCGGCCAAGCGCATGGTCGAGCGCGGCCGCACCGTCGTGTACGACGTCCTCGAAGAGGTCATCGCCGAGCACCCGGTGCTGCTGAACCGTGCGCCCACCCTGCACCGCCTCGGCATCCAGGCCTTCGAGCCGCAGCTGGTCGAGGGCAAGGCCATCCAGATCCACCCGCTCGTCTGCACCGCGTTCAACGCGGACTTCGACGGTGACCAGATGGCCGTGCACCTGCCGCTGTCCGCGGAGGCGCAGGCCGAGGCCCGCATCCTGATGCTGTCCTCGAACAACATCCTCAAGCCGGCCGACGGCCGCCCGGTGACGATGCCGACCCAGGACATGGTCCTCGGTCTGTTCTTCCTCACCACGGACGGCGAGCTGCGCGACGTCAAGGGCGAGGGCCGCGCGTTCGGCTCCACGGCCGAGGCGACCATGGCGTTCGACGCGGGCGAGCTGTCGCTCCAGTCGCGGGTCGACATCCGCTTCCCGGTGGGCACCATCCCGCCGCGTGGCTGGACGCCGCCGGCCCGTGAGGAGGGCGAGCCCGAGTGGCAGCAGGGTGACAGCTTCCGGCTGACCACCACCCTGGGCCGCGCGCTCTTCAACGAGCTGCTGCCCGAGGACTACCCGTTCGTCGACTACTCGGTGGGCAAGAAGCAGCTCTCCGAGATCGTCAACGACCTGGCCGAGCGCTACCCCAAGGTCATCGTGGCGGCGACGCTCGACAACCTGAAGGCGGCCGGCTTCTACTGGGCGACCCGTTCCGGTGTCACCGTGGCCATCTCCGACGTCGTCGTTCCCGAGGCGAAGAAGGAGATCGTCAAGGGCTACGAGGCGCAGGACGAGAAGGTCCAGAAGCAGTACGAGCGCGGTCTGATCACCAAGGAAGAGCGCACTCAGGAGCTCATCGCGATCTGGACCAAGGCGACCAACGAGGTCGCCGAGGCGATGAACGAGAACTTCCCCAAGACCAACCCCATCTTCATGATGGTTGACTCGGGTGCCCGAGGAAACATGATGCAGATGCGGCAGATCGCCGGTATGCGTGGTCTGGTGTCGAACGCGAAGAACGAGACCATCCCGCGTCCGATCAAGGCCTCGTTCCGTGAGGGCCTGTCCGTGCTGGAGTACTTCATCTCCACCCACGGTGCCCGTAAGGGTCTGGCGGACACCGCTCTGCGTACCGCCGACTCGGGTTACCTCACCCGTCGTCTGGTCGACGTCTCCCAGGACGTCATCATCCGCGAGGAGGACTGCGGCACCGAGCGCGGCCTCAAGCTGGCGATCGCCGAGCGCGGCGAGGACGGTGTCCTGCGCAAGACGGGCAACGTCGAGACGTCCGTGTACGCGCGCTGCCTCGCCGAGGACATCGTGGTCGACGGCAAGGTCCTGGCCCCGGCCGGCACCGACCTCGGCGACGTCCTCATCGAGGAACTGGTCAAGCACGGTGTGGAGACGGTCAAGACCCGCTCGGTCCTGACCTGCGAGTCCGCCGTCGGCACCTGCGCGATGTGCTACGGCCGCTCGCTGGCCACCGGCAAGCTGGTCGACATCGGTGAGGCGGTCGGCATCATCGCCGCCCAGTCCATCGGTGAGCCCGGCACCCAGCTGACGATGCGTACCTTCCACACCGGTGGTGTGGCCGGTGACGACATCACCCAGGGTCTGCCGCGTGTCGTCGAGCTCTTCGAGGCCCGTACCCCGAAGGGTGTCGCCCCGATCTCCGAGGCCTCCGGCCGCGTGCGGATCGAGGAGACCGAGAAGACGAAGAAGATCATCGTCACCCCGGACGACGGCAGCGACGAGACGGCGTACCCGATCTCCAAGCGCGCCAAGGTCCTGGTCCGCGAGGGCGAGCACGTCGAGGTGGGCCAGCAGCTCACCGTGGGTGCCACCAACCCGCACGACGTGCTGCGCATCCTGGGTCAGCGTGCCGTCCAGGTCCACCTGGTCGGCGAGGTCCAGAAGGTCTACAACTCGCAGGGTGTGTCGATCCACGACAAGCACATCGAGATCATCATCCGGCAGATGCTGCGCCGTGTGACGATCATCGAGTCGGGCGACGCGGAGCTGCTGCCCGGCGAGCTGGTCGAGCGCTCGAAGTTCGAGACCGAGAACCGTCGTGTGGTCCAGGAGGGCGGTCACCCGGCCTCCGGTCGTCCGCAGCTGATGGGTATCACCAAGGCCTCGCTGGCGACGGAGTCCTGGCTGTCGGCCGCCTCCTTCCAGGAGACGACCCGAGTCCTGACGGACGCGGCGATCAACGCCAAGTCCGACAGCCTCATCGGCCTCAAGGAGAACGTCATCATCGGTAAGCTCATCCCGGCCGGTACGGGTCTGTCCCGCTACCGCAACATCCGGGTCGAGCCGACCGAGGAGGCCAAGGCCGCGATGTACTCGGCCGTCGGCTACGACGACATCGACTACTCGCCGTTCGGCACCGGCTCCGGCCAGGCCGTTCCGCTGGAGGACTACGACTACGGTCCGTACAACCAGTAAGCGGGCAGTCTGAAGGGCGGCCATCCCTCTTGGGGGGTGGCCGCCCTTCAGCGTGTCCGGGGGACGTCAGCGGGGCAGGCCCGCGTAGCGCCCCAGGGCGGTCAGCCGTATCTGGTGGCTCGGGTGGGAGGACAGCAGCCGGCCCAGGGGACCGGGCTCCTTGAGCTTCTGGCCCTGCGCGGCCAGGGCGGCCTTCTTCGTGGCCTGCTCGGTCTCCAGGTGGTACAGGACCTCGGCCAGCTCACGGGCGAAGCCCAGCTCGGCCGCCTGCTGGTCGGCGCGCAGTTCCCCGCGCCGGCCGGCGTAGGCCAGCAGGAACGGGGCGAGCACGAGCGGGATCACGATGTACCAGGCGACGACGGACGCGCAGAACACCGCCAGCGCCATGAACAGGCCCAGGACCAGTGTCGCCACGACGGAGAAGTACCCGGTGATCAGGAGCGCGAACGCCGCCAGCGTCCGGGTCACCGCCCAGGCGATCCGGCCGGGCAGGGAGTACCAGTAGCCGAGCAGACCGGCCCAGGCGTGGCCGCCGGTGTGGTGGCCCAGCTCGTGCGCGAGCACGGCGGCCAGGTTGCTGCTCGGGATCCGGTTGAGCGAGTACGTCGTGACGGCGACGACATGGCCGGCCACCGCGGCCGCGTTCAGGTCGTCGCTGTTCTGCACCATCAGCTGGTACGTGCCCGGTTCTATGCCCGCGCGCGCCGTCACCTCGTGCCAGACCGGCTCCAGCCGGGCCCGCTCATCCTCGGTGGGCCGGCGCAGCTTGAGCACGATGCGGGCGAAGGCCAGCTCGGTCGGCCGGTGGAAGACGAGCAGACCTGAGGCGACCCAGGCCAGGACCACCACCGTCCCCACGACGGTCCCGCACAGGCCGACCGCGACGGTGGCGACCAGGGCGAGGCTGACCAGGGCCCCCGGCGCCTGCACGGCCAGCCGCCCGATCGCCGTGATGTCGGCCCCCCGCTGGTGCTCGGCGACGTGCACCCGGGCACCGCGGTGACGGTATTCGAGGTCGTCCGGCGCGAACGCGGGCACGGGCGGGGCGGCGTCCGGGGGCAGCGCGGGCATCGGCGGCACGGCGCCACCGGTGACCGACGCCGGGGCCCCCGGGACGGGATACGCCGGAGGCAGACCGGGGAGCGCGGGCGCGTGCTGCTCGGGGTGGGCGGGGGGCTGTGCCGGGTGCGGCGGGGCGGAGGCGGGGTAGGCAGACGGCCGCGGCGGGTGGGCCGGGGCGGAGACCGAGGGGTCCGCGGGGTACCCCGGGTACGCCGGGGGTTGCCCCGGGTGTGGCGGCCCTGCGGGCGGAGCGAGCGGGGGCGTGGTGGTGTCGGAGTATCGAGGCGCGCCCGGTGGGTTCGCGTATCCGCTCGGGTACGGCGGCGCGCTTGGGGCGGCCGGCGTGTTGGGGTAAGCGGGTGCCGGGCCCGGGTAGGCGGGCGGCGCTGCGGGGGTGGCCGCGCCCGGGTATGTGGGTGGTGCGGAGGCGGGTGGGGTGGCCGGGGCGGTCGTTCCCGGCGTGAAGGGCGCGGCTGTCGGTGTTGTGGGGGGCGTCGGGCCCGGGTACGTAGGCGGTGCGACGGCGGGTGGGGTGGCCGGGGCCGTCGTTCCGGAGGTGAAGGGCGCGGCTGTCGGTGGTGCTGTCGGGGTGTTCGGGTATGCGGGCGGTGCTGCCGGGGTGACCGGGTCGGGGTAGGCGGGCGGTACCGCGGGGGTGGTCGGGCCTGGGTAGGCCGGCGGTGCTGCCGGGGCGGCCGTACCGGGGTATGCGGGCGGTGTCGCGGAGGTGGCCGGGCCCGGGTAGGCGGGCGGCCCGGCGGGGTTCCGCGGTTCAGGGGCGGCCGGGGGCGCCTGGGGCGGACAGGCCGGCGGGGCGGTCGGCGGGATCGCCGTGCCCGGGCGGGCGGCCGGTGCCGCCGGAGCGGTCGCGTTCGGGTACGCCGGCGGGGTCGGTGGTTCGGGGTACTGCGGTGGTGTGTCCGGCGGCTGGGGCATGAGCGGGCTCCTTCGCGTGCGGGGACGTCAGCCGACGAGCGCGGCAGTGGGCAACAGCAGGACACCGGCGGAGAAGGCGACCAGACCGGTACGGATCCACCGGTGCTTGGACGCCGCGATCCGGCTGTTCTCGGCGAGCGCCGCGAGCAGGGCGGCGCCCGGGTCCCGTTCGGTGTCGGCGAGCGCCTCGGCCAGCCGGCCCTCCCGGACCGCCTGGTGGATGTCGCCGAAGTAGCACAGGGGGCGCCCCGCCGCCCAGGTCCCGGCGCGGTAGCGGGGCAGTACCGCGAGCAGCAGCGCGAGCAGCGACAGGGCCAGCCCCGCCGCCCCCGCCCACCACAGCGCGGCCGCGGGGCCGGAGAGCCGGCCCGGCGACCAGTTCCGCCCGGCGACCAGCCCGGTGAACAGCCCGGCCGCCAGGCCCAGCGCCGCCACCAGGACGGAGGCCTTGGCGTCGGCCCGCGCTATCTCGTCGCGCAACTCGCCGAGCAGCCGTTCCGCGGTGTGCCGTACGGGCGCGCTCGGCGGTGTGGTGGTGTCGGGGGCGGTCATGGCGCGCCCGTCTCGGGCGGGTTCGTGTCCGTGCGCCACGGGGCCGCACCGGGTGCCGGCGGCACGGCCGGCGGGGGCGGCAGCGGCGGGACGGGCGGCGCGGCGGCGGGGGCCGGCCCGTCCTGCGGGGGTCCCGGAGGGGAGCCGTACGACCCGGCCGACCCCTGTGCGGCCGGGTCGTACGGGGCCGGGGCCCCGGGCGGTGGGGGAGGGGCGGTGGGCTGCGGGGGGACGTACGGCTGCGGCGGGGCCGGGGGCAGCGCCTGGGGCGGCGCCGACTGCTCGCGCATGAGGTCGTCGACGGAGCGCAGGACGGAGCGGGCCGCCTCGGCCTTCTCGTAGTCCTCCAGGGTGTCGCCCGCGATCAGTTCGAGTTCCTGGCGGATGGCGCCCAGCTGCTCCTTCTGTAGATTGCCGACGACCATCCCGGTGTCCCCGGGGTGGGCTGCGAGGTGCAGGGCCCACGTCGCGACGCCCCCGTGCTGGAGCCAGTACCGGTAGAACGCGATCTTCTGGGCGGCCAGCTCCTGGGCCTGCTGCTCGCGCAGCACCTCCAGCTGGTGGTCGAGCTGCGCCCGGCGCATCCGGAACTCGTGCTCGGGGTCGAGCATCTCCGACTCGTAGCGCAGGGTGCGCAGGCGCCGCCGGTGGGCGATCGCCTCGTCGTCCAGCCGTAGCCGCACGGCGCAGGTGACGTGCAGACCGGTGCCCGCGGCGAAGACGCCCTCCGCCGTGACCGCCTGCTGCACGGCCCGTTCGGCGCCCGGGCTGTCCTCGATGGAGAAGCCCCGGGTGACCGGGCGTGCCACCTGGTGCAGTTCCCGGGCGAGCCGGGTCGGCACGTCCCGTTCGCCGCTCGCCACGAGGGCCTTCGGGTCCGCCACCCGCCAGGTCAGGTCGGCGGTGCCGCTGAAGGAGAACGCGTCGTCGTCGCTGGGCAGTTCGAGTTCGAGCCGGACCGGGTGGCTGCCCATGTCCACCTCGTACACGGAGGTGTAGCGGCGGGTCGTGGCCTCCGCGCGGCTCGGGCGGTGCGGGGGCATGTAGACGTCGTAAGAGCCGCCCGCGGTGACGAAGACCAGGGCGTGGTCGATCGCGCCGACCTGCCGGCGCACGGTGTAGTCGAACCGCGAGATCGGGCGCACGGTCAGGACCGGGTCGATCAGCGCGGTGTGCCGGTCGGCGTTCTGCGACCACTCCGGTGGGCGGCGGAAGTCCGCCATGACTCAACTCCTCGTTTTCTCAGGGTCGTTCAGCGCTCGCCGGTGCCGGGTGCAGCACCGTGAGCAGGTGCTCGGCCATCGGCGGGCGGGGGCCGCCGTCCTGTGCGCGCATCGTGCGCAGTGCGTGGTCGAGGCGCTTGCGGTCGTCCGCGCTGACCACCAGGGCGGGCAGCAGCAGCTCCAGGGCGGTGGCGGCGTCCGCGCGGCGGGTGGCGACGTGCACCCAGGTCCGCAGGGCGGTCAGCGCCGCCCTGGTGTGGGTGCGGTCGTTGAGCGCGGCGCGCCACAGGGTGGCCAGGTCCCGGGCGGCGTCCTGCTGGTACATGCCGGTATCGGCGTACCAGCCGACGAGCGCGCCCTCCTCGTCGTTGTCGCAGGCGCGTGCGAAGGCGGCCAGGGCGAGGTCGCGGACCGCGGGCGTGTCCCGCTGCGACAGCCGTACGAACTCGGCGAGCACCTCCTCGCGGCGCGGCCCGGCGGAGAGCAGCAGGGCGGCGGACTCGGTGAGGTGGTCCTGCTCGGCCGGGCCGCTGGCGTCGATCCGGGCGCGGGCGGACAGCGCCTCCAGGACCGGGCCGGCGAGGTCGGGGCGGAGCGGGGCGAGCAGGCCGAGGGCGCGGATGGCGGTCCACCGCCGTCCCCGGTGGCCGTCGGTGCACCACTGGGTGAGCAGCCGCAGGACGATCGGCACGTCGAGCAGCTGGGCCAGCGCGAGCGTGTTGGCTGCGGTGACGCGCGGGCCGACGGCCTGCGCGGTGGCCCAGCCGTTGACGAGCAGCGCGATCGCCGAGGGCAGGTCGGCGGCGGTGAGCAGCGCGGCGGCCGCGGCGGCGCGGGTGCGGACCAGGGGACGGCCGTCGCGGGCCAGCTCCCGCAACCACTCCACCAGGGCCGGGCGGGCCGAGGGGTGCCCGGTCCACACCTCGGTGAGCAGGACGTGCGGGGTTCGTTCGTCGCGGAAGGCGGCCATGAACTGCGGGACCGGCCCCCACTCGGTCTGCTCCTGCCGTACCTCGCCGGCGGCTCGCGCGAGGTCGAGGCGGTCCTTGGCGGCCGGCCCGAACACCGGGACGGTGGGCGGCCGTTCGGGATGCTGCAACCGTTCGAAGTGCAGGAACAGCTTGTCGGCGAGTTCGGCGGCCAGTACGTAGGGCGCCTGGTCGAAGACGGCCAGCGCGATGATGAAGGCCTTGTCGCGCAGTCCCAGCTCCGGATCGCCGAGCCAGCTGCGGCACTGCTCCTCGACGGCGGCCTGCCCGAAGTCCGCGAGCCGTGCCAGCGCCTGGGGACTGCCGTCGTACGCCGTGAGCGCCCCGGCGAACGCGGCGGCCTCGGCCGGACGGCGGTCGGTGTCCGCGAGGAAGCGGGCCACGGGTGCCAGCGCGAGCAGGGCGTCGGCCTCGTCGGGCCGGTGCCGGCGCAGCAGCGCCCGTACGACGTCCTCGGCGGGCGGCGGTGCCCAGGGGCAGGGCGTGACCCCGGGCAGATGCGGCGAGTTCTCCACGGTCACGACGAGACAGCCGCCGGTCCTTGCCAGCTGGTCCCGGGCCGCGAACAGATGGGTGTCGCGCAGCGGGCGGTTGCGGCTGAGCGGCAGATCCCGCAGGACGTAGCCGCCGGGCTGGGTGAGCGCGCCGCTCAGCGCGGCGGGCGCGATCTCGGGGCTCAGCGCGTGGACGGCGGGGACACCCAGGCGGTGCACCAGCATCAGCGCGGCCGCGTTGCGCCCGGTGGCGTGGGCGCCGGAGAGGACCAGCACCCGCTCCTCGCGCAGCCGCTCCAGCGCGGCCCCGAAGGCGGGCCCCTCGGCGAAGACGGCGGCCAGCTCCTCGATCCGCTCGCGGGGCACCTCGCCGGACGCGTCGGGCGTGGTCCCCACGGGCCCGTGGTGGTGGATCTCCATACGGCCGCCCAGGTACACGTCGCCGTCCACCCGGCCACCCGACACACCGTGCTGGGAGCCGCCGACCAGGCTGCCGCCGAAGCGGGTGTCCTCGCCGAGGAAGAAGCCCGGGGTGTGCGCGACCAGTTCGCGCTGGGCGGCCCGTGCCTCGTGGCTGTTCTCCTCCTCCGGGTCCGGGCCGGCGGCGGGCCACGGGTCCTCGCCGGGGACCGGCCGGCCCGGCGGGGCCTGCTCGTCGGGGGCCGGATCGCCGACGGCGGCGGCCGCGGAAGCCGTCATGCGCCCTCACCCGCCGTGCCGCCGAGGTGCACGTCCCCGGTGACCTGCCCGCCGGAGACACCGTGCTGGTCCCCGGCCACCAGGCTGCCGCCGAACCGGGGCGATCCGCCGCCGAAGTCGAACACCACACCACCCGCGCCCGGCGACGCGGGTGTGGACGGCGCCTGGGCGGGTGCCGTCGGGGCCCCGGCGGCCGGCGACCCCGGTGCCGGGACGTCCCCCGACGTGCCCGGCACCGGGGCTTCCCCCGCCCCCGTCCCACCGTGGTCCGTGGCGCCGCTCGGCACCGGCCCGTGCAGCCAGGCGCGCAGCGGCCCGTTCTTGCTGGTCAGGGTCACCGGATGGAACTCGGCGGCCCGGATGCCGTGGTGGTCGTGACGCACGATCCCGGTGTGCACGCCCTCCGACACGCACAGCGCGAAACCGTTGTCCCGCTCCCGCAGCGCGTCGCGCAGCAGCGGGGCGTCCAGCAGCCGGCAGGCGTGGTTCAGGTCGGAACCGACCCAGCCGCCGTGCTCGTCCACGGCCACGTACCCGGTGGCGACCACGCCCCGCAGCCTGATCTGGGCGGAGCTCGACGCCAGCCGGTTGTACCCGTGCAGCCGGGCGGGCACCTCGGTGAGCAGGGCCCGCAGCAGCGCCGGGACGGACGCGCCCGCGTCGATCAGCTCCATGACGGAGTCGCCGCGGTCGGCCCGCTGCCGCAGCGTCTCGTCGATGCCGGCGCGTTCCAGCGCGCGGTCGGCGATGTCGTAGAGCACGCGCCGCAGATAGGCCTGTTCGACGTCGTCCCGGTCGCTGTACTTCTCGATGTCGAACAGCAGGATCGTCCGGCTCACGGGATCTTTCATGCTTGCCTCTCGGTCGGTGCCGTGGTGGTGGGGGCCGCGCCGCCGTCAGCAGGGTGGCGCCTGGCGCCGCGGGGGCGCGAGGACGAATGACCCACTGGGACTGTGACCGTGTGCACAGAGCGGGCGGCGGCCGGGGAGTGCGCTGTGTGCGCGGGCGCTCACTCCGGCGCGTCGGCCCGCGCGAGCCGCCGCAGCACGTCCGGTCGTACGATCACCAGCGCCCGGCGGCCGGTGCGCACCACATCGCGCTCCCGCAACTCCTTCAGCAGGCGCTGCACCGCCTCGCGCGAGGCGCCGACCGAGCCGGCCAGCTCCTGCTTGCTCAGCGGCACGGAGAGTTCGACGCCTTCGGCGGTGCGCCGGCCATGGGTGCGGGCGAGGTCGAGCAGCAGGGTGGCGAAGCGCTCCCGGACGGTCATGGAGGCGAACTCCAGCCGGCGCCGGTCGGCGGCGCGGGTACGGTCCGAGGTGAGGCCGAGCAGGGCGAAGGAGACGGCGGGGGAGTGCGCCAGGAACTCCGTGAACCGTTCGCGCTGCACGGCCACCGCCCGCACCTGCTCCAGCGCGGTCACGGTGGCCGAGCGGGTACGGCCGGTCAGCGCGGCCGACTCGCCGATGATGTCGCCCGGCCCGCGCAGTGCGAGCAGTGCCTCGTAGCCGTTGGCCGCGGCCGCGGTCACCTTGGTCCAGCCCTGCACGAGGACCAGGACGTGGGAGGACGGCTCGTGGTGGTGGATGAGCACGGACCGCGCGGTGAAGGTCAGCTCCCGGCCCAGCGCGAGCAGCGCCGCCCGGTCCTCGGCCTCCAGCCGGGCCAGGAACGGCACCCGGTCGTCGAGACCGCCGTCGTACGGAGTGGACGCGGTCCACTTGCTCGCCATGCCGGTTCCCCCGAATCGTTCACCGCGGTGGACGGATCAACGTACTGAAAGGGCATTCGGCGGCAACCCGGCAAGAGCGGAATCCGGCCAGGCGGCGGAGACCGGGGAGCGGGAGCGAGCGAAGGAGTGCGACCAGCCGCGACGCCGTGCTGTGGCGCCCCGCCGCCGGGTGGCGGACGATGGGGACAAAACCATGCTGACGAGGTGGGAAAGTCCAGCGTGTCGGGGGCTGCTCCATTTGTTTTGACCGAAGTCCGTGAGGTAGGTACTCTCAGACCTTGTGCCTGGGGTGTGCCCTGGCTGCTGTGCGTGCCTTGAAACCGTATGGCGAGCCGCTACCGGCCACCGTAATTCGCGCCCTTTTCGCCTTGCGGCGGGAGTCTGGCGGATTCGACACACCCGACCGCGTGGGTCGGCGACGTTCCAGGTTAGCTGTACCCATCGGCACACAGAAACCGGAGAAGTAGTGCCTACGATCCAGCAGCTGGTCCGCAAGGGCCGGCAGGACAAGGTCGAGAAGAACAAGACGCCCGCACTCGAGGGTTCCCCTCAGCGTCGCGGCGTCTGCACGCGTGTGTTCACGACCACCCCGAAGAAGCCGAACTCGGCCCTGCGTAAGGTCGCGCGTGTGCGTCTGACCAGCGGGATCGAGGTCACCGCTTACATTCCGGGTGAGGGACACAACCTGCAGGAGCACTCCATCGTGCTCGTGCGCGGCGGCCGTGTGAAGGACCTGCCGGGTGTTCGCTACAAGATCATCCGCGGCTCCCTCGACACCCAGGGTGTCAAGAACCGCAAGCAGGCCCGCAGCCGCTACGGCGCCAAGAAGGAGAAGTAAGAATGCCTCGTAAGGGCCCCGCCCCGAAGCGCCCGGTCATCATCGACCCGGTTTACGGCTCTCCTCTGGTGACCTCGCTGATCAACAAGGTGCTGCTGAACGGCAAGCGCTCCACCGCCGAGCGCATCGTCTACGGCGCCATGGAGGGTCTGCGCGAGAAGACCGGCAACGACCCGGTCATCACCCTCAAGCGCGCCCTTGAGAACATCAAGCCGACCCTCGAGGTCAAGTCCCGCCGTGTCGGTGGTGCCACCTACCAGGTTCCGGTCGAGGTCAAGCCCGGCCGTGCCAACACGCTGGCGCTGCGCTGGCTGGTCGGTTACTCCCGCGCCCGTCGCGAGAAGACCATGACCGAGCGTCTGCTCAACGAGCTCCTCGACGCCTCCAACGGCCTGGGTGCCGCTGTGAAGAAGCGCGAGGACACGCACAAGATGGCCGAGTCCAACAAGGCCTTCGCGCACTACCGCTGGTAGTCGCAGTCCACATCGAGACCGAGAGAAGACTGAAGCCTTATGGCTACCACTTCGCTTGACCTGGCCAAGGTGCGCAACATCGGCATCATGGCCCACATCGACGCGGGCAAGACGACCACCACCGAGCGGATCCTGTTCTACACCGGTGTGTCCTACAAGATCGGTGAGGTCCACGACGGCGCTGCCACCATGGACTGGATGGAGCAGGAGCAGGAGCGTGGCATCACGATCACCTCTGCTGCCACCACCTGCCACTGGCCGCTGGAAGACGTCGACCACACCATCAACATCATCGACACCCCGGGTCACGTCGACTTCACCGTCGAGGTGGAGCGCTCCCTGCGCGTGCTCGACGGTGCGGTGACGGTGTTCGACGGCGTCGCCGGCGTTGAGCCCCAGTCCGAGACCGTGTGGCGTCAGGCGGACCGCTACGGCGTTCCGCGCATCTGCTTCGTCAACAAGCTCGACCGCACCGGTGCCGAGTTCCACCGCTGTGTCGACATGATCGTCGACCGTCTGGGCGCGCAGCCGCTGGTCATGCAGCTGCCGATCGGCGCCGAGGCGGACTTCAAGGGCGTCGTCGACCTGGTGACGATGAAGGCCTTCGTGTGGTCCGCCGAGGCCACCAAGGGCGAGATGTACGACATCGTCGACATCCCGGACACCCACACCGAGGCTGCCGAGGAGTACCGCGGCAAGCTGCTCGAGGCCGTGGCCGAGAACGACGAAGAGATCATGGAGCTGTACCTGGAGGGCGAGGAGCCTTCCGTGGAGCAGCTGTACGCCGCGATCCGTCGCATCACCATCGCGTCCGGCAAGAGCGACGGCACCACCGTCACTCCCGTGTTCTGCGGTACCGCGTTCAAGAACAAGGGTGTCCAGCCCCTGCTCGACGCGGTCGTGCGCTACCTCCCCTCCCCGCTCGACGTCGAGGCCATCGAGGGCCACGCCGTCAACGACCCGGAGGAGGTCGTCCGCCGCAAGCCGTCCGACGACGAGCCGCTGTCCGCGCTGGCGTTCAAGATCATGAGCGACCCGCACCTCGGCAAGCTCACCTTCGTCCGGGTCTACTCGGGCCGCCTGGAGTCCGGCACCTCGGTGCTGAACTCCGTCAAGGGCAAGAAGGAGCGCATCGGCAAGATCTACCGCATGCACGCCAACAAGCGTGAGGAGATCGACGCGGTGGGCGCCGGCGACATCGTCGCCGTCATGGGCCTGAAGCAGACCACCACCGGTGAGACGCTCTGCGACGAGAAGAACCCGGTGATCCTGGAGTCCATGGACTTCCCGGCGCCGGTCATCGAGGTCGCGATCGAGCCCAAGTCCAAGGGTGACCAGGAGAAGCTGGGTGTCGCCATCCAGCGTCTCGCGGAGGAGGACCCCTCCTTCCAGGTGCACACCAACGAGGAGACCGGCCAGACCGTCATCGGCGGTATGGGCGAGCTTCACCTCGAGGTGCTGGTCGACCGGATGAAGCGCGAGTTCAAGGTCGAGGCCAACGTCGGCAAGCCGCAGGTGGCCTACCGCGAGACGATCCGCAAGGCCGTCGAGCGCGTCGACTACACGCACAAGAAGCAGACCGGTGGTACCGGTCAGTTCGCGAAGGTGCAGATCGGCATCGAGCCGATCGAGAGCGGCGACACCTCGTACGAGTTCGTGAACAAGGTGACCGGTGGTCGCATCCCGAAGGAGTACATCCCTTCGGTCGACGCCGGTGCGCAGGAGGCCATGCAGTTCGGCATCCTGGCCGGCTACGAGATGACCGGTGTCCGTGTCATCCTCCACGACGGTGCCTACCACGAGGTCGACTCCTCCGAGCTCGCCTTCAAGATCGCCGGTTCGCAGGCCTTCAAGGAGGCCGCGCGCAAGGCTTCGCCCGTGCTCCTCGAGCCGATGATGGCCGTTGAGGTCACCACGCCCGAGGACTACATGGGTGAGGTCATCGGCGACATCAACTCCCGCCGTGGCCAGATCCAGGCCATGGAGGAGCGGGCTGGTGCCCGCGTCGTGAAGGGCCTCGTGCCCCTGTCGGAGATGTTCGGCTACGTCGGCGACCTCCGCAGCAAGACGTCGGGTCGCGCAAGCTACTCGATGCAGTTCGACTCCTACGCCGAGGTTCCGCGGAACGTCGCCGAGGAGATCATCGCGAAGGCCAAGGGCGAGTAACGCACCGCGTTCCCACGCTTTAGGCTTGACTCCGGAGCCTCCAGGGGCAAACAACCGTGAACCCGGATGTTTGCCCCGGGCCCCGGGCATTAACAGCAAAGATCACCTGGCGCCGATGAAGTAAGGCGTACAGAACCACTCCACAGGAGGACCCCAGTGGCGAAGGCGAAGTTCGAGCGGACTAAGCCGCACGTCAACATCGGCACCATCGGTCACATCGACCACGGTAAGACGACCCTCACGGCCGCCATTACCAAGGTGCTGCACGACGCGTACCCGGAGCTGAACGAGGCCACCCCGTTCGACAACATCGACAAGGCGCCCGAGGAGCGCCAGCGCGGTATCACCATCTCCATCGCGCACGTCGAGTACCAGACCGAGGCGCGTCACTACGCCCACGTCGACTGCCCGGGTCACGCGGACTACATCAAGAACATGATCACCGGTGCCGCGCAGATGGACGGCGCGATCCTGGTGGTCGCCGCCACCGACGGCCCGATGCCGCAGACCAAGGAGCACGTGCTCCTGGCCCGCCAGGTCGGCGTTCCGTACATCGTCGTCGCCCTGAACAAGGCCGACATGGTGGACGACGAGGAGATCCTGGAGCTCGTCGAGCTCGAGGTGCGTGAGCTCCTCTCCGAGTACGAGTTCCCGGGCGACGACGTTCCGGTCGTCAAGGTCTCCGCGCTGAAGGCCCTCGAGGGCGACGCGCAGTGGACCCAGTCCGTCCTGGACCTCATGAACGCCGTCGACACCGCGATCCCGGAGCCGGAGCGCGACGTCGACAAGCCGTTCCTGATGCCGATCGAGGACGTCTTCACCATCACCGGCCGCGGTACGGTCGTCACCGGCCGTATCGAGCGTGGTGTCCTCAAGGTCAACGAGACCGTCGACATCATCGGCATCAAGCCGGAGAAGACCTCCACCACGGTCACCGGCATCGAGATGTTCCGCAAGCTGCTCGACGAGGGCCAGGCCGGTGAGAACGTCGGTCTGCTGCTCCGCGGCATCAAGCGCGAGGACGTCGAGCGCGGCCAGGTCATCATCAAGCCGGGTTCGGTCACCCCGCACACCGAGTTCGAGGCCCAGGCCTACATCCTGTCCAAGGACGAGGGTGGCCGCCACACGCCGTTCTTCAACAACTACCGTCCGCAGTTCTACTTCCGTACGACGGACGTGACGGGCGTTGTGACCCTCCCCGAGGGCACCGAGATGGTCATGCCGGGCGACAACACCGAGATGTCCGTCCAGCTGATCCAGCCGGTCGCCATGGAAGAGGGCCTGAAGTTCGCCATCCGTGAGGGTGGCCGCACCGTGGGCGCCGGCCAGGTCACCAAGATCGTCAAGTAAGTTCCGCTTGCTTGAAGGTCACTGACTGACCTCGGGAGAGGCCCGTACGACTCCGGTCGTACGGGCCTCTTCGCATGTCCGCCACTTTCCGGAACCCCTTGTGCGACGGCGCCGGGCCGCTTAGGAATGACCTTGCCCCCAGGCCGACCACCGCAGGCCGATCATCCGAGGAAAGTGACCCGCGTGAGCACCGTCCCGCCCGCCCAAGGCCCCGACGACCCCTCCTCCCCGTCCGACGAGCAGTGGGACGCGTTCCTGCGGGAGGTGGTGGCGGGCGGCGGCGGGCGCGCCCCCAAGGAACCCTCGGCCCGGGCCCGGATCGCGGCCGTACGACTGCGCCGCCCGCGCCGTCCGAAGCGCACCAGGTCGGCCACCGCCTGGCTGGCGAGCGCGGCGCCCTGGCTGGCCGCGGGGGCCGTGGTGGTCTTCGGCGCCTTCCAGATGGGCCTGATACCGCAGTCCTCCGGGCCCGTCTCCGGCCCGGCCAAGGCGGTCTCCCTGCCCGGCGGCGGCACCTCCGACGGCAACCAGTGCGGCACCGGCGACTACCACCACTTCCCGCTGCCGCCGGGCGCCGACGAGCCCGCGCCCGAGCCCTCCGGCACCGGATCCGGCCCCCGCCTGGTGCTCGCCTCCTACGGCTACGAGAAGCTGTCGTCCCGCTCGCCGGGCCACCTCACCGTGGGCCTGGGCTTCGCCCCCGGCGCGAAGAAGTCCCTGGAACTGTCGCGGAACCCGGGGAGCCAGGGCGTGGCGGTGGAGATAGAGGGACCGCGCGGACTGGTGGCCGGCGCCCACGGGCTGCCCGTCACCTGGTCCTCCTCGAAGAAGGGCACCTCCGTCGACGTGGGTGACGGGTCCGTCGGCGAGATAACCCTGCCCTCCCAGGCCCTGTGCCCCGGCTACGACGCCCGCTCCGTGGCGGAGGCGCTCCAGCCCCCCACGGACTCCCACCGGACCATCACCGGCCAGCCGGCCTACCGCCTGGTCGTCTCCCTGCGCGACCCGGCCGTCGGCACCCTGCGCACCTCGCTGGGCCTGCCGGCCGAGGACGGCGTGCTCAGCGCGAACAACCTGGTGCCGGAACAGGGGGGCTGGCCCGGCGGCAAGGCCGCGGTGGGCAACGTGTAGTCGCGGCGTCGCCTTGACGGGCGGGGCGCGGTGGGGCACGGCGGCAGGGCTCTGGAAACGCCGCGGGGCGGTGGTGGCACCGGTGCGGGGGCCGGACCTGGCCGGCTCGTCCCCGCGGTGCCACCCACCGCCCCTTGGCGCCCCCGGCTCAGCTCACCGACTTGCTCTTGTCCAGGGACACCACGGCGGTCTGGTTCGCCGTGACGAGCTGCCCGTAGTTCGGGTCGACGGCGGTGGCGCGGGCGTTGACCGTCACGTCACCCTTCTGGAACGGGGTCGTGCCCGTGGGGTCGGCCGCGGCCGTCCAGGCGACCGGGGTGCCCGGCTCGCAGTCGACCGTCGTCGCGTACGAGCCCTTGATCAGGACCTTCTTGGCGACCTGCGTGACGTCACCGGAGACGGACACCTTGACCGGCGCGTTGCAGCTGACCGTGCCGTCGATGGTGGCCTTGCCGTCGAGGGTGCTCGCCTTGCCCGTGAGGCCGACGGAGACGCCGAGGTCGAGCGCGGCCGACGGCGCCGGGTTGTCGATGTGCACCTCGCCGCGCAGCGCGGCGGAGCCTCCCTCGCAGTGCTGCTCGTAGGTGGCGTCCAGCTTCTGCACGTACCCCTCGGGCCCGAAGGTCACGTCGGCGATGTGGAACGAACCGGTGAGCGTGTTGCAGCCGCGGCCGTTGCCGTCCACCGAAAGGCCCGGCTGGGAGGCCGGGTTGAACGGGTAACGGGTGGCCTCGGTGTAGTCGCCCGGCGCGAGTGCCTGACCGGCGGGGGCCGCCAGGTCCAGGTACCACCAGTCGCCGTTCGCGCCGTTGACGCTGACGGATATGTGGCTGTCGTCGGTGGAGGCGTAGGCGTCGAGGCCGTCACCGGACGAGGTGGCGTAGGAGTACGACTGGCCACCGCTGATGTAGTCACCCGCGTCGCCGCTGAACGCGAGCGAGCCGTCGGAGACGGTCTGGGCCTGCGCCGCCGGGGCGTTCAGCAGACCGGTGGTTGCGCCGGCGCAGGCCAGCGTCAGCGCGAAGACGGTGGTGAGGCGGGCCAGGGCGGAACCGGGCCGGGCGCCGCGGAGCGGAAGAGCCGTCGGTCGTGACATGGGATACCCCCCGGATATCTGTGTACGCGGGCGTCACCGACGCGGGCGGCGGGATGCCGCCGCATCCGTCGCCGGCTGCGATCGATGTGGATCCTGTCACAGGCCACTGACAACGCCCCACCGGTTTGATCGGCACCGCCGGGACGGCGAGTCACCCGCCGGCTGGTCGCCGGGCGGCCTGCGGCAAAGCCCGCAGCAGCGTCAACTCCCGTATCAGCGGCGGCGGATCGAGGCGGGTGAGGGCCCCGGCCAGACCGTCGAGGAGGACGACCCGGCCCTGGTTGTTGTGGACGTAGACCAGGTTCCCGCTGATCTCGTGGCCGCCGATCTGCCGCCGTACCCGGACGACGCCCCGGGTTCCGGGCCCCGGCTCCCCGACCGCGCCGATCACGTCGTCCCAGCCGCTCACCGGCACCGGCGCGAACTCCGGGAAGTAGCGGCGCGCGAGCCGGTCCCACCAGCCGGGGGCCTCGTGGAAGGGGCTCCAGGGCAGGGGGGAGACCGGTATGCCGTCGATCCCGCAGTGCACGGCGACGAGGCAGCCGCGCGCGTGCAGGTCCCGGCCCGGTGCCCCCTGGGCCGCCCTCGGTTCCATGTCGGCCAGCGGGTCGCTGGGGGACGGGTGGAAGGGGACGCCACCGTCCTTCGGCACCACCACCGAGGCGGCGAGCATCGCCGGGTCGCTGAAGCCCGGCTGGGGGACCGCCCGGCACGCGAACAGCCAGGCGCTGGCCGTCTCGTACACCGGCTCCCGGTTTGGCCCGGCCACTTCCACCAGAGCGCCGTAGGTGTGCCGCAGCCACGCCTCGGCGCGCGCACGCGGACCGCCGGCGCTCGCCACCGCCGCCGCGGCCCGCTGTGCCAGATACAGCTCCGCCGGCATGTGGGTCGGCGGGAAGTGCACCTCCGTGCCGTCGTGCGGGACGACGAGGAGCGAGCTGAAGGGGCCCTGCATCGGGTCCCCCGTCTCCAGGTGCTCCCGGAAGTCGAAGCACACCGTCCAGCCGTACGGGTACCAGAGCGCCGTCCCGGCGAGCATCACGACGGACTGCGCGCGCTCCGGATACGCCGAGGTGCGCAGATACCGCTCGGCCGCCGCCACGGCCTCTTCCCGGCTCATCATCCCGGTCCCCTCCCTTTTCCCGGCCGCCGCCCCGACACCTGTTCTACGATGCCGGGTCATGGCCATACCGAACACCTGGGGTGCACCGTACGGCGGTTACGGCGGCCCGCCCCCCGCGCCGCCCGTCGTCCCGGCGAAGGACCTGCGGCCCAGGCGCCTGTGGTACGTGGTGGCCGCGCTGCTCGGTGTCGTCCTGGTCGGCACCGGGGTCACCCTCGTCGTGCTGGCGATCAAGGACGCGGTGAACTCGGTCGACACGGCGCACACGTTCGCCGGCGGGGAGCAGCGCACGTTCGCCTTCACCCGGGGCGAGACCCGGGCGATCTACGTCTCCCAGTCCCGGTGGGGGCACGTCGACTGCCGGATCCCGCGCGAACTGGCCGATGCGCCGAGCAAGCCGGCCGGCACCTTCCGCGTCACCCACGGAGCCCGCTCCTGGGACCGTGTCTTCGAGTTCACCCCGCGGACCAGCGGCGACTACCCGGTCATCTGTACGTCGGAGGTCCCCGGGGCCGAGTTCGCGCTGGGCGACAAGCCCGAGGTGGGCGGCATGGTCGGCGGCATCCTGGCCGCGGTCGGCTGCTTCCTGACGGCGGCGGTCGCGGTACCGGCCATCTGCATCGTCACCGCGGTCCGCCGCGGCCGCCACCGCCGCCGGCTCCTCGCCGCGGCGACGCCCCCCATGTGGGGCCCACCCCCCTCCGGAGCCACACCGTGGCCTCCGGCCGGGCCGGTGGCATAGAGGCGGTCAGCCGGCCGGGACGGTGATCTCCGCTCGCACGGTCTTGCACGGCACCTGACTTGCGCGCGGTCGGCGTCACCTGAAGCTCCGCGGACGGCAACTCGACCATCGCCGGCATGTGTTGGAGCTCTCGGCGCAGCACCATTGAGCCGAGTTCGTGCGTGCGCTTTGACGGCGACGAGCCCGTCTTCGGAGTCCGGCACGACCCGGTTGCGCATGAGTACGGGTACTCAACCGCCTAGTCCCCCAGACAGATCGCAACAGTGGTGACGCGCTGTTATTTTGAGGCACTCAAAGAGAGTTCATACCTCGCACACAGGAACGCCGGTGCGAGCTCGCGGCGAGGCGGCTGATGGGGCGCGGGGGAGGGCCACGGGCATGTCCTGGGACGAATGGGAAGAGCTGAAGGCGCACGCGGTCACGCGTTCGGGTTCCGCTCGGATGCAGCTGAACCACTTGCCGACCGCCGGTGGTGGCGGTTCCTCCGGTGGCGGCCCGGGGCTGCTGAAGTCGGACCGGAAGGTATGGGCGACCGCCGGCGGTGACATCACGGGCCTGCGGACCGACGTGAGCACGGCTCTGGGGAAGCTCGAGCACGGCCAGTCGGGGCTGGGGGACGGCGCCGGGTGCGAGTCGGCCGCGGCGCAGAAGGAGCTCTTCGAATCCTGGAAGAAGTACGTCGGTGACGTGGGTGGCCGCTGCGGGAAGCTGGGCGGCCTGCTGGAGCGCGCGGGGCGCGATCTGTCGATGACTGACGGAGACGTCCGGGCGGGGCTGCAGGAGATCAAGTCGGAGTACCGGGACACCGAGGCCGTCGGCGGCCAGACGAAGGGCAAGTGAGCGCGTCATGGATCTTGCCGTGCTGAAGGCATTCAAGCCGTCCGAGTACCAGGAGGCCGCGGACGGCTACCGCGCCACGAGCGAGATGGCGGGCAAGGCCAGGGAAGCGATCGACAACCGGGTCTCGGCGGGGATCCGCAACCAGCTCTCCGGGGAAAGCGCGACGGCCGCTCTGCGGGAGCTGAAGGAGCTGTCCAAGGACTTCCACTACGTCGAGACCGAGTGTGCGCTGGTCAGCACGGCGCTGAATGGCTTCGCCTTCGACATGGCCGCGGCCAAGCGAAAGCTGGAAGCGGCGTTGGAGGACGCGAAGGCGGCCGGCTGCACGGTCGGCACGGACGGGTCGGTGACCTTCCCGGCCGGTGGCAAGGAGGTCGACGGAAAGGTCCCGGAGGGCGGCACGGTGCAGGTGAGCACCAGTCCGACGGATCCGACGGCGTCCGCGCTGGAGCGCCAGGCCGTGAACATGCATCCGAACCCGAACTTCGGCAAGGCCGTGGGCTTCGCCGACCGCATCGGTGACGCCCTGAAGGAAGCCACGGACGCGGACACGAAGTGGGCTCCGAAGCTGCGCGCCCTGAAGGCCGACGACGACCTGGTGGTCTCCGACAAGGACTGGATCGACGTCAAGTCGGACACGGACGGGGTGCGCGACGCCGGCAAGGGTTATCTGGACTCCCTGCCCCGGCCGCCCAAGCACGACGATCCAAAGGCCAACGCCGACTGGTGGAAGGGACTCACCGACGAGCAGCGCTCGGACTACCTGTCGGTCCACCCCGACGCGGTCGGTGCGATGGACGGACTCCCCGCCACCGTGCGGGACCAGGCCAACCGAACGGTGCTCGACGAGGCCCACGCAAAGGCGCAACTGGATTACGACGCCTGGCTGAAGAAGCATCCGGAGCCCGAGCGGTTCCAGCCCTACATCGACCCGTACACCGGCGCCATGCCGAAGGGCCTGAGCGTGGAGACCCAGGCGTGGAAGGACTGGGAGGAAGCGCGGAAGGCGGCCCGCGGCCCGCTCGGCGGGATGGAAGCGATCGAGAAACGCTTCGACACCTACACAGACGAGAGCAAGCGTCCCTACCTGCTCGGCTTCGACGACACGAACAACGGCCGCGTCATCATCTCCATCGGCGATCCCGACACCGCCGACAACGTGGCCACCTATGTGCCTGGTACCGGTACGAGTCTGAGCAGCATCGACGGTGACATACACCGAGCCGAGGTGCTCCAGGACCGGGCCAGCCTCACCGACCCCACCCACAAGACGGCGTCGATCATGTGGCTCGGCTACGACGCTCCGCAGGACCTCCTCACCGACGCGACCGACGCCAAGTACGCCGACGCTGCTCGTGAGCCACTGGGCAACTTCCTCACCGGAATCGACACCGCCCACCACGGGCCGGTGAACTCGACGGTTCTCGGCCACAGCTATGGCACCCTCGTGGCCGGTGAGACCATGCGGGACCATCCCAACCTGCCCGTGGACCGCGCCATCCTGGTAGGTAGTCCCGGGGTGGGCGTGAACCACGCCAAGGACCTGCACATCGGAGCTGACCACGTCTGGGCCGCGACCGCCAGGAACGACCTTGTGAATCTCGCCCCGCCGCCGGCCGGTCCGCTGGCACCCCTCAACCCCAAGGCATACTGGCGCCTCTTCAACGATCACTCGGTCATGTACGGCAACGATCCGACTTCCGATGAATTCGGTGGGCAGACCTTCCACGTCGCGCCGGGAAAGTTGCCGACCACGGACGGCCTGATGCCCGCACACTCGCAGTACTGGGAGGGTGACTCCTTGAACAACATGGCGAAGATCGTGACTGGAGGAACCCCATGAAGCTGTCCCGGGCGATGACGGGCATCGCCGTACTGGCCGCGTCCGTCGCGTTGGCGGGGTGCGGGGCGGGGCAGAAGGGAAGCAGCGGCACCGAGACGGGATCGAAGCAGGTCACCATGGACGAGCAGCAGGCGACCAAGCGCGCCGAGGACATCCTTCACCAGGCCGTGGACGGCATGTCCCCCAGGCCGACCCTCAAGCGCACCGGGTTGAACCCCGTCGGCGCCTGTCTGGCCGATGACCACAGCGCCGGCGAGCGCCGGCAGGTCACGCTCTCGTACCAGCTCACGGGGGTGCCGGGGACCGAGGCGAAGAAGCTGGTGCGCCAGGCCAGAGACGCCTGGGTAAGCCGCGGCTACAAGTTCCAGAGCGCGGACGCCGACTGGTCGGACCCCTTCCCCACGGTCAACATGCGCACGGTCCCCGACGACTTCTGGATGACCGCGCTCACCGGTGTCGTCGACAAGGCCAAGGGCGAGGGACTGGCCGCCATCACCATCACGTCCCCGTGCTTCGCCGCGGGCGGCTCCAGCACGGACGACCCCGCCTCTTTCCGGCAGACCGCGGACGACGAGCGGGCCCAGCGCCTCGCCCGCGACCACTCCAGCCGCCTCTACGACGCCCTCCAGGTGCGTCATGCGGCGACGCGTGAGGGAGAGGGGCTCGCCACCTACCAGGACGGCGAGGACCGGTACGCCCATCACGCCTGGTCGACCGAGCCGCTGACCGAGGAAGCGATGGCCCACGCGCTGGCGCGGGCCCGGACATACTTGGAGAGCCAGGGCTGGAGGCTCGGGCAGACCCCGGCGGCGGCCGGTGCCCCCGCGCTGCTGGCGGGCAACCCCGTCGACGGGAGCGCGGTCCGGGTCGCGCCGTCGGCAGACGGCACTTTGCGGGTGGCCGTGACCACTCCGACGGCAGGTCCGGGGGCCGAGTCCGTCTGACGCCGCCCCGCCCCCGGTTTGACCTACGTCACCCTCGGGGTAATCTCTTCGGCTCGATTGGCGGTCTGCCTGCCCCGTATGGCAGACTGTCCGAGTTGCTCGGTCGAGTGTTGATGCTGCGCGCCTCCCGCCGGGAGGACCGGAAGCGAGTCCCACAGTACTCGTCGTCCTAACTGCCCTCGGGCAGCACTGGGGCGGACGTACGGGAATCTTCCGGGAAGTGTGAGCGCGGCACCGGCCAGGCGCCCGGTGGGCCCGAGGTCCCCGGTCCGCGGTTTCCGGAAGGGCCGTGCGCATTCCCCGCAGGGATGTTCGAACAAGGGACATTCATGTCAGCGGGAGCGCGACACGCCCGACCGCGTGGGTCGGAGAAACGAAGGCAGCAGAAGGAATCCGCCGGGTTCCAGAGCGTGAGAAGAGACAGGACTACTGAGTAGCCATGGCGGGACAGAAGATCCGCATCCGGCTCAAGGCCTACGACCACGAGGTCATCGACTCTTCGGCGAAGAAGATCGTCGAGACGGTGACTCGCACTGGTGCGTCGGTCGCGGGCCCGGTGCCGCTGCCCACTGAGAAGAACGTGTACTGCGTCATCAAGTCGCCGCACAAGTACAAGGACTCGCGCGAGCACTTCGAGATGCGCACGCACAAGCGCCTGATCGACATCCTCGACCCGACCCCCAAGACCGTTGACTCTCTGATGCGACTCGACCTCCCGGCCGGTGTCGACATCGAGATCAAGCTCTGAGGCTGGTGGGCTGAGAATGGCTAAGCAGATCAAGGGCATCCTGGGCGAGAAGCTCGGCATGACGCAGGTCTGGGACGAGAACAACCGTGTCGTCCCGGTCACCGTCGTCAAGGCCGGCCCCAACGTCGTGACCCAGGTTCGTACGAACGACGTCGACGGCTACGAGTCGGTCCAGATCGCCTTCGGCGAGATCGACCCGCGCAAGGTGAACAAGCCCCTCAAGGGCCACTTCGCCAAGGCCGACGTCACCCCCCGTCGCCACCTCGTCGAGATCCGCACCGCGGACGCCTCCGAGTACACGCTGGGCCAGGAGATCACCGCCGAGGTGTTCGAGGCCGGCGTGAAGGTCGACGTGACCGGCAAGAGCAAGGGCAAGGGCTTCGCCGGCGTCATGAAGCGCCACAACTTCCGTGGCCTCGGCGCCGGACACGGCACCCAGCGCAAGCACCGCTCGCCCGGTTCCATCGGTGGCTGCGCCACCCCGGGTCGTGTGTTCAAGGGCCTCCGCATGGCGGGTCGCATGGGCAACGAGCGGGTCACCACCCAGAACCTGACCGTCCACGCCGTTGACGCGGAGAAGGGTCTGCTGCTCATCAAGGGCGCGGTTCCCGGTCCGAACGGCGGCCTCGTCCTGGTCCGCACCGCGGCCAAGGGGGCCTGAGGTAACCGATGAGCACTGTTGACATCCTTTCGCCGGCGGGCGAGAAGGCCGGTTCCGTCGAGCTCCCCGCGGAGATCTTCGACGCCAAGGTCAGCGTTCCGCTGATCCACCAGGTCGTCGTCGCGCAGCTGGCCGCTGCCCGCCAGGGCACGCACAAGACCAAGACGCGTGGCGAGGTCCGCGGTGGCGGCAAGAAGCCGTACCGCCAGAAGGGCACCGGTCGCGCCCGCCAGGGTTCGACCCGCGCGCCGCAGTTCGCCGGTGGTGGCGTCGTGCACGGTCCCGTGCCGCGTGACTACTCGCAGCGCACCCCGAAGAAGATGAAGGCCGCCGCCCTGCGCGGTGCCCTCACCGACCGGGCGCGTCACAACCGCATCCACGTCGTCGCCGGCGTGGTCGAGGGCGAGAACCCCAGCACCAAGGCCGCCAAGTCGCTGTTCGGCAAGATCTCGGAGCGCAAGAACCTGCTCCTGGTCGTCGACCGCGCCGACGAGGCCGCGTGGCTGTCCGCCCGCAACCTGCCCCAGGTCCACATCCTGGAGCCGGGCCAGCTGAACACGTACGACGTTCTCGTCTCGGACGACGTGGTCTTCACCCAGGCCGCGTTCGAGTCCTTCGTGTCCGGCCCGAAGGCCAATGACACCGAAGGGAGCGAGGCCTGATGGCTATCCGTCACCCCGCTATCGCCTCGAAGGCCGCCAAGGCGGCCAAGGCCGCGCGCGTCGCCAAGGCGCGTCGCCACGCCGCCGAGGGCAAGAACACGGTCGAGACCCCGCTGAGCAAGTCGTACACGGACCCCCGTGACGTCCTGCTCAAGCCGGTCGTGTCCGAGAAGAGCTACGCGCTCCTCGACGAGAACAAGTACACGTTCATCGTCGACCCGAACGCCAACAAGACCCAGATCAAGCAGGCCGTCCAGGCGGTCTTCGACGTCAAGGTCACCGGGGTCAACACGATCAACCGCCAGGGCAAGCGCAAGCGCACGAAGACCGGTTTCGGTCAGCGTGCCGGCAGCAAGCGCGCGATCGTGACCCTCGCCGAGGGCGACCGTATCGACATCTTCGGCGGTCCGACCGCCTGAGGGCGGTCCGGATCGTCCGATATCGGACGAGGACTGAGAAATGGGAATCCGCAAGTACAAGCCGACTACGCCGGGCCGTCGTGGCGCCAGCGTCGCCGACTTCGTCGAGGTCACGCGGTCCACGCCGGAGAAGTCGCTGGTCCGTCCCCTGCACAGCAAGGGCGGCCGTAACAACGCCGGTCGTGTGACCGTTCGCCACCAGGGTGGCGGACACAAGCGCGCCTACCGAGTGATCGACTTCCGTCGTCACGACAAGGACGGCGTGCCGGCGAAGGTCGCGCACATCGAGTACGACCCCAACCGCACCGCGCGCATCGCGCTCCTGCACTACGCGGACGGCGAGAAGCGCTACATCCTCGCGCCGCGTGGCCTGAGCCAGGGCGACCGCGTCGAGAACGGTCCCGGGGCCGACATCAAGCCGGGCAACAACCTCGCCCTGCGCAACATCCCGGTCGGTACCACGCTGCACGCCATCGAGCTGCGGCCGGGCGGCGGCGCCAAGTTCGCCCGCTCCGCCGGCGCCTCGGTGCAGCTGCTCGCGAAGGAGGGCTCCATGGCCCACCTGCGCATGCCGTCCGGTGAGATCCGCCTGGTCGACGTCCGCTGCCGCGCCACCGTCGGCGAGGTCGGCAACGCCGAGCAGAGCAACATCAACTGGGGCAAGGCGGGCCGTAAGCGGTGGCTGGGCGTTCGCCCGACCGTCCGTGGTGTGGTCATGAACCCGGTTGACCACCCGCACGGTGGTGGTGAGGGCCGGACCTCCGGTGGTCGTCACCCTGTGTCCCCGTGGGGCAAGAAGGAAGGCCGTACTCGTTCGCCCAAGAAGGCGTCGAACAAGTACATCGTCCGCCGCCGCAAGACGAACAAGAAGCGCTAAGGACGGGTTGAGATGCCTCGTAGCTTGAAGAAGGGGCCCTTCGTCGACGACCACCTGATGAAGAAGGTGGACACGCAGAACGAAGCCGGCACCAAGAACGTCATCAAGACCTGGTCCCGTCGCTCGATGATCGTCCCGGCCATGCTCGGCCACACGATCGCGGTGCACAACGGCAAGACCCACATCCCGGTGTTCGTCACCGAGTCGATGGTCGGCCACAAGCTCGGCGAGTTCTCGCCGACCCGCACCTTCCGGGGCCACGTCAAGGAAGACCGGAAGTCGAAGCGCCGCTAACAGCGGATCGCATTCAGACACGTAAGTAACTCTGAAGGGACAACCATGGAAGCCAGGGCCCAGGCGCGGTACATCCGCGTCACGCCCATGAAGGCCCGCCGTGTGGTGGACCTCATCCGTGGCATGGACGCCACGGAGGCCCAGGCTGTTCTGCGATTCGCTCCGCAGGCAGCCTCGGTTCCGGTGGGCAAGGTGCTCGACAGCGCCATTGCCAACGCCGCGCACAACTACGACCACACCGATGTCGACAGCCTCTTCATCTCCGAGGCCTACGTCGACGAGGGCCCGACCCTGAAGCGGTTCCGTCCGCGCGCCCAGGGCCGTGCCTACCGGATCCGCAAGCGGACCAGCCACATCACCGTGGTCGTCAGCAGCAAGGAAGGAACCCGGTAATGGGCCAGAAGGTAAACCCGCACGGGTTCCGGCTCGGTGTCACGACCGACTTCAAGTCGCGTTGGTACGCCGACAAGCTGTACAAGGACTACGTCAAGGAAGACGTCGCCATCCGTCGGATGATGACGTCCGGCATGGAGCGCGCCGGCATCTCGAAGGTCGAGATCGAGCGCACCCGTGACCGCGTCCGCGTGGACATCCACACCGCTCGCCCGGGCATCGTCATCGGCCGCCGCGGCGCCGAGGCCGACCGCATCCGCGGTGACCTGGAGAAGCTGACCGGCAAGCAGGTCCAGCTGAACATCCTCGAGGTCAAGAACCCGGAGACGGACGCTCAGCTGGTGGCCCAGGCCGTCGCCGAGCAGCTGTCCTCCCGCGTCTCCTTCCGCCGTGCCATGCGCAAGAGCATGCAGTCGGCCATGAAGGCGGGCGCCAAGGGCATCAAGATCCAGTGCGGTGGCCGTCTCGGCGGCGCCGAGATGTCCCGCTCGGAGTTCTACCGCGAGGGCCGTGTGCCCCTGCACACGCTCCGCGCGAACGTGGACTACGGCTTCTTCGAGGCCAAGACGACCTTCGGCCGCATCGGCGTGAAGGTCTGGATCTACAAGGGCGACGTCAAGAACATCGCCGAGGTCCGCGCCGAGAACGCTGCGGCCCGTGCGGGTAACCGCCCGGCCCGTGGTGGTACCGACCGCCCGGCCCGTGGTGGCCGCGGTGGCGAGCGGCGCGGTCGCAAGCCGCAGCAGGCTGCCGGCGCCGAGGCCCCCAAGGCCGAGGCTCCCGCCGCCGCCGCTCCGGCTGAGAGCACCGGAACGGAGGCCTGACCGAAATGCTGATCCCCCGTAGGGTCAAGCACCGCAAGCAGCACCACCCGAAGCGCAACGGTATGTCCAAGGGTGGGACGCAGGTTGCGTTCGGCGAGTACGGCATCCAGGCGCTGACCCCGGCCTACGTCACGAACCGCCAGATCGAGGCGGCTCGTATCGCGATGACCCGTCACATCAAGCGTGGCGGCAAGGTCTGGATCAACATCTACCCGGACCGTCCGCTCACCAAGAAGCCCGCCGAGACCCGCATGGGTTCCGGTAAGGGTTCTCCTGAGTGGTGGATCGCCAACGTCAAGCCCGGACGTGTGATGTTCGAGCTGTCGTACCCCAACGAGAAGATCGCCCGTGAGGCGCTGACCCGTGCGGCCCACAAGCTGCCGATGAAGTGCCGGATCGTCAAGCGCGAGGCAGGTGAAGCGTGATGTCGGCCGGTACCAAGGCGTCCGAGCTGCGCGAGCTGGGCAACGAGGAGCTTCTGGCGAAGCTCCGCGAGGCCAAGGAAGAGCTGTTCAACCTCCGCTTCCAGGCGGCGACGGGCCAGCTCGAGAACCACGGCCGTCTGAAGGCGGTCCGCAAGGACATCGCCCGGATCTACACCCTCATGCGCGAGCGTGAGCTCGGCATCGAGACGGTGGAGAACGCCTGATGAGCGAGAGCAACGTGACTGAGAACAAGGAAGCTCGCGGTTTCCGCAAGACCCGTGAGGGTCTGGTCGTCAGCGACAAGATGGACAAGACCGTCGTCGTCGCCGTCGAGGACCGTGTCAAGCACGCGCTGTACGGCAAGGTCATCCGTCGTACGAACAAGCTCAAGGCGCACGACGAGCAGAACGCCGCGGGCGTCGGCGACCGCGTCCTCCTGATGGAGACCCGGCCGCTGTCCGCGACGAAGCGCTGGCGCGTCGTCGAGATCCTCGAGAAGGCCAAGTAGCAATTCCTGCGGGGCAGTTGCCTCGCAGGTCAGTTCCGCCAGGCTCGGCAGGGGTCTCCGCACGGAAACCCCTGCCGGGAACCGGCAGACAAACAGGAGATAGACGTGATCCAGCAGGAGTCGCGACTGCGTGTCGCCGACAACACTGGTGCGAAGGAGATCCTTTGCATCCGTGTGCTCGGTGGCTCCGGTCGCCGCTACGCGGGCATCGGTGACGTCATCGTCGCCACCGTCAAGGACGCGATCCCCGGTGGCAACGTGAAGAAGGGTGACGTCGTCAAGGCGGTCATCGTTCGCACCGTCAAGGAGCGCCGCCGTCCGGACGGCTCGTACATCCGCTTCGACGAGAACGCCGCCGTCATTCTGAAGAACGACGGCGACCCTCGCGGCACCCGTATCTTCGGCCCGGTCGGCCGTGAGCTGCGCGAGAAGAAGTTCATGAAGATCATCTCGCTCGCGCCGGAGGTGCTGTAAGCATGAAGATCAAGAAGGGCGACCTGGTCCAGGTCATCACCGGCAAGGACAAGGGCAAGCAGGGCAAGGTCATTGCCGCTTACCCGCGCGAGGAGCGTGTCCTGGTCGAGGGTGTCAACCGGGTCAAGAAGCACACCAAGGCCGGCCCGACCGCCAGCGGCTCCCAGGCCGGCGGCATCGTGACCACCGAGGCGCCGATCCACGTCTCCAACGTCCAGTTGGTCGTGGAGAAGGACGGTCAGAAGGTCGTCACGCGTGTCGGTTACCGCTTCGACGAAGAGGGCAACAAGATCCGCGTTGCCAAGCGGACGGGTGAGGACATCTGATGGCTACCACCACCACTCCGCGTCTGAAGCAGAAGTACCGTGACGAGATCGCGGGCAAGCTGCGTGACGAGTTCAAGTACGAGAACGTCATGCAGATCCCCGGCCTCGTCAAGATCGTGGTCAACATGGGTGTCGGCGACGCCGCCCGTGACTCGAAGCTGATCGAGGGCGCGATCCGCGACCTGACCACCATCACCGGTCAGAAGCCGGCCGTGACCAAGGCCCGCAAGTCCATCGCGCAGTTCAAGCTGCGTGAGGGCCAGCCGATCGGTGCCCACGTCACGCTCCGTGGCGACCGCATGTGGGAGTTCCTGGACCGCACCCTGTCGCTCGCGCTCCCGCGCATCCGCGACTTCCGCGGCCTGTCCCCGAAGCAGTTCGACGGCCGTGGCAACTACACCTTCGGTCTCACGGAGCAGGTCATGTTCCACGAGATCGACCAGGACAAGATCGACCGCGTCCGGGGTATGGACATCACCGTGGTGACCACGGCGACCAACGACGAAGAGGGCCGTGCCCTTCTCCGTCACCTCGGCTTCCCGTTCAAGGAGGCGTGAGCGAGATGGCGAAGAAGGCTCTCATCGCGAAGGCTGCTCGCAAGCCCAAGTTCGGTGTGCGTGGCTACACCCGCTGCCAGCGCTGCGGCCGCCCGCACTCCGTCTACCGCAAGTTCGGCCTGTGCCGCGTGTGCCTTCGTGAGATGGCTCACCGTGGCGAGCTGCCGGGCGTGACCAAGAGCTCCTGGTAGTCCCTGCTTTTAGGGATACCTGGACCTCTCGGTAAGCAACCGGGGTAGGCAGAGGTGCCGACTCTCATGGCTTAGGCTAGGAGGGTTGGGCCTCTGCCGCCCTGAACGACTTACTACGCCGTAGGTCCCCGCGCCGCACCCGTCCCGTCCCTGTACGGGGAGAGGGATGGCGCATATAGGAAACCCCGGCGAGAAAGGCCACAGGCCAATTCATGACCATGACTGATCCGATCGCAGACATGCTTACGCGTCTGCGGAACGCGAACTCGGCTTACCACGACTCGGTGTCGATGCCGCACTCCAAGATCAAGTCGCACATCGCGGAGATCCTCCAGCAGGAGGGCTTCATCACGGGCTGGAAGGTCGAGGACGCCGAGGTCGGCAAGAACCTCGTTCTCGAGCTGAAGTTCGGCCCGAACCGTGAGCGCTCCATCGCGGGCATCAAGCGGATCTCCAAGCCCGGTCTCCGGGTGTACGCGAAGTCCACCAACCTGCCCAAGGTGCTGGGTGGCCTCGGCGTGGCGATCATCTCCACGTCGCACGGGCTCCTCACCGACAAGCAGGCCGGCAAGAAGGGCGTGGGTGGGGAAGTCCTCGCCTACGTCTGGTAGCAGAAGGGAACGGAGGAAACAGCTATGTCGCGTATCGGCAAGCTCCCCATCGCGGTTCCCGCCGGCGTGGACGTCACCATCGACGGCCGCACGGTCAAGGTCAAGGGCCCCAAGGGCGAGCTGACCCACACCGTCGTGGCACCGATCGACATCGCCAAGGGCGAGGACGGCACCCTGCAGGTGACCCGCCCCAACGACGAGCGTCAGAGCAAGGCCCTGCACGGCCTGTCCCGCACGCTGGTGGCGAACATGATCACCGGCGTGACCCAGGGTTACGTGAAGAAGCTCGAGATCAGCGGTGTCGGTTACCGAGTGACCGCCAAGGGTTCCAACCTGGAGTTCGCTCTCGGTTACAGCCACCCGATCCTGGTCGAGGCCCCTGAAGGCATCTCCTTCAAGGTGGAGTCCCCGACCCGTTTCTCGGTCGAGGGCATCGACAAGCAGAAGGTCGGCGAGGTTGCGGCCAACATCCGCAAGCTGCGCAAGCCCGACCCGTACAAGGCCAAGGGCGTCAAGTACGAGGGCGAAGTCATCCGCCGCAAGGTCGGAAAGGCGGGTAAGTAAGCCATGGCATACGGGCAGAAGATCCTCAAGGGCGACGCCTACAAGCGCGCCGCGATCAAGCGCCGTCACATCCGGATCCGCAAGCGGATCTCCGGTACGGCGGAGCGCCCCCGTCTGGTCGTGACCCGCTCCAACCGCCACATCGTGGCGCAGGTGATCGACGACCTGAAGGGCCACACCCTGGCGTCGGCGTCCACCCTGGACGCGTCGATCCGCGGTGGCGAGGGCGACAAGTCCGCGCAGGCCAAGCAGGTCGGCGCCCTGGTCGCCGAGCGTGCCAAGGCCGCCGGTGTCGAGGCCGTCGTGTTCGACCGTGGTGGTAACCAGTACGCCGGCCGCATCGCGGCCCTGGCGGACGCCGCCCGCGAGGCCGGGCTCAAGTTCTGAGCCACGGTTCCGTAGCTAGCGGAAACAGAGAGAGGTAATTCCAATGGCTGGACCCCAGCGCCGCGGTGGCGGTGCCGGTGGCGGCGAGCGGCGGGACCGGAAGGGCCGTGACGGCGGCGCTGCTGCCGCCGAGAAGACCGCGTACGTCGAGCGTGTCGTCGCGATCAACCGCGTCGCCAAGGTTGTGAAGGGTGGTCGTCGCTTCAGCTTCACCGCGCTGGTCGTGGTGGGCGACGGTGACGGCACCGTGGGTGTCGGATACGGCAAGGCCAAGGAGGTGCCGGCCGCCATCGCCAAGGGCGTTGAGGAGGCCAAGAAGCACTTCTTCAAGGTCCCGCGTATCCAGGGCACCATCCCGCACCCGATCCAGGGTGAGAAGGCTGCCGGCGTCGTGCTGCTCAAGCCCGCGTCCCCCGGTACCGGTGTTATCGCCGGTGGTCCGGTGCGTGCCGTGCTCGAGTGCGCCGGTATTCACGACGTGCTGTCGAAGTCGCTCGGCTCCGACAACGCGATCAACATCGTGCACGCGACCGTGGAGGCCCTGAAGGGTCTGCAGCGTCCCGAGGAGATCGCGGCCCGCCGTGGTCTGCCGCTCGAGGACGTCGCTCCCGCGGCTCTGCTGCGTGCGCGTGCCGGGGCGGGTGCGTAATCATGGCGCAGCTCAAGATCACGCAGGTCAAGTCCTACATCGGCAGCAAGCAGAACCACCGCGACACCCTGCGCTCCCTTGGTCTCAAGGGCATCAACACGCAGGTCGTCAAGGAGGACCGCCCCGAGTTCCGCGGCATGGTGCACACCGTCCGCCACCTCGTGACGGTCGAGGAGGTCGACTGATCATGGCGGAGCAGAACCCGCTCAAGATCCACAACCTCCGTCCCGCCCCGGGCGCCAAGACCGCCAAGACCCGTGTGGGTCGTGGTGAGGCGTCGAAGGGTAAGACGGCCGGTCGTGGTACCAAGGGCACCAAGGCCCGCTACCAGGTTCCGGAGCGCTTCGAGGGCGGCCAGATGCCGCTGCACATGCGCCTCCCGAAGCTGAAGGGCTTCAAGAACCCGTTCAAGACCGAGTACCAGGTCGTCAACCTGGACAAGCTGGCCGCGCTCTACCCGCAGGGTGGCGAGGTCACCGTCCAGGACCTGGTCGAGAAGGGTGCCGTTCGCAAGAACAGCCTCGTCAAGGTCCTGGGCCAGGGCGAGGTCTCCGTGGCGCTGCAGGTGACGGTCGACGCCGTCTCCGGCTCCGCCAAGGAGAAGATCACCGCCGCCGGCGGTACGGTCACCGAGCTCGTCTGAACTACTCGGACGACGCGTCGATGACGTAAACGATCCCACCGGGGATACCTCACAATGAGGTATCCCCGGTTGGTCGTTCCAAGGGGGGCATGGTCGCCGGTAAGGTGGCCTGCACTGTTCTCACTTATTCGTCGAACCTCAGACCGTCACCCTTGACGCAGTTGCGCGGGGGTCGCAGGAGGCACCGTGCTCACCGCGTTCGCCCGGGCGTTCAAGACGCCCGACCTGCGCAAGAAGCTGCTCTTCACGCTGGGCATCATCGTGGTCTACCGGGTCGGTACCCACATCCCGATCCCCGGCGTCAACTACAAGGCCGTCCAGCAGTGCGTGAGCGAGGCGGGGGCCAACCAGGGCCTGTTCGGCCTCGTGAACATGTTCAGCGGCGGCGCGCTGCTGCAGATCACGGTCTTCGCGCTCGGCATCATGCCGTACATCACCGCAAGCATCATCCTTCAGCTGCTGACCGTGGTGATCCCGCGCCTGGAGGCCCTGAAGAAGGAGGGCCAGGCCGGGACGGCGAAGATCACGCAGTACACCCGTTACCTCACCCTCGCCCTGGCGATCCTCCAGGGCACCGGCCTGGTCGCCACCGCCCGCAGCGGCGCGCTGTTCAGCGGCTGCTCCGTCTCCACGAGCATCGTCCCGGACCAGGCGATCTTCACCACGATCACGATGGTCATCTGCATGACCGCCGGCACCACCGTGGTGATGTGGCTCGGTGAGCTGATCACCGACCGCGGCATCGGCAACGGCATGTCGATCCTGATGTTCATCTCGATCGCCGCGACCTTCCCGTCCGCGCTGTGGGCGATCAAGAAGCAGGGCACCCTGGCCGGCGGCTGGATCGAGTTCGGCACGGTGATCCTGGTCGGCCTGGTCATGGTCGCGCTGGTGGTCTTCGTCGAGCAGGCCCAGCGCCGCATCCCGGTCCAGTACGCGAAGCGGATGATCGGCCGTCGCTCCTACGGCGGTACGTCCACCTACATCCCGCTCAAGGTGAACCAGGCCGGTGTGATCCCGGTCATCTTCGCCTCGTCGCTGCTGTACATCCCGGCCCTCGTGGCTCAGTTCGCGGGCGGCAACTCGGGCTGGAAGCAGTGGGTGCAGGAGAACCTCACCAAGGGTGACCACCCGATTTACATCACCCTGTACTTCTTGCTCATCGTTTTCTTCGCGTTCTTCTACGTGGCGATCTCCTTCAACCCCGAAGAAGTCGCCGACAACATGAAGAAGTATGGTGGCTTCATCCCGGGCATCCGGGCTGGCCGACCGACCGCTGAGTACCTGTCGTACGTGCTCAACCGGATCACCTGGCCGGGTTCGCTGTATCTGGGTCTGATCGCTCTCGTACCGACAATGGCGTTGGTCGGCTTCGGGGCAAGCCAGAACTTCCCCTTCGGCGGTACCAGCATCCTCATCATCGTGGGTGTCGGCCTCGAGACGGTGAAGCAGATCGAGAGCCAGCTCCAGCAGCGCAATTACGAAGGGTTCCTCCGCTGATGCGTATCGTCCTCGTCGGGCCGCCCGGTGCCGGTAAGGGAACGCAAGCCGTCCGGCTCGCCGAGCAGCTGGCCATCCCGCACATCTCCACGGGTGACCTGTTCCGGGCCAACATCAGCCGGCAGACCGAGCTGGGCAAGCTCGCCAAGTCCTACATGGACGCCGGCAACCTCGTCCCCGACGAGGTGACCATCGCGATGGCCAAGGACCGCATGGAGCAGCCGGACGCCGCGGGCGGTTTCCTGCTGGACGGCTTCCCCCGCAACGTGGCGCAGGCCGAGGCGCTGGACGAGCTGCTGCGCACGGAGAACATGGCGCTGGACGCGGTGCTGGACCTGGAGGTCCCCGAGGACGAGGTCGTCAAGCGCATCGCGGGTCGGCGGATCTGCCGCAACGACTCCTCGCACGTCTTCCACGTGGCGTACAACGTGCCGCGGCAGGAGGGCGTCTGCGACGTGTGCGGCGGCGAGCTGTACCAGCGTGGGGACGACTCCGAGGAGACCGTCCGCACGCGCCTGGAGGTCTACCACACGCAGACCGAGCCCATCATCGACTACTACAAGTCGCAGGGCCTGGTCCGGACGATCTCCGCGCAGGCCTCGGTGGACGAGGTCACCCAGCGCGCGCTGGAGGCGCTGAAGAGCGAGCAGGCCGAGAACAAGTAAGCCCGGCCGCCTTCCGGCCGCGGTGCCCTCGACGGGGCGCCGCGGCCGTAGTGTTGTACAGGTACACCCAGTCCACGTGAGTGACGGAGAGCGCAGGCCCCCCATGGTGCAGATCAAGACGCCCGAGCAGATCGCCAAGATGCGTGCGGCGGGCCTGGTCGTCGCCGCGATCCACGCGGCCACCCGGGAGGCCGCGGTGCCCGGCGCCTCCACGAAGGACCTGGACGAGGTCGCCCGCAAGGTGCTCGCCGAGCACGGCGCCAAGTCGAACTTCCTGGGGTACGGCGGTTTCCCCGCGACCATCTGCACCTCCGTGAACGACGTGGTGGTGCACGGCATCCCGTCCGACGACGTCGTCCTCAAGGACGGCGACATCATCTCCATCGACTGCGGCGCGATCGTGGACGGCTGGCACGGCGACGCGGCCTACACGGCCTTCGTCGGCTCCGGTCACGCCCCGGAGCTGATCGAGCTGTCCCGGGTGACCGAGGAGTCGATGTGGGCCGGCATCGCGGCGATGAAGCAGGGCAACCGGCTGGTCGACGTCTCCCGGGCCATCGAGACGTACATCCGCCGCCAGCCCAAGCCGGGCGGCGGCCGGTACGGGATCATCGAGGACTACGGCGGCCACGGCATCGGCACCGAGATGCACATGGACCCGCACCTGCTGAACTACGTCGACCGCCGGCGCGGCAAGGGCCCCAAGCTGGTCCCCGGCTTCTGCCTGGCCATCGAGCCGATGGTGTCGCTCGGCACGCCCAGGACCGAGGTCCTGGAGGACGACTGGACGGTCATCACGACCGACGGCACCTGGTCCTCGCACTGGGAGCACTCCGTCGCGCTGACGGAGGACGGCCCGCTGGTCCTCACGGCCGTCGACGGCGGCAAGGCGAAGCTGGCGGAGCACGGCATCACCGTGGCTCCCGATCCGCTGGCCTGAACAACAGCTCGCATGGGCGACGCCCTGGTGGGGCAGAATTCCTCGATTCGCGTTTCCGGGTGCGCCGACGTAGACTGACTCGTCGGCTCTCGTGCACCCGCATGTCCGCATGCGCCCGTAAGGGACGCGGGAGAGTCGATCAAGGTAGTCGATTCGAAGGGCGAAGCGTGGCCAAGAAGCAAGGTGCCATCGAGATCGAGGGCACTGTCGTCGAGTCTCTGCCGAACGCCATGTTCAAGGTCGAGCTCCAGAACGGCCACCAGGTCCTGGCACACATCAGCGGCAAGATGCGTATGCACTACATCCGCATCCTCCCTGACGACCGGGTCGTGGTGGAGCTGTCTCCGTACGACCTGACGCGTGGCCGGATCGTCTACCGGTACAAGTAGATCTTGCCCGCGCCCCGGGTTCGCCCGGTGCGATGGCACTGACCCGGAGAACCTCACCCCATGAAGGTCAAGCCGAGCGTCAAGAAGATCTGCGACAAGTGCAGGGTGATCCGCCGTCACGGCCGGGTCATGGTCATCTGCGAGAACCCGCGCCACAAGCAGCGCCAGGGCTGACGCACGACCACCCCTCTCTGCACCTCTATCGCAGAGTTTTCGCGCGACGCGAGCTGAATTGTTCATACGCAGAACCCGAGCCCAGCGGCTCGACACCCCCGGTTCGGAGGCCGGGGACCCGGTTCGTACCTCATACGGCGGCCGGGAGCCGGTTCTGCGGAAGACCTCCGAAGATTCACCAGGAGCCATTGAATGGCACGCGTTTCCGGTGTTGACATCCCGCGCGAAAAGCGCGTGGAGGTCGCCCTCACCTACGTGTTCGGCATCGGCCGGACCCTCTCGAAGGAGACGCTGGCTGCGACCGGCGTCGACCCGAACACCCGCGTTCGTGACCTGAGCGAAGAGCAGCTGGTCGCGATCCGCGAGTACGTCGACAACAACATCAAGACCGAGGGTGACCTCCGTCGCGAGATCCAGGCCGACATCCGCCGCAAGGTCGAGATCGGTTGCTACCAGGGTCTCCGTCACCGTCGCGGTCTGCCCGTCCGCGGTCAGCGCACCAGCACCAACGCCCGTACCCGCAAGGGCCCGCGTCGCGCCATCGCCGGCAAGAAGAAGCCGGGCAAGAAGTAGTCCGCAGCGGACCTCTGTCCACGGTCTTCGCTGTAGGACCGACCACCTCCCTCTAGGAGTTTGTAGATGCCCCCCAAGGGTCGTCAGGGCGCTGCCAAGAAGGTGCGCCGCAAGGAAAAGAAGAACGTCGCTCACGGCCACGCGCACATCAAGAGCACGTTCAACAACACGATCGTCTCGATCACGGACCCCTCGGGCAACGTGATCTCCTGGGCCTCCGCCGGCCACGTCGGCTTCAAGGGCTCCCGGAAGTCCACGCCGTTCGCCGCGCAGATGGCCGCCGAGTCGGCTGCCCGCCGCGCCCAGGAGCACGGCATGCGCAAGGTCGACGTGTTCGTCAAGGGCCCGGGTTCCGGCCGTGAGACCGCGATCCGCTCCCTGCAGGCCACGGGCCTCGAGGTCGGCTCCATCCAGGACGTCACCCCGACCCCGCACAACGGCTGCCGTCCCCCGAAGCGCCGCCGCGTCTGACGCTCAGCGCTCCGCTGGATTTGCGGTTCCGGGCGGTACGGCCTCTGTGCAGAAGCCGTGCCGCCCGTACCCTTGCAGTACAGAGTCGGGCGTCAAATAGCGGGCGCCCCTGACTGAAGGATTCATTCCATGCTGATCGCTCAGCGTCCCTCGTTGACCGAAGAGGTCGTCGACGAGTTCCGCTCCCGGTTCGTGATCGAGCCGCTGGAGCCGGGCTTCGGCTACACCCTCGGCAACTCCCTGCGCCGTACCCTCCTGTCCTCGATCCCCGGTGCCGCCGTCACGAGCATCCGGATCGACGGCGTGCTGCACGAGTTCACCACCGTGCCGGGCGTCAAGGAGGACGTCACCGACCTGATCCTCAACATCAAGCAGCTGGTCGTCTCCTCGGAGCACGACGAGCCGGTCGTGATGTACCTGCGCAAGCAGGGCCCGGGTCTGGTCACCGCCGCCGACATCGCGCCCCCGGCCGGTGTCGAGGTGCACAACCCCGACCTCGTCCTCGCCACGCTCAACGGCAAGGGCAAGCTGGAGATGGAGCTGACCGTCGAGCGCGGTCGCGGCTACGTCTCCGCCGTGCAGAACAAGCAGGTGGGCCAGGAGATCGGCCGCATCCCGGTCGACTCCATCTACTCGCCGGTTCTGAAGGTCACGTACAAGGTCGAGGCCACGCGTGTCGAGCAGCGCACCGACTTCGACAAGCTGATCGTCGACGTCGAGACCAAGCAGGCGATGCGTCCGCGTGACGCCATGGCCTCCGCGGGCAAGACCCTGGTCGAGCTGTTCGGTCTCGCGCGCGAGCTGAACATCGACGCCGAGGGCATCGACATGGGTCCGTCCCCGACGGACGCCGCGCTCGCCGCCGACCTGGCGCTGCCGATCGAGGAGCTGGAGCTCACCGTTCGGTCGTACAACTGCCTCAAGCGCGAGGGCATCCACTCCGTGGGTGAGCTCGTCGCCCGCTCCGAGGCCGACCTGCTCGACATCCGCAACTTCGGTGCGAAGTCGATCGACGAGGTCAAGGCGAAGCTGGCCGGCATGGGCCTGGCCCTCAAGGACAGCCCGCCCGGATTCGACCCGACCGCCGCCGCGGACGCCTTCGGCGCGGACGACGACGCGGACGCCGGGTTCGTCGAGACCGAGCAGTACTGACAGCTCGGTCCGGACGGTCCGTTTTCGGGTGCGGGTGCGCCGCGGCTTGCCGCGAGTTTCCCGCACCCCCTCCGGGCGGGCACCCCTTCGGGGCCCGTCCGGATCTCCGACAGACAACCGTCTGCTCGGATACTGACCCCGGTACCTGATACGGCCAGGGCAGAGACACAGGAGAAGAACAATGCCGAAGCCCACCAAGGGTGCCCGTCTGGGCGGCAGCGCCGCGCACGAGAAGCTGCTCCTCGCGAACCTGGCGAAGAGCCTCTTCGAGCACGGCCGCATCACCACCACCGAGGCGAAGGCCCGCCGCCTGCGCCCGTACGCCGAGCGTCTGATCACCAAGGCGAAGAAGGGCGACCTTCACAACCGCCGTCAGGTGCTCCAGGTCATCACGGACAAGAGCATCGTGCACACGCTCTTCACCGAGATCGGCCCGCGGTACGAGAACCGTCCGGGTGGTTACACCCGCATCACCAAGATCGGCAACCGCCGTGGCGACAACGCGCCCATGGCCGTGATCGAGCTGGTCGAGGCGCTGACGGTGCAGCAGAACGCCGTGGGTGAGGCCGAGGCCGCCACCAAGCGCGCGGTCAAGGAGGCCGACGAGGCCAAGGCCGCCGAGGCCACCGAGGCGCCGGCCGAGGAGGCCGCTGCCGAGGAGTCCAAGGACGCCTGAGGCTCAGCCTGACGCGGGAAGCGGGTTCGCCCTTTGGGCGGGCCCGCTTTCGCGTACTTGAGAGGATCTGTGTGTGAGTGAAGTACAGCCGGGCCATGTCCGCGTCCGCCTCGACCTGTCCTACGACGGCGCCGGTTTCCACGGCTGGGCCAAGCAGGCCGGCGGCAAGCGGACCGTGCAGGGGGAGATCGAGGACGCGCTGCGCACGGTGACGCGGTCGAAGGAGACGTACGAGCTGACCGTGGCCGGGCGCACCGACGCCGGAGTGCACGCGCGCGGCCAGGTGGCGCACGTCGACCTGCCGGAGCAGCTGTGGGCGGAGCACCGCGAGAAGCTGCTCAAGCGGCTCGCCGGGCGGCTGCCGAAGGACGTGCGGATCTGGCGGGTGGCGCAGGCCCCGGAGGGGTTCAACGCGCGGTTCTCGGCGATCTGGCGGCGCTACGCGTACCGGGTGACGGACAACCCCGGGGGAGTGGACCCGCTGCTGCGCGGTCATGTGCTCTGGCACGACTGGCCGCTCGACGTGGACGCCATGAACGAGGCCGCGCGGGCGCTGCTCGGGGAGCACGACTTCGCCGCGTACTGCAAGCGCCGGGAGGGTGCCACCACCATCCGGACGCTCCAGGAGCTGAGCCTGGTGCGGGGCGCGGACGGCGTGATCACGGCGACGGTGCGGGCCGACGCGTTCTGCCACAACATGGTGCGTTCGCTGATCGGCGCGCTGCTGTTCGTCGGCGACGGGCACCGCGGCCCGGAGTGGCCGGGGAAGGTGCTGGCCGCGGGGGTACGGGACTCGGCCGTGCATGTCGTACGGCCGCACGGGCTGACCCTGGAGGAGGTCGGCTACCCCGCCGACGAGCTGCTGGCCGCCCGTAACAAGGAGGCCCGCAACAAGCGCTCGCTGCCGTCGGCGGGGTGCTGCTGAGCTACCGGTTCGCCGCCGCGGACGCCTGGGCCTGGCCGCGCTGCCGGATCTGCCGGAAGGTGAACTCCGCCAGGTTGTCGCCCGCGCCGAAGACCTGGGTGTCCTTGGTGGTGACGTTCTTGCCGGTGGTGAAGCCGGCGAGGGTGAAGTAGGCGTAGCGGCCGTAGGCGTTGCGGGTCGAGCGGCAGGTGGCGCCGTCGCAGAAGGCCGGGACGCCCGAGCCGGAGAGCGAGCGCACGATGCTGTGGTCGTCGGTCTGCTTGCGGGCCTTGGTGGCCTGGGCCTCGGTGTCGAACAGGGCGACGCCGACGGTGACCGCGACGTCCCCGTGGGTGTAGGTGGCGCGCATCAGCCGGGTGCAGCCGTTGGCGGTGAGGATGCCGGGCAGGGTGCCGCCCGCGGCGCCGGCGCAGCTGGTGGTGTCACTGGTCGCGCCCTTCTTGTACACCGTGCCGCCCATGGTCAGCCGGGTGCCCGGGAACAGGGTCCCGGGGCTCAGCGGGGCGGTGTCCTTCTTGGCGCTGGATATGAAGTCCTTCGGGTCCAGCGGCGGCGGGGCGCTGGTGGGCGCGAAGGAGGGCGCGGTGCCGGCCGTGCCGCCGGGCAGGGAGGCGCTGGGCAGCTGCGAGGCGCTGCCCGAGGGGCCGCTGTGCCCGTTCGCCGAGACGACGGCCAGGGCGACCGCGGCGCCGACGGCGATCGTGGCGAGCGCGCCGCCGCCGATGAACAGCAGCCTGCGCCGTTTGCTGCGGGTCTCCGAGGCCTCCGCGAGGGCGGCCCAGTCCGGTGTCCCGTCGTCGCCGCCGCTGCCCCAGGGCTGCTGAGGCTGCTGGGGCTGCTGGGATTGCGGTTTCCAGGGATCCCACTGAGACTGGGGTCCCCCCTGCCCGTAACTCATGGGGCGCATCTTAGGGCCTCTCGTTCGGATCACGCCGGGCTCGCGGGGCCTGGCACGCGCATCTGCTGCGTTGTCGTCGGTCGCCAACGCTCCGCGTTGACTCCCTCCTCCGCCTTGCATCTGCACGCACCAGACGCCGCTCCCTGATCCGCCGTTATCCAAACAAAAGACCCTTGACGCGGCAGACGCGGCGCAGGGCCCGCCGGGTGTCCTGCCTCGTTTTGACCCGTCCGGGGGCCGCCGGGTAACCTGCTTCTTCGTTGTGTATTGGCTTGCTCATTCTCACGGGACGGGCCCTTACACCGGTCCACCGGGCCGATGACCAGCGACCAGCGCGCGGTTTGCGTCACCGCAGTGCGGTCAAGGCTGTCGTGATCGTTTCGGTGACCTGTTCAGGACCATTCACTCGAAGCGAAGGCTACGAACCGTGCGTACGTACAGCCCCAAGCCCGGCGATGTGACGCGCCAGTGGCACGTCATCGACGCTCAGGACGTTGTCCTGGGCCGTCTCGCCACCACTGCTGCGACCCTCCTCCGGGGCAAGCACAAGCCGATCTACGCGCCGCACGTAGACGCTGGTGACTTCGTCATCATCATCAACGCCGACAAGGTGCACCTGTCCGGCAACAAGCGGACCCAGAAGATGGCCTACCGCCACTCCGGCTACCCGGGTGGTCTGCGGTCCGTCCGCTACGACGACCTGCTGGCCAACAACCCCGAGAAGGCCATCGAGAAGGCCGTCAAGGGCATGCTCCCCAAGAACTCCCTGGGCCGTCAGATGCTCTCGAAGCTGAAGGTCTACAAGGGTGACCAGCACCCGCACGCTGCCCAGCAGCCGGTGCCGTTCGAGATCACCCAGGTCGCGCAGTAAGTCCGGCCACCCCCTAAGACTGAAGAGAATCTGAGGAGAATCGTGGCCGAGACCACTGCCGAGCAGCCGCTCGAAGAGCTTGACATCGACAGCTACACCACCGAGTCCGAGGTCCCCGTCGAGGGCGAGTACACCTCGGAGTCCCTGGCCTCCCGCTTCGGCGAGCCCCAGCCGGCCGCCGGCCTGGGCCGCCGCAAGAACGCCATTGCCCGCGTCCGGATCGTTCCGGGCACCGGCAAGTGGAAGATCAACGGCCGCACCCTCGAGGACTACTTCCCGAACAAGGTGCACCAGCAGGAGGTCAACGAGCCCTTCAAGGTGCTCGAGCTCGAGGGCCGTTACGACGTCATCGCCCGCATCGCCGGTGGCGGTGTCTCCGGCCAGGCCGGTGCGCTCCGTCTCGGTGTCGCCCGTGCGCTGAACGAGGCGGACGTCGACAACAACCGTGGCCCGCTGAAGAAGGCCGGCTTCCTGCGCCGCGACGACCGTGCGGTCGAGCGGAAGAAGGCCGGTCTGAAGAAGGCCCGCAAGGCTCCGCAGTACAGCAAGCGCTAAGCAAGCCCGAGCTGCCTGCTCGTACTCCGAACGCCCCGGCGGCACGCCACTTGTGCCGTCGGGGCGTTCGTTTATCTCAGCCAAGGGCGTATAACGACACAAGACGCTCAAAGGCTTGTGTGACCGGATGGCGAGGCGCCCCCATCGACCCGGTGCCCGTCCGTTTACGCCATCGATGCTTCCTCAGGAGGACAAGTGGGACGACTCTTCGGCACGGACGGCGTGCGCGGTGTCGCCAACGCGGATCTGACGGCCGAGATGGCCCTCGGCCTCTCCGTGGCCGCGGCGCATGTGCTGGCCGAGGCGGGCACCTTCGAGGGTCACCGGCCGAAGGCCGTGGTCGGTCGGGACCCGCGGGCGTCCGGGGAGTTCCTGGAGGCGGCGGTCGTCGCGGGCCTGGCGAGCGCGGGCGTGGACGTCCTGCGGGTCGGGGTGCTGCCGACGCCCGCGGTGGCCCACCTCACCGGCGCGCTCGGCGCCGACCTCGGCGTGATGCTCTCCGCCAGCCACAACGCCATGCCGGACAACGGAATCAAGTTCTTCGCCCGCGGCGGTCACAAGCTCGCCGACGAGCTGGAGGACCGGATCGAGGCGGTGTACGAGTCGCACCGGCACGGCGAGCCGTGGCAGCGGCCGACCGGTGCCGGCGTCGGCCGGGTGCGCTCCTACGACGAGGGCTTCGAGCAGTACGTCACGCACCTGCTGTCGGTGCTGCCCAACCGGCTGGACGGGCTGAAGATCGTCCTGGACGAAGCGCACGGCGCGGCCTCGGGGGTCTCGCCGGAGGCGTTCACCCGGGCCGGTGCGCAGGTCGTCACCATCGGCGCCGCGCCGGACGGTCTCAACATCAACGACGGCTGCGGCTCCACGCACCTCGGCCCGCTGAAGGCGGCCGTGGTCGAGCACGGCGCGGACTTCGGCATCGCGCACGACGGTGACGCCGACCGGTGCCTCGCGGTGGACCACACCGGCGAGGAGGTCGACGGCGACCAGATCCTCTCCGTGCTCGCCCTCGCGATGCGGGAGCACTCCGCGCTGCGGGCCGACACCGTGGTGGCGACCGTGATGTCCAACCTCGGCTTCAAGCTGGCGATGGAGAAGGCCGGGATCCGGCTGGTGCAGACGGCCGTGGGCGACCGGTACGTGCTGGAGGAGATGAAGCGGCACGGGTTCGCCCTCGGCGGCGAGCAGTCCGGGCACGTGATCATCCTCGACCACGCGACGACCGGCGACGGCACGCTGACCGGTCTGCTGCTGGCCGCGCGGGTCGCCGAAAGCGGCCGTAGCCTGCGGGAGTTGGCGTCCGTGATGGAGCGGCTGCCGCAGGTGCTCATCAATGTGCCCGACGTCGACAAGTCGCGGGTGCGGACCTCCGCGGACCTGGCCGCGGCCGTCGTCGAGGCCGAGCGGGAACTCGGGGAGACCGGGCGGGTGTTGCTGCGGCCCTCCGGTACCGAGCCGCTGGTCCGGGTGATGGTCGAGGCGGCGGACATCGAGCAGGCGCGGTCGGTGGCCGGGCGGCTCGCCGACGCGGTGAAGTCGGCCCTGGGATAGGGCCGGTCCGGGGCGCGGGGAACCGTTTCGGTCGCTCGCGCCCAACCGGCGGGGCCGTACCGCCGCACGGCCCCGCGCGCCTCAGCCGTGCCGGCGCCGGCGCCCCCAGAAGTACTTCTGGGCCAGCAGGGTGAGGGTGCCCGCCAGCACGATGCCCGCGAGGTTCAGCAGGAGCTGTTCGGCCGAGCCGGCGGTCTGGCCGGTGTCGCCGTAGGCCAGGGCCACCGCCGCGTTGGCGGCGGCCGGGACCGTGGTGACCGAGATGGCGACGCCCACCAGCGCGCCGGACTTGGCGGAGGTCAGGGACAGGGTGCCGGCCACGCCCGCCAGCAGGGCGACGATGAACGAGAAGGCGTCGGGGGCGTAGACGAACGCGGTGTTGGGGCGGCTGCCTTCCAGGGCGGAGCGCTGGAACAGGCCGACGGCGTCCATGAACAGGGTGAAGCCGACCGTCACCGCCATCGCCGCCGCGAAGCCCACCAGCAGGGCGGTCAGGGAGCGCAGCGCCAGACGCGGGCGGCGCCGGACCAGGGCCGTGGAGATGCCGGCCAGCGGACCGAACTCGGGGCCCACGGCCATCGCGCCGACGATCAGGACCGCGTTGTCCAGCACCACACCGCAGGCCGCGATCATCGTGGCCAGCGTGATGAAGGCCAGGTAGGTCACCGAGAGGGTGGACTCCTCGTGGGTGGCCTCGGTCAGGCCCTCCCAGAGCACCGCGTCCGCGCCCTCGCCCGGGGCGTCCCGCTCGGCCTGCTCGGCCCGCCGGGACAGGGTCAGGCCGATCTCCTCGACGGTGATCGCGCCGGTGTCGTCCAGGCCCAGGTGCCGCAGCCCGGCGATGAGCCCGTCGCCCGCCTCCCGGGCGACGTCGCACAGCACGAGGTCGCCGGCCGGATCGCGGGCGGCCCCCGGTACCACCGCGAGGTGGGCGGTGCCGACCGTGTCCTCGACCAGTCGCACCACCTCGTCGGTCCGTTCGGCCGGGGTGATCAGGCGCAGATGCAGCATGGCGCCTTTTCTAACAGGTGCGCCGTGCCGTCCCCGCCGCCTTCGCCGTCCCGCCCTACAGCTTGCGCAGGCGCAGCCGCTGCACCTTGTGGTCCGCTCCCTTGCGGACGATCAGGGTGGCGCGGCCGCGGGTGGGGGCGATGTTCTCGACCAGGTTGGGCTTGTTGATCGTGCGCCACAGGGCGCGGGCGTAGTCGAGGGCCTCCTCCTCGGAGACCTGGGTGTACTTGCGGAAGTACGAGTGGGGGTCCTGGAACGCCGTCTGGCGCAGCTTCCTGAAGCGGCTGAGGTACCAGCGCTCGATGTCCTCGGCGCTCGCGTCGACGTACACGCTGAAGTCGAAGTAGTCGGCGAGGCCCACCCGGGTGCGGCCGTCCTTGCCGGGCAGCGCGGGCTGGAGGACGTTGAGGCCCTCCACGATCAGGATGTCGGGGCGGCGGACGGTGAGCTTCTGGTCGGGGACGATGTCGTAGATCAGGTGCGAGTAGACCGGTGCGGTCACCTCGCCCTTGCCGGCCTTGATGTCGGCGACGAAGCGGGTCAGCGCCCGGCGGTCGTACGACTCGGGGAAGCCCTTGCGGGACATCAGGCCGCGGGCCTCCAGTTCCCGGGTGGGCAGCAGGAAGCCGTCGGTGGTGACCAGCTCCACGCGCGGGTGCTCGGGCCAGCGGGACAGCAGGGCCTGGAGGAGACGGGCGACGGTGGACTTGCCGACGGCGACGGAGCCGGCCACGCCTATGACGAACGGGGTGCCGGACTGCGAGCCCTGCTCGCCGAGGAAGGTGTTCAGCGCGCCTCTGAGGCCGTCGGTGGCGCCGACGTAGAGGTTCAGCAGCCGGGACAGCGGGAGGTAGATGTCGCGCACCTCGTCCAGGTCGATCACATCGCCCAGACCGCGCAGCTTCTCCACCTCCTCGGCGGTGAGCGGCAGCGGCGTCTTGTCGCGCAGCGCGCTCCACTCGGCTCGGGTGAGGTCGACGTAGGGAGTCGCCTCCGGCCTGTGCCGGTGGGCGCTCCGGGGCATCGAGGGGACCGGTGAGATCACATTCCATTGTTAACGGAGTTCGAACGGCACGGGAGGTGGGGTCCGTCACGCGACTCGGCCGCCCCGTCACGCGCGCCGCGCCGGCCCGGGCGGACCCTCGTATGCCCGTGGGAATTTCCGAATTCGGGCAGGGAGTGACGGTTTCCGGCGCGGGGCGGACCGTAGGCTGCGGCCCATGTGCGGAATCGTGGGATACGTAGGGTCGCAGTCGGCGCTCGATGTCGTGATGGCCGGGCTGAAGCGGCTGGAGTACCGGGGTTACGACTCGGCGGGCGTCGCCCTGCCGGCGGACGGCGGTCTGGCCGCCGCGAAGAAGGCCGGGAAACTGGTCAACCTGGAGAAGGAACTGGTCGAGCGGCCGCTGCCGGCCGGTTCGACGGGCATCGGGCACACCCGCTGGGCCACCCATGGCGGCCCCACGGACGACAACGCGCACCCGCACCTCGACAACGCGGGCCGGGTCGCCGTCGTCCACAACGGCATCATCGAGAACTTCGCGGTGCTCCGGGCCGAGCTGGCCGAGCGCGGCCACGTGCTGAACTCCGAGACCGACACCGAGGTCGTCGCCCATCTGCTGGCCGAGGAGTACTCGGTGACCGGCGACCTCGCCGAGGCGATGCGGCTGGTGTGCCGGCGCCTGGAGGGCGCGTTCACGCTGGTCGCGGTGCACGCCGACGCCCCGGACGTGGTGGTCGGCGCGCGTCGCAACTCCCCGCTGGTGGTCGGCGTCGGCGAGGGCGAGGCGTTCCTGGCCTCGGACGTCGCCGCGTTCATCGCGCACACCCGCTCGGCGATCGAGCTGGGCCAGGACCAGGTGGTGGAGCTGCGCCGGGACGGCGTGACCGTCACCGGCTTCGACGGCCGCCCCGCCGAGGTGCACTCCTACCACGTGGACTGGGACGCCTCGGCCGCCGAGAAGGACGGCTACGACTACTTCATGCTCAAGGAGATCGCCGAGCAGCCCAAGGCGGTCGCCGACACCCTCCTCGGCCGGATCGACCCGTCCGGTTCGCTCACCCTGGACGAGCTGCGGATCTCCCCGTCCGAGCTGCGCGAGACCGACAAGGTCGTGATCGTGGCATGCGGTACGGCCTTCCACGCCGGGCTGATCGCCAAGTACGCCATCGAGCACTGGACGCGCATCCCCTGCGAGGTGGAGCTGGCCAGCGAGTTCCGCTACCGGGACCCGATCCTGGGCAGCCGCTCCCTGGTGATCGCCATCTCCCAGTCCGGCGAGACCATGGACACCCTGATGGCCCTGCGGCACGCCCGCGAGCAGGGCTCCAAGGTGCTGGCCATCTGCAACACCAACGGCTCCACCATCCCGCGCGAGTCGGACGCGGTGCTCTACACGCACGCCGGGCCCGAGGTCGCCGTCGCCTCCACCAAGGCGTTCCTCACCCAGCTGATCGCCTGCTACCTGGTCGCCCTCTACCTGGGCCAGGTGCGCGGCACCAAGTGGGGCGACGAGGTGCAGGCCGTGATCAAGGACCTGTCCCGGATCTCGGTCGAGGTCGAGCGCGTCCTGGAGACCATGGAGCCGGTACGGGCGCTGGCCCGCACCCTGGCCGCCAAGGACACCGTGCTCTTCCTGGGCCGGCACGTCGGCTACCCGGTCGCCCTCGAAGGCGCGCTCAAGCTCAAGGAACTCGCCTACATGCACGCCGAGGGCTTCGCGGCGGGCGAGCTGAAGCACGGCCCGATCGCGCTGATCGAGGAGGACATGCCGGTGGTGGTGGTCGTGCCGTCGCCGCGCGGCCGCTCCCTCCTGCACGACAAGATCGTCTCCAACATCCAGGAGATCCGGGCGCGCGGGGCGCGCACCATCGTGATCGCCGAGGAGGGGGACGAGGCGGTCGTCCCGTACGCCGACCACCTGATCCGCATCCCGGCCACGCCCACCCTGCTGCAACCGGTGGTGGCCACCGTGCCGCTCCAGGTCTTCGCCTGCGAGCTGGCCGCCGCGCGGGGCAACGAGGTGGACCAGCCGCGGAACCTGGCGAAGTCGGTGACGGTCGAGTAGCGCCGCCGCCGTCGCTCAGTGGACGGAGAAGCCTCCGTCCACGCAGATCGACTGGCCCGTGACGTAGGCGGAGGCGCGGCTCGCGAGGAAGACGGCCGCGCCCGCGAAGTCCCCGGCGAGGCCGTTGCGCCCGGTCATGGTGCGCGCGGCCAGCGCCGCCACGCGCTCCGGGTCGGCCGACAGCCGGGCGTTGAGCGGGGTCATCACGAAGCCCGGCACCAGGGTGTTGCAGGTGACCCCGTACGGCGACCAGGCCTCCGCCTGGGAGCGGGCCAGCGACTCCAGGGCGCCCTTGGAGACGCCGTACGCGCCGCTCGACACGAACGCGCGGTGCGCCTGCTGGGAGCTGATGTGGATGATCCGGCCGAAGCCGCGCTCGGCCATGCCGGGCCCGAACCGCCGGCCCAGCAGGAAGGGCGCCTCCAGGTTCACGGCCATGGTGGCGTCCCAGACGTCCTCGTCCAGCTCGTCCATCGGGGGCCGCAGATTGATCCCGGCGCAGTTGACGAGGATGTCGGGCTCCCCGTACACGGCCGCCGCCTCCTCGGCCACCGCCCGCACCCCTTCGCGGCTGCCCAGATCGCCCGCGACCCAGGCGGCCCGGCACCCGTCGGCCGTCAGCTCGCCGACGGTGGCGGCCAGTTGCTCCTCGCCGCGGGCCACGGCCACCACGCCGGCGCCGGCCCGGGCCAGTGCCCCGGTGATGGCCCGGCCGATGCCGGAACTGCCGCCGGTCACCACGGCGACGCGGCCGTCGAGCGAGAACAGGTCGGCGAGGTAGGACTGTTGGGACGCGGTGCTGGTCATGGCCGAAGCGTAGAGGGCGTACCGGTGCCGTCTGTCTAGGGTGCTGTCCATGAGCATCATCGGAGTCGGGATCGACGTGGCGGAGATCGACCGCTTCCGGGCGTCCCTGGAGCGCACCCCCCAGCTGGCCGACCGGCTGTTCGTGACACAGGAGTTGCTGCTGCCCAGCGGGGAGCGGCGCGGCATCGCCTCGCTGGCGGCCCGGTTCGCCGCGAAGGAGGCGCTGGCCAAGGCGCTCGGCGCGCCGCCCGGACTGCTGTGGACGGACGCCGAGGTGTACGTCGAGGACAGCGGGCGGCCCCGGCTGCGGGTGCGCGGAAGCGTGGCCGCGCGCGCCGCGGAGCTGGGGGTGCGGTCCTGGCACGTGTCCCTCAGCCATGACGCGGGCGTCGCCTCGGCCGTGGTGATCGCCGAGGGCTGAGCGGGCCCGGGTGTGGCCGGTGGGGGTTACGGGGCACACTCGGTGCCATGCGGAGTGCGTACGGCGTGGAGACGGTACGGGCGGCCGAGCGGGCCCTGATGGCGCGGCTGCCGGAGGGGGCGCTGATGCAGCGGGCGGCCGCCGGTCTCGCCGCCGCCTGCGCCGAACTGCTGGGCAAGGTGTACGGCAGCCGGGTGGTCCTGCTCGTGGGCAGCGGCGACAACGGCGGCGACGCGCTGTACGCGGGCGCCCGGCTGGCGCGCCGGGGGGCCGGGGTGACGGCCGTGCTCCTCGCGCCCGAGCGGGCGCACGCCGAAGGGCTGGCCGCGCTGCTGCGGGCCGGCGGCGTCGTCGGCGCGGCCGGCTCCGCCGAGGAGGTGCTGCTGCGGGCCGATCTCGTCGTGGACGGCATCGTCGGGATCGGCGGCAGGGGCGGGCTGCGGCCCGAGGCCGCGCGGCTGGTGGAGACGGTGCGGCGGTCCCGGGCCGCCGTGGTGGCGGTGGACCTGCCGAGCGGGGTCGAGGCGGACACCGGGGAGGTGCGGGGGGCCGCCGTGCGGGCGGACCTCACCGTCACCTTCGGGACGTACAAGCCCGGACTGCTGGTGGATCCGGCGCGGGAGCACGCCGGGGTGGTGCGGCTGGTCGACATCGGCCTGGAGCTGCCCGCCGAGGCCGAGCTGGAGGCGCTCCAGCACGCGGACGTGGCGCGGCTGCTGCCGGTGCCCGCGGCCGAGAGCGACAAGTACCGGCGGGGCGTGGTCGGGATCGCGGCCGGGTCCGCGCGCTATCCGGGCGCCGCGGTGCTCGCCGTCGCCGGGGCGCTGCGCGGCGGCGCCGGGGCCGTGCGCTACGTCGGCCCGGCCGCGGAGGCGGTCATCGCCCGCTTCCCGGAGACTCTGGTCTCCGACCGGGGCCCGGCCAAGGCGGGCCGGGTGCAGGCGTGGGTGACCGGACCGGGCGCCGGGGACGACGCGGCGACCGTCGCCGAGGTGCTGGCCGCCGAGGTGCCGGTGCTGCTGGACGCGGACGGGCTGCGCCTCGCGGAACGGGACGCCGTACGGGCGCGCACGGCGCCCACCCTGATGACACCGCACGCGGGGGAGGCCGCCGCGCTGCTGGGGGTGGCCCGCGAGGAGGTCGAGGGCGCCCGCCTCGCCGCGGCGCGCGAACTGGCGGCGGTCTACCGGGCGACGGTGCTGCTCAAGGGCTCGACCACGCTGGTCGCCGACGCGGCGGGCGGCGCGGTACGGGTGAACGCCACCGGCACCGGCTGGCTCGCCACCGCCGGCAGCGGCGATGTTCTCTCCGGTCTCGGCGGTTCCCTGCTGGCCTCGGGGCTGACCGCGCGGGACGCGGGGAGTGCCGCCGCGTACCTGCACGGCCTGGCGGGCCGGTTCGCGTCCGAGGGCGCTCCGGCGGGCGCCCATGACGTGGCGGACCGCATTCCGCGGGCGTGGCGGGACGTCAGGCGCTGAGCGGGGCGGCGCCGGGTTCACCGCGCCGGGCGGGGGCGGGCGCCGAGTCCCCGTGCCGGGCGGGGCGGGCGCCGAGTCCCGGTGCCGCACGCGGACGTGGCGCCCCGTCAGACACGTCCGGTCCGCAGCCCGCGCGCCGTCGTACCGCGCATCCCGGCGGCCCCGTGGCCGACACCACGATCCGGCCGGTACCGCGCTCTGAGAGACTGGGGGCGCCATGACTGAGACAGCAGCTGTGCCGACCGCCCCCCTGCGCGCCCGCGCCGAGATCGATCTGGGCGCCCTGCGCGCCAATGTGCGGACCCTGCGGGCCCGGGTGGGGGACGTGGCCGTGATGGCCGTCGTGAAGGCCGACGGATACGGGCACGGCGCGGTGCGCTGCGCCCGCGCGGCCGTCGAGGCCGGGGCCACCTGGCTCGGCACCGCCACGCCCGAGGAGGCCCTCGCGCTGCGCGCGGCCGGGCTCACCCAGCGCACGCTGTGCTGGCTGTGGGTGCCCGGCGGGCCCTGGCGGCAGGCGATCGAGGCCGACGTCGACGTGTCGCTCAGCGGGATGTGGGCGCTGCGGGAGGTCACCGAGGCCGCCCGCGCGGCCGGGCGGACCGCACGGGTCCAGCTGAAGGCGGACACCGGGCTCGGCCGCAACGGCTGCCAGCCCGGCGCCGACTGGGAGGAACTGGTCGCCGCCGCCCTGCGCGCCGAGACCGAGGGCCTGGTCCGGGTCACCGGCCTGTGGTCCCACTTCGCCTGCGCCGACGAGCCCGGCCACCCCTCCATCGCCGCCCAGCTCACCCGCTTCCGGGAGATGGTGGCCTATGCCGAGGAGCGGGGCGTCCGCCCCGAGGTGCGGCACATCGCCAACTCGCCCGCCACGCTCACCCTCCCCGAGACCCACTTCGACCTGGTCCGCCCGGGCATCGCCATGTACGGCCTGTCGCCCAGCCCCGAGATCGGCACCCCCGGGGACTTCGGGCTGCGCCCGGTGATGACGCTCAGCGCCTCGCTGGCACTGGTCAAGCACGTGCCGGGCGAGCACGGCGTCAGCTACGGCCACCACTACGTCACCCCCGGCCCCACCACCCTCGGCCTCGTCCCGCTCGGCTACGGCGACGGCGTCCCGCGGCACGCCTCCGGCGCGGGCCCGGTGCTGGTCGACGGCAAGTGGCGGACGGCGGCCGGGCGGGTCGCCATGGACCAGTTCGTGGTGGACCTCGGCGGCGACGAACCGCCGGTCGGCTCGCAGGCCGTGCTGTTCGGGCCCGGCGACCGCGGCGAGCCCACCGCCGAGGACTGGGCGGCGGCCTGCGGCACGATCGGATACGAGATCGTCACGCGCATCGGAAGCCGCGTGCCCCGCGTCTACGTCAACGAGGAAGAGCGCGGATAACCCGTTCGGGACTGCCGGCCGGCACAGCGGTCACCCAGGCACCGCGGGCCTGTCCCAACGAACACCTGTACGGCGAGGAGGAGCGGTACGTGAACGAGAGCAGGGCGGACGTCGTCGCCTCCGCGGCCGCCGCCTCCGCCGCGGGGGCGGCCGGCAGCTGGCGCAGGGCGACCGGCGTCGTCGGCACCGCGATAGGCGTCCTCGCCGCGGGAGCGGCGGCCGGCGTCGCCGTCGAGCGGATGACGGTGGGGCGCTCGATGCGCCGCAAGGCCCGCCTCGCGCTGGACGCCGCGGGCCCCTACGGCACCCTGCGCGGCACCCCGGGCAAGGCGTACGCCGACGACGGCACCGAGCTGTACTACGAGGTCGACGAGGCCGAACCGGACACGGGCGCGGACCCCTCCCCGCGCCGGCTGCGGCTCTTCGGCCGCAAGGCGCCGGCGCCGGTCACCGTCGTCTTCTGCCACGGCTACTGCCTCAACCAGGACTCCTGGCACTTCCAGCGCGCTGCCCTGCGCGGGGTCGTGCGCACCGTGCACTGGGACCAGCGCAGCCACGGCCGCTCCGGGCGGGGCGTGGCGCAGAACCGGGACGGGGAGCCGCTCACCATCGACCAGCTCGGCCGCGATCTGAAGGCCGTCATCGACGCCGCCGCACCGGACGGGCCGATCGTGCTGGTGGGCCACTCGATGGGCGGGATGACCATGATGGCGCTCGCCGCCGAGCACCCGGAGCTGATCCGGGACCGGGTGGTCGCCGCCGCGTTCGTGGGCACCTCCCCGGGCCGGCTCGGCGAGGTCAACTTCGGGCTGCCGGTGGCCGGCGTCAACGCGATACGCCGGGTGCTGCCCGGGGTGCTCAAGGCGCTCGGGCAGCAGGCGGAACTGGTGGAGCGCGGGCGCCGGGCCACCGCCGACCTGTTCGCCGGGATCATCAAGCGGTACTCCTTCGCCGGGCGGGACGTCGACCCGGCCGTGGAGCGGTTCGCGGAGCGGATGATCGAGTCCACGCCGATCGACGTGGTCGCCGAGTTCTACCCGGCCTTCACCGACCACGACAAGACCGGGGCGCTGGCCTGCTTCCGGGACATGCCGGTGCTGGTGCTGGCGGGCGTGCAGGACCTGGTGACGCCGAGCGCGCACAGCGAGGCGATAGCCGACCGGCTGCCCGACGCGGAGCTGGTGCTGGTGCCGGACGCCGGGCACCTGGTGATGCTGGAGCACCCGGAGGTGGTCACCGACCGCCTCGCCGACCTGCTCACCCGCGCGGGCGCGGTGCCGGCAGGGGCTACCGTAAGTGCCTATGGAACGTCCAGCAGCAGCACCGTACGACCCCGCTGAGCCCGACCGGGCCGAGACCCGGCTGACGATCACCTCCCCGGAGCGGATGCGGGAGCTGGGGCGGCGCCTCGCCAAGCTGTTGCGCGCCGGTGACCTGGTGATGCTCTCCGGGGAACTGGGCGCGGGCAAGACCACGCTGACCCGCGGGCTCGGCGAGGGGCTCGGGGTGCGGGGCGCGGTCACCTCGCCGACCTTCGTGATCGCCCGGGTGCACCCCTCCCTCGGCGACGGCCCGCCCCTCGTCCACGTGGACGCCTACCGGCTCGGCGGCGGCCTCGACGAGATGGAGGACCTGGACCTCGACGTCTCGCTCCCGGACTCCGTGATCGTCGTGGAGTGGGGCGAGGGCAAGGTCGAGGAGCTGACCGAGGACCGGCTCCGGATCGTCATCCACCGCGCCGTCGGCGACACCACCGACGAGGTACGGCACCTGACCCTGACCGGGCTGGGGGAGCGGTGGGCCGACGCGGGCCTGGAGACGCTCACGGCCTGAGCCGCCGGTTTTTCCGACAGGCCGTCGGCAAGATGTTGCGCGGGCTGCCGTGGCGTGATGACATGGGGTTCAGCTCGTAGTGAGGCATGCCTTACTGCGCCGCACCGCACCTCAGGAGGCGTCCATGCCCCCTTCCCGCCCCCCGCGGCAGCCCGGCCCCGCCCCGGTGCCCATGCAGACCCTGCTGGCGGCATGCGCGGCCGCGGCGGTGATCTCCCGCCCGCCGAGAGCCCCGGAACCACGCGCCCCTCGTCGGCCGGACCAGACCCGGCGCGCGGCGTGAGCCCGGCCCGGACGGCGTGAGCCCGGCCCGGACGGGATGAGCCCGGCGCGTTCGCCGCACCGGCCCGGCCGCCGGACCGGCCGGCACGACGTCAGCGGATCACCACGATCCGTTCGCCGATCGTCGCGAACTTCCACAGGGCGTCGCCGTCCGGGCGCGTCTCGCGGATGCCGCCCGTCCTGGTGCCCGCGTCGGCGGCCGGGACGGCGTCGCTGCGCACGGGAGCGCTGAAGCCGATGGTGACGCCGTCGACCGTGGTGAAGCGGACCACGTGTTCGATGGGGATGCCGTCGGTCCCGGTGACCGCGTGCGAGCGCGAGGTCACCCAGTACGTGCCGACCGGCGGGTCCACGGTGCCCGGCCGTACCCGGAAGGTGCGCAGCACCCGGTCGCCCGCGCCGACCAGCCACACCCGGTCGTCGTCCACCGAGTACACGACCCGTTCACCCTTGCCCGAACCGTCCGGCAGGGCGGTCGGGTGGCGCCGGTCCCGGGGTGCCTTGCCGGCCGGGGCCCCGGGCGAGCCGTTCGCCGACGGCCGGGCGCCCAGGCCCGCCGGTACGGTCGCCTGCGCCTGGTAGGCGAGGAAGCCGACCGTTCCGATGGCCGCCGCGGTGAGGCCCGCCACGATTCCCGAGCTGGTCCCTGTCACCCGCGCCTCCTCCGCCTCGCGCCATATGTCGTACTTCGTACAGACCGTAGCAGCCGGTGACCGTCCGCCCCGGGCGGGCGTGCACGAGGCGCGGGCGCCGTAGGCTGTTCGCGTGCTCTTGCTCGCTCTGGATACCGCAACGCCCGCCGTCACCGTCGCCCTGCACGACGGAACGGACGTCATCGCCTCGTCGAGCCAGGTGGACGCGCGCCGGCACGGGGAGCTGCTGCTGCCGGCCGTGGACCGGGTCCTCGCCGAGGCCGGCCTCAAGCTGGAGGCGGTCACCGGGATCGTCGTCGGCACCGGCCCCGGCCCCTACACCGGGCTGCGCGTCGGCCTGATGACCGCCGACACCTTCGGGCTGGCGCTCGGCGTCCCCGTGCACGGCGTGTGCACGCTGGACGGCCTCGCCTACGCCGCCGACATCGAGAAGGGCCCCTTCGTCGTGGCGACCGACGCCCGGCGCAAGGAGGTCTACTGGGCGACGTACGCCGACTCCCGCACCCGGCTGACCGGCCCGGCCGTGGACCGCCCGGCCGACATCGCCGAGAAGGTCGCCGGGCTCCCGGCGGTCGGCGCCGGTGCCCTGCTCTACCCGGACACGTTCCCGAGCGCCCACGAGCCCGAGCACGTGTCCGCCGCCGCGCTGGCCGCGCTCGCCGCCGGGAAGCTGGCCGCGGGCGAGGAGCTGGAGGCGCCGCGGCCGATGTACCTGCGCCGCCCGGACGCCCAGGTCCCCAAGAACTACAAGGTGGTCACCCCCAAGTGACCGCACGACTGCGCGAGATGCGCTGGTGGGACATCGACCCGGTCCTGGAGCTGGAGAAGGACCTGTTCCCCGAGGACGCCTGGTCCCGGGGCATGTTCTGGTCCGAGCTGGCCCACTCCCGGGGCCCGGCGGCCACCCGCCGCTACGTGGTGGCCGAGTCGGAGGGCCGCGTCGTCGGCTACGCCGGCCTGGCCGCCTCCGGGGATCTGGCCGACGTCCAGACCATCGCCGTCGCCCGGGACCAGCAGGGCTCCGGTCTGGGCGGGCGGCTGCTGACCGACCTGCTGCGGGCGGCGACCGCGTTCGAGTGCCGCGAGGTGATGCTCGAATGCCGGGTCGACAACGTCCGCGCGCAGAAGCTGTACGAGCGCTTCGGCTTCGCCCCCATCGGGTTCAGGCGCGGTTACTACCAGCCGGGGAACGTGGACGCCCTGGTGATGCGCCTGACCGACCCTTCCGCATCTGTTCAAGGAACCGAGATCAATGGCTGACGAACCCCTCGTCCTCGGCATCGAGACCTCCTGCGACGAGACCGGCGTCGGCATCGTGCGCGGCACCACCCTGCTGGCCGACGCCGTCGCCTCCAGCGTGGACGAGCACGCCCGCTTCGGCGGCGTCGTCCCCGAGGTGGCCTCCCGTGCCCACCTGGAGGCGATGGTCCCGACCATCGACCGCGCGCTCAAGGAGGCCGGGGTCACCGCCAAGGACCTCGACGGCATCGCCGTGACCGCGGGGCCGGGCCTCGCGGGCGCCCTCCTCGTCGGCGTCTCCGCCGCCAAGGCCTACGCCTACGCCCTCGGCAAGCCCCTGTACGGCGTCAACCACCTGGCCTCGCACATCTGCGTCGACCAGCTGGAGCACGGCCCGCTGCCGGAGCCGACGATGGCGCTGCTGGTCTCCGGCGGCCACTCCTCGCTGCTGCTGTCCTCGGACATCACCTCCGACGTACGGCCGATGGGCGCCACCATCGACGACGCCGCCGGCGAGGCCTTCGACAAGATCGCCCGCGTGCTCGACCTGGGCTTCCCCGGCGGCCCGGTCATCGACCGGTACGCCCGCGAGGGCGACCCCGCGGCCATCGCCTTCCCGCGCGGTCTGACCGGCCCGCGCGACCCGGCGTACGACTTCTCCTTCTCCGGTCTGAAGACCGCCGTGGCCCGCTGGATCGAGGCCAGGCGGGCGGCCGGCGAGGAGGTGCCGGTGCGCGACGTGGCCGCCTCCTTCCAGGAGGCCGTGGTGGACGTGCTCACCCGCAAGGCCGTGCGGGCCTGCAAGGACGAGGGCGTCGACCACCTGATGATCGGCGGCGGTGTCGCGGCCAACTCCCGGCTGCGCGCCCTCGCCCAGGAGCGCTGCGAGGCGGCCGGCATCCGGCTGCGGGTGCCGCGCCCCAAGCTGTGCACGGACAACGGCGCGATGGTGGCCGCGCTCGGCGCCGAGATGGTCGCCCGCAACCGGGCCGCCTCCGGCTGGGACCTGTCGGCGGACTCCTCCCTGCCGGTGACCGAGTCGCACGTGCCCGGCCACCACCACGGCCACGACCATGTGCACGAGGTCAGCAAGGAGAACCTGTACTCATGACGGTCGCGCTGATGTGGGAGGCGCGCGCCCCCGAGGGCCGGGGCGCCGAGCTGCTGGCCTGGGCGCGCGCGCAGGCCCTCCCCGAGCGGCCGGTGCGCCGCGAGACCTTCCGCGCCCCGCGGGACCGGGTGCTGGTCATCACGTGGTGGGACGCGCCGTACGACGCCGTGGTGCCCGAACTGCCGGACCCCGGTCCGGAGCTGGTGACCCGGCCGGTGCACCGCTGGCGCTTCGAGCCGGTGGCCGCCGACTGAGTTTGCGGCGCCCGCCCGCATCGGTCTATGATCATCACACAGCGAACGGCCGGAACTCCGGTACGAACGCAGTGCGTTGGTGGTCCAAGGAAAGACGCCCCGCTTCCTGCGGGGAGATGCAGGTGCAAGGCCTGCCCGGCGCTCCACTCACACCCCGCTCCCGGAACCCCGGGGGCGGGGTGTTCTCGTCGCCCGCACCATCAGCCCGACGAGCACCGCGAGCAGCACCGCCGACGACCCCGTCGTCCCCAGGTCCAGGCCGCCCTTGGCCACCGGCTTGGTCAGCAGGTCGCCGGCGGTGGCGCCGAGCGGGCGGGTCAGTACGAAGGCGATCCAGAAGAGCAGCACGTTCGGCACCGCCTCCACCCTGATCAGCGCGACCAGCACCAGCAGCAGTCCGGTCACCAGGGCGGCGCCGCCCAGGTAGCCGAGGCCCGAGCTGTCGGAGAGGAAGTCGCCCATCGACGTGCCGAGCGTGTTGGAGACGAGGATCGCCGTCCAGAACAGCGCCTCGCCCCGGAAGGTGACGATCTCGGTGATCCGGAAGGTCATCCCGCTGAGCCTCCAGCCGAGGAAGACCAGCAGCAGGAGCGACACCAGGATCGCGGCGCCCTCCGGATAGCCGAGGCCGAGGCCCTGCGGACCCCAGCCGAGCCTCGTGTCCCCGGCCGGGAGGTAGCGCGCGTCGGCCGCGCGGTTCATGAAGTCGGACAGGGTGGTGCCGGCCATGGAGGTCGACAGGATCACCGTCCAGTAGCAGAACGGCCGGTAGCGCGCCGAGCGCAGCTGGACCACGAGCGTCACCACGAAGACCAGGAACAGGGCGACGGTGGTGAGGAAGTAGCCCAGCCGGAGGGTCTGGGAGAACAGGTCGCCCGCGGTCTCGCCCAGGGTCGTCGCCGCGATCTTCATGATCCAGAAGGCGAGCGTGACCTCGGGCAGTTTCCGCGTCACGGAGTGCGGGGTCGTCACGGGTGGTGCTCCTGTGAGGGGGTGTCAGATGAGTGACGACCCTCGCAGGAGCTTTCTGAACGGGTCCTGAACGCGGGGCGCACAGGGCTTGTTCTTTGCCGAGGTTCGCGCCCTCGGCGTACACCCCATGGCCCCGCGCCCCCCGGTTCAGCCCTCCGTCACCGTCACCTCGCAGCGCAGCCGCCGCTCCGTCCCCACCGCACGCACCGGCCCGGTCAGCCGCAGCCGCGTCCGGTGCCGGACGTCGGCGCTCGACGCGCTCAGGCGCAGCTCCAGATCGCCCGGCTCCACCACCCGCTCGCCCGTGCGGTCGGTGAAGGCCGACAGGTCGGGGTGGAAGTGGAAGGTGAGCCGGCGGGACTCGCCGGGGTCCAGCTCCACGCGCTGGTAACCGATCAGGCGGACGTCGGGCCGGGTCACCGAGGCCACCGGGTCGTGCAGATAGAGCTGGACGACCTCGGCCCCGGCGCGCTCGCCCGTGTTGCGCACGGTGAGCGAGAGGTCGTACGAACCGTCGGTCGGCAGCTCCGCCTCGGGGCCGTGGACGTCCTCCCAGGCGAACGCGGTGTACGAACCGCCGTGGCCGAAGGGGTACAGCGGGGTCGGGTCCAGGTTGCTGACCTCGCCGGCCAGGCCCAGCGGGGGCTGGAGGTAGGTCCAGGGCTGGCCGCCCGGCCCGCGCGGCACGCTCACCGGGAGCCGGCCCGAGGGGTTCACCCGGCCGGACAGCACCCCGGCCAGCGCCGGGCCGCCCTCCTCGCCGGGGAAGAAGGCCTGGACGACCGCGCCGAGGCGGCCCTGCCAGCGGCCCAGCGCGTACGGGCGGCCGGTCAGCAGCACCAGCACGACCGGCACCCCCGTCTCGACCAGTGCGTCCAGCAACTCGGCCTGGACGCCCGGGAGTTCCAGGTCCTCCGCGTCGCAGCCCTCGCCCGAGGTGCCGCGTCCGAACAGCCCCGCCCGGTCGCCGAGGACGGCTACGCACACCTCCGCCTCCGTGGCCCGCGCCACCGCCTCCGCGAACCCGGAGGTGTCCGGCTCGGAGACCCCGCAGCCCTCCGCGAACGTCACCTTGGCGTCCGGCAGTTCGGCCCGGAGGGCGTCCAGCACGGTCGGGATGTCGATGCCCGTCTCCACCTCGGGGTGGTGGGTGAGCACATGGGACGGGAAGGAGTAGCAGCCCAGCATCGCCAGCGCGTCGGCGGCGCGCGGCCCGACCACCGCGATCCGCGCCTGCGGCGCCAGCGGCAGCACCTCGTCCGGGTTGTCCAGCAGCACCACCGACTCCTCGGCGAGCCGGCGCGCCAGCGCGCGGTTGCCGGCCGAGTCCAGGTCGATGTCCTCGCCGGTCTCCGGCGACCAGTCGGGGTCCAGCAGGCCCAGCTCGCACTTCTGGAGCAGCACCCGGCGCAGCGCCCGGTCCACCAGCGCCTCGGGCACCCGCCCCTCCCGCACGGCCGCCACCAGCGGCTTGCCGTAGCAGTTCAGGGTGGGCAGCTCGACGTCGATGCCCGCCTCCAGTGCCGCGTGCGCGGCCTCGGCGGGGTTGCCGGCCACCCGGTGCAGCGACTGGAGGAAGCCGATGCCGAAGTAGTCGGCGACGACCGTTCCGGTGAATCCCCACTCGTCGCGCAGCAGCCGGGTGAGCAGCGCGGGGTCCGCCGAGGCCGGGACGCCGTCCGTCTCGGTGTACGCGGCCATCACCGAGCGGGCCCCGCCCTCGCGCAGCGCCATCTCGAACGGCGGCAGCGTCACGTCGGTCATCTCCCGGGCGCCCGCCCGCACCGGCGCCAGATTGCGGGCGCCCGCCGAGGCCGCGTACCCGGCGAAGTGCTTGAGCGTGGCCACGATCCCGGCCGACTCCAGGCCCCGCACGTACGCCGCGCCGATCGTGCCGACCAGGTACGGGTCCTCGCCGATGGTCTCCTCCACCCGGCCCCAGCGCAGATCCCGGACCACGTCCAGGACGGGCGCCAGGCCCTGGTGGACGCCGACCGAGCGCAGGTCGTGGCCGATGCGCCCGCCCAGCTCCGCCACCAGGGCGGGGTCGAAGGTCGCGCCCCAGGCCAGCGGCACGGGGTACGCCGTCGCCCGCCACGCGGTGAAGCCCGCCAGACACTCCTCGTGGGCCACCGCCGGGATGCCGAAGCGGCTCGCCTCGGCGATCCGGCGCTGGGCGCGGGCCAGTGCCTGGGCGCCCAGCTCCGGGTCCACCGGGGCCGTGCCGAAGGAGCGGGTCAGCTGGCCGAGGCCGAGGGTGATCAGCTCGTCCCAGTCGTAGTCCGCGGTCATCTCGCGCTGGAGCGGCGCGACCCCGTCGCCGTCGGTGTCCGCGCCCACCCAGACGCCGTACAGCTGGGCGGTCTTCTCCTCCAGGGTCATCCGGGAGATCAGGTCGTCGACACGGGCGGCGGCGGGCAGCGCGGGGTCGCGCCAGGGGGCGGTGCTCATGGAACTCCTGTCGGGGAAGGGGGACCGGTCGGCGATCACTTGCCGCCGACGCCCATCAGGCCGCCCACCAGCGCGCGGCGGGCCACCAGGTAGACGGCGAAGATCGGGATGCCGGAGAGGACGACCGAGGCGAGCAGGGCGGGGATGTTCACGCCGAACTGGCTCATGTAGTTGAACAGGCCGAGGGTCAGCACGCGCGGCCCCTCGGACTGGGTGAAGATCAGCGGGAAGAGGAAGCCGTTCCACGCCTGGAGCGCCGCGTAGATCACGACGGTGCTGATGCCGCCCTTGGACATCGGGATGACCAGCTGGAACAGCATCCGGGTGGGCGAGGCGCCGTCCAGGGCCATCGCCTCGTACACCTCCTCGGAGATGTCCCGCATGGTGCCGGTGAGGACCAGGATGGCCACCGGCATCGCGAACGCGGCCGTCGGCAGGATGATCGCGAGCAGGCTGTCGTAGAGGTTCAGCTTGGTGATCATCAGGTACAGCGGTACGACGACCGCCTGCGCCGGGATGGCCACACCGAGCAGGAACAGCCGGAAGGCGGCCCCCGACCAGAAGCCGCGGGTTCGCACCGCGACGTAGGAGAGCGGTACGCACAGCACCAGCACGATCACCACGACGGCGGCGGCCGCCAGCACGGTGTTCCACAGCAGGTGGAAGAAGGAGTTGTGCAGCACCGTGTCGTAGTTGGACCAGGTCGGACTGCTGGGCGGCTTCAGGGCGTTGTGGCCCAGCGCCTGGTCCTGCGGGGTGAGCGAGGCCGAGATCATCGCGTAGATCGGGACGATGACGACGACCAGCCAGACGAAGGAGCCGAGGCCGGCCAGCGGATTGGGCCGCTGGGTCCAGTGCCGGCGGCGGCGCCCGTCCGGCCGGGCCGCGGGCGCGGCGCCGGTCTTCACGGGGTGGGGCAGCGTGTCGTGAGACACCTCGTCACATTCCTTCCCGGGTGCTGCGCATCGCGCCGAAGCCGGACAGCCGGACCAGCAGCAGCGACAGCGCGGTCGCGGCCACCACCAGGAAGGAGGCGATGGCGCTGGCGTAGCCGAAGTCGTAGCTCTTGAAGCCGGCTTCGTACATCAGGTACGGCACGATCGCCGTGTCGGTGCCGGGGCCGCCCTGGGTGAGGATCAGGACGGTCTCGAAGTAGGTCAGCGAGCCGACCACCATCAGCACCCCGGAGGTGGTCGCGGTGTTGCGCAGCTGGGGGAGCGTGATGGAGAAGAACTGGCGCCAGCGGCCCGCACCGTCGATGGCCGCCGCCTGGTAGAGGACCTCGGGGATCTGCCGGGCCCCGCCCTGGTAGATCAGGGTGTGGAAGGGGATGAACTGCCAGCCGCCGACGAACACGATGGCGAGGAAGGCGCCGTTGGTCGAGCCGAGGGTGTCGCCGGGCATGATGCCGAAGTTGGGGTCGAGCAGGGCGTAGAACAGCAGCGAGATCGCCGTCGAGGACAGCAGGAACGGCACGAAGAAGACCGCCGACAGGATCGCGCGGTTGCGCTGCCTGCCCGCCGCCCAGACGCCGAGCAGCAGCGAGATCACCGTCTGGAAGGCCCAGCTGACCACCGTGAGCAGCACGGTGACCGTGAGGGACTGGGTGAGCCGGCCGTCGTCGAACAGCTTCTGCCAGTTGGCGAAGCCCACCGGCTGGGGGTTGCCCAGACCGTTCCACTTGGTGAAGGAGAGGCAGAAGGCCAGCACCATCGGGACGACGGCGAAGAACGCGAAGAACAGTACGGCGGGCAGGGCCAGGGCGGCGTGCGGGCGGCCCGCGTTCGCCCCGGCCCCGCGCCGCGGGCGGCCCGCGCCGGTGCGCGAGCCGCCCTTCGTGACGGTGTCGCTCACTTCAGCCCCTGGAGCGCCGACACGAACTGGCTCGGCGAGGACTTGCCGACGAACAGCTTGTTGACCTCGGTGAGCATCGGCGTCGACACGTTCGGGTCGACGGCCTGGTCCCAGCTCAGCGTGAACGCCGGCGCCTGCTGCACCATCTGGTACTGGAACTTGGCGAACACGGGGTTCGGCGAGGCGTCGAGCAGCTTCTCGGCGTTGGCCGTGGTCGGGATGGCGCCGATGGCGACCAGCTCCTTGGCGTACGTCTGCGAGGCGCAGTCGCGCAGGAAGGCGAACGCGGCGTCCTTGTTGGACGTACGGGCGTTGACCGACCAGTAGTTGGTGGGGTTGCCGACGACGTTGCGGATGTCGCCCGCGCCGCCCTCGACCGTCGGGAACGCGGTCCAGCCCAGCTCCTTGCGGGCGAAGTCCGGGAACTTGCCGAGCTGGGTGTTGTACTCCCAGGAGCCCATCAGGTGCATCGCGGCCTTGCCCTTGGCGAACACGGCCGGGGCGCCGCCGTTGGTGTAGGCGACCGAGCTGAAGCCCTTGCCGAAGGCGCCGTCGTCGACGAGTTCCTTGACCGTCTGGGCGGCCTTGAGGACGGCCGGGTCGCCCCAGCCGGAGGCGTCGCCGTTCTTGATCCGGTCGAAGACCTGGGGGCCGCCGATCCGGTCGACCAGGTACTCCAGCCACATCAGCTCGGGCCAGATGTCCGCGCCGCCCAGCGCGAAGGGGGTGATCCCGGCCCGCTTGAGCTTCTTGTTGATGTCGAGCAGCTGGTCCCAGGTGGTGGGCGGCTGGAGCTTCTGCTCGGCGAAGAGGGTCTTGTTGTAGAAGAGGATCACGGGCTGCATGCCGCGCATCGGTATGCCGTACTTGCGGCCGCCCAGGCCGCCCGCCGTGAGCACCGAGGGCAGGAAGCCGTTCTTCAGGACCGGGTCCGACTCAATGACGTCGGTGAGGTCCACCAGCTGCTTGGCGTCCCGGTATGCCTTGATGGAGCCGCCGCCCCAGTTGAAGAAGACGTCCGGGGCGTTGGGGGAGCCCATCGCGGTGCGCAGCTTCGTCGGGTACTCCGAGCCGGGCACCTTCTCCAGCTTGATCTTGCCCTTGGCCTTCTTCGCGGCGGCCGACGCGTTGAACCGGTCGATCGCCTGGACCTGGACCTTGGCGTCGCCGTCGCCGTACACGAAGGCGGTGAGGGTGCCCCCGCCCCCGGAACCCCCGGAGGAGCCGCAGGCCGTGAGTCCGGCAGTTCCGGCGGTGACGAGTGTGGTGGCGCCGGCGCCGAGCACCCAGCGCCTGCTGAACATGTGCCCGCCGTTGGACGTGGTGGACTCCATTGACCCTGGCCTCTCGCAATATTTCGAGTGAGGTTCCGAATGTTCCGGGAACGTATGGCGGAACAGGGGGTTCGTCAAGGGGTCGCGCAGGGATACGATCGCGGACATGAAGCCTGGGAAGCCCGCAGAAGCGCAGACCGCGACGCTCGCCGAGATCGCCCGAGAGGCCGGGGTCTCCGCTCCGACTGTTTCGAAGGTCCTCAACGGCAGAGCCGATGTCGCACCGTCGACCCGTACCCGCGTCGAGGAGCTGCTGCGCACCCACGGCTACCGGCGCCGGCGCGCCGAGGCATCCCGCTCGCCGCTGATCGACCTGGTCTTCCACGAGCTGGAGAGCGCCTGGGCGATGGAGGTCATCCGGGGCGTGGAGAACGTGGCGCAGTCGGCCGGGCTCAGCGTGGTGCTGTCCGAGTCCGCCGGGCGGCTCACCCCCGGGCGCTCCTGGGCCGACCAGGTCGCCGCCCGCCGCCCGCACGGGGTGGTGCTGGTCCTGTCCGAACTGGACGCGGGCCAGCAGGCGTTGCTGACCAGCAGGTCCATCCCGTTCGTGGTGGTGGACCCGGCCGGCGACCCGGGTCCGGACGTGCCGTCCATCGGCGCCACCAACTGGCAGGGCGGTCTGGCCGCCACCCGCCATCTGGTCGAGCTGGGACACACCCGGATCGGCGCCATCAGCGGGCCCACCCGGATGATGTGCAGCCGCGCCCGGATCGACGGCTACCGCGCCGCCATGGAGACGGCCGGGCTGCCCGTCGACCCCTCGCTCGTCCTGGACGGGGACTTCCACCACGAGGCCGGCTACCGCCTGGGCCTGGAGCTGCTGCGCCGCCCCGACCGGCCCACCGCGATCTTCGCCGGCAACGACCTCCAGGCCCTGGGCCTCTACGAGGCCGCCCGCGAGCTGGGGCTGCGCATCCCCGAGGACCTCAGCGTGGTCGGCTTCGACGACCTGCCGGTGGCCCGCTGGGTGGGCCCGCCGCTGACGACCGTGCGGCAGCCGCTGACCGAGATGGCCGAGGCGGCGGCCAGGCTGGTGCTCGAACTGGGCAGCGCGCAGGAGGAACGGGCGGCCACCCGGCTGGAGTTGGCCACGAGCCTGGTGGTGCGGTCGAGCACGGCACCGGTGCGGCCGGCGGAGTGACCGAAATTTTCGGCTCCGGTACCGGGGCGCCTCCATGAGAATTCCGGAAGAAAACCAAATCGTGATGCTTCAGCTAACGGTCCGCTAATAATTCGGACTTACGTTCCTGTCGTGACGCGACACGAGGAGCACGGCGACGCGGAGATACGCGTGCGCCGGCGATCGAGAACGCTGCGGATCGCCGGTCTGACCCTGGCGACCGCCCTGGTGCTGGCCACGGCCACCGCGGGCTATGCGTACTGGCATCTCAACCACAACATCACAAGCGTCGACATCAACAGCGCGCTCGGCGACGACCGTCCGGCGCCCGCACCGGCCCCGAGCGCGTCCTCGGCCGCCGCGCCGCTCCCGTCCGGCCCCCTGAACATCCTGGTCCTCGGCTCGGACTCGCGCAGCGGCGAGGCCGACAAGGAACTGGGCGGCGGCGACAGCGAGGGTGCCCGCTCGGACACCGCGATGGTGGTGCACATCGACGCGGGCCGCACCGCCGCCACCGTGGTCAGCATCCCGCGCGACACCCTCGTCACCCGCCCGTCCTGTCCGCTGCCCTCCGGGGGCACTACGGCGGTGGCGTACGGCTCCATGTTCAACAGCGCCTTCTCGGTGGGCGGTCCGGTGTGCGCGGTGAAGACGGTCGAGTCGGTCACCGGGGTGCGCATGGACCACTTCGTCGAGATCGACTTCGCCGGTTTCGCGAGGCTGGTGGACGCGCTCGGCGGGGTCGACGTCACCACGGGCCAGGACATCGACGACGACAAGAGCCACCTCCATCTGAAGGCGGGCCCCCACCACCTCGACGGCAAGCAGGCGCTGGCCCTCGCGCGCACCCGGCACGGCATCGGCGACGGCAGCGACCTGGGCCGCATAGGTCTCCAACAGCTCCTGGTGAAGGCCCTGTTGGAACAGATCTCCGGCACGGACCTGCTCGCCGACCCGGCCAAGCTCTACCAGGTCGCCGACGCGGTCACCGCGAGCATCACCACCGACACCGGCCTGGACTCGCTCGCCGAACTGACCAGCCTGGGCAAGAGCCTGAAGGGGCTGAGCGCCGACCACGTGAAGACGGTGATGATGCCGGTCGTCCAGGCGCCCTCGGACCCCAACCGGGTGATCGCGAAGGAGCCGGACGCACAGGACCTGTGGGAGTCCCTGCGCCGCTGACCAAGTGACCGGGGGCCTGCCGGGGGACGCGGGCCGCCGAGCGGCCCGTCAGGGGGCCGCCGGTGGCCGGGCGGGCCCGCCGATCAGCATCGTGGGCGCGCCCGCCACCCGGGTCAGGAACACCGTCGCCGCGTTCGGCCCCTGCGGCTTGACCTTGCGGCGCAGCTCTTCCGGCTCGACCGCCGACCCCCGCTTCTTCACGGTCAGCGTGCCGACCTCGCGCTCGCGCAGCAGCGCCTTCAGCTTCTTCACGTTGAAGGGGAGCCGGTCGGTGATCTCGTAGGCGGTGGCGTACGGCGTGGGGTGCAGCGCGTCGGCGGTGATGTAGGCGATGGTCTCGTCCAGGAGCCCCCCGCCGACCTCCTGCGCCACCTCGGCGACCAGGTGCGCGCGGATCACGGCGCCGTCCGGCTCGTACAAGTACGGCCCGACCGGCCGGACTTCGGGGTCCGGCAGCCCCCGTCCGAGCAGTGTGCGCGGGCCGGGCAGCAGGGTGGCGCGCACCGCGCCCGGCGACCCGGTGCCGAACCAGAACACCGCCTCCTTCACGTCGCCGCCGTCGGAGATCCACTCGGCCTCGGCCTCCGGGGGCACCGCCTCGTGCGGCACGCCCGGGGCGATCTTCAGCGCGGCGTGCGGGGCCCGGCGCGCGGCGGACACCGCCCACGACAGGGGCGGCGAGTACGCCTCGGGATCGAAGATCCGCCCGCCGCCCCGCGCCGAGGTGCCCCGTCGCGCGGGATCGACGAACACGGCGTCGTACCCGCCGGTGTCCACCTCGGTGACGTCGGCCTCGCGCACCTCGATCAGGTCGGCGAGCCCGAGGGCCTCGGCGTTCGCCCGCGCCACGGCCGCCGTCAGCGGGTCCCGGTCCACGGCGAGCACCCGGATGCCGGCCCGCGCCAGCGCGATGGCGTCCCCGCCGATCCCGCAGCACAGGTCCGCCACCGAGGTCACCCCGAGATCGGTCAGCCGCCGCGCCCGGTACGCCGCCACACCGGCCCGCGTCGACTGCTCGACCCCGTTCGGGGTGAAGAACATCCGCTCCGCGTCCGCCTTCGCGAACTTGGCCGCCGCCCGCTGCCGCAGCCGGGCCTGGCCGAGCGCGGCCGACACCAGTGCGGCCGGGTGGTCGCGGCGCAACCGGGTGGCGACGGCCAGTTCGTCGGCCGGGGCGGTGTCGCGGACCTCTTCAAGGAGGGCCCGGCCTTCGGGGGTGAGGAGGGGAGCGAGGTCGTTCACCGGGTCATTGTGGGCCAGTCGGTGGATGGTGCGCCTCCGGGCGGCGTTGTCGGCCGGGGTGCGGGGGTGGGGCCTGCGAAGATCCAGCACCATGCGACTAGTAGTACAAAATGACAAAAATCGGGTACGGGGCGGTCGGAGCCGGTCGCGCGGGCGGGGCCTCGCCCTCGGCTGCGGCGCCGCGGTCCTCGCCTCCACCGCCCTCGTCACCGGCTGCTCCGACGCCGGTTCCCACGCCTCGCGCCCGGCCGCGGGCCAGGGCGGCGCCGCCGCCCACGCCCCGGACGCCCGCGCCGCCCGGGCCGCGGAACACGCCCGGCTGGTCGCCGCGGCCAAGAGGTGGGGCCTGGACGAGGTCCCGCTCACGCCCCCGCCGCCACCCGCGAAGAAGCCCCGCATCACCGCGCGCGCGGGCTTCGAGGTGGACCACCAGGAGGACTGGGACCTGCCCCCCGTCTTCACGACCGTCCCCACCACCGACAAGGTCGTCTTCCTCACCATCGACGACGGCTCGGAGAAGGACCCCCGGTTCCTGGAGATGATGCGGGACCTGAAGGTCCCCTACACCGCGTTCCTCAGCGACTACCTGGTCAAGGACGACTACGGCTACTTCCGCAAGGCCCAGTCCTACGGCAACTCCGTCAACAACCACACCCTGCACCACCCCTACCTGCCGGGGCTGTCCTACGACGAGCAGAGGCACGAGATCTGCGACATGCAGGACATCATGCGCAAGCAGTACGGCAAGCGCCCCACGCTCTTCCGCCCGCCCTACGGCAACTACAACCAGGACACCCTGGTCGCCGCCAAGTCCTGCGGCATCAAGTACGCGCCGATCTGGAACGAGGAGGTCTACGTCGACCACTGGGAGTTCCGCGAGGACGACCAGCAACTGCGCCGCGGCGACATCGTGCTCACCCACTTCCGGGGCCGCGGCGACTGGGACGGCACGATGGTCGACGACATGCGCCGCTTCCTCAACAAGGTCACCCGCGAGGGCTATGCCGTGGCCCGCCTGGAGGACTACCTGTGAGCCGGCCGGGGGACCCCAGGTGAGCCGACCGGGGGAGGGCCGGCGGGCGGTCCGCGAGCGGCGCGGCCCGGGCCGCGCCGCGGCCGGTGCCGTGGCGCTGTGCTCGCTGCTCCTGCTCGTGGGCTGCGCCCAGTCCGTCGACCCCATCGAACGGCTGGGCAGGAAGGCGGCCGAGGGCGTCCACCCGCACGCCCCCGCGTCCGTCCAGCCCTACCGCCGCTGGGGCCTGACCGCGCCGCTCGCCCGTCCCCCGGTGCCCGCAGCCCGCCCCCTCGCGGCGCGTACGGGCCCCACCCCGCTGCCCCCGGTCGTGGACCACGTCCCCACCCGCGACCGGGTCGTCTTCCTCACCTACGACGACGCCGGGCGGGACCCCGGCTTCACCGCCATGGTCCGCCAACTCCGACTCCCGGTGAGCCTGTTCGTCCCCGACGGCACCCGGCCGGACGACCTCGCCCGGCTCCGCGCCGCCGGCGCCGCCGTGGAGAACCGCGCCCCCGACCGCCCCCCGCTGGCCGGCAGGCCGTACACCGTCCAGCGCGCCGCGATCTGCGCCCGCCGGGACCGGCTGCGCGCCCGCCTCTTCCGCCCGCCCGGCGGCGCCTACGACCGCACCACCCGGCGCGCGGCGGCCGGCTGCGGCATCACCGTCCTCACCCTCTGGCGTGCCGCCCTGACCCCCGCCGGGCTGACCTACCCCCGGGGTCCCCGCCACCTCCGCCCCGGTGACATCGTCCGCGTCACCCCCGGGGCCCCCGCGTCCCGTCTCCTGCGCGGCCTCCAGCGGCGGAACCTGACGGTGGGCCGCCTGGAGGACTACCTGTAGAGGACCGGGTACGGCCGACGCGCCACGACGTCATTGGCACTCCGCTTGACCGAGTGCTAATCGCAGTCATAGTCTCGGGTCTGGCACTCCCCCCTGGAGAGTGCCAACAACGCGACGGGCAGGTCCGGCACCCGCGACGACGGATCGACCTGGTCGCCACCTCAGACAGTTAACCCCGTGAGATCTCCGAAGGGGGAGGTCGGATCGTGACGACCGCCAGCTCCAAGGTTGCCATCAAGCCGCTCGAGGACCGCATCGTGGTCCAGCCGCTGGACGCCGAGCAGACCACGGCCTCTGGCCTGGTCATCCCGGACACCGCGAAGGAGAAGCCCCAGGAGGGCGCCGTCCTCGCCGTGGGCCCGGGCCGGTTCGAGAACGGCGAGCGCCTGCCGCTCGACGTCAAGGTCGGCGACGTCGTCCTCTACAGCAAGTACGGCGGCACCGAGGTGAAGTACAGCGGCGAGGAGTACCTCGTCCTCTCGGCTCGCGACGTTCTCGCGATCATCGAGAAGTAATCACCCCGAGCAAACCTTTGCTTTGAGCTGCGCCCCTGGCCCCCGCGACCGATAACGAAGCCGGGCGCCCGGGGCGCAGTTCGTCTTTGTACCCACAGATTTCCGAGAGGGCTCCCGCTGTCATGGCGAAGATCCTGAAGTTCGACGAGGACGCCCGTCGCGCCCTTGAGCGCGGCGTCAACAAGCTGGCCGACACGGTCAAGGTGACGATCGGCCCCAAGGGTCGCAACGTCGTCATCGACAAGAAGTTCGGCGCCCCCACCATCACCAACGACGGCGTCACCATCGCCCGCGAGGTGGAGATCGAGGACCCGTACGAGAACCTCGGCGCGCAGCTGGTGAAGGAGGTGGCGACCAAGACCAACGACATCGCGGGCGACGGCACCACCACCGCCACCGTGCTCGCCCAGGCGCTGGTGCGCGAGGGCCTGAAGAACGTCGCCGCCGGTGCCTCCCCGGCCGCCCTGAAGAAGGGCATCGACGCCGCGGTGAAGGCCGTCTCCGACGACCTGCTCGCCACCGCCCGTCCGATCGACGAGAAGTCCGACATCGCCGCCGTGGCCGCGCTGTCCGCCCAGGACCAGCAGGTCGGCGAGCTGATCGCCGAGGCCATGGACAAGGTCGGCAAGGACGGTGTCATCACCGTCGAGGAGTCCAACACCTTCGGTCTGGAGCTGGACTTCACCGAGGGCATGGCCTTCGACAAGGGCTACCTGTCCCCGTACTTCGTGACCGACCAGGAGCGTATGGAGGCCGTCCTCGACGACCCGTACATCCTGATCAACCAGGGCAAGATCTCCGCCATCGCGGACCTGCTGCCGCTGCTGGAGAAGGTCATCCAGGCCGGCTCCTCCAAGCCGCTGCTGATCATCGCCGAGGACATCGAGGGCGAGGCCCTGTCGACCCTGGTCGTCAACAAGATCCGCGGCACCTTCAACGCCGTCGCGGTGAAGGCCCCCGGCTTCGGCGACCGCCGCAAGGCGATGCTCCAGGACATGGCCGTCCTCACCGGCGCCACCGTCATCTCCGAGGAGGTCGGCCTCAAGCTCGACCAGGTCGGCATCGACGTGCTCGGCTCCGCCCGCCGCGTCACCGTCACCAAGGACGACACCACGATCGTCGAGGGTGCCGGCAAGGCCGAGGACCTCAACGGCCGCGTCGCGCAGATCAAGGCCGAGATCGAGAACACCGACTCCGACTGGGACCGCGAGAAGCTCCAGGAGCGCCTCGCGAAGCTGGCCGGCGGCGTGTGCGTGATCAAGGTCGGCGCCGCCACCGAGGTGGAGCTGAAGGAGAAGAAGCACCGTCTGGAGGACGCCATCTCCGCGACCCGCGCCGCGGTCGAGGAGGGCATCGTCTCCGGTGGTGGCTCCGCGCTCGTCCACGCGTCCAAGGTCCTGGAGGGCAACCTCGACAAGACCGGCGACGAGGCCACCGGTGTCGCCGTGGTCCGCAACGCGGTCGTCGAGCCGCTGCGCTGGATCGGCGAGAACGCCGGCCAGGAGGGCTACGTCATCGTCTCCAAGGTCAAGGACCTCGACAAGGGCCAGGGCTACAACGCCGCCACCGGCGAGTACGGCGACCTGATCAAGGCCGGCGTCATCGACCCGGTCAAGGTCACCCGCTCCGCCCTGGAGAACGCCGCCTCCATCGCCTCCCTGCTGCTCACGACCGAGACCCTGGTCGTCGAGAAGAAGGAAGAGGAAGAGCCGGCCGCCGCCGCGGGTCACAGCCACGGCCACGCCCACTGACGCGAGACCGGTGAACTCCGGTAGTCGTCAGGTCACTTCGCCCCGTCGCTCCGCGGCGGGGCGAAGTGCTGCCCGGGGACGCCGGAGCAGGCCTTAGCCGGCCGGCCGCGAGCGGGCGCGGCCCCGTGCGGAGGCCGCCCAGCCGCTCACCGACACGGCACCGGTGGCGCATGCGAGGACACGCCAGGCGCCGGGGGTCCAGGCGAAGACCGCGTCCTGCCCGAAGCGGCGGCCCAGTGCGCGCGCCGCGGCATCGTCCAGGCCGACGACGGCGACGCTCTCCTCGCGGTGCGTACCGCCCGGGTCGCCGCCCTCCGCGGGCCACCAGCCGAGACCGAGGCGACGGAGCCGGCCGAGCAGCAGGCGGTGGGCGCGCGCGTTGGCGCCGGCGGACGCGGTACGGCCCCTCGGGTTCCAGGCGGTGATCACATGGACGGCCGCGCCGCCTGCCGCTTCCGGGAAGCGGCCCTCGGCCGTGCCGAAGGCGCGCGGCTCGACATGGACCGTTCGCCCGGGAAGGCGGATGTCGACGACCGCGGTCCGGTAGTGGTCCCAGACCGGGGACAGGACGGTCGCGCCGGTGACGTGCACAAGGGCCTCCTGAGGAAGAAGACCCCCTTACAGGTCGCGCAGGGAGATCGGTGGTCGTCCGCAAGATGCCATGATCGCGGCCCCGGTGCAAGAGGTGCCGGCCCGAGGTGTCACTGCTCCAACTCGTCCAGCGCGCCCAGCTGTTCCATCAGCCCCAGCTGGTCGTGCTGCCACCACAGCTCGGTAATCTTGCCGTCGGCGCCGAGGCGGAAGAAGGTCGTGCCGGTCATGGCGACGCGGCGGCCGGTGGGGGCGATGCCGAGGAACTCGCCGGTGTGGGTGGCGCGCCAGGTCCAGCGGGCGCAGGCGCGGTCGCCCTGGGCGAGGAGGTCCTCGACGGCGAACGCGGCGTCGAAGGCGGCGTGCCACATGCGGTGCTCGGCGCGGATGTTGTCCAGGCCGATGGTGTCCTGCGGGTTCATCGGGTCGTGGCTGTGCGCGTCCTCGTCCAGCAGGTCGTTGAGCGGGGGTGGCTCGCCGGGGGCCGTGAGCGTGGTGAAGAACCGCCGTACGGTGTCCTCGGCCGTCCCCTTGTCCCGCCGTACCGCGTCCAGGTCCGTCATGGCGCCGCCTCCGGCCTCGCTGGTCCCTCCATTTTCCCACCGGACCGCCGACGGCACCCGTTCGCGCGGGCCGCCTACCGCGGCCCGTACTTGCGGCCGGTGCGGGAGGTGACGCCGCCCAGCAGCCCGCGGGGGGTGACCTTCACCAGGCCCATCAGCGCCTTGTAGCGGGGGTCCGGGATGGACAGCGACTTGCCCCGGGCCAGGTCGGTGAGGGCTGCGGCGACCAGCTTGTCGGCGTCCAGCCACATCCAGCCCGGGATGTTGTCCGTGCCCATCCCGGCCCGCTGGTGGAACTCGGTGCGCACGAAACCCGGGCACAGGGCCATCAGCCGCACGCCGGTGCCGGCCAGGTCCCGCGCCGCGCCCTGGGTGAACTGCACGACCCACGCCTTGGAGGCGCCGTAGGTGCCGCGGGGCACGAAGGCGGCCACCGAGGCGACGTTGACGATGCCGCCCCGGCCCCGCTCGCGCATCGACTCGGCCGCCGCCGAGGTCAGCCGCAGCACCGCCTCGCAGTGCACCTTGAGCATCGTCAGCTCGTCCGCCATGGAGACCTCGAGATAACGGCCCTTGTTGCCGAAACCGGCGTTGTTGACCAGCAGGTCGACCGGGTTCCTGCGGTCGCCGAGCCGGTCGGCGACCGTCTCGATGCCCTTGTCCTCGGACAGGTCGGCGGCCAGCACCTCCGCCTCGATGCCGTGCCGGTCGTGCAGCTCGGTCGCCTGTTCGCGCAGCCTCCTGGTGTCGCGCGCCACCAGGACGAGGTCATGCCCGTCAGCCGCCAGCCGCCGCGCGAACGCGGCACCGATACCCGCGGTCGATCCCGTAATCAGAGCCGTTGTCATGACCCAAGCGTAGTGATTGCGGGCTTGCGGAGCACCGGCGTCCACCATGCGGTGACGGGCGCTCAGGGGGTCCGTGCCGCCACGTACTTCCGGGCCGCGGCCAGCGTCTCCGGGTGCAGGGCGTCGGCCGCTGCGAGCAGCCGGGGCAGCAGTTCCCGCTCCGTGGTGGTGGCGCGGAACTCCATCGCCGCGGTCACCCCGTGCCCGGGCCGGTGGACGATCTCGACCGGGTCGCCCGCGCGTATCTCGCCCGGCTCGATCACCCGGAGGTAGGCACCGGTCGCGCCCTTCCGGGTGAACCTCTTGACCCAGCCGCGTTCGCCCAGATGGCCCTGGAAGGTGCGGCACGGGATGCGGCCCGAGGTGACCTCCAGGATCACCGTCGCACCGATCCGCCAGCGCTCGCCGATCAGCGCCCCGGAGACGTCCAGGCCGCCGGTCGTGATGTTCTCCCCGAAGCAGCCGTTGGCCAGCGGACGGCCCAGCTCGCGCTCCCAGTGGTCCAGGTCCTCGCGCGCGAACGCGTACACCGCCTGGTCGTCACCGCCGTGGTGGCGCAGGTCGCACACCGCGTCCCCGGCCAGCCCGCTGCCGCCGGTGCCCTTGGGGCCCGGCGCCGACACCCGCACCGGGCCGGTCACCGGCCGCTTGTCGATGCCGGTGACGCCCTCCGCCTGGTCCGTGTACGGCACCGGGCGCGGCCGCCCGACGTTCACCGAGAGAAGCTCCATGGCGAAACCGTACGAGATCTTCCTCAAAGCGTCGAGCGATTATCCGGCGAGGCCCCCAAGCCTGCCTTATGCTTGAGGGGTGATCGAGGCCCGTCATCTCCGCGTCCTGCGCGCCGTCGCCACCACCGGCTCCTTCTCGGCCGCCGGGCGCGAGCTGGGCTGCACCCAGCCCGCCGTCAGCCAGCAGATGAAGGCCCTGGAGGTCTCGGTCGGCACCACCCTGCTGGTCCGCACCGGCCGCGAGATGCGGCTGACCCAGGCCGGCGAGGCCCTGGTCCGGCACGCCTCCGGCATCCTCGCCGGTCTCACCGCCGCCGAGGAGGAGGTCGCCGCCATCGCGGGCCTGCGGGCCGGCCGGGTCCGCCTGGTCTCCTTCCCGAGCGGCAGCTCCACCCTCGTCCCCACCGCCCTGGCCGCCCTGCGCGCCGCCCACCCCGGCACCCGGGTCTCCCTGGAGGAGGCCGAGCCCCCGCGCTCCGTCGAGCTGCTGCGCGAGGGCGACTGCGACCTCGCGCTGGCCTTCCGCTACGAGGGTGCGGCGGTCACCGAGGACTGGGACGACCTGGTCGTGCGTCCCCTGCTGACCGACCGCCTGGTGGCCCTGGTGCCCGAGCGGCACCGGCTCGCGGGCGCCCGGAGCGTCGCCATCGGGGAGCTGGCCGAGGAGCCCTGGATCGCGGGCTGCCCGCGCTGCCGGGGCCAGCTGGTGGAGGTCTGCGAAGGGGCCGGGTTCGCGCCGCGCATCGACTTCGCCACGGACGACTACCCGGCGGTGGCCGGCCTGGTGGGCGCGGGACTGGGCGTGGCCGTACTGCCGCAGCTGGCGGTGGAGTCGGTACGGCCGAGGGGGGTGCGCACGGTACGGCTGGAGCCGGCGGTGCGCCGGGAGATCGTCGCGCTCACCCTGCCTGACCTGGCGCAGGTGCCGGCGGTGGCGGCGACGCTGGAACAGCTGGGCCGCGCGGCCGGTCGCGCGGGGTAGCGCAAAAGAGGGGTCACAGAGTCGCGGGCACGCGTTCGGCGTGCCCGGCATGGAGTGGGGACATCAGCGCACCCGACGGGCCGCAGGTGCGATGCAGAAACGTTCCTTCACTGATCCTGGGCGGTATCGCCGCTGGTGGTCGAGGCCGCCACCAGGCGGTTGCGCGCCCGCCCCATCAACTCTTCGCGCTCATCCTCGGTCAGGCCGCCCCAGACGCCGTACGGCTCGCGCACGGCAAGCGCGTGCGCCGCGCACTCCGCACGGACCGGGCACCTCATGCAGACCTCCTTGGCCGAGTTCTCGCGAGCGCTCCGAGCCGCCCCGCGCTCGCCCTCCGGGTGGAAGAAGAGCGAGCTGTCCACCCCGCGACAAGCAGCCAGCAGCTGCCAGTCCCACAGGTCCGCGTTCGGTCCGGGAAGGCGGGAGAAATCTGCCATTACGTGACCCCTTGTAGCCGTTCTGGGCGGATACGGTGGCAACGACCGTACATCTCCGGTCTAAGGAGATGTAAATATGACTCATTGCGAATCTAGCCCCGAACACTACGAAACGGGAAGAAAAGCAGCTGAATGGGTCATAGGTTGTGATGAAAAGTTGAGGGTCCGTTGGGCATGTCTGCACCGTGTCGGTGCCCTCACGTAGAGTGCCGATGACGGTATGCAGCCCCGTAACTCTTTCGAGTGACCGTCGTTGAGAGTGCGGAGGCGGTTGAAGAAACAAGGGCTCGGGCAGGCGTCCGAGACGGTCGACCGCACAGGTGACGATTCCGTACCAGCCTGGAGGCTCAAGGTGACGCGCATCAGCTGCGGAGGGCGGTCATGACATCCGTCCTCGTCTGCGACGACTCCCCGCTTGCCCGAGAAGCGCTCCGCCGCGCGGTGGCGACCGTGCCCGGCGTCGAGCGTGTGACGACGGCGGCCAACGGCGAGGAAGTCCTCCGCCGCTGGGGCGCCGACCGCTCCGACCTCATTCTCATGGACGTCCGCATGCCCGGCCTGGGCGGCGTCGAGACCGTGCGCCGGCTGCTGTCCGCCGACCCGGGCGCCCGGATCATCATGCTCACCGTGGCCGAGGACCTCGACGGCGTGGCCCTCGCGGTCGCCGCCGGAGCCCGGGGCTACCTGCACAAGGACGCCTCGCGCGCCGAACTGCGGGCCACGGTGACGCAGGCCCTGGCCGACCCCACCTGGCGGCTGGCCCCGCGCCGGCTCCGCTCGGCCGAGATGGGCGCCGCGCCCACGCTCACCGCGCGGGAGATCCAGGTCCTGGAGGGCATGAGCCACGGCCGCTCCAACGCCGAGATCGGCCGCGAGCTGTTCCTCTCCGAGGACACCGTGAAGACCCACGCCCGGCGCCTGTTCAAGAAGCTCGGCGCCTCGGACCGCGCCCACGCGGTGGCCCTCGGCTTCCGCTGGGGCCTGGTCAGGTAGGCGACCCGGCAAGCCCCGCGCGGCAGGTCGCGCGGGGCCGGGCACCTTTCCCGGGGCGCGCCCGCGTGTTCTGCCGTGCCCGGATGACCGGCCGGGAGCGGAACCGTGGCCCGCGCCGTCCGGGCGTTCGGCGGACACACCGCGCGGCGGCGGAACCGGCCGCGTCGTGACGCACCGGCCGGAGGCTTCCCGCGCGCGGGAGCCGGTGACGGTGCCGCGATGCCGGTGCCGGCCCGTCGGCTTCCGTGCCGCCCGTGTACGGCGGCGAGCCCTGCCGGCTGCCCCGCGTCGGCGTCGGCGGTGGTGCCGGGACCCCGTCGGCCGACCCGCGTCGTACCGGTGCCGCGACCCTTTCGGCCGCCCGTGCCGGTACCGGTTTCCCGCACCCGTCGGCCTCCCCGGCGGGCCTCGGCGTCGGCCGAGGTCACCGCTCCGGAGCCGCCCGGTGGGCACCGCGTACGCTCCCGCCCACAGGGGTGTTCGACGGGTGCCGTGCGGCGGTGTGCGAGCCGGCCCACCGGACGGGCGCTGCTCGTTTCGGCGCGGATGCCGCATCCTTGAGGTGTGGAGTCTCTCGGGGACGAGTCGGTCGAGCGGAAGGGGAGGGCGCAGGGAATGAGTGCCGGCGCACCTGCTCATAACGCTTCGGTGCACAACCATCAGCACGATGCGACGGACCGGACGGCCACAAGGCACCATGGACCGATGCGCGACGACGAGGCGGGCACGGCCCAGGGGTCGATCGGTGCGCTCGTGCTTCGCGCCGTCGACGGGGACGAGCAGGCCACCCACGATCTGCTCGCGCACGTCCACCCGCTGGCGCTGCGCTACTGCCGCACCCGGCTGTCCCGGCTGCCCGGCGACGCGCGCCACTTCGTGGAGGACCTCGCCCAGGAGGTCTGTGTGGCGGTGCTGCTCGCGCTGCCCCGCTACCGCGACACCGGCCGGCCCTTCGAGGCGTTCGTCTTCGCCATCGCCTCCCACAAGGTCGCCGACCTCCAGCGCGCCGCCATGCGCCACCCGGGTTCCACGGCGGTGCCCTCCGACGAGATGCCGGAGCGGCCGGACGACTCGCTCGGCCCGGAGGAGCGCGCCCTGCTCAGCAGCGATGCCGAGTGGGCCAAGAAACTGCTCGCCAACCTGCCCGAGAACCAGCGCGAACTGCTGCTGCTGCGCATCGCGGTGGGCCTCACGGCGGAGGAGACGGGGCAGATGTTGGGAATGTCACCCGGAGCGGTCCGGGTCGCCCAGCATCGGGCGCTGAGCCGGCTGCGGGCGCTGGCCGAGCAGTGACGGGAACCTCGCGGTAACACCGTATGAACATACGAAGCCGAAGGTGATCTTCCGCCGTGGAATTTGCTGGCCGCGCTTCCCGTTAGCATGGACATCCGCACCGATCAAGGCCATTTGGGGAAGGTGTCATGACTGCCAACGTCGACGGAGTGCCCGGTAAATTCGCGACACTCGGGCTGACCTACGACGACGTGCTGCTGCTGCCGGGCGCCTCCGAGGTGCTCCCCAACGCGGTCGACACCTCGTCCCACATCTCACGCAACGTCCGCGTCAACATCCCGCTGCTGTCGGCGGCGATGGACAAGGTGACCGAGTCGCGCATGGCGATCGCCATGGCCCGCCTCGGCGGCGTCGGCGTGCTGCACCGCAACCTGTCCGTCGAGGACCAGGTGAACCAGGTGGACCTGGTGAAGCGGTCAGAGTCCGGCATGGTCACCGACCCGATCACGGTGCACCCCGAGGCCACCCTCGCCGAGGCCGACGCCCTGTGCGCCAAGTTCCGCATCAGCGGTGTCCCGGTCACCGACCCGGCCGGCCGGCTGCTGGGCATCGTCACCAACCGTGACATGGCCTTCGAGAGCGACCGCACGCGCCAGGTGCACGAGGTCATGACCCCGATGCCGCTGGTCACGGGCAAGGTCGGCATCTCCGGCCCCGAGGCCATGCAGCTGCTGCGCAAGCACAAGATCGAGAAGCTGCCGCTGGTCGACGACGAGGGCGTCCTCAAGGGTCTGATCACCGTCAAGGACTTCGTCAAGGCCGAGAAGTACCCGAACGCCGCCAAGGACGCCGAGGGCCGCCTGCTCGTCGGTGCCGCCGTGGGCGCCAGCCCCGAGGCGCTGGAGCGCGCCCAGGCGCTCGCCGAGGCCGGCGCGGACTTCCTGGTCGTCGACACCTCGCACGGCCACAACAGCAACGCCCTCAGCTGGATGGCGAAGATCAAGTCCGCCGTCGACGTGGACGTGATCGGCGGCAACGTCGCCACGCGCGACGGCGCCCAGGCGCTCATCGACGCCGGTGTCGACGGCATCAAGGTGGGCGTCGGCCCGGGCTCGATCTGCACCACGCGCGTGGTCGCCGGCATCGGCGTCCCGCAGGTCACCGCCATCTACGAGGCGTCCCTCGCCGCCCGTCCGGCGGGCATCCCGCTGATCGGCGACGGCGGCCTGCAGTACTCGGGCGACATCGGCAAGGCCCTCGCCGCCGGTGCCGACACGGTGATGCTGGGCAGCCTCCTCGCGGGCTGCGAGGAGTCGCCGGGTGAGCTGCTGTTCATCAACGGCAAGCAGTTCAAGTCGTACCGCGGCATGGGCTCGCTGGGCGCCATGCAGTCCCGCGGCCAGGCCAGGTCCTACTCCAAGGACCGCTACTTCCAGGCCGAGGTGGCGTCCGACGACAAGCTCGTGCCCGAGGGCGTCGAGGGCCAGGTGCCCTACCGCGGCCCGCTGTCCAACGTGCTGCACCAGCTCGTCGGCGGCCTGCGCCAGACCATGGGTTACGTGGGCGCCGCCACCATCGCGGAGATGGAGTCCAAGGGCCGCTTCGTGCGGATCACCTCGGCGGGCCTCAAGGAGAGCCACCCGCACGACATCCAGATGACGGTCGAGGCGCCGAACTACAGCGCCAAGTAACCACCAGCCCGCACCGAAGGCGGCCCCGGGACATCCGGGGCCGCCTTTGTCGTACCCGTCGGCGATACTGGAAGGCGCTGAAACGCATCAGGGAAAGGCCACAGACGTGACTGAGATCGAGATCGGGCGCGGCAAGCGCGGCCGCCGGGCGTACGCCTTCGACGACATCGCCGTCGTCCCCAGCCGCCGTACGCGGGACCCGAAGGAGGTCTCGATCGCCTGGCAGATCGACGCCTACCGCTTCGAGCTGCCCTTCCTGGCCGCCCCCATGGACTCCGTGGTCTCCCCGGCCACGGCGATCCGCATCGGCGAGCTGGGCGGCCTCGGCGTCCTCAACCTCGAGGGCCTGTGGACCCGGTACGAGGACCCGCAGCCGCTGCTGGACGAGATCGCCGAGCTGCCGGCCGAGCGCGCCACCCGCCGCCTCCAGGAGATCTACGCGGCGCCCATCAAGGAGGAGCTGATCGGCGCCCGCATCAAGGAGGTGCGCGACTCCGGCGTGGTCACGGCGGCCGCGCTCTCCCCGCAGCGCACCGCCCAGTTCTCCAAGGCGGTCGTGGACGCCGGCGTGGACATCTTCGTCATCCGCGGCACCACGGTCTCCGCGGAGCACGTCTCGTCCTCGCACGAGCCGCTGAACCTGAAGCAGTTCATCTACGAGCTGGACGTCCCGGTGATCGTCGGCGGCTGCGCCACCTACACCGCCGCGCTGCACCTGATGCGCACCGGCGCGGCCGGTGTGCTGGTCGGCTTCGGCGGCGGCGCCGCGCACACCACGCGCAACGTGCTGGGCATCCAGGTCCCGATGGCCACGGCCGTCGCGGACGTGGCCGCGGCCCGCCGCGACTACATGGACGAGTCCGGCGGCCGGTACGTGCACGTCATCGCGGACGGCGGCGTCGGCTGGTCCGGCGACCTGCCCAAGGCGATCGCCTGCGGCGCCGACGCGGTGATGATGGGCTCCCCGCTGGCCCGCGCCACGGACGCGCCCGGCAAGGGCCACCACTGGGGCATGGAGGCGGTCAACGAGGAGCTGCCCCGCGGCAAGAAGGTCGACCTCGGCACCGTCGGCACCATCGAGGAGGTGCTCACCGGCCCGTCCCACACCCCGGACGGCTCGATGAACCTCTTCGGCGCCCTGCGCCGCGCGATGGCCACCACCGGCTACAGCGAGCTCAAGGAGTTCCAGCGGGTCGAGGTGACGGTCGCGGACAGCCAGCACAAGCGCTGACCCGGCGCCGCACGGCTCCGTACGATGGCAGGGGCCCGGTCACCGACGCGGTGGCCGGGCCCCTGCCGTGCGTCCTACAGCGCGGACTTCTTGGCGGCCGAGAACGAGGCGAAGCCGGCGATGGCGAAGAAGACGAAGGTGAGCAGGTCGGCGTCCTCCTTCCAGGCCCTCTGGACCACGTCGAAGTGGTCGAAGAAGACCTGGGAGAAGCCGAGGCCGGTCTCCTTGGCCCCGATCATGGCCTCGCCCACCAGCTGGCCGAAGTAGACCGCGACGAGCGCCAGCACCACGGAGGCGACCGGCAGGACGGGGTTGCGGCCGCCCGCCTTGCCCGCGGCGAGGCCGATGACGAAGCCGACGCCCACGGCCGCGTAGCCGATCTCGTGCTTGGTGGCGCCGATGACGGCGCCGTAGAGCGCGGCGGCGACCACGGCGGCGACGGCCGCGGCGACCAGGCCGACGACCAGGTTGTCGCGGACCGGCGCGGGCGCGGCGGGGGCGGCCGGCCCGGCGGGCGGCGCCATCGGCGCGGCGCCCGGGACACCCGGCTGCGGCGGGTACGGGGCGCCGGCCGGGGCCTGCTGCGCGTACGGGTTGGCGTCGACCGGGCCGGGCTGCGGCTGCGGCGGTGGTGCTGACTGGCTCATGACAGGAATCCCCCCGTGCTGTGGCACAACTGGATGAAGTGAGGTGTCGACCGGCTCGCACTCGGGTGCGGCGAGTCCGGGGGAGATTAGCAGGCGGGGATGACAACGCCGGGGTTGTTTTCCTGTCGTGACCCGGCCTCAGAGCCGGTGCGCGGCTCCCGTGGGGGTGGCTCCCCGGGTGTCCAGCAGGAGTTGGGCCTTCACGGACAGGCCCTGGAGGTCGTAGGTGCGGTGCTGCTGGAGCAGGATCGTCAGGTCGGCGCCGGCGGCGGCCTCGTAGAGCGAGTCCACGCGCGGGACCGGGCGGTCCAGGACGCTCCAGGCGGGCACGTAGGGGTCGTGGTAGCTCACGGACGCGCCCAGCTCCATCAGGCGCACGGCGATCTCGCGCGCGGGCGCGCCCTGCTGGTCGGCGAGGTCCGCCTTGTAGGTCACGCCGAGCAGCAGCACCCGCGCGCCCCGGGCGGACTTGCCGTGCTCGTTGAGCAGGGTGGCGGCGCGCTGGACGACATAGCCGGGCATCCGGTTGTTGACCTGCTGGGCCAGTTCCACCATGCGCAGGGCGCGGCTCGCCCGGCCGGTCAGGTCCTGCGGGGCGGCGTGCCCGCCGACGCCGGGCCCCGGCCGGAACGCCTGGAAGCCGAACGGCTTGGTCTCCGCGCAGCGGATGACGTCCCACAGGTCGACGCCGAGTTCGTGGCAGAGCACGGCCATCTCGTTGACCAGCGCGATGTTGACGTGCCGGAAGTTGGTCTCCAGCAGCTGGACCGCCTCGGCCTCGCGCAGCCCGCGCGCGCGGACCACCTTGTCGGTGAGCCGGCCGTAGAAGGCGGCGGCCGACTCGGTGCAGGCCGGGGTGAGGCCCCCGATGACCTTGGGGGTGCCGGCGGGGGTGTGCGCGCGGTTGCCGGGGTCGACCCGGCTGGGGGAGTAGGCGAGGTGGAAGTCGCGGCCCGCACGCAGCCCGGAGCCCTCTTCGAGCAGCGGGCGCAGGAACTCCTCGGTGGTCCCCGGCGGCACGGGGGACTCCAGGATGACCGTGGTGTGCGGGCGCAGCCGTTCGGCCAGGGCGCGGGCTGCGGCCTCGACCTGGCCGAGGTCCGGGCCACCGTCGGCGCCGCGCGGGGTCGGCGCGCAGATCACCGCGGTGCGCACCCGGCCGAGCTGGGCCGGGTCGGTGGCGCGCCGGAACCCGGACGCGTGCATCCGGCGCAGCTCGGCCGGGCTCAGCGGCCCCGCCTCGGGGCCGGTGGCATAGCCGAGGGTGGAGATGCCGGCGGCCACCGCGGCCTGGGCCAGCGGCAAACCGTAGGGGCCGAGTCCGATGACGGCGAGGTCTGCGGGCATGGCGTGGGCCGTCCTTCCCAATAACCGAAGCGGAACGGATGCGCAACCGCTGTGGACGAGATGAGCGAGCGCACTGTCACACTAGGAGTAAATATGACCGTTATGTGGGATTCTGTTCGTGTGTCTTCCCGGGGTTGCGCCCCAGTTGTCCACAGGCCGCGGGCGCGTGGTGGCCGAAGTCGGGCAAGCCGGTCAGAATTTGGGCAGGAGGTGGGGGTGATCCGGGCTTCGCCCACCGGGTGCGGCCGACGCGAGCGAGGCAGCGACAGCGGGAGGCAGCGGTGAGGACAGGGACTCTGGGACCGGCGCAGCGCGCCGAGGCACTGGCGGCCATGGCCGAGCGCGAGCTGGACGTACTGGTGATCGGCGGTGGCGTGGTCGGTGCGGGCACCGCGCTGGACGCCGTCACTCGCGGCCTGTCCACCGGTCTGGTCGAGGCGCGGGACTGGGCCTCCGGCACCTCCAGCCGGTCCAGCAAGCTCATACACGGCGGTCTGCGCTATCTGGAGATGCTCGACTTCGCCCTGGTCCGCGAGGCGCTGAAGGAGCGCGGCCTGCTCCTGGAGCGGCTCGCCCCGCACCTGGTCAAACCGGTGCCGTTCCTCTACCCGTTGCAGCACCGCGGCTGGGAGCGGCTGTACGCGGGCTCCGGCGTCGCGCTCTACGACGCGATGTCCATGGCCCGCGGGCACGGCCGGGGACTGCCCGTGCACCGCCACCTGAGCCGCCGTCACGCCCTGCGGGTGGCGCCCTGCCTGCGCAAGGACGCCCTCGTCGGCGCCCTCCAGTACTACGACGCCCAGGTGGACGACGCCCGCTTCGTGGTCACGCTGGTGCGCACGGCGGCGTCGTACGGCGCGAAGGTGGCCAACCGGGCGCGCGTCACCGGCTTCCTGCGCGAGGGCGAGCGGGTCGTCGGCGCCCGGGTGCGGGACGTGGAGGGCGGCGGGGAGTACGAGGTCCGCGCCCGGCAGATCGTCAACGCCACCGGTGTGTGGACCGACGACACCCAGGGCATGGTGGGCGAGCGCGGCCAGTTCCACGTGCGCGCCTCCAAGGGCATCCACCTGGTCGTGCCGAAGGACCGCATCCACTCCACCACCGGGCTGATCCTGCGCACCGAGAAGTCCGTGCTCTTCGTCATCCCCTGGGGCCGGCACTGGATCGTCGGCACCACCGACACCGACTGGGACCTCGACAAGGCCCACCCGGCCGCCTCCAGCGCCGACATCGACTACCTGCTGGAACACGTCAACTCGGTGCTGGCCGTGCCGCTCGGCCGCGACGACGTGCAGGGGGTGTACGCGGGGCTGCGTCCGCTGCTGGCCGGCGAGTCCGACGCCACCAGCAAGCTGTCCCGCGAACACACGGTGGCCCACCCGGCGCCGGGCCTGGTGGTCGTGGCCGGCGGCAAGTACACCACCTACCGGGTGATGGCCAAGGACGCCGTCGACGAGGCGGTGCACGGCCTGGACCAGCGGGTCGCCGACTGCGTGACCGAGGAGACCCCGCTGCTGGGCGCGGAGGGCTACCAGGCGCTGTGGAACGCGCGGGCCCGCATCGCCGCCCGCACCGGACTGCACGTGGTCCGGGTGGAACACCTGCTGAACCGGTACGGCTCGATGGCCGAGGAGATCTTCGACCTCATATCCGCGGACCCCGCGCTCGGCGCACCGCTGCGCGCCGCCGACGACTATCTGCGCGCCGAGGTGGTGTACGCCGCCTCGCACGAGGGCGCCCGGCACCTGGACGACGTCCTCACCCGGCGCACCCGCATCTCCATCGAGACCTTCGACCGGGGCACCCGCAGCGCCCGCGAGGCGGCCGAGCTGATGGCGCCGGTCCTGGGGTGGGACGAGGACCGGATCGCCCGCGAGGTCGAGCACTACGAGAAGCGCGTGGAGGCCGAGCGGGAGTCCCAGCTCCAGCCCGACGACCTCACGGCGGACGCGGCGCGGCTCGGGGCGCCGGACATCGTGCCGCTCACCTGACCGCGAACGCCCGACAGCGGGCCCGGGGCGGTGGTCCGGCCGCCCCTCGGCGGGGGCCGGGGCAGCGGTTTGGCCGGGTGTGCCCGAAGGGTCGGCACCCCGGGTCGCCGCTTTCTCACGGGCCGTCATCCCGCCGGGCGCGAGGGGCGCTTCGGTGGGCCCGGGGAGCGGGGCCGGGGAGGGCCCCAGGGCATCGACCACTTGCCGGGTGAGAGACAATGGAGGCTCTGTCAGGGCGGGTTGTATGAGGGGACGCATGTCGGAGGCGGAGCGGGCGGGGACATCTCGTCAGGAGACTCGTCAGGGCAAGAGCGGACGGCGTCTCCTCGCCGGGCGGTACCGGCTGGGAGACGTGCTGGGCCGCGGCGGCATGGGCACGGTCTGGCGCGCCGAGGACGAGACCCTGGGCCGGACGGTCGCCGTCAAGGAACTGCGGTTCCCGTCGAACATCGACGAGGAGGAGAAGCGGCGCCTGATCACGCGCACCCTGCGCGAGGCCAAGGCGATCGCCCGGATCCGCAACAACAGCGCGGTGACGGTCTTCGACGTGGTCGACGAGGACGACCGGCCCTGGATCGTCATGGAACTGGTGGAGGGCAAGTCCCTCGCCGAGGTCATCCGCGAGGACGGCGTGCTCAAGCCCCGGCGCGCCGCCGAGGTCGGCCTCGCCGTCCTGGACGTGCTGCGCTCCGCCCACCGCGAGGGCATCCTGCACCGGGACGTGAAGCCGTCCAACGTGCTCATCGCCGAGGACGGCCGGGTCGTCCTCACCGACTTCGGCATCGCCCAGGTCGAGGGCGACCCGTCCATCACCTCCACCGGCATGCTCGTCGGCGCCCCGTCCTACATCTCCCCGGAGCGCGCCCGCGGCCACAAGCCCGGACCGGCCGCCGACCTGTGGTCGCTCGGCGGTCTGCTGTACGCGGCGGTCGAGGGCGTGCCGCCGTACGACAAGGGTTCGGCGATCGCCACGCTCACCGCGGTGATGACCGAGCCGCTGGAGGAGCCCAAGAACGCGGGCCCGCTGCGGGACGTCATCTACGGCCTGCTCAGCAAGGACCCGGCCAAGCGGCTCGACGACGCCGGGGCCCGGGCGCTGCTGAACAAGGTGATCCACGCGCCCGAACCGGAGCCGCTGGACGCCACCCGCGTGGTGCCGCTGCCGGTGCAGCCCGACGGCGAGGGCAAGCGGGGCGAGGAGGCCGCGGAGAAGCTGCGCGGCGCGCTGCGCTCGGTCCGCAAGGCGGCGGGCGCGGCCGGCGCCGCGGCCACGGCCCGGCCGAAGAGCGGCGACGCGCCGGGGACGAAGGCCGGGGGCGGCCCGGCGGCCGGCAAGCCGGCCGGTGACCGTACGGCTCCCGGGGACGCGGCCGCCGGCCGTACCGCGCCCACGGCCCCGGCCGCCGGCGGCAGCCGCCCGGGTGCCGCCGTGCCCGGCCCCGGAGCGCACGGCCCGGCCAACTCCGGTCCCGCGAAGGCCGGTTCGGGATGGCCCGTGATGCCGCCGCCGGACCTGGACCTGCCGCCGCGGCAGGCGCCGAGGGCACCGCTGACCGACGTGGTGCCCAGACGGACGCTGGTGATCGTCGCCGTGGTGGTCGCCCTCGCGGTGCTCGGCACCGTCCTGGCCCTCGCGTTCAGCGGCGACGACAAGGACGACAAGGGTGCCGCCAAGACCCCGGCCGGGGCCGGCGCCTCCGCCGGGCACAGCCAGGGCAAGGAGCCGGACGGCGGCACCCGTACGGACGGCGGGAGTTCCACGCCCGCCGGTACCGCGGCCGCGCCCGGCACCGCGGCGAGCACCACCGCCGACGCGAGCGGGAGCGCGCCCGCCGTCTCCACCCGCAAGGGCGGCCAGGGGTATGCGATCGGGCTGCCCAAGGGCTGGTCGTACCGGTCCCACGGGGCCGCGGGCGACCGCTACACCGGGCCCGACGGGCAGAAGCTGCTCGTCGCCTGGACCGGCACGCCCAAGGACGACCCGGTGGCGGACTGGAAGAACCAGGAGCGCTACATGGTGCGCTCGCAGTACCACAAGGTCCGGATAGAGAAGGTGGATTACCGCGGCTGGAACACGGCCGACTGGGAGTTCACCTACGTCGACGGCGGCACCGAGTACCGCACGATCGACCGCGGCTTCGTGGTGAACGGCCATCTCGGGTACGCGCTGATGTACACCGCGAAGGCCGGCGAGTGGGACGGCGACCTGCGCAAGGACACGTGGAAGACCCTGACCGGGTCCTTCCGGCCCAAGTCCTAGGCGGGGCACGGCGGATCGTGGCCCGTTCGAAGCCGCATCGAGGCTTGTTCGAGGCCTGATAATCCGTCATCCGCACCGTGCGGGTTGCCTCCGGCACGTATCGTGAATGGTTGCGGACCGTACGAAGCCGGGGGAGGGGGAGGCGGAATGGACGACTACGCGGGCCGGGTGCTGGCCGACCGCTACCGCCTGCCGCTGCCGCCGTCCGACGCGTACGAACTCACCGAGACCCGCGCCTTCGACACCTACAGCGGGCAGGAAGTGCTGGTCCGGCAGGTTCCGCTGCCCGAGGTCGTCGAGGCGGAGGTGCTCGACGCGGAGGGGCTGCCCGAGGGGTTCACGGCGCGCGGGCGCGGGACGCGTCCCGCACCGGGCGCGGGCGCCGCGACCCGGCAGCCCGCCGATCCCGCGGTGCGGCGCGCCGTCGAGGCCGCGCAGGCGGCGGCCGCCGTCCCCGACCACCCGCGCCTCGACCAGGTGTTCGACGTGTTCGCCGAGGGCGGCTCGCTGTGGATCGTCAGCGAGTGGGTGGCCGCCCGCCCGCTGTCCGCGCTGCTCGCCGAGCGGCCGCTCACGCCGTACCGGGCGGCCGAGGTCGCCTCCGACGTGCTCATGGCGCTCCGGGTGCTGCACGCCCACGGCTGGGTGCACCGCAACGTCACCGCCCGCACCGTCCTCGTCTGCGACGACGGCCGCGTCCTGCTGACCGGCCTCGCCTCCGGCGCGGCGGAGGAGGCGCTGTGCGGCTACGACCCGGTCCCGGGCCGCGAGGACGACACGGAGGTCTCCCCGGAGCGGCCCGGGGACCGGAACCCGGCTCGGGACGGCGGACTCCCCGGCGGCGGCGCGGCCGCGCCCGGTGCCGTGGACGCCGAGGCCGCGCGCCGGGCCGCCATCCAGGCGCGGGCGTCCGGCGGCACCGGGGTCCCCGGCACCGCGCCCGCCGGACCCGGCGGGCCGGGCGGGCCCGCTCCGGTGGCGCGGCAGGCGCTGGAGAGCGGCGCGGACATCCGCGCCGCGCGGGCCGGCGCCATCGCCGCGTACCGGGCGGGCGCCCGCGCCGCGGCCCGGGTGCAGGAGGCCCGGCAGGACGGACGCGCCGCGCTGCCGGGTGCCCGGCGGCCCGCCGAGGACGGCACCGGCCCGGCCGGGGACGACGGCACGGCGCAGTCCCCGTACCCCGCCGCCCCGCCCGGCCTCACCACCGACCCCTACGGGGTGCACGGCGGCACACCGGACGTCGCCCGGCGCGACCTGGAACCCGCCCGCCGGCAGGCCCCCGCCCCCGTGCCCGCCGTCCCCCCGCACACCGGCGCCGGCTGGGACCACGCGGGTCCCGCCGCCGGTCGCCGGCCCGCCGGCGCGCTCGCCGCCGAACGGGCGCGGCAGGCACGGATGGCGGTGGTCGGACCGGTGGCCGAGCGGTGGGCGCCGGAGCAGGCCGGGCCCGTGCACGAGAACTGGCAGCTGGCGGCGCCGGTCGGACCCGCCACCGATCTGTGGGCGCTGGGCGCGCTGCTGTTCCGGGCGGTGCAGGGACACGCGCCCTACCCCGAGGAGTCCACCGCCGAACTGGTGCAGCTGGTGTGCGCCGAGCCGCCCGCGTACGCCGAGGAGTGCGGACCGCTGCGGCCGGTCGTGGAGTCGCTGCTGCGCCAGGACCCCACCGAACGGCCGGACTTCGAGGAGCTGAACGGCTGGCTGCGCTCGCTGGTGCGCTCCGCGCCCGAGCCGGAGGCCGGTACCCGGGTCGTGCCGGTCCCGCCCGCCGACCCGCGCCGGCTGCCGATCGTGCGGCGCCGCGGCGAACTGGTGCGCCGCCGCCGGGCCCGGCTGCCCGAGAACCATCCGCACGGGCGACACAAGCGGGACCGCGAGGAGGCGGGTTCGCCGCGCCGGCTCGGCCGGGTCCTGCTTCTGCTGATCCTCCTGCTGCTGGCCGGAGCGGTCGCGTACGCGATGCTGTTCATGCCGAAGCAGCACGCGCACAGCGGGGCACCGGGCGGCGCGGACCGCACCACCGGGCAGCCGTCGCCCGCGCCCTCGCGCACCCAGGGCAGCCCGTCCGCCACCGAGACCCAGAACGGCGGCGCCTCCTCCGTCCCCGACGGCTTCACCCTGCGCAAGGACCCCGAGGGCTTCGAGATCGCCGTGGCCAGGGGCTGGACCCGCGCGCCGAAGAACGGCAGCGGCGAAGTCGTCTACGGTCGGGGCGACTTCGAGCTGATGGTCGTACCCGGGCGGGACGGCGCCGCGTCGTACGGCAGCGACCCGATGGCCTATCAGCGGGACAAGGAACGCGAACTCCAGCCGTACCGCGACTCCAGCTGGGCCACCGCCACCGGGCTGCGCACCATAGAGGTGGGCGGACGGACCATGGCCGAGGGGCAGTTCACCTGGACCGACGGACAGGGCCGGGACCTGTTCGTGCGCAACATGGCGATCCTCCTGAACGGCCGTTACCACGTCCTCCAGGTCCGCGGCCCGGACGCCGACCGGGACGAGGTGACACGGCTGTACGAGGAAGCTACCGCGACGTACCGCTACACCGGTTGAGCAAGGCGTACACAACTGCCCTGTCCCGGCGCGCCGGTTCCCCTTCTGGCGCGGAAATGACCATCGTCACAGTGCGGTTTCCAACGGACCCCGCTTGTTCCCCCCGAACGGGCCGGTCCTTAGTCTGACCCTGACAAGAGCATTGCGGGGCAACGTGAATCAGATGCAGGGCCTGCTCATAGCGGGCCGCTACCGGCTCGTCGACTCCATCGGCAGCGGCGGCATGGGCCGGGTGTGGCGCGCGCACGACGAGGTGCTGCACCGGACGGTCGCCGTCAAGGAGTTGACCGCGGCGCTCTACGTCCCCGACAGCGAGCAGGCCGTGCTGCTGGCCCGCACCCGGGCCGAGGCGCGGGCCGCCGCGCGCATCAACCACTCCGCCGTCGTCACCGTGCACGACGTCCTCGAACACGACGGCCGCCCCTGGATCGTGATGGAGCTGGTCGAGGGCAACTCGCTGGCCGACGAGGTCAAGGAGCGGGGGCGGGTGGAGCCCCGGGAGGCGGCCCGCATCGGGATGTGGGTGCTGCGGGCGCTGCGCGCGGCGCACTCCGCCGGGGTACTGCACCGGGACGTCAAGCCTGGCAACGTTCTCCTCGGCCGGGACGGCCGGGTGCTGCTCACCGACTTCGGCATCGCCCAGATCGAGGGCGACTCCACCATCACCCGCACCGGAGAGGTCGTCGGCTCGGTCGACTACCTCGCGCCCGAGCGGGTGCGCGGCCACGACCCCGGTCCCGCCTCCGATCTGTGGGCGCTCGGCGCCACGCTGTACACGGCGGTCGAGGGGCGCTCGCCGTTCCGCCGCACCTCCCCGCTGAGCACCATGCAGGCGGTCGTCGAGGAGAACGCCGAGGAGCCGCGGCACGCCGGGGCGCTCGGCCCGGTCATCGCCGCGCTGCTGCACAAGGACCCGGCCCAGCGGCCGGGCGCGGAGGAGGCCGAGCAGATGCTCGCCGAGGCCGCGGAGGGCCGGAGGCCGCACAGCGCCCAGGCGTTCGTGCCGACCCAGGGCTCGGGCCTGCACGGGCCGGACTCGGGCGCGCACGGGCCGGGCACGGGTGCGCACGGGACCGGTCCGGGTGCACAGGGTCCCGGTCCGGGCGGGCCCGGGACGGGAGCACCGGCCGGGAGCACCGCGGTGTACGGCTCCGGCACGAACGCCCATGGCCACGGCGCCGGTTCCACGGCCCCCGGCTACGGTCACGCGGCCGGCGGGGTGACGCCCGTGGGCCCCACGACGGTGGGCCCGGCGCCGGCGCACACCGGCGGACGGCCGGTGCGTCCCCGGCGCCGGCTGCGGACGCTCGCGCTCGTCGTCGCCGTCGCGGCCGTGCTCGGCGGCGGTGCGGCGGTGGGCTTCCAGCAGTGGAACGACGCGCGGAACGACAGCGCGACGTCCGGCGATCCCGCCCCGGCGCCGACGTCCTCGGCGAGCCCCGGCGACCGGCCGGGCCCGGACGGCACCGTCCCGGACAGCTGGGAGACCCACCACGACCCGCTCGGCTTCAGCATCTCCCTGCCCAAGGGGTGGAAGCGGAAGGTCTACGGCATCAACGGCCCGCTGAAGCAGATCGACTACACCCCGGACGGCGGCAAGCACTTCGTCCGCATATCCATCGACTCCTCACCGGACTTCGCCGATCCCTACGAGCACCAGGCGGACCTGGAGCAGCAGCTGCAACGGCTGGTCGACTACCGGCGCGTGACCATGAAGCGGAACGTCTACCGCGACCGCAAGGGCTCGCTGTGGGAGTACACCTGGACCGCGTTGCAGAAGGACCCGCCCTATGTGCCGGGCCCGCGGCACGCCGTCGAGGAGACGTACTTCGGCCGGGAGGGCGCCGAGTACGCCATCTACATGTCCGGCCCCGCCGCCGACTGGCCCAAGACCGCCAAGCAGTTCAAGTGGGTCCTCCAGAGCTGGCAGCAGCCGAACCCGACGAGCTGACGGGAGACCCTGGGCCGAACGGGTGCGCTTTGCGACTGGAACGGCTGAAAACGAGTCGCTGAGCGGTGGGTCTTGGCCGGTCGGAGCCACGGAGCGGGTGGGTCCGGTGCGGCATGATGGGCCCCATGGGGACCGAGGGCGCCGACTTCCGGGTGATCGCCGGCCGTTACCGCCTGGAGGCGCGTATCGGGCGCGGTGGCATGGGCGTCGTGTGGCGGGCGAGCGATCAGCTGCTGGGCCGGCTGGTCGCGGTCAAGGAACTCCTCGCGGACGACTCGCTCCCCGAGGACGACGTCCGGCGCCGCCGCGACCGCACCCTCCGGGAGGCCCGCGCGCTCGCCCAGCTGCGGCACCCGCACATCATCGTCGTGCACGACGTGGTCGAGCAGGACGAACGCCCTTACCTGGTCATGGAGTTGATCGACGGCTGCTCGCTCGCCGACCGGATCGCCCGGCACGGCCCGGTGACCCCGGTGGAGGCCGCCCGCATCGGGATCGCCCTGCTCGGCGCGCTGCACACCGCGCACGAGGCCGGGGTGCTGCACCGGGACATCAAGCCCGCGAACGTGCTGATCGAGACCGCCACCGACCGGGTCGTCCTCACCGACTTCGGCATCGCCCAGGTCTCGGGCGCCACCACGCTCACCGAGACCGGCTCCTTCGTCGGCTCGCCCGAGTACACCGCCCCGGAGCGGATGTCCGGGGTGCGCACCGGCCCGGAGTCCGACCTGTGGTCGCTGGGCGCGCTGCTGTGCACGGCGCTCAGCGGCGAGTCGCCGTTCCGGCGCGACTCGCTCGGCGGCATCCTGCACGCCGTGGTCGCCGCGGAGATCCGCCCGCCCGCCCAGGCCGAGCCGCTGCTGCCCGTCGTACGGGGCCTGCTGGAGCGCGACCCGGACCTCCGGCTCGGCGCGCAGGCGGCCGAGCGGATGCTGCGCGTGTACCTGGAGACCGGGCACACCCCGCAGACCCCGGAGGCGGTGGGCGCACCGCGCGGGCACCGGCTCGGGATGGGCCGCACACCGAGGACCGTGCCCGCGCCGGAGCCCACGGCCCGCCCCGGCGTGTCCGGCCCGCCGCCCGGCGCGCCCGGGCCCGCCACCGAGCCGGTGCCCGCGCGGTCGTCGACACGCGGGCTGCTGGTGGTGGCGCTGCTCGTCGCCGCACTGGCGGGCGCGGGCGTCTCGGCCGCGACACTGCTGCTCAACCGGCACGAAGGCGGGGGCGGCGGCAACCCGGGCGGTACGGCGACGACCCCGTCGACCGGCACCGGCACGAGCCGTGCCCCGTCGCCCTCGGCCGGACAGAGCGCGACCCCCTCCGCCCCGGGCCCCACCGGCACCGCCTCGACCGGGGTGCGCGGCGCGCCCTCCGGTTACCGCACGGCCCGGGACCCGGCCGGCTTCTCGCTCGCCGTGCCGCGGGAGTTCACCCGCAGCCCGCAGGGCGAGCGGGTGTTCTACCTCTCGCCGGAGGGGACGTACCGCCTCGGCGTCAAGGTCTCCACCGCCCAGCCCGGCGGCCCGCAGGCGGTGATGAGGACGCAGGCGGCCGACGGGACCGTGTCCAATCCCGGGTACCACGACGGCCGGGTCACCCGCACCACGCACGCCGGGCACCCCGCCGCCCTCTGGGAGTTCACCTGGAACGGCTACAGCGCGGCGGAGGGTCCGCGGCACACCTACGACCTGTGCTGGGAGGAGTCCGGCCGGCTGTACGACGTCTGGGTGTCGGCACCGGTGGGGAAGGTGCGCGAGGCACGGGAGTACTTCGACGTCGCGCTGGACACCTTCACGCCCGGCGGTTCCTGAACCGGCGCCCGTCACGGTTCCGTGGCCGGTGCCGTCCCCCGATGCGGTGGGGGTGCGGCGGCCCGGCCGGGGCGGTGGAGCACGAGGGCGCGCCGAGGGGGCGCCCGGCCGCCTTCCCGAACGGGAACGCGCCGACGCCGTCGAGGGGACGAGCCGCGGAGCGGTGACGCGGCCCTTCGCCCGTCTCGGTCACCCGGACCAGGGGAGTTCGCGAACCGGTCGTCGGTCAGCCGGGCGAGGGCGACGTCACCGCCGGCGCCGGCGCCGGGAGTGCGTCGCGGAACCGGGCGTCCGGCGCGGGCCCCGAGCGGGCGTCCGGAAGCGGGGGAGCCGCGAGCGCCCGGTACCGGCCCGGGGTGACGCCGAACTCCCGGCTGAAGGCGTGCGAGAGGGCGTACGGGCTGCCGTAACCCGTCTCGCGGGCCACCGTCGCGAGCGGCACGTCGGACGCGCGCAGCCGGGCCGCCGCCAGCGTCAGCCGCCACCAGGTGAGGTAGGCCATCGGCGGGCGGCCGACCAGGGCGGTGAAGCGGCGGGCCAGGGTGGCGCGGGAGACACCCGCCGCGGCGGCCAGCCCCTCGGCCGTCCAGGGCGCCGCCGGATCGGCGTGCAGCGCCCGCAGCGCGGCCGTGGTCACCGGGTCGGACAGCACCGCCGGCCACGCGCCGGTGTGCGCCCGGCTCATCCAGGCGCGGACCAGGTAGACCAGCAGCAGGTCCAGCAGGTCCAGCAGGCTCGGCAGGGCCAGTCCGCCGCCCGGCCGCTGCTCGTCCAGTTCCCGCGCCAACAGGTCGATGGCGGCGCGCAGTTCGGGATGCTCGCCGACCCGGTGCGGCAGGTGCACCACCTGCGGCAGCTCCGCCATCAGGGGATGCGTACGGCTGCGGTCGAGCCGGTACTTGCCGCACAGCAGCTCGACCTCGCAGCCGTCGCCCGCGCTCATCAGGGCGTGCCCCGAACCGTGCGGGAGCAGCACCACGTCCCCCGGGCCCAGGGTCACCGCAGCGCCGTCCCCGTCCCGCAGCAGCCGGCAGGTCCCGCGCAGGACGACATGGAAACCGGCCCCCTCGTACGGCGGCAGCCGCACGTGCCAGTCGCCGTCCACCGAGAGCCGGTCCGAGGAGGGGCTGCCCACCCGCACCGCCGAGATCGCGTCGCTCACCACGTCCATGCCCTCCATGAGACGCCCGCGTATCCACATGAGCAAGGAGCGCATTGGAACGCTCATGCCGGGTTCCTAGCGTCACAGGCATGGCGAACGACGACGCGCAGGACGCGGCAGAGGCGCACGAGGTGCGGGAAGAGACGCGGAAGTACGTGATCGGCGAGGTCGAGGTGGTGCGGATCGTCGAGCGGCAGGGGCCCCTCCTGCCCGCCCGGCGGCTGGTGCCCGACTGCGGACCGCGGGTGTGGCGGGAGCACGCGGCCGGGCTGGCGCCCCGGTACTGGGAGCCCGGCACGGACAGGGCGGTGCTGGCGATCCAGACCTGGGTGGTGCGCAGCGGCGGCCGGACGGTGCTGATCGACACCGGGGTGGGCCGGGACCGGGAACGGCCCGGCAACCCGCTCTTCCACCGGCAGCCGGGCGACCTCCCCGGGCGGCTGCGGCGCGCCGGGGTGGACCCGGCCGAGGTCGACCTCGTCGTGAACACCCACATCCACGGCGACCACGTCGGCTGGAACACCCACGACGTGGCCGGCACGTGGGTGCCCACCTTCCCGAACGCCCGCTATCTGATCCCGGCCGCCGACGACCGCCACTTCGGCCCCGAGGGCGGCTACGCGGGCGGGGCCCGGGTGGACGACCGGCTGCTCTACGAGGACAGCGTCGCGCCCGTGCACCGGGCCGGACAGGCCGTCGTGTGGGAGGGCGAGTACCGCATCGACGGGCAGCTCGCTCTGGAGGCCGCCCCCGGGCACACCCCGGGCTCGTCCGTGCTCCGGGTCGCCTCCCGCGGTGAACACGCCGTGTTCGTGGGCGACATGCTGCACAGCCCGGTGCAGATCCTGCGGCCCGAGTGCGCCAGCTGCTTCTGCCTGGACCCGGTCCGGGCAGCCGTGAGCAGGCGGCGGGTGCTGCAACGGGCGGCCGCGGAACGGGCGTTGGTGATCCCCGCGCACTTCCCCGGCACCGGTGCCGTCGAAGTCCGGACGGAGAACGGCGGGTTCGCGCTGCGGCGGTGGGCGGCCTGACCGTTCCGCTTCGACAACGGCGTGCCGAGCGGGGTACTGATGGGGCATGGCTGAAGACGGCGCACACCCGCCCGGCGCACGGCTGATCGGCGGGCGCTACCGGCTGACCGACCGGCTCGGCACCGGCCCCACCGGGACCGTGTGGCGGGCCTGGGACGAGGACGCGGAGGGACACGGCCGCGTCGCCGTCAAGGAACCCCTGCTGCCCGGCGACCCGGCCGGGGACGAGGAGAGCGGCCGGCTCGCCCACCGCCTCTACCGGGAGGCCCGCGCCGCGACCCGCGTGCGACATCCCTGCGCCGTCACCGTGTACGACGTCGTCACCGAGGCCGGTGTGCCCTGGATCGTGATGGAGCTGGTGGAGGGCGAGTCCCTGGCCGCGGCCCTGCGCCGCGGACCGCTGCCGCCCGCCGAGGCCGCCCGCATCGGGCTCGCCGTCCTCGGCGCCCTGCGCGCCGCGCACGCCGTCGGCATCGTGCACCGCGACCTCAAGCCGGCCAACGTGCTGCTGGAGTCCGGCACCGGCCGGGTCGTCCTCACCGACTTCGGCATAGGCGACGGGCCCGCGGGGGACGCGCCCGCCGGTTTCACCGCGCCCGAGCGCGCGGCGGGCCCGGGTGCGGGACCGGCCTCCGACCTGTGGAGTCTGGGCGCCCTGCTGCGCACCGCCGTCGGCGACGCGGACCCCGGCCCGCTCGGCCCCCTCCTGGACCGGCTGCTCGCCGAGCAGCCGGAGGCCCGGCCCGGCGCGGAACAGGTGGCGTGGGCGCTGCGGGAGTACCTGGGAGCGGGGGACGAGCCGGACGCCATGGAGGCACACGGCGCGGACGCGGCGGAGGCCACGGGCGGGCCGGGCGGCACGGCTGTGCGGGAGGTCCCGGGCGGGCCGGAGGTCCCGGGCGCGCCGGAGGTCCCGGGCGTACCGGGCGCCGCGGACACCCCGGAGACCGGCGACGCACCGGACACCGTGAGCGCGCCGCCGGAGGGGCCGCCCGGGGCCGAGTCGCGGACGCAACCCCCGACCGAGCCCCGGCCCGGTCCCCTGCGCCGTCTCGTCCCCGACCTCGCGGCGCCCCGCCGCCGCACCCCCCTCGCCGCCCTCGGTCTCTTCCTCGCGAAAAAACCCGGCGACGACTGATCGGCCGGGTGTTCGAGCGGGCAACGCCCTGATCAGGGCAATCGCTGCCAGTGATCGCTGGCAGTGTGTGTGCAGTCGGTGAATCCCCGTTACCGACGGGTACACAAAGCCTGTGCCGGGGCATACCCTGCGCCTCATGACGGACACGCAGGCCCCGGAGATCGCCGGTACCAACCCCCTCGCCCCCGCCCCCGAGGGCGCCCGCACCGCCGCCGACGTGGTCACCCCTGCGCTGGTGGCCCGGCTGACCAAGGGCGTCACCGGTTCCGGCCGGACCGCCAACCACACGCCGTTCACCGGTGAGAAGCTGGCCGACCTGCCGGAGTCCACGCCCGAGGACGTGCTGGAGGCCTTCGAGGCGGCCCGGGTCGCCCAGGCCGTCTGGGAGCGGACCCCGGTACGGCAGCGGGCCGCCGTCCTGCTGCGCTTCCACGACCTGCTCCTGGAGCGTCAGGCCGAGGTCCTCGACCTGGTCCAGCTGGAGACGGGCAAGGCCCGGCTGCACGCCCACGAGGAGGTGCTGGCCGTCGCCGTCGCGGCCCGCCACTACGGCCGCAAGGCCCCCTCCTACCTGCGCGCCAAGCGGCACACGGGCGCCGTGCCGACCCTCACGAAGGCCACCGAGCTGCGCCACCCGCGCGGGGTCGTCGGCCAGATCGCCCCCTGGAACTACCCCCTGGAGCTGTCCGTCGGCGACGCGCTGCCCGCCTTCGTCGCGGGCAACGCCGTGGTGATGAAGCCGGACACCGAGACCTGCCTGACCGCCCTGTGGGCCCGGGACCTGCTGATCGAGGCCGGGCTGCCCGAGGGCGTCTTCCAGGTCGTCCTCGGCGAAGGCCCCGTCGTGGGCCCCGAGTTGGTCAAGCACGCCGACTACGTCTCCTTCACCGGCTCCACCCGCACCGGCCGCGAGGTCGCCCAGGGTGCCGCCGCCCGGCTGGTCGGCGTCTCCCTCGAACTCGGCGGCAAGAACGCCATGCTGGTGCTGGACGACGCCGACATCGAGAAGGCCGCCGCCGGCGCCGTCCGCGCCTGCTTCTCCTCGGCCGGCCAACTCTGCATCTCCATCGAGCGCTTGTACGTCCACGAGTCGATCGCCGACGCCTTCCTTGAGCGCTTCGCCGCCCGCACCAAGGCCATGCGGCTCGGCAACTCCCTCGCCTACGGCGCCGAGATGGGGTCCCTGGTCGGCGAGCGCCAGCTGAAGAACGTCGAACGGCACGTGCGGGAGGCCGTCGAGAAGGGCGCCACGGTGGTCGCGGGCGGTGTCGCCCGGCCCGACATCGGCCCCTTCTTCTTCGAGCCCACCATCCTCGACGGCGTCGAGGGGTCCATGGCGGTCTGCGAGGAGGAGACCTTCGGCCCGGTCGTCTCCGTCTACCGCTTCTCGTCCGACGACGAGGCCGTCGAGCGCGCCAACGCCACGCCCTACGGCCTCAACTCCTCCGTCTGGACGACCGATGCCCGCCGCGGCCGGGACATCGCGGCCCGCCTGCGCACCGGCACGGTCAACGTCAACGAGGGCTACGCGCCCGCCTACGGCAGCGTCCAGTCCCCGATGGGCGGCATGAAGGACTCCGGGCTCGGCCGCCGCCACGGATCCGAGGGCATCCTCAAGTACACCGAGGCCCAGACGGTCGCCCAGCAGCGGCTGCTGCCGATGGCGCCCTCGCTGGGCATGACGGACGAGGGCTACGCCCGCTTCATGACCACGAGCCTGCGGCTGCTCAAGGCGTTCCGTTTCCGCTAGAAGACCCGGTCCCCGCTGAGATCCGTTCCCGACGAGGAGTGCATGTGGCGCAGTCGCAGGAGAAGAACGACGGGTACGACTACGACGTCATCGTGGTCGGGTCGGGGTTCGGCGGGTCCGTGTCGGCCCTGCGCCTGACCGAGAAGGGCTACAGGGTGGGCGTCCTGGAGGCCGGCCGCCGCTTCACCCGGGAGTCGCTGCCGAAGAACTCCTGGGACCTGAAGAACTACCTGTGGGCCCCGAAACTCGGCATGTACGGCATCCAGCGCATCCATCTGCTGGGCAATGTGATGGTGCTGGCCGGCGCGGGTGTCGGCGGTGGTTCGCTCAACTACGCCAACACCCTCTACGTGCCGCCGAAGGCGTTCTTCGACGACCCCCAGTGGAAGGACATCACCGACTGGCAGGAGGAGCTGCGGCCGTACTACGACCAGGCCCGGCGCATGCTCGGGGTGCGGCTCAACCCCACCATGACCCCCTCCGACGTCCATCTCGAGGCGGCGGCCCGGCGGATGGGCGTCGGTGACACCTTCCACCTCGCGCCGGTGGGCGTCTTCTTCGGGGACGGCAAGGACGCGGACGGCACCGCGAAGGCCGCGCCCGGACAGCGGGTGCCCGACCCGTACTTCGGCGGGGCGGGCCCGGAGCGCAACGCCTGCACCGAGTGCGGCGAGTGCATGACCGGCTGCCGGCACGGCGCCAAGAACACCCTGAACGAGAACTACCTCCACCTCGCCCAGAAGGCGGGCGCGGTGGTCCACCCGATGACCACCGTGGTGTCCGTCACCGACGACTCGCGCGGCGGCTACGCGGTGGCCACCCTGCCGACCGACCGGAAGAAGAAGGGCGAGGGACGGGTCTTCACGGCGCGCCGGGTCGTCCTCGCGGCCGGCACCTACGGCACCCAGACGCTGCTGCACCGCATGCGGACCGGCGGCCAACTGCCGTACCTGTCCAAGCGGCTGGGTGATCTGACCCGCACGAACTCCGAGGCGCTGGTGGGCGCGCAGACCCTCGACCGCCGTTACCGCAAGGTGCACGGCGCGGCGCGGGCCGACTTCACCCGGGGCGTCGCGATCACCTCGTCGATCCACCCAGACGAGAACACCCACATCGAGCCCGTCCGCTACGGCAAGGGCTCCAACGCCATGGGCGGTCTGTCCATCCTCCAGGTGCCGTACGCCGAGGGCTCCTCCCGGGCGCTGGGCTGGCTGGCGAACGCGGCCCGGCACCCGGTGCTCGTCCTGCGCTCCCTGTCCAACCGGCGCTGGTCGGAGCGGACCATCATCGGTCTGGTGATGCAGTCCCTGGACAACTCGCTGACGACGTACCTGAAGCCCGACGGCGTCGGCAAGGGCCTGCTCACCGCCCGGCAGGGGCACGGCTCGCCCAACCCCAAGCAGATCCGCGCCGCCACCGAGGCCGCCACCGCGCTCGCGGCCGAGATCAACGGTTTCCCGGGCAGCAACGTGGGCGAGCTGATGGGGACCCCGCTCACCGCGCACTTCCTGGGCGGCTGCCCCATCGGCGACTCGGCCGAGACCGGCGTGATCGACCCCTACCACCGCCTGTACGGGCATCCCGGCATCTCGGTCGTGGACGGCGCCGCGGTCTCGGCGAACCTGGGCGTCAACCCCTCGCTGACGATCACCGCGCAGGCCGAGCGGGCCATGTCCTTCTGGCCGAACAAGGGCGAGGAGGACCCGCGGCCGGCGCCGGGGGCGGCGTACGAGCGGCTGGCGCCGGTGGAGCCGCGGTCGCCGGCGGTGCCGGCGGAGGCCTTCGGCGCGCTGAGGCTGCCGTTCCTCGGGGTGCCGACGGTGCCGCCGAAGCCGGAGTAGCCACCGGCGTGTGACCCGGATCACAGCTGTTTCCGGGGTGGCGGCGCAACCCTCCGGCGCCGTGACAGATCAAACCAGCTGCCGGATCAAGAAGACGGTAATGAGGGACCTGCCTTCGGAGGGGGATGCAGGTCCCTCTTCGCGTCCGGTGGAGTCCGGAGGATCCCCGTGGGGTCCCGTGCGTCGGGGTGGGGTCCGGTGAAGGGGTGCTGTGGTGCCGCGCGGCACGCGGGACGTGCGTACCGCCGGCCGGCCCCGGGCGTCCCCGGAGCCGGCCTCTCTTGGTGACCGGGCTGCTGTCCCCTGCCGTCCGGTCACTTCCCTGGAGCGAGGTCCCACGGCGCACGGCACGACCCGTACGCCTCATCGCTCCAGCGAGCCACGCGTGGTTCTGTCGGGCCCGCCCCTGGCTGGCACGGACACCCCGCTAACGAAGCGGCACACGGACCGGTCACGCGCCGTACGGGTGAGACGGCCGTCGAACGCGAATCCGATTGTCGGACGGGTCGGCTGTACCGGTCGGGGGTGGCCGGGCGGGCTCGGTCGGGTCGTTGTCTCGGCCGGCGCGTGGGTCAGATGCGCCCCCGGCACAGCTCCAGCAGGGTCATGGCGAGCGCGGTGCCGGGCCTGCCCAGCGCGTCCCGGTAGCGGGCGAGGATCTCCATCTCGCGGTTGAGGCTGACCCGCCGTCCGCCGCCGGCGATACGGGTCCGCTGGACCACGTCGGAGACCGCCATCCGCTCCTGGACGAGACCGATGATCCGGTCGTCCAGCGCGTCGATGCGCTCCCGCGCGGCGGCGATGGTCGCCTCGGGGGTCTCGGTCCCGGTGGTCTCTTCCGGTGTGGTGGTGCTCATGTCGGGGGCTCCTGATCGTGAAGGGGGAGCCCCGGAACGACGTGACCCGGAAAAACGACAGGCGCCCCGGGCCTTGTCGGCCCGGGGCGCCTGGGAAGTCGCTCGGCGTTTCGCTAAGCAGCACGACCATGGCAACCGGCGGGCCGGGTGCCATAGGTAAAGACGAAGGTCGCGTGCTGAAGCATGCGGCCAGTATGCCACGGCCGGTGCGATGGCTCCTGCCGCGGCCGGTGGCGCTCGGCGGAAGGCTTTCCGGCCACACCGTTAGACTCGTAGTACAGACCCCCGCCCGGACCACCAGAAGGCACCCCGTGTCATCAGCGACTCCCACTGCCCCCGACACCGTCCTGGTCGTCGACTTCGGTGCGCAGTACGCCCAGCTCATCGCCCGTCGCGTCCGCGAGGCGCGGGTCTACAGCGAGATCGTGCCGAGCACCATGCCGGTCCAGGAGATGCTCGCCAAGAAGCCCGCGGCGATCATCCTCTCCGGCGGCCCCTCGTCGGTCTACGAGGAGGGCGCGCCCAGCCTCGACCGCGCGATCTTCGAGGCCGGCGTCCCCGTCTTCGGCATGTGCTACGGCTTCCAGCTGATGGCGCGCGCCCTCGGCGGCACCGTCGACAACACCGGCGCCCGTGAGTACGGCCGCACCGACCTGCACGTCTCCAAGACGTCCTCCACCCTCTTCGAGGGCACCCCGGCCGAGCAGCAGGTCTGGATGTCGCACGGCGACGCCTGCTCCGCCGCCCCCGAGGGCTTCACGGTCACCGCGTCCACCGACCTGGTCCCGGTCGCCGCGTTCGAGAACGACGAGAAGAAGCTCTACGGCGTCCAGCACCACCCCGAGGTCATGCACTCCACGCACGGCCAGCAGGTGCTCGAGCACTTCCTGTACCGCGGCGCGGGCCTCAAGCCGACCTGGACCACGGGCAACGTGATCGAGGAGCAGGTCGAGGCCATCCGCGAGCTGGTCGGCGACAAGCGCGCGATCTGCGGCCTGTCCGGCGGTGTGGACTCCGCGGTGGCCGCCGCCCTGGTGCAGAAGGCCATCGGCTCCCAGCTGACCTGCGTGTACGTCGACCACGGCCTGATGCGCAAGGGCGAGACCGAGCAGGTCGAGAAGGACTTCGTCGCGGCCACCGGCGTCCAGCTGAAGGTCGTCGACGCCGAGGAGCGCTTCCTGAACGCCCTCGCCGGGGTCAGCGACCCCGAGGAGAAGCGCAAGATCATCGGCCGCGAGTTCATCCGCGTCTTCGAGCAGGCGCAGGCCGAGATCATCGCCGACGAGGGCCCGGCCGTGGAGTTCCTGGTCCAGGGCACCCTGTACCCGGACGTGGTCGAGTCCGGCGGCGGCACCGGCACCGCCAACATCAAGTCGCACCACAACGTCGGCGGCCTGCCCGAGGACCTCGAGTTCAAGCTGGTCGAGCCGCTGCGCAAGCTGTTCAAGGACGAGGTCCGGATGGTCGGCCAGGAGCTCGGCCTGCCCGAGGAGATCGTCCAGCGCCAGCCGTTCCCGGGCCCGGGCCTCGGCATCCGCATCGTCGGCGAGGTGACGAAGGAGCGTCTGGATCTGCTCCGCGAGGCCGACGCCATCGCCCGCGAGGAGCTGACCGCGGCCGGCCTCGACCGCGACATCTGGCAGTGCCCGGTGGTCCTGCTCGCCGATGTGCGCAGCGTGGGCGTCCAGGGCGACGGCCGCACCTACGGTCACCCGATCGTGCTGCGCCCGGTCTCCTCCGAGGACGCCATGACCGCCGACTGGTCCCGGCTGCCCTACGACGTCCTCTCCCGCATCTCGACCCGCATCACCAACGAGGTCCGGGACGTCAACCGCGTCGTCCTCGACGTCACCTCCAAGCCGCCGGGCACCATCGAGTGGGAGTGATCCCCGGCAGTTCCTAGGTCCGCCGGAGAGTCCGCACCGGCTCTTCGGGCTTCCAGACCTGGACGACCAGATACCGGTCGTCCTCGACAAAGGTCCTCACGACCTCCGTCAACTCGGTGCGGAAGAGGTGGAACGGCTCCGGCGGTTCCACCTCTTTCACATATCCGTCCTTGACCGGCCCCGCCCCGACCTCGTACGCCCGCCCGCTGATCCGCACGTCCCCGCCGGCCATCCCGGTGCCCTCGCCCGGATTGGCGTGCAGCGCGAAGCGCGGATCGCGCAGCAGGTCGCGGGCCTTTCGCGAGTCCGGCATCATCCCGAGCCAGAGCCCGCCGTCGTGGAACCGCACCTCCAGACCGGAAAGGCGCGCGGAGCCGTCGGGGCGGACGGTGGCGAGGACGTGGTGCCGGAAGGCGCCGAAGCGCTCCCGCGCGGTGCGTGCGAGGGCCGGTTCGGCCGCGGTGAAGTCTGCCCAGTTCATACCGGCCGAGTGTGCCGCCCAATCCCGACATCTCCTGTCGCCCTTCTCATCTGCGCGCCATCTTTACGGAACAGCCCTGCCCTTTTGCGTCCACCGGCGGTAACTTCCGCCCGTACCGCACTACCAGCGCTGGAGGACCTATGCCCGGGCCCACCCCGCCGCTGCCGCTGCCCACCGACCAGCTGCAGTTCGCCATGCCGCCGATGCACGACTCGGTCGAGGACGAGCGCCGGTACCGCAAGGAACGGCTCGCCGGAGCCCTGCGGATCTTCGGGCGCCAGGGGTTCGAGGACGGCGTCTCCGGCCACATAACCGCCCGCGACCCCGAGTTCACCGACTGCTTCTGGGTCAACCCCTTCGGGATGCCGTTCGGGCACGTCACCGTCAGCGACCTGGTCCTCGCCAATCAGGACGGGCAGGTCGTCGAGGGCCGCTACCACGTCAACCAGGCCGCCTTCACCGTGCACGCCCAGGTCCACGCCGCACGCCCGGACGTCGTCGCCGTCGCCCACTGCCACTCCGTGCACGGCCGCGCCCTCGCCGCGCTCGGCGAACTCATCGATCCCATCACCCAGGAGAGCTGCGCCTTCTACGAGGACGCCGCCCTCTACGACGCCTACACCGGGGTCACCGTCGATGCCGAGGAGGGCCGCCGGATCGCGTCCGCGCTCGGCTCCCGCAAGGCGCTCGTGCTGCGCAACCACGGGCTGCTCACCGTCGGCGGCTCGGTGGACGCGGCGGCCTGGTGGTTCCTGTCCATGGACCGCTCCTGCCAGGTGCAGCTGCTGGCCCGGGCCGCCGGTCGGCCGGTGCTCATCGACCACAAACTCGCCGCCGCCACCCGCGAACAACTCGGCGGCGACCTGGTCGCGTGGATCAACTACCAGCCCCTGTGGCAGCGGATCACCCGCACCGAACCGGACTTGCTCGGCTGAACCAGGGGGCGAGGGGGCCAGGGAGCGAGGGGCGAGGAGGCCATGGGGTGGGGGCCGGACGCCGGGCGCGGTGGCACTGGTTGTGCCGGTGCCGGTTGTGCCGGTGCCGGTTGTGTCGGTCCCCCCCCGTGTCGGCACCGGTCGTGTCAACACCATGGACCGTTGTTCACCCGTATGACCCGCCCGGCGGCCCCCGGCCGTTCCCGGTAGGGCACAATTCGCTGTCGACGTACGGGAGTTGCACGGCGGCGGGACGGCTCACCGAGGGGCCGGCGGTCGTGCCGCGAAGTCGTGGGGAAGGCGGGCGTCGGACGTGGCGGTGCAGGAGGCCAGAGGGGCGGATGCCGAGGGCGTCCACGAGGGCGGCTGCGGCTGCGGCGACTGTCCGCACGGCGCCCGTGAGGGACACCGGCGTGCCGTCGCCGCTTTCCTGCGGCGGCGCGACGAGTTCGCGGCCGGGCAGGGCCTGCCCGCGGCCGTCGCGCACTCGGCCTCGGCGTCGCGGCAGTGGGTCTCCGAGGAGCTGACCCAGCGGGCGGAGGCCGTCGCCGAACGCGGCCGCGCCGAGGGCGAGATGTGGCTCGCCCGGTTGTGGCTGCGGACGCTGTGCGTGGTGTGGGGCGCGTTCGTCGCCCTGCTGCTCGGCGAGGCACTGACCGCGATCGGGGCCGGCTGGACCAGCGCCCGTACCGCCGCCCTGCTCGCCGCCCTCCTGGTGGCCGGGGCGCTGAGTGCCGCCTGCTGGTTCCACCGGGCGCGCGGCGGCGCGCTCGCCCCGGTGATCGGCGAGGACCATCGCATGTCCACCTCCCGTTCCGTCGCCGCCTGCTGGGTGCTGTTCCTCGGGTACGCCGTCCTGCTGCTGGCGGCCCGCCTGGCCGCCGCCTCCGACCACACCGAGCGCGACGCGCTGATCTCGGGCCTCGATCTCGCCCGTGGCGCCGGTGTGGCGACCGTCCTCGCCGTGGTCTGCGGCATCGCCGTCCTGGTCCGCCGGGTGGTGAGCCTGCGCATCCTCGCCCAGCGGCTGCAGAAGGTGCCCGCCCACCGCCCGCGCGCCGCCGACCTGCTCACCGACGACTCCGGCCGGGGCGCCTTCACCGACATCCAGTACGTCGCCATCAGCGCCGTCGCCCTGGCCTTCGCCGCCGTCCGCCTCGCCCGGCGCCCCGACCGACTGCCCGACCTGCCCTGGGGCCTCGCGGTCGTCGTCCTGATCTCGGCCGCCACCTATCTCGCCGGCAAGTACGCGGAGGGCGGCCGGCCGGCCATCCTCTCCGTGGTCCGTGCCCGTGAACCCGGCGACCTGGACGGCCCGATCCGCACCGGCGACGACATCGAGATCCGCGGCACCGGCTTCGTCCCGCCCGGAGCGCAGACCGCCGAACGCCTCTCCCGCATGGTCGTCCGCATCGGCGCCGTCGACGTCCACGTACCGCTCGTCCCGGTCACCGGAGGCTTCCGCAACCCCACGGACACCGTCCTGACCGTCCCCGTGCCGGCCGACGTCGAGCCCGGCTCGCTGGAGGTCCAGGTGGTGACCGCGGCCGGAGTGCCGACCAACCGCTACACGGTCCAGATCACCGAGTGAGCGTCCTCCGCTCGCGATCCTCCTCTCATACGAAAGCCTGAAATCCCGAAAAACGCCCAGGGGTGATTGAATCGCTCCTCTCAGTCATACGTATGGTCGGGAGAGCATGCGGAGACAGGCAGGGACGGCGGACGAGAGGCGGCTCGGCAGCATGACCGGTATGCGGATGGACACGCGCACCACCCGACTGAACAGCCCGAACGGCTGGCGGGACACCGCCGCTCACTACGCCCTGCTGCCCCTGCGCGTCTTCCTCGGAGTCACCTTCCTCTACGCCGGTCTGGACAAGATCACCGACAGCGCCTTCATGAAGGCCGCCGGTGCCGGCTCGATCGGCGACATCATGCGCGGGGCACACGAGACCACCGCCGTCCCCGCTCTGGTCGACCTGGCCCTCAAGAGCCCGGTCGGTTTCGGCTACACCATCGCCCTCGGCGAACTGGCCATCGGCATCGCCACCCTGCTCGGCCTGTTCGGCCGGGTGGCCGCGCTGGGCGGCGCACTGATCTCGCTGAGCCTGTGGCTGACCATGAGCTGGGCGACGACCCCCTACTACTACGGCAACGACCTCGCCTATCTGATGGCCTGGCTGCCGCTCGTCCTTGCCGGTGCCCCCTATCTCTCCCTGGACGCCGCCTGGCGCGCCCGCCACCGACGCCGGTCCCTCGGTTACTTCTAGGCCTTCCAGGCCCCAAGGGCTTCCGGGGCCTTCTCGGTTCTCGGGTTGACCCCTGACCCCGTCACTCGGTGGCCGCCGCCCCCAGCGACCGCCCCCTTCCGATGCCACCTCCGGAGTGCGCCCGGGGCCAGCGCGCAGGGCCCCGGGGACCGCCGCCCGCCGCGGTCTAGTCCGCCTCGGCCCCGCCGCGTCCGCGTATCGCCCGGACCACGACGGTCGTGGCCCCGCCCAGGCACAGACCCCCCACCACCAGCGGGACGATCGCGAACCAGGGAGCCCGCCACAGTCCGTTCGCGTCCCCGGCGAACACCACACCGGCGGCCACGAGGAACAGACCGGCGACCAGCTTCCCGGGCCGGAACTCATGACGCAGCACGGTCCACCTCCACCTCTCCCGCCCCGACCTGGAGCGAGAGGTCCAGGGTGCCGCCGTCCGCGCCGCCCTTGACGGGTGACAGCGTCACCTCCCTGTGCCGCTCCGGCTGCACGTCCAAGTCCCTTCCGCTCTGCCCGGGCAACTTGATGTCGCCCACTCCCACCTCGATGTTCATCCGCACCGTCGCGTCGGCCGGCACGATCACCTTCAGCCGGCCCGCACCGATGTGCACGTCCGTGGCGACGGTCTGCCCCTTGGCCAGACGTATCCGGGTCAGGTCCAAGGTGCCCCGGCCGGTGCCCAGTTCGTATCCCGGCCGGAGCTGCGATGCCGAGGTGGGTATCCAGGAGGTCACCCGCCAGTGCGTGGTGATGTCCCCGGGCATCGCCGCCGCCCCCGCGAGCAGCACCGCCGTGATGACCGCCAGGAACACCGTCCCGGCGCCCGTGCGGCCCAGCAGGGCGCTGACCGCGATACCCAGGCCGAAGACGGCCAGCGCACAGGCGAGCCCGGTCTGCAGGCTGTCGCCCAGTGTGTGGGTGTCCCAGGTCAGCCCTGCGCCCAGGCCGCCCGCCAGGAGCGCCAGCAGGAACACCGGGCCGCCGATCCAGCGCGGTCCGCGCGGCTTCGGGGGCGCGGGGCGCGGCGGCCGCACGGCGCCGGGGTGGGTCCAGGGCGTGGCGATGCCGACATCGACGGCCGACAGGAGGTCACCGTCCCGCACGCGGGTGTCGCCGGGACCCCACAGATAGCCGGTGCCGCCGACATGGCTGCCGTCCTTGACGATCGGGTCCCGCCACCAGGAGGGGTAGGCGGTGACCACCGGCGGTGCCTGCGCCTCCGGCGGGGCGTCGGCGGCGGCCTGCGCGGTCAGCGGGTCGGGGTCGGGAGCACCGCGGTGCCTCGACCAGTATCCGGCGCCCGCGAGCAGCAGCGAGAGCACCGCCGCGAAGGCCAGCGTCCCGGTGTTTCCGAGCATGGTCAGGAAGACTCCGCAGCCGACCAGGGCGAACAGCACGGCGGCCAGCGCCTGGCCGTCGACCCGGCCGGTCAGCAGCTTGCGTACCTCGTTCTCCTCCTCGTCCTCGTACGGCACCAGCAGCCAGACGAAGCCGTAGAAGATGAGGCCGAAGCCACCGGTCGCGGACAGGACGGCGAGGGTGATCCGGAATATCACCGGGTCCATGTCGGTCTGCCGAGCGAGCCCCGCGCACACACCCGCGATCAGCTTGTGCCGGCGCTCGCGCCGGAACGGTGCCGGGCTGCCGGCGGAGCCGGCCGCGGGGGCCGACGGATCATGTCGTCCCCCGTTCCCGGCACTCCCCGGCTTCTCGAAGACCCCGGAGACATCGGAGTACTCCGCGGACTCCGCGTCGTTCGCGTTCTCCGTGTCCTCCGCGGTCGTCGCGTCCTTCGCCTTCTCCGAGTTCCTCTGCTCGCCCGTGCCGTCCTCGTTGTCCCTGCCTTCCACGCGGGGGGCGGTGCCGCTCCCGGCCACGCCCCTGTTCTGCGTCGCGGCGGGCGCGGCATCCGTCGGCCCGGTGCCCGGGACCGGGCGCGGGCCGGGGCCGGGTCCCGGACCCGTCGCGGCATGCTCGTGATCCGTCATGCGTCCATGGTGACGGCCGCACCGCCGCCACGGCAGTCGGGACGACCCTGGGCGAACCCTGAAATCGGCCCTGAGACGGGCCGGGGAAGCGTTCGAGCGGCGCGGACCGGCCCGGAAACGGCGCGGGACCAGGCCCCCGGCCTGGCACCGGGGAAGATCAGGGGCGTCTCGGGGGCCGACCCTGATGCCCCGGCCCGGCCGCCCGTGTGACCATCGATGCCATGCCGGAAGCCGCAAGCACGCCCCTCGACGACCCGCGGCCGCCGCGCAAGCTCTACCGCAGCGGCGACGGACGCTGGCTCGGCGGAGTGGCGCGGGGCCTCGCCGGGCATCTCGGGCTGCCCGTCGTCTGGGTCCGGCTCGTGTTCGTCGGCCTGTTCATGGCCAACGGCCTGGGCGCGCTGCTGTACGCGGCGTTCTGGTTCTTCGTGCCGCTCGGTGTCGGCGGCGTCGGCGGGCACCGGCCGTCCCCGGTCGGCACCGAGACCACGCCCGGCGGCCGCCGCAGACTCGTCGCCCGCAAGCCGGACCGCGGTCAGATCGTCGCGCTGCTCCTCATGGTCACCGTGTCCATGGTCTTCGTCAGCAGCGTCGACCTGACCAGTACGGCCAAGGCCTATCTGGTGCCCGCCGTGCTCGTCGCGGCCGGCGTCGCCCTCGTCTGGCGCCAGGCGGACAACGCCCGCCGGGCCCGCTGGGTCGAGGTCGGCCGGCGCCGCCGCACCCTGACGCTGGTGCGCGCGGCCGCCGGTGTCCTGCTCGTCACGGCCGGCGTCTCGGCGATCTTCGTCCTCCAGGGGTCGGCCGCCCACCTCGGCGCCGTGCTCCAGGCCGCGCTCGCCGTCCTCGTCGGCATCACCCTACTCGCCGGCCCCTATCTGATCCGGGTGACGCAGGACCTGTCCGAGGAGCGGTTGATGCGCATCCGCGCCCAGGAGCGCGCGGAGGTCGCCGCGCATGTGCACGACTCCGTGCTGCACACCCTGACCCTGATCCAGCGCAACGCCGACAGTCCGAGCGAGGTCCGCCGCCTCGCCCGTGCCCAGGAGCGGGACCTGCGCACCTGGCTGTACAAGCCGGAGGGCACCGGTAAGGACGAGGCGGACGAGCCGGACACGGTCGCCGAGGCGGTGCGCCGCAGCGCCGCCGAGGTCGAGGACAAGCACGGGGTGCCGATCGAGGTCGTGGTCGTCGGCGACTGCCCGCTGGACGACAGGATCGGGGCACAGATGCAGGCCGCGCGCGAAGCGATGGTGAACGCCGCCAAGTACGGTGGCGAGGGCGGCGCCGTGCAGGTCTACGCCGAGGTCGAGAGCGGATCGGTGTTCGTGTCCGTGCGCGACCGCGGTCCGGGCTTCGACCTCGACTCGATACCCGCCGACCGGATGGGCGTCAGAGAATCGATCATCGGCCGCATGGAGCGCAACGGCGGCACGGCCCGGCTGCGGGCGGTGCCCGGCGGCGGCACGGAGGTCGAGCTGGAGATGGAGAGGGCGGAGAAGACGGCATGAGCGACGCGACCGAGGCGAACGGCACGGCGGGGGCGGCGGAGGCGGCCGGGGCCGGCGGGCTCGGCGACAGCGGTGCGGACGGGCGGCACGTCCGGGTGGTGCTGGTGGACGACCACCGGATGTTCCGCACCGGCGTCCAGGCGGAGATCGGCCGGACCGCCGAGACCGGCGTCGAGGTGGTGGGCGAGGCCGCGGACGTCGACCAGGCGGTCACGGTCATCACCGCGACCCGGCCCGAGGTGGTCCTCCTCGACGTCCATCTGCCCGGCGGCGGTGGTGTCGAGGTGCTGCGCCGGTGCGCCGCGCTGACCGCGGACGCCGAACGACCGGTGCGCTTTTTGGCGCTGTCGGTGTCGGACGCGGCGGAGGACGTGATCGGGGTGATCCGCGGCGGCGCCCGCGGTTACGTCACCAAGACCATCACCGGCACCGACCTGGTGGACTCGATCTTCCGGGTCCAGGAGGGGGACGCGGTCTTCTCGCCGCGGCTGGCCGGGTTCGTCCTGGACGCCTTCGCCTCCACCGACGCCCCGCCTGTGGACGAGGACCTGGACCGTCTCACCCAGCGCGAGCGGGAGGTGCTGCGCCTGATCGCCCGCGGGTACGCGTACAAGGAGATCGCCAAGCAGCTGTTCATCTCGGTGAAGACGGTCGAGTCCCATGTCTCGGCGGTGCTGCGCAAGCTCCAGCTGTCCAACCGTCACGAGCTGACCCGCTGGGCCACCGCGCGCCGTCTGGTCTGACCCCGGGACGGCCGGCCTCCGCGGCGGGCGGCCCGCGCTCACACCACCCGGGTCGCCCCCGCGAACGGCATCTGGTCGATCGGGGCCACGCGTACCGGGGCCGAGGGGTTCGGGGCGTGGATCATCCGGCCGTCGCCGATGTAGAGACCGACATGGCTGACACCGGAGTAGAAGAACACCAGGTCGCCGGGGCGAAGTTCGGAGCGGGAGACGCGCCGGCCGGCGCCGATCTGGGCGTACGTGGTGCGGGGGAGCGACACCCCGGCGGAGCGGTAGGCGGCCTGGACCAGGCCCGAGCAGTCGAAGGCGTTAGGGCCGGTCGCGCCCCATACGTAGGGGCTGCCGAGCTTGGCGAAGGCATAGGCGACGGCCGCCGCCGCGCGGGAGTCGGGAGCGGCGACGGAACCGGCCCGCTCCAGCGCCTGCCGGGCGTCGTCGGCCGACCGGGACGCGCGCTCCGGGGCCCCGGTGCCGTCGCCGGTGCTCTGTCCGCGTTCGCTCGGGGTGAGTCCGGCCAACAGCCGCCGGGCCTCGGCCAGTTTGCCGGTGACGGCCTTCTTCTGCCGTCGCAGCTCGGCCTGGTGCGACCGCAGTGACGTCAGCTCCACGCGGGCGGCGCCGCGCAACCGCTCGATCTGCCGCAGCTGTTGCCGTACCTGGGAGACGGTGGCGGCCTGCCGGTCCCCGGCGCGTTCGGCGAGCGCGGCGGCGTCCAGATACCGGTCGGGGTCGCTGGACAGGGCCAGTTGCCAGGCGGGGGCGATGTCACCGGAGCGGTACTGCGCGGCAGCGAACGAACCGAGCGCGTCCCGGGCGGTGTTCAGGCGCTGCTCCTCGCGGGCGGCCTCGTCCCGCAGCGAGTCGAGCCGGCGCTCGCCCGCGTCCACCGCGTCCTTCGCGCCGTCGTACTTCTGCGTGGCGGTCTCGGCTTCCCGGTACAGCGTGTCCACCCTGGCCTTCACCTGGGCCGGGGTCGGCCGGGGCCCGGCCTGTCCGGTGCCGTCGAAGCCCGTGGTGGTGGCCGCCCCCGCAAGCGCGAGGACGGCGGCCGCCCGGGCCGTGTGTCCGCCGAGCGGGTGCTGCCGTGGCCTGCGGTGCGCTGCCACCTCTGCCGTCACGTCCTTCCGTACGACTCGTGCCCCCGGCGGGGTAGGCCGGGGTGCCTGAGAGGAGGACGTTAGAGCGGACGGTGACAAGCCGGTAACACACTGTGCGGAACTGGCTTCCAGGAAGCGGTTCATGACCGCATGTGACCGCATGAGACGGCCTCGGGCGCATCCTTCACAGAGCGTGGTGATCGAAGTGCGGAAAGTGAGGGAGTGGTGAGCGACAGGGTGCTATGGGACCTGTTCGTGCGGGATGAGCCCTCGGGTGGGGGCGGTGGCGGGCCGCCGCGAGGCGCTGGTTAGGCTCCGGCCCCATGGACGTACTCATCCATCTCTTCGTCGGCCTGCACATCATCGGCATCGCCGCGCTGCTCGGCGGTTTCCTCACCCAGATGAAGGCGATGGGCCAGGGCACGGCCCGGTTCGTGCCCGGGATGCTGCACGGCGCACTGACCATGCTGGTCACCGGCGTGGCCCTGGTCGGCCTCAACCAGGCCCAGGGCGCGCAGATCAACACCATCAAGATCGGTGTGAAGCTGGCGCTGCTGATCGTGATCCTCGGCCTGGTCTACGTCAAGCGTGACGAGGAGCGGGTCGACAAGGCGCAGTTCGGGCTGGTCGGCGCGCTGACCGCGACCAACATCTTCATCGCCGTGCTCTGGACCTGACGGTCAGCGCCCCTCGGCCGCCTCGGCACGGGCCGTGCGCACCGCGTCGGCGACCGCACCGGCGGCCACCAGCAGCCACACCGCCACCCACTCCAGCGCGCGCCCCGGGCCCCTGAGCCAGGGGACGCCCACGGCGGTCGCGACGGACAGGGTCGCCGCCGCCGTCATCCCCAGCGGGAAGACCGTCGCCCAGCGGCGCTCGTCGTAGGAGAGCCGGGGCCGGACCGCCTTGGCGACCAGCAGCACCGCGTACACCGCCAGGCACAGGACGAGCAGGACGACCGTCGTCAGGCGCAGGGCGTCGCGGTCGTCGTCGTTCCACGGGTACAGGCCCGCCGTGTCCCTGGCGGCGAGCAGGCCCGCCCCGGCCAGTGCCGAGATGGCGAGCGCACTGCCCGAGACCCAGTGGTCACCGGCCCCCTCCCACACGGCGTGGCTCGCGCACACCGCCCTGGTGCTGTTCTGGCCGGGGCCGGCGCTCTACGCCCTCGCCCTGTTCCGGTTCGACCCGCGGCAGCTGCCGGCGAGAACGGCGGTCGCGGCGACGGCGGTGAGCGCACCCGGGCTCCGCGCCTCGGTGGCCCAGCGGCGCGGGTCCGTGACCAGCCGCCGGACGAAACCGACGGCCAGCGCGATCCAGATGACGCCCGCCGGCGCCGGCGCTGCCAGGGAGAGGCCCTCGTCGCCGGTCGGATGCAGGACCGTCGACAGGATGCCGGACGCCATCACGGCGGCTCCGGCGGCCGGCGACCGGCCTGCCCACCACGCACGCAGACCTGGGGTGCCGGGCATGCGTACGATGCTAGCCAGGGACCCGGGCCGGGCGAAGCACGCGCGCGGGGACGCGGGACGCGGAAACGCCCATCCGTTCCCGTCCCGACGGTGACCCACGCCTCACCGTGAAGCGCGGGCCGTTCGCCCGATCATCCGCTCCACCGCCGGGTTCCGGAGACCGGGACCGGTTGTCGGTGGGGCGCCCTAGACTCGGAGAGCGATGAGCAGCCTCTTTGACGACAGCTTCCTGGCGGACCTCCAGCCCCCGCGCGGGCACGACGAGGAACCCCCGCCGCCGCCCGAGGACGATCACGCTCCGGAACCCGTTCCGGACGATCTGTTCGGCGGGAAGTTCGACATGCCGCCGGACCGGGACACCCATTACCGCGACGGCGCCCCGCGTCCCCCGCTCGACCCGGCGGCCCTGCTGGAGGGGCTGAACGACAACCAGCGCGCCGCGGTCGTGCACGCCGGCTCCCCGCTGCTCATCGTCGCCGGCGCCGGCTCCGGCAAGACCCGCGTGCTCACCCACCGCATCGCCCACCTGCTCGCCGAGCGCGGTGTGCACCCCGGCCAGATCCTCGCGATCACCTTCACCAACAAGGCCGCGGGCGAGATGAAGGAGCGCGTCGAGCAGCTCGTCGGCCCGCGCGCGAACGCCATGTGGGTGATGACCTTCCACAGCGCGTGCGTGCGCATCCTGCGCCGGGAGAGCAAGAAACTCGGGTTCACGTCGTCGTTCTCGATCTACGACGCCGCCGACAGCAAGCGCCTGATGGCCCTGGTCTGCCGCGACCTGGACCTCGACCCCAAGCGCTTCCCGCCCAAGTCCTTCAGCGCCAAGATCAGCAACCTGAAGAACGAGCTGATCGACGAGGAGGACTTCGCCGCCCAGGCCGCCGACGGCTTCGAGAAGACCCTGGCGCAGGCCTACGCGCTGTACCAGTCGCGGCTGCGCGAGGCCAACGCCCTCGACTTCGACGACCTGATCATGACGACGGTCAACCTGCTGCGCGCCTTCCCGGACGTCGCCGAGCACTACCGCCGCCGCTTCCGGCACGTCCTGGTGGACGAGTACCAGGACACCAACCACGCCCAGTACGCCCTGGTCCGCGAGCTGGTCGGCACCGGCGCCCACGACGAGGACGTACCGCCCGGCGAGTACGACACGCCGCCCGCCGAACTCTGCGTGGTGGGTGACGCGGACCAGTCGATCTACGCCTTCCGCGGTGCGACGATCCGCAACATCCTCCAGTTCGAGGAGGACTACCCGGACGCGACGACGATCCTGCTGGAGCAGAACTACCGCTCCACCCAGACCATCCTGTCCGCCGCCAACGCGGTCATCGAGCGCAACGAGTCCCGCCGCCCGAAGAACCTGTGGACCAACGCGGGCCAGGGCGCGCGGATCACCGGCTATGTCGCCGACACCGAGCACGACGAGGCGCAGTTCGTCGCCGACGAGATAGACCGGCTCACGGACGCGGGCGAGGCACGAGCCGGGGACGTCGCCGTCTTCTACCGCACCAACGCGCAGTCCCGTGTCTTCGAAGAGGTCTTCATCCGCGTCGGCCTGCCCTACAAGGTCGTCGGCGGCGTCCGCTTCTACGAGCGCAAGGAGGTCCGGGACGTCCTCGCCTACCTGCGCGTCCTCGCCAACCCCGAGGACTCGGTGCCGCTGCGCCGCATCCTCAACGTGCCCAAGCGGGGCATCGGCGAACGCGCGGAGGCGATGATCGACGCTCTCGCCCAGCGCGAGAAGATCAGCTTCCCGCAGGCGCTCAAGCGGGTGGACGAGGCGTACGGCATGGCCGCCCGCTCCACCAACGCGGTCAAACGCTTCAACACGCTGATGGAGGACCTGCGCACCATCGTGGAGTCCGGCGCCGGACCGGCCACCGTCCTGGAGGCCATACTCGAACGCACCGGCTATCTGGCCGAGTTGCAGAACTCGACCGACCCGCAGGACGAGACCCGCATCGAGAACCTCCAGGAACTCGCCGCCGTCGCCCTGGAGTTCGAGCAGGAGCGCGGCGAGGGCGAAGCGGCGTCGGGCGGCACGCTGGCCGACTTCCTGGAGCAGGTCGCCCTGGTCGCCGACTCCGACCAGATCCCCGACGAGGAGGACGGCGACGGCGTCATCACCCTGATGACCCTGCACACCGCCAAGGGCCTCGAGTTCCCGGTCGTGTTCCTGACCGGCATGGAGGACGGCGTCTTCCCGCACATGCGCGCCCTCGGCCAGGTCAAGGAGCTGGAGGAGGAACGGCGGCTGGCCTATGTGGGCATCACCCGGGCGCGGGAGCGGCTGTACCTGACGCGGTCCGCGATGCGCAGCGCCTGGGGGCAGCCGTCGTACAACCCGCCCTCCCGCTTCCTGGAGGAGATCCCGGCGACCCACGTTGACTGGAAGCGCACGGGCGCGACGGCACCGATGTCCTCCGGGCCGGTGTCCGGGGTCGCGGCCTCGCTGTCGTCGTCGCGTTCGCGCTCCTCCGCATCGGGCGCGTCCGGTTTCGCCACGCGGCGGACCGCGGAGAAGCCGGTGGTCGCGCTGTCCGTCGGAGACCGGGTGACGCACGACCAGTTCGGGCTCGGCACCGTCGTCGGGGTCAAGGGCACGGGCGCCAACGCGGAGGCCACGATCGACTTCGGCGACACCAAGCCGAAGCGGCTGCTGCTGCGGTACGCGCCGGTGGAGAAGCTGTAGCACCGGTGAGGCCCTCGCTGGACGGCGAGGGCCTCACCGCTCAGGTCGGATCGAGACCGTGGCTCCGCAGCCAGGGCAGCGGGTCGATCGCCGCGCCGCCCGCGGGCCGTACCTCGAAGTGCAGGTGCGGGCCAGTGGAGTTGCCGGAGTTGCCGGAGTAGGCGATCGGCTCGCCGGCCTTCACGGTGGTACCGGGGGAGACGCGGTAGCTGGACAGGTGGCAGTACCAGGTCTCCGTGCCGTCCTTCGCGGTCAGGATCATCATGTTGCCGTAGGCGCTGTTCCACTTGGTGGAGACGGTGCCGTCGGTCGCCGCCATCACCGTGGTGCCGTACGAGACCGGGAAGTCGATGCCGGTGTGCACGGACATCCAGTTGACGCCCGCCTGCCCGAAGTAGGCGCTCAGTCCCCGCTGGGTGACCGGCAGCGCGAACTTGGGGCGCAGCCGCTCCTTCAGTGCGGCCTCCGCGGCGGCCTTCTTCTTCTCCAGGTCCTGCTGCGCCTTGAGGTCGATCCGCTCCTGGGTGCGGCTCGCCCGGTCGGCGAAGTCGTCGGCACCGGCCGACAGGGTCCTGAGCTGGCTGTCCAGCTTGCTGTTGGCCACCGACGGCTGGACCGCGTGTGCGTCCGAGGCGCTGGCGGTGGTCTCCGTGCCGCCGTCGTCGTGCAGGGCGTTGACGGAGGCCGCGGCGATCCCGGCGACCCCCATCACACAGACCGAGGGCACGGCGACGGTCAGCAGCGCGGAGCGCTTGGCGGGCGTACGACGCCGGGAACGCGCCCCGGCCCGTGAGCCGGCGCGCCCCACCGGAGCCGGGATGGTCTCCTCGCGCTGCTCCAACGGGTCCGGTTCGGTGGCGGGTTCCCCGGCGACGGCCAGGTCGCCGAGCCCCTCGAAGGTCGCGGTCTCCTGCTGGTCGAACGGTACGGCGTCCGGTTCGGCGACGGCCGGCGCGACCGGGTCGGCGCAGTTCCACTGCGTGGCGTCGTAGGCGCCCGTGTCGAAGGCCTGGGCGTCCCACTCCCACTGCCGGGTGGCGTCGGCACCGCCCTGGCCGGGGTGCAGCCAGGCGTTCGCGTCCCACTGGCCGCTTGTGCCGTTGCCGGTGGCCTGCGCGGGGAACGACCAGGCGGTGGTGTCGTAGCCGCCGGTGTCATAGCCGCCGGTGTCGTAGCCGTTCTGGTGCTGGGCCGGATAGGCGCCGTACGCGTGGGTCTGGCCCGTGTCCATGCCGGACTGCCATTGGCCAGTGGCATATTCACCCGTGGTCTGGTGGCCGCCCGGCGGACCGCCGAAGAGCGGATCGCCGTGGAAATCGGGGGCGGGGACGGAACCGCTGGTGAAACCGGTGGCGTCATAGCCGCCGTACGTGGTGAAGTCGCCGTAGGTGGCTTCCGGGGTGCCGTACGGCGCGGGGGGTGCAGCGGAGGCGTCGGAAGCCGGGGCCGGGGCAGGCATCGTCCCCGACGGGTGACGGTCGTTCACCAACTTCTCTTTCGCCTCGACAACAGGGGCTGCCAGAGCAGTGCGGCGACTGTACCCGGCGGTCCGTGGGCGCGACAATCTTCCGCCGGTTTCGCGGCGGCCGGAAACGGGCAATCGGCGCCGTTTCGGGGGACGCCAGGCCTGAAGTTGGCTTTCTGTTCGATGTACGTTCGATGTCAGAGGGCTGTGTGGCGGTGCCGCGCGGGCCTCAGGCCACGGTCAGGCCGTTCGCGAACCGGCCCCCGGGGCGGGGTGCGTCCAGCGCCTCGCGTATCCCGGCCGCCACGGTGGGATGCACCGGCAGGGCGAGGTGGCCGATGCCGGTCACCCGTATGTTCCGCGCGTCGAGGTCGGGGTGCTCCAGGCAGGCCGTCTCCAGCGGGTTCATCAGCGGGTCCAGGTCACTCCAGAAGCTGACGAACCGGGTGCGGCAGCCGGGTGCGGGCCGTCCCAGTTCCTCGATGACCGCCGAACCCGGCCGCATCTGGCGCACGATCGGGTGGGCGTCGGCCAGGAGGGGCGCCACCCGGGTGCCCGCGTGCGGGGTGCCGAGGGTGACCAGCGTGCGCACCCGCAGGTCACCGCCCAGACACTGCACGTAGTACCGCGCGATGAGGCCGCCGAGGCTGTGCCCGACGATGTCCACCCGGGCGCTGCCCAGGCGTTCGCATATCTCCTCCACATGCCGGCCGAGCAGTTCGGCAGCGGCGCGGATGTCGCAGGTCAGCGGGGAGTAGTTGAGCGATTCCACCCGCTGTCCGCCGTGCTGGGCCAGGCTGCGGCGCAGCAGCACGAACACCGAGCGGTTGTCGATGAAACCGTGCAGCAGCACCACCGGGGGGCCGGGCCGGACGGGCAGCCGCGCGGTTCCGCCGGCCACCGGCGGTATCGGGGCGGGGCGCTCTTGCAGCAGACCGGTCGGGTAGAGCAGCAGGTGTCCGGCGAGGACGGCGGCGTCCAGCGCGGTCGCCTTCAGCAGCGTCATGGACACCCCGGCCAGCCTGCCGGGCCACAGCCTGCGGCAGTACGGGAAGAAGAGCGGCACTACTCCGGTGACCTTCATGGTCGACCTCCCGTCGGCACACGGGAGACGGCTCCGTACCCCGTGTGCCTACATGTCCCACTCTGTGAGTTCCCCGTCGTCGCACGCCGTAAAACCGCCGGTTGCGGGATGCTGGAGGTAACGCTCGTTCACTTCGCGACGGGTGGCGGGCCGCACCGGGGGTGCGGTACTTGTCGATACGGCGGAGGCGCTCGCCTTCGTGCTCGGGTGATGGAGGCAGTGATGGGTGTGGCAACCGGTCCGATCCGCGTGGTGGTCGCCAAGCCGGGTCTCGACGGCCACGACCGCGGGGCCAAGGTCATCGCGCGCGCCCTGCGCGACGCCGGGATGGAGGTCATCTACACCGGCCTCCACCAGACGCCGGAGCAGATCGTCGACACCGCTCTCCAGGAGGACGCCGACGCCATCGGACTGTCCATCTTGTCCGGCGCGCACAACACCCTGTTCGCCGCGGTCATCGACCTGCTCAAGGAGCGTGACGCCGAGGACATCCTCGTCTTCGGCGGCGGCATCATCCCGGAGGAGGACATCGCACCGCTGAAGGAGAAGGGCGTCGCGGAGATCTTCACCCCGGGGGCGACGACCGCGTCGATCGTGGAGTGGGTGCGGGAGCACGTCGCCCAGCCGGCGGCCTCCGGGGGCTGAACCGGGGGCGCGCGGCGGCACGGCCGTCATGGTGCCGGGCGCGGGGACCGGTCTTCCCCGGCGGTGGCGTCGTGTTCCCCGGCCCCGGAGCCGGAGGGCGGTGAGCGGAGTTCCTCCGCCTCGGAGACGGCGGCCGGCCCCGGCCGGTGCTCCGGCGCACCGGCGGTGTCCTTCGGTGACAGCTCGTCGGCCATCGCCGCCCGCAGCCGCAGCGTGGTGACGAGCCGCTGGAACGCCTCGGCCCAGTAACCCCCGGCGCCCGGCGCCGCGTCCTCCCGCTCGTCGGGCGCCGCGAGCAGCGCCTGCAGCCGGGCGGCCTCCGCCGGGTCCAGACAGCGCTCCGCGAGCCCCATCACCCCGCTGAAGCTCCACGGATAACTCCCCGCGTCCCGCGCGATGTTGAGGGCGTCCACCACGGCCCGGCCCAGCGGCGCCGCCCAGGGCACCCCGCACACGCCGAGCAGCTGGAACGCCTCCGACAGTCCGTGCGTCGCGATGAACCCGGCGACCCACTCGGCCCGTTCGCCAGGGTCCAGCGTGGCCAGCAGCTTGGCGCGCTCGGCCAGGGACACCGCGCCCGGACCGCCCGCCTCCGGGGCCGACGGCGAGCCGAGCAGCGCCCGCGCCCACACGGCGTCCCGCTGCCGCACCGCCGCCCGGCACCAGGCCGCGTGCAGCTCGCCCTGCCAGTCGTCCGCCACGGGCAGCGCCACGATCTGCGACGCCGTCCGCCCGCCGAGCCGGTCCGGCCAGGTGCGCAGCGGCGCGGCCTCCACCAACTGGCCCAGCCACCAGGACCGTTCCCCCCGGCCCGCGGGCGGGGTGGCCACCACGCCGTCGCGCTCCATGCCGGAGTCGCACTCGTGCGGCGCCTCCACCGTGATCACCGGCGCGCCGCCCGTCCGGTCCAGGGCCACGCACGCCGACGCCCGTACGGCCATGCGCGCGGCCAGCGCCGAGTCCGGCAGCGCCGACAGCAGTTCCGCCGCCGTTGCCCGGACGTTGCGGCTGCGGTCGCCCAGTGCCTTCTCCAGGAACGGCTCGTCCGCGGCGGACAGGCCGGCGCGCAGCGAGTCCAGGAACATCAGGCGGTCCTCGGCCCGCTCCGTCGGCCAGGTCCCGGCCAGCAGTTCGCGGGCGAGCGCGGGGGTGCGGGAGCGCAGCGCGCCCAGCAGGGCCACCCGCTCGGCGAACAGCCCCTCCTGCCACAGCCTGTGTACCGCCTCCTCGTTCCCGGGCTCCGGCAGCGCCGTGCCGCCGGGGGCCGAGCGCAGGGCGAACCGCCAGTCGGGGTTGAACCGGGCCAGCCACAGCGCCCGGGGCCCCGCGAACGCCAGCGCGGCCGGGCGCAGGTCGGTACGGCCCCGGGCCGCGTCCAGCAGCGCGGGGAGCGCCTGCGCGGGGGCCGCGTACCCGTGCGCGTTGGCCGCCGCGAGCCACTGCGGGAGCAGCTCCGTCAGGTCCGGGGAACTGCCCCGGCGACCGCCGCCGGACGCGCCGCCGGCCCGGTCGGCCAGCAGCATGGCCAGCCTGCGGGCCGCCGCCGCGGGCAGCGCGGGGCGGGGATCGCCGGGCGCCCGCTCCGGGCGCCGTCCCGCCCGCGCGGGACGCAGTCCGGCCCGGCGCCGCACGGTGATCTCGGCGGCGGCGTCCAGCAGCGCGACGGGGGCCGGGCGGCCGGGTGCGAGCCGCGCGGGAGGACGCCGGTCGGTGCCGAGGAGGGCGGCGGTGACCAGGTCCTCCCAGGCGCCGGCGGGGGACGCGCCGCTGCCGTCGGTGGTGTTGCCGTTCATCGGGGTGCCTTCCCTTCGCGTGCGTGCGGATGTGCCGGGGCGGTCAGCACAGGGCCACCGCCTCCCGCGCGCCCTCCGGCCAGGCCGTGAGCGGGGTGAAGCCGCGGTGGCCGCATTCGCCGAAGACCGTGACGGGGGCGCCGCCGGACAGGGCGAGCAGGCGCCACGGACCGGGTCGGGAGCGGTTGGTCCGGGTCAGCGGCAGGGCCGAGTCCCCCTCGGCGTCGGCCAGTTGCCACCGCTCGCCGTCCGGGACCGGGACGACCCGCTCCAGCGTCACCGGGACCGACTCCAGCCAGGGATCCTGGCGCAGGGCCGTGCCGTACCGCGCCACCGCCTCGGCCGTGGTCACGCCCGACGGACGGAACCCGGCCGGTGCGGGCGCGGCGAACCGCTCGCCCAGCGCGGCCCGGGACTGACCGGCGCCGGGGTATCCGGACAGCTCGGCGTCAAGGACGAGGCCGACGGGCAGGGACAGCTCCGGCGCCCGGCCGCCCGCGCCGTAGGACAGCACCAGGCGGGTGCGGCCCGACTCGGCGCCGTACAGCCAGATCCGGCGGGTCGTCAGTTTCGCGTCCGCCGAGTCGTACTGGGCGAGGACCAGCCAGCGGTCGCGCTCGGCCGGACCGTCCGCCGCGGCGGGCAGGCCGATCCGGGAGCGGACGGTGGCCGCCAGGGGCTCCGGCAGCCGGTCCCGGCGCAGCCAGCCCTGGTCGAGCAGGTGCAGCAGCGCGCACTCCTCGAGCAGCCGCGCCGGCCAGCCCGCGCCGGAGCCGGGTATCGCGCCCAGTTCCCGCACCCGGGCGGCCAGTCCGGGCGCCTGGGCGTCGACCATGCGGGCCGCCGTCTCCTCCCACATTCCGTACCCCGCCTGTTCGGCCGGGGCGAGGCCGCCGCGCAGCAGGTCGGCCAGGCGCCGCTCCAGTTCGGTCGCGCCCGCCGTGACCCGTTCGGCCCGGCGCTCGGCCCGGCGCCGCGCCGCCTCCGGATCGGCGGCCGGGGCGCCCTCGCCGGCCTCCGTCCGCTTCTTCTCCGCGCGCCCGCGCCGCTCCGCGAGCCACTGCCCGGCCCAGTCCGGCGGCGCGGCGCAGGCCGGCACCGAGCCGTCGTCGCCCGCCCACAGCAGGAGCAGCCCGAGCGCGTGCTTGCACGGGAACTTACGGCTCGGGCAACTGCACCGGTACGCCGGTCCGGTGAGGTCGACCACCGTCTGGTACGGCTTGCTGCCGCTGCCCTTGCACAGCCCCCACACCGCCTCCGTCCCGCTTCCCGCCCCGGACCACGGACCCGCCGTGCCGAGCTTGCCGCCCGCTTTGCGTGACGCGGCGTCAGGCGCCAGTGCCAGCACCTGGTCCGCGGTCCAGCGCACCCCCTGCTCAGTCATGCGAACGACGGTAGGACCCGCCACTGACAATCGGCCCGGCGAGCGCGTTCCTGCTGGTCAGAGCGATTGTCAGTGGTGTGGTGCACGGTTGGTGGCAGATCCGAACCGGCCGAGCTGGAGGGGGCCTCAGCCATGTCAGCCATGCCTGCGTCCGCGCAACCGAAGACCGCCGCACCGCAGCCGAGCGAGGGTGCGCCCGCCGAGGGTGCGACCGCCCTGCGACCGCACGCGGAGCAAGCCTTCGCCGGTGAACTCGCCGCGCTCGCCGCGCAGGACGACCGGCCGCGCCCGGCCCGCTGGAGACTGTCGCCGTGGGCGGTGGCCACGTACCTGCTCGGCGGCACGCTGCCGGACGGCACCGTGATCACGCCGAAGTACGTGGGCCCGCGCCGGATCGTCGAGGTCGCCGTCACCACCCTGGCCACCGACCGCGCCCTGCTCCTGCTCGGCGTGCCCGGCACCGCCAAGACCTGGGTCTCGGAGCATCTGGCCGCCGCCGTCAGCGGTGACTCGACGCTGCTGGTCCAGGGCACCGCGGGCACCCCCGAGGAGGCCATCCGCTACGGCTGGAACTACGCGCGGCTGCTCGCCCACGGCCCGAGCCGCGACGCCCTCGTGCCCAGCCCCGTCATGCGCGCCATGGCCGAGGGCATGACCGCCCGGGTCGAGGAGCTGACCCGCATCCCGGCGGACGTGCAGGACACGCTGATCACGATCCTGTCCGAGAAGACCCTGCCCATACCGGAGCTGGGGGAGGAGGTCCAGGCGGTCCGCGGCTTCAACCTCATCGCCACCGCCAACGACCGCGACCGCGGTGTCAACGACCTCTCCAGCGCGCTGCGCCGCCGCTTCAACACCGTGGTGCTGCCGCTGCCGGAGAGCGCCGAGGCCGAGGTCGACATCGTCACGCGCCGCGTCGAGCAGCTCGGCCGCTCGCTCGACCTGCCGGCCGCGTCCGACGGGTTGGCGGAGATCAGGCGCGTCGTCACCGTCTTCCGCGAACTGCGCGACGGCATGACCGACGACGGCCGTACGAAGCTGAAGTCGCCCAGCGGCACGCTGTCCACGGCCGAGGCGATCTCCGTCGTCACCCATGGCCTCGCGCTCGCCGCCCACTTCGGCGACGGCGTGCTGCGTCCGGCCGACGTCGCGGCGGGCATCCTCGGCGCCGTCGTCCGCGATCCGGCGGCCGACCGGGTCGTCTGGCAGGAGTACCTGGAGACGGTCGTGCGCGAGCGCGAGGGCTGGACGGACTTCTACCGGGCGTGCCGGGAGGTGAGCGCGTGATGGGCCGGGGCGGCCCGCTGCTGCTCGGGGTGCGGCACCACGGGCCCGGCTCCGCCCGCGCGGTGCGCGCCGCCCTGGACGCCGCCCGGCCCGCGACCGTCCTGATCGAGGGGCCGCCCGAGGCCGACGCGCTGATCCCGCTGGCCGCCGACCCCGGACTGCGGCCGCCGGTCGCCCTGCTCGCCCACGCCGTGGACGAGCCCGGCCGCTCGGCGTTCTGGCCGTTCGCCGCGTTCAGCCCGGAGTGGGTGGCCGTCCGCTGGGCCCTGGAGCACGGCGTCCCGGCCCGCTTCATCGACCTGCCGGCCGCCCACACCCTCGCGTGGGACGAGGAGACCGACCGGGACGAGGGGGCCGTCCAGGAAGAGGAGGGGGCCGTCCAGGAGGAGGGGGCCGACCGCCGCGACGAGGGCGGCGCCGGGGCCGGCGGCGACCAGGTGCGCGTCGACCCGCTCGCCGTGCTCGCCGGGGCCGCCGGGTACGACGATCCCGAGCGCTGGTGGGAGGACGTCGTGGAACACCGGGGGCCGGGTGGCCGGGACCCGTTCGCCCCGTTCGCGGTGCTCGCCGAGGCCATGGGCGCGCTGCGCGAGCGGTACGGCGCGGGCGGGCGCCCCCGGGACCTGGTGCGCGAGGCGCAGATGCGTCTGCAACTAAGGGCGGCGCGCCGGGAGTTCGGGGACGCGGTGGCCGTGGTGTGCGGGGCCTGGCACGTGCCGGCGCTCGGCGCGAAGACCACCGTCACCGCCGACCGGGCGCTGCTGAAGGGGCTGCCCAAGGTCAAGGCCGATCTGACCTGGGTGCCCTGGACGCACCGCAGGCTGGCCCGGTCGAGCGGCTACGGCGCGGGCATCGAATCGCCGGGCTGGTACGGCCATCTCTTCCACGCCCCCGACCGGCCGGTGGAGCGGTGGCTGACCAAGGTGGCGGGCCTGCTGCGCGAGGAGGACCGGATCGTGTCCTCCGCGCACGTCATCGAGGCCGTACGGCTCGCGGAGACCCTCGCGGTGCTGCGCGGCCGTCCGCTGCCGGGGCTGGGGGAGACCACCGAGGCGGTGCGCGCGGTGATGTGCGACGGCTCGGACGTGCCGCTGGCGCTGGTGCACGACCGGCTGGTGGTCGGGGACGTCCTGGGCGAGGTGCCGGAGACCGCCCCCGCCGTGCCGCTGCAACGCGACCTGGCCCGCCACCAGCGCGCGCTGCGGCTCAAACCCGAGGCGCTGGAGCGCGACCTGGAGCTGGACCTGCGCAGGGACACCGACGCGGCCCGCAGCAGGCTGCTGCACCGGCTGCGGCTGCTCGGCATCGGCTGGGGGGAACCGGGCCCCGCGCGGGGGAGCACGGGCACCTTCCGGGAGACCTGGCGGTTGCGCTGGCAGCCGGAGCTGTCGGTGCGGGTCGCGGAGGCGGGGGTGTGGGGGACCACCGTGGCCGGGGCGGCGCGGGCCCGGGCCGAGGCGGACGCGGCCGCCGCGGGGGCCCTCGCCGAGATCACCGCGCTCGCCGAGCGGTGCCTGCTCGCCGGGCTGTCGGACGCCCTGCCGGTGGTCATGCGGGCGCTCGCCGACCGGGCGGCCCTGGACACGGACGTCGGCCACCTCGCCCAGGCCCTGCCCGCGCTGGTCCGCTCGCTGCGCTACGGCGACGTACGCGGGACCGACATCCGCGCGCTGGCCGGCGTCGCGGCCGGCCTCGCCGAACGGGTCTTCGTCGGCCTCCCTCCCGCCTGCGCCGGGCTGGACGCCGACGCGGCCGAGCGGATGCGCGGGCACGTGGACGCGGTGCACACGGCGGTGGGGCTGCTCGGGGAGAGCCTGACCGGCACGCCCGGCGCCGAGGGAGCCGCGCCGGGGCCGGCGCACACCGTGGACGCCCCCGCGCAGGACGGCACGCCGGCGACCTCCGCCGACGGCCGCGCCGCGGACCCCCGCGCCCTCGGCGGGCTGCGGACGCGCTGGCGGGCCGTGCTGCGCGTCCTCGCGCTGCGGGACACCGTGCCCGGGGTGATCCGGGGGCGGGCCGTGCGGCTGCTGCTGGACGAGGGGGTGCTGGCGGCCGGCGAGGCGGCGCGGCTGATGGGGCTCGCGCTGTCGCCGGGGACGCCACCCGCCGACGCGGCCGCCTGGATCGAGGGCTTCGCGGGCGGCGGGGGCGGCCTGCTGCTGGTGCACGACGAGCGGCTGCTCGGCCTGCTCGACGGCTGGCTGACCGGGGTGTCGGCGGAGGCCTTCACCGACGTGCTGCCACTGCTGCGGCGCACCTTCGCGGCCTACGAGCCGGGGGTGCGCAGAACCCTCGGCGAGCTGGTGCGGCGTGGTCCGGGGGAGCGGGCGGGAGCTGCGGCCCGGGGGCTCACCGCACCCGGCTTCGCCGCCGAGCCGGACACCGGGCGCGCCGACGCCGTGCTGCCGGTGCTGCGCCTGCTGCTCGGCCCCGACCCGGAACCGGCCGCGGACCCGGCCGCGGAATCGGCTCCGGACCCGGACGGCCGGTCCGGGACGACCACGTACGACAACGGACTCGCGGGGGTGGCCGGATGACGAACGCAACGGCGGAGACGGCGGAGATGGTGGCGACAGACCCGGACGACCCGGCGCGGGAGCGGCTGCGGCGCTGGCGGCTGGTGCTCGGCGGGGAGCAGGCCGACGGCACCGGATGCGCGCTGTCCGGGCGGGACGCGGCGATGGACGCCACCCTGGCGGCCCTCTACGGCAAGGGCGACAAGGCGCAGTCGGGGCGGGAGCGCACGGCGGGGCTCGGCGCCTCGGCGCCGTCCGTGGCGCGCTGGCTCGGGGACATCCGCACCTACTTCCCCTCCTCCGTCGTCCAGGTCATGCAGCGCGACGCCATCGACCGGCTGGGGCTCGCCGCGCTGTTGCTGGAGCCGGAGATGCTGGAGGCCGTGGAGGCCGACGTACACCTGGTCGGCACGCTGCTCTCGCTCAACAAGGCGATGCCGGAGACGACGAAGGAGACGGCGCGGGCGGTGGTGCGCAAGGTGGTGGACGACCTGGAGAAGCGGCTCGCCACCCGCACCCGGGCGACCCTGACGGGCGCCCTGGACCGCAGCGCGCGCGTCAGCCGGCCGCGCCACCACGACATCGACTGGAACCGCACCGTCGCGGCCAACCTCAAGCACTACCTGCCCGAGTACCGCACCGTCGTGCCGGAACGGCTGGTCGGCTACGGCCGCGCCGCGCGCTCGGTGAAGAAGGAGGTGATCCTCTGCATCGACCAGTCGGGCTCGATGGCGGCGTCCGTGGTCTACGCGTCCGTCTTCGGCGCGGTCCTCGCCTCCATGCGGTCGATCGGCACCCGGCTGGTCGTCTTCGACACGGCGGTGGCCGACCTCACCGACCAGCTCGACGACCCGGTGGACGTGCTCTTCGGCACCCAGCTGGGCGGCGGCACGGACATCAACCGGGCGCTCGCCTACTGCCAGTCGCGGATCAGCCGGCCCGCCGAGACCGTGGTGGTGCTGATCAGCGACCTCTACGAGGGCGGCATCCGCGACGAGATGCTCAAGCGAGTGGCGGCCATGAAGGCGTCCGGGGTGCAGTTCGTGACGCTGCTGGCGCTGTCCGACGAGGGGGCGCCCGCCTACGACCGGGAGCACGCGGCGGCGCTGGCCGCGCTCGGCGCGCCGGCCTTCGCCTGCACGCCCGACCTGTTCCCGGAGGTGATGGCGGCGGCGCTGGAGAAGCGCCCGCTGCCGATACCGGACACCGCCTGAGGAAGCCGGGGAGGACCGGGAACCCGGACGGCGTACGGGGCGTCGGAGGGGGCATCGGGTAGCAGGCGCATCCGCTCACGCCCGGCCACCTCGCTCCGCGGGGCGGTCGCACCCGGTCGGCCGAATGCCGTCGGTCCGACCGGGCGGAGTCCCGCGGGTGGGGCGGGTGGTCCCCATTGGGGTGGGGATCAACCGTCCCGGCCCCGGTCCTGCCGGAGCCGTCCGGAGACCTCACCGGGTCAACCCCAGCCCGGTGAGGTCTCGTACCCGCCGGTAGGGTCGGAGGGACGCGGCACGGCGTGCCAGTGAACCCGGCATCGTGTGACAGGTATCACCGCTCAGGTGTGACCCTCGATTTAGGGAGCCCCCGCAAGCGGCGATAACCTGCGAGACGGACATGCCGCGCGCTCGGACACCGTGTGCGCCCCCCTAGTGACAAGCGGACGTCACGTTGCCCTTCGCGGCACGCCCACGCATCCAACGAACCGCGAGATCACTGATAGGGACGGAAGCGCGTGGACCTGTTCGAGTACCAGGCGAGGGACCTCTTCGCCAAGCACGATGTACCGGTGCTGGCCGGTGAAGTCATCGACACGCCTGAGGCGGCGCGCGAGATCACCGAGCGTCTGGGCGGCAAGTCCGTCGTCAAGGCGCAGGTGAAGGTCGGTGGTCGCGGCAAGGCCGGTGGCGTCAAGCTGGCCGCCTCCGCGGACGAGGCCGTCGCCCGCGCGACGGACATCCTCGGCATGGACATCAAGGGCCACACGGTCCACAAGGTGATGATCGCCGAGACCGCCCCGGAGATCGTCGAGGAGTACTACGTCTCCTTCCTCCTCGACCGTGCCAACCGCACCTTCCTCTCCATCGCGTCCGTCGAGGGCGGCATGGAGATCGAGGAGGTGGCGGCCACCCGTCCGGAGGCCGTCGCCAAGACGCCGATCGACGCGATCGACGGTGTGACCCCGGAGAAGGCCCGCGAGATCGTCGAGGCCGCCAAGTTCCCGGCCGAGGTCGCCGACAAGGTGGCCGACGTGCTGGTGAAGCTGTGGGACACCTTCATCAAGGAGGACGCCCTCCTGGTCGAGGTCAACCCGCTGGCCAAGGTCGCCTCCGGCGACGTCATCGCCCTCGACGGCAAGGTCTCCCTGGACGACAACGCCGAGTTCCGTCACCCGGAGTTCGAGGAGCTGCACGACAAGGCCGCGGCCAACCCGCTGGAGGCCGCCGCCAAGGCGAAGAACCTCAACTACGTCAAGCTCGACGGCGAGGTCGGCATCATCGGCAACGGCGCCGGTCTCGTCATGAGCACCCTGGACGTCGTCGCGTACGCCGGTGAGAACCACGGTGGCGTCAAGCCCGCCAACTTCCTGGACATCGGCGGCGGCGCCTCCGCCCAGGTGATGGCGAACGGCCTGGAGATCATCCTGGGCGACCCGGACGTCAAGTCCGTCTTCGTGAACGTCTTCGGTGGCATCACCGCCTGCGACGAGGTCGCCAACGGCATCGTGCAGGCCCTGAAGCTCCTGGAGGACCGCGGCGAGAAGGTCGAGAAGCCGCTCGTCGTCCGCCTCGACGGCAACAACGCCGAGCTGGGCCGGAAGATCCTCACGGACGCCAACCACCCGCTGGTGCAGCGCGTCGACACCATGGACGGCGCGGCCGCGAAGGCCGCCGAGCTGGCCGCCGCCAAGTAAGCACGAGGACGAGGACACCGACACACCATGGCTATCTGGCTCAACAAGGACAGCAAGGTCATCGTCCAGGGCATGACCGGCGCCACCGGCATGAAGCACACCAAGCTCATGCTCGGTGACGGCACGAACGTCGTGGGCGGCGTGAACCCGCGCAAGGCGGGTCAGACCGTGGACTTCGACGGCACCGAGGTACCCGTCTTCGGCACCGTCAAGGAGGCCATCGAGAAGACCGGCGCCAACGTCTCCGTCATCTTCGTGCCGGAGAAGTTCACGAAGGACGCGGTCGTCGAGGCCATCGACGCCGAGATCCCGCTGGCCGTCGTGATCACCGAGGGCATCGCCGTGCACGACACGGCGTCCTTCTGGGCGTACGCCGGCAAGAAGGGCAACAAGACCCGGATCATCGGCCCGAACTGCCCCGGCATCATCACCCCGGGTCAGTCGAACGTCGGCATCATCCCGGGCGACATCACCAAGCCGGGCCGCATCGGTCTGGTGTCGAAGTCCGGCACGCTGACGTACCAGATGATGTACGAGCTGCGGGACATCGGCTTCTCGACGGCCGTCGGCATCGGTGGCGACCCGATCATCGGCACCACCCACATCGACGCGCTCGCGGCCTTCCAGGAGGACCCCGAGACCGAGCTGATCGTGATGATCGGTGAGATCGGCGGCGACGCCGAGGAGCGTGCGGCCGCGTTCATCAAGGAGAACGTGACCAAGCCGGTCGTCGGCTACGTCGCGGGCTTCACCGCGCCGGAGGGCAAGACCATGGGTCACGCCGGCGCCATCGTCTCCGGCTCCTCCGGCACCGCACAGGCCAAGAAGGAGGCCCTGGAGGCCGCGGGCGTCAAGGTCGGCAAGACCCCGACCGAGACCGCCAAGCTCGCCCGGGAGATCCTCTCCGCCTGAGCGGCTCGACCGACACCCGCAGGCCCGCCCCGTTCCCCGGGGCGGGCCTGCGGGCGTTTTCGGCGGGGCCGCGCCGAGCGGGGCTCACCGGGGTGTCGGCTCGACCCGGTCCGGTCCCGCGGCCGAGTCCTGGCGGAGCTTGTCGCGCAGCAGCTGCTCGGTGCGGGACAACGGGCCCATCGGGGCCGGCCGGGGAACGCCCTGGACGGCCCGGGCGGGGGCGATGGGGGGCTCGTAGTGGGTCGGGGCGGTCCGCAGCGTGAGCGTCGTCGCGCCGATGATCGTCACGGTGAAGGCGATGGCCGCGCGGGTCCAGAAGACGTTGCGGCGTTCGCCGACCGTGCGCACCGTCGGGGGACGGGAGGCGCGCAGCCGCTCCCGGGAGGCGAGTTCGGTGAGCCGGCGGTGCAGCAGAGCCGTGTCGGCCAGTTCGGGGACGTGCGCGGCCACGGCCTCCCGCGCATGGGTCAGCCGGTTCGCCGCCGCCGGGGTGCTGGCCTCCGTCTCCGCCGCCGTCTCCGGCAGGTCGAGGCCCACACCGTCGTACAGCACCAGCGTGCGCCGGTAGGACGGCGGCAGTCTCAGCAGCGCGTGCAGCAGCTCCCGGTCGGCCGGATCGGCGGGCGGCGGCTCGGGGTGCCGGTGGCGCGGCCGGAACCGGTGCCAGGGCGAGAGCGCGCAGTCGTACGCCACCGCCCGCACCCAGCCGGCCGGATCCCGGTCCCGCGCCACCTCGGGCCAGCGCTGCCACGCCTGCTGGAAGGCGTGCTCCACCGCCTCGCGGGCCAGTTCGCGGCGCCCGCAGAGCAGATAGGTCTGCCGTACGAGGGCCGGGGCGCAGAAGGCGTAGAGCGCGTCGAAGGCCTGAGCGGGCGTCAGCGGTTCGGGGCCGGGGGCCGGGTCCCCGTCCGGTGCGCCGGGACTCGTCTTCCCGGGGGCGTCCGGGGCGTCCGTCGGCCGGGCGAACGAGGCGAGGAGTTCGGCGTACGCCCGCCCCTCGGCGCCGGTCGGGTCCCGGCGGCCGGACTCCCACGCGCGCACCGTGGCACGGGCCACGCCGAGGCGTGCGGCGAGCTGAGCGTGCGTCATGGTGCGGGACCGGCGCAGGCGTCGGCGTTCCTTGGGCGGTGGCAGCGGGCTGGCGGAGATCTGCGTGGTCACCGTGCACCCTTTCGTACGATAAGTGACATAAACATATATTGAGCGACACTTCGGTGGTTCACCTGTTACGCCGGGAAAGCGCGTGTCGTTGGGAGCATGGCGACGTGACCCAGATGACCGATCGCCGACCGTCGCTCACTCCGCTGTCCACCCGGCTGCGCGACCGTCCGCCCGGCCTGTCCGCCAGCCTGCTGAACGGCGTGGTCGCGGCCGGGCTCGGCCTCGGCACGCTCACCGTGCTCGTGCTGGGCCTGTGGATCAGCTCGCCCTACCCCGACAGCGGTCCGGGCGGCGCGCTGCACATCGCCGCCGCGCTCTGGCTGCTCGCGCACGGCGTCGAACTGGTCCGCACCGGCACCGTCTCGGGCGCCCAACTCCCCGTCGGCGTCACCCCGTTGCTCCTCCTCGCACTGCCGGCGTGGCTGCTGTACCGGGCCGGGCGGTACGCCACGGACGCCTCCGCCGACCCCGACGGGCCACCGCCCGTGCCGGTGCGCACGGCATGGCTGGGCGTGGTCGTCGGCTACCTCGGCGTCGGCACCGCCGCCACCGTCTACTGCTCCGGCGGCGAACTGCGCCCCTCCTGGGGCGGGGTGACGGTGTGGCTGCCGCTGGTCGCGGTGGCCGGGGCCGGAGCCGGGGTCTGGTCGGCGCACGGATACCCGCCCCAGCCGTTGCTGCGGGCGCTCAAGGTGCTGCCGGGGCCCGTGCGGCGGGCGGTGTCCGGCACGGACGCGCGGGCCCGGCTGGGCACGGCCGCGCGGGCCGCGGCGGCGGCGACGGCCGTGCTGACCGGGGGCGGGGCGCTGCTCGTGGCCGCCTCGATGGTGTGGCACGGAGCCGCGGCGCGGGCCTCGTTCCTGGAGCTGACGGACGGCTGGACGGGACGGTTCGCGGTGCTGCTGCTCGGCATGGCGCTGATCCCCAACGCCTCCGTGTGGGCCGCGTCCTACGCCCTCGGCCCCGGGTTCGTCCTCGGCGCCGGGCACCCGGTGCATCCGTTCGCCTCCGACCCGGCCCCGCTGCTGCCGCCGTTCCCGCTGCTCGCGGCGGTGCCGGACGCCGGCCCCGGGACACGGCTGAACTGGGCGGCCGGGCTGCTGCCGGCGGTGGCCGCGATGGTGGCGGGGTGGTTCGTGGCCCGGGCGGCGGTACGCGGGCCGCGCCGCTGGCGGACGGGACGCACCGCCGGGGTGGCGCTGCTGACGGCGGTGGTCTGCGCGCTGCTGCTGACCCTGCTCGCCGCGCTGGCGGGCGGCCCGATGGGCGTCGCCGCGCTGTCCCGGTTCGGCCCGCCGTGGTGGCTGACCGGACCCGCGGCCGGCGCGTGGACCGCGCTGTTCGGGCTGCCGACGGCGCTGGTCGTCCGGGCATGGCGGCTGTGGCGGGGGCGGGCGGGAACCGCCCCGGCCGGGGCGACGCCGAAGCCCCCGGCCGGCGCCCCGGAGGCGAGGCCGAAGAGCCGGAGCGGGGGCGGGACCGGCCCGCGGGCCCGGCGCGAGGACACCCCTCTCGCCCCGCAGAAGCCGGTCCGGGACCCGACCCTCGCCGTGGAGGAGGGGTACGACATCCTGCCCGCCGAACCCTTCGTCCCGGGGCTGCGCGACGACCTGGACCGCGCCCTGCGCCAGGCGGCCACGCCCGGACCGGCCGAGAACACGGCGGACGAGACTCCCCCGAGGGACGACCGACAGGACGAGACTCCCCGGGAGGACGAGAACCCCCAGGTCGGAGCCGGCGAAGACGCCGGAACCCCCGAAGGGGCCGGAACGCTCCGAGAGACCGGAAATCCCCGAGAGGCCGGAACCGGCGAAGACGCCGGAACCCCCCAGCGGGACGAGACCCCTTGACGGGACGGTCGCCCGACGGGACGGGGGGCCTGGCGCTCGACTACTCGTTCCCCGCGCTCAGCATGCCGCGCAGCTGCTGCGGCAGCAGGGTCTGGCAGGACTGCTTGGCCTCGTGGGTGAGGGCGTCGTCGACACAGGTGAAGTAGTCGCGGTAGACGAACTGGACCGTGAACGTGGAGGCGACCAGGACCAGGGCGAGGGCCGCCGTGACCAGGCCGCCGACGGCCGCCGTCGTCTGCGGCCGTCCGGCGGGCGCGGGCGTGGGCGTGGGCTGGTCCGGGGCCGGGGTGCGCGGCTTGGCGCGCAGCGAGCTGACACCCCAGTACAGGGCCAGCGCGCCCAGCAGCAGCGCCACGTACGGCCAGCCGAACAGCACGAAGAAGACGGCCCACATGCCGGACAGCAGCGCGTAGCGCGCCCGGCGCTGGACCGGGTCCGTGGGGTCCCAGCGCATGCCCGCGCCGGGGCCGCCGCCCGGACCGCCCTGCCCGCCCGGCCCACCGGGACCCTGCGGGCCGGAGCCGGGACGCTCGCCGAAGCCGCCGGGCGCACGCCCCGGCTGGCGGTCGCTCCACCGGCTGCCCCACGGGGAGCCGCCCTGCTGTCCGCCGGGACCGCCCTGACCCGCGCCGGGCCCGCCCTGTCCACCGGGGTGCCGGGGCTGCCACGGCCGGTCCGGGGCGCCCTCCGGCGGCGGCGCGAACGGGTTGTCGTCCTGCCGTCCGCCGTCACCCCGCGGGCCCTGGCCCCGTCCCTCGCCGGAGTCGCCCCCGGTGTTCCCCGCCCCGCCCCGCGGGGCGTCCGGCGGGGTGGACGGCCGCTCGCGCAGCAGCATGCCGGCGCGCGCTCCCCCCGGGACCGAATCTGGCGGGAACGTGAGGAGTCGCAGGCTGCGGACGGGCATCAAAAGAGCGTCTTCCCCTAGATCAACACGGCTGGTCGTCGTGAGCTTCCACCTCGTCAACGCGCCGCATGTCGACCGCGTTCCCGAGGCTGCCCCTCGCGATTCCCTGCGAACGCTACCTCCCGGCCACGCACCCGTCCCGTGGGGGCCGTCCGCGGTGCCGGTATCGTTGCTGGCGGTCGGCCGCTTCGTAGACTTCCCCGTATCCCGGGGCGCGAAGCATTCGTACGACTGTACAAACCGCCGACGGCACAGATCGTTTCTTGAGAAAGGGCCCCACCGTGGCCGCCAACCCCGTGGCCAAGCGCCTCGTCGTGCTGGTCTCCGGATCCGGCACCAATCTGCAGGCGCTCCTGGACGAGATCGAGCGCACCGGCGCGCAGGCGTACGGCGCGCGGATCGTCGCCGTAGGGGCGGACCGCGACGGCATCGAGGGGCTCGCCCGCGCCGAGCGGGCCGGGCTGCCGACCTTCGTGTGCCGGGTCAAGGACCACGCGAGCCGCGAGGAGTGGGACGCCGCCCTCGCCGCGGCCGTGGCGGCGTACGAGCCCGACCTCGTGATCTCGGCCGGGTTCATGAAGATCGTGGGCAAGGAGTTCCTCGCGCGCTTCGGCGGGCGGTTCGTCAACACCCACCCGGCCCTGCTGCCCAGTTTTCCCGGCGCCCACGGCGTCCGTGACGCGCTCGCGTACGGCGCCAGGGTCACCGGCTGCACCGTCCACTTCGTCGACGACGGCGTCGACACCGGGCCGATCATCGCGCAGGGCGTGGTGGAGATCCGGGACGAGGACGACGAGAGCGCGCTGCACGAGCGCATCAAGGAAGTCGAGCGAAGGCTGCTCGTCGAGGTCGTGGGGCGGCTCGCCCGCAACGGCTATCGCATTGAGGGACGAAAGGTAGTTATCCAGTGACCGCCGAGAGCAACAAGCGGCCCCTTCGCCGGGCGCTCGTCAGCGTCTACGACAAGACCGGCCTGGAAGAGCTGGCACGCGGGCTGCACGAGGCCGGTGTCGAGCTGGTGTCGACCGGGTCCACCGCCTCCCGCATCGCCGCCGCCGGCGTCCCCGTCACCAAGGTCGAGGAGCTGACCGGCTTCCCCGAGTGCCTGGACGGCCGGGTCAAGACCCTGCACCCCAAGGTGCACGCGGGCATCCTCGCCGACCTGCGGCTGGACAGCCACCGCGCGCAGCTCGACGAGCTGGGCGTGGCGCCGTTCGACCTGGTCGTCGTGAACCTCTACCCGTTCCGCGAGACCGTCGCCTCCGGCGCCTCGGCCGACGAGTGCGTGGAGCAGATCGACATCGGCGGCCCCTCGATGGTCCGCGCCGCCGCCAAGAACCACCCCTCGGTCGCCGTGGTCACCAGCCCCGAGCGGTACGCCGACGTGCTGGAGGCCGCCAAGGACGGCGGCTTCGACCTGGCCGCCCGCAAGCGGCTGGCCGCCGAGGCCTTCCGCCACACCGCCGCCTACGACGTGGCCGTCGCCTCCTGGTTCGCCGCCGACTACGCACCGGTCGACGAGTCCCGCTTCCCGGACTTCCTCGGCGCCGCCCACGACCGCCGGAACACCCTGCGCTACGGCGAGAACCCGCACCAGGACGCCGCGCTGTACGTGGACGGCACGGGCGGGCTGGCCGAGGCGGAGCAGCTGCACGGCAAGGAGATGTCGTACAACAACTACACGGACACGGACGCCGCCCGCCGTGCCGCGTACGACCACGCCGAGCCCTGCGTCGCGATCATCAAGCACGCCAACCCCTGCGGCATCGCGATCGGCGCGGACGTCGCCGAGGCGCACCGCAAGGCGCACGCCTGCGACCCGGTCTCCGCGTACGGCGGTGTGATCGCGGTCAACCGTCCGGTGAGCCGGGAGATGGCCGAGCAGGTCGCGGACATCTTCACCGAGGTCATCGTGGCGCCGGACTACGAGGAGGGGGCCCTGGAGGCCCTCGCCAAGAAGAAGAACATCCGGGTGCTGAAGGCCCCCGGCGCGCCCGCGGGCCAGGTCGAGGCCAAGCAGATCGACGGCGGCCTGCTGGTCCAGGTCACCGACCGGCTCCAGGCCGACGGCGACGACCCCGCCAACTGGACGCTGGCCAGCGGCGAGGCGCTGTCCGCCGAGGAGTTGAAGGAGCTGGCGTTCGCCTGGAAGGCATGCCGCGCCGTGAAGTCCAACGCGATCCTGCTCGCCAAGGACGGCGCCTCGGTCGGCGTCGGCATGGGCCAGGTCAACCGCGTCGACTCCTGCAAGCTGGCGGTCGAGCGGGCCGGTGAAGAGCGCGCCCGCGGCTCCTTCGCCGCCTCCGACGCCTTCTTCCCCTTCCCCGACGGCCCGGAGATCCTGATCGAGGCCGGCGTCCGCGCGATCGTCCAGCCCGGCGGTTCCATCCGCGACGAGCAGGTCGTGGAGGCCGCCAAGAAGGCGGGCGTGACCATGTACTTCACGGGCACGCGCCACTTCTTCCACTGAGCCGCGACGGTCTGCGGCCCCTCTCCGAGGGGCCGCAGACCGTTCGTGCGTCCGGCGACCGGGGCGGTGGCCGCGGGCAACTGCGCGGCGGGCCGGTCATGTTCGCCGTTTCCCCACGTGAACGGGCGATGCGGTCGGCTTCGCTGTGGGGCGACGCACGGGGCCGTGTCCCCCTGGAAGGGTGGGACACGGCCCCGGAGGTCGGACGGCGCGACGTTTGCCTCGCGCCGGGGTGGTTCAGTAGCGGGCGCGGTTGAACCAGGCCTTGCCGTCGGCGCCGCCGACGAAGCAGGCGATCAGGATGCCGAGCACGATGTGCACGATGCCCAGGATGACGAGGAACGGGTAGACGCCGAGCACCGCGCTGAGGATGCCGAAGACCAGGGCCGAGACCCGCAGACCGTTGCCGCCGGTGGAGAACTTCGTGGCCATGACGGCCGCCCACACCAGCCAGGCGAGCGCGAGCACCGCGAAGGCCCAGATCACGCCCACCGGGTAGTCGGAGAGCCCCGGCAGGGAGTTGTCCTGCTTCGCCTTGTTGATCGCCACGGCGGAGAAGGCGAACAGCGCCACGCCGATGACCTGGAGGGCGACGATGACCCACAGCATCGTGCGGGCCGCGCTGACCTTGCCCGGCATGGCGGTCATCGGGGCGGCGGCACCGTACGGCTGCTGCACCGGCGGCGCGGCGGGGTAGCCGTAGCCGGGCTGCTGGGGCTGGCCCTGCGGAGCGCCGTAGGGGTTGTTCGGGTCGCCGTAGCTCATGGTTGGTGTTCCTCCGTTGCTTTCCGAGTGCGGGGACGAGGCGCGGCACTGCACGGAGGAGAGTTTCTACAGATGCGGTCCGTCCCCCGATGAGCTGCCCGCTGCACTGTGGTGTTCATCGTTCTTGACCGGATAGTGGCTTGTCCAGCCGTAATCTGCGGGTGTTGTGCAAGTGCAACATCCGTGATCACAACGGCGTGGACCCGGACCCGGATTGGAACCCCGGGGCGGTCATCCGGGAGGATGGGGGTATGACCGCCCAGATTCTCGATGGCAAGGCCACCGCAGCCGCGATCAAGTCCGATCTGACCGCCCGCGTGGCGGCGCTGAGGGAGAAGGGAGTCACGCCCGGACTCGGCACCGTCCTGGTCGGGGACGACCCCGGCAGCCGCAAGTACGTCGCGGGCAAGCACCGCGACTGCGCCCAGGTGGGCCTCGCCTCCATCCAGCGGGAGCTGCCGGCCACGGCCACCCAGGAGGAGATCGAGGCGGTCGTCCGCGAGCTGAACGAGGACCCGTCCTGCACCGGCTACATCGTCCAGCTGCCGCTGCCCAAGGGCATCGACGAGAACCGCATCCTGGAGCTGATGGACCCGGCCAAGGACGCGGACGGCCTGCACCCGATGAACTTGGGCCGCCTGGTGCTCAACGAGCCCGCCCCGCTGCCCTGCACCCCCAACGGCATCCTGACCCTGCTGCGCCGCCACGGCGTGGAGATCAAGGGCGCGGAGGTCGTGGTCGTCGGCCGGGGCGTCACCATCGGGCGTCCGATGCCGCTGCTGCTCACCCGCCGCAGTGAGAACGCCACCGTGACCCAGTGCCACACCGGCACCCGTGACCTGTCCGCCCACCTCAAGCGGGCCGACATCGTCATCGCGGCGGCCGGCTCCCCGCACCTGATCCGCGCCGAGGACGTCAAGCCGGGCGCGGCCGTCCTCGACGTCGGCGTCTCCCGCAACGCCGAGGGCAAGATCGTCGGCGACGTCCACCCGGACGTGGCCGAGGTGGCGGGCTGGATCTCCCCGAACCCCGGTGGTGTCGGTCCGATGACCCGGGCCCAGCTGCTGGTCAACGTGGTCGAGGCGGCGGAGCGCAGTGCCGGCTGACGACACCCGCCGCGGTGACGCGACCGCGACCGCGAGCGAGGCGACCGTGAACGACGACAGCGTGGAGCGCGCGAGCGCGGACGGCGACGGCGTGCCGGAGGAGACGGTCCGCGACGCGATCAGCGCCCCCGACGCACAGGGGCGCCCGCGCCGGGTCACCCGCCGTTTCCCGCTGTTCACCAGGGACACCGCACGGCCCGAGGGCGGTGGCCGGGCCGCCTCCGGTGCCGCCCCGGCGCCCGCGCGGCAGTGGCCGCTGCTGGTGGTGCTGGGCACGGTCGCGCTCGGCCTGCTGGTGACCGCGCTCGACGCGTTCCGCGTCGGCATCCTGCTGATCGGCGTGGGGCTGCTGGCCGGCGCGGTGCTGCGCTGGATGCTGCCCGGGGTCGGCATGCTCGCCGTCCGCTCCCGGTTCACCGACATCAGCACCTACGGCGTCCTCGGCCTGGTGATCGTCCTGCTGGCCCTGATGGCCCAGCCGCACCCCTGGCTGGAGATCCCGTTCCTGAAGGACACGCTGCACTCCACGGTGACCAGGTAAGGCCACCGCAACGGCGGTTCGTCCCCTCCCCCGAGACGGGACGAACCGCCGCCCGAGACACCCTCGCCCGCGCCGAACGGCCTGATCAACGGCTGTCTTCGCGCTGTGGCACGGAAGTGACCGTTCCGCTACGGTGACCGCGCGCTGCCTCTCCGTGCCCCTGCGGTGCCGATGTGTGGACAGTTCGGGATACGTGACAAAGTGGGGATGAGGGGGGAAGTCGATGCCTCGTTGGAACACCCTGCCGAAAGAACTCGACCCGGAGATCAAGGAGTTCGTCAACCAGCTGCGCTGGCTGGTGGACCTCGGCGGTCTGCACGTCGCGGACCTCGCCGACCGCACCGGCTACGGCAGGCCGTCCTGGGAGAGTTACCTCGCCGGTGAACTCCTCGCGCCCAAGGGGGCGGCCGTCGCGCTCGCCGAGGCCGCCGGGGCCAGTCCGGCCCCGATCGTCACCATGTGGGAGCTGGCCGAACGCGCCTGGCGGCGGACGGAAGCCGGGCTCGACCACACGGCGCAGGCGCTGCGCGTCTTCGCGGCCTCCGGCGACTCCGGCGCGCCGTCCTCCCGCGCGTCCAAAGTCGCCGCCCTCGACGGCCCGCGGGACACCTCCCCGGGAATCCCGGCCCAGCCGACGGCCGCGGAGGCCGACGCCCGCGACTCCTCGACCGGACACCGGGACCCGTCACGGGCGAGCGCCCGGCCCGCGGCGCGGTCCGGCGGATGGCCGCGGGTGACCGGAACACGGGACGGCGGACGCCCGGAAGGCCCCGGAACGGAGAGCGGCGGGTGGCCGAAGATCCCCGCGCAGGTCCCGCGCGGCCCGATCACGGCAAGCTCCACGAGCCCGGCCGGTCCTGTCGGCACGACGGCTCCCCTGAACCCCGTCGGCCCTCCGGTCCCTCCCGGCGCCCACGGCCCGAACACGGCGCCCGGCCGGCCGAACCCCCAAGGCCCGGACGCCGGATCGCCCTCCGGGACGTCGCGCGCCGCCGGGTACCGCCAGCCGGCGCTGATGTTCCTCGCCGGGTTCGTCACCGTGCTGCTCGTGATCCTCGGGGTCTTCCACTTCACCGGGAAGCACGGCGGCGGGCACGCGAAGGCCGCCGCGCGTCCGGCGCCGACCATCAGCGCCAAGGAGAGCCTGCCGCCCGGGGTCCGGTGCGCCGGCTCGGACTGCGTGGGCAAGGACGCCGAGACCATGGGGTGCAGCGGCGACCAGGTGGTCACCGCCCAGACCGTCTCGCTCGGCGCCACCACCCTCGAGGTCCGCTACAGCAAGGTCTGCGGCACGGCGTGGGGCCGCATCACGAACGCGGTGCCCGGCGACAAGGTCCAGGTCACCGGGGTCAGGGGCACGGCCCGGCAGACCGGGGAGATCACCGCCGTCGGCGAGACCATCGCGTACACCCCGATGATCGCCGTACGCGACCCGGCCGAGGCGAAGGCGTGCGCCGCCCTCGCCTCCGGCCGCACGGCCTGCACGAAGTGACGGTTCGGCACACCCGCGGAAGCCGAACGGATGAATTTCCCTCCGGTGCGCATGCCCGGCCCGATCCTGGGCACGCGCTCGGATACCCCCCACGGGAGACCGGTGCGCCGGTACCCCCACCGGCGGCCGTCTCCGTCCTCCCCCTCTCCGGACGGGCGGCCGCCTTTTCGTACATCCGGTGACCCTCTGTGGGGTGAGCCACAGGGCCCGGCACGTCTCGCATGCCGGATGCGCGATAGCCTGACCGGTGGATCTCTCTTGATACCAAGAGATCGATCATCCGCCCGGGGCAGGGACGCCCCACCGCCAGCTGTCATACGGAGAACGCCATGACCCGCACTCCCGTGAACGTCACCGTCACCGGCGCGGCCGGCCAGATCGGTTACGCCCTGCTCTTCCGCATCGCCTCCGGCCAGCTGCTGGGTGCGGACGTTCCGGTCCGCCTGCGCCTCCTGGAGATCACCCCGGCCCTCAAGGCCGCCGAGGGCACGGCCATGGAGCTGGACGACTGCGCCTTCCCGCTGCTCCAGGGCATCGACATCACCGACGACCCGAACGTCGCCTTCGACGGCGCCAACGTCGCCCTGCTGGTCGGCGCCCGCCCGCGCACCAAGGGCATGGAGCGCGGTGACCTGCTGGAGGCCAACGGCGGCATCTTCAAGCCGCAGGGCAAGGCCATCAACGACCACGCCGCGGACGACATCAAGGTCCTGGTCGTCGGCAACCCGGCCAACACCAACGCGCTGATCGCGCAGGCGGCGGCGCCGGACGTACCGGCCGAGCGGTTCACCGCGATGACCCGTCTGGACCACAACCGGGCGCTGACGCAGCTGGCGAAGAAGACGGGCACCTCGGTCGCCGACATCAAGCGGCTCACCATCTGGGGCAACCACTCCGCCACCCAGTACCCGGACATCTTCCACGCCACGGTCGCCGGCAAGAACGCCGCCGAGGTCGTGAACGACGAGAAGTGGCTGGCCGAGGACTTCATCCCGACCGTCGCCAAGCGCGGCGCCGCGATCATCGAGGCCCGCGGCGCGTCGTCGGCCGCGTCGGCCGCCAACGCCGCGATCGACCACGTGTACACCTGGGTCAACGGCACCGCCGAGGGCGACTGGACCTCCATGGGCATCCCGTCGGACGGCTCCTACGGCGTCCCGGAGGGCCTGATCTCCTCCTTCCCGGTCACCACCAAGGACGGCAAGTACGAGATCGTCCAGGGCCTGGACATCAACGAGTTCTCCCGTGCGCGCATCGACGCGTCGGTCAAGGAGCTGTCGGAGGAGCGCGAGGCGGTCCGCGCCCTCGGCCTCATCTGACGGTAGTCCGTCCCGGGTTCTTCCCCCGTGGGCCCCGCTCCGGTTCCTCCGGAGCGGGGCCCACGCGCGTTCCGGCGAGGACGCCCTCCGGGGGGCCGCCGCCGTCGCCACCGGCTGTACCGGGGTCATGGACCGAACGCAGTGCCCCCGATACCCGTTTCTGTCTGTTTTCCACCGCCTTTTTAGTGACGCCGCGCACTTTCGGTCACCGATTCCGCATGCAAACCGAAAGCCATGGGCAGGCGGCCACGGTCTTTGACCCCGGTCACCGGGTGACGCAGGGACGCGAAACGGTAACGGAAGGCAACACCGATCATGGCGGACAGAACGGCACGACAGGCCCACGAGACCATCCACGCGGGCGGCGAATGGCTGGCGGCGATCTCCGGCGCGACCCGGGAGATCCTCGACCCGGCGGACGCCCGGCCGTTCGCGGTGGTCGCGGAGGGCGACGAGAAGGACGCCGAGCGCGCCGTGGCCGCGGCCCGGCAGGCGTTCGACGAGGGGCCCTGGCCCCGCACTCCCGTCGGTGAACGCGCCGCCCTGCTGCGCCGCGTCGCCGACCTCCTCGTACGCGACCGCGAAGCCCTCGGCCGGCTGGAGGCCCAGGACGCGGGCAAGACCGTGGAGGAGGGCCGCGTCGACATCGACTGCGTCGCCGACGCCTTCCGCTATTTCGCCGACCTGGTGGCCGCCGAGGCCCCCGGCCGGGTCGTGGACGCCGGGTCGCCCGACGTCCACAGCGTGGTCGTGCACGAGCCGGTCGGCGTCTGCGCCCTGATCACCCCCTGGAACTACCCGCTGCTCCAGGCCAGTTGGAAGATCGCCCCGGCGCTCGCGGCCGGCAACACCTTCGTGATCAAGCCCAGCGAGGTCACCCCGATGACCACCGTGGCGCTGATCGAGCTGCTGGCCGAGGCCGGGCTCCCCGCGGGCGTCGCCAACATCGTCACCGGCCCCGGCCACTCCGTCGGCGCCCGGCTCGCCGAGCACCCCGGCGTCGACCTGGTCTCCTTCACCGGCGGACTGGTCAGCGGAACCAAGGTCGCCCAGGCCGCCGCCCCCACCGTGAAGAAGGTCGCCCTCGAACTCGGCGGCAAGAACCCCAACGTGGTCTTCGCCGACGCCTGCGCCACCGAGGAGGGCTTCGACACCGCCGTGGACCAGGCCCTCAACGCGGCCTTCATCCACAGCGGCCAGGTCTGCTCGGCCGGCGGCCGGCTCATCGTCGAGGAGTCGGTGCGCGAACGCTTCGTCGCCGAACTCGCCCGCCGCGCCCAGCGGATCAGGATCGGCCGCGGCACCGAGGCCGGCGTCGAGGTCGGACCCCTCGTCTCCGAGCAGCAGCGCGCCAGGACCGAGGCGTACGTCGCCTCCGCGCTCGCCGAGGGCGCCGTACTGCGCTGCGGCGGCAAGCGGCCCGAACCCGCCCCCGAGCGGCCCGAGTCGGGCTACTTCTACGAGCCGACCGTCCTGGACGCCTGCCACCGGGAGATGAAGGTCGTCCGGGAGGAGGTCTTCGGACCCGTGCTCACCGTCGAGACCTTCACCACCGAGGACGAGGCCGTCCGCCTCGCCAACGACACCGAGTACGGCCTCGCCGGCGCCGTGTGGACCACCGACCCCGGCAAGGCCCGGCGCGTCGCGGCCCGGCTGCGCCACGGCACCGTCTGGATCAACGACTTCCACCCCTACCTGCCGCAGGCGGAGTGGGGCGGCTTCGGCAAGAGCGGCACCGGTCGCGAGCTGGGCCCCGCCGGACTCGCCGAGTACCGCGAGACCAAGCACGTCTACCAGAACCTCGCACCCGCACCGGTGCGCTGGTTCGCCGGCTGAGCCCGACCCGACCTCCCTCTCACACCCCCTGGAGTAGCACCCCCATGCCCGAAACCCCCCACGTCTACGACTACGTCGTCATCGGCGGCGGCACGGCGGGCTCCGTCATCGCCTCCCGCCTCACCGAGAACCCCGACGTCACCGTCGCCGTCATCGAGGGCGGCCCCAGCGACATCGACCGCGAGGACGTCCTGACCCTGCGCCGCTGGCTGGGCCTGCTCGGCGGCGACCTGGACTACGAGTACACCACCGTCGAGCAGCCAAACGGCAATTCGCACATCCTGCACAGCCGCGCCAAGGTGCTCGGCGGCTGCTCCTCGCACAACACCCTGATCTCCTTCAAGCCGCTGCCCTCCGACTGGGACGAGTGGGAGGAGGCCGGCGCCAAGGGCTGGGGCGCGGTGCCGATGGAGGCGTACTTCGCCCGGCTGCGCAACAACATCGTGCGCGTCGCCGAGAAGGACCAGAACCCCATCGCCAAGGACTGGATCGACGCGACGAAGACCGCGATCGGCGTCCCCGAGGTGACCGGCTTCAACGACAAGCCGTTCTACGAGGGGGTCGGCTTCCTCGACCTCGCCTACCACCCGGAGAACAACAAGCGCTCCTCCGCCTCCGTCGCCTACCTGCACCCGCACATGGAGGCCGGCGACCGCCCCAACCTCACGCTGCTGCTGGAGACCTGGGCGTACAGGCTGGAGCTGGACGGCAAGCGCGCCACCGGCGTCCACGTGCGCACCAAGGACGGCGCGGAGCGGCTGATCAGCGCCCGCCAGGAGGTCGTGGTCTGCGCCGGCGCCGTCGACACGCCCCGGCTGCTGCTGCTGTCCGGCATCGGCCCGAAGCAGGACCTCGAAGCGCTGGGCATCCCGGTGGTGCACGACCTGCCGGGCGTCGGCGAGAACCTCCAGGACCACCCCGAGTCGGTGATCGTGTGGGAGACGAACCGGCCGCTGCCGGAGAACTCCGCGATGGACTCCGACGCCGCGCTGTTCGTGCGCCGGGACGAGTCGCTGGGCGCCCCCGACCTGATGTTCCACTTCTACCAGATCCCCTTCACCGACAACCCGGAGCGGCTGGGCTACGAACGCCCCGAGCACGGCGTGTCGATGACCCCGAACATCCCCAAGTCCCGCGCCCGCGGCCGTCTCTACCTCAAGAGCGCGGACCCGCGGGAGAAGCCCGCCCTCGACTTCCGCTACTTCACCGACGAGGACGGCTACGACGCCCGGACCCTGGTCGACGGCGTGAAGATCGCCCGTGAGATAGCCAGGACCGAGCCGTTCGCCGGCTGGCTGAAGCGGGAGGTCTTCCCCGGCCCCGACGTCACCGACGACGAGCAGCTCAGCGAGCTGCTGCGCAAGGCGCACCACACCGTCTACCACCCCGCCGGCACCTGCCGGATGGGCGCCGTCGACGACGAACTCGCCGTCGTCGACCCCGAGTTGAAGATCCGCGGCCTCGACGGCATCCGCATTGCCGACGCGTCCGTCTTCCCGACCCTGTTCGCCGTCAACCCGATGATCGGGGTGTTGATGGTCGGGGAGAAGGCCGTCGACCTGATCGGAGGCGATCGCCGATGAGTACCACCGTCCCCACCCGCAAGCCGCCCACCACCGACGCGCCGGTCTTCTCGGTCTCCCACCTGTGGAAGGTCTTCGGCACCAAGCCCGAGCGCGTCCCGGCCGACCCCGAACTCGCCGCCCTCGAACCGGCCGACCTGCGCGCCCGCACCGGCTGCACGGCGGCCGTCCGCGACGTGTCCTTCGACGTCCGCAAGGGCGAGGTCTTCGTGGTCATGGGCCTGTCCGGCTCCGGCAAGTCCACCCTCGTGCGCTGCCTGACCCGGCTGATCGAGCCGACCTCGGGCACCATCGCCATCGACGGCGAGGACGTGACCGCCATGGACAAGGCCCGGCTGCGCGAACTGCGCCGCCACCGCGCGGCGATGGTCTTCCAGCACTTCGGCCTGCTCCCGCACCGCACGGTCCTCGACAACGTGGCCTACGGCCTGGAGATCCAGGGCGTCGGCAAGTCCGAGCGCCGCGAGCGCGCCGCCGAGATCGTCGCCAAGGTCGGCCTCGCGGGCATGGAGCACCGCCGCCCCGGCCAGCTGTCCGGCGGCCAGCGCCAGCGCGTGGGCCTCGCCCGCGCCCTCGCCGTGGACCCCGAAGTCCTCCTGTTCGACGAGCCGTTCAGCGCCCTGGACCCGCTCATCCGGCGCGACATGCAGGACGAGGTGACCCGCCTGCACCGCGAGGAGGGCCGCACCATGGTCTTCATCACCCACGACCTCAGCGAGGCCCTCAAGCTCGGCGACCGCATCGCCCTGATGCGCGACGGCCGGATCGTCCAGCTCGGCACCCCCGAGGAGATCGTCGGCTCCCCGGCCGACGACTACGTCCGCGAGTTCGTCCGGGACGTGCCCCGCGAGCAGGTCGTGACCTGCCGCACGGCCATGCGCCCGGCGACCTCCGAGGAGACCACCGAGGGCCCGGCGCTCGCCCCGGAGACCACCGTCTCCGAGGCCATCGAGGCCGTCGCGCGCACCGGCAGCCCCGCCCGCGTCATGGACCAGGGCCGCTGCCTGGGCGTGGTCGACCACGAACAGCTCCTGGACGTGGTGGCGGGCGTGGCCGCGGACCCGGCCGCCCCCGCGGCCCCCGCCGGCCGCGCCGCCTCCGCGCGGCCGCGCGCGGGCGCCCCCCGCGCGCACGGGCATGCCAGGAAGCCGGCCACCCCGGAGGCCGTGTGATGGCTGTCCTCACCGCCCCCGTCCTGCGCACCAAGGCCCCCGCGGTGCTGCGCAACAGAGCCGTCGGCAAGCTCCTGCTGCTCGCCCTCGTCACGGCTGTGCTCCTGCCGGTGCTGCACGGCCGCGCCTGGCCGCACCACCTCACGGTCAGTCTGACCAAGCCGCTGACCGACGCCAGCAACTGGATCATCGACAACCGCGACACCCACCCCCTCTTCCTCTACTTCTTCGGCTACGTCAGCGAGGCGGTCGTCCTCTCCGTCCGCGCCGTCTACGTCACCCTGCTGGCCATCGGCTGGCCGGGCGTCACCGTGCTCGGCGCCCTCGTCGCCTGGCGGGTCGCCGGTCCCCGCCTCGCCACCGGCACCGCCGTCGCCTTCCTGGCCTGCGGCGTGCTCGGCATGTGGGAGCCGACCATGCAGACCCTCGCGCTGATGGTCGTCGCGGTCCTCGCCTCCGTGCTCGTGGGCGTGGTGCTGGGCCTCGCCGGCGGCCTCTCCGAGCGCCTCGACCGCGCCCTGCGCCCGGTGCTGGACACGATGCAGGTCCTCCCGGCCTTCGCCTACCTCCTCCCCGTCGTCCTGGTCTTCGGCATCGGCGTCCCCGCGGCCGTCCTCGCCACCGTGGTCTACGCCGCCCCGCCCATGGCCCGCCTCACCGCGCTGGGCCTGCGCGGCGCCGACCCCGAAGTCCTGGAGGCCGTGGAGTCGCTCGGCGCGACCCGCCGCCAGCGGCTGCTGACCGCCCGTATCCCGCTGGCCCGCAAGGAACTCCTGCTGGGCCTCAACCAGACGATCATGATGGCGCTGTCCATGGCCGTGATCGCCTCCGTCATCGGCGCCGGCGGCCTCGGCGACCGCGTCTACCAGGCGCTGTCCACGGTCGACGTGGGCCAGGCCCTGGCCGCGGGCATCCCGATCGTGCTGCTCGCGGTCGTCCTGGACCGGGTGACCGGCGCGGCCGGCGCCGCGGACGGGAAGGGACCCCGGACCATCGGCTGGGCGTACGCCCTCGCCGTCACCGTGGTCGCCGCGCTCGCCGCCCGGCTGCTCGGCGCCCTCGACTGGCCGAACGGCTGGAGCCTGGACATCGCCCAGCCGGTCAACCACGCCGTCGACTGGATGACCTCCCACCTCTACTCCGGGGTCCCGGTCGTCGGCGGCACCGCGGACTGGGCCGGCCACTTCACCACCTGGGTGCTCGACCCGGTCCGCGACGGCCTGCAATCGCTGCCCTGGTGGTCGGTGCTGCTGGTCGTCGCCGCGCTGGCCTGGCTGATCGGCACCTGGCGCACCGCGCTGACCGCCGTGCTCGCCATGGCCGCGATCGGTGTGCTCGGCGTGTGGGAGCCGGCCCTCGACACCCTCTCCCAGGTGCTGGCCGCCGTCGCCGTCACCCTAGTCCTCGGTATCGCCACCGGCATCGCCGCGGCCCGCAGCGACCGCGTCGAGCGCGCGCTGCGCCCGGTGCTCGACGTCTTCCAGACGATGCCGCAGTTCGTGTACCTGATCCCGGTCGTCGCCCTGTTCGGCGTCGGCCGCGCCCCCGCCGTCGCCGCGGCCGTCGTCTACGCGCTGCCCGCCGTCGTGCGGATCACCGCGCAGGGGCTGCGCCAGGTCGACCCGGCCGCGCTGGAGTCGGCGCGCTCGCTCGGCGCGACCGGACGGCAGCAGCTGTGGCAGGTGCAGCTGCCGCTCGCCCGCCGCGCGCTGCTGCTCGCCGTCAACCAGGGCGTGGTGCTGGTCCTGGCCGTCGTCATCATCGGCGGTCTGGTCGGCGGCGGCGCCCTCGGCTACAACGTCGCCTTCGGCCTCGCCCAGGGCGACCTGGCGACCGGTCTGGTGGCCGGTGCCGCCATCGTCTGCCTGGGGCTGATGCTGGACCGGGTGACCCAGCCCACCGACCGCCGCGCGGGGAAGGGAGCCTGAGATGCGACGCCGACTGCTCACCACGATCCCGGTCGGGCTCGCCGTGCTCGGGCTGACCACCGGCTGCGGCGCGGCCGACATGACCAAGCAGGCCAGCCCGTTCGCCCACGCCGGCGGCGGCAAGAGCGTCACGCTGTCCGTGCAGTCCTGGGTGGGCGCCGAGTCCAACGTGGCCGTCGCCCAGTACCTGCTGGAGCACGAGCTGGGCTACCGCGTCGACACCGTGCAGGTGGACGAGGTGCCCGCGTGGGACGCGCTGAGCCAGGGCCGGGTCGACGCCCTCCTGGAGGACTGGGGCCACCCGGACCAGGAGAAGCGCTACGTCGACGACAAGAAGACCATCACGCGCGCCGGCGATCTCGGGGTGACCGGCCACATCGGCTGGTTCGTGCCGACGTACCTGGTCAAGCAGCACCCGGACATCACCGACTGGCACAACCTGAACAAGTACGCCTCGCTCTTCCGCACCGCGGAGAGCGGCGGCAAGGGCCAGCTGATGGACGGCTCCCCGTCCTACGTCACCAACGACAAGGCGCTGGTGAAGAACCTGAAGCTGGACTACCAGGTGGTCTTCGCCGGTTCCGAGGCGGCGCAGATCACCCAGATGAAGCAGTTCGCCAAGGAGAAGAAGCCCTTCCTGACGTACTGGTACTCGCCGCAGTGGCTGTTCAAGAAGGTCCCGATGACGGAGGTGAAGCTGCCGCCGTACAAGAAGGGCTGCGACGCGGACGCGGCGAAGATCGCCTGCGCCTATCCGCGCACCCCGCTCCAGAAGTACCTCAACGCCGACTTCGCCCGGTCGGGCGGCAAGGCGGCCGAGTTCCTGAAGCGGTTCCGGTGGACCACGGACGACCAGAACGAGGTCTCGCTGATGATCGCCCAGGACAAGCTGTCCCCGCAGGAGGCGGCGAAGAAGTGGGTGGACAGCCACCCCTCCGTGTGGAAGAAGTGGCTGCCCTGAGCGCTCGCTAGCGCAGGGCGGCGGCCAGGTCCCGGGCCGCCGCCGTGGCCCGGCGCTGGAGCTGCGGCCCGAACGTGATCCGGGTGGCCCCGAGTCCGCCGAGCGCGGCGGGCCCGGGGCCGTCCGCGTCCAGCAGGGCCAGCACGTTCAGCGGGCCCTCGATCCCGGCCCGCAGCACGGGCAGGGCCTCCGCCGGCGCCATGATCGGGTACACGCACCCGGCGCCCGCCGCGATGTACCGGGCGGCCCGCTCCACGGCCTGTCCGGGATCGCCGTCGCCGTGCACGAAGGTGTCGACCCGGGCGTTGAGGAAGAGCCGCCCGGCCGCCGCCGCACAGAACTCGGCGAGGTAGTCGGCGTGTTCCCGCGGGTCCTTGAGCACCCCCGCGGCGGAGTCCTCGATGTTGCAGCCCACGGCCCCCGCCTCCAGCAACCGCTCCACCAGCTCCTTCGGCGCGAGCCCGTAGCCGCCCTCGACGTCCGCCGAGACCGGCACGTCCACCGCCCGCGCGATCCGGGCGACGGCCGCGAACATCTCGTCCGCCGGGGTGTGCCCGTCCTCGTACCCGAGCGCCGCGGCGACCCCCGCGCTCGGCGTGGCCAGCGCCGGGAACCCGGCCTGCGCGAAGGCCCGCGCGCTGGCCGCGTCCCAGGGACCGGGCAGGACGAGCGGATCGTCCTGCGGGCGCCCCAGGTGCAGCGCGCGGAACGCCTGCGCCTTGTCCGGGGACGTGCTCACCGGTGCTGTCCCGGCTGGTAGTGGCCCGGGGTCATCCGGGCGGTGACACCGAACCGGTTCCAGGCGTTGATCACCGTGATCGCGGCGATCAGCCGGGTCAGCTCGGCCTCCTCGAACTGCTTGGCGGCCCGTTCGTACACCTCGTCCGGCACGAAGCCGTCGGTCAGCACCGTGATCGCCTCGGTCAGCTCGATCGCGGCCAGCTCCTTCTCCGTGTAGAAGTGCCGCGACTCCTCCCAGGCGCTGAGCTGGACGATCCGCTCCACGCTCTCCCCGGCCGCCAGCGCGTCCTTGGTGTGCATGTCCAGGCAGAAGGCGCAGTGGTTGAGCTGGGAGGCGCGGATCTTGACCAGCTCCAGCAGCTTCGGGTCCACCCCCTGCCGGGCGGCGGTGTCCAGCCGGACCATCGCCTTGTACACGTCCGGGGCGTGCTCGGTCCAGTTCAGCCGCGGGGCGTGCTCCGCCGCGTACTCGGTGTTCTCGTCCGTGTTCATGCCTCCACGGTAGGAGCCGGGCAGCCCAGGAGTATGGTCCATTTCCATGGCGGAATCCTGGGCCACTTTGGGCGTCGACCTCCATCTGGAACCGGCCGGCTCGGGCGGGCTGCGCCGGGGCCTGACCGACGCGCTGCGCGACGCGGTGCGCACCGGCCGGCTCGCCCCCGGCACCCGGCTGCCCTCCTCCCGGGCCCTCGCCACCGACCTCGGCATCGCCCGCAACACCGTCGCCGAGGCCTACGCCGACCTGGTGGCCGAGGGCTGGCTGACCGCCCGGCAGGGCTCCGGCACCCGGGTCGCCGAGCGCGCCGTCGTGCCGCCCAGCGGCCCCGCCCGCCACCACCGCGCCCCCGCCCGCCCCCTGCACAACCTGGTCCCCGGCACCCCCGACCTCGCCGCGTTCCCGCGCGCCGAGTGGACCAGGGCCGCCCGCCGCGCCCTGGCCGCCGCCCCCAATGACGCGCTCGGCTACGGCGATCCCCGCGGCCGCCCCGAACTGCGCACCGCCCTCGCCGGCTACCTCGCCCGCGCCCGGGGCGTGCGCGCCGACCCGGAGAACACGGTGATCACCGCCGGTTTCTCGGGCGCCCTGCGCCTGCTCGGACCGGTGCTGCGCGCCCGCGGGGTGCGCACGGTGGCCGTCGAGCCGTACGGCCTCGATCTGTACCGGGGGCTCCTGGAGAACGCGGGCCTGGCGACCACCGCGCTGGCCTACGACGAACTCGGCACCGATCCAAGCCCGTTGGACACCGAGGGCGCCGTGCTCCTCACCCCCGCCCACCAGTTCCCCATGGGACTGCCCCTGCACCCGGACCGGCGGGCGGCCGTCGTGGACTGGGCCCGGCGCACCGGCGCGCTGGTCCTGGAGGACGACTACGACGGCGAGTTCCGCTACGACCGGCAGCCCGTCGGCGCGCTCCAGGGCCTCGACCCCGACCGCGTCGCCTACCTCGGCACCGCCAGCAAGTCGCTCGCACCCGGCATCCGGCTGGGCTGGATGGTGCTGCCGCCGGACCTGGCGGAGGAGGTCACCGCGGCCAAGGGGCACTCCGACACGGTGGGCGTGCTGGAACAGCTCACCCTCGCCGAGTTCCTCACCTCGGGCGCCTACGACCGGCAGGTCCGCTCCGCCCGGCTGCGCTACCGGCGCCGCCGCGACGCGCTCGCCGCCGCCGTCGCCGACCGGGCGCCCGGGGTGCGGGTCACCGGGATCGCCGCCGGGCTGCACGCGGTGCTGCGGCTGCCGCCCGGCACCGAGCCCGCCGTGATCCAGGCCGCCGCCTGGCAGGGCCTCGCGCTGCACGGCCTGTCCTACTACCGGCACCCCGAGAGCACGGCCGAACACCTGGACGCGCTGGTCGTGGGGTACGGCACCCCCTCCGACAGCGCCTGGGCGGCGGCGCTGGAGGCGCTGTGCCGGGTGCTGCCGTAGGGGGGGCTCAGCCGGCGGCCGGCCGGAACACCAGGAAGAAGAACCGGGCGCCCGGCGAACCCAGCGGCTGCGCCGCGCACAGGGTCACCAGGCCCCGCACCGACGGGGCGTGCTCGGCGCAGCACCGGTCGGCGTCCGGGGAGTCGAGCCCCGCGTGGCGCACCGGCCGGGTGTCCCCGTCCTGCTGCACATAGGTGATGTCGTGCCGGCGGTAGACGGGCCCCACCACGGGGTCGTCGTTCACCTCCGCGTCCAGCCGCCGCAGATCGGCGTTGTCCGGATGGGCCGCCACCGCCGCCCGCAACTGGGCCGCGACGGGCGCCGCCCACCGCTCCTCCCAGTCCACCAGATGGTGCTCGCGCGCCTCCTCGCACAGCAGCATCCAGCGCATCAGGTTCCGCTCGGGCAACTCGGGCTCCGCGCCCCGGCGCCGGGGGAACATGCGCAGGAAGTCGTCGTTCCAGCCGAGGATGTTCCAGGCCACGTCGTTGACGTAGCAGGGCAGGCCCGACACGCCCCGGACCGCCAGGGGCCAGGCCGGGTCCACCCGGGTGCCGGCCTCCGGGTTCATCGGGACGGGCGGCTCGTGGCCCAGCGCGTAGACGTACAGCGCGGTCCGTTCCGGCTCCGCCATGCGCAGCACCCCGGCGACGGCGTCGAGGAACTCCGGCGCGGGGGAGGGCATGTCACCCCGCTCCAGCTGGGCGTAGGTGCGCTCGGAGACGTACAGCGCGTGCGCCACCTGGGCCTGCGAAAGCCCGGCGGAGCGCCGGCCGCGCCCGGTGCGGTGGGGCCAGCCCAGTTCGGTGGGGTCGATCAGCGAGCGCTTGTGCCGCAGCAGCGACCGCAGGGCTTCCCTGTCCATCCCTCGTTCCCTCTCGGTGAGCGCGCGACTCGCCGCCCCGCCCCGGCAAATACCGGAAGTCTACGTTCCTGAAGAACCGGTTCCGGAAAAAGAAGCTCCTGGTCACGGGCGGGTGGACGGCTCAGGATGGTGCGCGGACCGGTTGCGCTGCGGGGGGCGCAGCCGATCCCTCACTCCTGCTCGGCCGGTGCCGCGGGCGCCTCGCCGAACCGGGCCAGGGCCAGCGCGCCCGCCACCGCCACCGCGAAGCCCAGCACCGCGAGCCAGGCCAGGCCCTCCCGGGTGCGGTCGCCGAGCCAGACGACACCGATCGCCGCCGGGCCGATCGTCTCGCCGATCACCATCCCGGCCGTCGCCGCGGTCACCGAACCGCGTTGCAGGGCCGAGGTCAGCAGCATGAAGGCGGCGCCCCCGCCGATCAGCAGCGCGTAGGCCGCCGGATTGGTCAGCACGGCGCCCGGCGCGAGGCTGTCGATCAGCCGGACCGACACCTCCACCACCCCGAACCCGAAACCGGCCCCGAGCCCCAGCACCGGACCCCGCGCGGGCCCGGACAGCCGGCCGCCCGCGAACCCGAGCGCCAGCAGCCCCACCGCCACCGCGAGCATCACCCACCGCAGCGTGTCCGAGCCGCCCCCGCCGCCCTCCGGGCCGGACGCCAGCCCCAGCATCGCGAGCCCGGCGCACACCACGCCCACCGCGCCCCACTCCGTGCCGCTGAGCCGCACCGCCAGCAGCCGGGCCGCGACCACCGCCGTCACCGCGAGACTGGCCGCGAGGGCGGCGCCGACCGCGTAGATCGGCAGCGTACGCAGCGCCGCGATCTGGAACAGGAAGCCCAGCCCGTCCAGCGCCAGCCCCGCGAGGTAACGCCACTGCCGCAACGCCCGCAGCAGCAGCGCCGCCTCACCACCCCCGCCAGGACCCGCCTGCCGCGCCGCGACCGCCTGCAACACCGTCGCGGCACCGAAGCAGACCGCCGCCCCGAGGGCACACACCATTCCAAAGAGCACAAAGGGACTCTAGGGGAGACCTGACATGCTCACCCCGCCCTGGCCGGACTTCACACCCGTCTCTAGGCTGGCCCGGAGCGTTCGCGGAACACGGGGGGTAGGGAAGATGGCGGAAACGACGCGTCGGTTGCGTTCCGGTGCGGTGGTGCTCGGCGGGGTGGGGCTGCTGGCCGCCGCGCTCACCGCCTGCTCCTCCGAGCCGGACAAGCGCTGTGTGGACCGCGGCAGCTACGACTACGCCAGGGGCTACAAGGTCGTCTCGGACAAGAACTGCAAGTCCGTCAAGGCGGGTGTGGACGGCGCCTGGTACTACGGCGGCAAGAAGAAGGGCTCCTGGGTGGACGGCGGTTCCTTCACCAAGCCCAGCCGCGGGTCCGGGTCGTCCGGGGGGCACGGAAGCTCCTCGGACCACTACGGCAGCGGCCACGGAGTGCACCGCGGCGGCTTCGGCGGCGGTTCCCACGGCTCCGGCGGCTGACCGGGGCATCGGATGGAACGCCGTACCACCACCCCGCGGCCCGGCTGGCAGCGGACCGTCGAGGAGCAGGGGCTGATCTACCCGCTCACCCGCCACCCGGACGGGAGCCTGCGCCCCTACTGGGACGAGAGCGCCTACTACGTCTTCTCCCTCGCCGAGATCGAGGCGCTGGAGGAGACGGTCGCCGAACTGCACGCCATGTGCCTGGCCGCGGCCGGCCACATGGTGGCGCACGGCCGCCTCGCCGACCTCGGCATCACCGACCCGCGGGTGGCCGCGGCGGTCACGGAGTCCTGGCACCGGCGTGCCGAACTCCCCTCGTTCTACGGCCGTTTCGACCTGCGCTACGACGGCACGGGCCCCGCCAAGCTGCTGGAGTACAACGCCGACACCCCCACCTCGCTGGTGGAGGCGGCCTCCCCGCAGTGGTTCTGGATGGAGGACCGCTTCCCCGGCGCCGACCAGTGGAACTCCCTGCACGAACGCCTGGTGGAGTCCTGGCGCCGGCAGGCCGCGCTGCTGCCGCCCGGCAGCCCGCTGCACTTCGCGCACTCCGCGGCCGACGAGCTGGGCGAGGACCTGATGACCGTCGCCTATCTGAAGGAGACCGCGCAGCAGGCGGGCCTGGAGACCGACTGGCTCGCCATGGAGGAGATCGGCTGGGACACCCTCTCCGGCCGCTTCGTGGACAACCGGCTCCGGTTCATCCGCAGCATCTTCAAGCTCTACCCGTGGGAGTGGCTCACCACCGACGCCTTCGGCGGGCACGTGCTGGACACCCTCGACAACGGCGGCGGCAGCGGCAGCACCCTGTGGATCGAGCCGGCCTGGAAGATGCTCCTGAGCAACAAGGCCCTGCTGGCCGTCCTCTGGGAGCTGTACCCCGGCCACCCCCATCTGCTCCCCGCCCACCTCGACGGCCCGCGCGACCTCGCCGCCACCGGCTACGTCGCCAAACCCCTGCTGGGCCGCGAGGGCGAGGGCATCACCCTCCACCCGCCGGGCAGCGCGCCCGCGGTGCGCCCCGACCCCTGCTGCTACCAGCAGCTCGCCCCGCTGCCCGTCTTCGACGGCAACCACGTCGTCCTCGGCGCCTGGGTCGTCGACGGCGAACCTGCGGGCCTCGGCATCCGTGAGTCGGCGGGCCCCGTCACCGACGAGTACGCCCGCTTCCTGCCGCACGTCATCCTCTGAGGAACCGGCCCCCCGGCGAACCGAGGGGCCGGCGCGCGGAGCGGGCTCAGAAGGTGACGGTCGCGTGGATCACCCGGTGGTCCGAGAGGCCCGGGTCCACGACCTCGCAGCCGTACGACGGGCCGACCGGGCCGAAGATGTAGTCGATCTTGTTGTTGCCGTCGGTGGGCGCACCGGTGTGCGCCGCGTCCGGGGTCGCCTGACCGCACTCCTGGTGGCCGGAGTACAGGGTGTCGAGGTAGGACACGTCCGCCGTGGTGGTGTTCAGGTCACCGCCGTAGAAGGCCGTGTACCCGGCGCCCTGGAGACCGTCCACGATGGAGCGCAGCGCGGCGGCCTGCTCCTTGCGCTTGGTGCCGTCGGGGTCGTCGCCGGCCTCCTTGCCGTTGGCGTCGAGGTAGTGGCCGCTGCTGAGGTGCGCGTCGCAGTAGACCGTCCCGTCCTCGGGGACGGTGGCGCACAGCGCGGGCCGCTGCTCCTTGCCGGCCGGGGAGGGCAGCGTGTACCCGCGGTACCAGGTGTTGGTGTCCTTGACCGCGAGGGCGATGCCGAAGGAGCCGCGGTCGGTGCCGCTGGTGCTGTCCATGCAGGACTTCTGGGCCATGAGCGCCGGGTCGGTCGACCCGTTCGCGTCGACGACCTTGTAGTACGTCGGTGCGAACCGCACGTCCCAGCCGCCGCCGAGCCGGCTCTCCAGCTGGAGTTCCAGCGGCTTGACCGCCTTCTCGCAGATCTCCTGGAAGAAGATCGCCTCCGGCCGGTGGCCGAGCGAACCGGCCAGGTCACCGGCGACGCCGGAGGCCACCGTGTCCGCGTCGGCGTACTGGAGCTTGCACGCCGCGCTCGTGTTGTTGTTCGCGCACAGGTTCCACGAGGCGATGTCGTGCCGTCCCGAGGCCTTTACGGCCGACGCGGGCGGCGCCGCCGTGTCGCCGGTGCCGCCGACCTTCTCGAAGGTGAACCGCTCCCAGCTGCCGACCGTGCTGGAACGGGCGCGCAGCAGACCCTGGTCGCCGCCGGTGTAGTTGAACTCGGCCGTGACGTAGAGACCGTTGGCGGCGGACTTCAGCGCGTACGTGCCGTCGCTCTGCGGGACGACGTAGAAGCGCTCCCAGGAGCCGGTGTTGGTGCCCCGGGCGCGCAGCATGCCCGCCTGGCTGCCGGTGGTGCTGATCTCGGAGGTGACGTAGAGGCCGTTCTCCTCGTTGCGCAGCGTGATGGTCGTGCCGTAGCCCACGCCCGGGATGTTGTCGGTGTGCAGGCTGAAGGTCTCCCAGCTGCCGACGGAGGTCGAGCGGGCCCGCAGCTTGCCGTTCTGGTCGCCCGAGTCGTTCACCTCGGCGGCGACGTAGAGCCCGTTCACCTTGAGGGCCCAGCGCTGGCCGGTGGAGGACGGCGGCGCCGACGCCGCGAACGCGGCCGACGCCGGCAGGGCCACCACCCCGGTGACCGCGGCCAGGACCGCCACCAGCAGCAGACAGAGTCTTCGCATCTTCATCCAAGCTTCAGAAGTTAGTTTGATTTCCGAACTTGATGATCTTGAGGGTGGAACGCCGGACCGGCAAGCGAATTTCCGGCCGCCCTCGCCCGCATGGTGGACGCCGGATCTTCCGCCCCGCGCCCGCCCGGTACGCTGAGGCACGGGCCGTGACTGGCGCGCTGGGATGGGACGGACCATCGGGGAGCGGCCTCGCGGGAAATCAGTGCCGTGCGCCTGGGCCGAACGTGAACGCTGAACGCACACCGTCCGGAGGTCCCCATGCCAGAGCCCCTGTCCACCGAGTCCACCGCCTTCCGCGCCGCGCTCGACGTGGTCCGCGCCGTGGAGCCGCGGGTCGCCGACGCCATCGGCCAGGAGGTCACCGACCAGCGCGCGATGCTCAAGCTGATCGCCTCGGAGAACTACGCCTCGCCGGCCACCCTCCTCGCGATGGGCAACTGGTTCAGCGACAAGTACGCCGAGGGCACCGTCGGCCGCCGCTTCTACGCCGGCTGCCGCAACGTCGACACCGTCGAGTCCCTCGCCGCCGAGCACGCCCGGGAACTCTTCGGCGCCCGACACGCCTACGTCCAGCCGCACTCCGGCATCGACGCCAACCTCGTCGCCTTCTGGGCGGTGCTCGCCGACCGCGTCGAGGTCCCCTTCCTGGAGAAGACCGGCGCCCGCCAGGTCAACGACCTCACCGACGCCGACTGGGCCGAGCTGCGCCAGGCCTTCGGCAACCAGCGGATGCTCGGCATGTCCCTGGACGCCGGCGGCCACCTCACCCACGGCTTCCGCCCCAACATCTCCGGCAAGATGTTCGACCAGCGCTCCTACGGCACCGACCCGGCCACCGGCCTCATCGACTACGAGGCCCTGCGCGCCCAGGCCCGCGAGTTCAAGCCGCTGATCATCGTCGCGGGCTACTCGGCCTACCCCCGCCTGGTGAACTTCCGGATCATGCGCGAGATCGCCGACGAGGTCGGCGCGACCCTCATGGTCGACATGGCCCACTTCGCCGGCCTCGTCGCCGGCAAGGTCCTCACCGGCGACTTCGACCCGGTCCCGCACGCCCAGATCGTCACCACCACCACCCACAAGTCGCTGCGCGGCCCGCGCGGCGGCATGGTGCTGTGCGACGACTCCCTCAAGGACCAGGTGGACCGCGGCTGCCCGATGGTCCTCGGCGGTCCGCTGCCGCACGTCATGGCCGCCAAGGCGGTCGCCCTGGCCGAGGCCCGGCAGCCCTCCTTCCAGGACTACGCCCGGCGGATCGTGGACAACTCCCGCGCGCTCGCCGAGGGCCTGATGCGGCGGGGCGCCACCCTCGTGACGGGCGGCACGGACAACCACCTCAACCTGATCGACGTGGCGACCTCCTACGGCCTCACCGGCCGTCAGGCCGAGGCGGCGCTCCTGGAGTCCGGCATCGTCACCAACCGCAACGCCATCCCGGCCGACCCCAACGGCGCCTGGTACACCTCCGGCATCCGCATCGGCACCCCCGCCCTGACCACCCGCGGCCTCGGCACGGCGGAGATGGACGAGGTGGCGGGCCTGATCGACCGGGTCCTCACCACCACCGAACCGGGCACCACCAAGTCGGGCGCCCCCAGCAAGGCCGCCCACGTGCTGGACGAGAAGGTCGCGCAGGAGATCGCCCAGCGGGCGACGGACCTGGTGTCGGGCTTCCCGCTCTACCCGGAAGTCGACCTGGGCTGAGCCGCTCTTGCGGGGCGCGGGCGACCGCGCCCCGCTCAGGGGCCTGTGCCACCCTCGGCCGATGAGAGAATGGGGGACATGGCCTCTGCTGAAAAGCCTCGCGTGCTCTCCGGTATCCAGCCCACCGCCGGCTCGTTCCACCTCGGCAACTACCTCGGCGCCGTCCGCCAGTGGGTGTCGCTCCAGGAGAGCCACGACGCCTTCTACATGGTCGTCGACCTGCACGCGATCACGGTCCCGCAGGACCCGAGGGAACTGCGGGCCAACACCCGCCTGGCCGCCGCCCAGCTGCTCGCCGCCGGCCTGGACCCGGACCGCTGCACCCTGTTCGTGCAGAGCCACGTCCCGGAGCACGCCGAGCTGGCCTGGGTGATGAACTGCCTCACCGGCTTCGGCGAGGCGAGCCGGATGACCCAGTTCAAGGACAAGTCCGCCAAGCAGGGCGCCGAGCGGGCCTCCGTGGGCCTGTTCACGTACCCGATCCTCCAGGTCGCGGACATCCTGCTGTACCAGGCCAACGAGGTGCCGGTCGGCGAGGACCAGCGCCAGCACATCGAGCTGACCCGGGACCTGGCCGAGCGGTTCAACGGCCGCTTCGGGCAGACGTTCACGATCCCGTCGCCGTACATCCTCAAGGAGACGGCGAAGATCTACGACCTCCAGGACCCGTCGATCAAGATGAGCAAGTCGGCGTCCACGCCGAAGGGCCTCATCAACCTGCTGGACGACCCGAAGACCACCGCCAAGAAGGTCAAGAGCGCCGTCACCGACACCGACACGGTGATCCGCTACGACGCGGAGGCGAAGCCGGGCGTCTCCAACCTGCTCACCATCTACTCCACCCTCACCGGCACGTCCGTCGCGGAGCTGGAGCGGGAGTACGAGGGCAAGATGTACGGCGCCCTCAAGACCGACCTCGCCGAGGTGATGGTGGAGTTCGTGACGCCGTTCAAGGAGCGCACCCAGCAGTACCTGGACGACGCCGAGACGCTGGACTCGATCCTGGCCAAGGGCGCGGAGAAGGCGCGCGCCGTCGCCGCGGAGACGCTGGCGCAGGCGTACGACCGCGTCGGCTTCCTGCCGGCCAAGCACTGAGCGCGCACGGCCGCGCCGGGGAGCACGGACCGCGCCGCGAGGCACGGACCGGCGCTGAGGAGCACGGCCGTTCGCACGCCCGTGGGGGCAGAGCGCTGCACATCACTTCCGCTGCGCCTGCCCACAGGACATCCATAGCCGTACAGTCGAAGCCGAGGGCCCGGGCGACCCGGCCGGACGGTACGACGGACGCGACGACAGGAGACGACGTGGGGACCGTAACGATCGGCGTGTCGATCGCGGTCCCGGAGCCTCACGGCAGCCTGCTCCAGGAGCGGCGCGCGGGCTTCGGCGACGCCGCGGCCTACGGCATTCCCACGCACGTCACCCTGCTGCCGCCGACCGAGGTCCCCGAGGACGCGCTGCCCGCCGTCGAGGCGCACCTGCTCCAGGTCGCCGCGGGCGGCCGCCCGTTCCCGATGCGGCTGCACGGCACGGGCACCTTCCGGCCGCTGTCCCCGGTGGTCTACGTCCGGGTGGCCCAGGGCGCCGAGGAGTGCGCCCTGCTCCAGCAGCGGGTCCGCGAGGGCTCCGGTCCCTGCGCCCGTGAACTCCAGTTCCCCTACCACCCGCACGTCACCGTGGCGCACGGCATCGAGGAGGCGGCGATGGACCGCGCCTTCGCGGAGCTGGCCGGCTTCGAGGCCGAGTGGCCGTGCACCGGGTTCGCGCTGTACGAGCAGGGCGCGGACGGGGTGTGGCGCAAGCTGCGCGAGTTCACCTTCGGCGGCTGTGTGGTGCCGCCCCAGGCCGGCCCGGCCGGCATCGGCCGTGGCACCATCGCCAGCCGCTGACCGCCCCTCACAGCGGGAGCCTGCGCAGCAGTGCGCGCGGCGCGTGCCGCACCGCGGCCATCACCAGCCGCAGCGCACCGGGCACCCACACCGTCTCCGAGCCCCGGCGCAGCCCCAGCTCGATCGCGGTGGCGACGGCCTGCGGGGTGGTGGCGAACGGCTCCCGCGGCCGGCCCGCCGTCATCCGCGTGCGCACGAAGCCGGGGCGTACGACCATCACCCGCACCCCCGTGCCGTACAGGGCGTCGCCGAGGCCCTGGGCGAAGGTGTCCAGGCCCGCCTTGCTGGAGCCGTAGATGAAGTCGGCGCGGCGGGCGCGCTCGCCGGCGGTGGCGGAGAGGACGACGAGGGTGCCGTGGCCCTGGGACTGAAGAGCGCTCGCGGCGATCAGGCCCGCGGAGACGGCCCCGGTGTAGTTGGTCTGGGCGACCCGCACGGCGCGCAGCGGTTCGCGCTCGTCGTGGGCCTGGTCGCCGAGGACGCCGAAGGCGAGCAGCACCAGGTCGACGGGGCCCTCGGCGAACACCTTGCCGAGCGCGGCCTCGTGGGCCGTGGGGTCGAGGGCGTCGAAGCCGATCGTGCGGACGTCGGTGCCGAGGGCGCGCAGCTCCTCGGCGGCCCGGTCCAGGGCGGGGGAGGGGCGGCCGGCCAGCCACACGGTGCGGGCGCCGCGGGCGATCAGCCGGCGGGCGGTGGCGAGACCGATCTCGGAGGTGCCGCCGAGGACCAGCAGGGACTTGGGCAGGGCGAGGGCGTCCTTCACAGACATGTCCGTGACCGTATCGTCCATAAGTGGGCTGTTCGTCCCTCGTCACCTTGCCGGGCCCGAGATCACTCGAAGGTGGGACGGCCGGGCTCCGTCGGGCGCGCGGTCGCGGGGTACCCGCACATGGGACGTCGCGCAGAGGGCAGGGACAGGATCATGGACTGGCTCAAGAGACTGCCCGTCATCGGGCCGCTGGTGACCTGGCTGACGGCGACCCACGCATGGCGGGCGTTCGAGCGGCTGGACCGGGTGAAGTGGTCCCGGCTGGCCGCGGCGATGACCTTCGTCAGCTTCGTGGCCCTGTTCCCGCTGCTCACCGTGGCCGCCGCCGTCGCCGCCGCCACCCTCAGCACCGCCCAGCAGCAGACCGTCGAGCACAAGATCGCCGAGCAGTTCCCGGGCGTCATCTCCAGCCAGCTGGACATCACCTCGCTGGTCCAGAACGCCGGCACCGTCGGTGTGATCGCCGGTGCCGCGCTGCTGTTCACCGGCGTCGGCTGGGTCGGCCAGGTGCGCGACTGCCTGCGCGCCGTCTGGGAGCTGCCCGACCAGGAGCAGAACCCGCTGGTCGCCAAGGCCAAGGACGCCGGCATCCTGGTCGGCTTCGGCGGCGCCCTGCTGGTCACCCTCGCGGCCTCCACCCTCGCCTCGGCCGCCGTCGGCAAGGTCTCCGAGCAACTGGGCCTCGCCCGGCACGGCTGGGGCACCGTGCTGCTCCAGGCCGCCGCCTTCGCCGTCGCCGTGCTCGCCGACTTCCTGGTGCTGCTCTACGTCCTGACCCTGCTGCCCGGGGTGGAGCCGCCGCGCCGCCGCCTGGTGGTCGCCGCACTGCTCGGCGCGGTCGGCTTCGAACTGCTGAAGCTGCTGCTCAGCGGCTATATCCAGGGGGTCGCCGCGAAGAGCATGTACGGCGCGTTCGGCGTCCCCGTGGCGCTGCTGCTGTGGATCAACTTCACCGCGAAACTCGTCCTGTACTGCGCCGCCTGGACGGCCACCCCGAGCGAGACCGCCGAGGTCAGGAGCGAGGCCGACGGCGCATCAGATCCGGCAGCGGCCACCGGCGGTTGACCAGGTAGACCCCGCCCGCCAGCAGCACCAGCAGACCGCCCGCGACACCGAGCGCGGTGCCCATGCCCCGGGAGCCGGTGGCGGCGGCCGCCACCGGCCGGGAGCCCGCCCGCCCGGCCGGCGCCGGCGCCGTGGCCGGACCGCTCGGCGCCCCGGAGGGCTGCGCGGCGGTCTTCGGCGGCACCAGCTCGCCCACCGGGGTCACCTTGCCGGCCGCCTGGAAGCCCCAGTCGAACAGCTTCGCCGTCTCCTTGTAGACCTCGTTGTGCTCCGGCTTCTGCGGGTTCATCACGGTGACGAGCAGCACCCGCCCGCCCCGCTCGGCGACCCCGGTGAAGGTGGCGCCCGCGTGGGTGGTGTTGCCGTTCTTGACGCCCGCGATGCCCTGGTAGACCGGGACGTCGGTGTCGCCGCTCAGCAGCCGGTTGGTGTTGCGGATCTCCGAGCCCCCGAAATCGGCGCTCACGGTGGAGCAGTAGTCCCGGAAGTCCTTCTTCTGGAGCCCGGAGCGGGCGATCAGCGACAGGTCGTACGCGGAGGAGACCTGGCCCGGCTCGTCGTAGCCGTCGGGGGAGATCACCCGGGTGTCCCGGGCCTGGAGCTCGTCGGCGTGCTGCTGCATGTCCCGCACGGTGTCGGCGACGGTCCCGTTCATCGCGGACAGCACGTGCACGGCGTCGTTGCCCGAGCGCAGGAACACCCCGAGCCACAGGTCGTGGACGCTGTAGGTGTGCCCCGCCTTTATCCCGACCACGCTGGAGCCCTCGCCCATGCCTTCGAGGTCCCCGGCCGCCACCCGGTGCTCCATCGTCTTCGGGAAGCGGGGCAGCAGGGTGTCCGCGAACAGCATCTTCAGGGTCGACGCCGGGGGCAGCGGCCAGTGCGCGTTGTGCGCGGCCAGCACCTCGCCGGACTGGGCGTCGGAGACGATCCAGGAGCGGGCGGTCAGCCCCTCGGGGAGCACGGGGACACCGGGCGCCAGATTCACCTGGGTGCCCGGCAGACCGAGCCGGGCGCCGCCCAGGGCCGACATGTGGGCCGGGGGCGCGGGGCTCTTCGGGGCGCCGGGGGCGGCGAGCGCGGCGGGCGCGGTGGCGGCGAGGGCGAGCAGGGTCGCGGCGCCGGCCAGCAGTGATCGCCGTACGGTCTTCTTGGGTGCGGGCACGACCGAGAACGTACTCGCACCCGCCGGGGAAGTCCCGACCCAGCCCCTGTCACGAAACCGCACCCCGGATACTGGAGGTATGAAACTCAGCCGCCCGGTCTCCTGGTTCCTGCTCGCCTTCGGGGTGTGGAGCTGGTTCATCTGGATCACTTTCGTAAAGAACCTGGTCAAGGACGGCAGCGGGCTCGCCTTCGACGACGGCCACCCGACCGCCTACTTCTGGGTGCACCTGCTGCTGGCGATCGTCTCGTTCGTATTGGGGACGGTCATCGGGGTCATCGGGTTGCGCGGTGTGCGCGCCCTGCGCCGCACGTCCTAGCGGAATGTGACCGGAATCGCTCCTTCGCCTATGGAGACCCTGTGAAGGCATGGCGAAGACAATGCTTTGGTGAGTTCTTCCACAACCGGCCAGAAAGCCCTTCCCCCCGCTGAAACACGTGTGATTAGGTGAGCCGCGTCACTTTAGGGGAGTGGCGCATTTTGTGCTGAGCCAGGGGTAGGGCCTGCACAGGTCTGGGAGGGCACCACCGTGCGATCGGTTCGCATGCGGATTCTCGTGACACTGCTCGTGCTGGCGGTCGTGGGAATCGGCGGCTGGCAGCTGCTGCCGTCGCAGGAGAACAAGGACAGGACCATCACGGTCGGCACGACGGACGCGGTCACCGGGCTCGACCCGGCCGGCGCCTACGACGCGGGATCCTGGGCCCTGTTCAGCAACGTCTTCCAGAGCCTGCTGACCTTCGAGCCGGACGGTGTGGAGCCGGTGCCGGACGCGGCCAAGAGCTGCGGCTTCGCGCCCGGCGACCTGAAGACCTACCGCTGCACCCTGCGCGACGGGATCACCTTCCCGAGCGGCCGCGCGATGACCGCCGCGGACGTCAAGTTCTCCTTCGACCGGGTCAAGAAGATCGACTCCGACGTCGGCCCGTCGTCCCTGTTCGACCTGCTCGCCTCGGTCACCGCGGACAACGCGCGCACGGTCACCTTCCACCTGAAGGCCCCGGACGCCACCTTCCCGCTGAAGGTCGCCACCGGCGCCGGCGCGATCGTGGACAAGGACAGCTACCCCGCCGACGCGCTGCGCAAGGACGCCGCGGTCGACGGCACCGGCCCGTACCGGCTGGCCTCCTACACCAAGGGCAAGCTGGCCGAGCTCACGCCGAACCCGCACTACAAGGGGTACCTGAGCAGCACCGGGCGGCCGATCGACCTGCGCTACTACAGCGACTCGGCCAAGCTCGACCAGGCGTGGAAGGCCAAGAAGGTCGACGTGGCGTCCCGGACGCTGCCGCCGGAGGTGCTCTCCCGGATGACGCCGAGCGACCCCAACGAGCGCGTCAACGAGTCCGACACCTCCGAGACCCGCAACCTGTACCTCAACACCCGCGCGGCCTCCCCGCTGCACGACGTACGGGTGCGGCAGGCGATCGCGTGGCTGGTCAACCGGGAGCAGCTGGCCGCCACGGTCTACCAGGGCACCGTCGACCCGCTGTACTCGCTGATCCCCACCGGCATCACCGGCCACACCACGTCCTTCTTCGACGCGTACCCGACCCAGAGCACCACGAAGGCGCGGGCGCTGCTCACCCAGGCCGGGGTGAGCCTGCCGCTGCGCTTCACCTTCGCGTACGGCAAGGGGCAGGGGCCCGGCGCCGAGGAGGCCGCGGCGCTGAAGAAGCAGCTGGAGGCGGGCGGCCTGTTCAAGGTGGACGTCAAGGGCTATGAGTGGACGGACTTCCAGGAGCGGATGGCCGCCGGGAAGCTGGACGCGTGGTCGGTCGGCTGGGTCGCCGACTACCCGGACGCGGACACCTTCGGCCAGCCCCTCGTGGGCACCGGCTCCACCATGAGCACCGGCTACAGCAACAAGGACGTCGACCAGTACATCCGCGACAGCCAGCGCTTCGCGGACCGAAGCCGTGCCGCCGCCGACTTCCAGCGCATCCAGTCGGACATCGCCACCGACGTCCCCCTGATCCCCCTGTGGCAGCGCAAGGAGTACACGGTCAGCACGGAGGACGTGGGCGGCGGCCAGTACCTCACCGACGGCACCGGCGTGTACCGCCTGTGGCGGCTGGACTGGATCTGATCAGCCGTCCTGCTTCTGCCCGGCCCTGATGATCTGCTCGACGTCGAGGGTGACCTTGGCACCGAGCGAATCCGGAAGGGCGACGGTCTCGCCGGGCGCGTGGACGCGATGAACTTCGTACTCGCTCCCGGTCGGATCCGTCAGCACGTGGAGGCGCTGGTGCTTGCGGTCCACGATGACGTAGACGGGGGCCTTGGCCTCCGCGTAGGCGCTCGTCTTGATGCGCAGGTCGGTCCGGAAGTTGCTGGAGGTGACCTCCAGGACCATACGGAAGCAGACGGGGTCGTAGCAGTTGTTCTCGATGTAGTGGTCCTGGTAGTCGGCGTCGACCAGGGAGAGGTCGGGAATCGCATAGTCCTCGACTCCTGTCGGCAGCCAGAGGCCGATGCCCTGGACCACCTTCGACTCGGTGCCGTGGAGGCCGGCGGCGAGGAAAGGCACCATCAAGTCGGTCAGGGTCACGCCGTGCGGGCCGTCAGCGGGCGGGGACACGATGATCTGGTCTCCGATGATCTCGACGCGATAGCCCGGGAGACGCTCCATGATCCGGTTGGCTTCTGCGATCTGCGGACGGTCGTGAGATCGCTCGACGGCTGCTGCGGACATCAGGTGCCTCCCAAGGGCCGGTGTCGAGAGCATCATCGTAGGCAGAGCCGGGGCCGGACGCCTCTTCCCCGCTCCTTCACCCGAAAGTGATCACTCGTCCCGTCTCCGCCCCGGGTCCGGCAGGGCCCTCGTCATGCCCGGCAGGAAGTCCGTGAACAGTTCGTGCACCTCCAGGACCAGGGGGCGCAGGACGCGGAAGCGGGCCAGGGTGACGCCGCGGGCGGTCAGGCGGGCGCCGCGCCGGGCCAGGCGGTAGCTGCGTTCCCGGTCCTCGGTGCGGTCGAAGATCCAGTAGAGGACCAGGCCCATCTGGGACAGCCACATCAACTCGGGCAGTACGTCCCGCAGTTCGTCGGGCACCTTGGCCTTGGAGCCGGCCAGTACCTCCCGGTGCACCCGGATCGCCTGCTCCCGGGCGTGCTCGCTCTCCTGGGAGAAGGGGCTCAGCGGACTGTCCGGGTCCGCGGCGTTCTTGAAGAACTGCACCGCGAATTCGTGGTACGGCCGCGCGATGTCCAGCCATGCGGTGAGCACGCCCGCGAGCCGCGCCTCCAGGTCCGTCTCCCGGGCCAGGATGCCCCGAACCGCCTGCTGGTGCTCCGCCGCGATCCGGTCGTAGAACCCCTGGATCAGGTGTTCCTTGCCCTCGAAGTAGTAGTACGCGTTCCCGACGGAGACCCCGGCCTCCTGGGCGATGGCCCGCATGGTGGTCTTGTCGTACCCCCGCTCCCGGAACAGCCGCAGGGCCGTCTCCAGGATCAGCGCACGGGTCTGCTCGGACTTGCTGGGGGTACCGGCCGCCTCGGGACCGTCGTTCTTCACGGGCACGCCACAGAGCCTAACGAGTGTGCGCGCACCCCCGGATCAGCCTCTGCGGCCCAGCTCGGGGCGCCTCGTGTAGTCGGTGAGGCCGAGCACGTTGCCCCAGGGGTCGGCGATCTCCACCGTCCACCCGGTGGCCGTCTGGAACACCTCGTCCAGCGGCCGGATGCCCGCGTCGGACAGCCGCCGCGCCGCCGCCCGCGCGTCCGGCACCTCCAGCCACAGCCGCGGCGAGGGCCAGGGCGGGCTGCGGTGGCCCAGCGCCTCCTCCACCCGCAGCAGCACCCCGGGCGTCTCCGCGCCCGCGGTCAGCAGCGCGATCCCGGCCTCGTCGAACCGGAAGCCCACGCCGAAGCCGGCCCGCTCGTAGAACCCGACGGCCTCCGCGAGGTCGCCGACGGGGAGCAGCACGTTGTCGAACCCGAGCAGCTCGTACGACTCATCGTCTGACATGTCGTCACATTAGAGCGCCGTCCGGTCGGATTCCGTGATTTCCGGCCCGACGGCTCACATGCTCAGCGAACGGGCGTAGTTGACCTGGCCCATGATCGCCGGGAACGTCTCCGGACCGAGCGCCGGGACCATCGTCTGGTGGTGCCGGCCCGCGCTGGTCACGGTGATCTGGATGTAGCCGGTGGTCTTCCGCTCCTTCATCAGCAGGAAGAGCAGGCCGAGCAGGCAGAAGATGAAGAACACGATCGCGAGCACGATGGCGTGCGTCGGTATCTTCTCCTCGGTGTGCGACATGTCCGTCGCGTTCCATATCGCCCCGCGCAGCGGCATCGCACCGGCGGGCGTGAGGATCTGGTCGCCGACCACCGTGATGTCGCCGAGGGCGAGCAGCGGCGCACCGCCCCCGGGCGCCGGGGCGCCGGGCTGCTGGGGGTAGCCGTACCCCTGCGCGGGCGCGCCGCCGGGGTAGCCGTAGCCGGGCGGCGGGGTGTCCGCCGGGTAGCCGTAACCGGCCGCCGGGGTGCCGGGCGGGGTGGGCGGCTTCCCCGGGCCCCACTGGCCGGAATCGCCCTGGTACGGATTCTGCTCGGTCACGCTGGTCCCCCGTTTGAAGTGTGGTGGGCGGCTGAACTCGGTTGCGGCGAGGGGCCGTTCCCCGCCATCGCGGTGAACGGCCCCTCGCATTGTGCCAGGCGGCTGGGTCAGTAGCGGCGCGTGATCAGCGCACGCTTGACTTCCTGGATCGCCTTGGTGACCTCGATGCCACGGGGGCAGGCGTCGGTGCAGTTGAAGGTCGTACGGCAGCGCCACACGCCGTCGCGGTCGTTCAGCACCTCCAGCCGCTGCTCCCCGGCCTCGTCACGCGAGTCGAAGATGAAGCGGTGGGCGTTGACGATCGCGGCCGGGCCGAAGTACTGGCCGTCGTTCCAGAACACCGGGCAGGACGACGTGCACGCGGCGCACAGGATGCACTTGGTGGTGTCGTCGAAGCGGGCCCGGTCCTCCGCGGACTGGAGGCGCTCACGCGTGGGCTCGTTCGTCTCCTTGGTGATCAGGAACGGCATCACGTCCCGGTACGCCTGGAAGAACGGCTCCATGTCCACGACCAGGTCCTTGAGGACCGTCAGGCCCTTTATGGGCTCGATCGTGATCGGCTTCTCGGGGTTGATGTCCTTGATCAGCGTCTTGCAGGCAAGGCGGTTCTTGCCGTTGATCCGCATCGCGTCCGAGCCGCAGATGCCGTGCGCGCACGAGCGGCGGAAGGTGAGGGTGCCGTCGATGTCCCACTTGATCTTGTGGAGACCGTCGAGGACACGCTCCTTGGGGTCGATCTCCAGCTGGAAGTCTTCCCAGGTGGCCTCCGCCGAGACCTCCGGGTTGAACCGGCGGACCCGGAAGGTGACCGTGATGTAGGGGGAGTCGGCGAATCCGGGCTCGGGCCGGCCGGCCGCGTCCGCCTTGTCCAGAACAGGGGTAGCCATCAGTACTTACGCTCCATCGGCTGGTAGCGGGTCTGGACGACCGGCTTGTAGTCGAGACGGATGGACTCGGTGCCGTCGTCGCCGACCTCGCGGTACGCCATGGTGTGGCGCATGAAGTTGACGTCGTCGCGGTTCGGGTAGTCCTCGCGGTAGTGACCGCCGCGGGACTCCTTGCGGGCCAGGGCCGACGTGGCCATGACCTCGGCCAGGTCGAGCAGGTTGCCCAGCTCGATGGCCTCCAGCAGATCCGTGTTGAACCGCTTGCCCTTGTCCTGGATGGACACGTTCTTGTAGCGCTCGCGCAGTTCGGCGATCTTCTCGACCGCCGTCTTGATCGTCTGCTCGGTGCGGAACACCATGACGTTGGCGTCCATGGTCTCCTGCAGCTCGCGGCGCAGCGTCGCCACCCGCTCGTTGCCGGTGGAGTTGCGCAGCCGCTCGATCGTCTCGACGACGAACGACTCCGGGTTCTCCGGCAGCTCGACGAAGTCCGCCTTGTGGGCGTACTCCGCGGCGGCGATGCCCGCGCGGCGGCCGAAGACGTTGATGTCCAGCAGCGAGTTGGTGCCCAGGCGGTTGGCGCCGTGCACCGACACGCAGGCGACCTCGCCGGCGGCGTACAGACCCGGCACGACGGTGGTGTTGTCCGCCAGGACCTCACCCTCGACGTTGGTCGGGATGCCGCCCATGGCGTAGTGCGCGGTGGGCTGGATCGGGATCGGGTCCGTGTAGGGCTCGATGCCGAGGTAGGTGCGCGCGAACTCGGTGATGTCCGGGAGCTTCGCGTCCAGCTGCTCCGGCGGCAGGTGGGTGAGGTCCAGGTACACGTGGTCGCCCTCGGGGCCGCAGCCGCGGCCCTCGCGGATCTCCGTGTAGATGGAGCGGGACACGACGTCACGCGACGCCAGGTCCTTCATGACGGGAGCGTACTTCTCCATGAAGCGCTCGCCGTCCTTGTTGCGCAGGATGCCGCCCTCACCGCGGGCGCCCTCGGTGAGCAGGATGCCCATGCGCCAGATGCCGGTCGGGTGGAACTGGAAGAACTCCATGTCCTCCAGCGGCAGGCCCCGGCGGTAGCACGCGGCCTGGCCGTCACCGGTCAGGGTGTGCGCGTTGGAGGTCACCTTGAAGAACTTGCCGGTGCCGCCGGAGGCGTAGATGACCGACTTCGCCTGGAAGATGTGGATCTCGCCGGTCGCCAGCTCGTAGGCGACGACACCGGCCGACTTCTTGACGCCGTCGACCTCGCTGATCAGCTGGTCCAGGACGTAGAACTCGTTGAAGAACTCCACGCCCTCCTTGACGCAGTTCTGGTACAGCGTCTGGAGGATCATGTGGCCGGTGCGGTCGGCCGCGTAGCAGGCACGGCGGACCGGGGCCTCGCCGTGGTTGCGGGAGTGGCCGCCGAAGCGCCGCTGGTCGATGGTGCCGTTCGGGGTCCGGTTGAACGGCAGACCCATCTTCTCCAGGTCGAGGACGGCGTCGATGGCCTCCTTCGCCAGGATCTCGGCGGCGTCCTGGTCGACCAGGTAGTCACCGCCCTTGATCGTGTCGAAGGTGTGCCACTCCCAGTTGTCCTCCTCCACATTGGCCAGCGCGGCGGCCATGCCGCCCTGCGCGGCGCCTGTGTGGGAGCGGGTGGGGTAGAGCTTGGTCAGCACCGCGGTGCGGCTGCGCTTCGTCGCCTCGATGGCGGCGCGCATGCCCGCGCCACCGGCGCCGACGATGACGGTGTCGTACTTGTGGATCTTCATGATTCTCGCAGCCCCGTGCCTAGCGGATGTTCGGGTCGAAGGTGAAGATCACCAGCGTGCCCAGCAGGATGGTCCACACCGTGGCGGTGTACAGCAGGGCCTTCAGCCACATGCGGGACGCAGGCCGCTCGGCGTAGTCGTTGATGACCGTGCGCAGGCCGTTGGCGCCGTGCAGCATCGCGAGCCACAGCATGGCCAGGTCCCAGACCTGCCACCACGGGGAGGCCCAGCGGCCGGCGACGAAGGCGAAGCCGACCTTGGAGACGCCGCCGTCCAGGACCAGCTGGATCAGCAGGTGGCCGAGGACGAGGACGACCAGCACGATGCCGGACAGGCGCATGAACAGCCACGCCGCCAGCTCGAAGTTGCCGCGGGTGGACTTCGGGGTCTTCTTGGTCCGCTTGCGCGGGGCCTCGATCAGCGGGGCCGGGTTGTCCACGTTGTAGACGGCGGCACCCTCGACGGGGCCGACCCCGGAGGCGGTGGTTTCAGTGGTAGACATCGGCGTCAGCTCCCGAACAGAACACGAGCGGCGTGGCCGAGCACGGGGTAGATCGCGCCGAGCATGAGGACGACCCAGACACCCATCACGGTCCAGAACATCTGCTTCTGGTAGCGCGGGCCCTTCGACCAGAAGTCGACGGCGATGATGCGCAGGCCGTTGAGCGCGTGGAAGAGGATGGCGGCGACGAGGCCGTACTCCAGCAGCGCGACGATCGGCGTCTTGTACGTGGCCACGACCTTGTCGTAGGCCTCGGGGGAGACACGCACGAGAGCGGTGTCCAGTACGTGAACGAACAGGAAGAAGAAGATGAGGACGCCGGTGACTCGGTGAGCCACCCAGGACCACATTCCTTCCCGGCCGCGGTACAGCGTTCCAGCCGGCACGGAAGAACCCTCCGGGAGCGGGGACTAGGGCCGCGCCGGCTTCACTGTCGGTCGGGCCCGGCCGGGTACGGTCCACCGGCCCCCGACATGGTATCCATGCGGCGGGGTGACGCTTACGGGGGGCCTACCGGTGTGATCAAACTGGCACCGGATGGGGGAGCCGGGGGCCGCTCATCTGCCCGGCGCGGGCGCGTTGGGGCTGGTCGCGCCCAGTGGCGGCGCCGCTGGTGAGTGCGGCCCCGGGCCCCGGAGGAACGTGCCCAGCCGGCCCCTCGCCAGGCGGCGGAGCTCGTCCGCGGCTATCGCGCGCTCCTCGTCCGGATCGTTCGCCGATCGTGACCGGATGGCCTCCAGGATGCGGTCGGCGGTCTCGGCCGGAGGGGTGTCGCCGAGGTAGATGACGAACACATGCCCGAATCTGGCCTCGTAGGCGGCGTGCTGCGCGTCCAGTGCCATGTGGGCGGCCGAATAGGTGTCCGCCGGGAGGGTGGGCAGGGACTCGTGCGCCAGGGCCCGTGTGATGTCCGCCGGGGGCAGGTCGTACGCCGCCTCGTCCGCCGCGGCCAGGAGGGCGTCCAGGTCGGGGTAGGGGCGGTGGGCCGCGACGCGGTGCGACCAGCGGGGGCTGTGCAGGCAGCGCAGCAGGAGGGCACGGGCCTCGCCGGCGGGCGCCGCGTTGAACGCGTCGAGGGGGCGGGGCAGATGCGGAGGGCGGTGTCCGGGCAGCGTGAATCCTCGCGTCACAGGGGGTGTGGCAGGGGAATGCTGTGAAAGATGTGTCGTCAGGTTATCGAGAGTGGTCACTCTGTGTCCTCGCGATGCCTGAAATTCACCCGGACGGGAGAGTTTGCGAGCGTTCAGGTGACCGTTCGAGTGGCGAAGGGCCGTACGTTGGCTGAGTGACCCAGCACAGGCGCCGGGCGACGGCGCAACAGGTGAAGCGGAAGCGGATGGCGGTGGCCGCCGCGGTGGTCGGGACCGTCGCGCTCGGCACGGGTGTCGGGGTGTGGGCCTCGTCCGGTGGCGGCGCGGGACAGGGCTCCGGGCGGGCGACCGTCGCGGACACCGGCTCCCCGGCGAGTCCCTCGCCCACCCGCTCGTACCCGATGTCGAAGGCACCGCAGACCATTCCCGCGGTGCGCTCCCACACCCCGGCCCGCGGGCCGGGGTGGCAGCCGCGCAAGGGCGCCCGCGTGGTGGTCGGCGACGCGTCGCTGGCCGACGAGGGCCGGCTGATAGCCGGTGAGCTCGGTCTGACCTACGCGGGCCAGAAGAACGACACCAAGGCGGGGGACGTGCGCCTGGCTCTGGCCGGCGGCGGCAACCAGGAGTCGTACACGATGAACGTCCACGGCGGACGGGTCGACATCAGCGGCCCCGGCCAGGCGGGCGTCTTCTACGGCACCCGGACCCTCAAGCAGGAGGTCCACGGCGGTGGCACGGCGCCGGAGGGCGTCGTGCGCGACGAGCCGGCCAAGCCGGTGCGCGGGTTCATGCTGGACATCGCGCGCAAACCGTACTCCGAGTCCTGGATAGAGGACCGGATACGGGAGCTGGGGGACCTGAAGTTCAACGAACTGGGGCTGCACTTCTCCGACGACCAGGCCTTCCGGATCGAGTCCAGCAGCCACCCGGAGATCGTCTCCGCGGACCACCTCACCAAGGCCCAGGTCAGACGGATCGTGGACCTGGCGAACAGCCGGCACATCACCCTCGTGCCCGAGCTCGACTCGCCGGGGCACCTCGGCGCCGTCCTCGCCGCCCACCCCGACCTCCAGCTGCGCAACCGCAACGGAGTGGTCACCAAGGGCGCGATCGACATCTCCAAGCCCGGCTCGGCCAAGCTGGTCGACGACCTGCTGAACGAGTACGCGGGCCTGTTCACCGGCGACCAGTGGCACATGGGCGGCGACGAGTACACCGCGCTCATGGCGAGCAACCCCCAGACCGCCTATCCGCAGCTGGCCGCGGCCGCGCGGGCGAAGTTCGGCGCGAACGGCAACGTCGCCGACCTCGCCACCGCCTGGCTCAACGACCGCGCCGCCACCGTCCGCGCCCACGGCAAGACGCTGCGCGCCTGGAACGACGGCTTTTACCGCAGCGCCACCGCCGTACGGCCCGCGGGCGATCTCCAGGTCGCCTACTGGACCGGCAAGGAGATCGGCGCCCGGCAGCCGGAGGAGTACCTGAGCGCCGGCCGCAAGCTGATCAACTACAACGACGAGTTCCTCTACTACGTCCTCGGCCAGCCGCAGACCTTCGTGTACCCGACCGGCCAGCGGATCTACGAACAGTGGACCCCTCGGGTGGTGCGCGGCACCGCCGCCGTCCCGGCGCGCTACGACGGGCAGATCCTCGGCGGCACCTTCGCGGTCTGGGGCGACTTCCCCAACGCGCAGACGCCGGACCAGGTCGCGGCCGGGATCCGGATGCCGCTGCGGGCCACCGTGCAGAAACTCTGGGACCCGCGCACGCCCGCGCTGTCCTGGACGCAGTTCAAGGCACTGGCGAACCGGCTGGGCTGAGGCGCCGACGGTCCGGCGGGGCCCTGAGGCACGGGCGGCCGGGCCGGAGGGCCGAGCGGCCGGGGCGAAGGGCGGGGGAGCGGCCGGGGAGCGGGCGGGTGGAGCGACCCCGCCCGCTCTCTGCCGGTTCCGGCCGGGGGCCGGACGCAACCGGCGAAATCCGTGGACACGGAACGATCTTCGGCCGTATCTTCCGGTGTTCGCCTTTCCGGCCGGCCGGCCGCTCGCAGGCCGCACGCCGCACGCCGCCCGCCGGTCACCGTCATCACCTCGGGGGAAGCTCAGCCCATGGCCACACCCATGCCCGTCCCACCCGTGCCCGCCGGTCCCCTCGGCGCCCCGCCCCCGGCCCGGCTGCGCTCGCCCGCCGGGCTCGGCCTGGCCACCGCGGTACTGCTGGGGGCGGCCGTCGCCGCCGACCTGTTCGCCTGCGTCGCGGACCTGGGCGAGATGAACGTCGCCCAGGACCTGATGGGCGGCGCCACCGGCGCGGACATCGTCCACCGGGCCGACCGCGCCGACACCCTCTACGGCTCCGCCGGCATCACCCAGGGCGTCACCCTGGTGGCGACGATGGTCGTCTACCTGTGCTGGCTGTGGCGGGTGCGGGTGAACGCCGAGGCGTTCCGGCCGGACGGGCACCGGCTGAAGCGGGGCTGGGTGATCGGCGGCTGGTTCTGCCCGATCGTGAACCTGTGGTTCCCGCGCCGGGTCGTGCTGGACAGCTGGACGGCCAGCACCCCGCCGGGTGCCCGGGTCCGGCGCGCCCCGGTCAACGCCTGGTGGACGCTGTGGATCCTCGGCCTGCTGCTCGGCCGGCCCGCGGCGACGCGATTCGGCGACGCCGACACCCCGGCGCAGCTGGCCTCCGCCGCCCGGCTGATGCTCGTCTCCGACGGGCTCGACGCGGCGGCCGGCATCCTCGCCGTCGTGGTCGTCCTCCATCTGACCCGGATGCAGCGGCACCGGCTGCTCGCCGCCCCCGTGTTTGGCTGAAACCGAACGGCTGTGACACTCCCGCCCCCGCGCACGCAGTAAGGGGAGTCACGGGTCCCGTACCGGTCGGAACCCAGAACGGGGGGCTTCATGAGCCTGGTGGAACTGATCGCGCGGGCCGACGAGCGGGGACTGGCCGCGGGCGGACTGGCTTGTTTGGATCGGTGCCTGCCGCTGCTCGGCGAGGACGACGAGCTGCTGCGCCCGCTGTGGGGGAGCCTCGCCGACGGCGCCGACTGGAGCGGCCACCTGGAGCGGGCGCGGGCCGTGTGCGGGACGGGCGGGGAGGCTGACTCGTCCGGTGTGTCCGGCGCGTTCGGCGCCGAGGCCGTCCGGCTGGCCCGGCACATGCTGGACACGGCCCCCGCCGAGCGCACCGCCGAGGCCCTGCGCCCCTGGGCGGACGCCTGCTCGCTCGCCTCCCTGCGCATCCACCGCCTGCTCGACCCGGCAGCCGATGCCGCCCCGGACGATGCCGCCCCGGCGGCCGCGCGTGCCGGCGAGGCCGAGGAGCCGTCCCCGCTGGTCGCCGCCGAGCTGCGCCGCCAGATCGCCGTCCTCGAACTCCTCGCCGGGCACGGCGGGCAGGGCCTGCGCCATGCCCTGGAGCTGTCGGGGGAGGGGCGGCGGGTGCTGCGCGCGGTGGTCTCCCGGCGGGCCCGGGGCACCGCCGGTACCGTCCGCTGACACCCCCGCGGGACGGCTCCCCGGGTGCGCGTCCTGTGCCGGTCGTGCGGTGGAGGTGGGGCGGTCCTGCGCCGGTTGTCGGGAGGCGGCCGCCAGGCGTGACGGAAGCCGGGCCCCGCTCGCTCTTCCTTATGTGAACGCCCATGTGACAGCCCCTGTGACAGCCCGTGTGCCGGCCCGTGCGACCGCCGGTGCGCCGGCCGACGCGTCGGCCGGTGTGACCGCCCCCGACGGCACCGCGCCGCAGCGGACCAGGCCCCAGGCCGCCGTGAAGCCCGTGCGCTGGGCGGCGGACGCGGTCGCGGCCATGCGCGAGGGCGCCCGGCTGCGTCTCGACTACTCGGCGCAGAGCCTGTGGCGGGTGGACCGGGTGATCGAGGAGATACGGCGCGAGGGGGCGCCGAAGGAGGCCGTGGACAGCGTGCTGCGCGGCTTCGGCGCCTACGCCGGGGAGGTGGTCGTCCGGCACACCGGCGGCGAGTGGTGGGCGACCGGCGGCGAGCACTGGGTGCGCACGCCCGACGGCCGGCTCTGGGACCCCATCGAGGAGGCCCGTCGCTGCTACACCGGCCACGGCTCGCTGCGCCTGCTGTGCCGGGACGCGACCGCCGTCGTCTGACGGCCCATCGGCCCGCTGTGACACTTCCGTGCGGGCGGACGCTGATGACCATGGAGGGCGACAGACACGGCCGGAGCGTGTCACACCGTGCGGGACGCCCCGCGGTGGCCTGAACTCGGCACGACGAGGACGGTCTTGGGCCAGGGAGGGGACCCCCGCCGCCGGTGGCCGCGGGACGCGGAACTGGGCGCGGCCGTCGCACGGGCCCAGGACGGCGACGAGACGGCGTTCGCGGTGGCCTACCGGCTCGTGCAGCCCGGCCTGCTCGGTTACCTGCGCGGCCTGGTCGGCGAGGACGCGGAGGACGTGGCCGCCGACGCCTGGCTGGAGATCGCCCGGGACCTGGGCCGGTTCAGCGGGGACGGCGCCGGCTTCCGGGGCTGGACCGCGGCCATAGCCCGCCACCGCGCCCTGGACCATCTGCGCCGCCGCCGCACCCGGCCCCGGACCACCGCGCTCGAACAGGACGTGCTGGAGCTGCCCGGACCGCACAGCACCCACGACCAGGCGCTGGAGTCCCTGTCCACCGCGCGCGCCCTGGACCTGGTGCGCGCCCTGCCCCGGGACCAGGCCGAGGCCGTGCTGCTCCGGGTGGTCGTCGGTCTCGACGGCCCCGCCGCCGCCCGCGTGCTCGGCAAGCGCCCCGGCGCCGTGCGCACCGCCACCCACCGCGGCCTCAAGCGCCTCGCCCGCCGGCTGCCCGGCCGGGGCACGGCGGACGAGGCCCCCGGAGCGCCGGGGGAGCCGGCGTGAGGGGCGCGGGCCGGGCACGGGCGTGCGCGCGCGACAGGGGCGGTGCCGGCGGGGCGCCGGGTGCGGGGGACGAGGACGGGAACGGGCATGGGTGAGCGGAAGGGCGGCGGTCGGGTGTCCGGGCGGCGGCGCGGGGGCACGGGCGTGCCCTTGCCGAGGCGCGGCGACGCGGACCTCGGCGTCGGCGAGTTCGAGGCGCGGTTCGGCGCGGCGCTGCGGGTGTACGACGCGGATCCCGAGGCCGAGCGCCGGGCCGTCGCCGCCTTCCGCGGTGCCCGCGCCGCCGGGACCCGCCCTTCCCGGACCCGGCCCCGCGACGACTGGCGGCCCACGGCGCGGCGCCGTGCGCTGCGGACCGTGCTGTCGGTGACGCTGGCGTCCCTCGCGTTGGGCGGGGCCGCCACCGCGGCGATCGGCTCCGCCGGGTCCGGCACCCGCGCCGCCCCGCACCCCGTCGTACGCCCGGCGGCACCCGCCGCGGGCACACCGCGCCCCGCGGGCCCGGCCCCCTCGTCCGGTACGGTCACCCGGCCGAGCGGCATCCCGCGGTCCACCGCCCCCGCCCCGCGCCCGCCCCGTCCGGCGACCGCCCGCGACACCCCGGCCCACTGCCGGGCCCACGGGAAAGCGGGGCGGTGGGGCCAGGCGCCGGATGCCACGGCCTGGCGGCAAATCGTCGCGGCGGCGGGCGACCCGGAGCTGGTCGCCGCGCACTGCGCGACCCCGAAAGCGGACAAAACCGGCAAAAGCGGCGGAAGTTCGCAAGCGAACGACGGTAAGAAGTGAGCGCCGAAGGGTAAGAGGCGAGCGGCAGGACGCCGGGCAGGGCGACGGCCGGGGCCGCCACCCCCCACAGGAGAGGCCCCGGCCGTCGCGCTGAGGGCCGCGCGGCGACCCGTACTCCCTACAGCGCCGCCCGTGCGTTTTCTGTCACACCCCGGCCGCTTTCGGTCCGCACCGGATGCTCACCCTGCGCACACCCGCACCCGGTCACGAGTTAGTTGCATCTTCTACGGACATGGACGAAGAAAGGTTTCACGCCGTAACGTGCCATTCGCGCCGACCGGAGACAGGCGTAAAGGGAGTGCGGTGCTGGGGGACGACGCGGAGCTGACCACCGCGGTGCGTGCGGCACAGGACGGTGACGAGAGCGCCTTCCGCACGGTGTACCGCGCGGTACACCCGCGCCTGCTCGGATACGTGCGCACGCTGGTCGGCGATCCGGACGCCGAGGACGTGGCCTCCGAAGCCTGGCTGCAGATCGCCCGGGACCTCGGCCGGTTCAGCGGCGACGCCGACCGCTTCCGCGGCTGGGCCGCCCGGATCGCCCGCAACCGCGCCCTGGACCACATCCGGATGCGCGGCCGCCGCCCGGCGATCGGCGGCGACGAGACCGAACTGACCGGCCGGGCAGCCGAGTCCGACACCGCGGGCGAGGCCATCGAGGCGCTCACCACCGGCAACACCCTCTCCCTCATCGCGCGGCTCCCGCAGGACCAGGCCGAGGCGGTCGTCCTGCGCGTGGTGGTCGGTCTGGACGCCAAGTCCGCGGCCGAGACCCTCGGCAAACGCGCCGGGGCCGTCCGCACCGCCGCGCACCGCGGCCTCAAACGGCTCGCGGAACTGCTGGGCGACGACCCGGAGGCCGCGGGCGTGCTCGACGCGCTGCCGCCTCCCCGGACGGCCGAGCGGGCCGTCCAGCGAGAACCGCGCCGCCGCGCGGTGACGTCCGGCACTGTGACGCATACGCGAGCGCGGACGCAGAAGGACATGTGATGGCCGACGAGCAGGACAAGTGGCTGAACCGGGAGACGGCGGAGCGCCTGCTCGCCGGGGAGGCGGCGGAGGCCGTCGACGCGTCCGCCGCCGACCGCGCGGAACGCCTCTTCGAGCTGCTCGGCGCGCTGTCCGCGGAGGCGGCCCCGGCCACCTCCGAACTCCCCGGCGAGCAGGCCGCCCTGGCCGCGTTCCGCAAGGCCCGCGACGCCGCCGCGGAGGAGCGCGCCGCCGCGCCCGGCGGCCGCCCCGGCGCGAGCACCCGCGGACACGACGCGGGCCTGGTCCGCATCGGCGCCCGCACCGAAGCCCCCGCCCGCCGCCCCGCCTGGCGCCGCCCGGTGCGCCTCGCGCTGGCCGCGGTGGTGGCGGCCGGCACCCTCGGCGGGGTCGCCGTGGCCGCCGGCAGCGGAGTGCTGCCCACGCCGTTCGACGAGGAGCGCCCGGCCCCCGCGGCCAGCGCCACCGCCTCCGGCCGGCCGCTCGCCCCGGCCACCACCCCGCAGGCACCCACCGGCACCGCCGCTCCCGGCGGCGCCACGGGCACCGCCCGATCCGGCGGCTCCGACCGCGCCACCGGCCCGGACGGCCGCACCGGCACGGGCACGCGCCCCGGCTCCGGCGCGCCCAGCGCCCCCGGCGGCCGGTGGAGCGGCGCCGCCACGGCCTGCCGGGACCTGCGCGCCGGCACCGGCCTCGGCGCGGACCGCAGACGCGCGCTGGAGACCCTGGCGGGCGGCTCCGCCCGGGTGGCCCAGTACTGCAAGCTGCTCCTGACCACCGGCGAGCACACCGCCGTCAGCCCGACCCCCGGCAAGGGCGGCGACGACGGCGGCCGCGGCCAGGGCGAAGGCCGCGGCGCGGGCCGGGGCTCCGGGCAGGGCGGGGGCGGCGACCAGAACGGCAACGGCCAGGGCGGTGACGACGACAGCCACCCCGGCAACGGCAACGGCAAGGGGAGCGGACTGGGCAAGGGCGGCGGCCGGGGTTCCGGCGCGGGCCAGGTCCGCATCCGGCAGCGCGATGGCGCCACGCCCGCCCCGGAACCCTCCGCCCACGGCCCCCGGCGCCCTCGCGCCACCGCCGGCGCACCCAGCGGATCCCCGTCCCCATCACCCTCCTGACCTGCTGTTTCACCAGGCTGGGAAAATTTCTTCGCGCAGGGTGTGACACTTTTCGGCCCCCGGACGCAGTACCAAGTGAGCCGACTGGTCATCGGCTGTTGCACCGAGCCGGGGTTCCCCCCGTACCCACGGCTCGTGCACCCGGCGCGGGCGGGACATGTTCCCCCGGTCCCGCCCGCGCCCCATACTCATCGCCTCCGCCGGCCTCGCCGCCCGCCCGCGTCCCCGGTGGACAGCCGCGCGAGACCCCCTCTCCCCGGACGCCGACGCACCCAGCCCTCGTCCCCGCGGCGGGAGCGCCGAGGCCGCACGCTCCGGACGCCTCTCCGCGTGACCGCCGTCGGAGCGCGGGGCATGGTGGGGAGGTACGGAACGTCCTGCGGAGGCGGTTATGGCGCGTGAGTCGGAGTCGGGCCTGCCGATCGAGCCGGTGTACGGGCCGGACGCCCTGACCGGCTGGGACCCCGCGGACAGGCTCGGGGAGCCGGGGGCGTACCCCTTCACCCGAGGGGTCTACCCCAGCATGTACACCGGCCGCCCCTGGACGATGCGCCAGTACGCCGGTTTCGGCACGGCCGCCGAGTCCAACGCCCGCTACCGGGAGCTGATCGCCCACGGCACCACCGGGCTGTCCGTCGCCTTCGACCTGCCCACCCAGATGGGCCACGACTCCGACGCGCCCCTCGCGCACGGCGAGGTCGGCAAGGTCGGCGTGGCCATCGACTCGATCGAGGACATGCGGGTGCTGTTCGACGGCATCCCGCTGGACCGGGTGTCCACGTCGATGACGATCAACGCCCCGGCCGCGCCGCTGCTCCTGCTGTACCAGCTGGTGGCGGAGGAGCAGGGGGTGCCGGCGGACCGGCTGACCGGCACGGTCCAGAACGACGTGCTCAAGGAGTACATCGCCCGCGGCACCTACATCTTCCCGCCCAGGCCCTCGCTGCGGCTGACGGCGGACGTCTTCCGGTACTGCACGGCCGAGATCCCGAGGTGGAACACCATCTCCATCTCCGGCTACCACATGGCCGAGGCGGGCGCGTCCCCCGTGCAGGAGATCGCCTTCACCCTGGCCGACGGCATCGAGTACGTGCGCACCGCGATCGCGGCCGGGATGGCCGTTGACGACTTCGCCCCGCGTCTGTCCTTCTTCTTCGTCGCCCGCACGACGTTCCTGGAGGAGGTGGCCAAGTTCCGGGCCGCGCGCCGGATCTGGGCCCGGGTGATGCGGGAGGAGTTCGGCGCGCGCGACCCCAAGTCGCTGATGCTGCGCTTCCACACCCAGACCGCCGGGGTGCAGCTGACCGCGCAGCAGCCGGAGGTGAACCTGGTGCGGGTCGCGGTCCAGGCCCTCGGCGCGGTCCTCGGCGGCACCCAGTCCCTGCACACCAACTCCTTCGACGAGGCGATCGCGCTGCCCACCGCCACCGCCGCGCGGCTCGCCCTGCGCACGCAGCAGGTGCTGGCCCACGAGACGGACGTGACGGCGACGGTCGACCCGTTCGCCGGGTCCTACGCGGTGGAGCGGATGACCGACGACGTGGAGGAGGCGGCCGTCGAGCTGATGCGCGAGGTCGAGGAGATGGGCGGCGCGGAGGCCGCGATCGAACGGGGCTTCCAGAAGGCCGAGATCGAGCGCAACGCCTACCGCATCGCCCAGGAGACCGACTCCGGCGAGCGGGTGGTGGTCGGCGTCAACCGCTTCCGGCTGGACGAGGAGGAGCCCTACGCGCCGCTGCGCGTGGACCCCGCCATCGAGGCCCGCCAGTGCGAACGCCTCGCCCGGCTGCGCGCCGGACGCGACCGGGGCGCGGTCGACTCGGCCCTGACCGCGCTGGCGAAGGCGGCCGAGGGCGAGGACAACGTCCTCTACCCGATGAGGGAGGCGCTGCGGGCGCGGGCCACGCTGGGCGAGGTGTGCGGGGCGCTGCGCGAGGTGTGGGGGAGTCACGTGCCGAGCGACGCGTTCTGAGCCGGGACCGGTGAGGGGTCACCGCCAGGTCCCGTTGTCGTACCCCCGTGCGACACTCCTTGCCATGTTCGGTGTCGTCCATCTCCCCACGTATCTCGCGGGCGTGGCCCTGATCGTGCTGCTGCCCGGGCCCAACTCCCTCTATGTGCTGTCCGTCGCCGCCCGCCGCGGGGTGCGCGCCGGGTACACCGCGGCCGCCGGGGTGTTCTGCGGGGACACGGTGCTCATGACCCTGTCCGCCGCCGGAGTCGCCTCGCTGCTCCAGGCCAACGCCGTGCTGTTCGGGATCGTGAAGTACGCGGGCGCCGGATATCTGACCTGGCTGGCGATCGGCATGATGCGGGCGGCCCGGCGGATGTGGCGCACCCGGCGGGAGCGGCAGCCGGAGGAGACGGCGGAGGCGGCCGTCGCCACCGAGGAACGCCCCTATCGCCGCGCCCTCGTGGTGAGCCTCTTCAACCCGAAGGCCATTCTCTTTTTCGTCGCTTTCTTCGTTCAGTTCGTGGACCCGGGCTACGCCTACCCGGCCCTCTCCTTCGTCGTGCTGGGCGCCTTCGCTCAGGTGGCCAGCGTGCTCTACCTCAGCGCCCTCATATTCGGCGGCACCCGCCTCGCCGCCGCCTTCCGCCGCCGCAAGCGCCTGTCGGCGACGGCGACGTCGGCGGCCGGCGTCCTCTTCCTCGGCTTCGCGGTGAAGCTGTCGCTGGCGTCGTAGTGGCGCGGGCCGGCAGGAGCGGCCGGGGCGCCGGAGTTCAGCCGCCCAGGACGGAGTCGAGGTACGCCGCCAGGTCCTCCGTCGCCGTCTCGCCCGCCCAGCCGACGTACCCGTCGGGGCGGACGAGGAAGACACCGGGGCCGTAGGACCGGGGGGCCGACGGCAGGGTGCGCACGCCCGCTCGCGGGGCGGCGGCCGCGCCCAGCAGGGTCCAGTGCGGGCCCCGGAAGAGGTCGAAGAGGCGGCCACCGGGGATCTCGGCGTCCGGCGCGCGGTCGCCCGCGCGCACCCGTCCCGGCTCGGTCCGGGTCTCGGCGCTGAGCGACGACTCCCGGTAGCCGACGCCGAGTTGGACGGTGGCCCGGCCCCGCCGGACCTCGCCGCGGTGCACGCCGGTGGACAGTTCCAGCACGGCCGCGGCGTTCGCCCGCCGCTCCTCCTCGTACGTGTCCAGCAGGGACTCGGGGGCGCCCCGCAGGACCGCGTCCAGCTTCCAGCCGAGGTTGTAGGCGTCCTGGACGCTGGTGTTCAGGCCCTGTCCGCCGGCCGGTGAGTGCACGTGCGCGGCGTCGCCCGCGAGGAACACCCGGCCCACCCGGAACCGGTCCGCGAGCGCCGCCCGGGGCCGGAACTCCGAGGCCCAGCGCACCTCGGTCACATCCGAGGCGGCCAGGTGGGTGTACCGGGCGACCAGCTCGCGCACGCCGTCCTCGGTCACATCCGGCTCCGAGCCCACCGGCAGCCGCGCGGCCATCTGGAACTCCTCGGTGCCGGCCAGCGGGCAGAGCCCGAGGGCGCTGTCGTCCGCGGCCGGGAAGGCGTGCCAGTGCGACCGGTCCAGGCCCCGCACCCGCAGGTCCGCCACCACGAACGGTGCCGGGTCGACGGTCTCGCCGGTCATGCCGACACCGAGGGCCCGCCGGATCCCCGAGCGACCGCCGTCGGCGGCCACCACATGGCGCGCGCGGACCGTCGTACCGTCGGCGAACGCCACGTCCACGCCGTCCGCGTCCTGCGCCAGGCCCGTGACCTCGCGCCCGAAGGCGGCCTTCCCGCCCAGTTCCGTGAGCCGGGCGTACAGGATCTCCTGGGTGCGCCACTGCGGGACCATCAGCGGCGCGGGGTACGGCGTGCCCGCGTCCGGCTCGAACCGCTCGAACATCGACTCCTCGCCGACCCGCTCGCCGTCGCGCCAGACCATCCGGTCCGGGTAGGGGCCGCCCGACGCGCGGACCGCGTCGATGACGCCCAGGTCGTCGAAGACCTCCTGGGTGCGGGGCTGGATCCCCTTGCCGCGCGAGCCCGGGAACAGGGCGTCCGCGCGCTCCACGAGCCGGGCCGCGACCCCGCGCCGGGCCAGGTCGATGCCGAGGGTGAGCCCGGTGGGGCCCGCGCCCACGATCAGGACATCCGTCGTATCCACGGCCACATCTCCTTAACGCCGTTAAGTTCCTTGGGTCCGAGAGTGCCCTTAACGCTGTTAAGCTGTCAAGCGTGAGTGCGGAACGACGATCGCCCCTGGACCGTGCGCGGGTCGCCGACACGGCGCTGCGGCTGCTGAACGAGGTCGGCCTCGACGGGCTGACCCTGCGCGCCATCGCGAAGGAGCTGGACGTCAAGGCGCCTGCCCTGTACTGGCACTTCAAGGACAAGCAGGCGCTGCTGGACGAGATGGCGACACAGATGTTCCGGCGGATGACGGCCGGCGCCGGACTCGATCCCGCCGACACCTGGCAAGAACGCCTGCTGAAGGTCAACCGCGGTCTGCGCGCCGCGCTGCTCGGCTACCGCGACGGCGCCAAGGTCTTCAGCGGCTCCCGCTTCACCGGCGTCGACCACGCCCCCGCCCTGGAGGCGAACCTCCGGCTCCTGACGGACGCCGGGCTGACCTTCGCCCAGGCCGTCGACGCGGGCCGCACGGCCTACGCCTACACCATCGGCTTCGTCACCGAGGAGCAGGGCATGCGCCCCCTGCCGGGCGACGAGAAGGTCCGCACCGACATCGCCGACCGCGCCCGCCGCCTGGCCGACCACCCCCTCGCGGCGGCGGCCGGCGAACTCCTCTTCGACGACTACGACCGCCAGTTCGAAGAAGGACTGGCGGTCGTGATCGCGGGGATCGGGGCGCGGTACGGGGTGGCGTCCTAGACGCCGGAAGGGCCGCGCGCCTTCAGCGCCCGCCTGAGCCGTGGGCCGAACGGTTTCTCCACGAACCGGTGGATGAGCCAGGCCAGGAGCAGCATGGCCAGGACCGTCACCGCGAGGGTCGCCCCCGGTGACAGGCCGAGGGTCCGGCGCAGGACGCGGATGACGAACCAGCCCAGGTGTTCGTGGACCAGGTAGAAGGGGTACGTCAGCGCGCCGGCCGTGGTCAGCCAGGGCCAGGACGCCCAGCGGGTCAGGCCGAGGGCGACGGCGGCGACGGCGGCGAAGGCGAGGGCGACGATCAGGATGACCACGTAGGGGTCGCGGTGGAAGCCGAAGTGGCCGGCGGGGTGCCACAGGCCGCGGGTGGCCTCGCTCTGCCCGAGCAGCAGGGACACCGCGACGATGCCCCACAGCAGCGGGTTCCCGCCGAAGCGGTGCACCAGGTAGAGGGCGAGGCCGCCGATGAAGAAGGGCGCGTACTCGGGCATGAGGATCTGGTCGGTCAGCGCGTTGCCGGTGGTACGGCAGACCACCACCGCCAGTGTCCACACGGAGCAGAACAGCACCACCCGGCGGTAGGTGACACCCCGCGCGACGACGAGCAGGGCGAACAGCGCGTAGAAGCGGACCTCGGCCCACAGCGTCCAGCACACGCCGAGCACGCGGGTCGCGCCCATCGGCTGTTGCAGCATCGTCAGGTTGACCAGGAACTCGTCCGGGCGGACCGGCGCGATGACGGCCGGCAGCACCAGGGACGCCGCGGTGACCAGCACCAGCGCGACCCAGTAGGCGGGGTAGAGGCGGGAGACCCGGGAGCGGAAGAAGTCGCCGAGGGTGCGGCCCCAGCTGCTCATGCAGATCACGAAGCCGCTGATGACGAAGAAGAACTGGACGCCCAGGCAGCCGTAGACGGACAGCCGGGACAGGGCCGGGAAGAGCGTGGCCGGGCTCTGGTGCCAGGACTCGGAGACCGTGCCGCCGCGGCCGGTGTAGTGGTACAGGCAGACCATCAGCGCGGCCACGAGCCGCAGCCCGTCCAGTGCGAGCAGCCGGCTCCGGCGATCGGTGGGGGTGGCGGTGGGGGCGGCCGTCGTCCGGTCGGGCGGGGCGGGGACGGCGTCGAGGGTGGGGGAGGAAACAGCCATGGTGCCCGGCGCCTACCCGGACACCGGGATTCATGTCTCACGATCACATGAAACTACCTGAAAAGTGGCGGTAGTTGGGCTTACGTCCGGGTTAACGGCACGGGGCGGGGGCGTGGGCGGACCCGGGTGCGGGACGGGTCCGCCCGGACTCAGCGCCGCACCGTCCTGCGCAGGCTGCGCGCCTTCTTCGCCACCCGGCGCACGGTCACGTTGCGCGGGATGAACGCCAGCTGGGACGGGATCCCGCCGGGCAGGGCGAGCGAGGTGAGCCTGCGGCGCTTGAAGTAACGGGACGTCTCGGGACCGAAGTTGGCCGCGAGCCAGGTCTCCGTCTCCGCGCGCAGCCCCGGCAGGATCTTCGACTGCATCGCGAAGCCCACCGCGCGCACCAGCGCGCCCAGCCGGTCCACGTCCATGCCCTGGCGCCGCTCGGTGACCGCGGCCGCGTCGGACAGCTCCGGCAGCAGGGCGTCCACGATGGTGACCGGGATCCGGTTGCTGTTCTCGTACGGCGTCAGCCGCTCCAGCAGCAGCTCGGTGCCCACCCGGGCGACCGGCAGGCCGTAGAGCGCGGAGGCGGTGAGCAGGGCCGTGGAGAAGCAGCCGACGACCAGCGCGGGACGCATCCGCTGGTACAGCACCTCGGCGAGGACCGGCGTGTCCACGACGGTCAGCTCGACACCGAGCCGCTCCGCCTCCTGCTCCAGCGAGCGGGTGTAGCGCGCCGGGGCGGTGGGGTGGGGTTTGAACACGACCGCGGTGTGGCCCAGGGCCGCCGCGCCCCTCAGCATCCGCACGTGCAGGTTCTCCTCCTGCTCCGCGGTGAGGATGTCCAGCGCCGACAGGTACTGCCCGAGCAGCAGCGCGGGCTCCTCGGCGTCCGGCGTCCCGGCGGCGGTCTGCGCGAGTTCCGCGAGCACCTTCGTGAAGGCCTGGGTGGGGACCAGCTCGCCGGGCACCTTGAACTCGGTCAGCAGCAGCGGCGCCAGTCCCGGCACCAGGTCCAGGTGGAGCACCCGGTCGATGCGCGTGCCGACCAGCGGGTCGATCTTGTTGCGGGTCGGGCCGTAGGACATCAGGCCGTCCGCGTAGACCGTGACCGGGGCGCCGTTGAAGATCTGGGCGAGCGCGAGCGCCGGATTGACCTGGATCGACTCGACGGCCAGCTCGACGTCCTCGTCGCCCAGCCGCCACTCGTGCCGCAGGAACCGTTCCCACAGCGGCATGTCGTCCACCCGGGGAGCCCAGCCGCCCGGGTGGAACGGGAAGATCGTCTCGTTGTACGAGATCACGTCGTCGAACCGGTCGCGCAGCCGCTCGAACCCCGGCATCTCGTCGGGACCCGGCGTCGTCTCGGGCGTCGCCGCGTTGTTGCAGACCAGCAGGATCCGCCGGTCGGCGGAGTCGAAGCAGCCGGAGTCCAGGGCGGCGGCGAGGGTGGCGATGCCGTACAGCGTGGACGCCTGGAAGATCTGGGTGGTCACGCGGCGGCCCCCGCGGCGGCGGGACGGCGGCGCAGCCGGCGCAGCTTGGTGGCGCGCTGCACGTCCATGGAGTCCAGGGCCTCGTCCAGCACGTCCTGCGGCATGCGGCGCAGTGCGGCGGCACTCAGGGATTTCAGTTTCTTCGCCACCGCGGGCTCGAACCTTTCGATGGATCCCAGATGATGGGAAATGATGGCGCAATACGTACGGACCGCCTTCGGCAGCAGTGCGTCCGCATCGCGGTCCGCGGCGGTCTCCGCGATCACCTGATCGAATGCCCGAATGAAATCGAGCTGGCGCACATCGCCGATCTGGGTGAGCGAGGAGGCGACCCCGCGCCGGTAGAACACCCCGAGCAGGCTCACCGCGGCGAAGGATTCCGCCTCCCGGTGCAGCCTCCAGATCCACGGCCGGTCCTCGGCCGTGCGCAGCCCGTCGGTGAAGTGCAGCAGCCCCTTGTCGACCAGCCGGCGGTGGTAGACGCCCGCCCAGGCGAACGCGTAGTCCACCGAGGTGGAGCGGTCCGCGGGCAGTATCGCCTCGCGCGGGTCCAGCACCTGGTTCCGCCGGCCGACCGGCACCCGGTGCACCTGGCGGGCCCGCGCGGTGCACTGCACATGGTCGGTGCGCAGAAAATCGACGCCCAACTCCTCGATCGCGCCGACCAATTGCTCGAAGTAGCCCGGGGCGAGCCAGTCGTCGCCGTCCAGGAACGTCAGATACTCGCCGCGCGCCCGGTCGATGCCGGTGTTGCGCGCGGTCGCCAGACCCCCGTTCTGTTCGTGCCGGACGAGGACCGCCCCGGGCAGCTCGCGCTCCGCGCGCGCGAGAATCCCGGGTGTCCCGTCGCGGGAACAGTCGTCGACGAGAATGAATTCGAAGTCCTCACGCGCGTTCGCCTTCAGGCTCCTGAGCGTGTCGGGCGCGTATTGCTGCACGTTGTAGAACGGCACGATGACGGAGAGCTTGACCACGTCAGGGACGTTAGGCGGACGCCCGTCATTCGTCTTGACGCCGTGCTTGATACTGGGTGAATGGCATGTGGCGAAGCCGTGAACCAGGCTTTATTGCGGCCCTCCCGCGGGCCGATTCGCCGTCCGGCGACGTGCTGTTAACCGTTTGTTGCTTTCGGGTTGGGCGGAACGGCGGAATGCCTTCCTAGCGTCTTCGGCGTGCCAGCAAGTGCAACGAAGTCCCTGCGGGTCGCCGTCCTCGCGGACTCCGACACCCGCTGGAAGTGGGGCGCGCTCACCGCGCGACGGCTCACTCCGGCGGATGCCGAGGTCCGGCTCGACGGCTACCTCCTGCGCGGCCGCGCCACCCCGACCGCCCGCCAGCTGAGCGAGGTGGGCGTCCGCGCCGACTCCCTCCGCGAGGTCACCGGCGTCGAGTTCCTGCACGCGATGGGCCGGGAGCCCTACGACGTGCTGGTGCTGGCGCTGGTCGGCGGCGGCGTCCAGGCGATGCTGCACGGCCTGCGCAACGTCTGGGGCACCGGCCGGCGGCCCGTCGTCGTCACCGGCTACGTCGGCGTCGTCTACGAGAAGCTCACCGACGGCCTGCTGCTGCGGCACGGCGCGGACCTGGTCCTCGCCAACTCCCGGCACGACGCGGACCGGTTCCGGGCCGTGTACGAAGGGGTCGGCGCGGACGCCTCCTCGGTCACCGAGGTCGCGCTGCCCTTCCTCGGCGGGGAGCCGTACACCGGCGAACACGACCCCTACACCGTGGTGTTCGCGGCCCAGCCGTCCGTCCCGGACAACCGCCGCGACCGCACCTACCTGCTGGACCGGCTCATCGGGCACGCCCGCAGGCACCCCGAGCGGGAGGTGCTGCTCAAGCTGCGCTCCAAGCCCGGCGAACACACCACCCACATCGAGGAGCTGCCCTACCAGAAGCTGGTCCAGGGCAAGGACGTGCCCGCCAACTTCCGGCTGGTGTACGGGCACATGGGCGAGGTGCTGGACCGTACCGACCTGCTGGTCACGGTCAGCTCCACGGCCGCCCTGGAGGCCCTGCACCGGCGTGTGCCCACCGTCGTCCTGACCGACCTCGGGGTGCGCGAGGCGCTCGGCAACCACCACTTCACCGGCTCCGGCTGCCTCGCCTCCTGGGACCAGCTCGACGCCGGGCACCGCCCCGCCCCCGACGAGGAGTGGGTGGCCCGGCAGGGCGTCGCCGCCGGGGGCGCCTCGTACGAGTCCTGCTTCTCCACGGCCCGCGAGCGCATCGCCGGGCTGCTCGACCGCCCCGGCGGACTGCCGCCCCTCACCCCCTACTACACCTCCGAGACCGCGCCCGGCTATCTGCCCGGCATCCTCGCCCGCCACCACCTCGGCCCCGACGGCGCCCCGCTGCCCGGCGCCCCCACCGCCGACAAGGCGCCCGGCCCCGTCCGCCAGATCGTGCGCCGGGCCGCGCGCGGCGCCTACCGGCACGGCGTCCAGCGCGTCGCCCCGGTGATCCGGCGGATGGGGGAGCTGTGACCTCTACCCAAGGAGTGGATCCCATGTCCGACCCGCAAGCGGGCCAGGGCGCCTCGGTGCGCCGGGTGCTCGCGGTGATCCCCGCCCGCGGCGGCTCCAAGGGCGTGCCCGCGAAGAACCTCGCCCCGGTCGGCGGCGTCCCGCTGGTGGCCCGCGCGGTGCGCGAGTGCCGCGCCACCCGGCTGGTCACCGACGTCGTGGTCTCCACCGACGACCAGGCCATCGCCGCCGCCGCCCGCGCGGCCGGCGCCGAGGTGGTGCTCCGCCCGGCCGCCATCGCCGGGGACACCGCCACCTCCGAGGCCGCCGTCCTGCACGCCATGGACGCCCACGAGGCCCTGCACGGCGAGGTCGTCGACACGGTCCTGCTCGTGCAGTGCACCAGCCCCTTCCTCGTCCGCGAGGACATCGACGGCGTGGCCGGCGCGGTGGTCGAGGACGGCGCGGACACCGCGGTCACCGTGGCCCCCTTCCACGGCTTCGTCTGGCGGCACGACGAGACCGGCACCGGGGGCGGGGCCGGGGTCAACCACGACAAGTCGTACCGCCCCCGCCGCCAGGACCGCCCCCAGGACTTCCTGGAGACCGGCGCCGCCTACGCCATGGACGCGGCCGGTTTCCGCAAGCACCTGCACCGCTTCTTCGGCCGCACCGAACTCGTGCGCACCGACCCGGCGCGGGTGCTGGAGATCGACGACCCGCACGACCTGGCCCGGGCCCGCGCGCTGGCCCCTCTCTTCGACGCGGACCTCCCCCACTCCCGGCACCGCCCGAACGGGACCCCGCACGGCGCGCTGCCGACCGCCGACGACATCGACGCGGTCGTACTGGACTTCGACGGCACCCAGACCGACGACCGGGTGCTGATCGACTCCGAAGGACGGGAGTTCGTCTCCGTGCACCGCGGCGACGGACTCGGCATCGCGGCCCTGCGCAGGAGCGGGCTGCGGATGCTGATCCTGTCCACGGAACAGAACCCTGTGGTCGCCGCCCGCGCCCGGAAGCTGCGCCTTCCCGTGCTGCACGGCATCGACCGCAAGGACCTCGCGCTCAAGCAGTGGTGCGAGGAGCAGGGCATCGCGCCGGAGCGCGTGCTCTACGTCGGCAACGACGTCAACGACCTCCCGTGCTTCGCCCTCGTCGGCTGGCCCGTGGCGGTCGCGAGCGCTCACGACGTCGTACGCGGCGCCGCACGCGCGGTCACCACCGTCCCCGGCGGTGACGGCGCGATCCGAGAGATCGCCAGCTGGATCCTCGGCCCCTCTCTCGATTCCCTCCCCAAGTAAGGACATCCCCTGATGAGCACCAACTCCCGTCTGCGTTCGTTCGGTTCGCGCGAGGTCGGCCCCGGCCGTCCCGTCTACATCTGCGGCGAGATCGGCATCAACCACAACGGTGAGCTGGAGAACGCGTTCAAGCTGATCGACGTGGCCGCCGAGGCCGGCTGCGACGCCGTCAAGTTCCAGAAGCGCACCCCGGAGATCTGCACCCCGCGCGACCAGTGGGACATCGAGCGCGACACCCCCTGGGGCCGGATGACCTACATCGACTACCGCCACCGCGTGGAGTTCGGCGAGGACGAGTACCGCCGGATCGACGCGTACTGCAAGGAGAAGGGCATCGACTGGTTCGCCTCCCCGTGGGACACCGAGGCCGTCGCCTTCCTGGAGAAGTTCGACCTCCCGGCCCACAAGGTGGCGAGCGCCTCCCTCACCGACGACGAGCTGCTGCGCACCCTGCGCGCCACGGGCCGTACGGTCATCCTCTCGACCGGCATGTCCACCCCGAAGCAGATCCGCCACGCGGTGGAGGTCCTCGGCTCGGACAACATCCTGATGTGCCACGCCACCTCGACCTACCCGGCGAAGGCCGAGGAGCTGAACCTCCGCGTGATCAACACGCTGGAGAAGGAGTTCCCGAACGTCCCGATCGGCTACTCCGGCCACGAGACCGGCCTGCAGACCACCCTGGCCGCCGTCGCCCTGGGCGCCACCTTCGTCGAGCGCCACATCACCCTCGACCGCGCCATGTGGGGCTCCGACCAGGCCGCCTCCGTCGAGCCGCAGGGCCTGACCCGGCTCGTCCGCGACATCCGCACCATCGAGGCCTCCCTGGGCGACGGCGTCAAGAAGGTCTACGACTCCGAGCTCGGCCCGATGAAGAAGCTGCGCCGCGTCGCCGGTGTCGTCGCCGAGGCCGAGATCGCGGCGGCCGCCGGCGAGCCGGTCACGGTGTGAATCCCCACTTACGACGGGACGGTCACCCCCCGATGAGCCCCCGCGCCGGCCACCCCGGCCCCCCTTCCCGCACGCTCGCCTTCGTGGAGAGCCCGGTCCAGCTGCTGAACGTGCTGGAGTGGGCGCGTCCGCACGGCCTGCGGGGCAGGGAACCGGACGTGGTGCGGGGGACCGCTGCCGGGTCCGGTCCGGGACCGGTCACGGGCGCCGCGCCGGCGCCGGACCCGGGCCGGCCGGCGGGCACGGACCGCCCGCCCGCCCCGGAACCGCTGCCGTCCGTGCCCGCGCAGGTGCGGCGGACCGTGGCCGGGGGCCCGGCGCAGGCCGGCGCCGACCTCACGGTCGTCGTGCTGTCCCCGACCGACCCCATGACCCGCGGCCAGCTGCGCCGCATGGCGGACCTGGCCCGCGACGAGGGGTACCGGGTGCGCTGGGAGGAGGCGCGCGGCGGAGCCACCGCGCCCTTCGCCACCATCGGCGGTCTCGCGGGACTGCTCCGCCGGGCCGACCGCGTCGTCATGGGCGACCCCTTCTCCCGCTACGTCCAGCTACTGCTGACCATCACCCGCGCGCGCGACCTGGTCGTGGTGGACGACGGCACCGCGACGATGGAGTTCGTCGCCCAGCTCGCCCGCGGTGAACGCCTGGTGCGCTGGCACCGCAAGGGCGGCCGTCCGGGCCCCCGCGACCTGCTGTTCGCCCCGGTCTCCTCCTCGGCCCGCCGCAGGCTGACCCCCGGCGGCCGCCGCCGGGTCGAGGTCTTCTCCTCGATGCCGGTGACCGAGGTCCCGGACGGCGTCACCGTCACCGCGAACGACTTCGCCTGGACCCGCGCCCGCTTCGGCCCGCCGCGCATCACCAAGGGCGCGGACATGGTGGGCACCTCCCTGGTGGAGACGGGTGTGGTGGACGGCGAGCGCTACCTCGACGCCGTCCGCACCCTGGCCAAGGCGCACGGCGCCACCCGCTACTTCGCCCACCGCCGCGAGAGCACGGAGAAGCTGCACCGGCTGGCCACGGAGACCGGACTGGAGATCGTCCGTCCCGACCTGCCCCTCGAACTCATCGCCCGCCGCGGCCCGATCGGCCGGACGATCCTCAGCTTCCCCTCCACCGTGGTGCACACCCTCCCCCTGGCCCTCGTCGGCACCGGAGTCCGCGTCGCCGTCTGCGACATCGACCCGACCTGGCTCACCGACCACGCCTCCCCCCGGGCCCAGGGCTTCCTGTCGGGGGTGACGGGAACGGCCCGCGACGTGCACCGACTGGCGAGGGTGAGCCCCGCGTAACCCCCTCGCCCGCGCACGCCCCAGGTAAGAGGTTGACTTGATTTCTTACCTGCCTCACAGGGAGCATGGCGTCGCCGGCGCGGCCTGCCGGCAACGGGGACAACGGGGAGGCTGCAGGCGTGTCCTGGGACGAGTGGGAGCAACTGAAAGCGGACGCCGCGACCCGCGGCGGCACCGGAATGCGACTGAACCAGCTTGATCCAGGCGGCGGAGGCGGCGGCGCCGACGCCGGCCGTCTCAAGTCGGACAAGAAGGTCTGGACGAAGGCCGGCGAGGACACCAAGGGCCTCCAGGACGGCCTCGGCAAGGCGCTGGGGAAGCTGGAGGAAGGCCAGTCGGGACTGGGGGACACGGCCGGTTGCCAGTCCGCCGCCGCGCAGAAGGAGTTGCACGACTCCTGGAAGAAGTACGTCGACGACGTGAACGGCCGCTGCGGCGAACTCGGCGGGCTGCTGGAGCGCGCGGGGCACGACCTGTCGATGACCGACGGCGACGTGAAGGCCGAACTGGACAAGCTGAAGACCAAGTACCAGGACACCGAGGCCGTCGGCGGCCAGGCGAAGGGCCGGTGACGGGGGCGTGGACCTGGCGACCCTGAAGGCCCTCAAGCCGTCCGAGTACCAGGAGGCCGCGGACGGCTACCAGGCGACCAGCGACACCGCGAGCGCGGCCAAGGACACCGTCGAGAACGGGATCAGCGCGGCGATACGCAACCGGCTCGAAGGCAAGGCGGCGGAGGCGGCCCTGCGCGAGCTGAAGGAACTCGGCAAGAACTTCCACTACGTGCAGACCGAGTGCGCGCTGGTCAGCACCGCGTTGAACGCGTTCGCCTTCGACATGGCCGCGGCCAAGCGGAAGCTGGAGGCGGCCCTGGCGGACGCCGAGGCGGCGGGCTGCAAGGTCGGCGCGGACGGCTCGGTCACCTTCCCCGCGGGCGGCAAGGAGGTCGACGGCAAGGTGCCGGAGGGCGGCACCGTGCGGGCGAGCACCAGCCCGACGGACCCGACGGCGTCCGCGCTGGAGCGCCAGGCCGTGAACATGCACCCGAACCCGAACTTCGGCAAGGCCGTGGAACTCGCCGACCGCATCGGCGACGCCCTGAAGGAAGCCACGGACGCGGACGCCAAGTGGGCCCCGAAACTGCGGGCGTTGAAGGCGGACGACGACCTGGTGGTGTCCAACCGGGACTGGTCGGACGTGAAGTCGGACCAGGACGGGGTGAGCGACGCGGGCAAGAAGTACCTGGACTCGCTGCCGCAGCCGCCCGAGAAGGGCAGCCCGAAGGACAACGCGGCCTGGTGGAAGGGCCTCACTCCCGAGCAGCGTGCGGCATGGCTGTCCCTGCGCCCCGACAGCGTGGGCAAGCTCGACGGCCTGCCCTCGACGGTGCGCGACGAGGCCAACCGCGTGGTGCTGGACGAGACGCAGGCGCGCTACCGGATCGAACTCGACGGCATGCCGAAGCCACCGGCCAACGAGTGGACGTACATCACCGCCTACGGCGGCTTCGGGGCGATGCCGTCCAAGGTGCACACCGACGAATGGATGGACTGGTACCGCAAGTACGGCGAGCGCTACGACCACCTCACCAAATCGCTGAACGGCATGGAGGCCATCCAGAGCCGCTTCGACTCGACCGGCCTGGGCACCAAGGACCACCGCACGGGCCTGCCCCCGGCCTTCCTCCTCGGCTTCAGCGCGGACGGCAACGGCCGGGCGATCATCGCCAACGGCGACCCGGACACGGCCCGGCACCAGGCCGTCTACGTGCCGGGCACGACCTCCAACCTGAGCAACATCGGCGGCAACGTCGACCGGATGACCGCCACCTGGCGGGTGGCCACCGACGAGGCCGACGGACAGCCCGTCTCGACCATCACCTGGCTCGGTTACGACGCCCCGCAGGACATCGTGAAGGACTCGCCGTTCCGGCACTACGCGGACGACGGCGCCCCGGCCTTCAACCGGTTCCTCGACGGACTGGAGGCCGCGCACTCGGGCGACGACCCGCCGCACCGCACCGTGATCGGGCACTCGTACGGCACCACCCTCGTCGGCTCGGCCGCCGACCACGGCACGCTGAACGCGGACGACGTGATCACCGCGGGCAGCCCCGGCGTGACGGTGCCGAAGGCGGAGCAGCTGGACGTCCCGAAGGGCCATGTCTGGAACGAGGAGGCGGACGGCGACATCGTGCCGGACATCGGCCGCTTCGGCCACGGCGGTACCGACTGGGACGGACCCTGGACCGTGCCCAGCGACGAACGCTTCGGCGCCAACCAGATGACCACCGACACGAAGGGCCACAGTGGTTACTGGGACGAGGGCTCCGACAGTCTGCTCAATCAGGCCCTGGTCGTCGCCGGACACGGGGAGGACGTGCAGCTGAAGGAACCCACGCCGACCTGGAAGTACACCCGTTAGGAAGAGCGAGGCCCGCCGATCTTGAAGAACCGCACGAGCGCCGCCGCGCTCCTCGCGTCCACCGTCCTCATCACCCTCACTGGATGCAGCATGACCTCAAGCACGGAACCCGACGACGTTCCGTCCGCCGGCACCAGCACGTCACGGGACGCCGCCGACAGGACGGAGAGCGTGTCCAGCCGGCTCTACGACCTGATCGGCGTCAAGGGAAAGGCCTCCGACAGCGGCCCCGGCGTCCAGGAGTGCTCGGGCAAGGACCGGGACACGTACTTCCGGATCTTCCACAAGTGGAGCTTCTATCCCGCGTCGGCGAGCGATCTCGACGCCGCGATGCAGCACCTCAAGGACGGGATGCCGGAGCACGGCTGGAAGATCGTCGAGTACGGCCCCGACACCAGCCGGAACAAGAACCTCACCCTGGTGGCGGACAACGACGAGCAGAAGGCCGGCGTCCACATCACCCAGATGAAGAAGAGGAACCCGCCCAAGCTGAGCCTGATGGTCGTCTCCGGCTGCTACCGGGTTCCCGAGGGGCAGAAGGTGGAGCACTTCTAGGGGTCAGCGGATGTGCTGCGTGAGGAAGAGCGCGGCGCGGTCCAGGGCCTGGTCGGCCTCGTCCAGGGAGCCGGAGTAGGCCTGGAAGACGTGCGGGACGTCCGCGGTGACGTCGAGTACGACGTCCACGCCGGCCGCCCGCGCGCGCTCGGCCATCCGGGTGGAGTCGTCCAGCAGGAGTTCGTCCGTGCCCACCTGGAGCAGCATCGGCGGAAGGCCCGCCGGGTCGGCGTGGACGGCCGGGCTGAGCAGGGGGTGGCGCGGGTCCTGCCCCGCGAGGTAGAGCGCCCCGCTGCGCTCCAGGCCCTCGCGGGTGAAGAAGGGGTCGGTCCCGGCCTTGGAGTCGACGCTCTCCCCGGTCCGGGTGGCGTCGAGGCCCGCCGAGAACGCCACGATCGCCGCGGGCAGCGGCAGCCCCGCGTCCCGCGCGGCGAGGCACGTGGTCACGGTCAGGCCGCCCCCGGCCGAGTCCCCGGCGAACACGATCCGCTCCGGGTCCTCGCCGCCGTCCAGCAGCGCCCGGTAGGCGGCCAGGCAGTCCTCGACCGCGGCCGGGAAGGGGTGCTCCGGGGCGAGGCGGTAGTCGAGGGACAGCGCCCTGATCCCGGTCCTGACCACGAGGTTCGCGGTCAGGCAGAGGGCGGTCTCGGGCGAGCCGAGGAGGAACGAACCGCCGTGGAAGTAGAGGATCGTCCCGGGGTGCGGCGCGGGGGCCGGGCCGGCGGGCTCGACCAGGAGGGCCGGGCGGGGACCCAGCTCGGTTGTCTTCGTGTGGATTCCGTCCGGTATGCGCATCTGTGCCATCAGTGCCCGGAACCCGGCCCGGAGTTCCTCGATGGACCGGGGGCCCTCGGGCTGGGGTGCGTGACGCAGTTCCGCGCGCAGCGCCGCTCGCTGTTCCTTGCTCATGACTGCAGCTCCGATCGTCGATAGCTGCCGCTACACTATATGCCGTGGCATATAAATCAAGTGGTGACGGCGCCCCGGCCCTCGCGGGGTTCTTCGACGACCTCGTGCGCTGCGAGACGCGCCTGTACAACGCCCTCAACGACCGCCTCCGCGAGCGGCACGGCATCGTCACGTCCCAGTACGAGTTCCTGCGCCGGCTCCGCGACCGCCCCGGCGCCCGGGTCGCCGACCTCGCCACCGAGTTCGCGATCGGCATCGGCGCGACGAGCAAGGGCATCGACCGGCTGGAGAAGCGCGGGTGGGTCGTGCGGCGCCCCAACCCCGCCGACCGCCGGTCGTCGCTGCTGGAGCTGACGGAGGCGGGGGCGGAGCTGGCCGACGCGGCGGCCGGGACCTTCGGCGAGTGCCTGGCCGAGCTGATGGGCGGCACGTTCGAGGGCGAGCGGCTGGCCGTCGCGGCCCGGGCGATGGGGGAGCTGCGGGCCGCGCTGGAGCGGGAGCAGGTGGGGGTGCCCACGGGCTGAGGGCGCGGCCCCCGCCCCCGCCCCCTACGCCTTCCTGGCCAGCACGAACGCCCGGGGGCGGGTCTCCTCCCCAAACGGCTCCCGGCGCACCGTCGCCACCAGGGCGAGACCCGCCTCGGCCAGCAGGGACGTGACCTGTTCGGGGGAGCGCCAGTAGTAGTCCAGGGCGATCCTGTGGGTGAAGCGTTCCGCGAGGTGGAGACGGGGGAGCGATTCGCCGGGCTTCGGGGTCTGGAAGGCGAGGAGCGCCGGGGCGCCCGGGGCGAGCGCACGGTGGAATCCGGCGAAGACCCCCGGGAGGCGGGCGTCCGGCACGTGGATCGTGGAGTAGAGCGCGAGGAGGCCGCCCAGGGACCCGGCCGGGACGTCCAGCGACGTCATCGAGCCGGTGCGGAAGCGGAGCCCCGGATGGGCCTCGCGGGCCAGCGCCACCATCGCGGGGGAGAGGTCGACGCCGAACGCCGGGACCCCCTGCTCGTGGAGCAGCGCGGTGACGTAGCCGGGTCCGCTGCCCAGATCGGCCACCGGGGCCGTGCCCCGCGCCAGCTCGGCGAACGCCATGACGACGCTCCGGTCCAGGGGATGGACCAGGCCGGACGGGTAGCGGTCCGCGTAGTCCCTGGCGATCGTGTCGTAGGAGGTACGGGTCGTCTGCAGAAAGTCCTCGGTCGCTTCGGTCACGGCTGGGGACCCTAGTGGGCGCGGGCCGACCGGAGGTCCGGTTCGTGGACATGGCGAGCGTGACCCCGGCGAGCCGTGGTATCCGTGGAAGGAGGAAAACAGAGGGATTTACCCATCAGAGTCCGCACCCATGCGTCCGGCGGTCAGATTTTCTTCCCCTATCGGGCTGAACTTTTGTTGATCGAGGGGTAGTTGACCGGCGGGGCGTCCTACCCTTCAGAGGGTGAAGCAATTGATGTCCCTAGAGTCCGAGGCCGGCCTTTCGGGGGATGTGCTCCCCGGCGTGCTGAGCGAGTCCCTGCACGCCGAACTCGTCGCCTTCCGCCGCGACTTGCACATGCACCCGGAGCTCGGCAACCAGGAGTTCCGCACCACCGCCGCGATCAAAGAGCGCTTGGAGAAGGCCGGGCTGCGCCCCCGCGTCCTCGCCACCGGAACCGGACTCGTGTGCGACATCGGCTTGAAGGAGGGCGAGCGGCCCGCCGTACCGCTGCTCGCGCTGCGCGCCGACATCGACGCGCTGCCGATCCCGGACACGAAGAGTGACTGCCCGTACCGCTCCACCGTCCCCGACCGGGCGCACGCGTGCGGGCACGACGTGCACACGACCGTGGTGCTGGGCACCGGTCTCGTCCTCGCCGACCTGCACGCCAAGGGCCTGCTCACCCGGCCCGTACGGCTGATCTTCCAGCCCGCCGAGGAGGTGCTGCCCGGCGGCGCCCTCGCGGCCATCGAGGACGGCGCGCTCAACGGGGTCGGGCGGATCCTCGCCGTGCACTGCGACCCCCGCGTCGACGCCGGCCGGATCGGGCTGCGGCACGGTCCGATCACCAGCGCCTGCGACCGGCTGGAGATCGCCCTTGACGGCCCCGGCGGACACACCGCGCGCCCGCACCTGACCACCGACCTGGTCACCGCCGCCGCCCGGGTCGCGGTCGACGTGCCCGCGCTGATCGCCCGCCGCGTGGACACCCGCGTCGGGCTCGCCCTCACCTGGGGCCGGATCGAGTCGGGGCACGCGCCGAACGTCGTACCGCAGCACGCCGAGCTGTCCGGCACCGTCCGCTGCCTGGACCTGGAGGCGTGGCGGCAGGCCCCCGACATCGTGCACGCGGCCATCGACGAGGTCGCCACCCTGCACCGGGCCAAGTCCGAGATCAACTACGTGCGCGGGGTGCCCCCCGTCGTCAACGACCGCGACGCCGCCGACCTGCTGCGCCGGGCGATGGCCGCCCGCCGGGGCCGGGACTCCATCGAGAGCACCGAGCAGAGCCTGGGCGGCGAGGACTTCTCCTGGTACCTGGAGCACGTGCCCGGCGCCATGGCCCGGCTCGGAGTGCGCCGCCCCGGCGAGCGCGCCGTGCGCGATCTGCACCAGGGCGACTTCGACGCCGACGAGCACGCCATCACGGTCGGCGTGGAGATGTTCACCGCGGCCGCGTTCCTGGACGACAGCGACGGCCGGCAGGCCTGAGACGGGCGGCCCCTCCGGGGGCCGCCGCATCCGGCCGCCGAAGGGATCCCCCGCCGCGGCGCAACACATCCGCAAGCCAATCGTGTGCCGTGCGCAACACCCCCGCCAGACGGCTCGGACTTCGAGTTCAGATGCTGTTTGCCTCGAATCGATAACGGCTTCGAGAGAGGGTTTTTTGCGACATCTACGCGCGTTACGATGCCGCGAAGCCGTCGCCGCCGGGGTGTTCGGCTCAAGCGCCGACATGGCGCTCAGGTCAGGTGAAGGAGCCTTCCCGTGCGCCGGGTAGCCAAGCTTTCCGCTGCGTGTCTCACCACCGCAGCCCTCGCCCTTGCCGCCACTGCCTGTGGCAAGACGTCCTCCGACGACGCCAGTTCCTCCCCTTCGGGCGGTGGCAAGGGCGGCGTCAAGATCGGTCTCGCCTACGACGTCGGCGGCCGTGGCGACCGGTCCTTCAACGACTCCGCCGCGCGCGGTGCCGACAAGGCCGAGAAGCAGTTCGGCGGTTCCATCAAGGAGCTGACGGCCAAGACCTCGGACACCGAGGCCGACCGCGAGCAGCGCCTCCAGGACCTGGCGGACGCCGGCTACAACCCGATCGTCGCCGTGGGTTACGCCTACGCCCCGTCGGTGCAGAAGATCGCCGCGAAGTACCCCAAGACCAGCTTCGGCATCGTCGACTCGGTCGTGGACGGCAAGAACGTCAACAGCATCACCTTCACCGAGGAGCAGGGCTCCTACCTGGCCGGTGTCGCCGCCGCGCTGAAGACCAAGAAGAGCCACATCGGCTTCATCGGCGGTGTCGACAACCCGCTGATCAAGAAGTTCGAGGCCGGTTACGTGCAGGGTGTGCACGACACCAACCCCAAGGTGAAGGTCGACGTCCAGTACCTGTCCCACGGCCAGGACACCTCCGGCTTCTCCAGCCCCGACAAGGGCCAGCAGGCCGCGCAGGGCATGCTCGACAGCGGCGCGGACGTCATCTACACGGCGGCCGGCTCCTCCGGCACCGGCGCCATCGAGGCCGTCAACGGCGTCAAGGGCGCCTGGGCGATCGGCGTGGACTCCGACCAGTACAGCGTCCCGGGCATGGAGAAGTACAAGAACTCCATCCTGACCTCGGTGGTCAAGAACGTCGACGTCGGCGTCTTCGACTTCATCCAGTCCGTCAAGGACGGCAAGCCGCTCGCCGGCAACAACGTCTACTCGCTGGCCAAGGGCGGTGTCTCCCTGTCCACCAGCGGTGGCTTCATCAAGGACATCCAGCCCAAGCTGGACGCCGCCAAGCAGCAGATCGTCGACGGCAAGATCAAGGTCAAGACCACCCCTTGAGCTGACCCGACCGACCTGTAGGGGTCCGGCCGTCCACCGGACCCGTCGGCCCACAAGGGTCCGGTCCGTCCACCGGACCCCGGCTCGGCGCGGGTGAGTCGTTCGCGGCCCCTTCGCCGAGCCATAACAATGTGTCAACTCTACGCGTGTAGCTAGGAGTTGCCGCGCTAGCGTCGCCGACGCCTGCCCTCCCTCCCCAACGCAGCCCCTTTCCCCGAGGAGAGTGCGCCATCAACGCGTCCAGCCCTCCCGCTGCCGTCGAACTGCGCGGCATCACCAAGCGTTTCCCCGGCGTCGTCGCCAACCGCGACATCGACATCACCGTGTCCAAGGGCACCGTCCACGCCCTGTGCGGTGAGAACGGCGCCGGCAAGTCCACCCTGATGAAGATCCTCTACGGCATGCAGCAGCCGGACGAGGGCACCATCACCATCGACGGCGAACAGGCCGTCCTGCACAACCCGGCCGACGCCATCGCCCGCGGCATCGGCATGGTGCACCAGCACTTCATGCTCGCCGACAACCTCACCGTGCTGGAGAACGTCGTCCTCGGCGCGGAGAAGCTGCACGGCATCGGTGGCAAGGCCCGCGCGCGGATCAAGGAGATCTCGGACGCGTACGGCCTGAACGTGCGCCCCGACGTCCTCGTCGAGGAGCTGGGCGTCGCCGACCGCCAGCGCGTGGAGATCCTCAAGGTCCTCTACCGCGGCGCCCGGACGCTCATCCTGGACGAGCCCACCGCCGTCCTCGTGCCGCAGGAGGTCGACGCGCTCTTCGACAACCTGCGCGAACTCAAGGCCGAGGGCCTCACCGTCATCTTCATCTCGCACAAGCTGGGCGAGGTCCTCTCCGTCGCCGACGAGATCACCGTCATCCGGCGCGGCACCACCGTCGGCACCGCCGAGCCGGCCTCCACCACCCCCCGGCAGCTCGCCGAGATGATGGTCGGCAGCGAACTGCCCACCCCGGAGACCGAGGAGTCCACGGTCACCGACATCCCGATGCTCACGGTCGACGGCCTGCACCTCGGCCAGACCGACCTGGACGGCATCGAGCGCGTCATCCTCGACCGGATCTCCTTCACCATCCACAAGGGCGAGGTCCTCGGCATCGCCGGTGTGGAGGGCAACGGCCAGTCCGAACTGGTCGAGGCGATCATGGGCATGCGCCACCCGGACGCCGGGACCATCACCCTCGACGGCACCGACATCTCGCAGAGCGCCACCCGCGACCGCCGCGAGGCCGGCATCGGCTACATCCCCGAGGACCGCCACCGCCACGGCCTGCTCCTCGAAGCCCCGCTGTGGGAGAACCGCATCCTCGGCCACGTCACCGAGAAGCCCAACTCCCGCGGCGCGCTGCTCGACACCAAGGGCGCCCGCGCCGACACCGAGCGGATCGTGCGGTCGTACGACGTCCGCACCCCCGGCATCGACGTCACCGCCGCCTCGCTGTCCGGCGGCAACCAGCAGAAGCTGATCGTCGGCCGCGAGATGAGCCACAACCCCAAGCTGCTCATCGCCGCCCACCCCACCCGCGGTGTGGACGTCGGCGCGCAGGCGGCCATCTGGGACCACATCCGCGAGGCCCGCCGCGAGGGCCTGGCCGTGCTGCTGATCTCCGCCGACCTGGACGAACTGATCGGCCTGTCCGACACCCTGCGGGTGATGTACCGCGGCCGCCTGGTCGCCGACGCCGACCCCGCCACCATCACCCCCGAGGAGCTGGGCTCCGCCATGACGGGTGCGGTCACCGGCCACCTGGAGCACGCGGAGGACGACGCGCGATGAACAAGCTGACCTCACGGATCGACAAGGAGCGGCTGGTCCTCGGGATCGCGGCACCGCTGCTCGCGATCGTCGCCGCGCTCGTCATCACCGCCCTGGTGATCCTCGCGACCGGCAAGAACCCCGGCCCCGCCTTCAGCGACATGCTGACCTACGGCTTCGCCAGCGACAGCCAGGTCTACATCCTCAACAAGGCGACCACCTACTACCTCGCGGGTGTCTCGGTGGCCATCGGCTTCCGGATGAACCTGTTCAACATCGGTGTCGACGGCCAGTACCGGCTCGCCGCGTTCTTCGCCGCCGTGCTCGGCGGAGCGCTGACCCTGCCCGGCTGGCTCTCCGTGCTGCTCATCCTGATCTGCGCCATGGGAACCGGCGCGGTGTGGGCGGCCATCGCCGGTGTCCTCAAGGTGACCCGGGGCGTCAGCGAGGTCATCTCGACCATCATGCTGAACTCGATCGCCACCGCGGTCATCGCCTACCTGCTCCAGCCCGGGAAGCTCGCCCAGCTCCAGCAGGGCGGCACCGTCGTCGCCACCAAGCCGCTGCCGTCGTCGTCGCACTTCTTCAACATCGACACCGGCCCGGCCGGCGAGCTGTGGGGCTTCATCGTGATCGCCGCCCTCGTCGGCATCGCGTACTGGTTCGTCCTCGGCCGCACCCGGTTCGGCTACGACCTGCGCACCGTCGGCCAGTCCGAGAGCGCGGCCGCGGCGAGCGGTGTGTCGGTGAAGAAGATGGTCGCCACCAGCATGATCATCTCGGGTGCGGTGGCCGGTCTGATCGGCATGCCGACCCTGCTCAACGACAGCTACCAGTTCAGCAGCGACTTCCCGACCGGCATCGGCTTCACCGGCATCGCCATCGCGCTGCTCGGCCGCAACAACCCGATCGGCATCGCGCTCGGCGCCCTGCTGTGGGGCTTCCTGGAGCGCACCACCAACCACCTGGAGTTCCAGGGCTACGACAAGGAGATCCTCGGCGTGATCCAGGGCGTCATCGTCCTGTGCGTCGTGATCGCCTACGAGGTCGTACGCCGGTACGGCCTCAAGCGCCAGCAGCAGCGGGTCGGCGCGGAACTCGCCGCCCAGGTCGCCGCCGCCCCGATGAAGAAGCAGGAGGTGGCGTGATGACTGCCACGATGACCGACGCGCCGCCGCCCGCGGCGCCCAAGGCCGCGGACGCCGCGCCGCGCAGCTCGGGCCGCTCGCTCGGCCAGATCCTGGTGCTCGTCGCGGGCGCGCTGCTGCTCCTGGCCGCGGTCCGGGTGATCACCGGCTCGCAGGACCTCGACTCCGCGGGCCAGGTCGGCGCCGCCCTCGGGCTCGCCGTGCCGATCGGCCTCGCCGGTCTCGCCGGCCTGTGGTCGGAGCGGGCCGGCGTGGTCAACATCGGCCTCGAAGGCATGATGATCCTCGGCACCTTCGGCGCCGGCTGGGCCGGCTGGCAGTCCAGCCCCTGGCTCGGCCTGCTGTGCGGCATCGGCTTCGGCGTCCTCGGCGGCCTGGTGCACGCGGTCGCCACCATCACCTTCGGCGTCGACCACATCGTCTCCGGTGTCGCGCTCAACCTGCTCGCGCTCGGCGCCACCCAGTACCTCGCCAAGCTCTGCTTCACCGACGGCGCGGCGGCCAACGCGGGCGGCAACCCGAAGCAGTCCCCGCCCGTGGACGCCCTGCCCGACGTCACCGTCCCCGGCCTGTCCGACGGCCTCCAGTCGATCGAGGGCCACCACTGGTTCCTGGTCTCCGACCTCGCCGGCATCCTCGGCGGCGTGGTCACCCACCTGTCCGTGGTGACCATCCTCGCCGTGGTGCTGTTCGTGGGCAGCTGGTGGCTGCTGTGGCGCACCCCGTTCGGGCTGCGGCTGCGCTCCTGCGGTGAGAACCCGGTCGCCGCGGAGTCCCTCGGCGTCAACGTGTACAGCTACAAGTACGCGGCCGTCGCCGTCTCCGGCGGCCTCGCCGGCCTCGGCGGCGCCTTCCTCGCGCTGGTCACCTCGCACACCTACCTGGAGGGCCAGACCGGCGGCCGCGGCTACATCGGTCTCGCCGCGATGATCTTCGGCAACTGGCGGCCGGGCGGCCTGGCCATGGGCGCGGGCCTGTTCGGCTACTCCGACGCCCTCCAGCTGCGCAACGGCGGCACGACCGTGCACGCGCTGCTGCTCCTGCTGGTCGTGCTGCTCGTGGCCCTCGCCGGGTGGAAGCTGTACCGCAAGGTGATGTGGCAGGGCGTGATCAGCCTGGTCGTGGCCGCGGCCGTGCTGGTCTGGTACCTGTTCACCGACGAGGTGCCGAGCGACTTCGTGGGTGCCACGCCGTACGTCGTCACGCTGCTGGTGCTGTCGCTGTCCGCGCAGCGCCTGCGGATGCCGAAGGCGGACGGCATGCGGTACCGGAAGGGTCAGGGCAAGTGAGCCGGGAAGACGGCGGGTTCGACTGGGAGGCGCTGCGCGCCGCGGCCCGGGAGGCGATGGTGCACGCCTACGCCCCCTATTCGGGCTACCCCGTCGGGGTGGCGGCCCTGGTCGACGACGGCCGCACCGTCACCGGCTGCAACGTCGAGAACGCCTCCTACGGCCTCGGCCTGTGCGCCGAGTGCGGCCTGGTCTCCGAGCTGCAGCGCACGGGCGGCGGCCGCCTCACCCACTTCACCTGCGTGAACGGTGAGGGCGAGCTGCTCGTCCCGTGCGGCCGCTGCCGCCAGCTGCTGTACGAGTTCGGCGGCCCGGAGCTGCTCCTGGACACCCCCGAGGGCGTCCTGCCGCTGTCCGGGATGCTCCCGCAGGCCTTCGGCCCGGACCATCTCACCAAGTAATTCCCGTACGGCCCCCCTGACCACCTCAGGGGGGCCGTACACCTTCGCACCTCCCGGAAGGAAGCCACCAGCCATGGCCATGGACGCCATCTCCGTCATCCGCACCAAGCGGGACCGCGGCGAGCTGACCGACGAGCAGATCGACTGGGTCATCGACGCGTACACCCGCGGCGAGGTCGCCGACGAGCAGATGTCCGCGCTCGCCATGGCGATCCTGCTCAACGGCATGAACCGGGGTGAGATCGCCCGCTGGACGGCGGCCATGATCGCCTCCGGCGAGCGCATGGACTTCTCCACGCTGTCCCGGCCGACCGCCGACAAGCACTCCACCGGAGGCGTCGGCGACAAGATCACCCTGCCGCTGGCCCCGCTGGTCGCGGCCTGCGGCGCGGCCGTACCGCAGCTGTCCGGCCGGGGCCTCGGCCACACCGGCGGCACCCTCGACAAGCTGGAGTCCATCCCCGGCTGGCGCGCCCTGCTCTCCAACGAGGAGATGCTGGACGTGCTGGACTCGGTCGGCGCGGTGATCTGCGCGGCGGGCGACGGTCTGGCCCCCGCCGACAAGAAGCTGTACGCGCTGCGCGACGTCACCGGCACCGTCGAGGCGATCCCGCTGATCGCCTCCTCCATCATGTCCAAGAAGATCGCCGAGGGCACGGGCTCCCTGGTGCTGGACGTGAAGGTCGGCTCCGGCGCCTTCATGAAGACCCTGGCGGACGCCCGTGAGCTGGCCTCCACCATGGTGGGCCTGGGCACGGACCACGGCGTGCGCACGGTCGCGCTGCTGACGGACATGTCCACCCCGCTCGGCCTGACGGCGGGCAACGCGCTGGAGGTCCGCGAGTCGGTGGAGGTCCTGGCGGGCGGCGGCCCGGCGGACGTGGTCGAGCTGACCCTCGCCCTGGCCCGCGAGATGCTGGACGCGGCCGGCCTGAAGGACGCCGATCCGGCCAAGGCGCTGGCCGACGGCTCGGCGATGGACGTCTGGCGCCGCATGATCGCGGCCCAGGGCGGCGACCCGGACGCCCCGCTGCCCACCTCCCGCGAGCAGCACGTGGTGACCGCCCCGTCCTCCGGCGTCCTCACCCGCCTCGACGCCTACGACATCGGCATCGCCGCCTGGCGCCTGGGTGCCGGCCGCGCCCGCAAGGAGGACCCGGTGCAGGCCGCCGCGGGCGTCGAGCTGCACGCCAAGCCCGGCGACACGGTGACCGAGGGACAGCCCCTGCTGACCCTGCACACCGACACCCCGGACCGCTTCGACTACGCCCTCCAGGCGGTGCGGGGTTCCTTCGACATCGCCGCCCCCGGCACGGACTTCACGCCCACCCCGGTGGTGCTGGAACGTATCGGCTGACCTGCGGCTTCCTCATACGGATGAACGGGACCGGTGGACCTGCGCCGGTCCCGTTCGTCTGAACGGCATGACGAGCACTCGGCGCCCGCCGGCGCGGCCACGCTCACCCCAAAACCGTCGCCACCCCCACCAGTACCGGTACCGAGACCACCGTCGACAGGAGGATCGAGTCGCGGGCCAGGGACTGGGCGACGTGGTAGCGGGTGGCGTAGGTGAAGAGGTTCTGGGCCGCCGGGAGGGCGGAGGTGACGACCACGTCGAGCAGGGGGGCGCCGTGGAGGTGGAAGAGGGACGTGGCCAGGGCCCAGGCGGCCAGTGGCTGGCCGAGGGACTTCAACGTCACGGAGAGGAAGACCAGTCGGCGGTCCGGGCCGCGCCAGGGTGCCGCGCTGCCGTGCAGGGACATGCCGAAGGCCAGCAGGGCCGCGGGGACGGACATGTTGCCGATCAGGGTGAGCGGCTCCATCACCGGGCCGGGGAGCCTCCAGCCCGCGGCCGACACCACGACCCCCGACAGCGACCCCACCGCGATCGGGTTGCGCAGCGGCGTCAGCAGGCGCTGCGCGAGCGTGCCCTTGCCGCCCGTGCCCGACAGGTCCAGCACGGTGAGCGCGACCGGCGTGACGAGGACGACCTGGAAGAGCAGCACCGGCGCCACCAGTGACGCGTCGCCGAGGACGTACGCGGCGATGGGGATGCCGAGGTTTCCCGAGTTGACGTACCCCGAGCACAGCGCGCCGATCGTCGTACGGCCCGTCCCCCACCGCCGCGCCGCCCCGACCGCGACGAACACCGCGCAGACCGCCGCCGTGCTCAGCGCCGTCACCAGCAGGCGGGCGGAGAAGAGCACGGACAGATCCGCCCTGGCCAGGGTGGTGAACAGCAGCGCGGGACCGGCCACCGTGAACGCCAGCCGCGTCAGCACCTCCACGCCCTGCGCCCCGAGCGTCCCGCGCCGCCCGAGCACATAGCCCGCCCCGATCACGATCGCGATCACCGCGAAACCGCTGAGTACCCCCGTCACGGCCCCAACCCTCCAGCGGGCACGTGCGGTCGGTCAATGTGATTCCGATCGGCCCCGGCGCCGCGATGAGTTACGCCCCGCCCGGCCGTCTATCTCCCCGTGGACGCCGAGGAACTCCCCGTGCTCGTGCTGCCCGGAACCGCGGGGCGCGACGAGGTGCCGGTGCTCTGTGCGGCCGTACGGGCCGCGCTGGAGCGCACCGGCGCCCGGACCGTCGTGTGCGACGTGGGCGCGCTCGGGCCGCCGGGCCTCGCCGAGGTGGACCTGCTGGCCCGGCTGGAGCTGGCCGCGCGCCGGGCCGGCGGGCGGATCCGGCTGCGCGCCCCCGCCCCCGCGCTACGCGCCCTCCTCGCCCTCGCCGGCCTCCGCTTCCAGATGGAGGGGCAGACCGAAGAGCGGGAACCAGCGCCCGGTGTCGAGGAAGCAGTGGAAACCGGTGATCCGGCCCCCTGACAGCTCCAGCACCTGCACCGCCCACGGGCTGAAGCCGCCGTTGTCCGGGTCCGGCTTGTAGTGCGCGAACCCCGGCAGCCCGTTGGCCCGCACCGGCACCAGCCGCGAGCCGGCACAGGAGGCGCCGATGGTGGACATGAAACCGGTGATGTCCGCCGGACCGCGCAGCCACAGGTCGAACGGCGGCATCGTCATGACCGCGTCCTCGTGCAGCAGCGCCGTCAGCGCCGCCATGTCGTACCCCTCGAACGCCTTCACATAGCGCTCCAGCAGCTTCTGCTGCTCCTCGTCCAGCGGGTCGGACACCTCGCCCTCGGCACCGACCTGCGACCGCTCGGCGAGCGTGGCCCGCGCCCGCTGCAACGCGCTGTTGACCGAGGCGACCGAGGTGTCCAGCAGCTCGGCGACCTCGCTCGCCTTCCACGCCAGCACCTCGCGCAGGATCAGCACCGCCCGCTGCTTGGGCGGCAGCTGCTGCAACGCCGCCATGAACGCCAGCCGGACCGACTCCTTGGCCACCGCGGCCTCCGCCGGATCGCCCACCGCCGGCAGCACCCGCGCGTCCGGCACCGGCTCCAGCCAGGTGTGGTCGGGGCGCGGGGACAGCGCCGCCTGCGCCAGCGGCGTCGCGTCGGTCAGATCCATCGGCCGCGCCCGTCTGTTGCCCGCCGACAGCATGTCCAGGCACACGTTCGTCGCGATCCGGTACAGCCACGAGCGCAGCGACGACCGGCCCTCGAACCGGTCGTGGCTGCGCCAGGCGCGCACCAGCGTGTCCTGCACCGCGTCCTCCGCCTCGAAGGAGGACCCGAGCATCCGGTAGCAGTAACCGGTCAGCTCGGTCCGGTGCCTCTCCAGGGCGACGTCGATCCCCGCCGCCGCCGTACCGTCACCCATCGCCCACCCGTCCCGTCACCGTTCGTACGCGTCTTCGCGCCCCACCACTCGCGAAGCTACCGCAGCCCACTGACAATGACCGCCGGAGTCGTAAAGCGACCGAATCAGACCAACTGCTTTACGGACATGAGCAGATGCCGATGGTCGTCCGCCGCCCCGGTGCCGCCGAGCAGCGCCCGCTGACCCGCCCCGAGCAGCTCGATCCGCAGCCCCGGGCACGCGAAGGAGTTCAGCGCGTCCAGCAGGTACGCCGGATTGAACGCCACCGTCGCCTCCTCCGCGCCGCGCAGCACGGCCGGCAGCCGCTGCGCCGCCACGTCGTCCCCGTAACCCGCCCGCACCAGCAGCGTGCCCCCGTCCGCGGCGAAGTCCAGCCGCACCGGGCTGTTCGCCTCGGCCACCACCGCCACCCGCCGCACCGCCTCCGCCAGCGCCTCGGTGTCCACCTCGGCGACCGAGGCACCGGCCAGCTCGAACAGCGTGCCGTACCCCGGCAGCCGGCCGTCGAGACGCCGCAGCAGCGTCCGCGCGCCCCCGCCCTCGAACCCCACGACCCCGGCCGTCCCGTCCCCCGGCGCCAGCAGCACCCGCGCGGACCCGCACCGCGCCAGCCCCCGCGCGGTCTCCAGCAGCCTTCGCGCGGGCAGCAGCACCTCCACCGGCTCCCCGGCCGCCACCCCCGGCCGCCACTCGAGCCGCCGTACCGCATAGCGGTACCGGTCGGACGCCGACAACGTCAGCTCCGCGCCCTCCAGCCGGAGCTGGACCCCGGTGAGCACCGGCAGCGTGTCGTCCCGCCCCGCGGCCACCGCCACCTGACCGACGGCCGTCGCGAACGCCTCCGCGTCCACCTCCCCGTACTCCGCCGGCGCCGCCGGCAGCGCCGGATACTCCTCGTACGGCAGCGTCGACAGCCCGAACCGGGTGCCGCCCGCCTCCACGGTGAACCGCGTCCCCTCCAGCGCGCAGCTCACCGGCCCCTCCGGCACCACCCGGCAGATGTCCAGCAGCCGCCGCCCGAGCACCAGCACCCGGCCCGCCGCGCCCACCTCCGCCCCGGTCTCCACCCGGGCCGAGGTCTCGAAGTCGGACCCGGACACCGTCAGCCGCCCCGCCTCGGCGGTCAGCAGCAGTCCGCCCAGCACGGGCACCGGCGTCCGCGCCGGCAGCGCCCGCGCCGCCCTGGCCACCGCCTCCGCCAGCTCCCCGCGCGCGATCCGGAACTCCATACGGCAAACCCCCTGCGTCGATGGCCCAGTTGCCCCGCGGACGCTATCCGCGCCCACTGACAACCGGCCCCGACCAGGGGGAAGACGAGACCTCGCGGGTCACGCCGGAGCCGGCTCCCGCCGTGCCGCCCGCGAGCCGAGGACCGTGATGGCGACGACCCCGACGATCGCGAACAGGCCCACGCCCACCGTGCCGGACCAGCCGTCGGAGTGGAAGGCCACGGCACCGACCGTGCTGCCGACGCTGGACCCGATGTAGTAGGCCGACTGGTAGAGCGCGGAGGCCTGGGCGCGGCCGTGGGTGGCGGTCTTGCTCACCGCCGAGGAGGCGACCGCGTGCCCGGCGAAGAAGCCCGCCGTGATCAGCACCAGCCCGAGCAGCACCAGGGGGAGCGACCCGGCCAGCGACAGGAGCAGCCCCGCCGCGGTCGTGCCGCCCGCCAGGTAGAGCGCGCCCCGGCGGCCGACCCGGCCCACCAGCCGGCCCGCGGTGGACGCCGAGACCGTGCCCACCAGATAGACCAGGAAGATCGAACCGATGATGCCCTGCGGCAGCCCGAACGGCGCGCCCGTCAGCCGGTAGCCGATCACCGTGTACACGCCGCCGAACACCGTCATGAACAGCGCGCCGATCGCGTACAGACGGCGCAGCAGCGGGTCGCACAGGTGGTCGCGGACCGTGCCGAGCAGGACGCGGGGGCGCAGCGAGCCCGCCGTGAAGTGCCGCGGCGCGGGCAGCAGCAGCCGGAACGCCACCGCGCACCCGACCGCGACCAGTCCGATCACGCCGACCGAGACCCGCCAGCCCCACAGCTGCGCCACCCAGCCGGTGATCACCCGGCCGCTCATGCCACCGACGCTGTTGCCGGCCACGAACAGACCGATCGCCGTGACCAGCGCCCGCGGCCGCACCTCCTCGGCCAGGTACGCCTGCGCCGACGCGGGCAGCCCGGCCAGCGCCGCGCCCTGCACCGCGCGCAGCGCCACCAGCGCGCCGATCGACGGCGCGAAGGGGACCAGCAGCCCGACGGCCACCGCGACCGACAGCGACGCCGTCATCACCGTACGGCGGCCGAAACGTTCCGACAGCGCGCTCATCGGCAGCACGAACAGCGCGAGACCGCCGGTCGCGGCCGCCACGGTCCAGCTCGCCTCGCCCGCCGCGACCCCGAGGTCGTCGGAGATCAGCGGCAGCAGGGCCTGGGTGGAGTACAGCAGGGCGAAGGTCGCGACCCCGGCGAGGAAGAGGGCGAGGCTCATCCGGCGGTAGCCGGGGCCGCCCGGCGTCATCCGGGTGTCGGGCGTCCCGGCGGCGGTGCGGGACTCGGTGGCGGTGACGGGCGCGTCGGCGTCCACGGCCGTGGACGCCCCGGTACTGGCAGGAGACATGCCTCGACCGTAGGGACACTCCTTACATCCGTCCAATGCATGGAATCGCCATAATCGATCCCATGGAGCATCAGCAGAGGTCACAGCCCCGCCTGTCACCGTCCGGTGACACAGAAGACATGGCGCTGTTGCTCGCGCCCCGGCTCGCCTACTTCGCCGGCGTGGCCCGCACCGAGCACGTCACCCGCGCCGCCCAGGAGATGGACGTCCCCCAGTCCACCCTCTCGCGCGCCATCGCCCGGCTGGAGGAGGACCTGGGTGTCGACCTGTTCGCCCGCCGCGGCCGCACCCTCGTCCTCACCACCGCGGGCCGCGCCTTCCTCGCCTCCGTCGAACGCGCCCTCGCCGAGGTGGAACGCGCCGCCGAGGAGGTCCGCGCGGACGCCCACCCGGCCACCGGCAAGGTCGCCTTCGGCTTCCTGCACACCATGGGCGCCGAGACCGTGCCCGGACTGCTGCACGCCTTCCGCGCCGAGCACCCCCGCATCCGCTTCAGCCTGGTCCAGAACCACGGCGAGGCCATGCTGGAGGGACTGCGCGCCGGCCGGCTCGACCTGTGCCTGACCTCCCCCGTCCCGGACGCCCCCGACCTGGCCGCCCGCCGCCTGGACGAGCAGAAGCTCCGCCTGGTCGTGCCCGCCGACCACCCGCTGGCGGGCCGCCGCCGGATCCGGCTGGCCGAGGCGGCCGAGGAGAACTTCGTCACCCTGGAACCCGGTTACGGCCTGCGCCGCATCACCGACGCCCTGTGCCGCGAGGCCGGGTTCGCGCCCCGGATCGCCTTCGAGGGGGAGGAGGCGGAGACACTGCGGGGCCTGGTCGCGGCCGGTCTCGGGGTCGCCCTGCTGCCGCCGCCCACGGTGCCGAGGCCGGGCGTGGTGGAGCTGACGGTCACCGCGCCCCGGGCCGTCCGCGAGATCGGCGTCGCCTGGCCGGCCGGCCGCCCGGACACCCCGCCGGTGGCCGCCTTCAAGAAGTTCCTGCTGTCGAGACGGGGCAACCTGCTGCCCTGACCCGGCCCCGGGGCTCAGCGCCTGAGCGACCTGCCGAACCCGGCGGCCAGCGGCATCCGCAGCCCGATCGGCGGCGGCGCGGCCAGCGCGTCCTCGACCGGCCGGGAGACCGGATGCCCGAACAGCGCGCCGCGCACGAAGTCGGCCGCCAGCGACACGACTTCGTCCCGGTGGCCGAGCAACCGGTGCCCGTCCGAGTGCACCTCGAACCGGCACACCTCCCGGTTCACCTTCTTCGCCCGCGCCGCCAGCCGGAACGACAACTCCGGTTCGGTACACCGGTCGTTGGTGCCGTGCACGATCAGCACCCGCCGCCCCACCAGTTGCTTCACCGGCTCGGCGGGCGCGGCCACGTCCTCCTCGGGCAGCCAGGGCGCCAGCGCCACCACGGAGTTGACCGCCTCGTGGCCCCCCGCCCGCAGGGCCGCCCGGCCACCCATGTCGACGCCGACCAGGCACACGGGAACGTCCCCGTACCGCCGTACGATCTCGTCCGCCGCCCACTCCGCGTCGGCGGCCGGCCGGGCCTCGCTGCCGTTCCAGCCCCGGCAGCGGTAGCGGACGGCGTGCACGGCCACCCCCTCGGCCCGCCCCTCCCGGGCGAACCGGCGCCCCAACGACCGGACGAACGCCGCCGCCCACATCGGGGACCGCCTGCGCGTGGAGACCTCCTCCCCACCGGGCAGCAGCAGCACCGCCCCGCACACCGAGGCCGGCTCCGCCCCGACCACCCTGCCCAGCCCGGCCGTTCGGACCCGAGTCGCTTGCTGTCCCATGACAGAACAGTGTCAGAAGGCGCGGTGTACAAAACCCGTACGTGCGGTCACCTTTGCGTATCGGCGTAAAGGAGACGGAAAACGTCCGGCCTCGTCCGGGTGTGGACCCGGCGCCTTCTACGCGCGTAGGCGTTACAGTGCGGAAATGACGAGCCAGACTGCACCGAAGGGGACCGTCCCGGCGAACCTCCCGGCGCCGGTTCCGACGCCGGACCAGATCCGCCGGGCGCCCAAGGTTCTGCTGCACGATCACCTCGACGGCGGGCTCCGGCCGGGCACCGTCGTCGCACTCGCCCACGAGTCCGGGTACGCGGAGCTGCCCGAGACCGACCCCGACAAGCTGGGCATCTGGTTCCGCGAGGCGGCCGACTCCGGCTCGCTGGAGCGGTATCTGGAGACCTTCCGGCACACCGTCGGCGTGATGCAGACCCGGGACGCCCTGGTCCGGGTCGCCCGGGAGTGCGCCGAGGATCTCGCCGAGGACGGTGTCGTCTACGCCGAGGTGCGGTACGCGCCCGAGCAGCACCTGGAGCGGGGGCTGACCCTGGAAGAGGTCGTGGAGGCCGTCAACGAGGGCTTCCGCGAGGGGGAGCGGCTGGCCCGCGAGAACGGGCACCGGATCCGGGTCGGCGCCCTGCTGACCGCCATGCGGCACGCGGCCCGCTCGCTGGAGATCGCCGAACTCGCCAACCGCTACCGGGACTCCGGCGTCGTCGGCTTCGACATCGCCGGTGCCGAGGCCGGTCACCCGCCCACCCGGCACCTGGACGCCTTCGAGTACCTCAAGCGCGAGAACAACCACTTCACCATCCACGCCGGAGAGGCGTTCGGGCTGCCGTCCATCTGGCAGGCGCTCCAGTGGTGCGGCGCCGACCGGCTCGGGCACGGGGTGCGGATCATCGACGACATCGAGGTCCGCCCGGACGGGTCGGTGCGGCTCGGCCGGCTCGCGTCGTACGTCCGGGACAAGCGGATCCCGCTGGAGCTGTGCCCCAGCTCCAACCTCCAGACGGGGGCCGCGCCGTCGTACGCCGAGCATCCGATCGGGCTGCTGCGCCGGCTGTTCTTCCGGGCCACGGTGAACACCGACAACCGTCTGATGTCGCACACCACCATGAGCCAGGAGTTCGAGCACCTTGTCGACGCGTTCGGTTACACGCTCGACGACATCCAATGGTTCTCCGTCAATGCGATGAAATCAGCGTTCATTCCTTTCGATGAACGGCTTGCGATGATCAATGACGTCATCAAGCCCGGATACGCCGAGCTGAAATCCGAATGGCTGTTTCAGCAGACCGCTCCGACCAGCGGTTCTGCCGGGTTCGAGGGGTAGCGCACCGCCTTTTCGGATTCGACATGCGGACACGTTTTCGCAGCGTGTCCGCATTTCGGTGTTTGCGGGGTGCGGCATACCGTGTTTACGGTCGTGGACCGCTCGGATCGTTTGCGATCTGCCCTCTCCCGTCTCCGCATTCAAGGACGCATTTCATGAAGCAGTCTGCCGCCAAGACCCTCGGTGTCGCCGCCCTCGGTGCCGCCATCGCCGCCGTCGGCGCGGGCGCCGCCCAGGCCGCCCCCGCCACCTCGCAGGCCCTGGACAGCGTGGCCACGTCGCTGCCGGCCGAGAACGTCACCAAGGCGCTGCCGGGAACCGTCGAGGCGGTCGCCCAGGGGCAGAACGCCCTGGGCACCGGAGTGGCCGCCGCGCAGCCCGCCGTGCAGAAGGTGCTCGCGCAGGGGCCGACCGCGCCCGTGGCGGGCCTGCTCGGCGGTCTGCCGGTGGGCAAGACCGGTCTGCCCACGCACGGCATGGGCCTGAACGGTCTTCCGCTCGGCTGACGCCACCGCACGGCACAGCCCGTACAACGGCGCTGGGGCGCCCCGGGACCGACCGGGGCGCCCCAGCGACGCGTGTGTCACCAACTGGCGGCGTGGGCCTTGTCCTCGGACGGCAGCAGGATCCACAGGGCTATGTAGAGCAGGAACTGCGGGCCCGGCAGCAGGCAGGACAGCAGGAAGATCACCCGCATCGTATTGGCGGAGGTGCCGAAGCGGCGGGCGAGGGCCGCGCACACTCCGCCGATCATGCGGCCGTGGGTGGGGCGGGCAAGGGCGGTCATGTCGCTGTCCTCCGTGGTCGTCGATCGCTCGTTCCAACTGTCTTCGACGATACGGGTGCGAAGCGGACGAAGCGTCACTCTAAGGAGCTATTCCGACCCTGGGAATCCTCGGGGTCCGCCCCTGAGAAAACTCCTCCGGGACGATGGCCGGCTCGCTGTCCGACTGCTCGCGCAACCGTTCCCACCTGCGCAGACGCGCCCGCGCCGCGGGTACGACGAGCAGATGGGCCAGGATCACGCCGGTCGTGTTCAGCAGCAGCGAGTCGACGTCCACGACCCGGCCGGGGACCCCGGTCTGCAACAGGGCTATCCCGAGGGAGACGAGGGCGGCCGCGGCGGCGGTGCGGAGCAGGGAGGCGAGCGGCGAGACGGTGAGCCGGCCGTTGGCCATCGGCAGCAGCACGCCGAGCGGCGCGAGCAGGGCGATCCCCTCACCCAGCGGCTTCACCGCGGCCGGCCACCCGAGGGCCAGGTCGGCCCGGATGCCGGCGAGCGGGTGCAGATTGGGCGGCGTCACCCACGGCACGTCCAGCGGCCGCAGCATCAGCCAGGCGACGTAGGCGAGGTGGGCGAGGAGGAGGATGCCGCCTGCCGCACGGATGCGGATGGCGGCGCTGCCGCCGAAGTCCCCTTGACGCTGCACGCCCCCGTAGACGCGTGGGTCTGCACGATCGGTTCCGCATAGGTGCTTTGGGGTCGGTGTGAGAGGGATTCGGGGCACCGGCGTGGTGCCGCTGCCCGGCCGGGCACGGACAGCGGGCGGCGCCGCCGGCTAGAAGCGGGCGGACCCCACGGCGCCGACGAACTCCGTCCACGCCGCCGCCCCGATCACCAGCGCGGGACCGTCCGCCACCTTGCTGTCACGGACGGGCACGACACCGGGGAAGCCGTCGGCGACCTCGACGCAACTGCCGCCCTCGCCGTTGCTGTACGTGCTCTTCCGCCAGCGGGTGGAGCCGATGAAGTCGTGGGAGACCTCGACGCAGTCGCCGCCCTCGCCGTTGCTGTAGCTGCTCTTGAACCAGCTGGCGTCGCGCAGGAAGTCGTATGTGACCTCCACGCATTCGCCGCCCTCGCCGTTGCTGTAACTGCTCTTGAACCAGTTGGCGTTGATCAGGTCGTACTCGCGCATCGTCTGTAGTCCTCAGCCATCGACTCGATCAGGGCCAGGGACGCCTCCGGTGACAGCGCGGCGACCCTCAGCAGATCGTATGCGCGCGGGAGCGGCGGGAGCGCGGGCCGCTGGCGGCTGCTGCGGCTGTGCCCGCTTCACCACAGCCGGATCGTCCATCAACGTGCCCGAGAACGACGTCTCCGTATAGGCGACCGGAGGTGCGTCCTCGAAGTCCATGAGCTGGAGCATGCCGCTCATCGATGCATGCGCTGCCGCCGCGTACGGGGGCACCGTCACCCACCCCACTCGTTCTCTCATCAGGCTCGCGACGTGATCCAGCTGGCGCGCCATCACCTCGTCGCCACCGACCGGAATGCCGTAGTACGTTCTCGTGCAGGATGACCCAGTATTCCGGTCGGGTGGCGTCCTTGAGGATGTGCGCTCGTTCCAGGCGAGTGGCGACGATGTCCTCCACATACTCGTCCGTGACGAACGGGTTGGCCGCGAGTGTCACCGCGCGGGCGTAATTCGGGTGTCTGGAGAAGGCCCACCGCGAGTCGTTGATCAGCTTTCGGCGCAGGCGCTCGAAGATGCCAGGGCCCTCGCGGAGCGCTACCCCGCGCCCTCCGTCACCTCGCTCTGCGGCGGCGTGCCGGTCGGCCTGTTGCGGACCTCCTCCGTGCACGCGTAGCGGCGGAGGGGGGAGGGCGCGGGACCGCCGAGGACGACCGAGCCGTCGGCTTCGGTGGCGGCCGAGTCGGAAAGGGTGCAGACCAGTTGGGCGAGGGCGGAGGCGGGGAGGCGGGACGGGGGCGTGCCGAGGCGGAGGGTGTCCTCGGGGTCGTGCGGGGCGGGGCCGGAGACCGTGAGGCCGCCGGGGACGCGGGTGGTGTAGCCCGCCGACCGCTCCGCCGGGGAGGGGGCCGCCGCCAGCTCGTCCAGCAGGCCCTGGGCCACCATCACCCGGCGGCGGGCGTCCGGGGTGCCCTCGGGGACCCGCACCGTGCGGTCCACCGTGACCAGGGACTCCCGGCACAGGAGGAAGACCTGCACCGGGACGCCCTGTGACGTCTGGGTCGCCAGGTCGGGGCCCGCCAGCGAGCACGGGACGCGCGAGGGCGCCGGGCCGAAGTCGGTCGGCACCTCGGTGGCCCGGATGCCGCAGCCGGTGAGCAGGACGGCCAGGAGGGGGAGGGCCAGCAGGCCCCGGCGTCGTACCGGCGTCATGACCCCTCCTTCCCCGGGGCGTCGTCACCGTTCCCGCCGTCGTCCTGCGTCTGTTCCTCCGTCAGCAGCGAGGCGTCCCGGGGCAGGCGGAGGGTGAACACCGCGCCGCCCTCGGGGGAGTTGGCCGCCGTGATCTCGCCGCCGTGGATGTGGGCGTTCTCCATCGCGATGGACAGGCCGAGACCACTGCCCTCGGAGCGGGGGCGGGAGGCACTGGCCTTGTAGAAGCGGTCGAAGACGTGGGGGAGCACCTCTTCGGGGATGCCGGGGCCGTGGTCGCGGACCTGGATGACCACCGAGTCGGAGGCCTCGCGCACCGAGACCCGTACCGGCGAGCCGCCGTGCTTGAGCGCGTTGCCGATCAGGTTGGCGAGGATCACGTCCAGGCGGCGCGGGTCGAGGCGGGCGTGGATGCCGCGATCGGCGTCCAGTTCCACCGCGTCCAGCCAGGCGCGGGCGTCGATGCAGGCGGTGATCTGGTCGGCGACGTCGACGTCGTCCAGGACCAGCCGGGCGGTGCCCGCGTCGAAGCGGGTGACCTCCATCAGGTTCTCGACCAGAATATTCAGGCGACGGGTCTCGCTGACCACCAGCCGGACCGCGGGCTCGATCATCGGGTCGATGCCGCCCGCCTCCGAGTCCAGCTCCTCCTCCAGCACCTCGGTGACGGCGGTGATGGCGGTGAGCGGCGTACGCAGCTCATGGCTCATGTCGGCGACGAAGCGCCGGGACGCCTCGTCCCGCGCGGCCATGTCCGCGACCCGCTTCTCCAGGGCCGCCGCCGCGTTGTTGAACGTCCGGGAGAGATCGGCGAGTTCGTCCGTCCCGGAGACCCGCAGCCGGGTGTCCAGCTTGCCCTCGCCGAGCCGCCGCGCGGCGACGCCGAGGCGGTGCACCGGCTTGAGCACGGTCGTGGCGGCGGCCTGCGCGAGCAGCGCGGCGCCGATCAGCGCGAGCCCGGTGGCGATGCCCAGCGACCAGGCCAGCGAGTCGAGATCCTTCGCCTCCGGCTCCAGGGTCTTCGCCATGTAGCCGGTCGGGCCGCCGCCGATCACCCGCGTGCCGGCGACCAGGTAGGGCGTGCCGTGGTCCACGACCCGCTGCCAGTACAGGTGGTACGGCTGCTTGTTGACGTCGGAGACCTTCTGCTGCCGGTTCACCGCGGTCCGCAGCGACTTGGGCACGTCCTCCAGCGAAAATCCGTTGATGCCGCCCGAGTTGCCGTACACCGTCTTGCCGTGCGCGTCCTGGCCGACCAGGAGCACGCTGAAGCTCTGGCTGCTGGAGGCCATCTGGCCCGCCGTGCGCTGGAGTTCGTCCTGGGTGGGGTGGGCCGGCAGGGCGCCCGCGCGGTTCTGCATCTCCTGCCGGAAGTCGCGCAGCACCGCGTCCTGGGCGCGGGTCAGCACGGCCTCGCGGTTCAGCCAGTACGCGATGCCCGACGCGGACACCGCGGCGGTGAGGGCGACGAGCCCGAAGACGACGACCAGCCGCAGCCTGAGACTCGTGAACCTGAGCCGCGTCAGACTTCCCCTACGGCCCGCGGCCCAGCCGCGCAGCCCCCCTTGCGTATCGGTCACTGAGGAGCGTCCAGGCGGTAGCCGACACCACGGACGGTACGGATCAGGGTCGGGGACGAGGGCACGTCCTCCACCTTGGCGCGCAGCCGCTGCACACACGCGTCCACCAGGCGGGAGTCGCCCAGGTAGTCGTGCTCCCACACCAGCCGCAGCAACTGCTGCCGCGACAGCGCCTGACCGGGCCGCCGGCTCAGCTCCAGCAGCAGCCGCAGCTCGGTCGGGGTGAGCTGGAGGTCCTCGCCGTTCTTCGTCACGGTCATCGCCGAGCGGTCGATGACCAGGTTGCCGAAGGTCGCCGAGTCGCTGGACTCCCGCTCCCCGCGCCGCAGCACGGCCCGGATCCGGGCGTCCAGCACCCGCCCCTGGACCGGCTTGACCACATAGTCGTCGGCGCCGGACTCGAGTCCGACGACCACGTCGATGTCGTCGCTGCGCGCGGTCAGCAGGATGATCGGCAGCTGGTCGGTGCGCCGGATGCGCCGGCACACCTCGAACCCGTCGATGCCGGGCAGCATCACGTCCAGCACGATCAGGTCCGGCCGCTGCTCGCGCAGCAGCTTCAGACCGTCCTCGCCGCTCGCAGCGGTGGCCACACGGTGTCCCTGGCGCGTCAGTGAGAGCTCCAGGGCCGTACGGATGGCGTCGTCGTCCTCGATCAGCAACAGGGAAGGCACCCGCCCATTCTGGCCCATGGCCGGGGTGTCGTACGACCTGTCCGTATCAGGCCGCACCATCACCACCGGCTGTGCACTTCCTGTGACGCGGCCGGTGTCCCGGGTCCTGTGACAGGTCTGTGACAGTCGGCGGACACGGCGATGAAGTGATCGCGGCAGGCTTTTGGTCACGGGCACGGCGGGGAGCCGGATCCGGCCGCACCGGCCGGAACAGCCCGGAGCACGACCAGGCGGAGCCCGGAGTACGACCGGGCGAGGCCGGGAGCACGACCGAATCACCGGAAGTCCACGACGGGGAGCGCGAGATGAACACGCTGCACAGCATCAGCACCAGCGCAGTGGTCACGCGTCTGCACGACGTGCACCGGGGTTCCGAGAAGTCCGGTGCCGAGGGGGGTCCCTCCCGCACGAGCACGTTCGAGCGTGGGGGAGGGCGGGGGTGCCGCGGCACCGGGCGTCAGCACACCGGGTACGCGCAGCAGCCGTACATGACGGTGGTCGACGCGCGTACGGCGGAGACGCAGGGGTCGAGCGCGTACCGGGAGGACTCGGGGGAGCGTCGCTCGCTGACGGAGGCGGAGTTCACCGCCTACGTCCAGGAGCGCCGCGCCTCCCTGTACGCCACCGCCTACCACCTGACCGGCGACCGTTTCGAGGCCGAGGACCTGCTGCAGAGCGCGCTGTTCTCGACCTACCGGGCGTGGGACCGGATCAGCGACAAGGCGGCCGTCGGCGGCTACCTCCGGCGCACGATGACGAACCTGCACATCAGCGCCTGGCGACGGCGCAAGCTCAACGAGTACCCGACCGAGGAACTGCCGGAGACGCCCGGCGAGACGGACGCGATGCGCGGCACCGAGCTGCGCGCGGTCCTGTGGCAGGCGCTGGCCCGGCTGCCCGAGCTGCAGCGCACCATGCTGGTCCTGCGCTACTACGAGGGCCGTACGGACCCGGAGATCGCGGACATACTCAACATCAGTGTCGGCACGGTGAAGTCCAGCATCTGGCGCTCGCTGCGCCGGCTGCGCGAGGACGAGGTCCTCAGCTTCGGCCGTGACGAGGAGGACGCCTTCGGCGAACTGGTCGCCTGAGGGCGGGGGCCGGGCGGCTGGGGGGCTGCCCGGAAGAACGGGGGAAACACGGGGGACCACGGGGGAACCACCGGGGGGTGGTGGACCCACGGGGAGGAACAGGGGGGACACGGGGGAGCACGGGGGAGGAAACGGAGAGGGACTGGTCGGACCGGGGGGCCCGACCAGTCCCTCTTCTCCGTCTTCTCCGCCTCTTCCGCGCCCTCTCCCGTACGGCGGTCAGGCGGCCGTCTGCTGCCGTGCCCCCCGTCCCGCCGCCGCGGCAGCGAGCCGGCCGAGGGCCTCGTCCCGGTCGCACGGGTGGGCACCGAGGGACACCTGGCGCGCGATGATCGTGCGCTCCGCGCGCATCAGCCGCCAGCCGCGGCGCAGCAGGAAGGGCACCGACTTGCGGCCCTCCTTCAGATCGCGCAGGAAACGCCGCCGGAAGGTGGTGACCGCACCGCGGCGCAGGCACAACGCGTCCGCCAGCACCCCGAGTTCCCGGCAGCGCTCGACGATCTCCGCGGCGAAGATCCCCTCCGCGATGAACAGCGGCGTACGGCCCAGCCGCAGCGTCTCCTCGCCGGTACGGGCGCTGAGCGAGATGTCGTACACCGGCACCGGGGTCGACCCCGTGGCGCACAGCCGGGTGATGGCGTCGACGGCGACGTCCGCGTCCCAGGACCGCGGATGGTCCCAGTCGATGTCCGAACTCCCCTCCACCAGCGGCAGCGTCGGGTCGTCGGCCTCCTTGTAGAAGTCGTCCAGGCGCAGGACGGGCAGCCCGGAACGGGCCGCGACCAGGGACTTGCCCGAACCCGAGGGGCCGCACAGCAGCACGACACGGGCGGGGGACGGGGGATGAATGCTCACGGAACACCAGTTTGACGCATGGCGCGCCGCCTGCCGACCCCGCGGTTCGCTTTTGAAGCGCGGGTCACCTCTCAACTACCCTGTGTCGCGACATCATTACCCTGCGCACCAGAAGGTGGCACCAGCGATGGCCCGACACAGCAAGACCCAGCACCCCACCGCGCGGCGCGCCCTGTTCGCCCTGCTGACCACGGGCGCGGCACTGGGCGCGGGCACGGCGACGGCCCACGCGGACGCCGGCACCCCGCTCGTGGACGTGCCGTGGCGGCCCACCTCCCTCGGCAAGGTCGACCCCCAGGCCGGCCTCACGGTCCTCACCGGCACGGTCGGCTACGTCACCGGCCCGATCGCCGGCCTCAAGCCCAACCCCCTGGCCGGCACCGGCGTCGACCCCCTCGACAACGGAGTGGGCACCCAGGTCGCCGACTTCAAGCCGGTGGGCTCCCAGATGCTGACCGCCCCGATCGCGGAGGCGGAGTCGCTCGGGGCGGTGCCGGTGGTGGGGCAGGTGATGGGGCTGCTGGGCGGGGGTCGGGGCTGACTCGCGACTCCGGTACGGCCGGGCCGGGGTCAGGCCGGGGGCGGCTGCCGCCGCCCCGACGCGAACTCGTCCAGCAGCTGCCGGCCGGCGACCGTGAACGGGTGGTCGGCGCCCATGGCGCGCTCCCTCCTGGCCACGACGTCCGACATGAGCGCGATCGCCTCGTCCATGTGCCCGCGGGCGGCACGGGTCCGGGACAGCAGTTGCTGGGCCGAGAGCGCGATCGGGTAGTCGGGTCCGAAACGTTGCAGGTAGGCCTCGGTGACCAGCCGCAGTTCCTGGTCGGCCTCGTCGAAGCGGCCCAACAGGTACAGCGCCCAGGCGTGGTTGTGGTGCGCGCCCAGGGTCACGGTGTGGTCGGGGCCGAGGAGCCGGGCGCATTCCGCGGGCAAGGACAGCAGCGCGCCACCGTCCTCGGCGACGACCCGAGCGGCCGGCAGCAGGACCAGCAGGCTCGCGCGGGAGCGCAGGGTCAGGGGGTGGGCGGGTCCCAGCGCCCTGCGCCGGCCGGCGATGGTGGCCCGGAGAAGGGCGATGGCTTCGTCCCGCCGTCCGAGATTGCCCAGCACGAGCTGGAGGCCGTGGCAGCTGTCCAGGGTGTCGGGATCGCGCGGCCCGAACTGACGCTCCTGTACGGCCCGAACGTGCGCGAGCAGCGACTCGGCCTCCTCGTACCGGCCCAGCCGGAAGAGGGCCCGTCCGGCCCGGGAGCGGGCGGCCAGCACGAGCCGGTGTTCCGCGCCGAGCCGCGACTCGCCGAGGTCCGCCGCGGCCCGGGCGGTCTCCCAGGCGGACAGGTACTCCCCGGTGCGGTGCAGGGCGACGGTCAGCCGGGTCACGACGGCCAGCGCGTCGGCCGATGCCCGCGGGTCCTGGACGCGCCGCAGCAGGGCGAGCGCGTGGGGCACCAGCAGCCGGAGCAACGGGTCGTGCGGTCCCGCGTCCGGGACGGCGGGGACGGCCGCGTCGAGCAGGCGGACGGCCGTGGTGTCGAGAACGGGCACCTGCTGCTCCGGTGCGGCCGCCGCGACACTGTCGAGCAGCACCCCGTGGCTCTGCGCGCACCGCACCCCCACGTCGACCAGTTCGGTGAGGGACTGGTCGAGCAGCGCTCGCAGCGCGCTCTCGCAACGGGACCGGGGGACGACACCGTCGATCTCGGCGCGGTCGAGCACCGAGAGCGGCAGCGGCTCGGGGGCGAAGCGGGACAGCAGCCTCAGCAGGGCGGTCGCTTCACTCAGTCCTCGGGCCTCGAACGCGTCGAGCGTGAGCTGCCACGTCAGCCCTACCGTGTGCCGTGGATCCTGTTCCGACAAGGCGTCAGCCCCCTGATCGATGAGTTCGACCCGTTCCCCCTCGTCGAGGCGGTGCCCGTAGGTCTCCATCGTCCAGGGATCGAGCACCTGCTGGGAGAGGAAACCGCCCGCCAGCGTGAGCGCGAGCGGCAGCCGGCCGAGCCGTTCCGCCACCTGCGCCGCCTGTTCGCGTGTGCCGCTGTGCGGGGCGAGGTCGCACAGCACCCGCGCGGCGTCCTCCCGGGGCAGCACGCCGATGTGCTGCAACCGCGCACCGGGCCACCAGTGAGGTGCCGACCGGCGCGTGGTCACCACGACGATGCCGCCCGGACTGCTCCTCAGCCAATGGCCGTCCCGCAGGATCTCGGGCTGGTCGGCGTTGTCCAGGACCAGCAGCCAGGGTTCGGGCGACCGGTCGAGGTACTGCCATACGAGATCGGCGGCGGGCCGCAGTCCGTTGCGCGCGGCCAGCAGCTCGCCGTCGTCCGCGCCGCGGTCGGCCGCGACGGCGAGCATGCCGGCACGCAGGCTCGCGCGGTCGGCGGCGCCGACCCACAGGCCCGCCCTGCCGAACTCGCCGGTCGCCTGCTGGAAGAACGTGTAGGCGACCGCGGTCTTGCCGCAGCCGCCCATGCCGTGGAGTACGTAGACCTCTCCGCCACGGCGCGTACGCGCACTCGCCCGAAGCCGTTCCAGCACCTCGGCACGGTCCCGCAGTACGACCGGGGGCCGGCCGACCGCCGGACGTCGCACCGAGTCAGGGCCGCGGGGTGCGGCAGGCTGTCCCCCGTAATGGTGATGCTCGGTGATGTGCTGGTCGCCGGACGCCTGGTAGACACGGCCACGGTCCTCGGCGCGGCCGTCCATGGCGCCTGACCCCACAGCTCCCCCTTGACCAGAATTGGCGGCTCTCGATCGCGAACCGGTCGTTACGCTGAGTACTACGGTGTGCTGCTCTCGGTCAAGCGTAGGGGGACGACGGTATGGCGAACAGGCCGTGGGAAGCCGATCCGACCACGACGTTCAAGCGGCGGCTCGGGAAATCACCGCGGGAGTTGGGCAACACGACCGACAACCCCGACTGCCCCGACATCTGGGAGCTGGAGAACGGGGACATAGCCGTCGTGGGCCGGGACCTCACGGAGTCCCTGGGCGGCAGGCTGCCGACCGGGGTCTCCATCGGGGCGGACGAACGGCTCGTCGTCATTCCGAGGAACATGTTGATCGCGGCGAAACCGGATATCCCGAATGTTTGACTCCTTCCCGCAGGGCGTTTTCGAGCACATGGACCGCCCCGCGTATCACGCGGACTTCCGGCGCGTCCGCGCGAGCGGGATTCCCCACATGAACAAGCTCGAACGCGGCCAGCACTTCAAAGAGCGCGGATTCGCCAGCTGGGAGGCCTTCGCCGCCGGTGAATGGGACCGGGCACTGTCCCTCGTCGAGGAGAAGCGCGAGATCTACGCGGAGCAGTTCCGTGAGGCGGCGCGGCTGGGCATCCGGGAACGCCGGCTCCGCGTGGTGGAGTTCCCGGTGACCCCCTACGTGCAGTGGGAGCTGTTCGTGCTGCGCCTGCGGGTGGAGCTCGGGGACGAGATCAGAGTGCTCGACGCACGCAAGATCTCGGACATCGAGCGGGAACGCCCCGTACCGGAAGTCGTGATCCTCGGGGACGTCGCCATGTACGAGGTGCTCTACGACGACGACGGGAACGCCGCGGGTGCCAACCGGTTCACCGACCCGGAGCTCATCCGGGAGACCTCGGCCGGGTTCGAGGCGCTGTACGAGCGCGGGGAGGACTTCCACGCGTTCTTCGACAGGGAGATCGCGCCGCTGCCCCCGCCCGTGGCCGCTCCTTGAGGAACGCCACGGCGAGTGCCGCGCCCCCGGTGGAGGGGCGCGGCGTTGACGGGTCAGTAGGAGGAGCCGCCGGCGCCCAGGGAGCCGGTGGTGTGCCAGACCGTCTTCGTCTCCAGGAAGGCCGTCAGGCGGTCGGTGCCCGGGGTCTCGGAGTAATCCACAGCCTGGGGACGCAGGACGCGCTTCAGATTGTCGGCCGCCGCGATCTCCAGTTCCCTCGCCAGGTCCTCGTCGGCGCCCGCGAGGTCGATCGCGTTGACGTCCTGGTGGGCGGCGAGCGGGGCGGCGATCTCCGCCGTGCGGCCGGAGAGGATGTTCACCACGCCACCGGGGACGTCGGAGGTGGCCAGGACCTCGGCCAGGGAGAGGGCGGGGAGCGGGGACTTCTCGCTCGCCACCACGACCGCCGTGTTGCCGGTGGCGATCACCGGGGCGAGCACGGAGACCAGGCCCAGGAACGAGGAGTCCTGAGGGGCCAGCACGGCCACCACGCCCGTCGGCTCCGGCGAGGACAGGTTGAAGAACGGCCCCGCCACCGGGTTCGCGCCGCCGACCACCTGGGCGATCTTGTCGGTCCAGCCCGCGTACCAGACCCAGCGGTCGATCGCCGCGTCCACCACCGCGCCGGCCTTCGACTTCGACAGGCCCTCCGCGTCGGCGACCTCGCGCACGAACTGCTCGCGGCGGCCCTCCAGCATCTCCGCGACGCGGTACAGGACCTGGCCGCGGTTGTACGCGGTCGCCCCCGACCAGCCGCCGAACGCCTTGCGCGCGGCGACCACCGCGTCCCGGGCGTCCTTGCGGGACGACAGGGGAGCGTTGGCCAGCCAGTTGTTCTTCGCGTCCGTCACCTCGTACACCCGGCCGCTCTCGGAACGCGGGAACTTGCCGCCCACGTACAGCTTGTAGGTCTTGAAGACGGAAAGTCGTGCGTCAGACATCGAGGTACGCCTCCAGGCCGTGGCGGCCGCCCTCGCGGCCGAAGCCCGACTCCTTGTAACCGCCGAACGGCGAGGTCGGGTCGAACTTGTTGAACGTGTTGGACCAGATCACGCCCGCGCGCAGCTTGCCCGCCACCGCCAGGATCCGCGAGCCCTTCTCGGACCAGATGCCCGCCGACAGCCCGTACTGCGTGTTGTTCGCCTTGGCGACCGCCTCGTCCGGGGTGCGGAAGGTCAGCACCGACAGCACCGGGCCGAAGATCTCCTCGCGGGCGATGGTGTGGGCCTGCGTGACGTTCGTGAACAGCGTCGGCGCGAACCAGTAGCCGGAGGACGGCAGTTCGCAGGCCGGGGACCAGCGCTCGGCGCCCTCCGCCTCGCCCTTCTCGGCCAGTGCGGTGATCCGGGCCAGCTGCTCGGCGGAGTTGATCGCGCCGATGTCGGTGTTCTTGTCCAGCGGGTCGCCCAGGCGCAGCGTGGACAGGCGGCGCTTGAGCGCGTCCAGCAGCTCGTCCTGGACCGACTCCTGGACGAGGAGGCGCGAGCCGGCGCAGCAGACCTGGCCCTGGTTGAAGAAGATGCCGCTCACGATGCCCTCGACGGCCTGGTCGATCGGGGCGTCGTCGAAGACGATGTTCGCGCCCTTGCCGCCCAGTTCGAGGGTGAGCTTCTTGCGCGTGCCGGCCACGGTCCGCGCGATCTCCTTGCCGACCGCCGTCGAGCCCGTGAACGCGACCTTGTTGACGTCCGGGTGCGCGACCAGCGCCGCGCCGGTACGGCCGGCACCGGTCACGATGTTGACGACGCCCTTGGGCAGGCCCGCCTGGCGGCAGACGTCCGCGAAGAACAGCGCGGACAGCGGGGTCGTCTCGGCGGGCTTCAGGACGACCGTGTTGCCGGTCGCCAGGGCCGGGGCGATCTTCCACGCCAGCATCAGCAGCGGGAAGTTCCACGGGATGACCTGGCCCGCCACGCCCAGCGGGCGCGGGTCCGCGCCGAAGCCGGCGTGGTCGAGCTTGTCGGCCCAGCCCGCGTAGTAGAAGAAGTGGGCCGCGACCAGCGGAAGGTCGGCGTCCCGCGTCTCCTTGATCGGCTTGCCGTTGTCCAGCGTCTCCAGGACGGCCAGTTCGCGGCTGCGCTCCTGGATGATCCGGGCGATGCGGAACAGGTACTTGGCGCGCTCGGCACCGGGCAGCGCCGACCACTTCTCGAAGGCCTTGCGGGCGGCCCTCACCGCGCGGTCGACGTCCTCCTCGGTGGCCTCGGCGACCTCCGACAGGACCTCCTCGGTGGACGGCGAGACCGTCTTGAAGACCTTGCCGCCGGTCGCCTCGACGAACTCGCCGTCGATGAAGAGGCCGTAGGACGGCGCGATGTCGACGACCGAGCGGGACTCGGGCGCCGGTGCGTACTCGAATGCGGATGACAGCATTTCCATGTCCATGAGGTCTCAGTCCACCGTCACGTAGTCGGGGCCGGAGTAGCGGCCGGTGGCCAGCTTCTGACGCTGCATCAGCAGGTCGTTCAGCAGCGAGGAGGCGCCGAAGCGGAACCAGTGGTTGTCCAGCCAGTCCGCGCCGGCCGTCTCGTTGACCAGGACGAGGAACTTGACGGCGTCCTTGCTGGTGCGGATGCCGCCGGCCGGCTTCACGCCGACCTGGACGCCGGTCTGCGCGCGGAAGTCGCGCACCGCCTCCAGCATCAGCAGCGTGTTGGCGGGCGTCGCGTTGACGGCGACCTTGCCCGTCGAGGTCTTGATGAAGTCGGCGCCCGCGAGCATGCCGAGCCAGGAGGCGCGGCGGATGTTGTCGTACGTCGACAGCTCGCCGGTCTCGAAGATGACCTTCAGCCGGGCGCTCGTCCCGCAGGCCTCCTTCACGGCCACGATCTCGTCGTACACCTTGAGGTACCTGCCCGCGAGGAACGCGCCGCGGTCGATGACCATGTCGATCTCGTCGGCGCCCGCGGCGACGGCCTCGCGGACGTCGGCCAGCTTCACGTCGAGGGCCGCGCGGCCGGCCGGGAAGGCGGTGGCGACCGAGGCGACCTTCACGCCGGAGCCGGCGACGGCCTCCTTGGCGACGGCCACCATGTCGGGGTAGACGCAGACCGCGGCCGTGGTCGGGGTCGTGCGGTCCGTCGGGTCGGGGTGGACGGCCTTGGCGCCGAGCGCCCGGACCTTGCCCGGGGTGTCCGCGCCTTCCAGCGTCGTCAGGTCGACCATCGAGATGGCGAGGTCGATGGCGTACGCCTTCGCGGTGGTCTTGATGGAACGGGTGCCGAGGGACGCGGCGCGCGCCTCCAGGCCGACCGCGTCGACGCCGGGCAGCCCGTGCAGGAAGCGGCGCAGCGTGCTGTCGGACGCGGTGACGTCGGCGAGCGCATGTGCGGGGGGTGCAGTGGTGGGCATGGTCACCAGACGAGCATATCTACGCGCGTAGCGGCTGTACACCCCCGCGTCCCTCGCTCGGTCGCGGGACGGGTCGTCCCGGGGGCCCGGGAGCGCGGCACATCACGGATGGGTACGGGTACCGGGGCGCGTGGCGGCGGCCGTGCGCCGGTCGTGCACAATCGGGCCATGACGACCCCGGACCACAAGTCACCCGCGTCGCAGCCTCCGGTGCCCACCGTGAAGGACCGGATCTACCGCTCGCCCATGGGGCTCGTGGGTGGCGTGCTGCTGCTCGCGGTCGTCGCCTGGCTGGGCTTCGACGCGCTGTTCCGCGGTCACGGCCGCACGCCGTGGCTGGCCCTCGCCGCGATGATCATGCTCTTTCCGCTGGTGATCGCCTTCACCCTGCGCCCCGCCGTCTTCGCCAACGACGACCGGCTGCGGATCCGCAACCCGTTCCGGGTGATCACCCTGCCCTGGGGCGAGGTGGAGACCCTGCGCTCCGGCTACACGAACGAGGCGCTGGCCAAGTCCGGCGCGAAGTACCAGCTGTGGGCCGTCCCGGTCTCGCTGCGCGCCCGCAAGAAGGCCGAGCAGCGGGCGGCGAACGCGGCGCGGCGTTCGGCCTCGGGAAGCTCCGCGACCGGCGCCGGGGCCTTCGGCTTCGGCGCGCTCACCGCGCGCGGCGCCGACGGCGGGCCGACCCGGGCGTCGTCCGACAAGGTCATGGACGACCTCCGCGAGACCCTGGACCGGCGCGGGAAGGAAGAGTCCGCCCAGGGGGAGACGACGGTCCGCTGGGCCTACGAGCTGGCGGCGCCGGCCGTGGCGGGGGCCGTGCTGCTGGTGATCCTGCTGGCGACGAAGGGGTGACGCCCGGGCCGTGACGGGCCGGCCGGGAAGGTCCGCCCGGCCCGGAGTCCGCGGCGCCCGGCGAGGCCGGGGGACGGGACCGGGCGATGGGTGCCGTCGCCGCCACGGGAGCCGGCCGCGGTGCCCGGGCCGAGCGCATTCGTTTTGCGTGCTCGTCCGTGCGGCGCTCCGCGTTCTGCCGTGGCGGGTCTCGCGTCCTGAGGTACCCGGCCGTATCCGCCGCGGTGCCCGGCCGTTCGCGTGCTCGTCCGTGCGGTACTCCCCGTCCCGCCGTGGCCGGGCTCACTTGCCGAGGTTCACCAGGCTCCCGCCGCCCGCCGGCTCCACCACGTTCAGGACCGACCGGGACAGGACGTGGGCGGGGATCCCGGCCGGTGTGTAGCCGATGGCGATCATCACGAAGCCCTCGGGGACGACGCTCCGGGGCGACGCGAAGAACGGCTGGACCAGGTAGCGGACGCTGCCGGACGGTTCGCGCGCGAGTTCCCCGGCCACCTCGCTCTCGAACGCCGACATGCCCAGCGGGCCGTTGTTCGTGATGCGCTGACCGCACGGGCTGAGATTGTCCGCCCGCGTGTTGGAGCCGCCGAAGCGCGCCGCGACGATGTGGCAGCGCGCCAGGTCGTCCCGGGGGTCACGGCCGAGCGCGCGCACCTTGGCGCGGGCCTCCGGGTAGCCGACCGGATCGGCCTTGGTCTCGTCGCTGCTGTTGTTCGGCGGCTTCCTCAGGCATGCCTGACCGGTTTCTGCGCGGCCGTTGGCGCCGTGGGTGTTGAGTATCCAGCCCGCGCCGTTGGGGTCCGCCCCGGCCGGGTGGGTCCGGGCGCAGTCGTCGGCCCCGTCACCCCCGGAGGGCGCGGCCCGTTCCAGCACAGTGGCCGGGGCGGGTGCTTCCAGGACCGCCTGCTCCTGCTGCTGCGCCTGCCGCAGGGCCGACACGTCCACCTCTGCCAGGACACGGACGGTGACGTCGGCGACGGAACGGACGTCGTACGGAACCGGCGTCCCGCCCTGGCTCGCGGAGCCGGACTCCGCCTCCCGTCTCTTCTCGTCCTCCTGCTCGGCGAAGACCGGACCCGCGTCCGGGTCACTGCACGCGATGTCGCCCGCGCCCGCCAGGGGCATTTCCTCGGTGGCCGTGCAGCTCCCGGCAGGACGGCCCTCGATCGTCAGGGTCGCCGTCAGTTCCACGGTCACCCGGCCGCCGGTGATCCGCTTGCGGGCCTCGCGTCCGGGGACGATGCCGGTGATGTGACTGCTCACCTCGCATCCGGTGGCGGAGCAGCTCACCTGCGGCTTCTCTTCGAGGCGGGCCGTGACGCCGGCGTCCAGCGCGCCGGACAGCTGCGCGGTGTCCTCCTGGACCTCGCCCAACAGGGCCTTCGCCTCCGCCGTGGACAGCGCGGAGACCGCGAAGGCGCCGGCGGGTGCGCTCGCCCCGGCGGCGAAGGCGGCGAGCCGGTCCCCGGCGGCGGGCTCGCGCGTCCCCGCCCGCCAGGCGGCGGCGTCCGCCCGGCCGTGCCCGTCCGCCGCGGCGCCGCGCGGCACGAATGCCAGGACCCGGTACGGGCGTGCCTTCGTCACGTACAGGTCGCCCCGGGCGGTGCTCGCCCGCAGCGCGGGCACGCCCTTCGGGAGCGGGGCCGTCGCAGCGGCGTCCGACAGGGTCGTACCCTCGCTGTCGACCGCGTCGAGCAGTGCGTTCGCCAGGGCCGTGGGGCTCATTCCCGCCCGCGGCGCCGCGCCGCCCGCGGTGTCGGCCGACGGGACCCCGGCGACCCACTTGCCCGCCAGATCCGTACCGCCGCCCGGGTCGCCGAGGCCGGCGCCCGGGGTGTCCGGCATCTTGAGGTAGGTGGTGCCGTCCACGGTCAGGGCCGTGACGCGGGTACCGGCGTACGGCATCTCGCCGAGCGCCTCCCCGCCGGCGGTGACCCGTGACTCGGACCAGCCGGCATCGCCCGCCGGCGCGCGGTACCGCACACCCGGTCGCAGGGCCAGGTCCACGAGGGCGGCGGCGAACGGCGCCCGGCGGTCGGCCGCCGGTGTCCCGGAGCCGTGCCGGGTCAGCAGGACGGCGACGAGCGCGGCGACGAGGGCGACGGCCAGGCCCGACGTCACGAGCGCCCTCCGGCGGCCGGTGCGGTGCCCGGACGCCGGGCCCGCGGCGGTGCCGTACTGGTGTGGTGGCCCGGACAGGTGGGACGGCTGGGGCGGCCCGGCCGGGTTCGGGGGCAAGGGGCCCGCAGGCGGCAGCGGTGCGGGCCGCGGTGCCGTCGGCCCGGTCCAGGTCGACCTCCCCGGACCGGCGGGCGGTGGTCCGCCCGGGCCACCGGGCTTCCTCGCGTCCGTCGCCGCTCGGGGCGGTCCGCCCTGGGCGGCGGTCCCGGCCGCGCCGGAGCGGGGGGAGGGGAGCGGCGCCGGTCGCCCCAGGGGCGGTGGCACGGCACGGGGGGTCTGCCGCCAGGTCGGCAGCTTCGGTTCGCCGGATCCGTCGTGCGATGAGCGATTCACCACCGAAGCTCCACCCCGTATCGCTAGCCTCCGCGCCCAAGCCGGAACATACTTCAACTACGGGGATACATATAGGAGTTCAGTCATCCCTGCACAGTTCCGACACGACGGACCGGACCAGACAACGGGAGACGGACTGAATGGCGGAGACCAAGGGCGTACTGCTGCCGGCCTATGTGCTGGCGGACGAGTCGCAGTCGATGGGGCCGTACCGGCAGGACTTGTCGAACGGCCTCGTGTCGTTGTGCGAGGGGCTCCGGGCCGAGCCGATGATCGCGGCCAAGCTGCGGCTGGCGGTGCTGGGATTCTCCGATGACGTGCAGGTGCGTCTCGCGGTGGCCGACATGCGCACCGAGACCAGCCTGCCGCAGGTCGTCATCCGGGGCCTGACCAACTACGAGGCGGTCTTCGACGACCTCCTGGACCGTATCCCCTCCGACGTGCAGTGGCTGCGGGGCGAGGGGTACAAGGTCCACCGCCCGGTGGTGTTCTTCCTCAGCGACGGGCAGCCCACTGACGGCGGGGCCTGGCGGCGGCCCCACGCCCTGCTGACCGACAAGGCGACGACACCGACCGCCCCGAACATCGTGGCCTGCGGGATCGGCGACGCCCAGGCGCACACGATGGTCGAGGTCGCGACGCGCGACGAGTTCGCCTTCGTCGCCAAGCCGGGGACCGACATCGGCCGGGCGGTCGCCGAGTTCTTCCACGCGCTCACCGCGAGCCTCGTCGCCTCGGGCCGGGCGCTGAACTCGGGCAGCCCACAGCTGGTGGTGAACCGCCCGGACCAGTTCACCATGGCGATCGACGAGGTCGGCCAGTGAGATTCCCGGGAGGCGACCACCCCGCCGCACCACCGGCCGGACCCGTGGCCGGGCCCGGGCCCGAGCCCTGGCGGAGGGTCGCGGTAGGGGTGCCCGGCCCCGAGTTCGAGGCGCGGCCGCCCGGCCGGTACGCCTACGACTTCCCGGACACCGAGTGCGACGGGTGGTCGACGTCCTCGCTGACGCTGCGCTTCGCCTCGGTGCGCGGGGCCAAGCACCGCTACTACCGCCGGCCGCGCCAGGACGCCGCGCGCGCCGCGGTGCACGAACCCACCGGCGGCATCGTCTTCGCGGTGGCCGACGGCGTCTCCAGCGCCGCGAACTCCGAGCAGGGGGCGATCGAGGCGTGCCGGGCGGCCGTGGAGCGCATGCTCGACCAACTGTCGCAGGACAGCGGAGACATGGACTTCCCGGAGGTGGCCCGGCATGCCGCCGAGCGGCTGCGGGAGCTCGCCCGGTGGCGGCTGGACGGTGCCGACCCCGGACCGGGTGAAGTGGCGGACCTCTACGCGACGACGCTCACCGCGGGTGCGGTGCGCCCCGGCCCGGCGGGACCCGTGGCCGAGATCTGCCGTGTCGGGGACTCGGGCGCCTGGCTGCTGAACCCGTCCAGCGGGCGGTACCAGCCGCTGTTCGGCTCGAAGACCTCCTCGGACGCCCTGGTGGTGTCGAACGAGGTGACACCGCTGCCCCATGTCCCCGACCCGCTGGAAACGGTCCGCGTCCGGCTGGACCCCGGCCACGTGCTGCTGGTCGGGACCGACGGGTTCGAGGATCCGCTGGGCGACGGGGACGGCCAGGTCGGCGCCCTGTTCGCCCGCCACCTCGCCGGCCCGCCGCCCGCGCTCTGGCTGGCGCACCTGCTGGACTTCTCCCGGGAGACCTTCGACGACGACCGCACCCTGCTGGTCGTCTGGCCGGACCCCCCGGCGGAGCCACGATGAGTCCCCGGCCGTTACCGGTGGTCGAGCACAGCACGCTCGCCTTGGGACGCCAGTTCGGGCAGGGCGGCCAGGGCACGGTCCACCAGGTCACCAACAAGAGGATCAACGAGGCCGACGGCGGCGGCTGGGACGTGGCGTACAAGGAGTACGCCGCCGGTGTGCTGCCCGATCTCGACGCGGCCGCGCTGGCCGCGCAGGTGGGACTGCTCGGCGAGCTGAGCGCGGAGGAGGGCCAGTGGCTGTGCGAGAAGTGCGCCTGGCCCGCGGCCGTCGTCGAACGCCAGGGCAGCGCCTGTGGGTTCCTCATGCGCGCCGTCCCCGACCGGTTCCGCTTCTCCTTCCGGAGCCTGTCCGGCACCTCCACGGGAACGAGGCGGCTGGCGAACCTGGAATACCTGCTCAACGACGACGCGTACGTCGCGGGGATCGGCCTGACCATCAGCGAACGCGACCGGTTCGAGATCCTGGCCGACCTGGCGGCCACCCTCGCCCGGCTGCACCGCATCGGCATCACGGTCGGCGACCTCTCGCCCAAGAACCTGCTCTTCACCACGGACCCGCGGCCCGAGTGCTTCCTCATCGACTGCGACGCCATGCGGGTACGGGGCGCCACCGTGCTGCCCCAGGCCGAGACACCCGACTGGCAGGTCCTGCCGGGCGAGGAGAAGGCCACCCGCGCGAGTGACGTCTACAAGCTCGCGCTGCTCGCCGTCCGGCTGTTCGCCCGGGACCAGACCGCCACCGATCCCGCCGCCCTGGCCGCGCTCAGCCCGGGCCTCGGCGACCTCGCCCGCGCCGGCCTCGCCCCCGACGCGGCCCGCAGGCCGACCCCGGCCACGTGGGCCGAGCAGCTCAAAGCCGCGGGCGCCACCGCGTCCACCACCCCCGCCGCGCCGCCCAAGGCCCGGAAGGGGCCGCCACGGTCCACCGCCTCGACACCTCAGCGGCCCGGTGGCGGGCGGCGGACGGGGACCACGTCCGGTCCGGGAGGAAACCCGCCCACCGTCAACTGGTCCGCCTACAAGGGGGCCGCCGCCGTCGCCGCCGCCCTGATCGTGATCGTCATCGCCTTCGTGAGCACCCACTCCCACGACGGTTCCAGCTCCGCGACGAGCGGCACGGGCCTGCCCGCGGGCACCCAGGCCGGCACCACCACCGGGACCTACGGCGGCACGAGCGGCGGATACGGCGACAGCGGCGGCGCCACGTACGGCAGCGGCAGCGGCACGGACGGCGGATACGGCGACAGCGGCGGCAGCGACAGCGGCGGCGCGACGGACACCGACCCCGCCACCACCGCGCCCAGCGCCGAGGACCAGGCGTTCGGTGCCGTCTCCGCCGACGACTGCATCAGTGACTACTACGAGTACGAGAACACCGAGTGGTCCTCCTCCACGCCCACCACGGTCAGTTGCTCCGCCACCGACGCCTATTTCCGGGTGGCGTCCGTCGAGGACGGGAGCTGCGGCTCCAGCGACCTGACCTGGTACCACCACAACAGCGACTACACCGAGACCAATCTCTGCCTGGACCGCAACTACGCGGCCGGACAGTGCATGTTCGCCGAGGCCGACGGCAAGTCGCTCTCGATGTACTTCAACGCGGTCACCCCGTGCGACGCCTCCATCCCGCAGAAGTACCAGTACACCGTCCGGCTCACGAGGGTGTACCCGGGCGGCGCCCCCAACGACGCGTGCGGGTACGACAAACTCTGGAAGACCGACAGCGGGGCGGTGCTGTGCGGAAGGGGCATCTGGAAGCGGCACGGGCTTCCCGACCTGTAGTCAGGTCCCGGCGGCAGTGCCCGATGCTCGGCTCGGGCGCTGCCGCCGGTCCGGTGCTAGAGCGCGCGGATCGCCTCTTCGATCGTCGCGGCCAGCGAGGCCAGCGCGGTGACGCCAGGCACGGCGTCCACGAGCGCCCGCGAGATCAGTTTCAGCTTGCCCACCCGTGGCGCGGCCGAGCCGAGTTCGTCCCGCGCGTCCTGCGCGGCCTCGATCAGGTCCGCGCGCTCGGGATGCGCGGACCGGCCCAGTTCCTCGATCAGCCGGGTGAGCAGGCCGCCGATCTCCTCGGGCGTGTACTGCCGGTCCCCGGCCGACTGGACCGGGCCGCCGCCCTGGACCTCGGCCTTCGCGTTGCTGCCGCTGGCGACCGCGTTCCCGGCGACCTGTGAACCGCCGGTGGCGATGATCCCGTGATTCCTCACCATGAGTGCAGCTGCCTTCCCTTGAGGAGATTCCGTGGCCGAGCGGGCGTCAATCCGTGTTCACCAGGGGGATCTTGTTGAGCAGGCGCATGGAGATGCGGGACTGGCTGCCGGAGGCGATCGAGCTGGATGTCACCTGGGCCCCGCCGGTCGCGATGATGCCGTTGTTGACGATCAGCTGCTGACGCTGGACTAGCTCGCTCACGTCGATGCCCCGCGCCTCGGCGAACTCGATCAGCGCGTCGAGGGCACGCCTCTCGATCATCTTCAGGGCGAGGCCGCTGTCGGCCTTCTGGAAATGGCGCTGGTGCCGGTCGCCGGCGGCCTGCTGCCGTACGCCCCAGCGCGCCCCGTAGTCGAACCGGCGGAGCGACGTGATGCGCTTGTTCTGCCGCCGCACCCGCCAGGTGATCCAGTAGTCGGGGGAGAAGCCCGTGACCGCGCGCACGGGCGCCGCCAGCATGACGAACGGGGTGCTGAACAGCGTCGCCGTCATGAGCTCGGCCGTCCCGCGCAGGGACGGCCGGGGCATGAGCGTGTCGATCATCCGGTAACGGTCGTCGAGGGGGAACAGCACCGTCTGGACGGCCTCCACGCACAGGTTGGAGTCGGAGCGGACGAAGCGCAGGAAGAGCGATGTGACCAGGTCGCCGCCCCAGCCCGTGGAGTGCACCGCCAGATAGGGGCGGGCGCCTTCCTCCGGCGCGCGCTTCAACTCGTCCATCTGGCTCTGCGCGATCCGCGGGACGGGCCTGCCGAGCGGGTCGGCGAGGAAGCGCGTGTCCCCGAGGACGGTCGTCCCCTCGACGAAGAGCCGCTCCTCGATCTCCAGGCAGGGCAGCGACAGGGTGCCGAGGCGTTGGGCGACGTGCTCGTACAGCTCCGTCACGTCGAAGTCCTGCGGGGTGCCCCCCAGCGGGCCCGGGGCGGTGACGTCGAAGGTCAGGGACCACGAGTCGAGCGGGACCCCGTATCCGACGAAGGGGGAGTACCCGCTGTACGCGGTGACGTTGCCGTGGGCGTACGCGCTGATCTCGCCGAGGCGTGCGGCGACGTCGCCGTTGGGCGGAGGAGGCGCGGCCGCCGGGTCGAACCGGTTCGGGCGCAGGTTCTGCAAGTGGCGGCCGTATCGGGTCGAGAGTTCGAAGACCAGCACGGTCATCCAGGACAGGAACAGCAGGAGCGGGGTGCTCGCGAAGCCGCGGAACCAGGCCGGGGAGAACAGGGTCAGCACCAGCAGCAGGCTGAGCAGCAGGTCGCGTTGGTGGCGGCGGGCATTGGCCACGTAGGCGTGCCGGAGCACCACGGGCACGTCGCACGCCGGGGCCGCCCCCACACCCAGGTGGGGTTCCGCGGCGATCTGCCGGATGAGCAACTCGGCGTAGGCGCGGTCCAGGTAGGTGGCCGCGCACAGGTACCTGGTGACGTCCAGGCCACCGCCCCACCGGATCGTGGCGGGGGGCGCCTGCCCGCCGCCCCAGGTGGTGGGCCCCCTGGCCGTCTGCGGCGTGGTGCCGAGCGCGCCGGACCGCGTGGCGGCCGGCTTCGGGCCGTTCAGGGGTGTACCGCAGGCACCGCACCGCGTGGACCACGTGGCCGTGGCCCGGCCGCACCCGGGGCACGCCGTCGAATGCGCCATGGTTCCCCCGTCCCTGAGGCGGACTCGTCACGATTACGGTGCACCGAACGGCTGCCGAGGGGGATGCCGGTGCCGGCACCTGACGCCAGACTGTTACACGGGTGAGGGGCACCCCCGGGACGGTCGGGGGTCCGGGGGTGCCCCTTGCTCGGTGGGGGCCGTGGGGGCCGTGGGGTCAGATGCCCGCGGCTGCCGAGAGGTCGCGCTTGAGGGCGTCCAGGAGGGCCGTCGCGCGGGTGCGGGCGGCGGGCAGGCCGGCGTGGTCCGCGACCGGGACGACGACCTCCAGGTAGCACTTCAGCTTGGGCTCGGTGCCGCTGGGCCGGACGATGACGCGGGCGCCGTCGAGGGTGTAGCGCAGGCCGTCGGTCGGCGGCAGCCGGTCCGTGCCCTTGGTCAGGTCCTCGGCGCGGGTGACGGCCAGGCCGGCCAGCTCGGTCGGCGGCTGCTCGCGCAGGCGGCGCATCGCGTCGGCGATCAGGGAGAGGTCCTGGACGCGGACGGACAGCTGGTCGGTGGCGTGCAGGCCGTGCTCGACGGCGAGGTCGTCCAGCAGGTCGAGGAGGGTACGGCCCTCCTCCTTCAGCTCCGAAGCCAGCTCCGTGATCAGCAGGGCCGCGGTGATGCCGTCCTTGTCGCGCACGCCCTCGGGGTCCACGCAGTAGCCGAGGGCCTCCTCGTAGCCGTAGCGCAGCCCGTCGACGCGGGCGATCCACTTGAAGCCGGTGAGCGTCTCCTCGTACGGCAGCCCCGCCTTCCCGGCGATCCGGCCGAGCAGGGAGGAGGAGACGATCGACTCCGCGAAGGTGCCGCTCACGCCGCGGCGCACCAGGTGGGCGGCGAGCAGCGCGCCGACCTCGTCGCCGCGCAGCATGCGCCAGTCGCCGCCGTCGCGCACGGCCGCGGCGCAGCGGTCGGCGTCCGGGTCGTTGGCGATGACCAGGTCGGGGCCGGTCGCGCGGGCCCGGGCGAAGGCCAGGTCCATCGCGCCCGGCTCCTCCGGGTTGGGGAAGGCGACCGTCGGGAAGTCCGGGTCGGGTTCGGCCTGTTCGGCGACCAGCTCCGGTTCCGGGAAGCCTGCCCGGGCGAACGCGGCGAGCAGCACGTCCTTGCCGACGCCGTGCATCGCCGTGTAGACGGTGCGGGCGGTGCGGGGGGAACCGGCGGCCAGCACGGCGTCCGTGCGGGCCAGGTACGCCTCCAGGACCGACTCGTCCAGGATCCGCCAGCCGGACTCCGGGCGCGGTACGTCGTTCAGCGAGGCGATCGCGTCGATCTCGGCGGCGATCCCCGCGTCGGCGGGCGGCACGATCTGGGAGCCGTCGCCCAGGTACACCTTGTAGCCGTTGTCCCGGGGCGGGTTGTGGCTGGCGGTGACCTCCACGCCCGCGACCGCGCCCAGGTGCCGGATCGCGAAGGCCAGCACGGGGGTGGGCAGCGGGCGGGGGAGCACGGCGGCGCGCAGGCCGGCGCCGGTCATCACGGCGGCGGTGTCGCGGGCGAAGTCGGCGGACTTGTGGCGGGCGTCGTAGCCGATGACCACGAGGCCGGCGTCGTCGCCCCCGTGCGGGGTGCCGTTCTTCTTCAGGTAGGCCGCGAGACCGGCGGCGGCGCGGATGACGACGCTGCGGTTCATGCGCATCGGGCCGGCCCCGAGTTCGCCGCGCAGCCCCGCGGTGCCGAACTGGAGGGTGCCGCCGAAGCGGGCCGCCAGTTCCTCGACGTCACCGGCGTCGATCAGCGCGGCGAGTTCGGCACGGGTGTCCGTGTCGGGGTCCTCGGCGAGCCACGCCTTGGCCCGGGCGATGAGATCGTCGTGCACCTTGGGATCAACCTCTCGTGTGTCTGCCTGGTCCCCTGGAGGCTCCGCCCCCAGCCCCCGCTCCTTCTGCCCGCCCGCCCCGCCGGTCCCCCGGCCGAGGAGTGAACGAGCCGGGGCCGCCACCGGCCGACGGGGGATCGGACGGCGGTACGGCCCGTGCGGCACTCGGTCCCGGGGCGCGGCCTCGCGGGTGTGTCGCGGCGTGGCGGGCGGTGCGGCGGCGGTACGGGCACCGCGGCGGCCCGTGCGCCGGGCGGTCGCCGGGGCCGGGCGGCCCCTACGCCGCCCCGCCCCGCGGTGAGCGCCGCGGTCCCGCGGCGCCCGGTCCTACAGCTTGCCCAGGACCTGGGCGAGCAGCGCCCCCATGCGGGCGGCCGAGTCGCGGCCCGCCTGGAGGACCTCCTCGTGGTTGAGGGGTTCGCCCGTCATGCCGGCGGCCAGGTTGGTGACCAGGGAGATGCCCAGGACCTCGGCGCCGGCCTCGCGCGCGGCGATGGCCTCCAGGACCGTGGACATGCCGACCAGGTCCGCGCCGATGACGCGGGCCATGCGGATCTCGGCCGGGGTCTCGTAGTGCGGGCCGGGGAACTGCGCGTAGACGCCCTCTTCGAGGGAGGGGTCGATCTCCTTGCACAGGGCGCGCAGGCGGGGCGAGTACAGGTCGGTCAGGTCGACGAAGTTGGCGCCCACGATCGGCGAGGTGGCCGTGAGGTTGATGTGGTCGCTGATCAGGACGGGCTGGCCGGGGCGCATGCCCTCGCGCAGGCCGCCGCAGCCGTTGGTGAGCACCACGGTCTTGCAGCCGGCGGCGACGGCCGTGCGGACGCCGTGCGCGACGGCGGCGACGCCGCGGCCCTCGTAGTAGTGGGTGCGGCCCAGGAAGACCAGGGCGCGCTTGTCACCGGAGGAGTACGAGCGGATCTTGCCGCCGTGTCCCTCGACGGCCGGCGGCGGGAAGCCCGGCAGCTCGGTGACCTGGAACTCCGCGTCGGGGGCGCCCAGGGCGTCGACGGCCGGAGCCCAGCCGGAGCCCATCACGAGGGCGACGTCGTGGGTCTCGGCGCCGGTCAGTTCGCGCAGGCGCGCGGCGGCGGCGTCGGCGGCGGCGTAGGGATCGCCCTGGATGTCGTCCGGAAGAAGAGATGCGTTCACGTGCACGAGGGTAGCCGCTCTTCGCCTACGCGCGTAGATGACAGACCTCACCGGATCGCGATCGTTGTCTTGTCGTTTCCGACGAACTGTTACCCGAAGTAACCGCGAGATGGCCGCCGGTGCGGCTCAGCAGGGGCGCTTGCGCAGCTCCATCACGTAGTCGTGGGGTGCGCCGGCGGATTCGGCCGCGTCGGCGACCTCGCCGAGATACCGGGCCGAGGGGAGTCCGCCCTCGTAGTCGTTGAGGACGTAGGTCCAGGCCGGCCGCTCGCCGTCCAGGGTGTGGACGCGGACCCGGACGCGCCGGTAGATGCCGAGGCCGACGCCCTCCCAGCGGTCGAGGGACTCCTCGTCCATGGGGGCGATGTCGTACAGGCCGACGAAGACCTGGGCAGGCGGCGCCTCGACGATCGTGGCCAGCGCGCCCTCCCAGCCGAGCTGCTCGCCGCCGAAGGTCAGCCGCCAGTCGTTCAGCCAGCCGGTGGCGCGCAGCGGGGAGTGGGGGGCGCGGCGGGCCATCAGCCGGGCGTCGAGGTTGCCGGCGTACGCGGCATAGAGCGACATGGGGAGAGGGTACGGCAGCGCCGGAACGCGCCCCGTGGGGGAGCCGGTGGTGCCCCTGCGGGGTGGAGCGGTTTGTCCCGTGAACAGGGTCACCGCCGCCCCCAGGCAGTAGCACCTTGAAGGGTGCGGGACAATGGAGTACGTGACTCGGATCGTGATCATCGGTGGCGGACCCGGCGGATATGAAGCGGCGCTGGTGGCCGCGCAGCTCGGGGCGGAGGTGACCGTCGTCGACTGCGACGGTCTGGGCGGAGCGTCGGTGCTGACCGACTGCGTGCCGTCGAAGACCCTTATCGCTACGGCCGAGGTCATGACGACCTTCGACTCGTCGTACGAGGAACTCGGCATCATCGTCGCCGACGACACCCCGCCGCTGGAGCAGGCGGCCCGCGTCGTCGGCGTGGACCTGGGCAAGGTCAACCGACGGGTCAAGCGGCTCGCGCTGGCGCAGTCGCACGACATCACCGCCTCCGTGACGCGCGCCGGCGCCCGGGTCATGCGCGGTCGCGGACGCCTGGAGGGGATGCAGGCGCTCGACGGGTCGAGGAAGGTCGTCGTCACCGTCGCCGACGGCACCGAGGAGACCCTCACCGCCGACGCCGTGCTCATCGCCACCGGCGGCCACCCCCGCGAGCTGCCCGACGCCCAGCCCGACGGCGAGCGCATCCTCAACTGGACCCAGGTCTACGACCTCACCGAGCTGCCGGAAGAGCTGATCGTGGTCGGCTCCGGTGTCACCGGTGCCGAGTTCGCGGGCGCCTACCAGGCCCTCGGCTCCAAGGTCACCCTCGTGTCGTCCCGCGACCGGGTGCTGCCCGGCGAGGACCCGGACGCCGCCGCCGTCCTGGAGGACGTCTTCCGCCGCCGCGGCATGAACGTCATGGCCCGGTCGCGCGCGCAGTCCGCCAAGCGCGTCGGCGACCGCGTCGAGGTCACCCTCGCCGACGGCCGGGTCATCACCGGCAGCCACTGCCTCATGGCCGTCGGCGCCATCCCGAACAGCGCGAACCTCGGCCTGGAGGAGGCCGGCGTCAAGCTGCGCGACTCCGGGCACATCTGGACCGACAAGGTCTCCCGCACCACCGCGCCGGGCGTCTACGCCGCCGGTGACGTGACCGGTGTCTTCGCGCTCGCGTCCGTCGCCGCCATGCAGGGCCGGATCGCCATGTACCACTTCCTGGGCGACGCGGTGGCCCCGCTGAACCTCAAGACGGTCTCCTCCAACGTCTTCACCGACCCCGAGATCGCCACCGTCGGCTACACGCAGGCGGACGTGGACGCGGGCAAGATCGACGCCCGGGTCGTCAAACTGCCGCTGCTGCGCAACCCGCGCGCCAAGATGCAGGGCATCCGGGACGGCTTCGTCAAGATCTTCTGCCGGCCGGGCACGGGGATCGTCGTGGGCGGTGTGGTCGTCGCTCCGCGCGCCTCGGAACTCATCCACCCCATCTCGATCGCCGTGGACAACAACCTGACGGTCGAACAGATCGCGAACGCGTTCACGGTCTACCCCTCCCTTTCGGGGTCGATCGCGGAGGTCGCCCGGCAGCTGCACACCCGCAAGGCGAGCGCGGAAGGCTGACGGCCTCGGCAACTCCCCGCTGGTCACGGGGAGTTGCCGGGTATGCGTCCGGCATAGTCGTGGTGGGTAGGTCCTATACCACTTCGCCTACCGCCATGCGAACAACTTCTGTTATTCGGCGCAAACTGCTGAAAGCAGACGGTCGCTGGGGTTACTGTCAGTTTCGTGTTCGCTGCTGAACGTCGCCAATTGATCCTCGAAATGGTGCGAGCGAACGGTGCGGTGTCGCTCCGTGAACTCGCCCGCGTCGTCCAGACCTCCGAAGTGACCGTACGGCGGGACGTGCGGGCACTGGAGGCAGAAGGACTCCTCGACCGCCGGCACGGCGGTGCCGTACTGCCGGGTGGCTTCACGCGGGAGTCCGGCTTCCCGCAGAAGTCCCATCTCGCGACCGCCGAGAAGACGGCGATCGCCGATCTCGCCGCCGGCCTCGTCGAAGAGGGCGAGGCGATCGTGGTCGGAGCCGGTACGACCACGCAGGAGCTGGCCCGCCGGCTCGCCCGCGTGCCCGGTCTCACGGTGGTCACCAACTCCCTCCTGGTCGCACAGGCACTGGCCCACGCGAACCGGGTGGAGGTGGTGATGACCGGGGGCACCCTGCGCGGGTCCAACTACGCCCTCGTCGGCTCCGGGGCCGAGCAGTCGCTCCAGGGGCTGCGGGTGTCGAAGGCCTTCCTCTCGGGGAGCGGTCTGACCGCCGAGCGGGGCCTGTCCACCTCCAACATGCTGTCCGCCTCCGTCGACCGGGCGCTGGTGCAGGCCGCGGCCGAGGTCGTGGTCCTCGCGGACCACACCAAGCTGGGCACGGACACGATGTTTCAGACCGTGCCGACCGATCTCATCACCCGTCTGGTCACCGACGAACCGCCCGCCCACGACGACCGTGCCGCCACCGAACTGCAGGCCCTCGCCGATCAGGGGGTGCAGATCGCCGTGGCCGGGGCGAGCGGGAACCCGGGGGGTGACCAGGTCCCGGCAACCCGCCGCGCCCAGCTGCCGGGGCCACGCAGGGGCCAGCTCCCCGGCGGCACCCTCCGCTCCGCCCCACCCCTGAACGACCAGCCGTCCCCCGCGGACCGGCCGAGGGTCGCGGACCTGCGCCGCCGCTGAACGCCGCGGGGCCCTGACGGAGGTTCTGGCCGGGGTGGCTGGGGGCGCGGGCCCCGGGGACCGGTACCGCCGACGCCGTGCCGGCGGCCCATGGTGCGCCGGCACGGCGTCGGCACGCCCCGGTGCTTCCCAGCGCCGTGCCACCCGCCCAAGGCCCTCGGAATCGCGCCCAGCCCCCCGCACCCACCCAGCCCCCGCGACGCGCCCCCAAAACACCACCGGCCCCCGGCGAAGAGCCGGGGGCCGGTGCGTTGCGACGGAAGCCGGGATCAGTCCTTGATCTCGCAGATCGCCGCGCCCGAGGTGATGGACGCGCCCACCTCCGCGGTGAGGCCCTTGATGGTGCCGGCCTTGTGGGCGTTGAGCGGCTGCTCCATCTTCATGGCCTCCAGGACGACGACCAGGTCGCCCTCCTTGACCTCCTGGCCCTCCTCCACGGCGATCTTGACGATGGTGCCCTGCATCGGGGAGGCGAGGGTGTCACCGGAGGCCACGGGGCCGGACTTCTTGGCGGCGCGGCGCTTCGGCTTGGCACCGGCGGCGAGGCCGGTGCGGGCCAGGGACATGCCCAGCGACGACGGGAGGGAGACCTCCAGGCGCTTGCCGCCGACCTCGACGACGACGGTCTCGCGGCCCGCGTCCTCCTCCGCCTCGGCGTCGGCCGGCGCGGCGAAGGGCTTGATCTCGTTGACGAACTCGGTCTCGATCCAGCGGGTGTGGACCTTGAACGGCTCGGTGGAACCGGTCAGTTCGGGGGCGAAGGCCGGGTCCCTGACCACGACGCGGTGGAAGGGGATCGCGGTCGCCATGCCCTCGACCTGGAACTCGTCCAGCGCCCGCGCGGCCCGCTCCAGGGCCTCCTTGCGGGTGCGGCCGGTGACGACCAGCTTGGCCAGCAGCGAGTCCCACGCCGGGCCGATGACCGAGCCGGACTCGACACCGGCGTCCAGGCGGACACCGGGACCGGACGGCGGGGCGAACGTGGTGACCGTACCGGGGGCGGGCAGGAAGTTGCGGCCCGGGTCCTCGCCGTTGATGCGGAACTCGAAGGAGTGGCCGCGCAGCTCCGGGTCGCCGTAGCCCAGTTCCTCGCCGTCGGCGATGCGGAACATCTCGCGGACCAGGTCGATGCCGGCGACCTCCTCGGTCACCGGGTGCTCGACCTGGAGCCGGGTGTTGACCTCCAGGAAGGAGATCGTGCCGTCCTGGCCGACCAGGAACTCACAGGTGCCCGCGCCCTCGTAGCGGGCCTCCTTGAGGATGGCCTTGGAGGCGCGGTACAGCTCGGCGAGCTGCTCGTCGGACAGGAACGGCGCCGGGGCCTCCTCCACGAGCTTCTGGTGGCGGCGCTGGAGGGAGCAGTCACGGGTGGAGACGACGACCACGTTGCCGTGCTTGTCGGCCAGGCACTGGGTCTCCACGTGCCGCGGACGGTCCAGGTAGCGCTCCACGAAGCACTCGCCGCGGCCGAAGGCGGCGACCGCCTCGCGCACCGCCGAGTCGTACAGCTCGGGCACCTCTTCGAGGGTGCGGGCGACCTTCAGACCGCGGCCACCGCCACCGAAGGCGGCCTTGATGGCGATCGGCAGGCCGTGCTCCTCGGCGAAGGCCACGACCTCGTCGGCGCCGCTGACCGGGTCGGGCGTGCCGGCCACCAGCGGGGCGCCGGCGCGCTGGGCGATGTGCCGGGCCGCCACCTTGTCGCCCAGGTCGCGGATGGCCTGCGGCGGCGGGCCGATCCAGTTCAGGCCGGCGTCGATCACGGCCTGCGCGAACTCGGCGTTCTCCGAGAGGAAGCCGTAACCCGGATGGATGGCGTCCGCGCCGGATTCGCGGGCGGCGTTCAGGACCTTGTCGATGTCCAGGTAACTGGTCGCCGGAGTGTCACCGCCCAGGGCGAACGCCTCATCCGCGGCGCGGACATGCAGAGCGTCCCGGTCCGGGTCCGCGTAGACGGCCACGCTCGCGATCCCGGCGTCCCGGCAGGCCCGGGCCACGCGGACAGCGATTTCGCCACGGTTGGCGATGAGCACCTTGCGCACGATTGAGGCTCCCTCCTTGAAACAAGCCGAGTTTAGGGACTGCCGACACGGCACTTCGACCCGTCCCCAATGGTGAGCTTGCCCACACGGAGCGTGATGCGGGGCTCGCCCGACCCGCGAAAGTCCCGGTCGCACCTTGCTACGCAGGACTCCTTCGGAAAACCCTAGCCCGCCCATGTGGCCAAGGTCTCTGTAAGGGCGTGCCGCGCCCCACTCGGTTTCTTTGTCGAGTCCCTACGAATGGCCCAACGATTCTTTGCTGCCGCGCGAACCCTTGTCCCCTGGTTTACCCGTTAGTAGCGTTCACGACGTCCCGCACTACTGCGGGTAACGCCGAACGGTTCGAGAGTGGGTGGGGATCGGTGGTGCGCAGGCCGGTGGCGTGGGTGGTGACCGTCGTCCTCCTGGTGGAGGCGCTCGGTGTCGCGGCGCTGAACTGGTTCCTCGGCGTGGTCGTGGAGCGGCAGAAGATGTCCATGGCCGGCCTGGACCCGCATCTGATGTCGACGTCCTCGAAGATCGGCGGCGTCGTCTTCGGCCTCTACTTCGCGCTGTGCGCGCTGGTCGCCCTGCTGGTGGCGGTCCGCGACCGCGCCCCCGCCGGGTTCGGCCGGGTCGTGCTGGTCAGCGCGGCCGTCGTGCACGGTCTGCTGGGCGCCTTCGCCTGGGGCCTGGTCGGCTGGACGGCCTTCCTGGTCATGGTGGTGGTGCTCGCGCTCCTCGTGCTGCTGCTGGTGTCCTACGACCGCGACGGCGGCCCCGGGCCGCGGTCCGTGCCCGGCGGGGACGGCGGGACGGGCGGCGAGCCGAGGGCCGGGCACGGGCCGGCCGCCGCCCCCGCGTGGGAACCCGTCGCGGGCCGTACGGAGGAGCCCCAGGACGGGGACGGGGAGGAGCCGCAGGACTCCGTCCCCGCCCGGTTCAGCTCGCCGGTTCCCACAACTCCGTGATGCCGACGCCCAGTTCGGCGAGGAGCTTGCGCACCAGGGGCAGGCTGAGGCCGATCACATTGCCGTGGTCGCCGTCGATGCCCTCGATGAACGGGGCGGAGCGGCCGTCCAGGGTGAACGCCCCGGCGACGTGGAGGGGCTCGCCGGTGGCCACGTACGCGGCGACCTCCTCGTCGCTGGGCTCGCCGAACCGCACGACGGTGGAGGCGGTCGCCGACACGTACCGCTTGGCCTCCGTGTCCCAGACGCAGTGACCCGTCTGGAGCACACCGGCCCGGCCGCGCATCGACTTCCAGCGGGCGGTGGCCTCTTCGGCGTCGGCGGGCTTGCCGAGCGCGTGCCCGTCCAGCTCCAGCACCGAGTCGCAGCCGATCACGAGGGCGCCCTGCACCTCGGGCAGCGCCGCCACGACGGAGGCCTTCGCCTCGGCCAGGGCGAGGGCCAGTTCGGCCGGGGTGGGAGCGGTGACGGCGTCCTCGTCGACCCCGCTGACCACGACCTCGGGAGCGAAGCCCGCCTGCCGGAGCAGGCCGAGGCGGGCGGGGGACTGGGAGGCGAGCACGAGTCGCCTGCGGCGCGTTGCGGTCATGCGGCCAGGTTAGTCACCCGGTTGCGCCGGGGCTCACCCGGCGACGAGACGGCGCGGGCCGCCCACGACTAACGCAGACCGGCCACGGCCATCGCCAGGATGACGACGACGGCCATCAGGACTCCGAGCCGCCGCAGCATGTCCTGCGCGTCGCGCAGCTCTTTCGGAGGCTCGTCGTCCGGGTCTGACCACAACATGTCCCTAGCGTGCGGCCCGGCCGGCGGGGGCCGCCTGAGTACCGGTACTCAAGTCGGCCCCGCCGTCGCGCCCCGGCGCGCGGTCCCGTACGCGCGCCCCTTGGGGGTCCCCCTGGTGAATCCCCTGGGTGGACCCCCTGGGGGATCTCCCTAGCCGGGCCAGTAGGTGCGGGTCCAGGACGCCGGGCCCGGCCGGGGCACCCGCGCGGCGGCGATCCGCGACGGGTCCGCCCACGCGTCCCGCGGCCCCGGCGCGCCGGACGGCGCCACCGCTGCCGCCGCGGCGCGGGCCCGGACCACCGCCAGGGCGGCGGCCAGCTCCTCGGGGGTCGGATTGCCTCGTACGACCTTGATCGTCATGTCGGCTCCTGTCGGTCGGCGGGCCTAGAGGGGGATGTTGCCGTGCTTCTTCGGGGGCAGTGATTCCCGCTTGGTGCGCAGCTGACGCAGGCCCCTGACGATGTGGGCGCGGGTGTCGGACGGCATGATCACCGCGTCGACGTAACCGCGCTCGGCCGCCACGTAGGGGTTGAGGAGGGTGTCCTCGTACTCCTGGATCAGCCGGGCCCGTACGGCCTCCACGTCCTCGCCGCTCGCGGCCGCCTCGGCGAGGGTGCGCCGGTGCAGGATGTTGACCGCGCCCTGGGCGCCCATGACGGCGATCTGGGCGGTCGGCCAGGCCAGGTTGAGGTCGGCGCCCAGGTGCTTGGAGCCCATGACGTCGTAGGCGCCGCCGAAGGCCTTGCGGGTGATCACGGTGATCAGCGGGACGGTGGCCTCGGCGTAGGCGTAGATCAGCTTGGCGCCGCGCCGGATGATGCCCTCGTGCTCCTGGCCGACGCCGGGCAGGAAGCCGGGCACGTCCACGAAGGTCAGCACGGGGACGTTGAAGGCGTCGCAGGTGCGCACGAAGCGGGCGGCCTTCTCGGAGGCGTCGATGTCGAGGCAGCCCGCGAACTGCATCGGCTGGTTGGCGACGACGCCCACCGGGTGGCCCTCGACCCGGCCGAAGCCGGTGACGATGTTCGGCGCGAACAGGGCCTGCGTCTCGAAGAACTCGCCGTCGTCCACGACGTGTTCGACCACCGTGCGGATGTCGTACGGCTGGTTGGCGCTGTCCGGGACGAGGGTGTCCAGCTCGCGGTCCTCGTCGCTGAGGGAGAGGTCCGCCTCCTCCGGGAACACCGGGGGCTCGGAGAGGTTGTTGGACGGCAGGTAGGACAGCAGCTGCTTGATGTACTCGACGGCGTCCTTCTCGTCCCCGGCCATGTGGTGGGCCACGCCGGAGACGGCGTTGTGGGTGCGGGCGCCGCCCAGCTCCTCGAAGCCGACGTCCTCGCCGGTGACGGTCTTGATGACGTCCGGGCCGGTGATGAACATGTGCGAGGTCTGGTCGACCATCACCGTGAAGTCGGTGATGGCAGGCGAGTACACCGCGCCGCCCGCGCACGGGCCGACGACCAGGCTGATCTGCGGGATGACGCCGGAGGCGTGGGTGTTGCGGCGGAAGATCTCGCCGTACGCGCCGAGCGAGGCGACGCCCTCCTGGATCCGGGCGCCGCCGGAGTCGTTGATCCCGATGACCGGGCAGCCGGTCTTCAGGGCGAAGTCCATCACCTTGGCGATCTTCTGGCCGTAGACCTCGCCGAGGGCACCGCCGAAGACGGTGAAGTCCTGGGAGAAGACGGCGACCGGACGGCCGTCGACGGTGCCGTAGCCGGTGACGACGCCGTCTCCGTACGGCCGGTTCCGCTCCAGCCCGAAGTTGGTGGAGCGGTGCTGGGCGAACTCGTCCAGCTCGACGAAGGACCCCTCGTCCAGGAGCAGTTCGATGCGCTCACGGGCCGTCAGCTTGCCCTTGGCGTGCTGCTTCTCGACGGCGCGCTCCGAACCGGCGTGCGTCGCCTCGTGGATGCGCCGCTGGAGATCCGCGAGCTTGCCCGCGGTCGTGTGAATGTCGATCCCTTGGATCTCTTGACGCTCTTCCGGCTCGGACATCGGGATGCGGCTCCCTGCCTGCTCAAAAGGGGGGACGGTTACTCGTTCGTAGAGTAGTGCTGGGCCTACCGATCAGCACTGCGTCGTTTGCCACACCTAGGGTGGCTTGCATGACGCCCCGAGATGCAGCAGACGACAACCGCGGCCGCTGGTCCGATCTGGACCGCCCCCCGCTGAACGCGACCGCCCTGCGCCGGGCCCTGGTGCGCGAGGGCGGCCTGTGGTCCGGGCTCGACGTGGTGCAGCGCACCGGTTCCACCAACGACGACCTGGTGGCCCGGGTCGCGGCCGGACCGGTGCCGGAGGGCGCGGTGCTGGTGGCGGAGGAGCAGACGACCGGCAAGGGCCGCCTGGACCGCCGGTGGTCGGCGCCGCCGCGCTCCGGCCTCTTCGTCTCCGTGCTGCTGCGGCCCGCCGGGGTGCCGGTCGCGCGCTGGGGCTGGCTGCCGCTGCTCACCGGGGTCGCGGTGGCCACGGGGCTGGCGCGGGCGGCGGGCGTGGACACGGCGCTGAAGTGGCCGAACGACCTGCTGGTGACCGTGGACGGCGAGGAGCGCAAGGCCGGGGGCATCCTCCTCGAACGGGCCGGCGACGACGGCGTGGTGATCGGCTTCGGCCTCAACGTCTCGCTGCGGGCGGACGAACTGCCGGTCCCGGCCGCGGGTTCGCTGCTGCTGGCGGGCGCCGTGAACACGGACCGCGACCCGCTGCTGCGGGCCGTGCTGCGCTCCCTGGAGACCTGGTACGGCCGCTGGCGCGCGGCGGACGGCGACCCCGCCGCGTGCGGCCTCCAGGAGGCCTACGCGGCGGGCTGCGCGACGCTGGGCCGCACCGTGCGGGCACAGCTGCCGGGCGACCGCGACCTCGTCGGCGAGGCGGTGGCCGTGGACGGCGACGGCCGCCTGGTCATCGCCACGGCGGAGGGCGTCCAGGAACCGGTGGGCGCGGGAGACATCGTCCATCTGCGCCCGGCGTGACCACTGGCGGGGGACGGCCACCGCACCTCGCCGGGACCACGGGCCCCGGCGTCCCGTAAGGGGCGCGGAGGCACGTGGCCGGGCCGGGCGGGCGCGGCCCGCGGGTGCGTGCGGCGGCCGGGGGCCGCAAGCTGAGGGCGGGCCTCCGGGGGACTCGGGCGCGGGGACCTGCCGGTGCGGGGCGAGTGGACGTCGGCCGAACCCAACGGAGTGAGCTGGCGCACACCTGCCGTAGAGTTGAGGCCGGTCGATACCTGACCGCGGCAGATCGGAAGGGCAGCAGGCGTGACCGTCGACGACACGGGCCCCGGCGAGCAAGGCCGGACGGACCCCAGCGCCGCCGACTCCGGCGAGGATCCGCTCGCGCTCCGTCTCGAACAGCTCATCCTGGGCGCCGAGCGCCGCTACACCCCTTTCCAGGCCGCCCGCAGCGCAGGCGTCTCCATGGAGCTGGCGTCCCGGTTCTGGCGGGCGATGGGCTTCGCGGACATAGGCCAGGCCAAGGCCCTCACCGAGGCGGACGTGCTCGCCCTGCGCCGGCTCGCCGGTCTGGTGGAGGCGGGCCTGCTCAGCGAGGCCATGGCGGTGCAGGTGGCCCGCTCGACCGGCCAGACCACCGCCCGGTTGGCGGAGTGGCAGATCGATTCCTTCCTGGAGGGCCTGACCGAGCCCCCCGAGCCCGGCATGACCCGCACCGAGGTGACGTACCCCCTGGTCGAGCTGCTGCTGCCGGAGCTGGAGGAGTTCCTGGTCTACGTCTGGCGTCGGCAGCTCGCCGCCGCCACCGGCCGGGTCGTCCAGGCCGCCGACGACGAGGAGATGGTCGACCGGCGCCTGGCCGTCGGCTTCGCCGACCTCGTCGGGTTCACCCGGCTGACCCGGCGCATGGAGGAGGAGGAACTCGGCGAACTCGTCGAGGCCTTCGAGACCACCGCCGCCGACCTGGTGGCCGCGCGCGGCGGCCGGCTCATCAAGACCCTCGGCGACGAGGTGCTCTACGCGGCGGACGACGCGGGCACGGCCGCGGACATCGCGCTGCGTCTGGTGGAGACGCTGGCCAACGACGAGACCATGCCCGAGCTGCGCGTCGGCATGGCCTTCGGCACCGTGACCACCCGGATGGGCGATGTCTTCGGCACGACGGTGAACCTCGCCTCCCGGCTGACCTCGATCGCCCCGCGGGACGCCGTGCTGGTGGACAGCGCGTTCGCCGAGGAGCTGATCCGCACCCGCGAGGCACCCGCCTCGGAGGCGGAGGCGGCCGAGGCCGCGGCGGCCGCCGAGAAGGAGGGCGAGGAACCGCCGTCGTACCGCTTCGCGCTCCAGCCGATGTGGCAGCGGCCCGTGCGCGGGCTCGGCGTGGTCGAGCCGTGGCTGCTCGCCCGCCGGGACGGCCGGCAGCCGTAGCCGTCAGCCCCAGTGGGGCCCCGTCACGTCCACGCAGAGGCCGATCACCGGCAGGCACAGCCCGCCGGGGCCCGGCGCCGGTGCGCTCTGCCCGGGGTCGGGCGTGGGCGTGGGCTTCGGCGGCGGAGCGGGGTGCGAGGCGGGCGGGGCGGAGGCGGTGGAGGCCGGGGCCGTCGGCCGGGCCGGGGCGCTCGGCGCGGTGGTGACCGTCCGGGGCGGCGCCGCCGAACGGCCCGGCGCGGCGGGCGCCCGCGTGGAGCCGGCGGGGGCCGGTGCGGTGCCCGGTCCGCGCGGGACGGAGGCCGCAGGGGCGAGTGCGTCGGGGCCTGCGGTGCGGGTCGCGGTGGTGGCGGTGGAACCACCCCTGAGGGTGGGGCCCGCAGTGGTGCCGGGGGTGACGCCCGGGCCGAGCCGGGGTTCGGCCGCCGCGGTGCCCGGGGCGCCGACGCCGGACTCCGGGGACATGCGGACCAGGCTCAGGACCGCCGCCGCGAGGACGAGGCCGCCGACGGCGAGCAGGGCCTTGCGGCGGCGCGGCCTGCGGTGCCGGCCGCGCCGGAAGCCGCTGAACCGGCCGCCCGGCTCCGCCGGTGCCGTCGTCGTCCGTATCGGAGTACGCGTCGCTCGCATGTGCTCTCTCCCCCCACCGCGCAGCGCACGCTATGCGCTCCTGTGGGTGATGTGGGGGGAGACGGCCGTGATGTCACTCGAACGGGCGTAGCGGTGTGGGGTTTCCTGTGATCGGGTGCGGCTGCGATGATCGGGCCGACAGTGGGTTAACCCGCGTTAACAGGTGTACCGGAGGATGCGATGAGCGAGGCGCGGTTCGGGGAGTTCGTGCTGGTACGGCGGCACGGGTACGTCGCGGAGCTGGTGCTGGACCGGCCCAAGGCGATGAACGCCGTCTCCACGGAGATGGCCCGCTCGATCGCGGCCGCGTGCACGGCGCTGGGGGCGGACCGGGACGCGCGCGTGGTCGTCCTGACCTCGTCGCACGAGCGGGCCTTCTGCGTCGGCGCGGACCTCAAGGAACGGAACTCCTTCACCGACGCCGACCTGATGCGGCAGCGGCCGGTGGCGCGGGGCGCGTACACCGGGGTGCTGGAGCTGCCGATGCCGACGATCGCGGCGGTGCACGGGTTCGCGCTGGGCGGCGGGTTCGAGCTGGCGCTCTCCTGCGACCTGATCGTGGCCGACCGCACGGCCGTGGTCGGGCTGCCGGAGGTGTCCGTGGGCGTGATCCCCGGCGGTGGGGGTACGCAGCTGCTGCCGCGGCGGGTCGGGGCGGCCAGGGCGGCCGAGCTGATCTTCTCGGCGCGGCGGCTGGAGGCCGCGGAGGCCGGTGAGCTGGGACTGGTGGACCAGGTCGTCGAGGAGGGACGGGACCGGGACGAGGCGCTGGCGCTCGGCGCGCGGATCGCGGCGAACTCCCCGGTGGGGCTGCGGGCGGCGAAGCGGGCGCTGCGGCTGGGGCACGGCCTGGACCTGCGGACGGGGCTGGAGGTGGAGGACGCGGCCTGGCGGTCGGTGGCGTTCTCGGGGGACCGGGCGGAGGGGGTCGCCGCGTTCAACGAGAAGCGCAAGCCCGAGTGGCCGGGCGAGTAGCCGCCCGGGGTCACCGCTCACCCGCGCCGCCCGCCAACGTCACAAACCCCCCAAATCCTCCCTAGCCTGGAGTAATGGCTGACGACAAGCGGCTCGCCGCAGTGGTGGCGCTGGCCCAGGGGATGGCCGCGGCGCACACCCCCCGGGACTCGTGGGAGGCCGCCGCCCTCGGCGCCTGCCGCGCGCTGGACGGCAGCTTCGCCGCGCTGTCGGTGTGGGAGCGGGAGCTGGGCCGGCTGCGGGTGCTGGTGAACGTCGGGGACCGGCGCCCGGACGAGCAGGAGTTCCCGGAGGCCGAGGCCTACCCGGTGCACCAGTTCCCGGAGATCACCGAGTTCCTGCACGAGCGCTGGGCCGGCGGCGGTGGCCCCAACGCCTGGGTGGAGACCGCCGAGGGCACCGCCGCCGGCACCCCCGGCTACTTCCACCAGCGCGTCGCCGCCCTGCGCCGCCGCGGCCGCGGCTGCTGTGTCGTCGCCCCCGTCGTGCTGCACGGCAGGGCCTGGGGGGAGGTGTACGTCGCCCGCGCCATCGGGGCTCCGGTCTTCGGCCGCGCCGACGCGGACTTCGCCACCGTGCTCGCCGCGGTCGTCGCCGCCGGGCTCGCGCAGACCGAGCAGCTGGAGGAGGCCCGCAGGCTCGCCTTCACCGACTCCCTCACCGGTCTCGCCAACCGCCGGGCCGTCGACGTCCATCTGGAGGAGGCGATCGAGCGGCACCGCGCGGACGGTGCCGTCGTCAGCCTCGTGGTCTGCGACCTCAACGGGCTCAAGCGGGTCAACGACACCCAGGGGCACGCGGTCGGCGACCGTCTCCTGGAGCGCTTCGGGTCGGTGCTGTCGCTGTGCGGGGCGATGGTGCCGGGCGCGCTCGCCGCGCGGCTCGGCGGGGACGAGTTCTGCCTGCTCGCCGTCGGCCCGCCCGCCGACGAGGTGGTCAAGGCGGCGGACGAGCTGTGCCGCCGGGCGGGCGTGCTGGAGCTGGGGGAGGGGGTGGCCTGCGGGGTCGCCTCCACCGAGGACCCGATCGGCCCGGTGGACGACGCCCGGCGGCTCTTCCGGCTCGCGGACGCCGCCCAGTACCGGGCCAAGGCCATGCGCGCGGACCGTCCCGTGGTGGCCGGCCGGGAGGGGCCGGACGATCCGGTCGTACGCCTCGCCGACGAGCCGCCGCCCTCCCGCGCCGAACGCCGCCGCTTCCGCGGCCGCCGGCCGTGACCGCCGGTCCCCGATCCGTCGGCCGCGGACCCTCGGTCCCCGGTCCCGTCAGGGCGTGACCCCGTGAGGCGAAGGCCACACCGTCCCGTAAGGGGCGCTCCCCGTCCCCACTAGTGACATCACTGCATTCAATGCGTACGCTCCTGAATATGGATATGCACACTGTGGTGGTGGGGACGTCCGGTGTCTCGGCGTCCGACGTTCTCGCCGTGGCGCGCGGCGCTGCCCGCATCGAGCTGTCGGAGGAGGCGGTGGCCGCCCTGGCCGCGGCCCGCGAGATCGTGGACGCGCTGGCGGCCAAGCCGGACCCGGTCTACGGCGTCTCCACCGGCTTCGGCGCCCTGGCGACCCGGCACATCAGCCCGGAACTCCGTGCCCAGCTGCAGCGCAACATCGTCCGCTCGCACGCCGCCGGCATGGGCCCGCGCGTGGAGCGCGAAGTGGTCCGGGCCCTGATGTTCCTGCGGCTGAAGACCGTCTGCTCCGGGCACACCGGCGTGCGCCCCGAGGTCGCGCAGACCATGGCCGACGTGCTCAACGCCGGGATCACCCCGGTCGTGCACGAGTACGGCTCCCTCGGCTGCTCCGGCGACCTCGCCCCGCTGTCGCACTGCGCGCTGACCCTGATGGGGGAGGGCGAGGCCGAGGGTCCCGACGGGGTCGTACGGCCCGCCGGCGAGCTGCTCGCCGCGCACGGGATCCAGCCGGTCGAGCTGCGCGAGAAGGAGGGGCTCGCCCTCCTCAACGGCACCGACGGCATGCTCGGCATGCTGGTCATGGCCCTCGCCGACCTGGACACTCTCTTCAAGTCCGCCGACATCACCGCCGCCCTCACCCTGGAGGCGCTGCTCGGCACCGACAAGGTGCTCGCGCCCGAGCTGCACGCCATCCGCCCGCACCCGGGCCAGGGCGACTCCGCCGCCAACATGCTCGCCGTGCTGAAGGGTTCCCAGCTCACCGGGCACCACCAGGACGACGCCCCGCGCGTCCAGGACGCCTACTCGGTGCGCTGCGCCCCGCAGGTCGCGGGCGCCGGCCGGGACACCATGGCGCACGCCCGCCTGGTCGCCGAGCGCGAGCTGGCCTCCGCCGTGGACAACCCGGTGGTGCTGCCCGACGGGCGGGTGGAGTCCAACGGCAACTTCCACGGCGCCCCGGTCGCCTACGTCCTCGACTTCCTCGCGATCGCCGCCGCCGACCTCGGCTCCATCGCCGAGCGGCGCACCGACCGGCTGCTGGACAAGAACCGCAGCCACGGCCTGCCGCCGTTCCTCGCCGACGACGCCGGCGTGGACTCCGGCCTGATGATCGCCCAGTACACGCAGGCCGCCCTGGTCAGCGAGATGAAGCGGCTCGCCGTCCCGGCCTCGGCCGACTCCATCCCGTCCTCCGCGATGCAGGAGGACCACGTCTCCATGGGCTGGTCGGCCGCGCGCAAGCTGCGCACCGCCGTGGACAACCTCACCCGGATCATCGCCGTCGAGCTGTACGCGGCCACCCGCGCCCTGGAACTGCGCGAGGGCCTGAGCCCCGCGCCCGCCTCCCGGGCCGTGATCGAGGCCGCCCGCGCCGCCGGTGTCCAGGGCCCCGGCCCGGACCGCTTCCTCGCCCCCGACCTGGCCGCGGCCGACGCCTTCGTGCGCGGCGGTCACCTGGTCGCGGCCGCGGAGACGGTCACCGGCCCGCTGCGGTAGGCCGCGCACGGCGAGCCGTGCAGAAGAAAAGGGGCCCTGTCGCCGGACAGGGCCCCTTTTCTTCTACGTCACTTGAGCTTGGCCTCCTGGGCCTTCACCACGGCCGGCGTCACCGCGTACGCCTTCTCGGCCATCATCGAGCCCAGGTTCACCGTGAAGTAGCCGGACAGGGTGGTGCCGTGCCGGTCGACCTCGCCGTAGACCGGGGCCGTCTCCCCGTCGGTCTTGCTGAACGCGGCGAACGCCACCGAGCCGTCGCCGCCGCCCGCGGCCTTCTCCTCGGTCACCTTGGTGAAGTTCACCTTGCTGCCCGCCTGTTGGCCGACGAAGCCGCCCGCGCACGCCTTCACCGCGGCCGACACCGCCTTCAGGGCCTGCTCGGCGCCGTCACCGTCGTACGAGGCGAGCGTCACCGTGGTGACGTCCCGGTCCAGGGACTTCTGCAGCGCGCCCTCGAACTTGTCCCCGTCCAGGTCGTCCAGGGACGTCGGCTTGCTCGCGGGCTGCTTCTGCGCCTTCTCGGTGGCGAGCCGGTCGGTGCTGGCCTGCGCGTCGACGGGCGGGAGCCCGCTGAGCACCTGCGTCAGCGGACGGCAGTCCGCGTTGTCGGTGGTGACCCGCTTGGCCTCGGCCTGCTTGACCGGCCCGACGTCGAACCCGGGCAGCTCGTCCCCGGTGACGACCAGCTTCTTCAACTCGGCGGCGCTCAACGCCTTTTCGGGGCTCTTGCCCTTGGCGTCCGAGGAACTGTCCGAAGACTCCCCGGAACAGCCCGTGACAAGGGCGAACGACAGCGCGCTCACAGCGACGGCGGCGCACAGTCGCACGCCCGATGATCTCTTCATGGGCGAACTATGTAATCACTGTGAAAGATCAGTCAAGGGAGATTAAAAACCCAGGCGTTCGCGGCGCACCGAATACACCACGAACCCGGCGCCCAGGGCGAGGAACAGGGTGCCGCCGACGACGTAGGGCGTGGTGTCCGGGCTGCCGGTGTCGGCGAGTTGGGCGGTGCCGTCCGCCGCCCCGGTGCCGGTCCGCGCGGTGTCCGCCGAGACCGCCTTGGCCTGCTCGGCGACCGGCGCGGAGAGGGCCGGGACGGAGCCGGCCACCGTGTCTCTCGCCGGGGTTTCCTGGGACGCGTTCGCGGACGGGACGAACCACAGGGCGCAGAGCAGGGTGCCCGCGGCGGTGGCGGTCAGCAACGGGCGGCGAGCGGATGACACGGAATATCGATCCCCTTGTGACGCTGGCGAATTGGCCGTGTGGAGCGATGTTAGTGAAAGGCGCGGGTCACGGGAAAGTCACGGGAGGTTTCGGCCGTACGCTCGCGCCATGAACGACGAAGAGACATCACGTTTTGTGCGGCTTCGCGTGGAGCTGGTGGTCGAGGTGCGCGACGAGGACGAGGTGGCCAAGGCCGCGCTGCGCCGGATCGCCGCCGACCCGGAGCTGCCGGAGGCCGAGCGCGGCCAGGCCGAGAGCGCTGTGACGGAAGACACCGCGGAGGCGCTGGCGTATCTCGTGGATCCGTTCGACCTGGTCAGCGAGGTGCCGGGGGTGGAGCTCCAGCAGGCCTCCTGGTCGAGTGAGCGGATCGACTACGACCCTGACTCGCCCGAATGGGACATGGACGGGGATGATGGGCACGACGACGAAGAAGAGGACGGCATCGGCTGAACGTCCCGGGGCACTCATGACCCCGGACGGCAACCGCCGTCCGGGGTTTCGCCGTCTCGGGGGGCGCACGGAACGGCCACGCACCACGCATCGCCCGGCGGCGAACCGCCAACCGCCCGGCGGGGTGGTGTGCCCCACACTCCGGTGGATCCGGAACGGGACGAACCGGCCGTAGCGTTGAAGGTTCTCACGGGGAACTCTCGGGGTTATCTGCGACTCGGCAACGATGGAGAAGTTTGTGATGACGGACGGTAAGCGGCGCAAGGGCCTGGTGGCCGCGTCCGCTCTGCTCGGTGGTGTGCTGATGCTCTCGGCCTGTTCCGGAGGGGACAAGGCCTCGGCCCACGGCAACGGCGAATCATCGCAGGCACAGGCGGACGCGGCGGCGGCCAAGAAGTCGTCGGAGGCACAGATCGCGGTCACGCCGAAGGACGGCTCGAACAACGCGTCGATCAACAACTCCGGCACCGTCACGGTCAGCAAGGGCACGCTCACCACGGTCACCATGACCACCGAGGACGGAAAGAGCGTCGCCGGCCAGCTGTCCGCGGACAAGACCAGCTGGAAGCCGACCGTCCAGCTGGAGCGCTCCACCACCTACAAGATCGCCGCGGAGGCCAAGGACTCCCAGGGCCGCATAGCCCACGAGAACGCGTCCTTCACCACCGTCTCCCCGACCAACAGCTTCATCGGCTCCTTCACCCCGGACAACGGCTCGACCGTCGGCGTGGGCATGCCGGTCTCGATCAACTTCGACAAGGCGATCACCAACAAGGCGGCCGTGCAGAAGGGCATCACGGTCAGCTCCAGCAGCGGCCAGGAGGTCGCCTGCCACTGGTTCAACGCCAACCGCATGGACTGCCGCCCCCAGGACTACTGGAAGGAAGGCTCCACCGTCACCCTGAAGCTCGCCCTCGACGGCGTCCAGGGTGCGAACGGCGTCTACGGCGTCCAGCAGAAGACGGTCACCTTCCACATCGGCCGCAACCAGGTCTCCTACGTCGACGCGCAGACCCACCAGATGAAGGTCACGCAGGACGGCAAGGTCGTCAAGACCATCCCGATCTCCGCCGGCTCCCCCGAGCACACCACCTACGAGGGGCAGATGGTGATCTCGGAGAAGTTCAAGCAGACCCGCATGAACGGCGCGACGGTCGGCTTCACCGACGACGACGGCAAGGGCGAGTACGACATCAAGGACGTGCCGCACGCCATGCGCCTGACCACCTCCGGCACCTTCATCCACGGCAACTACTGGGGCGCCCCCTCGGTGTTCGGCAGCGTCAACACCAGCCACGGCTGCGTCGGCCTGCGGGACGTCAAGGGCGCCGGCGACCCGAGCACCCCGGCCGCCTGGTTCTACAACCACTCGCTGATCGGTGACGTCGTGGTCATCCAGCACACCGGCGACAAGACCGTCTCCCCGGACAACGGCCTCAACGGCTGGAACATGGACTGGGCCCAGTGGAAGGCCGGTTCGGCCGTCTGAGCCCCCCTCACCCCCGTGCCCGTGCCGTCCCCTCGGGGGCGGCACTCGCCGTTTTGGGGCCTTCTCATCGCCCTCTTATGACGGCCTCACGGTGCCGTCACGCTGCGCTCCTAACGTGCCGCCATGTTCTTCACCTACCTGAGACGCGAACTGCGTCGCCGCAGGAAGGCGGCGCTCGTCGTCGCCTCCGGCCTCGCGCTGGGCATCGCGCTGGTCATCGTGGTCAACTCCGTGGCCAACGGCATGGGCAAGGCCCAGGACAAGGTCCTGCAGTCGCTCTACGGCCTCGGTACGGACATGACGGTCACCAAGGCGGCCACGCCCGCGGCCGCCGGCTCCCAGCAGCCCCGCTTCCAGTTCGGCGCGCGCGGCGAGGGCGACAAGACGACGCAGAGCAGCGACCGGGTCCGGGTGCAGGGCTACACCACCCTCGCCTCCTCCACCGTCGACAAGGTCGCGGGCCAGCAGGGCGTGGCAGCGGCGGCTGGCGGGCTGAACCTCTCCGTGGTCAAGGTCAGCGGCACCTTCACCCGCGGCCAGTTCCAGCAGGGCGGCGGCGCGGGAGGATTCCGGCGCGGCGGTGCCTCCGGCGGCCCGCAGGGCGAAGTCAAGGGCGGCGGCGCCGACTTCGGCATCAACCAGTACTCGGTCTACGGCACCGACGTCACCCGGACCGGGCTCGGCCCGCTGACCTCCTCGAAGATCACCAGCGGCCGCGGCTTCAAGACCACCGAGACCGACGCCAAGGTGGCCGTGGCCGACTCGGCCTACGCCAAGGAGAAGAAGTACGAGGTCGGCTCCACCGTCACCATCAAGGGCACCGCGTACAAGGTGATCGGCATCGCCACCGCGGACAGCGGCGACTCCGCGGCCAACCTGTACATCCCGCTGAAGCAGGCGCAGACCCTCGCGGGCGAGAAGGACAAGGTCACCACGATCTACGTCAGGGCGACCGACTCCCAGCGCATCGACACCGTCAAGAGCGCCATCCAGAAGAACGTCTCCGGTACGACGGTCACCACCTCCTCCGACCTCGCCAAGACGGTCTCGGGCTCCCTGTCCACCGCCTCCTCGCTCGCCACCAACGTCGGCAAGTGGCTGTCGATCGCCGTGCTCGTCGCCGCGTTCCTGGTCGCCGGGCTGCTCACCTCGTCCGCGGTCTCCCGCCGGGTCCGCGAGTTCGGCACCCTGAAGGCGCTGGGCTGGAAGTCCGGCCGGGTCACCCGGCAGGTGGTCGGCGAGGCCGTCGTCAACGGCCTGGTGGGCGGCGTCCTCGGCATCGCCCTGGGCCTCGCGGGCGCCTACGTCGTCACCGCGATCAGCCCCACCCTCTCCGCCCAACTGGGCGCGACCGGAGGCGGCTTCGGCGGTGAGCGGCCCGGCGGCGGCGCCTTCGGCGGCGGTGGCGCGGGCTTCGGCGGCCCCGGCCGGCAGGCGGCGAAGTCCCTGGAGATCGCCCTCACGGCCCCGGTGAGCGTGACGACCATCGTCCTGGCGGTGTGCCTCGCGGTGGCGGGCGGCCTGATCGCGGGGGCGTTCGGCGGCTGGCGCGCGTCACGGCTGCGACCGGCGGACGCCCTGAGGCGGGTGGAGTAACCGCCCCGCGGCGCACCCACCCCCAACCTTCCCAGGAGCCACCATGTACGACCTCAAGAACGTCACCAAGCGCTACACCCGGGGCAAGGAGACCGTCCACGCCCTCGACGGCGTCGACCTGACCATCGGCGACGGCGACCGCCTCGTCATCCAGGGCCCCACCGGCGGCGGCAAGTCCACCCTCCTCCAGATGCTCGGCGGCCTGGACCGCCCCACCTCCGGTCAGGTCGTCCTCGACGGCACGGACCTGGCCACGCTCGGCGAGGCCCGGCTGACCCGGGTCCGCAGCGAGAACATCGGCTTCGTCTTCCAGTCCTTCAACCTCATCCCCACCCTCACCGCCCAGGAGAACGTGGAGACCGCCCTCGTCCCCCTCGGCGTCAAGGCGAAGGAACGGCGCGAACTGGCCGCCGACGCACTGCACTCCGTGGGACTCGGCGAACGCCTCACCCACCTCCCCTCGGAGATGTCCGGCGGTCAGCAGCAGCGCGTCGCCATCGCCCGCGCGCTGGTGAAGAGGCCCAAGGTACTGCTCGCCGACGAGCCGACCGGCAACCTCGACGAGGGCATGCGCGACGAGATCATGGACGTACTCGAACGCCTGTGGCAGGAGCACGGGCTGACCTTCGTCATGGTCACCCACGACTCCGCCCTCGCGAAGAAGGCCCCCCGGCTGGTCACCATCCGCAAGGGCAAGATCACGGTGAAGGAGAACGCCGGGGCCTGAGGGGCTGCGCGGACGCCCCCGCCCGGGTGGCGTCCGCGCCCCAACTGGCCAGCAGACGCAGGGACTCGGCGGACGGGGAGCCGGGTTCCGCGTGATAGACGAGCAGGGACTGGTCGGTGCCGTCCGACAGCCGGAAGGACTCGAAGTTCAGGGCCAGGTCGCCCACCAGCGGATGGTGCAGCCGCTTGACGCCGTGGCTCTTCTCCTTGACGTCGTGCGTGGCCCACAGCCGGCGGAACTCCTCGCTCTTCACGGAGAGTTCGCCCACCAGGGCGGACAGGCGCGGGTCGTCCGGCCAGCAGCCCGCGTCCATGCGCAGGGCGCAGACGATGTCGATCGCCTTCTGCTCCCAGTCGACGAACAGCTCCCGGTACTCGGGCCGCAGGAACACCAGCCGCGCCCAGTTGCGCTCGGCCGCCGGCAGGTCGTCCCAGTCCCCGAAGACCGCGGCCGCCATCCGGTTCCAGGCGAGGATCTCCGAGCGCCGGCCCACGACGTACGCCGGTACGCCCTCCATCGTGTCCAGCAGCTGCCGCAGCGCCGGGCGCACGTGCTGCTGGCGGGCCGCGGGCTTCTTCTTGTGCGACTTCGGCTTGGCCAGGTGCGTCAGGTGCGCGTGCTCCGCGTCGGTGAGGCGCAGGGCACGGGCGATGGAGTCCAGGACCTCCGCCGAGACGTTGCGGCCGTTGCCCTGCTCCAGGCGCGTGTAGTACGCCACCGACACCCCGGCCAGCTGCGCCAGTTCCTCCCGGCGCAGTCCCGGCACCCGGCGGTGCCGGCCGAAGTCCGGCAGCCCCACGTCCTCCGGCTTCAGCCGGGCCCGCCGGCTGCGCAGGAACTCGCTGAGCTCGGCCCGCCGGTCCAGGGGCGGGCCGGCGACGGCTGCTTCCGGCTGTTCGTCCATACCACCAGTATCCGGTGGGGCCGCCGGTCGTGGGCGTGTCAGCCTGATCCCGCCAGTGGTAGGCACGGCGGTCGTACGCAAAGGCGTGGGCTGGGTGACGCGGGCCGGACGGGGCACGCTGGGTGGTGCGCTCGGTGGAAAGACAGCCGGCGCCTGCCAGATCCTGTGAGGGAGAACCCCGACATGACCAGTGTTGCCGCGTACGCCGCGCCCGCCCCCAAGGCCCCCCTGGAGCGGACCACCATCGAGCGACGGGCGGTCGGCGAGTTCGACGTACTGATCGACATCAAGTTCGCCGGCATCTGCCACTCCGACATCCACCAGGTCCGCGAGGGCTGGGGCAAGGCCATCTTCCCGATGGTGCCGGGCCACGAGATCGCCGGAGTCGTCTCCGAGGTCGGCTCCGGCGTGACGAAGTACGCCGTCGGCGACCGCGTGGGCGTCGGCTGCATGGTCGACTCCTGCCGGGAGTGCGACAACTGCAAGGCCGGCCTCCAGCAGTACTGCGACCAGCGTCCGACCATGACCTACAACGGCATCGGCAAGGACGGCCGGCCCACCTACGGCGGCTACTCGCAGAAGATCGTCGTGGACGAGAACTACGTCGTCCGCATCCCCGACGGGCTCGCCCTCGACGTGGCCGCGCCGCTGCTGTGCGCCGGTATCACCACCTACTCCCCGCTGAAGCACTGGAACGCCGGCCCCGGCAAGAAGGTCGCCGTCGTCGGCTTCGGCGGACTCGGCCACGTGGGCGTCAAGATCGCCCACGCCCTCGGCGCCGAGGTGACCGTCCTGTCCCAGTCGCTGCGCAAGAAGGACGACGGTCTGCGGCTGGGCGCCGACCACTACCACGCCACCAGCGACCCGAAGACCTTCGAGGACCTCAAGGGCACCTTCGACCTGATCCTCAACACGGTCTCGGCCCCGCTCGACTTCGCCGCGTTCCTGTCCCTGCTGCGCACGGACGGCGCCATGGTGAACGTGGGCCTGCCCGAGGAGCCGGTCCAGATCGTCCTCCAGTCCCTCTTCGGCAACCGCCGCAGCGTCAGCAGCTCCAGCATCGGCGGCATCCCGGAGACCCAGGAGATGCTGGACTTCTGCGCCGCGCACGGCCTGGGCGCCGAGATCGAACTCATCGGCGCGTCCGAGATCAACGACGCGTACGAGCGGGTGCTGTCGAGCGACGTCCGCTACCGCTTCGTGATCGACACCGCCACGATCTGAGCCGGGAGTCCGGCCGTACGCGCACCCGCCCGTCCGCGCACGGCCGTCCGCGCACCCGGTCGCCCGCCGCTTTTGCGGCGCGCGGCCGGGTGCGCGTGCGTCGGGGCGGCGGCTCAGAGCCGGGTGTACGTGTCGATGTCCTCGTGGAATTCCTCGATCGCCCGGGGCGTGAGGGTCGGGCGGGTGTCGGAGACCGCGGCCATGTAGTCCTCGGTGCCGGCCGGGCGGCCCCGGCGCTCGGCGACCTCGCGCTCGAAGGCCGACTGCGCCCCCTTGCGGGCGGCGAACTCGATGTCGGCCGGGGTGAACAGCTCGGTGGCGGCGACCAGCCGGCCGAGGTCGACCGAGTCGCTCGCGTCCCTGAGGTAACGGGTCCAGATCGCCGCGCGGGCGGTCGCGTCCGGCGGGCCGATGGGGATGACGTAGTCGAACCGCCCCGGCCGCAGGAAGGCGGCGTCGAGGGACCGTACGGAATTGGTCGCGCACACCAGCAGCCGGGCGTCGGGCTCGCGGAACACGGGGATCAGCTTGAGGAGTTCGTTGGTCACCCCGTGGCCGGGATCGACCGCCTTGCCGGAGCGCGCGGCGGCGATCTCCTCCACCTCGTCGATGAACAGCACCACCGAGTCCAGCTCCGCCAGGTCCGCGAAGGCCTCCCGCAGCGCCGTGGCCAGCCCCTCGCTGGTGTCGGCGGCGAGCCGGGACGGGAACAGCTCCACGAACGGCCAGCCGAGCCGGGAGGCGACCGCCTTGGCGAAACTGGTCTTGCCGGTGCCGGGCGGCCCGAACAGGATGACCGACTTGGGCGGCACGACGCCGTAGCGGTCGGCCAGCGCCGGCTCCGTCAGCGGCAGCACCACCCGGCGCTCCACGACCTGCTTCTCCCGTTCCATGCCCGCCATGGCGTCCCACAGCCCCGCGGGCAGCATCCGCCCGCCGAGCGCCGCGAGGACATCCGCGTTGGCGGCGCCGAGCGGCTCGAGCTTCTCGAAGTAGGCGAGGTCGTCGCGGCACCGGTAGCCGGTGTTCGTCAGCGCCTTCGAACCGGCGGCGCCCGAGGGCAGCAGCGCGCTGATGTGCCGGACCCCCAGCGCCCGCAGCCGCCGCTCCAGCTCGGCGAGCAGGGCGCTGCCGATCCCGCGCTCGCGCCAGCGGGCGGCGAGCGCCATCAGCAGGATCCAGCCCCGCTTGCCCTGGGCCTGGGCCACGGCCATCCCCACCAGTTCGTCCCCGACCACGGCGACCACCGCCGTCTGCCCGGCCTTCGCCGCGGCCATCACCTCGGACACCGGGAACACCGGGTCCTCGTCGGCCCGCCGGGACTGGTCCCAGATCTGGATGGCCTGGTCGAGATCGTCGTCGTGATAGTCGCGCAGGTGCCATGCCGGCATGGGGACACCACCTCACCGCCGGGGGAGTCTCCCATTGTCTCCGCGGGGGCGCGGGACGACACCTCGGGGCGCCGGCGCCCCGGCCCCGGTCAGGCGGCCACCGCTCCCACGGTCTCGTTGCGGACCCGGCAGTAGTACTCCGCCGGGTCGCCCCGGTAGCTCCACGGCAGGGCGTCCACATGGCCGTCGACCAGCAGGAACTGTTCCAGGGCCGCCTCGTGCCGGTCCTGGAGGTGGAGGTAGTAGGCGAGCAGGTGGCGCAGCTGGGCGAGGCCCGGACGGTCGGGGTCGGCGGCCGCGCAGGCCGCGGCGTCGGCGAGACCCGCGTCCACCAGGGCGAGCATCTCGGGGGTGCTGTCCACCGCGACGTCGGTGGTGTCGTCGTGCTCGAAGTGCGCGATCAGCGGCAGCGCCGTCAGCAGGCTGCCGGGCGGCGCCCCGGCCGCCGCGCGCGCCGCGAACTCGAACGCCAGCCGCTTGGAGCCGCGCCACTTCTCGCACCAGTACTGGAGCGCCGCGTAGTGCGCCCCGTAGTGGTGCGGGGCGCGCGCGGTGATCTCCGCCCACAGCTTGTCCATCTCGGCGTGCGGATACCCGAGGCCGAGTGCCACCCAGACCTCCGCCACGTACGGCGTCGGGTCCTCGGGGTTCAGCTCCGCGGCCCGCGCGATCTCCTCGCGGGCCGCGGCCAGCGTGCGGTGGAAGCCGTCGAACTGCTCCCGGGTGGTGGACCCGGCCCGCTGCGCGCCGCGCAGCTCCCACGCCAGGTACACCGTGCTCTGCGCCCTGACCACGGCCGCGTCCGGGTCCCCGGGGCGTGCGGCTTCCCAGTCCATCAGCCAGCCGTCCTCCTGGGCCGCGAGCGTGCCCAGCAGCGACACGATCGACGAACGGCGTTCCCAGTCACGCCCGTTGGCGTGCAGCAGCGCCGCCGCCGGCTGCCAGTCGCGGCCGCGCGCCGCCTCCAGGGCGGCCGACCAGGCGGCGGGCACGGGCGCCGAGTGCTCGGTGTCCTGCCGCTCCGGGGGCAGCAGTCCCCGCTGCTCGGCGGCGATCGCCGTCTCGTCCGGGTCCGGCGGACTCGGGGAGAACAGCTCCTTCAGGAACACACCGGTGAGCCACACGGCGGCGATCACCACGGGCAGGGCCAGGACGCCCAGGATCCACAGGAGGACGGTCATCGGTGAGTGCGGTCCGTTCGTCTCGTCAGGGGGGAGCCGGCGGGGGCCGGCGGGAAGGGGTGGTCACACGGGCTGGGGGGCCGGCGGCAGCAGGGCGCGCAGGGCGCCGGTGTCGGGCTGGTCCGCCAGGACCGCGTCCAGCGCCGCCTCCAGGGCTGCCTCCGGGGCCGCTCCGGCCCCGGCCGCCGTCGTCGTCTCGCCGGGCAGCCGTACCTCGGCCGGGCGGGACCAGGAGAACTCCCAGCTCAGCAGCGAGCGCGCGCTGAACTCGGCCAGCACCATGGTCCGCAGCGACCGGCGCAGCACCGGCCGGGCGAACTCGCGCCGGGCCCGGCCCCGCGCCGCGGACGCCTCCGGCGACAGCGGCAACCGGTCGGCCAGCTGCCACAGCCGGCCGTCGTCGACCGTCTCCAGCAGCGCGGCCAGCGTCGGCGGCTGCCCGGTGTAGTCGGCCAGCGCCTGGTGCAGCGGGGTCCGCGCGGCGGACAGGCCCGAGGCCATCGAGGCGTTCAGCAGCTCCGGCCAGCCGGTGGCGCGGCCGAAGGCCAGCACCTCGTCGGTCAGGACGGCGTCCTCCAGCGCGGCCAGGGTCCGCTGCGGGTCGGCGAGCAGGGCGAGCGCCGGACCGGTGGCCTCCTCGGCACGGCCGTCGGCGGGCAGTGCCTCGATCCGCCGCACCCGCTCGGCGATCGGCGGATGCGAGTCGTACGCGTCCTCCGTCTCCTCCGGCAGCTCCGTGCGCAGCCGCTCCAGCTCCTGCTCACGAGCTGTCAGCAGGCGGCCGAAGCCACCGAAGAACTCGCCGCGCGGCGGCAGCAGCCGGGCCGGCAGCCCCAGGGTGGCGTACGAGTCCAGGTAGAAACCGTGGGAGACGGACAGCGCCGGGATCTCGCGCAGCATCGCGGCCGTCGCGTCGCGCCCCGCGATCCGGGCGGCGACCTGGTCGGCGGCGAACTCCTGGCCGCGCGCCGTGGACAGGGAGGCGCGCAGGTACAGCTTGGCGTACTGGGTGTAGATCGCGGCCATCACCCGGTACATCGCCCCGGAGCCCGAGGTGTCGACCGCCTTGGCCTTCTTCCCCTTGGCGACCCGCTTGGCCGCGGCCCGCTCCTGCTTGCCGCGGTCGGCGGCCGCCTTGCCGTCCGCCCGCTCGTGGAACTGCTCGATGACCCGGCCGATCTGCACCCGGCCCCGCACCACCAGCGCGGACAGCCGGGTGTCGCCGCCGGTGAAGTGCCCGTACTCATGGCCGAGCACGGACCTCAGCTGTGCCTCGGTGAGACCGATCAGCAGCGGAACGCCCAGGTAGAGGCGGCGCGGGCCCGGGAGCAGACCGAGCAGCCGGGGCTCCTCGCTGACCGCCGCGTTGACCTCGCCGGTGAGCCGGATCCGGTCGGGGGCGCGGGTGCCGGCCGCCGCCGCGACCTCCCGGACCAGCGCCCACAGCCGGGGCTCGGCCGCCTCGGTGACGTCGATCCCGGGGCCGTCCTCGCCCTTCGGGGTGCGCAGCATCAGCATGCCGCGCACGACCGGGATGGCCAGCAGCACGGTGACGAAGCCGAGCTTGAACACCACGGGGCCGTGGCCCCAGGTGAAGGCGGCGATGTCGACGCCGACCAGCGCGGCCAGCAGGACCAGGCTCAGCAGATAGAAGCCGAGCAGCAGCACAAGAGCGCGCAGCGCGCGCAGAGTTGCGCCCATCGGGTGGATCCCCCCACAGGACCTCGAAGACGGGAAAGGGACGGGTACGGCACGCCCGCGCCGGTGGTTGCCGGTGCGCGCGCCGCGGTGTGGGGGGATGCCGGAGTATGCCCTACCGCAGGTCAGAAGGGCAATCGAGTTGTTCCCGGGACCCGGCCGGGGTCAGTGCGGCAGGCTGGCCGGGTTGCCGCCGTTGGCCTCGTAACCGGCCACCGCGAGGGCGCGGTAGACGGCGAACTCGGCCGCCGGATCGGCCGCCAGGGTCCAGGGCAGGGCGCCGACGTGACCGTCCACCCGTATCAGCTGGTGCATGGCCTCGGCCCAGCGCTCGGCGCGGACCAGGAAGAAGACCAGCATGTGGCGGACGTGCGGGAGCACCGGGTCGTCCGAGCGGGCCTCCTGCGCCGCGTGCTGCGCGCCCAGGACGGCCTTGGCGACGACCTCGCCGCGGTACAGGCTCAGCACCAGGTTTACCTCGGGCAGGTGCTCGAAGACCGCGAACAGCGGCAGCGCGGCCAGCAGCGAGCCCCGTGGGGCGCGGGCCGCGGCCGCCTCGGCGAAGGCGTACGCCTGCTCACGCGAGCCGTGCCACTTCTCGCACCAGTAGTGCAGCGCGGCCAGGTGCGCGCCCATGTGGTGCGGGGCGCGGTCGAGGACCTTCAGCCACAGCCGTTCGAACTCCTCCCGGGAGCAGCCCAGCCCCCGGGCGACGGCCAGCTCGATGATGTGCGGCACCGGATCGGCGGGCGCCAGGGCGGCCGCCTGCCCGCACACCTCCCGGGCCTCCTCCATGACGAGCCGGAAGTCCTTCGTACCGTCCGCCAGGGCCCGCCAGCCCTGCTGCACCAGGAACTCCGCGTGCACGGCGGCGCCGCCCGCGTCCTTCGGCCGCTCGGCCCGCCACACCCGCAGCCACTGGCCGCCCGGCGTCTCGTGCACCCCGCCCGGCCGCTGCCGCAGCTCCAGCGCGGCCGCCCCGGCGAGGGCCTGCACCCGCTGCCAGCGCAGCTCGCCGTCCGTCTCGGTGCCGGCCAGCAGCTGGGCCGCCGCCGTGTAGTCCTGGGTGCGCTGCACCAGTTCCAGCGCGTCCAGCAGGTCCTGGTCGGGGCCGGGCAGGCGGATGTCCAGCTCCTCCTGGCGCAGGAAGCCGTAGGCCGCGGGGTCGGCGGCGTCCGGGTGGCCCGGGTGCACCTGCTCGATCATCCCGCGCCTGCGCCGCACGAGCGGGAGCACCACGAAGCTCAGCATGAGCAGCGCCATGAGCAGCCAGAGAATCGCCATGCCCCAAGCGAACCAGACACGACCGACAATTGACCAACCCCGCCCCGGGCCTGTGGACAACTCTGGTTCGGGCCATGACAGCCGACCGCGGCCCGGCCGACCGGCCCAGCTCAGCCCCACCGCCGGCGCCGTCCAGCCCCCACCGCCCGGCCCCCGGTCCCGACCCCGCCCCCACCGCGAGGTCCCGACCCCACCCCCACCCCCACCCCCGCCCCGGCGCCCACGCAGGGAAAACCCTCTCCCCGCCCCCCGCCGGGTCCGCCGGGCATCAGTATCCGGCCGGGCGCACTACGCTCGGTGCACATGAGCGACAGGCACATCAGTCAGCACTTCGAGACCCTCGCGATCCACGCGGGCAACACCGCGGATCCCCTCACCGGCGCGGTCGTCCCGCCCATCTACCAGGTCTCGACCTACAAGCAGGACGGCGTCGGCGGGCTGCGCGGCGGCTACGAGTACAGCCGCAGCGCCAACCCGACCCGTACCGCCCTCGAGGAGAACCTCGCCGCGCTGGAGGGCGGCAGCCGCGGCCTCGCGTTCGCCTCCGGCCTCGCGGCCGAGGACACCCTGCTGCGCACGCTGCTCACCCCCGGCGACCACGTGGTGATCCCGAACGACGCCTACGGCGGCACCTTCCGGCTCTTCGCCAAGGTCGCCACCCGCTGGGGCGTGAAGTGGTCGGTCGCCGACACCAGCGACCCGGCCGCCGTACGGGCCGCGATCACCTCCAACACCAAGGCCGTCTGGGTGGAGACCCCCTCCAACCCGCTGCTCGGCATCACCGACATCGCCGCGGTCGCCCAGGTCGCCCACGACGCGGGCGCCAGGCTCGTCGTGGACAACACCTTCGCCACGCCCTACCTCCAGCAGCCGCTGTCGCTCGGGGCGGACGTCGTGGTGCACTCCCTGACCAAGTACATGGGCGGCCACTCCGACGTGGTCGGCGGCGCCCTGATCGTCTCCGACCAGGCGCTCGGCGAGGAACTGGCCTACCACCAGAACGCGATGGGCGCCGTCGCCGGTCCCTTCGACTCGTGGCTGGTGCTGCGCGGCACCAAGACCCTCGCGGTGCGCATGGACCGGCACAGCGAGAACGCCGGCAAGGTCGCCGACATGCTCAGCCGCCACCCGCGCGTCACCAGCGTCCTCTACCCGGGCCTGCCCGACCACCCCGGGCACGAGGTCGCCGCCAAGCAGATGAGGGCCTTCGGCGGCATGGTCTCCTTCCGGGTCGAGGGCGGCGAGGAGGCGGCCGTCGAGGTCTGCAACCGCGCCAAGGTGTTCACCCTCGGCGAGTCCCTGGGCGGCGTCGAGTCCCTGATCGAGCACCCGGGCCGGATGACGCACGCCTCCGCGGCCGGTTCGGCCCTGGAGGTCCCCGCCGACCTCGTCCGCCTGTCCGTCGGCATCGAGAACGCCGACGACCTGCTGGAGGACCTGCGCCAGGCCCTGGGCTAAAGGCACGGATCGGCGCCGGGCCGTTCCGGCGCCGGCCCGGTCACCAGCCGTCGACGGGTGGAGTCGTCTGCGAGGGCGGCTCCACCCAGGGGTGCGCGTACACCGCCCAGACGCCGAACGCCACGGCCGCCGCGCACGCCAGCACCCACAGCACCCGGCGCACCCGCCGCCCGCGCCGCAGCAGCCGCTCGCCGCGCCGCACCGCCTCCGGGTGCAGCTCCGGCGGCACCGGCACCGGCGGCTCGGTCAGCACCCGCCGCACGGCGGCCTCCCGCTCGGCCCGGTTCACACCGACCTCCCCGGACGTGCCGTACCCCTCGCACGCGCCGTACCGGCCGGGCGCTGCGAACGCGACGCGCCCACTGCCTCCGCCGTACCGGCCGGGTCCGCCCCGCTCGCCGCACCGCACCCGCTCGCCGCGCGGGCCCGCTTCCCTGCTCCCGGGCGGCTCACGACGGTGCCACCTTCGCGCCCAGCGCGCGCGGACCGGCCGGGCGGGCCGGGTGCAGCACCGCGGAGACCGCACGGTCGCAGATCGTGTGCACGCGTTCCGGCGGGAACCCCAGCAGCGCCGCCGTCTGCTCCTCGGCGATCCCCTCGTACACCCGCAGCACCAGCACCAGCCGCTCCTGCGCGGTGAGCGCGGCGAGCGGACCGCGCGGACCCGGCCGGGTGCGGCCCGGCACCCAGGGCCGGTGCCAGGCGGTACGGGCGAAGCGGACGGCGAGGAACTGGCGCGCGCAGTCGTACGGGTCCTCGCCGCGCAGCCGGTGCCAGCGGGCGTAGGTGTGGCCGAGGGCCAGCGTCAGCAGGCGCCGGGCGCGCGGATTGTCGTCCGGGTCCTCCGCGGTGAGCAGCGTGGCCGCGCGCAGCAGCCGTCCGGCCGCGCCCGCGACGAACGACTCGAACTCCCGGGCCCGGCGGTCCTCCCGGAACACCTGCCGATCACGCACCGCGCCTCCCCCCCCGTCGAGGGCCCCGTCCGGCCCGTCCCCTACGGGACAGGTGAATCGCGTACGACGTGGGGCCCGGGTCTCATATGAGGCCAGCCGGGGCCCGGGGTCAAGACTCGGGGCACCACCCGTGGGCCGGGCCGGTCAGGACGCCGACGGCCGCTCCGCGGCGGCCGGTCCGCCCTGCGCCGTACGGGCCGACAGGGCGTGGTTGAACCGGGTCAGCAGAGTGCAGAACTGCTCGCGCTCCTCGGGCGCCCAGTCCTCGGTCAGCTCGGCCATCAGCCGGCGCCTGGAGGAACGCACCTCCGCCAGCCGGGCCGCGCCGCGCGGGGACAGCTGGAGCACCACCGCACGGCCGTCCTCCGGGTGCGAGGTGCGCTTGACCAGGCCGGTGTCGACCAGCGGGGCCACCTGCCGGGTGACCGTGGAGGAGTCGATGCCCATGCCCGAGGCGAGTGCCTTGACGCCCATCGGACCCTCGATGTCCAGCCGGTTGAGCAGCAGATAGGCGGCGCGGTCCATGGAGTTGCGCACCTGCCCGACACCGCCGAGGCGCGTCTGTTCGGCCCGGCGGGCGAACACCGCGACCTCGTGCTGGAGGGCGTCGAGAAGACCGGGGTCACCGACGGTCGTCATGTCCATCGACATTTCAGGTGTTGTGGGCATGGCCGGAGGCTCGCTTCATGAAGGGCTGCAAGGTTGGGGGACAGGGTACGCGGCCCGGCGCCGGACCGTACCGGCGCTGCGCAAACCCGTCCCGGAGCTTGGTCACGACCGCCGGGCGCCGACGTGAGCTGCGATGCTGGAGACATGAGTCACCGCACCGCCGCCGCCCTGCGTTCCGTCACCCTCGACGATGTGCGCGGAGCGCAGAAGATGCTCTCCGGTGTGGCACGGGCGACCGCGATGGAGGGCAGCCGGTACCTGTCCCAGCTGGTCGGCGCGCCGGTGCAGCTGAAGTGCGAGAACCTCCAGCGGACCGGCTCGTTCAAGCTGCGCGGTGCCTATGTGCGGATCGCCGGGCTGCTGCCGGAGGAGCGGGCGGCCGGGGTGGTGGCCGCGAGCGCCGGCAACCACGCGCAGGGCGTGGCCCTCGCGTCCTCCCTGCTGGGCGTGCACGCCACCGTGTTCATGCCGCAGGGCGCCCCGCTGCCCAAGGTCAGCGCGACCCGCGAGTACGGTGCCGAGGTGCGGCTGACCGGCCAGGTGGTGGACGAGACGCTGGCCGCCGCCCAGGACTACGCGGCGCGGACCGGCGCCGTCTTCATCCACCCCTTCGACCACCCGGACATCATCGCGGGCCAGGGCACGGTCGGCCTGGAGATCCTGGAGCAGTGCCCGCAGGTGCGCACCATCGTCGTCGGCATCGGCGGCGGCGGACTCGCGGCCGGGATCGCGGTCGCGGTGAAGGCCGTGCGGCCGGACGTGCGGATCATCGGCGTGCAGGCGGAGGGTGCCGCGGCCTACCCGCCCTCGCTGGCCCTCGGGCACCCGGTGGCCGTGGCGAACCCGGCGACGATGGCCGACGGCATCAAGGTGGGCCGCCCGGGCGTGGTGCCGTTCGGCATCATCCGCGAGCTGGTGGACGAGGTGCGCACGGTCAGCGAGGACCAGCTGTCGGCGGCGCTGCTGCTGTGCCTGGAGCGGGCCAAGCTGGTGGTGGAACCGGCCGGGGCCAGCCCGGTCGCGGCGCTGCTCGCGGCCCCGGGCGACTTCGAGGGACCGGTCGTCGCGGTGCTGTCCGGCGGCAATGTGGACCCGGTGCTGTTGCAGCGGGTGCTGCGGCACGGCATGGCCGCGCAGGGCCGCTACCTGGCCGTACGGCTCCGGCTCACCGACCGGCCCGGCGCCCTGGCCACGCTCCTCGGGGTGCTGTCGGAGACGGACGCCAACGTCCTCGACGTCAGCCATGTCCGCACCGATCCCCGGCTGGGGCTCAGCGAGGCGGAGGTCGAGCTGCACCTGGAGACGAAGGGCCCCGCGCACTGCACCGAGGTCGGCCAGGCCCTGCGGGAGGCCGGCTACACGGTCATCTCCTGAGCCCCCCGGCGCCCGCCCGAGCGCCGGTACGACACGACAGGGCCCCCGGCGCCCGCCCTGGGCGCCGGGGGCCTGGTCAGCGGACCGGGGCCGGCTCAGCCGTTGTAGGGCTCGGCCTTCAGGATCCGCACCGAGGCCTTCTTGCCGTTCGGCAGCTCGTACTCCGCGTCCTCGCCGACCTTGTGGCCGATGACACCGGCGCCCAGCGGGGACTGCGGCGAGTACGTCTCGACGTCGGCGCTCGCGTACTCGCGGGAGGCGAGCAGGAACGTCAGTGTGTCGTCTTCGTCACCGTCGAAGGCGATCGTGACGACCATGCCCGGCGCGACGGCGCCGTCGGCGGAGGCCGGGGCCTCACCCACCTTGGCGTTCTCGAGAAGCTGGGTCAGCTGCCGCACGCGCAGCTCCTGCTTGCCCTGCTCCTCCTTGGCCGCGTGGTACCCGCCGTTCTCGCGCAGGTCGCCCTCCTCGCGCGCGGCCGCGATCTTGGCGGCGATCTCCGTGCGCGCAGGACCAGTAAGGTACGCAAGCTCGTCCTTGAGCTTGTTGTACGCCTCCTGGGTCAGCCAGGTGACGTTCTCGCTGGTCTGGGTCACAGGGTGCTCCTCGTCGGTACTGGGAATACAAAGCATCGCCCTACCCAGAAGACTGTTCCCTCATGGATGGGCGAAACCACGAGCCTAACAATTCATCCGCGGAAGGGGGAGGACATAAGCCCTCAGAATCACGTCAACGCAGGTGAGGTCCCGGACATTCCGGACGAGAACCGCGCGGCGCCCGGGCGTGCCGGACCGCGGCCCGCGACCGGCCGGGCGGCTCGATGCCCAGGTCAGCCCGCGTGGCAGCCCAGCAGCTCGGCCGTGGAGCCCTTGGCGGTCGTACGGAGCGTGACGACCTTGTCGATGCGGGTGGCCGAACCGGTGAAGCGGAAGTCGGCGCGGCCCACCTCGGTGCCGTCCGCCGCCTGCGAGCGCAGGGTGCAGTAGCCGTCCGTACCGGCGTCCTTGTGGACCTCCAGGTGCGCCTTCACCGCGTTGTCCGTGGCCTCGAAGGTGATGACCTGGGCGCTTATCTCGGTCTGCACGATGTAGTGGTAGGCGAAGTAGCCGACCAGCGCCAGCAGCGCCGCGCCGAGCACCACCGCGGCGACCTTGAGCTTGCGGTCGGCGCGCTCGTCCGAGGAGCGGCCGTAGCGGCCCGCGGGGAGCCCCGTGCTCGCCGTACTCATGATCGTCCTCTCCGCGGAATTAATCGCCCCCCGATTCGGTCACTATAGAAGCCCGCGATTGCGCCTTGACCCTTGGGGCGCCAACCTACCGAGGATTGAGTCTTGACTGATCAGTTGCGACTGATGGCCGTTCACGCGCACCCCGACGACGAGTCGAGCAAGGGCGCGGCCACCATGGCGAAGTACGTGTCCGAGGGGGTGGACGTGCTGGTGGTGACCTGCACCGGCGGAGAGCGTGGCTCCATCCTCAACCCCAAGCTCCAGGGCGACCCGTACATCGAGGCGAACATCCACGAGGTGCGCCGCAAGGAGATGGACGAGGCCCGCGAGATCCTGGGCGTCAAGCAGGAGTGGCTCGGCTTCGTGGACTCCGGGCTGCCCGAGGGCGACCCGCTGCCCCCGCTGCCCGAGGGCTGCTTCGCCCTGGAGGACGTCGACAAGGCGGCCGGCGAGCTGGTGCGACAGATCCGCTCGTTCCGTCCGCAGGTGATCACCACCTACGACGAGAACGGCGGCTACCCGCACCCCGACCACATCATGACCCACAAGATCTCGATGGTGGCGTTCGAGGGCGCGGCGGACACCGAGAAGTACCCCGAGGACGAGTTCGGGCCCGCCTTCCAGCCGCTGAAGCTGTACTACAACCAGGGTTTCAACCGCCCGCGCACCGAGGCCCTGCACCAGGCGATGCTCGACCGCGGCCTGGAGTCGCCGTACGGGGAGTGGCTCAAGCGCTGGAGCGAGATGGAGCGCACCGAACGCACTCTGACCACGCACGTTCCGTGCGCGGACTTCTTCGAGGTGCGCGACAAGGCGCTGATCGCGCACGCCACGCAGATCGACCCGGACGGCGGCTGGTTCCGGGTGCCGATGGAGCTCCAGAAGGAGGTCTGGCCGACGGAGGAGTACGAGCTCGCGAAGTCGCTCGTGGACACCTCCCTCCCCGAGGACGACCTCTTCGCGGGCATCCGCGACAATGCCTGATATGAGCGCAAGCGTGAGCCTGGCAGCGACGGACCTCGTCTCCCTCGCCGATCTCGACCAGAACAAGGTCACCCCCGGTGTCCTCGGCTTCATCGTGTTCGCGGTGATGGCCCTGGCGGTGTGGGGCCTGATGAAGTCGATGAACAAGCACATGCGGAAGGTCGACTTCAAGGAGCCCTCCGACGTGGACAGGGAGACCGGCCGCCCGGCCGACTCCGCGGCACCCCGGGGCTGACCCCGGGCCCTCCGGACCGCCACCCTCATCCGGGTGTGGCGGTCCGGACGCATGCCCCGGCCTCTGCGCGAGCGGCCGGCGTGCGCCGCCGCCGAGGAGCGGACCCGGGACCCGGCGGGCTCTGGAGGCCCGGTGGACACACCGGGTCCCGGGACCCGGCCCCCGACGCATGGGGAGATGCCCGGGCTCATGGGAGAGTGGAACGGTGAACCGACTGGCCCATGAGACGTCGCCGTATCTGCTCCAGCACGCCGCCAACCCCGTCGACTGGTGGCCCTGGTCGGCCGAGGCCTTCGAGGAGGCGCGCCGCAGCGGCAGACCGGTGCTGCTCAGCGTGGGGTACAGCAGCTGTCACTGGTGCCACGTCATGGCACACGAGTCCTTCGAGGACCAGGAGACCGCCGACTACCTCAACGAGCACTTCGTCAGTGTCAAGGTCGACCGTGAGGAGCGGCCGGACGTCGACGCCGTCTACATGGAGGCCGTACAGGCCGCCACCGGCCAGGGCGGCTGGCCGATGACCGTCTTCCTCACCCCGGACGCCGAGCCCTTCTACTTCGGCACCTACTTCCCGCCCGAGCCCCGGCACGGCATGCCCTCCTTCCGGCAGGTGCTGGAGGGCGTCCAGCAGGCGTGGAGCACGCGGCGCGAGGAGGTCGGCGAGGTCGCCGGGAAGATCGTCCGGGACCTGGCGCAGCGGGAGATCGCGCACGAGGGCACCCGGCCGCCGGGGGAGCAGGAACTGGCGCAGGCGCTGCTCGGGCTGACCCGTGAGTACGACCCGCAGCGCGGCGGATTCGGCGGCGCGCCCAAGTTCCCGCCGTCCATGGTGCTGGAGTTCCTGCTGCGCCACCACGCGCGCACCGGGGCCGAGGGCGCGCTCCAGATGGCGCGGGACACCTGTGAGCGGATGGCCCGCGGCGGCCTCTACGACCAGCTCGGCGGCGGGTTCGCCCGCTACTCCGTCGACCGGGACTGGACGGTGCCGCACTTCGAGAAGATGCTGTACGACAACGCCCTGCTGTGCCGGGTGTACGCACACCTGTGGCGGGTGACCGGGTCCGGTCTCGCCCGCCGGGTCGCCCTGGAGACCGCCGACTTCCTCGTCCGGGAACTGCGCACGAACGAGGGAGGGTTCGCCTCCGCGCTCGACGCGGACAGCGACGACGGCAGCGGGCGGCACGTGGAGGGCGCGTACTACGTGTGGACGCCCGAGCAGCTCCGCGACGTCCTCGGCGACGACGCCGAGGTCGCCGCCCGGTTCTTCGGGGTGACCGAGGAAGGCACCTTCGAGGAGGGCCAGTCCGTCCTGCGACTCCCGCAGGACGAGGGCGTGTTCGACGCCGAGCGGATCGCCTCCGTCAAGAGCCGGCTGCTGGCGGCCCGCGCCCGGCGGCCCGCGCCCGGCCGGGACGACAAGATCGTCGCCGCCTGGAACGGCCTCGCCATCGCCGCGCTCGCCGAGACCGGCGCCTACTTCGACCGCCCCGACCTGGTCGAGGCCGCGCTCGGCGCCGCGGACCTGCTGGTGCGGGTGCACCTGGACGAGCACGCCCGGCTCGCCCGCACCAGCAAGGACGGCCGCGTCGGGCCCAACTCCGGTGTCCTGGAGGACTACGCCGACGTCGCCGAGGGCTTCCTGGCGCTCGCCTCCGTGACCGGCGAGGGTGTCTGGCTGGACTTCGCCGGGCTGCTCCTCGGCCATGTGCTCGCCCGCTTCACCGACCCCGGCTCCGGCGCGCTCTACGACACCGCCGCCGACGCCGAGCGGCTCATCCGCCGCCCCCAGGACCCCACCGACAACGCCACCCCGTCCGGCTGGTCGGCCGCCGCGGGCGCCCTGCTGAGCTACGCCGCGCACACCGGCTCCGAGGTCCATCGCACGGCCGCCGAGCGGGCGTTGGGCATCGTGGGGGCGCTCGGGCCGCGGGTGCCCCGGTTCATCGGCTGGGGGCTCGCCGTCGCCGAGGCGCTGCTCGACGGGCCACGGGAGGTCGCGGTCGTCGGCCCGTCCCTCACCGACGAGGCGACGACGACCCTGCACCGGACGGCGCTCCAGGGCACCGCGCCGGGCGCGGTCGTCGCCGTGGGCACGCCGGACGGCGACGAGTTCCCGCTGCTCGCCGACCGTCCGCTGGTCTCCGGCGCGGCGGCGGCCTACGTCTGCCGCGGCTTCACCTGCGACGCCCCGACCACCGACCCGGACCGGCTGCGCAGCACCCTCGGCGGCCGCTGAGCAGCACGTCAGGCGCCGTCGAGGATCATCGCCCCGAGGACGAGCTGCGCGCCCCACTGGAGGAAGACGGTCGTGGCCCTGGCGTACGTCGCCGTGCCCCTGGGCCAGGCCAGGGCCGCGACGCCGGCGCCGAGGGCCAGGAAGAAGGCGAGGTAGAGGGCCGAGCCGGGAATCGTCGAGCACTGCTCGCCGTACGTCAGGCACCGGCTGCCGCGATCGCCGGAGAGCACCACCATCCAGGACAGGACGACGATCGGCAGCAGCAGGAGGATCCCGGCGAGGGACCAGCCGGTGATGAAGCGGTCCTTCTGGCGCTGGGTGAGGGTGACCGGCTGCGAAGTCATCGTGTTCATGCCCCCATCCCACCGCGCCGCCCGGCCCCCGGCACCGGGCCGCCTACTCAACTCCCCTGAGTACGCGTGCTCAACGCCCGCTCCACGACCGCCTCCAGCTGTTCGTGGTGGGCGCCCTTCCAGTAGGCGCGGCCGCAGCCGGTGCACTGGGCGAAGACGTCGTACGACCGCTGGGTGCCGCCCTTGAGCTGGTCGGCGACCTCCTCCTTGGTGGCCTGTCTGAGCAGGCCGTTGCAGGCGGTGCAGCGGGTCCAGGGGCGCAGTTCGGGGGCGAACCGGTCGAGGACGTCCTGGAGTTGGTCGTCGGGCCGGGTGCTGTAGACGTACGCCCCGGCCCACAGTTCGCGGCGGCGCAGCAGTCCCCGGTCGCGGCTGAGCATGACCCGCTGTTCGGCCGCCGAGCGCGCGGCCAGCGCCGGGTCGCCGATGTCGGTGGCCTCGTACGCGGTGTCCACGCCGAGCAGCCGCAGCCGGCGGGCCAGGGTGCCGAGGTGCACGTCGAGGAGGAAGCGGAGCGGGGCGCCGGGCACGTGCTGCGGCCGGGCGACGGGGCGCACGGTCACCGACTCGCCCGCCCGCGGGACGTGCGAGACCGGCACCTCGCGGCCGTCCACGACCAGCGCGCCGACCTCGGTCAGCGGGACGCCGAGGGACTCGATGACATGGCCGAGCGTGGAGACGCCGTCGGTGCCGAGCGCGGTGGCGCCCGCGCGCCGGGCGGCGGGAACGAACAGGTGCAGCTCGGGGGCGACTTCGACGCGGATCTCGGTTCCGTTCACCTCGTCAGCATCGCACGGGGAGCGGGCCGGGTCTCAGCGGTTTCCGGTGCCGGGCAGGCCGTGCTCCATGACGTCGAGGGTGCGGTCGACGAGGTCGCGCGGGTCGTCCCGGTGGCCGTGCTCGGCCCAGTACACGCCGGTCTCCAGCAGGCCGCCGATCAGCGACATGGCGTAGACCCGTACCTCCAGGTCGTCGGGGTCGTGGCCGGTGCGCTCGGCGATGACCCGGCACAGCGTGCGACCGGTCGCCGACATGCTCTCCATCATCCGCGAGCGCACCGCCGGGACCTGGGCCATCAGATGGGTGCGCAGCCTGGAGACGCACGGGTCCTCCTCCAGCCCGGACCGGGCGGCACTGCGCAGCACGTACCGGAGGGTGTCGGGCCAGGGCTCCTCGGCGGGCCGCCGCCTGATCTCCTCCAGGACGACCGCGTCGAACTCGTCGGTGAGGACGATGTCCTCCTTGGTCGGGAAGTACCGGAAGACGGTCGACGGCGACACCTCCGCCCGGTCGGCGATCTGGTCGATCGTCGTGGCGTCGTAGCCCTGCTCCTCGATGAGGGCGTACGTCGCCCCGCGGATCGCCTCCCGCGTCTTGATCTTCTTGCGTTCCCGCAGGCCGGGACGGGCGCCTTCCGAGGGGGCGCGGTGGGGGGCGGGGCTGGTGGGTCGTGCGGCCGTCATGGGGCTCATTGTCCGGCATCGACGGCGGGACCGGCCATGGCCGGGAACGGCCTCGGTCCGGCGCGGAGCACGCAAAAGGCCACGGCTCGCGGGAGCCGTGGCCGTGGTGGCGGGGGAGGGGTCACGCGTGCTGGTAGGCGACCAGTGAGATGCCCACGTAGTGGACGACGAACGCCGCCAGGGTCAAGGAGTGGAAGACCTCGTGGAAGCCGAACCAGCGCGGTGACGGGTTGGGCCGCTTGATGCCGTAGACGACTCCGCCGGCGCTGTAGAGCAGGCCGCCGACGATCACCAGGGTCAGCACGGCTATGCCGCCGGTGCGCAGGAAGTCCGGCAGGAAGAAGACGGCCGCCCAGCCCATCGCGATGTAGCAGGGCGTGTAGAGCCAGCGCGGGGCGCCGACCCAGAAGACGCGGAAGACTATCCCGGCCGCGGCCGCGGCCCAGATGCCCCACAGCAGCCACTGGCCCTTCGCGCCCGGCAGGAGCAGCAGGGTCAGCGGGGTGTACGTGCCCGCGATGATCAGGAAGATGTTGGCGTGGTCGAGGCGGCGCAGCACGCCGTCCATCCGCGGGCCCCAGTTGCCCCGGTGGTACAGCGCGCTGACGCCGAACAGCAGACAGGCCGTGAGGACGTAGATCCCGCAGGCGACCCGGCCTCTGGTCGAGTCGGCGAGGGCGGTGAGCACGAGGCCCGCGATGAGTACGGCCGGGAACATGCCGAGGTGCAGCCAGCCACGCAACCTGGGCTTGACCGGATGCGGCAAGGAGAGCGCCCTGGGTTCGCGGCTGCCGGCCGGCGTGTCCATGGGCGCGTCGGGGACGGACGCAGTCATGCGCCGCATGGTACCTACGCCGCCGTAAGTCAGGTGTGAGGGGCGTCCGTCGGTCGGGTGGATGCAAAAAAACCGTCAGTCGAAATCCAGACGAACGTAAAGGAAATGCAAACGCCCCTGGAACCGTGGTCGACCTCACGTCGCTCACCTGTGAGACCCCCTGGACAGATGGGCACTACAGGCGGATGATCAAATGAGTGCAGTCGGCACCGGATGAGCGATGGCGAAGCGTCCGGGTCGCAGCCCCCACGGGGCAACAAGGACAAAATCCCTCACTTAGGAGCAACCGTGGCGCGCGACAACTCGGCTACCAGCGTTCCCACCAACCACCAGGAACTGATCTCGTGGGTCAATGAGATCGCCGAACTGACGCAGCCGGACAGCGTGGTCTGGTGCGACGGCTCCGAGGCCGAGTACGAGCGGCTGGCCGAGGAGCTCGTGACCAAGGGCACCTTCAAGAAGCTCGACCCGGTCAAGCGCCCGCACTCCTACTACGCCGCCTCCGACCCGACCGACGTCGCGCGCGTCGAGGACCGCACCTTCATCTGCTCCGAGAAGGAGGAGGACGCGGGCCCGACCAACAACTGGAAGGCCCCCGCCGAGATGCGGGAGATCTTCACCGGCGAGCAGGGCCTGTTCCGCGGCTCGATGCGCGGCCGCACCATGTACGTCGTCCCGTTCTGCATGGGCCCGCTCGGCTCCCCGCTCTCCGCGCTCGGCGTGGAGATCACCGACTCCGCCTACGTCGCCGTCTCCATGCGCACGATGACGCGCATGGGCCAGGCCGTCCTCGACGAGCTGGGCGACGACGGCTTCTTCGTCAAGGCCGTGCACACCGTGGGCGCCCCGCTGGAGCCGGGCCAGGCGGACGTGCCGTGGCCGTGCAGCCAGACCAAGTACATCTCCCACTTCCCCGAGTCGCGCGAGATCTGGTCCTACGGCTCCGGCTACGGCGGCAACGCCCTGCTCGGCAAGAAGTGCTACGCGCTGCGGATCGCCTCCGTGATGGCGCGCGACGAGGGCTGGCTCGCCGAGCACATGCTGATCCTCAAGCTCACCCCGCCGCAGGGCGAGGCCAAGTACGTCGCCGCCGCGTTCCCGAGCGCCTGCGGCAAGACCAACCTCGCCATGCTGGAGCCCACGGTCTCCGGCTGGACCGTGGAGACCATCGGCGACGACATCGCCTGGATGCGCTTCGGCGAGGACGGCCGCCTGTACGCGATCAACCCCGAGGCCGGCTTCTTCGGCGTGGCGCCCGGCACGGGCGAGCACACCAACGCCAACGCGATGAAGACCCTGTGGGGCAACGCGGTCTTCACCAACGTCGCGCTCACCGACGACGGCGACGTCTGGTGGGAGGGCATGACGCCGGAGGCGCCGGCCCACCTGACCGACTGGAAGGGCAACGACTGGACGCCGGCCTCCGGGACCCCGGCCGCCCACCCCAACGCCCGCTTCACCGTGCCGGCTTCGCAGTGCCCGATCATCGCGCCCGAGTGGGAGGACCCCAAGGGCGTGCCGATCTCGGCGATCCTCTTCGGCGGCCGGCGCGCCAGCGCGGTGCCGCTGGTGACCGAGTCCTTCGACTGGGACCACGGCGTCTTCCTCGGCGCCAACGTGGCCTCCGAGAAGACCGCCGCCGCCGAGGGCAAGGTCGGCGAGCTGCGCCGCGACCCGTTCGCCATGCTGCCGTTCTGCGGCTACAACATGGGCGACTACATGGCGCACTGGATCAACGTGGCCAAGGACAAGGACCAGTCCAAGCTGCCGAAGATCTACTACGTCAACTGGTTCCGCAAGAACGACGAGGGCAAGTTCGTCTGGCCCGGCTTCGGCGAGAACTCCCGGGTCCTGAAGTGGATCGTGGAGCGCCTGGACGGCAAGGCCGAGGGCGTCGAGACCCCGATCGGCATCCTGCCGGCGAAGTCGGCCCTGGACACGAACGGCCTCGAACTCTCCGACGCGGAGCTGGACTTCCTGCTCACGGTCGACAAGGAGGTCTGGCGCGAGGAGGCCGCGCTGGTCCCCGAGCACCTCGACACCTTCGGCGACCACACCCCGAAGGAGCTGTGGGACCAGTACCACGCGCTCGTCGAGCGCCTGGGCTGAGCCCCCGAGAACTCCGCGGCCGGTCCGACTAGCCCTGACCAGCAATAGTCGTCACGAAGGCCGGCCGCGGAACCGCAACGCACCGGGCCGGGGCCCGCACCGTACAACGGCGTACGGCGAAGGGCCCCGGCCCGGTGCGCGCATGTGTCCGCGTCGGTGGACAGCCGGTTCTGAGGCACCCGGTCCGCGCGTCGCTGCGGGTGCGCGCGGACCGGGGCCGGTCGGTGGGGGCCCCGGCGGGGTCCGATGGGGGTCAGCCGGCGGTGGTGAGTTCCCTCGGGTCGGCCAGGGCGGCCGTGTGGGCGTCCATGCGCTCGGCGGACAGGATCGCCGCCGACGTGTCGGCGCGCGAGGCGGCGACCACGAGCGCCCGCCCGGCCAGGGCGTGCGCCCGCCGGTGCAGCGCCACGGGGTCGCCGTCGTCGGCGGCGGGCGCCGCGCGCAGCGGCGTACCGCCCCGCAGCCGGCTCACCTCGCCGGCCAGCCGCTGCGCGGCCGCGTCCAGGTCGGCGGAGGGCGTCAGCGCCCGCAGCTCGTCGGTGACCGCGAGCAGCGCGGCGAGATGCCCGGCGAGCTGGATGTCCAGCTCCTCCTCGCGCGAACGGTGGGGGAAGTCGCAGGGGGTGCCGGCCATCGTGCTGTGGACCGACTTGGTGCGGATCGGTTCGTACATGGGGATGGCCTCCTGTGCTCTGACAGGAAACCATCCTAGCTTGGATTTCGTCTAAAGTTGAGTCGGGTCACGGACTGAAGCCCGTCGACTACGAAGGGCTCGCCGTCGTCCCAGGTCAGGGCTGGACGTAGCCCTCCAGGAAGGTCCCGATCCGGGTCACCGCGTCCTTCAGGTCCCCGACGGTCGGCAGGGTGACCACCCGGAAGTGGTCCGGCTCGGGCCAGTTGAAGCCGGTGCCCTGCACCACCATGATCTTCTCCTGGCGCAGCAGGTCGAGGACCATCCGCCGGTCGTCCCGGATCTTGTAGACCTGCGGGTCCAGGCGCGGGAAGAGGTAGAGCGCGCCCTTCGGCCGGACACAGCTCACACCCGGGATCTGCGTCAGCAACTCGTACGCCGTGTCCATCTGCTCCTTCAGCCGCCCGCCGGGCAGCACCAGGTCCTGGATCGACTGGCGTCCGCCGAGCGCGGCGACCACGCCGTGCTGGCCCGGCATGTTGGCGCACAGCCGCATGTTCGCCAGGATCGTCAGGCCCTCGATGTAGGAGTCGGCGTGGGCGCGCGGGCCGGAGATCGACATCCAGCCCACCCGGTACCCGGCCACCCGGTACGCCTTCGACATGCCGTTGAAGGTCAGCGTCAGCAGGTCGGGGGCGACCTTGGCCGTCGGGGTGTGCGTGGCGCCGTCGTAGAGGATCTTGTCGTAGATCTCGTCGGAGCAGACCAGCAGGTTGTGCCGGCGGGCGATGTCCGTCAGCCCCTTGAGCACCGTCTCGTCGTAGACCGCGCCCGTGGGGTTGTTCGGGTTGATGATGACGATCGCCTTGGTGCGGTCGCCGACCTTGCTCTCGATGTCGGCGAGGTCGGGCATCCAGTCGGACTGCTCGTCGCAGCGGTAGTGCACCGCCGTGCCGCCGGACAGCGAGACCGCGGCCGTCCACAGCGGGTAGTCCGGTGCCGGTACGAGGACCTCGTCGCCGTCGTCCAGCAGGCCCTGCATGGCCATCACGATCAGCTCGGAGACGCCGTTGCCGATGAAGACGTGCTCGACGTCGGTCTCGATGCCGAGGGTCTGGTTGTGCATGACGACCGCGCGGCGGGCGGCCAGCAGGCCCTTGGCGTCGCCGTAGCCGTGCGCCGTGGAGACGTTGCGGAGGATGTCCTCCAGGATCTCCGGGGGGCACTCGAAGCCGAACGCGGCCGGGTTGCCGGTGTTGAGCTTGAGGATGCGGTGGCCCGCCGCCTCAAGCCGCATGGCCTCCTCGAGAACCGGACCCCGGATCTCGTAACAGACGTTGGCGAGCTTGGTCGACTGGATCACCTGCATACGCGTGAGCTTAGGGCCCGGCCTTGTGCCATGGGTGGTGTTTTCCGCCACGTGAGACATGGATTTGCCCGGAATGCCCCTGCGGCTGTCTCGGTGCTGCCCCGCCTCCCTAGAATCCGCTGTCGTGTCCAGCGAACGCGAGTACGAGTCGGAGCCGCCCAGAGCCGAGGAAGGGGCCGTCCCTCCGCCCGTGTTCCTCCCGCGGCCGGGTCCCGCTCCCTCCTATGAGGAGTACGCCGACCCCGCTGCCGCCCACGGCTGGCAGAACGCCTACGACGAGACCCGCGAGCTGCCCCCGGTCACCGGCTTCGACGCGCCCGGTCCCGGTGCGTCCGCTCCCGGTGAGGGCCGTGCCGGGCGGCGGGAGCGGCGGCGCAGGGCGGGCCGCCGCCGGCTCGCGGCCGTCGCCGGAGCGCTCGGCGTCGCCGGCGCCGTCGCGCTGATCGCGGGCGTGGCCGGCGGCTCGGACGACCCCGCCGCGTCCCGCCCCAAGGGGGGCGGGCGGGCCGGCGCCTCCGAGAGCGCGCCCGCCGACGCCGTGGCCCCGGTGACCTCCGCTCCCGCCTCCGGCGGCGCCTCCAGCGGCGCGGCCGTCTTGACGACGTCCGCCCCGGCCGCGCCCCGGACCACGCCGGCCAGGACCGTCACCCCCGCCACCACCGCCCCGGCACCCACCCGGACCAGTGCCGCGCCCTCGCCCCCACCCACCTCCCAGCCCCCGATGACCACCGCCCCCACCTGGTCCGCCCCCGCTTGGCGCCACGGCCACGGCAGGCACTTCCACTGAGTCAAGTGCCGCGCGCGCGACCCGAGTTGATCACAGGTGTCACACAGGGAAACCCCTATGTCCTGATCCCGCTTCTTGTTCCCGTTCCCTCGCTGCGCTGAGAATGCGCATGACAAAGATTGGGCGACCGGCACTCCCTCCGGTCGCCCCCGTCGTACGAGGGGACCCCCACATGAACAAGCCTCTCCTTGCCGCGCTGTCCGCCCTGGCCCTGGCCGGGCTGGGCGCGGCTCCCGCGGTGGCCGCCCCGCTCACCGCCGCACCCGCCCCGCACCAGGTCAAGCCGTCCGCGGTCACCGTGAACTTCGCGGGCACCGTCTCGCTCAGCGACTGCTCCGGATCGATCATCCGCTTCGCGGGCTCCGCCGACAGCGACCCCGCGCTGGTGCTCACCAACGGCCACTGCCTGGAGACCGGCTTCCCGGATCCCGGCCAGGTCATCACCGGCCAGTCCTCCAGCCGCACCTTCGGTCTGCTGAACGCCTCCGGCAGCAAGATCGCCACGCTGCGCGCCAACCAGGTCGTCTACTCGACGATGACGGACACGGACGTCACCATCTACCGCCTCACCAGCACCTACGCGCAGATCAAGAGCAGCTACGGCATCAACGCGCTCACCGTGAGCGACACCCACCCCACCGCCGGCACCGCCATCAAGGTGGTCTCCGGGTACTGGAAGACGACCTACAGCTGCAACATCGACGGCTTCGTCTACCGGCTGAAGGAAGGCGACTGGACCTGGAAGGACTCGATCCGCTACACCTCCAGCTGCAACACCATCGGCGGCACCTCCGGCTCCCCGGTGATCGACACCACCACCGGCAAGGTCATAGCCGTCAACAACACCGGCAACGAGGACGGCCAGCGCTGCACGGTCAACAACCCGTGCGAGGTGGACGCCAGTGGCAACGTCACCGTCCGCCAGGGCATCAACTACGCCGAGGAGACCTACCAGATCCCGGCCTGCTTCACCACGGGCAACAAGCTCGACCTCGGCGCGGCGGCCTGCGTCCTGCCCAAGCCGTAACGGTCCTCACACGGGCGTACGGCGGACGGAGCGGCCCGCGAGCACATCCGTCCGCCGGCCGTCCTCGACGGCGAAGCGGCCGTCGACCAGCACATGGGGAATGCCGGCCGGCAGCGCCCGGGGCGCGGCGAAGGTGGCACCGGACGCGACCGTCTCCGGGTCGAACAGCACCAGGTCCGCCCGGTAGCCCTCGCGCACCAGCCCCCGGTCCGGCAGCCGCAGCCGGGCCGCGGGCCGCGAGGTCAGATGGGCGACGCACTCCTCCAGCGACAGCACCCCCGACTCCCGCACGTAGTGCCCCAGGTAGCGCGGGAAGGTGCCGTAGGCCCGCGGATGCGGCTTCGCGCCCCGCAGGATGCCGTCCGAGCCGCCGGTGTGGGCGCGGTGGCGCATGACGGCGCGGACGTTCTCCTCGTGGCCGACGTGCTGGAGGACCGTCGTGCCGAGCCGGTCCTCGACCAGCAGCCGGCGGGCCGCCTCCCACGGCTCCTCGCCGCGCTCCTCGGCCAGCTCCCGCACGGTACGGCCCACATGGGCGCCGAGTGCCGGATCGGCCACCCCGGACACCTCGATGGTGTCCCACTCGACCGGCACCCCGTGGCAGCCGTCGGAGCCGGTCACCTCCAGCTCCCGCCGGATCCGCCCGGCCGTCGCCGGGTCGGCGAGCCGGGCCAGGACCCGCTCCGGGCCGCCCTCGCCCGCCCAGCTCGGCAGCAGCGCGGCGAGGGTGGTGCAGCCCGGGGTGTAGGGGTAGGTGTCCAGGGTGATGTCCGCGCCCGCGTCCAGGGCGTGGTCGAGGAGGTCCAGCAGCTCGCCCGCGCGCCCCGCGTTCACCCCGAAGTTCATCGTCGCGTGCGCCAGGTGCAGCGGACAGCCCGCGCGCCCGGCCAGCTCCACCATCTCGGCGTAGGCCTCCAGCGCGCCGGCGCCGTAGGACCGGTGGTGCGGGCAGTAGTAACCGCCGTACGAGGCGACGACCCGGCACAGCTCGGTCAGCTCGGCGTCACCGGCGTACATCCCCGGGGTGTAGGTGAGCCCCGAGGACAGCCCCACCGCGCCCTGCTCCAGCCCCCGCGCCACCAACTCCCGCATGCGGGCCAGCTCCTCGGGGCTCGCCGGGCGGTCCTCCCAGCCCATGACCAGCGCCCGGACCGTGCCCTGCGGGATCAGATACGCCGCGTTCACGGCGATCCCGCGCCCGTCGAACCCGCGGTCCAGCCGGTCGAGGTACTCGCCGACCGTGCGCCAGTCGAAGTCGATGTCCTCGCCGTACCCGTTCCACCCGGTGATCGCCCGGCGCACCTCCTCCAGCGTGCGCTCGTCCACCGGGGCGTACGACAGCCCGTCCTGGCCGATCACTTCGAGGGTGACCCCCTGCGCGACCTTCGCACTGTGGTCGGGGTCGCGCAGCAGGGCGAGATCGGAGTGGGCGTGCATGTCGATGAAGCCGGGGCACAGGACCAGCCCCTCCGCGTCCAGCTCCCGCATCGCGCTCGGCCGTTGGCAGCCGGCCGCCGCGGCCTCCTTCACGATCGAGACGATCCGGCCGCCGTCCACCACCACATCGGCCCGGTACGACGGCTCGCCACTGCCGTCGACCACCTCGGCGTCCCGTACGACCAGATCCTCCATGCCGGCCCCTCCGAATGTCCGTGTGCGGTCAGAAGTAGGTGCGGATGTAGTCGACCACCGTGCCGTCCGCCTCGGCCACCGGGATCAGCTGCCACTTGTCGAAGACCGTGCACGGGTGGGACAGCCCGAAGCCGACCCAGTCGCCCACCTGGAGACCGGCGTCGGATGCGGTGCGCAGCCACAGGTGCTGGTCCGACAGCGCGGTCACCTCGATCCCGGCCGCCGGCCGCTCGGTGCCGTCGTCCCCGCGCACCACCTGCGCCACCGGCGGATCGAGGTCGTAGGCGGCGTCCCGCTTGCCCGCGTTGACGAACGCCTCCGTCGGCGAGGGCCGCGAGACCACCTGCGCCCAGAGCCGGAAGGCGGGCTCCAGCGCCCCTTCCTCGGGCACCCGGTTGAACGGCGTGAGCCGCCGGTAGTGCACATCGTCGTGCGAGACGTACGCGCCGGAGCGCAGCAGCTTCAGCACGGGCAGGGAGAGCGCGGGCACCTCGGCGAACACCTCGGCGACGGCGTCGAACCACTCGCTCCCGCCGGCGCTCACGACGATCTCCCCGGCGCCCGCGAACCGCCCGTCCTCGTCGAACTCGGCCGCCAGCGCGACCAGGTGACGCAGCCACGCGCGCACCCGCGCCGGATCGGCGTCCGGCACCTGGGCCTCGTACCCCGCCACGCCGACGAGCCGGAGCGTGTCCGTGCGCCCCACCGCCTCGGCCACGGCCCGGGCGTCCGCCGTCGACCGCACGCCGGTCCGCGCGCCCTCGCCCGCGCCCAGCTCCACAACGACGTCCACCGGACGTGCGGCGCCCCGCAGCGCGGCGTCCATCAGCTCGACCCCGCGCACGGAGTCGACGTAGCAGACGAAGCGGAAACCGGGGTCGGCCGCGAGTTCCGCCGCGATCCAGCGCAGGGCCGGGGCGTCCACCAGCTCATTGGCGAGGAACACCCGCTGGACGCCGAACTCCCGTGCCACCCGCACCTGGTGGGGCACCGCCAGCGTGATGCCCCACGCGCCGTGCTCGATCTGGCGGTGGAAGAGCTGCGGCGCCATGGAGGTCTTGCCGTGCGGGGCGAAGGCGAGGCCGTGGCGGGCCGTGTACGACTCCATGAGCGCGAGGTTGTGCGCGAGCCGCTCGGCGGACAGGACGAGGAGGGGCGTGGTGAAGCCGCCCTCCGCGGCGAACAGATTGCGGCGCTGGGCGGCCAGTTCGCGCACTGTACGGCCGTGGGCGTCCGGCGGGAGCCCCTTGAAGCGGTGGTCGACCCGTTCCTCGGCCAGACGGCCGAGCGCCTCGGTACCCATGCGAGCCCCTCTCTGCCGTTGCAATATGTGCAACGTCCATTGCATGCAGTGCTCCTGCTGTCTAGCATCTCGCCGACACCCGGTCAACGGAGCCGCCACCCCGGACATCGACAGGAGCCATCATCGACGACGCTGCTTACAAGGTGGAGTACGTGGATGTCGTCGCGCTCGGCGAGTCCATGGTCACCTTCGTGCCCACCCGCCCGGGGCGGCTCGCGGACGTGCCGTCCTTCGACCGCGCGATCGGCGGCGCGGAGTCCAACGTGGCCTGCGCGCTGGCCGCCCTCGGCCATGCCACGCGGTGGGTGAGCCGGGTGGGCGCGGACGGCTTCGGCGACCATCTGCTGGCCCGGATCGCCGACCACGGCGTCGACGTCTCCGCCGTCCACCGCGACCCCGTCCGTCCCACCGGCATCTACTTCCGCACCGGGGCGGACCGCGCCACGGGCGCGCACGAGGTGGCGTACTACCGGGCGGGCTCGGCGGCGTCCGCCATGTCCGCGGCCGACGTGGACACAGCGGCGGTACGGGCGTGCCGGGTGCTGCATCTGTCCGGGATCACGGCGGCGTTGTCGCCGGAGTGCCGCGAGCTGCTGTGGCAGCTGACGGCCCCGCGCGCCGGCGGCCCGCTGATCTCCTTCGACGTGAACTTCCGTCCCGCGCTGTGGCCGGAGCGGGCCGAGGCGGCGGTGTTGCTGGAGCTGGCGCGGCGCGCCGACATCGTCTTCGTCGGCGCGGACGAGGCGGCGGAGGCATGGGGCGTCACGGGCGGCGCGGAGGCGATCAGGCAGGTGCTGCCCGAGCCGGAAGTGCTGGTGGTGAAGGAGGGGGAGAGGGGAGCGACGGCGTTCGCCCGGGGCCCGCTGGAGGGCGCGGGCGCGAGTACGGACGCGGTCACGGCCCCGAAGCCGCCCACGCGTGGCCCCTCGGCGGCCCGGCCCGCCGACGCCGCGGCGCGGCGCGCCTTCGAACCCGCCCCCCGCGTCCAGGTCGTGTCCACCATCGGTGCCGGCGACGCCTTCGCCGCGGGCTTTCTCTCCGCCACCCTGCGCGGGCTTCCGGTACGGCAACGGCTGCGCTACGGCCACCTCGTCGCCGCCGCGGCCCTCACCACGCCCACCGACCTCGCCGCACCCCCCGGCCCGGGCCACGCCGACCGCCTCGTCGCCCTGGACGCGCCGGCATGGGGGAGACTTCGACTCGCCCCCGGCTGGACGCAGGCCGAGCGGGCACCGGAGGAGGCGAACCCCACATGAGTCAGACCGTCGACCGCGCCCTGAGCATCCTGCCGCTGCTCGCCGAGGGCCCCGCCGACCTCGGCCAGGTCGCCGACCGGCTCGGCGTCCACAAGTCCACGGCCCTGCGGCTCCTGCGCACCCTGCACGAACACGGCCTGGTCTACCGCCAGTCCGACCAGCACTACCGCCTCGGCGCCCGCCTCTTCGCCCTCGCCCAGGAGGCGATGGAGAACCTCGACGTCCGCGAGATCGCCCACCCCCACCTCGTACGGCTGAACGAACAGTGCGGTCACACCGTCCACCTGGCCGTCTACGAGGAACACGAGGTCCTCTACATCGACAAGGTGGACAGCCGCTACCCGGTCCGCATGTACTCCCGGATCGGCAAGCCCGTCGCCATCACCGTCGCCGCCGTCGCCAAGCTCCTCCTCGCCGATCTCCCCGAACCCGAACGCCGAGACCTCGCCGAAAAGCTGGACTACCCCTCGTACACCCCTCGTTCCACCCCCAACGCCGAAGCCTTCCTCCGCGAGCTGGCCAAGGTCCGCGACCAGGGCTGGGCCACCGACCTCGGCGGGCACGAGGAGTCCATCAACTGCGTCGCCGCGCCGATCCGCGGCGCCGACGGCCGGGTGGCCGCCGCGATGTCGGTCTCCGCCCCCAATGTCGTCGTCACCGCCGACGAACTGCTCGCGCTCCTCCCGCTGGTCCGCCGCACCGCGGACGCCATCAGCGCCGAATTCTCCGGCAGACCTCCCGTCACGGAACAACCATCGCAGAACGCCCGTAAGGATCACGTATGACCGAAAAGATCGCACTCACCCCCAAGACCCACACCACCCCGCCCGCGAAGTTCTCGCACGGCGTGCGCAAGGGCAACATCCTCCAGGTCGCCGGCCAGGTCGGCTTTCTGCCCGCCGAGGAGGGCAAGCCCCCGACCCCGGCCGGCCCCACCCTGCGCGAGCAGACGCTCCAGACCCTCGCCAACGTCAAGGCGATCCTCGAAGAGGGCGGCGCGAGCTGGGACGACGTGATGATGATCCGCGTCTATCTCACCGACGTGGACCACTTCGCCGAGATGAACGACATCTACAACGCCTACTTCGAGGGCCAGGCCCTCACCCAGCCGCCGGCCGCCCGGACCACGGTCTACGTCGGCCTCCCGCCCGGCCTCCTGATCGAGATCGACGCACTCGCCGTCCTCGGCTGATCCCCACCCCCCTGTACGACGCACACGGCACGGCACCCTCCGGGGCGCCGTGCCGCGCTCCCCCCTGCCCGAAAGCACCATGACCCCACGAAGAGGACCCCCGCATGTCCTTTTTCCCACCGGCGTTCACGCTCGCGGCCCCCGCCCCCGCCGCCCCGCCGCACACCGGCGGCCTGCTCCTTCTCATGGACGGCACCCCCGGCCTCCTCACCATCGCCGCCCTCGGCATAGCCCTGCTGCTCTTCCTGATCATCAAGGCGCGCCTGCAGCCCTTCGTCGCGCTGCTCGCCGTCTCCATAGCCGTCGGCCTGCTGTCCGGCCTGTCGGTCACCGAACTCTTCGGCACCGTCCAGAGTTCGAGCGCCGTCTCCACCATCGAGTCCGGCATGGGCGGCATCCTCGGCCACATCGCGATCATCATCGGTCTCGGCACGATGCTCGGCGCGATCCTCGAAGTCAGCGGCGGCGCCCAGGTGCTGGCCCAGCGCCTGCTGTCCCTCTTCGGCGAGCGGCGCGCCCCGCTGGCCATGGGCCTGACCGGCCTGATCTTCGGCATACCCGTCTTCTTCGACGTGGGCATCTTCGTCCTCGCCCCGCTCGTCTACGCGGCGGCCAGGCGCGGCGGCAAGTCGATCGTCCTCTACTGCCTGCCCCTCCTCGCGGGTCTGTCCATGACCCACGCCTTCCTGCCCCCGCACCCCGGGCCGGTCGCGGCCGCGGGCCTGCTGCACGTCCAGCTCGGCTGGATCATCCTCATGGGCGTCGTCTGCGGACTGCCCGCCGTCGCCGCGGCCTGGGCGTACGCGGCCTGGATCGGCAAGCGGGTCTTCGTCGCCGTACCGCAGGACATGGTGGAGGCGGCCGAGGAGGCGAAGCGCGCGGTGCGGGCCGAGCAGCGCGCCCAGGGTGTGCCGGCGCAGGAACGCCCGGTGCCCCTCGCCACCGTCCTGGCCATCATCGGCACGCCGCTGATCCTGATCCTCGCGGCCACCTTCTCCTCGATCGCGCTGGACCCCTCCCCGTTCCGCTCCTTCCTGCAGTTCCTGGGCCACCCCTTCGTCGCCCTCACCGCGGCCCTGTTCCTGTCGTACTACCTGCTGGGCATCCGGCGCGGCTGGTCCTACAAGTCCCTGGAGACGGTGTCCACTTCCTCGCTGAAGCCGGTGGGCAACATTCTGCTGGTGGTGGGCGCGGGCGGGGTCTTCGGTGCCGTGCTGAAGGCGAGCGGCGTGGCCCAGGCCCTGTCGGACACCTTCCATGGCGTGGGCCTGCCGGTGATCGTCCTGTCGTACCTGATCTCGCTGGTCCTGCGGGTGGCGCAGGGCTCGGCGACGGTCGCGATCGTGACGACGGCGGGCATCGTGGCCCCGCTGCTCGCCGGGGACCACACCTCGCAGCCCTTCACCGCCCTGGTCATCATGGCCATCTCGGCGGGCTCCATCTTCGCCTCGCACGTCAACGACGGCGGTTTCTGGATGGTGGCCAAGTACTTCGGCATCAGCGAACGCGACACGCTGCGGACGTGGACCGTCCTGGAGTCGGTGCTGTCCGTGTCCGGTTTCGCCGTGGCCGGGGTCGTAAGCCTGTTTGTGTGAGGGACATAAGTTGCCGACGCGACGCGCGGGCTGACTGGTTCCGGCACAGGGAAGTCGTCCATACTGCCGCCGTGGAGCAGCGCATAGGATCGAGCAGCAATCCGTTGAACACCGAAGCGTTGAAGGCGGAAGCGGTGACGAGCGAGCCCGTGACGGGCGCCGGGTTCGACCCGGCCTTCATCCCGGGGATCACGGGGCCGGCGTCGCCGTCGGAGCCGAAGTCCTCCCCGGAGCAGGAGTCGGAGCCGGAGGCCGACGCGGCCTCTGCCGAGCAGACGACAACGGACGAGGCCGGGGCCTCCGAAACCCCGGACGAGGACACCCCGTCCTCGTCCGACGACACCTCGTCCGACGGTCCGGTCTTCGAGGCCGCCGACCGGCGCGCCAGGATAGTGGCCGACCACAAGGGCGTCCGGCTCAGCCTGGACGAGGAGGCCTGCGAGTTCGGCTGGGACGAGATCGCCGCGGTCGAGTCGGAGACCCCGCGCTTCGGCAAGCGCTACACGATCACGGTGCACACCCCGGAGCGGCGCTGGTACCCGATCGAGATCGAGGCCCCGTCCCGGTCCCGCTTCAAGGAGTGGGACGAGCAACTGGACGCGGTCCTGGACGCGTACTTCGAGGACGGCGACTGAGCCACCCCTCCGCTGCCCACGAGCCGGCTCCTCGGGGAGCCGGCTCGCCGACTCGTGCCTCCCGAACCGGCCGGTACCGCATCCGTTCCGGAGACCGGACGGCGGCCCCGGCCGTCCTCGGACCGACTCGACGACTCCATCGTGCTTGAGTCCCTCGAAAGGCACCCGATGCTCTCGGCCTCCATCAGCAAAGACAAGTCGATCGAGGAACTCGAAGGGCGCCGCTGGCCCGCTCCCCCCGAAGGCAGCACATCCCTGGTCCGCGGCGTTCACGCATTGAGACGCCGAGCGATCGAGGACCTGTCCGTCGAAGACCTACGACGACTGATCGGCCAGGACGTCGGCCTTCAGTGGCTCCTTCCCGTCGCCTTGGATCTTTTCCGAGCCACGGCGCCGCAGGAAGCGGAGACCGGCTGGTTCGACGACGACTTGCTCTCGGCGGTATTGACGAGGAATGCGGACACCTGGAGAAGTGCGCCCCGACTCGCACGTCACCTGAATGAAACGGTCGGCATGCTGACCGACCTTTCACCGCACCTCCGGGAAGAGGTACGGGCCTTCCGATCCGCTTCGTCGGACGCACTCCAGGGACGCACCGGGCCATGACCGGCTCGCCGACTCATGTCCTCGTGACCGGCCGACGCCGCTCCACCCGGTCGAGGTCGTCGGCCAGCAGATGCCGGTGTTCGATTCCGAAGTCGCCGTTGGCCAGCGTGGGTTGGTCATCGCCGTAGTAGCGGCCCACGACCCTGTCGGGCAAGAATTCCGACAACTGGTGCCGCATCCGCTCCGGGTACTCGACGGCCGTGCCCCACTCGTCCCCCGCTTCGTCGCTGGAGAACAGGACCCAGTGGTCCACGGCCACGCGGGCATCCAGGTCCGGGGCCCCTCCGGTGTGGCTGTCGAGCGCGGGCACCGTCAGCTGGTCTGGGTCGTTCGGGTGGTACCAGACGAGGAGCGGCTTGGCCTGCCGCGCGTCGGCGTTGTCGAAGCAGCACAGCGCGATCGCGTGATCCGGGAAGTGCTCGGCGTAGAAGACGAGCAGCTCCGGCTCGATGCGCGGCCTGCGTTTCCAGGGCACGCGGTGGAGCGCGGTGTGGATCAGCGTGGGGTCGTCGGCGAGCAGCACGGTGTACACGTCGTGCTCGAAGACCCGCACCACGGGTTCGGGCTCGGCACCCAACCAGTCCATGGCCGCCATACCGTCGGCCTCCACGGGCGGAGCGGCGACGGCGTCGACCATCCGCCGCAGCACGTCCCCGTGCCGCCCGACCGACACGAACTGCTCCGGCACGAGCCGGCGGGTCGGCAGATGCAGCAGCATCGCGTTCGGCCCGTCCGCCAGGTTCGCCACGGTGTTCTGATAGCCGAGCACATGAACGAGCCCGTGCTCGGGATGCCGCCGGCGCCCGCAGTAGAGCACCGTCCCGGAGAAGACGGCCTCACCGGTCGAGATGCACATGCGAACCCCTCTCTCGGCGGGCCGATCCACCGCTCCGTGCATCGGTAGGCCACCGGACGGCCGTCATCGTATTTCTGGGACCTGCACCTTCTCCAGTCGTTCGATGATGAGATCGACATCCGCGAGTGCTTTGCGGCAGCCGAGTGGGCATGGAGATCCGATCGCTTGGATTCATCCAGCTCCCCTGACCCATTACGCCCGGGAGCATCACACCGCCGCCTCGCCGCCCGCAACGCGAATCGGGCGGGACTGGCCGAAAACGTGCACACGCGTCGGCGCCCGGACCCTCGTCGAGGAGTCCGGGCGCCGCAGGTCGAACAGGTGTCACCTCACGGCATCGCGTGCACGTGCGGGCCCACCGCGTTCGACCAGGCGTTGCCCGAGGTCGCGTCCCAGTTGGTGGACCAGGTCATCGCGCCGCGGAGGTCGGGGTAGGTCTTCGACGGCTTGAAGGTGCCGCAGTTGGTGCCGGCGCTCAGGCAGTCGAGGGCGTTGTTCACGACCGAGGGGGAGACGTAGCCGCTGCCCGCCGCGCTGGTGGAGGCGGGGACGCCGAGGCCCACCTGGGAGGGGGCGAGGCCGCCCTGGAGCTGGATGCAGGCGAGGGCCGTCAGGAAGTCGACCGTGCCCTGGCTGTAGACCTTGCCGTCGCAGCCGAGCATCGAACCGCTGTTGTAGAACTGCGTGTTGACGACGGTGAGGATGTCCTTGATGTTCAGCGCCGTCTGGAAGTAGGAGGCGGACGTGGACTGCATGTCGATCGTCTGCGGGGCCATCGTGATGACGAGGGAGGGGCCCGCCTTCGCCGACAGGGCGCGCAGCGCCTGCGTCATGTACGTCGCGTTCAGGCCGTTCTCCAGGTCGATGTCGACGCCGTCGAAGCCGTACGTCTGCATCAGGGAGTAGACGGAGTTCGCGAAGTTCGTCGCCGAGGCCGAGTCGCTCACCGACACCGTGCCGTTCTGGCCGCCGATGGAGACGATGACCTTCTTGCCCGCCGCCTGCTTGGCCTTGATGTCGGCCTTGAACTGGTCGACCGTGTAGCCGCCGAGGCCGGCCGAGTCCAGGTTGAAGGTGACCGCGCCCGGCGTCGTGGTCGCGTCCGCGAAGGCCACCGCGATGATGTCGTACGCGGAGGGGACGTCCGAGATCTTCTGCACCTTGGCGCCGTTGTTGAAGTTCTGCCAGTAGCCGGTCACGGCGTGCTTCGGAAGCGAACCGCCCGTGCCGCCACCGCCGGTTCCGGAGGAGTCGGTCGTCGCCGTCACCGCGGCCGACTTCTGCGACTCGCCCGCCGCGTTCGTCGCCGTCACCTGGAAGCTGTACGAGGTGGCCGGGGACAGGCCGGTCACGGTCGCCGACGTGCCGGTCGTGGAGCTGACCTTCGCGCCGTTCTCGTACACGTTGTAGCCCGTCGCGCCCGAGGACGTGGACCAGGTGAGGGTCGCCGAGGAGGAGGTCTTGGCGGAGACCGCGAGGCCCGTGGGGGCGGCCGGGACGGTGGGGGGCGGCGTGGTGCCGCCGCCGGTGCCGCCGCCGTCGGGGCCGTAGAGGGAGACGTCGTCGGCGTAGTAGGCGGCCTGGCCGTACCACCCGTGCGTGTAGACGGTGACCGACGTGGTCGACGCGCCCGTGGTGAAGGACGTCGACAGCTGCTTCCAGGTGGTCGTGTCGGGGGTCCACGTGGAGACGTCCGTCGTGCCCGTGCCCGTCACGCCCAGGTAGGTGTAGCCGCCCTGGACCCAGGCGCTCAGCGTGTACGACGAGTTGGGCTTGACCGCGACCGTCTGCGTGCACTGGGCGTTGTCCTGCCCGGCCGGCGTCGCCTTCAGGGCGCCGGTGCCGGAGTGCACCGGGGAGGAGACCGTCGTACCGCTGCCCGCGCTGCACGTCCAGTTGGACAGGCCCGACTCGAAGCCGGCGTTGACGACGTTGTTGACGTCCGCCGCGGCGGCCGGGGCGGCGGTGGCGGCGAGGCCCGCGGCCGCGAGGGCGAGGGTGGTGGCGGCGGCCCATGCCGCCGGCCGGCGTCGGCTGCGAAGTGGTCTGGGGGTGCCTGGTGCGCGGTCCACGGGGACCTCCGGGGAGTCGTGGGGAAGTTGCGGGGTGGGGAGTGGAACCGGTGGCCATCGGTGCACACACAAGTTGGTCCAGACCAATTGCGCTGTCAAGAGGTCCAGACCAAAACCGTCTGCGGTCGTCCGCTCGTGCCCGCCCCCGTCGTGCGCCGGAGCCTCCCCCGGTCGACCGGTCGACTTGCCCCTGTTTGCAGCGACTTGGCGTGTCGACTTCCACACCGGCTCCACCGACGCTGTTCTCCGGCCACACACCCGTGGATACAGTGCTCGGGTAGTCACGCAGTGAAGTCACCGGGGAGCGGCGCGTGCCAACAGCCATTGCCGTGACCAGTGCCGACCTGGCACTGCCGCCACAGGACGAACGCACCATGCCCGCCGTCGTGCTGGACGGCCTCGACGGGCACCCGCTCGACCACGCGCTCACCGAACTGCACGCCCTCGTCGAGCGGTACGGGCATGTCGTCGTCGTGTGCTCCGCGGCCACCCCGGAACCCGTCGTGCGCCGCCTGTACACCCTGCGCTCGCTGCTGGAGAGCGACCGCATCGCCCTGTTCCGGCCCGACCTGCCGCCCCTCGGAGTCGCCGTGCTCGCCCGCCAGTTACGGCAGCTCGCCTCCTGCGACCTCAGTCCCGGGGTGCTCGCCTCCGCCGGGCGGCTGCTCGCCCACTACATCCACGCCGGCGCCGTCCTCGGCTCCGTCGCCCGGCTGGACCGGGTGCCGGTCGGGCTGAGGGCGCACGCCAAGTCCTGGATGCCCGGCACCCGGTTCGCCGTACTCGCCCACCCCGAACCCCAGCTCGTCAAGGCCGTGCCCGGCGCCACCCTCAAGGGCCCCGAATTCCCCGCCTGGCTGCTCCTCGCCAAGGGACAGCTGCCCGCCGACTGGGCCGCCGGGCTCGGCGCCCAGTGGCAGGCCCAGGGCGTGCGCGAGACCCCGCTGCCCGCCGAATCCCGCACCTGGTGGGGCACCGGCCGCCTGATCGAGTTCTGCGGCCACCTGGACGACCTCTCCGTCCTGTACCAACTGGTCACCTCGGTGCGGCAGTCCACCTGTCACTGGTGCGGACTCGACGTCATCGGCGACCGCTGCGTCTTCTGCTCCGCCGTCCCGCCCGCCCACGAGCCCGCGACGCCCCGCGCCCTCGAACCACGCACGCCCGCCTGACCCGAGCACACGTCCACATCCCGAACGACCGATTCCCCCAATGAGGTTGCACGGTTCATGAACTCCCGTCAGCGCCGCGGCGTGATACTGCTGATCCTGTCGGTCCTGTGCGCTCTCGGCGCGTTCGCCGGCGTGCTGTCCGTCGTCCACGACGTGGACTCCAAGGTCGGCCCCGAGGTCACCGCCTACCGGGTGCGCTCCGACGTCAAGCCGTACACCGCCCTGGACGCGGGGCAGTTCGAGAAGGTCCGGATGCCCAAGCGGTGGCTGTCCGGGACCGCCGTCACCGACCTGCGGCAGATCCAGGGCAAGACCGCCGTCACCACGCTGCACGCCGGGTCGCTGCTGCAGAGCGACATGATCGTGGACCAGCCCGCCCTCCAGCCGGGGCAGCAAGAGGTCGCCATCATGATCGACGCGGCGACCGGCGTGGCCGGGAAGATCACCCCCGGGTCGCGGGTCAACGTCTATGCCACCTTCGCCGGGAAGAAGGACGGCGACCCGGACCAGTCGAAGATCATCGTGACCGACGCGCGCGTCCTCGACGTCGGCCGGATCACCGCCCTCGACCCCGACGCCGCCAAGAACGGCCCGCAGCAGCCCAGCGAGGCCGTGCCCATCACCTTCGCGCTGTCCACCCTCGACGCCCAGCGCGTCACCTACGCCGAGTCCTTCGCCCAGCGCGTCCGGCTCGCGCTGGTCGCGCCCGGCGGCGAGAGCGGCGTGCCGGACAAGGACCGCACCTACGAACTCGCCACGGACAAGTGAGAGGCGGCCCGCATGCCGACCAGGATCCTCCCGGCGGGCGCCGACCCGGACGCCGTCCGCTCCCTCGTCACCCTGCTCAGCCAGCTGCCCGATGCCGAGCCGCAGCCGCCGCTGACCGACTCCACCCAGCTGGTCGACGCCCTCGCCCGGCTCGCCGCGGAGTCCGTGGACGAACTCCCCGAGGTGCTCGTCGTCCACGAACGCATCGGCCCGGTACCGGCGTTGGAGCTGATCCGGGAGATCGCCCTGCGCTTCCCGGCCGTCGGCGTCATCCTCGTCACCAGTGACGCGAGCCCCGGCCTGTTCGCCGCCGCCATGGACTCCGGCGCCCGGGGACTGGTCGCGCTCCCGCTGTCGTACGACGAACTGGCCGGCCGGGTGCAGGCCGTCGCCCAGTGGTCCACGGAGGTACGACGCCACCTCGGGCACGGCGGGGAGGCGGTGGCCGGCGGCGGGGGCACCGTCGTCACCGTCAGCGGCGCCAAGGGCGGGGTGGGGGCCACGCTCATGGCCGTGCAGCTGGCGCTCGCCGCACAGGCCTCGGGGCGGCCCACCGCCCTGGTCGACCTCGACCTCCAGTCCGGCGACGTCGCCTCCTACCTGGACATCCAGTTCCGCCGGTCGGTGGCCGACCTCGCGGCGATCACCGACATCTCCCCGCGCGTCCTCGCCGACGCCGTCTTCCGCCACGACACCGGGCTGTCCCTGCTGCTCGCGCCCGCCGAGGGCGAACGCGGCGAGGAGGTCACCGACCGGGCCGTCCGGCAGATCGTGCGCGCCCTGCGCTCGCGCTACGAGGTCGTCGTCATCGACTGCGGCGCCCAGCTCGGCGGGGCCGGCGCCGCCGCGGTCGAGACGGCGGACACCGCGCTGCTGGTCACCACGCCGGACGTGATCGCGGTACGCGCCGCCAAGCGGACCGTCCGGATGTGGGACCGGCTCCAGATCCGCAAGGCCGAGGAGACCACCGCCGTCGTCAACCGGCACAGCCGGCACACCGAGATCCAGCCCGCGCTGGTGCAGCGGATCACCGGCACGGGACTCGCGCGCACCGCCGTACCCGCCAACTTCAAGGAGCTCCAGGCGGTGGTGGACGCCGGGCGGGTGCACGAACTCGACGGCCGCAGCACCGTGAAACAGGCCCTGTGGGCGCTCGCGGGGGAGCTGGGGCTCGCACGGGCGGCCGAGGGCGCGCACCGGGGCCCGGCGCGCGCGGCCGGCGGATTCCGGCGGCGGAAGGAGTGAACCGATGACGCGGCGGGGCGCGGACGAGGGCCAGGTGAGCATCGAGTTCCTCGGGATGACACCGCTGATCCTCCTGACGCTGGTGCTGATGTGGCAGGCCGTGCTGGTGGGGTACACCTTCACGCTCGCCGGGAACGCCGCCGACGAGGCGGTACGGGCGGGTACGGCGGCGGCGCCGGGCGGTGCCCGCGAGGCGGCCTGCTCGGCGGCCGGGCGCAAGGACCTGTCGGCGGCGTGGCGCGGGAACGCGGCGGTGCGCTGCGGCGGCTCCGGCTATGTGACGGCCGATGTCTCCCTCAAGGTCCCGGTGCTCTTCCCCGGCCTGGCCTCCTTCCCCTTCACGGTGCACGGCCACGCGGGCGCGGTGGAAGAGGTGAAGGACTGAGATGGCGCACAGGAGAGAACGCGACCGGGGACAAGTCGCCCTGGAATACCTAGGGTTCGTGCCCGTCCTGCTGATCGTGGCGCTCGCCGGCATCCAGCTCGGAGCCGTCGCCTACGCCGCCGAGCAGGCCGGTACGGCGGCCCGGGCCGGGGCGCGCGCCGCGTCGCTGCGGCAGGACGCCCAGCAGGCGTGCGCCGCGGCGGTCAGCAGCGGGATCGACGTGCGCTGCTCGGCCGGCGGCGGGGGCGGCGCCGTGACCGTGACCGCCACCGTCCGCATCCCGAAGATCGTCTGGAGCTTCGGCGACGCCACCAAGTCCGCCACCATGCCGCTCGACCACTGAGGAGCAGGGGACCATGAGCCTGCGGGCACGCATCAGCACTCCGGAGGAGCACGGCAGCCGGGGCGAGGACGGGCACCTGGTCGCCGCCTACCGGGCCAAGCTGCTGGAGGAGATCGACCTCGCGGAGATGGGCTCGCTGGCCGCCGCCGACCGGCGCAGCCGGCTGGAGCGGGTGCTCGGCCACATCATCAGCCGCGAGGGACCGGTGCTGTCGACAGTCGAGCGCTCCCAGCTGATCCGGCGGGTGGTGGACGAGGCGCTGGGCCTCGGCATCCTCGAACCCCTGCTGGAGGACGCCTCGATCACCGAGATCATGGTCAACGGCCCCAACGCCGTCTTCGTGGAGCGGTCCGGCCGGGTGGAGCAGCTGCCGCTGCGGTTCGTCTCCACCGACCAGCTGATGCAGACCATCGAGCGGATCGTGTCGACCGTCAACCGCCGGGTGGACGAGTCGAATCCGATGGTCGACGCCCGGCTGCCGTCCGGCGAGCGCGTCAACGTCATCATCCCGCCGCTGTCGCTGACCGGTCCCGTCCTCACCATCCGCCGCTTCCCGCGCTCCTTCACCCTCCAGGAGCTGATCGGGCTGGGCTCGCTGGCCGAGCCGATGGTGTACCTGATGGCGGGGCTGGTGCGGGCGAAGTTCAACATCATCGTCTCCGGCGCGACCGGCACCGGCAAGACCACCCTCCTCAACGCCCTGTCCGGGCTCATCCCGCCGCACGAGCGCATCATCACCATCGAGGACTCCGCCGAACTCCAGCTCCAGCAGAGCCATGTGGTCCGGCTGGAGTCCCGGCCGCCCAACGTCGAGGGCAAGGGCCAGGTCACCATCCGCGACCTGGTCCGCAACTCGCTGCGGATGCGGCCCGACCGGATCGTGGTCGGCGAGGTACGCGGCGGCGAGTCCCTCGACATGCTCCAGGCGATGTCCACCGGCCACGACGGCTCGCTGGCCACCGTGCACGCCAACAGCGCCGAGGACGCCCTCACCCGGTTGCAGACCCTCGCCTCCATGTCCGACGTGGAGGTGCCCTTCGTCGCCCTGCACGACCAGATCAACAGCGCGGTCGACGTGATCGTCCAGCTCACCCGGTTCGCCGACGGCGCCCGCCGCATCACCGAGATCGCACTGCTCGACAGCCACGGCGGGGAGCCGTACCGGCTGGCCACCGTCGCCCGCTTCGACGCCCGGCCGATGACCGCGGACGGCCGGGTGTACGGCGACTTCGCCTACTTCCCGCTGCCCCGCCGCACCGCCGACCGCCTCCACATGGCGAGCCAGCCCGTCCCCCAGGCCTTCGGCGTCGCCCGCACCGCCGACCAGCTCGCCACCCGAGAAGCCAGGTAGGCCCCCACATGGAACTCCACACCCTCGTCCAGCTCACCCTCGGGGCGACGCTGCTGAGCTGCGTCCTCGCGGTGGCCGGCGTGCACAGCCACGCCCGGGGCCGGGCCCGGCGCGCCGCCCTCGTGGACCGCCTCTCGCATACCGGCCCGCCCCCCGCCGCCCCCGGCCGCAGGCGGTACTTCCGCGACCTCGACCGGCGGCTGCGCCGTACCCGCCCCGGCCGCAGGCTCGAACGGCGCCTGGCCACCACCGGACTGGACGTCACACCGGGCGAGTTCTTCGTCGCCATGCTGGTCACGGTCGCCGCGCTCTGGCTGATCGGGCAGGCCGCGCTCGCCCCCTTCTTCGGGCCGATCGCCGGGCTGCTGGGCGTGTGGGCGGCGGTGCAGTTCCTCAACTGGCAGCGGCAGCGCCGCATCGAGCGGTTCATCGGCCAGCTCCCCGAACTCGCCCGCATCCTGGCCAACGCCACCCAGGCCGGGCTCGCCCTGCGCACCGCGATCGGGATGGCCGCCGAGGAACTGGAGGCCCCGGCCGGCGAGGAACTGGCCAAGGTCGCCGACCAGTTGTCCGTCGGACACTCCCTGGACGACGCCCTCGGCGAACTCGCCGACCGGCTGCCCTCGCGCGAGCTGGTCGTCCTCGTCACCACGCTGGTCCTCGCGAACCGGGCCGGCGGCCAGGTCGTCTCCGCCCTGCGCAACCTCACCGAGACCCTGGAGGAACGCAAGGAGACCCGGCGCGAGATCCGCACCCAGCTGTCCCAGGTGACCATGACGTCGTACGCCGTGCCCGCGCTCGGCGTCGGCGCGCTGTTCCTGATGAACGGCGTCCGCGGCGGCGCCCTGGCCCGGATGACCGGCTCCCCGGCCGGCCAGATCTGCGTGCTGATCGCCTTCGCGCTGTACGCCGTCGGATTCGTCCTCATCCGCCGGCTCAGCCGCATCGACGTCTGAGGAGACACGCCATGGCCCTGCTGCTCGCGCTGCTGGCGGGCGTCGCCGTCTGGGGGATCTTCACCGGCGTGCGCATGTACCGCGCCGACGCCAAGCTCCCCGGCGACCTCGCCATCGCCCTGGAGGTGGGCGCCACCCGCACCGGCGCCGTGGGCTCCGTCATCGACCGCATGGGCATGCGCTACGCCCCGCTGGTGCTGCGCCTGATGGGCCCCCGCCTGGTCGCCAGGTACCGGCGCCGGATCGACCTCGCGGGCAACCCCGGCGGCCTGACCATCGACCGCTACGCCGCCCGCCGCGCGGTCTACGGCGTCCTCGGCGGGGTCGGCTGCCTGGTGTTCCTGCTGCGCGGCCAGTGGTTCGTGGCCGTACTGCTGCTGCTCTTCGGCGCGTTCTGGACCGAGGTCGGCATCTGGTCGGCGATCCGGGTGCGCAAGGACGTCATCGAGCGGACCCTGCCCGACTTCCTGGACGTGCTGGCGGTCGTGGTCAGCGCCGGGCTCGGCTTCCGGCAGGCCCTGGACCGTGTCGCCTCCCGCTACGAGGGTCCCTGGGCCGACGAACTGCGCATCACCCTGCGCCAGATGGACCTCGGCATGAGCCGCCGCCAGGCCTTCGCGGAGCTGCGCCGGCGTAACGACTCCGAGCAGGTCGCCATGTTCGTCACCGCGCTCCAGCAGGGCGAGGAACTGGGTGCGCCGATCGTGGACACCCTCGTGTCGCTGGCCAAGGACATGCGCCGCACCGACGCGCAGAACGCCCGCCGCAAGGCCGCCCGCGCGGTGCCCAAGGCCACGCTGATGATCACCACGTTCATGGTCCCGGCGACGATGCTGCTGCTGGGCGCGGGACTGCTGCTGGGTTCCGGGGTGGACTTCGGATCGCTCACGGGGAAGTGAAGGGCGTGACGGCCGGGCGCGTCGAGCGGTTGAGGGGGGTGACGAGGAGGTGTGTCACGGGACTTCTGGGACCGGCGGGGCGGGCGGACGAGCCGCCGTCGGAGCGATTGCAGGTCCGGGCGTTGCAGGCGCTGTGCCGGCAGGTGTTCGGCTTCCGGCTGGCGATGATCGTGGTGGCGGCCCCCGCGGCCCTGCTGAACGCCGCGCCCGGCCTGGGCGTCCGGCTGGTCGGTGCGGCCGTGATCGTCACCTTCATGGTGTCCTACGTCCTCTTCCGCGACTGGGAGCGCTTCGGCCCCCTGCTGCTGCGCCACCCCGGCCTGCTGGCCGCCGACACCCTCTTCGGCTCCCTCCTGCTGGTCTCGGCGGGCCCGGACACCACCCTCGCCTACGTCGGCGTCTGCACCCCGCTGCTGGCCGGCCTGCTCTACAGCTGGCGCGGGGCGGCCTGCTTCGCCTCCCTCCAGGCGCTGATCCTGTTCGTCGTCCACCTCACCCTGAAGGCCGGCCGCGGCGCCTCCGTGGCCGAGGCCCTGCTGCTGCCCGGCCTGTGCGTCGTCGCCGGTGCCATGGGCTCGACCCTGCGCAAACTGATGCTCCGCTTCGGTGCCGCCACCGAGGCGCTGACGGCGGTACGGGCGCGGCTCGCGGCGGCGGAGGCGGTGAGCGCCGAACGGGCCCGCCTCGCCCGGGAGATGCACGACTCCTTGGCCAAGACCCTGTACGGGGTCGCGCTCGCCGCCGACGGCCTCGCGGCCACCGCCTCGGCCGCCGACCCCGACCCGGACCGGCTGCGGGAACAGGCCGAACTGGTCTCCCGTTCGGCCCGCCGGGCGGCGGCGGAGTCCCGGGAACTGCTGACGGACCTGCGCCGCGAACCGGCCGGCTCGGCCCCGCCCTTCTGGTCGGAACTGGCGGGCGTGGTGAGCGACTTCGCCGCCCGTACGACCCTCAAGGTGACCTGCGCCTGCCCGGACCCCCCGGCCACCCTGCCCCCGCTGTCCGCCGACCGCTCCCGCGCCCTGCTGTCCATCGCCACGGAGGCCCTGGAGAACGCCCAGCGGCACGCGGAGGCGACCCAGGTGGACGTGCGGGTCGCCGTCGACGGCGGGTTGCTGTGCCTGACCGTCCACGACGACGGCCGCGGCCTCCCGCCCGGCACCACGCTCGAACACCTGCGTTCCTCCGGCCACTTCGGCCTGCTCGGCATGGTCGAACGGGCCGCCCAGGCGGGCGCCCGCATCCGTGTCGGCCGCGGCACCCACACCCGGGGCACGGAGGTACGCGTCGAACTCCCCCTGCCCGCCGCCCCGCCCCTGAAGGCCAGCCCCTGAAAGGAGGCACACCATGCGCCGGCACGTGTTCCCGCCACCGGCCCGGCTGCGGCTGCTGGTGGCCGACGACAACCCCGTGGTCCGCGCGGGCCTGACCGCGCTGCTCGCGGACCGCGCGGACACCACCGTGGTGGCGGAGGCGGTGGACGGCCGCGAGGCGTACGAGGCCGCGCTGCGGCACCGCCCGGACGTCGTCCTCCTCGACGTCCGCATGCCCGGGGTCGACGGCCTGGCGGCTCTGCCGCACCTGCTGCGCCTCGCGCCCGTCATGATGCTCACCTACAGCCATGACTCGCGGACGGTGCGGGAGGCGCTGCGCCTGGGGGCGGGGGGATACCTGGTGCACGGCGAGTTCACCACCGAGCAGCTGGTACGGGCCGTACGGGACGTCCACGAGGGCAGGCCGCACGTCACGCCGGGGGCCGCCAGGGCGTTACTCGACGAACTGCGGGGGAGTGCACCTGCACACACGGAACCTCAACTCCCCGCAATCGACGTCCAAAATACACTCCCTCCTCCTTCACAATTGCAATCCACTATGGGACAGTCGTCCCGGTCACGGTTCCGGCTGAGTGTCAGGGAGGCGGAGATCATGGACCTCATCGCGTCCGGCATGACCAACCAGCAGATCGCCGCCGCCTGCTTCATCAGCGAGAAGACGGTCAAGAACCACATCAACCGCATCTTCGCCAAGCTCCAGGCCACGACCAGATCCCAGGCCGCCGCGAAATGGCTGGGGGTGGCCTGAGATGCCCGCCCGCGCCGACGCCGACGCCGCGCGCTGGGCCCACGGTTGGGCCCAGGGACCCTCGGCCCGCCGGCCCACCCCGCCGTACGGTGCCGGGATCGGAGGCGAAGCTGGAGGGGACAACCGTGAGCAGATGGTTCAACACCACCGTGACGTATCTGATGACCCGCGCCGCCCGCGGCGACAGGGGGCAGACGGCGGTGGAGTACCTCGGCATCATCGCGGTGGTCGTGGCGATCGTGCTGGCGATCACCGGGACGAGCATCGGGCAGACGATCTACGACGCGATCACCTCGAAGATCTCCGAGGTCACCGGCGGCTGACCCGGCCGGGCCGGGACGCAGGGCAGGCCTTCCCCATCTATCTCACGGTGGTGGCGGGCCTGCTCTTTCTCGCGTTCGCCTACCTCGCGGTCGGCCAGGCCGCGGTGAACCGGGGCGGCGCCCAGACGGCCGCCGACGCCTCGGCGCTCGCGGCGGCCCAGGACGTGCGGGACCAACTCGCGGGCCAGTGGCTGAAGGTGCTGCGGGACCCGGCGAAGTGGCAGGACGTCTTCGACGGCCGGACGCCGGTCCTCGGCGACCCCTGCGCCCGGGCCGGGGAACTCGCGGCCCGCAACGACGCCCGGCTGACCGCGTGCTCCCCGCCGGGCCCGCTGGAGTACCGGACCGAGGTGCGCACGGACAAGTCCGTCGGCCGCTCGGTCGTGCCCGGGACCGAGAAGTTCAGGTCGACCGCCTCCGCCACCGCCGAGATCGAACCGCTGTGCACCTTCGAGCTCCCGGCCGAGGGCGCCGCCAAGGCTCCGCTGCCCCGGCTCACCTGCAAGGACAGGGTGTGGGACCTCGAACCGGACGATCCGTCGGGACTCCCCGGGCCCGACGACCTCTTCGACGTCCATCTGGCCGACTGACAAGCGAACGACGAGCGACGAAGGAAGCGGATGATGAGCATGCGGTTCACCGCGAGAGCCCGCAGAGGGACGGCCGTACTGGCCGTCGTGGCCGCTCTGGCCGTCGGCGCGGCCGGCTGCGGCGGCGGTGGCGACGACGGCAAGCGGCCGGACCACTCGGCATCCGCCTCCACGACGACCGGGTCGGACCCCGGCACCCAGGAGGGCCGGTCGGACCAGCCGCTGGCCGAACTGCGGGGCTCCGACGGGCTCGGCCTCCAGATCACTTCCGCGCAGCGGGACTCCGGCGGATTCGTCACCGTCGACGGCACCCTGAAGAACGACGGCTCCCAGAGCGTCGTCATCCCCTCCGCGCTGAGCGGCAACGAGACCGAGATCGTCAAGAACGGCCGGTCACTGGGCGGGGCCACCCTGGTCGACCCGAAGGGCAAGAAGCGGTACTACGTGCTGCGGGACACCGAGGGCCGGCCGCTGACCACCACCGGCTTCTCGACCCTGCGGGCCGGTGACACCCTCGCCGTCTTCATGCAGTTCCCGGCGCCACCCGTGGACGAGGTGGAGTTCCAGCTGCCCACCTTCTCCTCCGCCACCCTCCACATCTCCGGTTGAGGGGCCGCCGTGACCACCCGACCCCGTCTCGCGCTCGTCCTCGCGGCCGCGGCCCTCCTGCTCGGCGCGGTGCCCCCTTCCGCGCAGGCCACCGGCACGGACCCCACCGAGCCCCCCGACACCGCGCCGTCGGCCGCCGCCCCGGTGAGGATCGACCCCCACGACCCGGACCTGAAGCTCCCGGAGGGCGCCACGCTGGCCACGCCCAAGGTGCTGGACATCAAGTCGGTGGTGGAGGACCAGAGCGGGGACGAACGCCGTGAGGACACCAACGCGGACGTCACCTTCGCCCTCCAGGCCGAAGTCCTCTTCGGCAAGGACAGCTCGTCGCTCGGCGCCGACGCCAAGGCCCGCATCGCCGCGATCGCCGACGAGATCCGCAGAGAGCACGCCACCCAGGTCCGCGTCTTCGGCTTCACCGACGACCTCGGCTCCTCGGCCCACGGCATCCTGCTCTCCCGGCAGCGCGCCAACACCGTCCAGTCGGTCCTCGCCCAGGACCTCGGCAGCCCCGACATCACCTTCGAGGTCCGCGGCTACGGCGAGCAGTACCCGATCGCCGACAACTCCACGGAGGAGGGCCGCCGCAAGAACCGCCGGGTGGAGGTGTCCTTCCCGCGCACCGCGCGGTGAGCGCGTCACCCGTTCGCCGTCAGCTCCACCCGCACCCCGGCCCGCACACCCCACCCCGCCATCGCGCCCGCCTCCGCCTCCAGCACGTGCCGGGCGCGCGGGCGGGGCAGGCCCAGGCGACCGGGGCGCATGGTGCGGACCGACAGGACGGTCAGGCGGCGGTCGAGGTAGGCGACGTCGATGGGGATGCGCATGCCGAAGGTGTGCACCGAGTTCGCCGGGGACAGCAGCATGGCGCCGTCGAGGGAGGTGCGGCCCAGCAGGCCCCGGGTGCGGGCGCGGTAGGAGGCGGCGATCTCCAGCGGGACGGTCGTACCCCGGGCACCGGTCCCGCCGGGCACGCCCAGCGTGCCCCGGCCGTCCCGCCAGCGTCGTCGTGCCATGTTTCCTCCGCGGTCAACGAGCGTGCCCCGTAAAGCGTTTGTCCCCACACGTTCTCCCCGCTAGGAAGACCTTCATGACTGGACTCGGAGTTGTGTTCCGGCCCCAGCTGCCGCCCGAGCGGCTGCGGGCCTTCGCCCGGACGGTGGAAGGGTCGGGGCTCGACGAACTGTGGCTGTGGGAGGACTGCTTCCTGGAGGGCGGCGTCTCCACGGCCGCCGCCGCGCTGGCCTGGACGGAGCGGCTGCGCGTCGGCGTCGGACTGCTCCCGGTGCCGCTGCGGAACGTGGCCGTGACCGCGATGGAGACCGCCGCCCTGCACCGGATGTTCCCCGGCCGCGCGAGCGTCGTCGTGGGTCACGGCGTGCAGGACTGGATGGGCCAGGTCGGCGCCCGCGCCGCCTCGCCGCTCACCCTCCTCGGGGAGCATCTCGACGCCCTGCGCGGCCTGCTGCGCGGGGAGAAGCTGACCGTCCGAGGGCGGTACGTCACCCTCGACGGCGTCGCCCTCGACTGGCCGCCGTCGCAGCCGGTGCCCGTGCTCACCGGCGCCACCGGCCCCCGCACCCTGCGTCTGTCCGGTGCCAAGGCCGACGGCACCCTGCTCACCTGCGCCACCTCCCCGGACGGCGTACGGCGGGCCCGCCGGCTCATCGAGGAGGGGCGGGCGCAGGCCGGGCGCGACGCGGGGCCGCACCGGGTGGTCGTCTATCTGCTCGCCGCCACCGGGGCCGGCGCCGCCGAGCGGGTCCGCGCCGACCTGGCCGCCGAGGGGGCGCAGCCCGGCGCGGGCGTCGCCGGGGACGCGGCCGCCGTGGCCGACGCCGTGCGGCGGCTGACCGAGGCCGGCGCCGACACCGTCGTCCTGCAACCGACGTCCAACGAGCCCGACCCGGAGGGCTTCGTTCGCTTCGCCGCGGACCGGGTCAGGCCGTTGCTCCCCTAGGAAAAACCGGAAGCCCCGGCCGCTCGTGCTCTGCCATCATCGGTGCCCATGACAGAAAAGCCGTCGTTCGCCGAGCTCGTGGCCGAGGGGGCCGCCGTGCCCACCGAGGGGTGGGACTTCTCCTGGTTCGAGGGGCGGGCCACCGAGGCCCGGCCCTCATGGGGGTACGCCCGGTCGGCGGGGGAGCGGCTGGGCCGCGCCGAGGCCGCGCTGGACGTCCAGACCGGCGGCGGCGAGGTGCTGGCCTTCGCCCTCGACTCGGCCGCCCCGGCCCGGCCGGCGCTGATCGCCGCCACGGAGGGCTGGGCGCCGAACGCGGCCAAGGCCACCGCCCTGCTGCGGCCGCGCGGTGTGGTGGTCGTCACCGCCCCGGACGACGCGCCGCTGCCGTTCGCCGACGAGGCCTTCGACCTGGTGCTCAGCCGGCACCCGGTGACGCCCCACTGGGCCGAGATCGCACGGGTGCTGCGGCCCGGCGGCACGTACTTCGCCCAGCACGTCGGGCCCGCCAGCGTCTTCGAACTGGTCGAGTACTTCCTCGGGCCGCAGCCGGAGTCCGCGCGCGGCGCCCGTGACCCGGAGCGGGAGCGGGCCGCGGCCGAGGCGGCGGGCCTGGAGATCGTGGGGCTGCGGGCGGAGCGGCTGCGGATGGAATTCCATGACATCGCCGCCGTTGTCCACTTCCTGCGCAAGGTCGTCTGGATGGTGCCCGGGTTCACCGTCGAGGCGTACGAGCCCCAACTGCGGTCGCTGCACGAGCGGATCGAGCGGGAGGGCCCGTTCGTCGCGCACAGCGCGCGGCATCTCGTGGACGCCCGCAAGCCCCGTTAGGCCCTCCGTCAGGGGTGCGGTGTCCACATCGTTATCGGACACTGTTCACATCAGCCCCACCCGTCACGTAGGTTCAGACCAACGCAATTCGCGCCCGCAAAGCAGCGCGAGGGGTACCGCGCAGTGGAGGGGGCTGCGCGGTGCCGTGGCGCCCGGTGATCGCCTTCCCGGTGCGCGGGGGAGTCGTCAAGGCGTCGTTCGCTGACCGGGTAGCCCATCGGAGGGAACCTCGGGCAACACGCCGATGTGGCCACAAGATGGTGCAATCTCTTCGGATTCATTCGCATCCGGCCGGTTTCCCCTGGGATTCTGTCGTCAGATGGCCGTGAGGGCCCTCGGAATCCGTCGTTCCGTGACCATCAGGGCGTCCCCGGGTGACTGCGGAGAGTAGTTCTGGCCCGCCGATGCCCCCATTCGCCCTCACGAAGGGTTATGGTGGAAACCCCCCCTCGGGCCGGTCCGTCTCCCCCCCACGGACCGGCCCGTTTTTTCTTGTCCGCGTACGGGAACCGCCAGGCGCCCGACGCGCGTCCCAAGGTCGAGGCCCGGCGTCCCGATACCCGCCCACCCCCCAGGCCCCTGGCCGGACCAGGCCCCTGGCAGCGGTAGGCTCGACGGGCCCGGCACCGTACCCCGCGCCAAACCCTCCGGAGGGCCACGTGAACCTGCGCGACAAACTGCGCGGCCTGCTGGTCAGGCTCTACGCACGCCGGGTGGAGGGCCACCTCGACCACGCTCAGGTGCCCAAGCACATCGGCGTCATCATGGACGGCAACCGCCGCTGGGCGAAGGCCTCCGGCTCCACCACCGTCCACGGCCACCGGGCCGGTGCCGACAAGATCGAGGAGTTCCTCGGCTGGTGCACCGAGACCGATGTCGAGGTCGTCACCCTGTGGCTGCTGTCCACGGACAACTTCGACCGTCCGCAGGAGGAACTCGTCCCCCTGCTCGGCATCATCGAGGACGTCGTGCGCACCCTCGCCGCCGACGGCCGCTGGCGGGTGCACCACGTGGGCGCCATGGACCTGCTCCCCGCGGGCATGCAGGCCACCCTGAAGGAGGCCGAGGAGGCCACCGCCCACATCAAGGGGATAGTGGTCAACGTGGCCATCGGCTACGGCGGCCGGCAGGAGATCGCCGACGCCGTGCGCTCCATGCTCTTCGACGCCCACGACAAGGGCGTCGCGATGGAGGACCTCGCCGAGTCCGTCGACATCGACATGATCGGCCGTCACCTCTACACCAGCGACCAGCCCGACCCCGACCTCGTCATCCGCACCAGCGGCGAGCAGCGGTTGTCCGGATTCATGCTCTGGCAGACCGCCCACTCCGAGTACCACTTCTGTGACGTCTACTGGCCGGCCTTCCGCAAGGTCGACTTCCTGCGCGCGCTGCGCGACTACGCCGCACGTCACCGCCGGTACGGCGGCTGAGCCTCGGACCTGGGCCCCGCCGGTCACCCGACCGGCGGGGCCCATGTGTACCCGGCTTCGGGCGGACGTAACGAGGAGTTCACCGTCGTGCCGGTGGCCGCTTTTGCATGGCGGCGCCTGTTCGAGGGCATAGAGCAAGCAGGTCGATGCCCGACCCGGGCGTCGGATCTCAGCGGGCGGCACGGGGTCGTCCGCCCGGGAGGCCCCTTGCACCAGCCCGACCGTGCGATACCGGCACGGAAGCAGCCGCGGAGGTCCGGCTCCCGGCCCGCCGCGCGCACGGGCCGCCGACCGGCCCGGTCTTTCCCGCCCTCCCGGCCCGGCTTCCACTTCGTCGCTCCCCGACCTCATCCGAGGGGGTACGTCCTTCCGTGGTGACCAGCACAAAGCGCCACAAGCCAGACCGGCGCACCTATGTTCTCGACACCAGCGTCCTGCTGGCCGACCCGAACGCCCTGATCCGCTTCGAGGAGCACGAGGTGGTGCTCCCCGTCGTGGTGGTCACGGAGCTGGAGGCCAAGCGGCACCATCCCGAACTCGGGTACTTCGCCCGCCAGGCGCTGCGCCTGCTGGACGAGTACCGGGTGCGGCACGGCCGCCTGGACGCCCCCATCCCGATCGGGGAACTCGGCGGGACCATGCGTGTCGAGCTCAACCACTCGGACCCCAGCGTGCTGCCCACCGGCTACCGCCTGGGGGACAACGACTCGCGCATCCTCGCGGTGGCCCGCAATCTGCAGGCCGAGGGGTTCGACGTCACCGTCGTCTCGAAGGACCTGCCGCTGCGCATCAAGGCGTCGTCCGTGGGCCTGCTCGCCGAGGAGTACCGGGCCGAGCTGGCCATCACGGAGAACTCCGGCTGGACCGGGATGAGCGAACTGTCGCTCCCCGGCGAGCAGGTGGACATCCTCTTCGAGGAGGGACACCTCTATGTTCCGGAGGCCTCCGGCCTTCCCGTGCACACCGGCCTGACCATCCAATCGGAGCGCGGCAAGGCGCTCGGACGCGTCACCGCGGAGGGCAACGTCCGGCTGGTGCGCGGCGACCGGGAGGCGTTCGGCATCAAGGGCCGCAGCGCCGAGCAGCGCATCGCCCTGGATCTGCTGCTCGACCCGGACGTCGGGATCGTCTCCATGGGCGGCCGGGCCGGCACCGGCAAGTCGGCGCTGGCGCTGTGCGCGGGTCTGGAGGCGGTGCTGGAGCGCCGGCAGCACCAGAAGGTCATGGTGTTCCGGCCGCTGTACGCGGTCGGCGGGCAGGAGTTGGGCTATCTGCCGGGCACCGAGGCGGAGAAGATGAGCCCCTGGGCGCAGGCCGTCTTCGACACGCTGTCGGCGGTCACCAGCCGGGAGGTCATCGAGGAGGTCACCGCGCGCGGCATGCTGGAGGTGCTGCCGCTCACCCACATCCGCGGCCGCTCGCTGCACGACGCGTTCGTCATCGTGGACGAGGCGCAGTCGCTGGAGCGGAACGTGCTGCTGACGGTGCTGTCCCGGATCGGCGCCAACTCCCGGGTGGTCCTCACCCATGACGTGGCGCAGCGGGACAACCTGCGGGTCGGCCGCTACGACGGCGTCGTCGCCGTGGTGGAGAAGCTGAAGGGGCATCCGCTCTTCGCGCACGTCACGCTGACCCGCTCGGAGAGGTCGCAGATCGCCGCCCTGGTGACCGAAATGCTCGAAGACGGCCATATCTGAGCCGATAGCACCCGTTGACGCCGCCCGGCAAAGGCATCAGAGCCTAGCGGGCGGCGTCTTCGTGCGTGGAGCTTTCCGGAATTCCCTTGGGCCAAACGGGATGTGAGCTTTCACACTCAACTCGGAATTGCCACTCGGCGTCCGGTTACGGCAGAGTCTCAGTCCTGTCAGGCCCCGCATACGACACAGCCGTACCCCCAGCGGTCCGGCACCACAAACGCACCAACTCCATAGAGTTCGTCGTATGCCGCCCGAGCACCACGCGGCGCTCCCCGCAGGGGGAGTTGCCCACCGGGCCCGCGCCTCCCGTGACCCCGCAGTTGGGAGGCCAGTGCCAGGGGCACGATTGCGTCCGCCAGGGTCACCGAAGCGGGCGATGCTGGAAGGAAACCGTGTGAGCCGGATTTCGGTCCGGGGATTCGCAGTGGCCTCGGCCACCGCGGTCACCGCCGTCGGAAGCGTCGTCGGAGTTGCCTCGGGCAGCGTCGCGCAGAACAACGACGCCGCGGAGCCGACGGCAGCAGCCGACACCACGCTCCTCGCGGACATACCGACGGGTCAGCAGGCCCAGGTCCAGTCCGCGACCCTGTCGCAGCAGGCCGACTCGCAGGCCATCGCCGCGGACGCGAGCGCCAAGAAGGACGCCGAGGAGGCGGCCCGCAAGGCCGCCGCCGAGACCGCGATCGCGAAGAAGGCCGCCGCCGAGAAGGCGGCCGAGGAAGCCAAGCAGCGCGCGGAGACCAAGGCCGCCGCCAGCCGTGGCGACATCAACGCCAGCTTCCCGGTGCAGGGCTCCTACACCATCGCCCAGATCCAGGCCATGGCCCGTCAGATCGTGCCGTCCGGCCAGTTCCAGTGCTTCAGCAACATCGTGAACCACGAGTCCAGCTGGAACTACCGCGCGGTCAACCCCTCGTCGGGTGCCTACGGCCTCGTCCAGGCCCTGCCCGGCGGCAAGATGGCCTCCGCGGGTGCCGACTGGCAGACCAACCCGGCCACGCAGATCAAGTGGGGCCTGAACTACATGAACCAGCGTTACGGCAGCCCCTGTGACGCCTGGACCTACTGGCAGGCCAACGGGAACTACTGAGTTCCGTCCCGCCACGCTCAACCTCGCGCAGCCCCTTCCCGTCCTCTGGGAAGGGGCTTTCGCCCTGTACGGTCGTAACCGCACGACTCCATGGGGGGAGTGGTGGCGAGAAGCGGGGGAAGAGGACGGATCATGTCGCGAGTACCAGGGTGGCTCGGCAAGCTGGGCGCCGGTCTCACCGAGATGAGCGAACGGCTGGACGCCCGCCGCGTGGAGGCTGAGCAGGAGGACGCGGTCCCCGGGCCGCCGTCCGCGCCCGCACCGGCCCGTGCGCAGCAGGCGGTGACCGATGGGGCGGCCGACGCGGTGCCGCACGCCCGCCGCCCCGTGCCGTCGGTGCCCGTCGCCCGCCCCGATCCCGCGCAGGCCGTGCCCTGGGGGGTGCGGGTCGCGGCCGAGGCCGGCTGGCGGCTGCTGGTGCTGGCGGGCACCGTCTGGGTGCTGATGCGGGTCATCAGCGCCATCCAGCTGGTGGTGTTCGCCTTCGTCATCGCGCTGCTGGTCACCGCGTTGCTGCAACCGACCGTCGCCCGGCTCACCCGCCGCGGGGTGCCGCGCGGCCCGGCCACCGCGCTCACCGCGATCAGCGGCTTCGTCGTCATCGGCCTGATGGGCTGGTTCGTGACCTGGCAGGTCATGGAGAACATCGACACGCTCTCCACCCAGATCCAGTCCGGCATCGACGATCTGCGCAACTGGCTGCTGAAGAGCCCCTTCCACGTCACCGACAAGCAGATCAACCAGATCGCCAAGAACCTGCGCGAGGCGATCGGCGCCAACGCCGACCAGATAACGTCCGCGGGTCTGGAAGGCGTTCAGGTCATCGTGGAGGCCCTCACCGGCATCCTGCTGGTGTTCTTCTCCACGCTCTTCCTGCTCTACGACGGCAAGCGCATCTGGCAGTGGTTCCTGAAGCTGGTGCCCTCCGCCGCCCGGGAGGGCGTGGCCGGCGCCGGTCCGCGCGCCTGGCGCACCCTGACCGCGTATGTGCGCGGCACGGTCCTGGTCGCCCTGATCGACGCGATCTTCATCGGCATCGGCATCTACTTCCTCGATGTGCCGATGGCGGTCCCGCTGGCCGTCTTCATCTTCCTGTTCTCGTTCATCCCGCTGGTCGGCGCGGTCGCCTCCGGGGCGCTCGCGGTGATCGTGGCCCTGGTGACCCAGGGTGTCTTCACCGCCGTCATGACCCTGGTCGTGGTCCTCGCCGTGCAGCAGATCGAGGGCCATGTGCTGCAGCCCTTCATCCTGGGCCGCGCGGTGCGGGTGCACCCCCTCGCGGTCGTGCTGACCGTGGCGGCCGGCGGCATGGTGGCCGGTATCGGCGGCGCGGTGGTGGCCGTACCGCTGGTGGCGGTGACCAACACGGTGGTGGGCTATCTGCGCCAGTACTCGGCGGAACTCCACGGGCCCGAGCCGGAACACGGGCCCGAGCCGGAACACGGGCCCGAGCCGGAACGCGGACCCGAGCCGGAACCGGTCGCGGCCCCCGCCGAGCCCGCGGCGCGGGAGCAGCCGAACGCCGAGGACCCCGCTCACCAGGGGTGAACGGGGTCCGGGGAACAACGGTGACCTACTCGGCCAGGACGGCCTCGGCCTCCAGGGTGGCGCCGACCGCCTGCACGACGGCGGCGATCTTGAAGGCCTCCTGGATGGTGTCCCGCTCCATGCCGGCCTTGCGCAGCACCTGCTCGTGCGAGTCCAGGCACATGCCGCAGCCGTTGATCGCGGAGACCGCGAACGACCACAGCTCGAAGTCGACCTTCTCCACGCCCGGGTTGCCGATGACGTTCATCCGCAGGCCCGCGCGCAGGGTGCCGTACTCATGGTCCGACAGCAGGTGCCGGGTGCGGTAGAAGACGTTGTTCATCGCCATGATGGCGGCCGCGGACTTGGCCGCGGTGTACGCCTCCGGCGAGAGGTTCGCCTTCGCCTCCGGCTCCAGCTCGCGCAGCACGATCGGGGAGCGCGAGGCGATGGCCGTGGCCAGCACCGTGCCCCACAGCTGCTGCGCCGGCAGGTCGGAGTTGCCGATGACCGAGCCCAGGTTGAGCTTGAGGTCCTTGGCGTAGTCCGGGATCCGGGACTTCAGCGAGTCGAGCGACATGGGTCACTCACCAGCCAGCAGCGCGACCGGGTCGAGGGTCTCGTCGCCCTTGCTCCAGTTGCAGGGGCACAGCTCGTCGGTCTGGAGCGCGTCCAGGACCCGCAGGACCTCCTTGGGGTTACGGCCCACGGAACCGGCGGTGACCATCGTGAACTGGATCTCGTGGTTCGGGTCCACGATGAACACGGCGCGCTGCGCGAAGCCGTCCTCGCCCTCGATGCCCAGGTCACGCATGAGCTCGTGCTTGGAGTCGGCCATCATCGGGAAGGGCAGCTCGGTCAGGTCCGGGTGGTCCTTGCGCCAGGCGTGGTGCACGAACTCGGAGTCACCGGAGAAGCCGAGGATCTGGGCGTCGCGGTCGGCGAACTCGTCGTTCAGCTTGCCGAACGCGGCGATCTCGGTCGGGCAGACGAAGGTGAAGTCCTTCGGCCAGGCGAACACGACCAGCCACTTGCCCTCGTAGGACTTGTGGTTGATCTGCTCGAACTCCTTGCCCTTCTCCAGCGAGACGCAGGCGGTCAGATCGAACTCGGGGAACTTGTCACCGACAGTGAGCACACGCTCTCCTTGCAGCGAAGAAACACCCCTTTTGAGGGTGATTCCCATGGGTTGGACTCTGACGATGTTGGCACAGGGTGCATTGATTAGGGAAATAGCTACACTCGGTCGTGTTGATCGGAGGTATCTATCAGTGACTATGGGTAACGGCAAGCGGAGGCAGCCCAGCCTCGCACAGCTACGGGCCTTCGCCGCCGTGGCGGAGCACCTGCACTTCAGGGACGCGGCGGCGGCCATCGGGATGAGCCAGCCCGCCCTGTCCGGCGCGGTCTCGGCGCTGGAGGAGACACTCGGCGTGACCCTCCTCGAGCGTACGACGCGCAAGGTACTGCTCTCGCCCGCGGGGGAGCGCCTCGCCGTGCGGGCCAGGGCCGTGCTGGACGCCGTCGGCACCCTCCTGGAGGAGGCGGAGGCGGTCCGGGCGCCGTTCACCGGGGCGCTCCGGCTCGGCGTGATCCCGACCGTGGCACCGTATCTGCTGCCGACCGTGCTGCGGCTCGTGCACGAACGCTATCCGGACCTGGACCTCCAGGTGCACGAGGAGCAGACCGCGAGCCTCGTCGACGGACTGAGCACCGGCCGGCTCGACCTGCTGCTGCTCGCGGTCCCGCTCGGGGTGCCCGGCATAGCCGAACTGCCCCTGTTCGACGAGGACTTCGTGCTCGTCACCCCGCTCGACCACTGGCTCGGCGGCCGCGAGGGCATCGGGCGCGAGGCGCTGAAGGAACTCAATCTGCTGCTCCTGGACGAGGGGCACTGCCTGCGCGACCAGGCCCTGGACATCTGCCGCGAGGCGGGCCGCGCCGACGCCCCGGTCACCACCACCGCCGCCGGGCTGTCCACGCTGGTCCAGCTGGTCGCCGGCGGTCTCGGCTGCACCCTGCTGCCGCGCACCGCGCTCAAGCTGGAGACCACCCGCAGCAGCCAGTTGCTCACCGGCTACTTCGCCGATCCCGCCCCGAGCCGCCGGATCGCCCTGGCGATGCGCGCGGGAGCGGCACGCGGTGCCGAGTACGAGGAACTGGCGGCGGCCCTGCGCGAGGCGATGCGGGCACTGCCGGTACGCGTCCTCGGCGACGGCTGAGGGCCCCTCCCCGACGGGGGAGAGGCCCTGTGGCGCACGGGGGTCACTCGGTCCGCAGCCCCTCCGGCCGCATCAGCCGCAGCAGCGGCGGCAGGCTCAGCAGGGTGACCACGAGGACCACCCCCGCGCCCGCGCCGGTCATCGTCAGCACGCTCGGCCAGTCCACGCCCAGCGGCGAGCCCACCATCTTCAGCAGCACCCCGCCCAGCGTCAGTCCGACGGCCGCCGCGAGCAGCAGACCGAGCGCGACCGGGATCGCGGTCTGCCACAGCACCGACAGGCCCAGGGTGCGCCGCCGGGTGCCGAAGGCCATCAGCGACGACAGCAGCTTCCTGCGCTCGCGCAGCTGTTCCAGCTGGGTGACCAGCAGGCTCGCGCCGATCAGGGCCAGCACACAGATCGCGCCCGCGTACAGGCCGGTGCGGATGGAGGTGAACTTCTTGGACTCCTCCGTCGCCGACCACTCGATCGCCTCGGCGAACGGGTCCACCTTCGCCGCCGTGTTGCGGATGTACTCGGACACCTCGGGCACCCGCGGGTCGAGCATGACGTACACCGCCCCGTTCAGCACCCGGTCCACCCGGTCGGGCAGCGCGGACCGGGTCACCAGGACGGCGCTGTCCGTGGTGCCGTTGGGGCTGGTGATCGCGCGGGCCGGCTTCAGGCCCGCCGGTACGGTCCAGCGCACGTCGGGGCCGCGGCCGGTGCCGTTGGCCGTGTCGATGTGCAAGACCCGGCCCGGCCGGGTGAGCTTCGCGATGGCGGCGTCGTCGTCCTGCTCCCCGCCCGTCGAGAGGAAGGCGTCCCCGTCGTGGCAGGAGGGCAGCCGGGCCACCTCGCGCAGGGAGGCGCAGGTGCCGGCGACCATCAGCACCGTGCTGTCGGGCCCGGTGTGCCAGTCCTTGTCCCCGAGCGAAGTGCTGCCCAGCGAGACCGCCTTGCGTACGCCCTTGGTCGTGGCGAACCGGTCGGCGGCCGTGTGGAAGGGGGTGCCGTGGGACAGGTTGACCTGCATCTGGGCCCGGCCGAGGTCCTTCCCGGTGTCCTTGGTGTAGTCGCCCTCGACGCCCGCGAACAGCATCTGGAGCGCCACCGCCCCGGCCACCGCGACGGCGATGCCGTTCACCATGCGGGCCGCCGAGCCGCTGCTCAACTGGAGCCGCCGCACCGCCAGTTGCCAGGCCACCGTGCCGCGGTGCAGCCGGGCCACCACCGCCTCCACGGCCCACGGCAGCAGCGTGGTGACGCCGACGAGCAGCAGCAGTACGCCGCCGGTCACCATGTACTGGTTGAACTCCCCGTCCGCGCGGCCCTTGCCGATCATCGGGGAGAGCAGGGCGAGGCCGCCCAGCGGCAGCAGCAGCCGCCACCACAGCCGGCGGCGCGCGGGCCTGGCCGTCCGCATCACGCCCAGCGGCTCGATGACGACACCGCGCAGTGCGAACAGGGTGACCAGCACCGCCGCCGCGGGGACGGCGAGGGCGACCAGCGCGGCCAGCGCGGGCGAAGGATTGAGGTAGTCGGGGAACACGCTGATGCCCACGACCTCCACCGAGCCCGCGAACCGGCGGCCCAGCAGGAAGAAGACGGTGCCGAAGGCCAGCCCGACCAGCGATCCGGCCAGCGCCTCGCCCGCCGCGATCCGGCGGGTCATCCGGCTGTCGGAGCCCACCAGGCGCAGCGCGGCCAGTCTGCGGTCGCGCCGCTCGCCGCCGAACCGCACGGCGGTCGCGATGAACACGCCGACCGGCATCAGCAGCACCAGGAACACGAGCAGCACCAGCAGGAGCAGCACCGGGTCCGTCCGGTTCGCCGGGGGCTTGTTCGGCGAGCCGTAGGTGCTGATCCGGGCGGTCTGGAAGCCGTTGATCTTCGGGGCCAGGTTCTTCGCCCCCGCGTAGTAGGCGAGTTCCTGCGAGCCCACCAGCCCGCTCTCGCCGATGGTGCCGGTGATCCGGTACGGCAGCCGCTCGCGCAGCAGCTTGCCCTCGCCCGAGCCGAGCAGCTCCTTCAGCGCGGGGGAGACCACCATCTCGCCCGGCGCCGGGTACGCCGACAGGCCCGGCGCGACGGGCGCCTTCGGTCCCTCCGGCTCGACCAGCCGGCCGCGCACTTCGCGACCGCGGAACTCGGTGTCGGTGTCGGCGATCACCAGGGTGTTCGCGGCCTTCGGCCGGACCGGGCCGTACGTGTAGTCCGCGCGGGCCTGGTCCCGTTCGTGCCGTACCGCCAGCGCGTTCGGGATCGCGGTCGTCAGCAGCAGCAGGGCCACGCCCAGGCCGACCCCGACGGCCGTCAGCAGCACCCGGGTCCAGCCCTCGCGGCCCCCGGTGAAGGCGAACCGGAAGCCGAGACCGAGGTCCCTGCCCCACTGGCGTGCGCTCATATGGCGCGCTCCATGTCCCGGGACCTGCCGTCGCGTACGACGATCTCCCGGTCGGAGTAGGCGGCGACCCTGGGCTCGTGGGTGACCAGGACGACGGCCGCGTTGGTGGAGCGGGCCGCGTCGGTCAGCAGCTCCATCACGCGTTCGCCGTTGAGCGAGTCGAGGGCGCCGGTCGGCTCGTCCGCGAAGACCACCCGGGGACCGGTGACCAGCGCCCGCGCCACCGCGACGCGCTGCCCCTGGCCGCCGGAGACCTCGCCGGGCCGCTTGTCCTTGAGGCCGTCCACCTCCAGCCGCCGCATCCAGTCGAGGGCGGCCCGCTCGGCCTCCTTGCGGGAGGTGCCGTTCAGCCGCAGCGGCAGGGCCACGTTCTCCACGCAGGTCAGTTCGGGCACCAGCTGGCCGAACTGGAAGACGAAGCCGAACTCGCTGCGGCGCAGCGCGCTGCGCTCGGCGTCGTTCATGCCGGCCAGTTCGCGCCCGGCGTAGGTGATGGAGCCCGAGTCGGGCGGCACGATGCCGGCGAGGCAGTGCAGCAGCGTCGACTTGCCGGAGCCGGAGGGGCCCATGACGGCGACGACCTCGCCGGGGTGGATGGAGAACTCGGCGCCGTCGAGGGCGACCGTGGGGCCGTACGCCTTGCGCAGGTCGTGCGCGGCCAGCAGGGAACCGGGGGGAGGGGTCACGAGGCGACCTCCGCCCGCAGCTTGTCCAGACGCGCGGCGGTCAGTTCCAGCCAGCGCAGGTCGGCCTCCAGGTGGAACAGGGCGTGGTCGCAGATCAGCTGGTCGGCGAGGTCGCCCTTGCGCTTGCGGTCGGTCAGGATGCGCATGCTGCGCAGGTGCTCGGCGCGCTGGACGTCCAGGATGACGGAGGCGTCGCGGTGGGTGAGCAGCGCGAGGACGACCTTGGTGTAGAGGGTCGACTGGAGGTACTCCTCCGGCTTCTCCGGGGTGGCGAGCCAGCGCTGGACGTCGGTGACGCCGGCCTCGGTGATGGCGTACCGCTTGCGTTCGGGACCGCCGCCCGCCTCGATGCCGTCGACTTCGACGAGGCCGTGCTTCAGCAGCCGGGACATCGTGGAGTAGACCTGGCCGTAGTGCAGGGGCCGGTCCTGACCGAACTTCTCGTCGAAGGCCCGTTTGAGGTCGTAGCCGTGGCGCGGGCCGGACTCCAGGAGCCCTAGGAGGGTGTGACCGATGGACATGGGGAGCACTCTACACACCGTGTATACGCGGTAGGTATACACCGCATGTGCAGAGCACCGCGGAGGGTGCGACCTCGCAGGTGAGAGCCCTTTGTCACGGTTTCACGACAGGCCGTCGCGCCGGGGCCGCGGCCCGAAGACTTCGGGTGGAGGGGCAACCCTGGGCCCCTTGTAACCGTCGGTTCCTTTGGGGTGGGTGCTGATTCTCACGTCCGTAAAAGAGCGGATCGGTTGCCCTTTGTCATATAGGCGGGTGTTAGCTTTCGGAGCTGACCAACGAGACGGAAGCGGAGCGGTAGACCCATGGGACGAGCGGAAGAGAGACGAGCGCGACAGCGCGGCGGCCACCGCGCGGCGCCCCAGCGTCGCCGCTCGGCACCCGAGACCGGCAATCGCTCGGCAGGGCCGGCCGCCGGGGGAGCGCCCCGCAAGAGCCTCCTGCGCCGGATCTTCTCCTGGAAGAAGATCCTCGGCACGTTCTTCGGGATATGCCTGCTGGGCATAGCCGGCTTCGCCGTGCTGTACATGGTGGTGGACGTGCCCGAGGGCAACGCGCTCGCCACCCAGGAGAGCAACGTCTACAAGTACAGCGACGGCACGCTGCTCGCCCGCGTCGGCGAGACCAACCGCGAGAGCGTGGACCTGGACAAGGTCCCGAAGGACGTGCAGCACACCTTCGTCGCCGCGGAGAACAAGACCTTCTACACGGACTCCGGCATCGACCTCAGGGGTCTGGCCCGCGGTCTGTACAACACGGCGATGGGCCGGGGCACCCAGGGCGGCTCCACCATCACCCAGCAGTACGTCAAGAACTACTACCTGAGCCAGGACCAGACGGTCACCCGCAAGCTCAAGGAGATGGTCATCTCCTTGAAGGTCGACCAGAAGAAATCCAAGGACGACATCCTCGCGGGCTACATCAACACCAGCTACTACGGCCGCGGCGCCTACGGCATCCAGGCCGCCGCCCAGGCCTACTACCGCACCGACGCCCAGAACCTCACGGTCGAACAGGGCGCGTACCTCGCCGCCCTGCTCCAGGCGCCGAGCCAGTACGACTGGGCGGTGGCGACCCCCGCCGGCAAGAAGCTGGTGAAGGCGCGCTGGAACTACGTCCTGGACAACATGGTCAAGCAGCACTGGCTGGACCCGGCCAAGCGGCAGGCCATGAACTTCCCCGTGCCGAAGGAGCCCAAGGGCACCCCCGGCGAGGAGGGCGAGAAGGGCTACCTGGTCGAGCTGGCCAACCAGCAGCTGGAGGACCAGCTGATGTCCGAGGAGGGCATCAGCCACCAGGACGCCGTGCAGCAGGTGGTCAACCGCGGCTGGACCATCACCCTCAACGTCGACAAGAAGAAGCAGGCCGCGCTGGAACGGGCCGTCAAGGAGCAGCTGACCGGCAGGCTCGACCCCAAGCAGCGCAAGGTCGACGGCGACGTGCAGGCCGGCGCGGTCTCGGTGGACCCCAAGACGGGGAAGATCGTCGCCATGTACGGCGGCACGGACCACTTCAAGCACTGGACCAACAACGCCACCCGCAAGGACTACCAGCCCGCCTCCACCTTCAAGCCGGTGATCCTCGCCGCGGCGCTCCAGCAGGGCTCCGTCACCCAGGACGGCAAGCCGATCAACGCCGACACGGTGTACGACGGCACCAGCGGCCGCCAGGTCGTGGACCACGGCGCCAGGGTCGGCTTCGGCCCGCCCAACGAGGACGACGTGAACTACGGTCCGATCACCGTCCAGAAGGCCATGAACGACTCGGTCAACTCCGTCTTCGCGCAGATGGGCGTCGACGTGGGCATGAGCAAGGTGATGAGCACGGCCAAGCAGCTCGGCATGGACACCGAGGGCATGCAGCCCGTCCCCGCCCAGACGCTCGGCTCGATGGGTGCGAGCCCGCTGGAGATGGCCGGGATCTACGCCACCCTCGACAACCACGGCAACAAGGTCACGCCGACCATCGTCAAGGACGCCGAGCAGAAGGACCGCAAGGTCACCATGCCGAACCCGATCGGCGGCCCGGTGATCAGCCGTACCGCCGCCGACAGCGTGACCTCGGTGCTGACCGGCGTGGTCGACGACGGCACCGCCAGCCGCAGTGTGGCGAACAACCCGCTGCGGGCCGGCCAGCAGGTGGCGGGCAAGACCGGTACCTCCGACTGCGACCTCTCGGCCTGGTTCACCGGCTACACCCCGGACCTGGTCACCTCCGTCGGCCTGTTCGGCGAGGCCGGCAAGGCGGGCGGCACCGGCTGCAACGGCGCGCCGGTCAAGAAGCAGGACCACGTGCCCCTGACGGGCGCCCTGGGCGGCGGCCGCGTCAACGGCGGTGGCCCCCCGGCCGAGATCTGGGCGGCCTACACCTTCGGGGTGACGCACGCGGCCAAGTTCGACCTGGACACCTCGCAGGGCGCGGCCGTCGAGACGCCGACCCCCTCGATGAGCAGCCAGAGCCCGTCCCAGTCGCCGTCGCAGTCGCCGTCCGGCACCCCGACGTCGTCCGGCTCGCCGTCCCAGTCGCCGTCGCAGTCGCCGAGCCAGTCGCCGTCGCAGTCGCCGTCGCAGTCGCCGTCCGAGTCGCCGACCACCGGCGCGCCGACGACCGACCCCACGGACGAGAACCCGCTGGGACAGCTCGGTGGAGACCGGGAGCAGCTGCAACAGCAGCAGCAACGGCACCAGCGACAGCAGTAGACGGAACAAGAGGGAGGGGCGCCCGGTACACACCGGGCGCCCCTCCCTCTTTCCGGCTCAGCCGCGGTGCAGCTCGAACCAGACCACCTTGCCGGTGCTCAGCCGGGTCGCGCCCCAGCGCCGGGCCATCTTGTTGACCAGGTACAGGCCCCGGCCGCCCTCGTCCGTGGCGCGGGCCTGCCGCAGCCGGGGCAGCTGCGGCACGTCGTCACCGACCTCGCAGCGCAGCACATGGGTGCGCAGCAGCCGCAGCGTCACCGGCCGGGACGCGTACCGCACGGCGTTCGTCACGACCTCGCTGACCAGCAGCTCCACCGAGTCGGTGAGGTCCTCCATGTCCCAGCGGGCGAGCGCGCGCCGGGCCAGCCGGCGGGCCTGGCCGGGGGCCGTCTCCTCCGGCTCCAGCGTCCAGTACGCCACATCGCTCGGCGCGATCCCGTCGAAACGGGCGGCGAGCAGCGCGATGTCGTCGTCCCGGTCGCCCGGGCCGAGCATGTCGAGGACCTCGTCGCACAGGGCCTCCAGCGGCGGCGGATGGTCCGGGCCGGTCAGCTGCGCGGTGGCGGCGAGCCGTTCGCGCAGCTGCTCTATGCCCGTCCACACGTCCCGCAGCCGGGACTCCACCAGGCCGTCGGTGTACAGCAGCAGCGTGGCCCCGGCGGGCGCGTCCAGCTCGACCGCCTCGAAGTCCACCCCGCCGACGCCGATCGGCGCGCCCGGCGGCACCCGCAGCACCTCGGCCCGCCCGCCCAGGTGCAGCAGCACGGGCGGCGGATGGCCGGCGTTGGCGATGGTGATGCGGTGCGTGACCGGGTCGTAGACCGCGTACAGACACGTCGCCATGCGGTCGGTGCCGAGCCGCTGCGCCTGCTCGTCCAGGTGGTGCAGGACCTCCTGCGGCGGCAGATCGAGACCGGCCAGGGTCTGCGCGGTGGTGCGCAGCTGGCCCATGATGGCGGCCGAGGTCATGGAGTGGCCCATGACGTCGCCGACCACCAGCGCGACCCGGCTGCCGGGCAGCGGGATCGCGTCGTACCAGTCGCCGCCCACCCGCGCGGTCTCCGCCGCGGGCAGGTACCGCGAGGCGAGCCGCACGCCCGTCGGGCGGGGCAGGGTCTCGGGCAGCATGGTGCGCTGCAACTCGTCGGCGATGTAGGCCTCACGGCCGTACAGCACCGCCTTGTCGATGCCGAGCGCGCTGTGCGTGGCCAGCTGGGCCGCCACCAGCAGGTCGTCCGTCTCGAACGCCGGCCGCTCGGGGCGGCGCAGGAACAGGGCCGCGCCGATCACCCGGCGCCGGCCGCGCAGCGGCGCGAGGATCGCGTGCTGCCCGGACGGTACGAGCGCCTCCGCGCCCTCGCCCAGCAGCTCGGGCAGCGCGGCCCGGGCGGCCGGCGCGTCCGCGAACACCGGGCGCACCCCGCGCAGCACCTCGTTGAGCGCGTCGCCGGGCCGCACCTCGCACAGCTCCAGCGTCAGCGACGACAGCTCCGCCAGCGCGATCGGCTCCGGCTCCGGCTCGAACGCCTGGGGCAGCAGGACCCCGTCGGTGTCCCGCTCCTCCGGGATGCGGTCGGTACGGCGCAGCCGCAGCACCACCGGTCCGGTGGGCCGTTCGTCGCCGACCGGCAGCGGGTCGCGCAGATAGACCAGGATCGCGTCCGAGAAGGTCGGCACCGTGGCCCGGCACAGACCCATCACGATCTCGTCCAGGTCCAGACCGCGGGCGATCCGCCGGGTGGCCGCGCCCACGAACCTGAGCCGGTCCCCGTCACGCCGCATCGGCATGGGCCGCCCCGGCGGCAGGCCCCGCCCGGTACGGCGCTCCGGGCCGCCCGGCGCCCGCTCCTGGTCGGCGCCGGGCTGCGGCGGAATGGCCTCCGGTGCGGGGCGCGGCCGATGGGCCGCGCCGGCGTCCGCGGTGGCGGGCTGGGAGTGCTCCGGGCCGTTGACTGGGGGCTCCTTCCCCTTGCCGTCCTTTGCCTGGCCACAGGGGGTGGCCGTCCCCGGTCCCGAGGGCGTCCCGTCGGCCCGTGCCTGCACGGGTAAGGCGGGGGTGCCGACCGGTTCCGGGGCACGCACAAGCGCCCCGCGGCCCTCCGCGGGGTCGGCGCCCGGCTGAGGGCGCTCGAAGGAGGTGGGCTGCTCCGTCACGCGTGTCGCATCCATCCGTCCGGGGCTGCGCGCCGGGCGCGCAGTTGGTCCCGCAGAAGTCCCGATACCCGCAATACGTGTCCCGGGAACGGATTTTCCGCGTGCCCGGAGGATGTTCCCGTGCCACCGGCGAGCCCTGCGCGGCCGGTGCTGCCCTGATACCCCTCGTTCACGTCCTTGCCGCCCCTCGGTGACGATCGGTCAAGCCCGGCGCACACCCCGGAAGTTGTCGCTCCGAAGCGCCCTTGCGGAGGACGATCCTACGTTTCTTGCCCGGGGGCGCATCAAGAGTCTCATGAGGACACGTGCGCGGGCGTGCGGTCCCAGTCCTCGGGAAGTGACGGTACCGCCCAGGAGTCGTCAGGTCGCCACCCCGGCCAGCCGTCCGAGAACGGCGGCCCCCATTCCTCGATCGCCGCGACCGCCGCCCGCCCGGCCGCCCGGACCCGCTCGGCGGTCCGCGCGGACATCAGGCCGTCCCGCTGGGCCTGCGCGAACTCGTCCTCGTCGCGCCAGTGCCAACTGCGGTCCGGGCGTACGTCGATGTCCAGGAAGTGATCCTCGGAGTCCACCCCGCCCGCCCAGCGGACCAGCGGTTCCTCCAGATTGACGTACCAGTTCTTGAACCGCCAGCCCGGCTCCCAGAACAGCCACACCGACCAGGGCACACCGGGCTGGGCCAGCTTCAGCACCCCGGTGCCCAGCCAGCGGCCGCGGCGCACCGTGCGCGGCTTGGTGTAGCGGGACTCCAGCGGCTCGCGGTGCACCGGGGTGCCGTCGGCCAGGGCCGGCTTCACGCACTCGGTGCCGGGGGCCAGCCAGACCGCGAGGAGTTCGGCGTCGTCGCGTACGACGGTGACGGGCCGGGCGATGTGGAACCGCTCGCCGCCGTTCTCCCGGTAACGCCACAGGATCGGGGTCCCCGGCGCCCAGTACGCCGCGGGACCCGCCGCCGCTCGTCGCATCGTCGCGTCGTCCGTCATGGACAGATATTAGGTGCCGCGCGGACGCGGCGCTGCGGCGCGGGTCACGGTCGCCGCGGGTGGCCGGAAAGCTTCGCTCGCGGTTACGGACGCGTCATCCGCAGCACGTCCAGCGCCTCGTCCAGCTGCGCCTCGGTCAGCTCGCCGCGCTCCACGTAGCCTTCCTCCAGGACGACCTGACGGATCGTCCTGCGTTCCGCGAGGGCCTTCTTGGCCACCTTGGCGGCCTCCTCGTACCCGATGTACCGGTTCAGCGGGGTCACCACGGACGGCGACGACTCGGCGTACTCGCGGGCGCGTTCGCGGTCGGCGGTGATGCCGTCGACGGTCCGGTCGGCCAGCAGCCGCGAGACGTTGGCGAGCAGCCGGATCGATTCCAGGACGTTCTTGGCGATGACCGGGAGCATCACGTTCAGCTCGAAGTTCCCGGCGGCACCGGCGGTGGTGATGGTGGCGTCGTTCCCGACCACCTGCGCGGCGACCATCAGCACGGCCTCCGGCACCACCGGGTTGACCTTGCCCGGCATGATCGAGGAGCCCGGCTGGAGGTCGGGGAGCCGGATCTCGGCGAGCCCGGTGCGCGGCCCGGACGCCATCCAGCGCAGATCGTTGGCGATCTTCGTCAGTCCGACCGCGATGGTCCGCAGCTGCCCGCTGGTCTCCACGATGCCGTCCCGGGCGCCCTGCGCCTCGAAGTGGTCGCGGGCCTCGGTCAGCGGCAGCCCGGTGACGCGGGCGACCTCCTCGATGACGGCGGCGGAGAAACCGGGCGGGGTGTTGATGCCGGTACCCACCGCGGTACCGCCCAGCGGCAGTTCGGCCAGCCGCGGCAGCGAGGCGCGCAGCCGCTCGACGCCGTACCGCACCTGGGCCGCGTACCCGCCGAACTCCTGGCCCAGCGTCACGGGCGTGGCGTCCATCAGATGCGTGCGCCCCGACTTCACCACGTCGGCGAACTCCGCGCTCTTGCGTTCGAAGGCGGCGGCGAGGTGCTCCAGCGCCGGGACCAGGTCGCGGGTGACGGCGGCGGTGGCCGCGATGTGGATGGAGGAGGGGAAGACGTCGTTGGACGACTGCGAGGCGTTGACGTGGTCGTTCGGGTGCACGTCCCGGCCGAGCCGCTCGCCGGCGAGGGTGGCGATCACCTCGTTGGTGTTCATGTTGGACGAGGTGCCCGAACCGGTCTGGAAGACGTCGACGGGGAAGTGCTCGTCCCAGTCCCCCCGCGCGACCTCCTCGGCCGCCTCCTGGATCGCCCGGGCCACGTCCTCGTCCAGCACGCCGAGTTCGGCGTTCACCTTCGCCGCGGCGCCCTTGATCCGCGCCAGCGCCTCGATGTGCGCACGCTCGATGTGCTGCCCGGACACCGGGAAGTTCTCGACGGCGCGCTGCGTCTGCGCCCGCCACTTGGCGTGCGCCGGAACCCGGACCTCACCCATGGAGTCGTGCTCGATGCGGTATTCGCTCATACCGGGTACAGCGGTCCGGGACGCGGCGTTGTTCCGCGGGTTGGGCCGTCCGGAGCAGTACGGACGGCCCGACCCGCCCGGTGGGTCAGGCGAGGCCCGGACCGCGCACCGGGATCGACGTGAACGTCGGCTGCGGGGCCGGGTCCTGGAAGAAGTCGTTGCCCTTGTCGTCCACGACGATGAACGCCGGGAAGTCCTCGACCTCGATCTTCCAGACGGCCTCCATGCCCAGCTCCTCGTACTCCAGGACCTCCACCTTCTTGATGCAGTCCTGGGCGAGACGGGCGGCCGGGCCGCCGATGGAGCCGAGGTAGAAGCCGCCGTGGGCCTCGCAGGCGTCGGTGACCTGCTTGCTGCGGTTGCCCTTGGCGAGCATCACCTTGGAACCGCCGGCGGCCTGGAACTGCGCCACGTAGGAGTCCATCCGGCCGGCCGTGGTCGGGCCGAAGGAACCGGAGGCGTAACCCTCGGGGGTCTTGGCCGGGCCGGCGTAGTACACCGGGTGGTCCTTCAGGTACTGGGGCATCTCCTCGCCCGCGTCCAGCCGCTCCTTGATCTTGGCGTGCGCGATGTCACGGGCCACGACCAGCGGACCGGTCAGCGACAGCCGGGTCTTGACCGGGTACTTGGTCAGCTCGGCGAGGATGGTGTCCATCGGCTGGTTGAGGTCGATCTTCACCACGTCGGAGGACTCGTCGAGGTGCTCGTCGGTCGTCTCCGGCAGGAACCGCGCCGGGTCCGTCTCCAGCTGCTCCAGGAAGACGCCCTCGGCGGTGATCTTGGCGACGGCCTGGCGGTCGGCCGAGCAGGAGACGGCGATGGCCACCGGGCAGGACGCGCCGTGCCGGGGCAGCCGGACCACGCGCACGTCGTGGCAGAAGTACTTGCCGCCGAACTGGGCGCCGATGCCGATCTTCTGGGTCAGCTCGAAGACCTTCTCCTCCAGCTCCTTGTCCCGGAAGCCGTGGCCGAGCGGGGAGCCCTCGGACGGCATGTCGTCCAGGTAGTGCGCGGAGGCGTACTTCGCGGTCTTCAGCGCGAACTCGGCGCTGGTGCCGCCGACCACGATCGCCAGGTGGTACGGCGGGCACGCGGCCGTGCCCAGCGAACGGATCTTCTCCTCCAGGAACTTCATCATGGAGGCCTCGTTCAGGACGGCCTTGGTCTCCTGGTACAGGAAGGACTTGTTGGCCGAGCCGCCGCCCTTCGCCATGAACAGGAACTTGTAGGCGCCGCCGTCCGTCGCGTACAGCTCGATCTGCGCGGGCAGGTTGGAGCCGGTGTTCTTCTCCTCCCACATGGTGAGCGGAGCCATCTGCGAGTAGCGCAGGTTCAGCTTGGTGTAGGCGTCGTAGATGCCGTGCGAGAGGTGCTTCTCGTCCGCGCCCTCGGTGAGCACGTTCTGCCCGCGCTTGCCCATGACGATCGCGGTGCCGGTGTCCTGGCACATCGGCAGCACGCCCGCCGCCGCGATGTTCGCGTTCTTCAGCAGGTCCAGCGCGACGAACTTGTCGTTGGCGGACGCCTCGGGGTCGTCGATGATGCGGCGCAGCTGGGCGAGGTGGGCCGGGCGCAGGTAGTGCTGGATGTCGTGGATGGCCTCCGCGGCCAGCTTGCGCAGCGCCTCCGGCTCCACCTTGAGGAACGTCCGCCCGTCCGGGCCCTCGACGGTGGAGACGCCCTCGGACGTGACCAGCCGGTAGGGGGTGGTGTCCTCTCCCTGGGGGAGCAGGTCGGTGTACGCGAACTCAGGCATCTCAGCCCATTCCTCACTGTGACGGACGGCGCCCGCCGACGCTGGCGGGCCCCACCAGCCTAGAACCTGCCGGGAAACACGAACCTGTGAGGTAAGGCTCAGTCGGGTCGCCCCGAACCCTAGTCGCGATCTATCGCGTTTCGGTAGGCTGCTGCCGTGGACCTTCAGAAGCCCGCCCGAACCCAGGACGCCGCACCGGGCGTCTCCGCCCTGCGCGCCTCCGACGCCGACCGCGACCGGGTCGCCGACATCCTCCGCGAGGCCCTCGCCGAGGGCCGGCTCACCGCCGACGAGCACGCCGAGCGCGTGGACGGCGTGCTGAACGCCAAGACGGTCGGCGAACTGGAGGTCTTCGTCCAGGACCTGCCCACCGCGCAGCGCAGTGCCCCGGGCCCCGCCCCGGTGCCGCCCCGTCCCGCGGACTCGATGCCCGCGGAGTCCGACAACGTGGTGGCCGTGCTCAGCAGCACGGTCCGCCGGGGCCGCTGGCGCCCGGGCCGCCGGCTGCACGCGTACGCGGTCTTCGGCAGCGTGGAGATCGACCTCAGCGAGGCGATCTTCGAGTACCAGCAGGTCGTGATCAAGGCCGTCTCCGTCTTCGGCGACGTCCAGGTCCGCGTCCCGGAGAACGTGACGCTGCGCGGCGGCGGCGGCGGTGTCCTCGGCAGCTTCGAGGTGTCCGCGCTCGATTCCCCGCAGGCCGACGCGCCGGTCGTCTACGTCGACGGCTGGGCCGTACTCGGCAGCGTGGAGGCCCGCCCCCGGCGCGGCAAGCTCGTCGAGGACATCATGGAGCGGGTTCACGACAAGATCGACCGCAAGTTGCGCAAACACCTGGACCGTTGACGGTCGCGAACGCGCCGGTGACCGGAAGGCTCCGGGCCGGTTCCCGGCGAGGGGCCGGGGGCGTGAACGAGCCGCCGCGCACCGGCCGTTGGGGACGCAGTGCATAGGCCCGCGTACAGCGGGTAGGCCTTGCTGCATCGTCTCTCGCTCGCGAAGCCGTCGTCAGGAGCAGACCGTGCTGCAACCGCCGCATTCGTCCGTGCAGGTAGCTGCCGTACCGGCCCAGCGGGTGCCGGCGCGGGAGCGGGACCAGGACGCGCCCTGGCACACCGAGGCGGTGTGCCGACGTGACGAGGCGGGCCTGTTCTTCGCCCCGTCGAAGGAACCGACCGCCGCCCGGCTGTCCCGCGAGGAGGCGGCCAAGCGGGTCTGCGCCCGCTGTCCGGTCATGGTCGAGTGCCGCGAACACGCCCTCCTCCAGCCCGAGCCCTACGGCGTCTGGGGCGGTCTGACGGCGGCGGAGCGCAGGGTGGTCCTGGCACGGCGCCGCCGCCGCGACCTGGACCTGAAGAAGGCGGCGCGCGTGGCGGCGCAGGACCGCATAGCCGGCTGAGCCGCGCCGGGCACCGTGCCGGCGCGGGGTGCGGTGTCCTGCTCCCAAGACGCGGGGCACCGCGCGGCGAGCCACCCGGAGCCGCGGTCGCGGGAGGGCCCCGCGCCCCCTGGCGGGCCTGTTCGACACCGCGCGGCCGCCCCGCGGGCGGCGACGCGGATGGCCGGACAGGCCCGGCGCCGGTTACTTCGCCCGGTCGAAGTCGATCGCGCTGTACGCGCGCAGCTTGCTCAGCCGGTGCTCGGAGTCGATCCTGCGCACCGTCCCGGACTTCGAGCGCATCACGATCGACTCGGTCAGCGCGGTCTCCGAGCGGTACCGCACGCCCCGCAGCAGCTCGCCGTCGGTGATGCCGGTCGCGACGAAGAAGACGTTCTCCCCGGAGACCAGGTCGTCGGTGGTGAGCACCCGGTCCAGGTCGTGCCCCGCGTCGATCGCCCGCTGGCGCTCCGCGTCGTCCTTGGGCCACAGCTTGCCCTGGATGGTGCCGCCCAGGCACTTCACGGCGCAGGCCGAGATGATGCCCTCCGGCGTGCCGCCGATGCCGAGCAGCAGGTCGACGCCCGTGCCCTCGCGCAGCGCGTAGACGGAGCCGGCGACATCGCCGTCGGAGATCAGCTTGATGCGCGCGCCGGCCTCCCGGACCTCCTTGATCAGGCCCTCGTGCCGGGGCCGGTCCAGGATGACGACGGTGACGTCCTCCGGCGTGGCCTTCTTCGCCTTGGCGATCCGCCGGATGTTCACGGCCACCGGCGCGTCGATGTCCACGAAGTCCGCGGCCTCGGGGCCGGTGACCAGCTTGTCCATGTAGAACACGGCGGACGGGTCGAACATGGCGCCGCGCTCGGCGGCGGCCAGCACGGCGATCGCGTTCGGCATGCCCTTGGCGGTCAGCGTGGTGCCGTCGATCGGGTCGACGGCGATGTCCACCTCCGGGCCGGTGCCGTCACCGATGTGCTCCCCGTTGAAGAGCATCGGGGCCTCGTCCTTCTCGCCCTCGCCGATGACGACGACGCCGTTCATCGAGACGGTGGAGACGAGGGACCGCATGGCACGCACCGCGGCGCCGTCGGCGCCGTTCTTGTCGCCGCGCCCCACCCAGCGGCCGGCGGCCATCGCCGCGGCTTCGGTCACCCGGACGAGTTCCAGGGCGAGGTTGCGGTCGGGAGCCTCGGCAGGAACATCGAGTTCGGAGGGCAGGTGATGATTTTCGGTCATCGGGGCGCACCTTTCTGATACGGCGACGGCCGGATGAGGGTCTTGGCCATGACTCTATCGTTAGGCAGACAAAATGAGCAGGGGACCCCACGTTTGAGCGCTTGGGGCACCTGCGACGATAGGGGGCGTGGCAGGTTCGAAAGGCAAGCAGAAGACGGCCCGGGACATGATCCTCTCCCTGGCCCTGATCGGCATCGCGGCGGCGGTCGTCTACTTCCTCGCCATCCCGCACGACAATCACGCTCCGGACCTCAAGCGGGTCGACTACCGGGTCGAGCTGCTCACGGCCCGCAGGGCGGCGAGCTATCCGGTGGCGGCGCCCGAGGGCCTGCCCGACTCCTGGAAGGCCACCTCCGTCAGCTACGACGGCGCGAACGGCGACTACTGGCACCTGGGCTTCCAGACCCCTGACGCCCAGTATGTCCAGATCGAGCAGTCCACGCAGAAGCGGGACGCCTTCATCGACCAGGCCAGCCAGGGCGCGAAGGCCACCCAGCGGGCCGAGCACATCGACGGCCGCACCTGGACCCGCTACTCCGGCGGCCGCTACGAGGCCCTCGTCCTGGAGGACACGCCCGGCTCCACCACGGTGGTCGCGGGCACCGGGTCCTTCGGTGACCTCGCGAAGATGGTGTCGGCGCTGAAGCTGGCGAAGACGCCGGTGCCGACGCCGTCCGCCTCGTAGCGCCCGGCGCGCGCCGGTCGACCGCCCCCGCACCGAGAACCCCCGCGCAAAAAAGGAAGGCCCCCGGCGTCACCGGGGGCCTCTTCCTGTCGCCGGGGGCGGCTCAGACGGTCGTGACGACGTCCTCGTACGCCAGGCGCGGGGAGCGCGGGTAGGAGGCGTCCGGACCCGGCTTGCCGATGTTGACGATCATCAGCGGGGTGTGGTCGTCGTCCAGGAACTCCTTGCGCACGCCCTCGAAGTCGAACCCGGTCATCGGGCCGGCGGCGAGGCCCGCGGCGCGCACGCCCACGATGAAGTAGGCGGCCTGGAGGGCGGAGTTCATCGCGGCGGAGCGCTCACGGACCGTGCGCTCGGCGAAGAAGGCGTCCTTGGCCGCGGGGAACGCCGGGAACAGGGCCGGCAGCTCCTCGTGGAACTCGTTGTCCGCGGCGAGGATCGCGACCAGCGGGGCGGTCGCGGTCTTGGCCCGGTTGCCCTCGGCCATGTGCGGCAGCAGACGCTCGCGGGCCTCGGGGGAGCGGACCAGGACGATGCGCAGCGGGGTCTGGTTGAAGGCGGTGGGGCCGTACTTGACCAGGTCGTAGATCGCCTGGACCTGCTCCTCGCTCACCGGCTCGTCGGTGAAGGTGTTCGCGGTGCGGGCCTCGCGGAACAGCAGATCCTGGGCGGCGGGGTCAAGGACGAGAGACATGCGTGCCTTCCTCGGGGTGCGTACGGTCCGCTCCCGGACCGCGGCTGACGGCACGACCCTACGCCACGCGAGGTTTAACATTCAACAAACGCCGTGGTGAGGTGATAGTCCTCACAGCCACCCCGCTCGCGAGGCTACTCGCCCTCCTCCTCGGCCTCCTCCTCCGCGAGCGCCGCGTCCAGGCGGGCCCGCGCCCCCTCCAGCCAGCGCCGGCACACCTTGGCCAGCTCCTCCCCCCGCTCCCACAGCGCCAGGGACTCCTCCAGCGAGCTGCCGCCCGCCTCCAACCGCCGTACGACCTCGATCAGTTCGTCCCGCGCCTGCTCGTACGAGAGCGCTTCTTCGGTCCGGTCCGTCATTCGCCCACCCTCACCTTGAATTCACCGTCGGCGACACGCGCGCGCAGCGCCTCGCCCGAAGACACCTCCCGCGGATCGCGCACCACGTGCCCGTCGGCCCGCTGGAGCACCGCGTAGCCGCGTTTCAGCGTGGCCGCGGGGGAGAGGGCCACCACGCGCGCGTGCGTGTGCGCCAGCTCCGAGTCCGCGCGGTCCAGCAGATGGCCCAGGGTGCGCCGGCCGCGCTCGGCCAGCGAGGCCACGTGGTCGGCGCGCTCGTCGACCATCCGGTGCGGATCCTCCATCGCGGGCCGGGCCAGCGCGTGCGCCAGGCCGCGCTCCTCGCGGTCCAGCAGCGCGTGCGCGCAACGCCGGGCGCGGTCCCGCAGCATCCGCACCCGCGCCAGCTCCTCGCCCACGTCCGGTACGACCTTCTTGGCCGCGTCGGTCGGGGTGGAGGCGCGCAGATCGGCGACCAGGTCGAGAAGCGGGGTGTCCGGTTCGTGCCCGATCGCGGACACCACGGGCGTACGGCACCCCGCCACCGCCCGCACCAGCTGCTCGTCGGAGAACGGCAGCAGGTCCTCCACGCTGCCGCCGCCGCGGGCGACGATGATCACGTCCACGTCCTCGATCGCGTCCAGCTCCCGCACCGCCTGCACCACCTGCGGCACCGCGTGCACCCCCTGGACGGGGACGTTGCGCACCTCGAAGCGGACGGCGGGCCAGCGGTGCCGGGCGTTCTCCAGCACGTCCCGCTCCGCGGCGGAGGCCCGGCCGCAGACCAGGCCGATCAGCTGGGGCAGGAACGGCAGCCGCTTCTTGCGCTCCGGCGCGAACAGCCCCTCGGCCGCGAGCGCCTTCTTCAGCTGCTCCAGGCGGGCCAGCAGCTCGCCGACGCCCACGGGCCGTATCTCCGCCGCGCGCAGCGACAGCTGGCCCCGCGGCGCGTACCACTCGGGCTTGGCGAGCACCAGGACCCGGGCGCCCTCGCCGACCACGTCGGCCACCGCGTCGAACACCTGCCGGTAGCAGGTCACGCTGACCGAGATGTCGTACGACGGGTCGCGCAGCGTCAGGAACACGACGCCGGCGCCGGGCCGCCGCGACAACTGCGTGATCTGCCCCTCGACCCACACCGCGCCGAGCCGGTCGATCCATCCCCCGATCAGCCGGGAGACCTCGCCGACCGGCAACGGCGCCTCGGGGGTCGTCTTCAAAGCCATGCGCCCGAGAGTAGCGGCCGGCACCGACAGAGCCGCCGGGCCGCAGCCGTGCGGGGCCGTACCGATCCCGGCGCCGCCGTACGACCCCTACGATGGGACCATGACCGCTTCGCCTGGCCGCCGTGTCCTGCTCGCCGCCCCCCGGGGCTACTGCGCCGGCGTGGACCGCGCCGTGATCGCCGTCGAGAAGGCCCTGGAACAGTACGGTGCCCCGATCTACGTGCGACACGAGATCGTCCACAACAAGTACGTCGTACAGACCCTGGAGAAGAAGGGTGCCGTCTTCGTCGAGCGGACGGAGGAGGTGCCCCCCGGCAACATCGTCATGTTCTCCGCCCACGGCGTCGCCCCCGTCGTGCACGAGGAGGCCAAGCAGGGCCGCCTCGCCACCATCGACGCCACCTGCCCCCTGGTCACCAAGGTCCACAAGGAAGCCGTCCGGTACGCCAACGAGGACTACGACATCCTCCTGATCGGGCACGAGGGCCACGAGGAGGTCATCGGCACCTCCGGCGAGGCCCCCGACCACATCCAGCTGGTCGACGGCCCCGAGGACGTCGCCAAGGTGGAGGTCCGCGACCCCGAGCGGGTCGTCTGGCTGTCCCAGACCACCCTCTCCGTGGACGAGACCATGGAGACCGTCGACGCCCTGAAGACCAAGTTCCCCGGCCTCGTCTCCCCGCCCAGCGACGACATCTGCTACGCCACGCAGAACCGCCAGCTGGCCGTGAAGCAGATGGGCGCCGAGGCCGAGCTGGTCATCGTGGTCGGCTCGCGCAACTCCTCCAACTCCAAGCGGCTGGTCGAGGTCGCCAAGCTCGCCGGCGCCCGCGACGCCCACCTGGTGGACTTCGCCGACGAGATCGACGAGGCCTGGCTGGAGGGCGTGACCACGGTCGGCGTCACCTCCGGCGCCTCCGTCCCGGACGTGCTGGTCGAGCAGGTCCTGGAATGGCTCGCCGAGCGCGGCTACGCGGACGTGGAGATCGTCAAGGCCGCCGAGGAGTCCATCACCTTCTCGCTGCCCAAGGAACTCCGCCGCGACCTGCGCGACGAGGCGGCCGCCCTGGTCGCCGAGCGCGGCGGTTCGGGCGCCGCCGAGGAGTGATCGCGGCCTCCCGGGCGTGACCGTCGGTGGCCCGTCGTAACGTGGTGCCATGCAGATCTTCGGCGTGGACATCGGCGGTTCGGGCATCAAGGGCGCCCCTGTCGACCTGGACAGGGGCGATCTCGCCCAGGAGCGCTGCAAGGTGCTCACCCCGCACCCGGCGACGCCCGACGGCGTGGCCGACGGGGTGAAGCAGGTGATCGACCACTTCGGCTGGACCGGCCCGGTCGGGCTGACCTTCCCCGGCGTGGTCACCGGCGGCGCCGTGGTCCGTACGGCGGCCAACGTCGACAAGAGCTGGATCGACACCGACGCGCGCGCCCTGTTCGGCGGCAGACTCGGCGGCCTCCCGGTGACCGTGGTCAACGACGCGGACGCGGCGGGCGTCGCCGAGATGCAGTTCGGCGCCGGTCGCGGCCGCGCGGGCACCGTGGTCCTGCTCACCTTCGGCACCGGCATCGGCAGCGCCGTCTTCGTGGACGGCGTCCTGGTCCCCAACACCGAGCTGGGCCACCTGGAGCTGGGCGGTCACGACGCCGAGAAGAAGGCGTCCAGCAAGGCCAAGGAGGACCACGGGCTGAGCTGGGAGCAGTGGGCGCGCCGCGTACAGAAGTACCTCGCGCACGTGGAGATGCTGTTCTCGCCGGAGCTGTTCATCATCGGCGGCGGCGTCAGCCGCAAGGCGGACAAGTTCCTGCCGCACATCAAGGGCGTCAAGGCGGAGATCGTCCCCGCGCAGCTCCAGAACAACGCGGGGATCGTGGGCGCCGCGATGAGAGCGGCGCAGCAGCGGCCTTAGCCGGACGCGGCGGCTCAGCAGCGCTTCCTGCGCCGCCGCACCCACTGCACCCGGCGGACCAGCACGATCACCCCGGCGATCAGCGTCCCCCCGTACAGCCAGCCGGCCTGGGTGGCCAGCCCGGTCGCCAGACCCATCAGCCGGCCGAGCAGCCCCTCGCGCCCGTCGGCGACCACCAGCAGCCCGGCGGCGAACGCGATGGGCACGGCCACCGGCGCGGTCAGCACGTCCCCGGCCCGCACCCACAGCGCGGTCAGCACGCACACCGGCAGGAACAGCACGCCGTACACCGGCAGCGAGCCGTCGAGGAGCAGCTGGTCGAGGCAGCCCAGCAGGAACATCACCGCCACGCAGAACAGCCCCCCGCCGAGCCCGGTGAGCCGGGGGTTCGGCAGCCGCCGGCCCGGCGTCACCGGCCGGGCCGGGCGTGGCCGGCCCGCGCCGCGCCCCGCCTCCGGTCCGCCCGGGCGGCGCCGGGCCTGCGGCGGCAGCTGGGCGCGGGGCGCGGGGCGCCGCCGTCCGTCGTTCGGGGGTCGCGTTCTGTGCTGCTCCATTGGACCAACTTAGGTCTGTTTATGTGCCCAGTCGCTCCCCAGACACGCCGAGCGGCGTACCTTGACCGGACCGGCGACGCTCCGGGGAGGCCGCCGCGCGGAACGCCGTAGACTGGTGGATCGGCCAGTGTCCTCCTAGGGCCTGGCAGCCCCCAGCTCCTGGCCCTCTCATCCACGGGAAGTCGCAACGTGTCGCTCACGATCGGAATCGTCGGCCTGCCCAATGTCGGCAAGTCGACCCTGTTCAACGCCCTGACCAAGAACGACGTGCTGGCGGCCAACTACCCGTTCGCCACGATCGAGCCCAACGTCGGCGTCGTCGGCGTCCCCGACGGCCGCCTCGCCCAGCTCGCCTCGATCTTCGGCTCGGAGCGCATTCTTCCGGCCACGGTCGACTTCGTGGACATCGCCGGCATCGTGCGCGGCGCCTCCGAGGGCGAGGGCCTGGGCAACAAGTTCCTCGCGAACATCCGCGAGTCGGACGCCATCTGCCAGGTGATCCGCGCCTTCAAGGACGAGAACGTCGTCCACGTCGACGGCAAGGTCTCGCCCAAGGACGACATCGAGACGATCAACACCGAGCTGATCCTCGCCGACCTCCAGACCATCGAGAAGGTCCTGCCCCGGCTCCAGAAGGAGTCCCGGATCAAGAAGGACGTCGCGCCGAAGGTCAAGGCGGTCGAGGAGGCCAAGGAGATCCTGGAGAAGGGCGACACGCTCTTCGCGCACGGCATCGTCCAGGGCACCGAGCGGGCCGAGCTGCTGCACGACCTGCACCTGCTCACCACCAAGCCGTTCCTCTACGTGTTCAACGTGGACGAGGACGAGCTGACGGACGAGGACTTCAAGAACGAGCAGCGCGCCCTGGTCGCCCCGGCCGAGGCGATCTTCCTCAACGCCAAGCTGGAGGCGGACCTCGCCGAGCTGGACGAGGACGAGGCGCTCGAACTCCTCCAGTCCGTCGGCCAGGAGGAGCCGGGCCTCGCCACCCTGGCCCGCGTCGGCTTCAACACCCTCGGCCTCCAGACCTACCTCACGGCCGGCCCCAAGGAATCCCGCGCCTGGACCATCAAGAGGGGCGCCACCGCCCCCGAGGCCGCCGGTGTGATCCACACCGACTTCCAGAAGGGCTTCATCAAGGCCGAGGTCATCTCCTTCGACGACCTGGTCTCCGCCGGCTCGGTCGCGGAGGCCCGCGCGAAGGGCAAGGCGCGCATGGAGGGCAAGGACTATGTGATGCGGGACGGGGATGTGGTGGAGTTCAGGTTCAACGTGTGATCGGTGAATCACTGCACGTTAATGCAATGCGTGCGTCCGGGGTCGAGCCCTCTCGGGAGCTCGGCCCCTTCCATGCCGGGCGAGCGATCCTCTTCGACCCGTCGCGTACCGGCGGCGATGTCGACAGGCCACCGACCCGGTGGACTGGAGGCTGTCGTGGCGCTCTGACGTGCTGATACTCCGTGCTGTCGAGGTGGTCTTACCACCTCGAATCCCGATGCCGTGTCTTCTGCTTGACGCCGCGGTGTAGTTGACGAATGAAGCGGGTACGGTGAGCTCCCCGCAGGGATTCTCCCGCTCCCATTGCTTACCGAGATGCCAGCTGTCTGGTCAATACTTGACCATTGCCATCAAGCGGCGTACGACTTGGTGATCCCTGTCGAAAATCCTGCGAAGGCCGTCGCAGGCCCACCGTAGGGCCGGTTGGTGCACTGGACGACCCAGGTCCGCCGATAGCAGGTAGGAGTGTGCGGCGGTCCAGAGAGTGTCTGGATGGCCGGATGGCAAGGTCTCCTGCCGATACTTCAGGGTTTCTTCCAGTAGGGGGAGAGCTTTCCGGAAGTCGTTCAGAGCGACGAGACAGAGCGCCAGGTGGTGGGCTGTGTCCAGGGTGTGCTGGTGGCGGACACCGAGGTGGGTAATTTGGAAGCGATGAATACGCAGGCCCAGTCGGTAAGCGAGGTTGGGGTCCTGTGGTGTCTGAAGCCGTGCCAGGTAGCTTCCCGCACGCATCGCTGGTCGGCTTTCCTCGCCGAAAATCTTGCACTGCTCCAGCCAGGAATCTTTGGCAAGCTGGCACGCGTCAGAGTGGTGGCCCTTGGCGCCGAGGTCGAGCGCGCAATACGCTGACGCAACCAGGGTGCTGGGATCGCTCGGCCCCAGGTTTCTCTCCCTTTCCCAGTAGACCTGCAAGTTGAGTCGCTCGGCGTCTTCGTAGTGCCCACGTCCGAAGTGGGCGCGAGCCAGCGCTGACATCACCACCAGCTCATCGGCACGACATTGCGCGAAGTGCTCCTCCCATGCAGTGCGAAGATTTCCTAGACTGTCAATTACCTCCTTGTATCTGCCGCTGTCCACCAAGTAATCGTATGTGTCAAGAATCGCTTTGCGACCAGGCTTCGTGTGGACACGCGCAGGATCGAGAGCGAGGACGGATGGAGTCACCAGCGCCCAGTCGCCCCACGCTCCCTCCACTGCGGCGCGCTCTGGCACCGCTGCCACCAACAACTGTTCCGCCATTGCGAAGGCGGCGGCCTCGTCTTCAGGTCGGGCGACGAGAAGGTCACGGATGACTGCACCACTGATTTCATCGAGTCTCGCCACGCCAGTCTGTAAAATCACCAGCCCTCGATCACGTAGACCTCCCAGTCTGCGATGCAGGTCGCAAATAGTCAGGAGGTATTGCGCATCCGAATCCGATACTTCCCATCGGTCCCCCCTCAATGCACGGGTAGGAAAAGGAGCGGGTCCGAGAACGGCTAGTGCGTGAAGGAGATGAAGCATCCGCCGGTCTTCCTCTGCTCCGGCAGCAAGCACACTCGTTGCCTTCGACAGCCGGCCTGCGAGCGACCTTGGGAAATCGGATGACCGATACCCGCTGAGGATTCTCGAAGCACTCGACTTCAACTGTTCCAGCACTTGTCCCGGCGTCATGCCGCTCGTCAACCAACTCGCTGCGTTGTCCATGGCAAGCGGCAGGTCGTCCAACGCGCCGGCCAGGTGCATGGCATCGGCCTCTGTGAGCCCATGGACCCGTTTCCTCAGCAGGCGTACCGACTCCTCGCGGGGCAGTACCGGAACCTGGACGACATGAGCGATCCGATGCCAGACCCCCGTGTCGGCCCGCGATGTGATTAGTACTCTGGTTTCGTCCCGAGGTAGACACCGGACGACGTCGTCCGGGTCCGAGACCCCGTCCAACACCAGAAGATGAGGTCCCGTTCTCCCGTGGACGGTGGTCAGGCAGGCGGCGATCCGCTCCGCCGGTTGACCAGAACCGGCAGTTGTCACGTCGATCCAGCTCACGTCTGCGTACCGAGAGTGCAGCCGATGAGCCAGTTCACTGCTCACCATTGTTTTCCCGATGCCCACTCGCCCGTTGAGTACGACCGGTACGCCGTCGTCTGCCCGGTCCAGATAGCCGGGAAGCGCATCGTCCACCAGTTCGGACCGTCCGAGGAAACTCGGATCACGGTGCGGGAGCGCAAAACTCTCGTTCATCTGTGCATGCCCCTGAGCCACTCGCTGTTCGACTTCAGATACCGCAGGTTGACCCATTCCTGGGCGAGGCGATCTTCGCCGCACAACAGCGCAGTCGCCATGGCCTGGTGCGAAGGATCAAGCCATCGGACTCGGCCGGTTGCCTGTTGCGCCGTAAGGCGTCTCTCCTTGCGCGGCAACGGGGTGCCAGTGCCAAGCAGCGCGTCATAGAGCCCGACCGCAGGCAGAACTGCGGGGAGGTCGTTGTCCTTAGCGGCCTCCTCGGCAGCCGCCGCCGGGATTGACAATCCGGTCGGGTCGAGGTCGCCGAAGTAGCGGATCTCCGCGATCTTGCCGCGTCGAAGCATCTTGACGCCGGCGAGTGAGGCCAAGAACGAACTTCCCATCCCGCAGGCCACGTAGCCGACTGTGTGGTCCTTCATCCCGTCCAACGCCTCTATCAACGACCAGCATGTGGTGACGTTCTCTACGACCAGGAGAACGTCACCGTCGCCGATGCGCCCGTAGTAACCGTCGCTCTCTGCGATGAGTCTCTCGGTGAGGATTTGAGGCGGTGCCGAATACATTTGCAAGAGTTTGTACAGAGCTTCCCGGTCTGAGAAGAACGGACCGCCCAACTCGTCGAACGCCTTTTCTTCGGCATCGAACCATCCCGAATAGGTGCGACTACCGAAGATGTCAAGGGCACGCTCACGCTTCGGTGCAGGTGTCATATCAGGCTCGGAGAGGAACCAGTTGTTGACCGCGCGGTAGCCGATCCGGGTCCTGGGCGCGGCGTTGTCCCAGTACCCGGCCACCTTGCGCATGTTCGGATGCAAGGGTGGAAGCGGCTCCCGCACCTTCTTCGCCGCCTGGTGGGTGGGCAGCACCCACACGCCCTTCGGTAACGGAATTCTCTCCCCGTCGTCGCCCTTCATCGCCGTGATGGCCCCGCACTCGTACAGCTCGTCCAGATGACGCCTCAGAACCACCGACTCCAGCTCGTCCTCCACCTTCGGATGGGGCACCGTACGGAAGACACGGCGCAACTCCGGCAGAGAGACGCTCGTCTTACGCGTGCCGTCCCACTTCTTCTGCGAATGGGCGTGTTCGTGAAGCGCGCTCAGCAGCTCACGCGCGGGACGACTCAGATCGGTCAACGCTCTCTTCCCCGGGATCCTGGTGGTGGTTGTGCTCTGCGTCGGCACGGGCGTGGTACCTGATGGACGTGATCACCGGGTTCTCGCCCTCCTCAAGAGGCTCGAGGAGATGTTTCCTCCTGTCACCCACGACGGTGAGGTACATGCGGTGTGCGCGTAGGTCGGCGTCATTGCGCAGACGGATGACGAGCGGGAACGAGTCCAGGACCGCCAGGTCGTTCAGCCCTGTGGTGTAGACGAGTTGGACACCCAGCGCGCGGGCGACCGACTGCTGAAGCCTCAACAGATAACCGGCCGAGGCGCGACCGATCGGGTTATCCAGGAACAGCACGCCCGAGTTCCGGCGGTGCTGCACCCTGCCCTTCTCGTTCGCGCGCAGCGCTGCCATGGTGCAGTAGAGGACGATGGCCGCGGTCAGCACCTGGCCGCCCGAGAAGAGGTCTTTCATGGCCGAGACGGGCACCCGCTCCGTCCGTAGAACGGCGTCCGGTTTGAGGATCCGCACCCGGAACCCCTTAGGGGCCACTGCTTCGGTCACGCCGCGTAACAGCAAGGCCAGGCCGTCCCCTTTGATCTCTTTTCTGTGGATCACGGCTTCGGCGGTCTCGTCCACGACGGTGCCGAGCCGGTCCTCCAGCGCCTGTTCGGAGACCTCGGTGAAGCGGATCCGCAGGAATTCCTGCTCGGACCACTCCTGCAGCCCCCTGGGCAGCCGGGAAAGGGACTGCGCCCGCTTCAAGGTCCGCAGTGCCTCCTGCACCTGCTGGCACAGCTGGAGCACGATCTGCCGGCGGTGCCGTTCGATGGAGTCCAGGTCCACGGTGAGGCTACGCAGTCTGGGGCGAAGGCTATCGCTCCATTCGGCCGCCCGCGCCGGCAGTTCGGCACGAGGACAAGACTGGATGACGGTGCGGCTGGGGGAGGGCAGCCCCCCGAACTGCGCGTCCGCGGCGAACCCGACCAGCTGGTCGGTCAGCGTTCGTTCTTCGGCGAGTGCCGTCTCGACCTTTGTCCCGATCCGGTCGTACTCGGTCTTCAGTACGGTGTGCCGGTCCCGGGCGGCCGAGACACCGCCCTCGTACGGTATGTCGTCTTCGCGGGGCTCGCCCGACCGGGACAAGACGGTGATCAGGTCCGTGAAGTTCTTCGCGGAGGAGCGCAGGGCGGCGGCGGTGCGCTCGGCACGCTCGCTGTGGTAGGCGAGTTCGCGCCGGGTACGTTCTGCCTCGTCCCGATCGTGCTCTGCCGCCTCAATCAGACGCATACCGTGTAAGACGTGCAGAGGTGGGCCGTAGGGAGTGAGGTCCACGTCGGTGAGTGGTTCCGGAAAGTCTTTGAGGACCGCTCGATGTTCCGCGACACTCGCGTCCGCCTCGGACAGTGAGGTCTGGCAGTCGGAGACCGCCTGTTCGGCACGGCGTTGAGCGGCGGCCCGGCTCGCGCCGTCCACTCCGTCAGGACCGGTCAGCAACGCCTGGGCGGCTGCTTGTGTTTCGGGTGAATCATCACCCAGCTCCTGCGCCGCTTGCTTCTCGCGTTGCTCGGCCTGACGCATGTCGAGGAGCAGGTCGGCACCGACAGATGCGCGTTCATACTCGATGGCCGCAGCCCCGTAGGCACGGCGAAGCACGGGGAGCGGTTCCGCCGGAACCTCTGTCCTGTTTTCCGTAACGGCGTCGGCGCCCGGAAGCTCATTCAGTTCGGCGGTCATACGGTGTGCGGAGCCGGTCAGACGGTCCATCGTGCGCACGTGCTCGGCGCTGGCGGCCCGGTGACTTTCGGCAGCTGTTTCCGCCTGCTGAGCGGCCTCTCGTGCTCGAACCTCCGCCGTCCGAGCCTGGTCCACAGCGGTCTGCCAGTCGGGGATCCGCTCCTCCTGGCTGGCCAGCGCACTCAACGTGGACTTACGGGTTTCCAGCGCCGACTGTGCCGTACGAAGCGGCGGAATGGCTTCGCGGATGGTCTTGAGACGGGCGGCTGCAACCTCACGCTTCTCGGTCTGCTCGGTCAGCGCCTCCTGGGCCTCGTCGTGAGCCTGCACCCGGACGGTGACGATCTCACGCAGTTCGGCGAGCCTTCCTTCAGGGAAGTCCACCCGCCACTCCTCTAGACGGTTGAGCAGCGAGAGAAACATACGTTGCCGAGCGTCCCACTCGGCGATCCGCGCGCGGTGTTCGTCATGACGACGACCGAAAGCGAGCCGCTCCTCCGCGGCTGCTCTCTCGTCGTACAGCGCCGGATGCGGAGGCACCACGAAATCCAGCCCGGAGAGTGATGCGATGGGTTCGTGCATGTCCGTGGTGGTGCCCAGCGCCACCAGCGTGCTGGGCCACAGCTTCCGGGCGACCAGGATCTCCGTTGCCCGCGCCGTCTGCTCGGGATCGTTCAGGAGTACGCCCGTGACCAGATGCGGCACGCGCTCGATGAGTGCACGGCGCTGCTCGACCCGGGGCAGACCGGCGAGGTAGTCCCAGCCGGTATAGGCGTCGACACCGGCTTCTCGCAAAGTCTCGCACGCTTCCGCGGCCTCCGGGGAGGGCGGCAGCAGTTCGTTCGTCTCCAACGCGAGCCTGGCACGTTCGTCACGGACCATGGCGATACGGATCTCGGTCCTTGCCACATCCGCGGCGTCACGTCGCTGAGCGAGCTTGCCCACCAGCCTGGGAGCATCTACCTCAAGGTCGAGACGTTCGATGTCCAGGAGTGCGAGCGGCTGGATCTCCGCTTCCAGGGCACGCGTGCGCTCGTCGGCTCTCGTCCAGTCGCGGCGGGCCAGATCAAGAGAGTGCCGGGCCTCGGCCAAAGTCTGCTCAGCGGCTCGGCAAGCTCGGTGGGAAGCATCGTGAAGCCCCGCCGCGTCCTCGGCGGCGGATTCCAGACGGGATATCTCCTCGGCGTTCTTACAGGCCTCCTCCTCGGCTTGCCGCGCGGCGTCACGAGCCGTCACGCCGTCGCTCAGAAGACCGTGGCGTACAGCGTCCGCGAGGGCGTCCCGCACTTCCTGGATACGGGTGTCGAGCGCCTTGGCCTGCGCCCGGTGCTCGGCAGCCAGGCCGACGGCCGCGTTGTGCTCGGTCTGAGCCTGCTCGGACAGCGTGCGTTCGCTCTCTGCCTGATGCCGCGCCGTCTCCGCCTGCTCAGTGAGGCGCCGTGACATGGTGCGCAATGCCCCGACGAGAACCTCCAGCGCGGCGTCCCGGGCCTGAAGTGCCGGAAGGGCGGCTTCCTCAGTACGCCGGACCAGCTCACGCAACCGGTTCGCGTTGGCGGTCGCTTCCAGGCTCTTGGCCAGGCGGGGTACGACCTTCCAGGCTCGTTCGGTCTCCTGCGCTCGGTTCCACGCGACGCGGGCCTTCTGCTGTTCCTCCTCGGCTTCGGTCAGCTTCAACAAAGCTGTGAGGCGTCCCAGTTCACGGGCAGCGGCCGCGAGCTTCTCGTGGTGGAGCACGGCCCGGCGCAGGTCGCCGCCAAGGCGTTTGGCAACCTCTTCGCTCGCCTTGGCGGCCTCGACCTCACGGAACGCGCGTACCTTCACCGAACGGACAAAGGCGTCCAGCGTCTTCCTCGCGGCCCGCTGTTCCTCCTGGGCAGTGAGAGCGGTGATGTGGATGCCGGCCAGCGGTTCGAGGAACTCCAGCGCGCCGGCCACGAAGTCCCGTTCCAAGGTCAGCGCACCACGCCTGCCGAGCTTGTCGCCGTAGGAGCTCAGCAGGTTGGCGAGATCCTGTGCCGGTCCGGTGGGCACCACGGCTGACAACAGGAACTCTACGAAAGCAGCGTCGCTGGCGAAGGAGAAGACGTCGGCCGCCTCACCTTCCCCGGCGTTCATTGCCCGTTGGTAGCGGAAGAGTTCGGGATCCAAGCCGAGGTCTGTGAGTCGTTCTGTCCACTCGGATTGAACGCGGAAATGATTGAACTCAAGTTCAGGATCAGCCCGTTGGGCCTCATCGAGTTCGCCGATGAAGTCGGCCAGCCGCAGATATCGTCCGTCCTCGGCCACAGGGAGAGTGTCGAGTGTGGTCTCCCGTGTAGGGCGGAAGTGGTACCAGCGTTCCATCAAGTCGGACGGGTCCTGAGTCGCCTTGAGGCGGCGCCACTCGGCGACTTTGCCGGTCACCAGTCGACGCCCGCTGCGGGTGTGTGTCCATTCCAGCGCGATGTGGGCCACATCGTTGTCGAGTACGAATCCGCTCAGCGCGCGAGGATCACGGGTACCCACCACTTGACGGCGTCCGGGCAGCAGGACTGAGAAGATCAGCTTGATCAGTACAGACTTGCCGCCGCCGTTCTCAAGGAAGAGCACCGTGGCCGGGGAGGGGCGCCGGACAGGTTGCTCGTCCCTGACACTGAACAAGGTGGCGGGGCGGTCGGCGATAGGGTCTCCGACGCCGCTAAAGTCCAGGAGGACGTTCTCGTAGCGTGCCGCCTTGGGCCCGACGGACTGCAGGAGCACTCGGGACAGTTCATACATCCTCTGGAGCCTCCGCCACGGTTCCCGGTCCGGTCGTCACAGCCATGGGAAGGACTACGCCCAGCGCCACCAACTCCTCGAAAGCGCTGGTGGCCGCAAGTTCACGCACCTGAAGCTGGTAACGCCGTGTGGTCTGAAAGACGTCCTCACCGGCGTTCTTCATCGGCGTCAGGAAGCCCTGCTCCGCGAGGAAGTTTAGAGCTCGGGAAACCATGCCCTTGGTGGTGTTCATCGCTCGACGCTTGTCCTTGGTGGGGAATGCCTCCGGACGGTTGGCATACGCGTGCCACGCCAATTCCAGCTCCGGTGCGTCACTGGGTACGTCGGCCGACTCCTCACGGGACGCCGCTTTTTCACGCAACCGGTCGCAGGCTTCGCGAACGACGGCGTCGACCACGTCGACACTGACCCTGCCGACGTACTCGTCTTCAGCGAGGTCGTCCGGCCGGGGAAAGGACACCGCGGCGACAGCAAGGTGGATGATGCCGTGCAGAAAGCGCTCGGCGTAGCCGCCTTCCTTCTGGGTGCGGCGGGCGTAGGTCTCCATCCTGGTCTCGAAGGGAGAACCGCCGTCGGCCGCGATCGCGAGGCCGATGTCCTCGTGTTCCCCCAGTACCCTGAGCCCCAGACCGGCGGCGATCCGTCCGGTCAACGTTCGGAACGCGCCGTCGTGCCGGTAGCGGCGCAGAAGCTCTCGATAGGCGTTGTCGCGACTCGGCAGCAGCCGAGGGCGCATCGCGAAAGCGAGTAGCTGCGCGGCCTGCTCGGCGTCGTCATCCGTGAAGCGAGATCTCATCACCGAACTCCTCGTGCTGAGCCGTACCCGGTTCCTCCGATCCTGGAACGACTGGCCTTACGCCTGCTTTCGTGAGCCACAGTTCATCGCCGCCGAACTGCGGGCTGTGCAGGGGATCCCCGGTGGGTACGGCGATCAACACCTCAGGTACGTGCTCACGTACCGCGTCACCGACGGACGGGTTGAAAGCGTGTGCTGCCCGATGCATCACCAGCCGGGCGACCTGGGGCTCATGGCGGCGCGCACGTGCGAGCAACTCGCTCAGAAACGCGGAGCCACCGGGCAGGGAGAGGATCTCGCTCGCTAGCCTGAAATGTTCGGGAGTGAACAATTCCCGTTCCGGTACGGGGTCGAACTGAGGATCTCGGACCTCGCCGGCGAATCTCTCGGGCTCCGAGGGCCGTTGCAGGAGACGCTCCACGAGTGACGGCAGCGTGGGAACTTCGGGGGGTGCCGGGGCGACCGCCCCACGAAAGAAGTCGTACACCGGCCCGAGTGCTTTGCCCACAGGAAGTCCAAGTAGCGGTACCAGTAGTTGTCCGTGCAAGTGGAGTGCGGCGCGCTGCGGTTCGCCGGAGAACAGCTGACGGTCCTGTTCGGAACGGAACTGATCGCCCGCTTCCTGTACGGCTTTCTGGAGCTGCATATGACGGCGGATGCAGTCGCGGACGATCTCCACGAGCTCCGCTGCCCGCTGCTTGTGGCGCGGATCGTCAGAGTCGTCCCGCGCGGCGGTGATATTGGTCAGGATGGCGTGTTCCGCCGTGTAGCGGCCCTCGATGTGTTCAAGCGCGTCCAAGAGCAGGTCTGGTACCACCCGTTCCCAGTCCACCGTGCGAACGTCGCGACGGGTGGCATCGAGGTAGCGACGTAGTGTCTCTCCATATTGGACCGTGCGGTACCTGGCCTGTTCGGCGGCGAGTTTGGCGTCGGCGAGCCGACCGCGCCTGATGAGATTGTCGAGTTTGACCTCGGCGGCGATCTGCGCGGATTCCACGTCTGTGTCCAATGCGCCGACGAGTACGTTGATGGCCTCGTCGGTGGCCCGCAGTGAAAACCCGTCGGATGTCGACTGTTCCACCAGCAATTTAAAGTCGAACTCGAAGCGGTCGTAGGTTCCCTCGTCTCCGACAAGCCCGTAGTGCCAGGAGAATCCACGTTCGATGGTGCCGACATTGATCAGCCGCTGGAGTACCCAGTCGGCCACAGCGGCGTGCTCGGCGTCGTCTCTGTCGGGCGCCTGAGCCGCGACGAAGTGTTTTACCTGTTCAAGTACCTTGGCATGTTCGGCTCCGGCGTCGAAGTCCATCGCGATGGTGACCTGGTCGATCGTGTGCAACGCGATTTCGGCCATGTGATAGACCTTGGCATCTGCCCAATCCAGCGATGCCTTGCGCTGATCCAATGCCTGCAACGGTGCTGTACAAGCCAGTGCCTTGACGCGGCGAACCAGTCCTTCATCAGGCAAGTGAGGCGGGTGGGGCAGATCGTGATACACAATCAGTCACACTAGCACCCCCTACACCGCCGTAAGGGGAATCCTCGGATACCCGGCTCGACGACTTCCTTCGCTCATGATTGAGCCACAGGCCGAAATTCATCGTTCACGAACTGATGTTCCCCTGTTTGGTGGCGATCTAGGTGCCTCGGGGTGTCGGGTGGATTCAGTATTTGGATTCCCTCATTCCGCTACAAGCCGCGCCAGATGAATCATTGCGGGGCCTGGCTGTAACGGGCTTTGATCGAGAGGGCGGTGACGATTTCAGCGTCGATGCCAATAGTGGCGGTGCATGTAGGGCGAGCCTTTCACCCTTTCGGGGAGAGTGCAGGTCACGATGGGGAGAACGTCGTGTCGGCGGGCACTAAGAACGCTACGCGAGCAGGTGGCCGCACCTGTCTCCGCCTCGGCGATCTCTGAGCCTGTACGGGCTGGTCGTCGGAGACGATCGGTGCTCAGACGGTGCGGATTACAGTGGCCGGTTTGATGTCCTGGGCGTCGATCAGGCTGCGGATGTCGTCTGGGTCCGAGGTCCAGATGATGGCGCCGAGGCTGGCTGCCATGGTCACGACGGTGGCGTCGACGATGTCGGAGGTGCCGGCCTTGCCGCAGAGGATGCCTGCAGCTTTGGCGGTTTCGATGCCGACGGGTACGACGTGGCACCCGGCGAGGAACTTGCCGAGTCTGACCTGGCGGCGGGAGTCCCGCCATGCCTGGCTGACGACGATGGAGGGGATGTGGATGTCCCGGCCGTCTTCGAGGGCCAGGCTGTGGCGGGCCCACATGCGTCGGTCGTCGTTGTCGATGGCGATGAGCGCCCCGGCGTCGTACAGGTAGGGGATGTTCACGCGGCCGAGACTCCCGGGCCGCTGAGGTATTCGGCGTCGGCGGCGGCAAGGTCCGCGCGGGCGGCGGCGAGCTCTTCCGGGGTGAAGGCGCCGTGTTCTGCCTGCCACTCCTGGATGACAGCCCGGCCGGCCCGCAGGCGCAGCTCGCGTTCGGCTGCTCCGGCAACGAGGCGGGAGAGCGGGATGCCTTCTTCCTCGGCAGCTCCGGCCAGGGCTTCGACCAGAGATTCGTCGAGAGTGATAGTCACCTTCTTGGTAGCCATACATCAACCATAGCGCGGTATGGTCGTCGATGCTGCCCGAAACTTTCCCTGTGATCGCCCGCGGTGTCGGCATGGGTGGACGGTGCGCTACCGGGAGCCAGGCGGCAGGTGCGGGCGGCAGCGGGAGAGGTCGTTTCCTCGTCGGGTGGATTTGGCGGGTGCAGACGCTTTCGCCGACAAGGTCGAGAACGACAGGAATCCCAGCATTCGGCTGTGTAGGCGTACGGGGGCTGGCTGGCCTGCACGGTTCTGGAATGGAACGCCCGTGATGGGATGGTGCTGGGATGATCCCTAGGAAACCAGCGTTTCCACAGGTGGGAGCTTTGCACTACAGGTTCCGCTTCAACGTCTGACACGTCCGGCGAAAGGCCGTCCGACCCGCCGTGGCGCGGGCTGGGCGGCCTTTCGCGGTCCGCGTGGGTGCCGCAGCGTGCCGACTTCGGTCCGCGCGGGGGAGCGGCGACGCCAGGCAGTAACGGTTCGGTGGTCTCCCCTGACAGCCGGCCTACGACACGAGCCGCGGGCTCGCTTCAGCCCGGGGGCCGGTGTGTGAATCGCGTAGCTGTCGAGTGCGCGGTGCCGGTATCGTCCGGTCTCCTGGCCGGCCGGACCGATCGGTGGCCCATGTTCAGAGAACGATACGGATGACCAGCCGGCAAGCGACGACGACCCTGTGGCGCCCCACCGGTCCCAAGGAGCTGGATCTCGTTCGGGAGCTGAACTGGCGTGCCTGGCCGCCCCGGCTGCCGGAGCAGCCGATCTTCTACCCGGTCCTCAACGAGGACTACGCGGTCAGGATCGCGCGGGACTGGAACGTGAAGCACGACGGCGCCGGTTTCGTCACTCGTTTCGAGGTCGAGTCGGAGTACTTGAGGCGGTATCCCGTCCAGCAGGCCGGCGGACAGACGATTTTCGAGCTCTGGGTTCCGGCCGAGAAGCTGGACGACTTCAACGCCCACATCGTCGGCGAGATCCAGGTGATCCACGAGTTCCGCTGAGGTGGGGGGCCGGCGAGCGGGCTGCGTCCCGACTACCTGCGGGCCCAACCGTTGGCGAACTCGCAGAGCAGGTCCGTCCAGCGGCGCTGTTCAGCGGGGGTATAGCTGGGGTAGCCCTGGTGTTCCGCGCCCCTGACCCACTCGTCCCAGAGGCCGTTGGGCTCCGTGAAACGGTCGGCGTGGTGGGTGCCGAGGCGGGCGTCCAGGCGGAGGAGGGCGCCCAGGGCGGCGGGTTGGTCGTAGTGGAGGTCGGTGCGGGGGAGGTAGTGGTCGAGATAAGCGGTGAGGATATCGGCGTCGGCGTGGGTGCCGAAGCGCGCCAGGGCGAAGCAGTAGGCGCTGCCGGCGTAGCAGACCTCGCTGGCCAGGAGCAGGTCGCCGATGCGCGCCCGGAACCGTTCGCGGCGGTCGACGCCGACCAGCCAGGCGGCGGTGAGGCGCGAGCGCCATTCGTACTCGAGGAGGGCTTCCAGTTCCTCGTCGGTGATCGTGGCGGCGTCAGCGAGCAGGTGCCGGGTGAAGCGGTTGGTGTGCCGCCACCGGGGGCTCAGGAAGCGCCCGCTGTTCAGTACGAGGTAGCGCGGGAGGCCCGCGTACATCCTCGTCACGTAGCGCTCGACCACATGGCCGCAGCCGATCTCCTCGGGGTGCCGGGACGGCATCGGTCACCTCTCCGGGTGCAGGTCGGTGCGGTCGATCCAGGTGGGGGCGACGAGGATGTCGTCGCCGACGGGGGCTTCGGAGGCTTCCAGGAGGGACCAGGTGCGGGACTCCTCGACCAGGTGCTCCCAGGGGGCGGTCCAGTCGAGTTCCCAGTTCAGCCCGGGGCCGGAGACGCCGTACGCACGGCCGGCGTCCACCTGCCGGAACTGGGAGTAGAGGATCACCTGGGCGTGGTCGGCCAGGTCGTCGACGATCCCGGCGAAGCGGGCCGAGGGCCAGCCCGGGGTGCCGGCCGCGGTGGTGACTCGCAGGCGCGCGGTCAGCGGCGGGACGACGGGGGTGCGTGCGCCGAGTTCGGTCAGGGCCCAGCGGATGCCGACGGGTTCGCTCCAGTCCGGTGGCGTCGCCCGTTCCAGGCAGGCGCGGTGAGCGCGGAGCAGGGGCTCGACGGCGCCCTCGATCTCCAGGCTCGCCAGGGCCATGGCCGCCCATTCGCGGACGGTCGGGTGATCGCTGTCCAGTAGGCCGATGAGAGCGGGGCCGCAACGGGGATCGCCCACCTCCTCGAAGACCTCGATGGCGGTCAGCCGGCCGAAGGCGCCGAGCGAGGGCAGGCCGTCGATGACGGCGGGTATGGCGTCGGCGCCGATCCGGATCAGCTCCGCGCGGGCGTCGTAGGACTCGTCGGCCTTGCCGTCGAGCTGCCGGACGAGCGCGTCGATGGGGGAGGTCATGACGCGGAGGTCCGGAAGCGGCCTGGACGGATCTCGTGGGAGGGGGGCGGCGCGTCCAGCACGCGGTGCCCGCGGCAGGGACAGGGGCAGGGGTCGTTCACCTGGGCAGTCTCCTTGCAAGTCCGGCCGGTGCGCCAGGGGTTTCGCCGCGACAGCGCCATGGGGTGGGGCGGGTGGTGGCAATGTCACCGCGGATGGTCGGCGGACGGCACGGGGGAGAGGATCCCGCGGGGCGTCCGGGCCGGCGCCGAGGGCCGGATCGACTGGGGCATGGTCGGTGGCCAGCGCGGACCGCTCCTGCCGGGCCCGGCTCCGGCCGCGCCGGTGAGGTTCGCCTGCCCCTACTCCAGCAGGTGTTCGGCGTTCTCCGGGACCCATGGGAAGGGCACGTCGGGCCACCGTGCGGCAGCCCACGCGCCGAGTTCGACGGCGAGGACGGCGTCGACGAAGACCTGAGGCGGCCGGTAGCCGTGAACGGTGATGTAGTGGGTGATCAGGAAGGGGGCGGCGTAGGCGACGCCGGCCTCGCCTGGGATCCGTATCTCCCCGTTCCCTTCCGGGGCGTCCGCCTCGGGACACAGGTCGCACTCGTGGACGCCGAGGCAGACGTTCATCCACTGGACCTGCTGGATGGCCTCCAGCTTCTCCACGCAGCCCGCGGGCACGGGCCCTGTCGGGTACGGCTTGCCCGCTTGCAGCCACCCGACGTTCAGACGGATGTACTCGGGGCGGTACCAGAGTTCGCGGAACGACTCCCTGTCCCCGAACGTGTCCACGTCCTGGTAGGTGTACTCGCTGAGATCTTCGTAGAACACCCGCACATCATCGCCGCCGCACGCCGCGCTGACGCCCACGCGGTTCCACGACCCGTCGGACACGGCCTAGCGCACGGCCTGATCGGGGCACGAGGCGGTGGAGCGGGTCGTCGTCCAGCCGGTTCCGTGGACGAGGACGGTCGGGGGAGTCGTGGGGGCGGCGGTGGCCGCGAAGGAGGCGGCGTCGGAGGGGGCCGTGGGCTGGGGCGCGGGTGGCCGGGGTACGCCGGCCACCGTGCAGACCAGCTGCGTCAGGGCGGTGCGGCCGAGGGGAGGGACACCGCCGGGCAGCCGGACGGAGAGGGTGTCGTCGTTGACGGTCGTCACCTTTGGTGCGGCCGGCAGCCGGGGCAGTTCCGTGGTGGCCGTCGGGGTCTCGCTCGTGGACGGCCCGTCGAACAGCACGCGCACGGCGCCCGCGTAGTCCCCGGGGCCGTCGATCTCGCGCGGGTACGGCCTCGGTTCGCCGTCGTGCAGGAAGTAGACCGGGGTCATGGTGGGCGGCGGGGACTGGTGGTCGGGGGCGGCCATGCCGCTCGCCGGTTCGCCGGCCTCGATGACGCCGGACCTGGGCACCCCGCAGGACGCCGTCAGGAGCGCCGCGGCGAGTCCGGCCAGCAGTGCGGGTGTGCGTGAGCCCTTCACCGGGAACTCCCGCCGGTGTCGTCGCCGTCGGCCGAGTCGCGCCGCAGCGGGAGTTCGACCGTGAACTGCGCGCCGCCGCCGGGCAGGTTCGCCGCGCTGACGCGGCCCTGGTGCACCCGCACGTTCTCCGCGGTGATGGCCAGTCCCAGTCCGCTGTTCCGGCTCCTGGTCCGTGAGGTGCTCGCCTTGTAGAAGCGTTCGAAGACGTGCGGCATCGCCTCCTCGGCGATCCCCGGCCCGTTGTCGCTCACCCTGATGACGGCCCACGCCCCGTCCGCTCGCTCCTCCCGCTCCATGGTCAGCCGCACCGGCGGCGCGCCGTGCCGCAGCGCGTTGCCGACCAGATTGGCCAGCACCACGTCGAGCCGCCGCGGATCCACGCGCGTGCGCAGCACGCCCGGTCCGGGCACCCGCGTCTCCACCCGGTCCTGCCAGCCGCGTGCGGCGAGGGTGTTCGCCAGGGACTCGGCCAGGTCCAGCTCGTCCAGGTTGAGTTCGATCGCGCCCGCGTCGAAGCGGGAGATCTCCATCAGGTCCTCCACCAGTGTGCTCAGCCGGCTGGTCCCCTCGCGCACGAGCCGCAGCGCGTGGCCCGACTCCTGGTCCAGGTGGAGCGCGGTCTCGTCCAGCACATCGGTGACCGCCGACATGGCGGCCAGCGGTGTGCGCAGTTCGTGCGAGACGTCGGCGACGAAGCGGCGCGCCTGGGCCTCCAGACGGCGCAGCTCCGCCACCGACTGCTCCAGCGCGGCCGCGGTGTCGTTGAACGACTGCGAGAGATCGGCCAGTTCGTCGGAGCCGCTGACGGCCAGCCGGACATCGAGGTGCCCTTCCGCCATCCGGCGCGTCGCACCGCGCAGCGCCCGCACGGGACGCAGCACGCCGCTCGCGGCCAGCAGCGCCAGGGCGACGGCGAGGCACAGGGCCACCAGGGTGGCGCGCTCGATGTTGCCGACCATCACCTTGTCGTACGCCTCTTCGGTGTTCTGCGGCACCACCAGGAACATCGCCATTCCCGACAGCCCGGGCTCCGTGCCCGCGCCGGTGGCGTACGTGACCGGCATCCCGACGACGAGGTAGGAGTGCCCGCCGGCGTTCACCCGCTGGAACACCGCGGCGCGTCTGGTCCGCACGGACCGCAGCAGTTCCGGGCTCAGCTTGCCGAAGTCGGCGCTCGGCGCCCAGGCGCGGCGGTCGCCGTACGTCGCCATGACCCGCCAGCCCTGTTCCGGGTTGGCGTGCAGCACCTGGTCCACCGCCCGCTGGAGCTCCGTGGCGTCCGGCTCCGGGGGCGTGTAGACGGCCACGGCGTTGACACTGGTCCGGAACTGCTTGATCACGGCGTCCTGGCTCTGCTGGAGCACCCCCGTGCGCGCTCCCCGGAAGGCCAGTGCCCCGGTGCTCAGCGCGCTGACCGTGGCCACCAGGACGAAGGCCGCGATCAGCCGGGGACGCAGACCGCGCAGCGGAAGCGGGACGCGTGCCAGGGCAGCCCGGAGGAACGGCACCCGTCCGGAACCGGGGCCGGCGGTTTCGCCTTCGCGCCCGGTCCCGGCTCCGGCCGAGGCGGTCTCGCGGTCGGGCTTTCGCAGGTGCACGGGCCCGCTCACGAGGCGCCGAAGCGGTAGCCGAAGCCGCGCACCGTCTGGATGTACCGGGGCCGGCCGGCGGGCTCACCGAGCTTGCCGCGCAACCGCTTCACACAGGCGTCCACGAGCCGTATGTCGCCGTAGTAGCTGTGCTCCCAGACCATCTCCAGCAGTTGCTGGCGGCTGAACACCTGGCCGGGCGAGGCCGACAGGGTCAGCAGCAGCCGCAGTTCAGAGGGGGCGAGCGCCACGCGTTCGCCGCGGTGGGTCACCACGAGCCCGGCCCGGTCGATGACCAGCTCGCCGTGCGACTGCGGCCTGGGCCGGACGGTGCTGGGGACGGACGCGTCCTGCCTGCGCAGCACGGCCCGTATGCGGGCGTCGAGCACCCGGGCCCGGACGGGCTTGACCACGTAGTCGTCCGCGCCGGCCTCCAGCCCCACGACCACGTCGACGTCGTCCCCCTTGGCGGTCACGATGATGATCGGCACCTGGTCGCGGTCCCGGATGCGCCGGCACACGTCGAGGCCGGACATGCCGGGCAGCATGAGGTCCAGCACGACGACGTCGGGACGGAAGGAGCCGAGGTGTTCGCAGCCCTCCTCACCCGTTTCGGCGGCGAGGACCTCATGTCCCTGATGCCGCAGGCCCAGCCGGACGGCCTCGCGCACGTCCGGGTCGTCCTCGACAAGCAGAACTCGTGGCACCTCGGGAGTGTAGGCAGATCGCGGACGGCGACCGTCCGGGGGAAGGGCCCCGGGGCGGGAGCTGTTACCAAATGATCACACCGGGCCGAGGGGGAGCCGGCCGGTGGTCCGGCCCGCGGCGGCACGAGCCGCCGGGACACCACTCGTTACCGTTCCGTGATGATTCGCGCTCATGGTGATCATCTGCGATGGCCAGCTTGAGCTGCCATGCACTCTTCTCACCGGGCCGAACGCCGCCGGTCCTCGCGTCGTCGGCGGCGTCCACGGCGGCGGGGCAGGGGCTGGCTGGTCGTCCTGCCGACGGTCGCCGGACTGCTGGTCACCGCCGCCGTCCTCCTGGACGGCCGCAGCGACGCGTCGAGCGGCGCGCCGCAGCCGCGGAGCGCGGTGAGCGCCTCCCCCACGTCCACGACCACGTCCGCGACCACGTCGAAGTCGAAGTCGAAGTCGCATTCGAAGTCGAAGTCCACGGCCGCTCCGCCGCCCACCCCCGCGCAGTCCGCCACCGGCTCCGGGGTCCCGGCGAAGGGTACCGGCGCGTTCGTCACCGCGCGGGCCGGCGGCGCCAAGGTCGGGCAGGGGTCGCGTCCGCTCCGCTACGTCGTGAAGATCGAGACCGGACTCGGCATCTCACCGGCCCAGGCGGCCGACGAGATCGCGGACATACTCGCCGCCCCCCGGGGCTGGACCCGCAACCCGGCCTTCGCGTTCCAGTTGGTGAGCGCGGGACAGCCGCACGACCTCACGGTGAGCATCGCGACGCCGGGGACGGCGGACGCCCTGTGCTGGGCGGGCATCCACCAGGACACCGGCGGCGAGTACAACTGCGAGGTCCCCGGCGGGGTCGTGGTGAACCTCAAGCGCTGGGTCGAGGGCTCGCCCACGTTCGACGGCCCGATCCACGACTACCGGGCACTGATCATCAACCACGAGATGGGGCACTTCCTCGGCTACACGCACACCACCTGCCCGGGGCCCGGTCGCCTGGCGCCCGTGATGATGCAGCAGATCAAGGGCCTGCACGGATGCGTCGCCAACGCCTGGCCGTACGACCGCGGCGGTGCCTTCGTCTCCGGGCCGACGGTGCGGTAGCCGTCGCCGCGCGCCGGCCTCCCGCCCGGTCCTAACCGTCCCCGTGTGCCGCCCGCGGCGAGCCGGTGCCGGGGTCCTTCGGGGACTCCCCTTCCCACGGGTGCGGTCGGTTGCGCAGGGCCCGCGCGAGGGACTCCTGCCACGGAGGCGGCGCGGCGATGCCGCACGCGCTCCAGCGGTGGTGGGCGAGGACGCTGTACGCCGGGCGCGGGGCCGGGCGGGGGAAGGCGGCGGAGGTGGTGGGGTGGATCAGACCGGGGTCGCGGCGGGCGAGGGCGAGGATCTCGCGGGCCAGCCCGAACCAGGTGGTGCGGCCGGACGCGGTGCCGTGGTAGGTGCCGGGCGGGGCGTCGCCGGCCAGGGCCGCGCGGCCGAGGCGGGCCAGCAGGACGGCCAGGTCGCGGGACCAGGTCGGCTGGCCGTGCTGGTCCGTGACGATGGACATGGGCGCTCCGGCCGCGGTCCGCGACAGCACCGTCTTCACGAAGTCGCGGCCGTGTTCGCCGTACAGCCAGGCGGTGCGCACGACATAGCCCGTGTCCGGGAGCGTCGAGGTCACCGCCTGTTCGCCGGCCAGTTTGCTGCGGCCGTACGCGTTGACCGGCGCGGTGGGCGCGTCCTCCGGGTAGGGCGTGACGGCGTCGCCGGCGAAGACGTAGTCGGTCGAGACGTGCAGCAGGCGGGCGTTCGAGGCGGCGCAGGCCTCGGACAGGTGCCGTACCGCCGTGCCGTTGACCTCGGTGGCGGCGTCCTCGGCGCGTTCGGCCGCGTCCACGTCGGTCCACGCCGCCGTGTTGACCACGACGTCGTGGCCGGGGACGACGGCGCGCACGGCGGCCCGGTCGGTGATGTCGAGGTCCGCCCGGCGCAGGGCGGTCACCTCGGCGCGCGGGTCGGCCCCGAGGACGGCCGTCAGGTCCCGGCCCAGCTTGCCGCCCGCGCCCGTGACGAGCCATCTGACCGGCCGGCCGGTGCCGTGGATCCCGGTCAACGCGCCTCCGGCCCCGCGGACTTCAGCGGCTCCCACCAGTCGCGGTGCTCGCGGTACCAGGCCACGGTGTCCGCCAGCCCGTCCTCGAACTCCACCTCGGCCGTGTAGCCGAGTTCGGCCTCGGCCTTGCCGCAGTCGAGGGCGTAGCGCAGGTCGTGCCCCTTGCGGTCGGGCACCCGCCGCACCATCTCCCACCCGGAGCCGGTCGCCGCCAGCAGCAGGCCGGTCAGCTCGCTGTTGGTCAGTTCCCGGCCGCCGCCCAGGTGGTAGACCTGCCCGGCGCGTCCCTTGCGCAGCGCCAGGTCGATGCCCCGGCAGTGGTCGACGACGTGCAGCCACTCGCGGACGTTGCGGCCGGCGCCGTACAGCGGCACGTGCCGGCCGTCGAGCAGGTTGGTCACGAAGAGCGGGATCAGCTTCTCCGGGAACTGGTACGGGCCGTAGTTGTTGGAGCAGCGGGTGACCACCACGTCCAGGCCGTGGGTGCGGTGGGCGGCGAGGACCAGCAGATCGGAGCCCGCCTTCGAGGCGGCGTACGGCGAGTTGGGCGCGAGCGGGCTCTCCTCGGTCCACGCGCCGGAGTCGATCGAGCCGTAGACCTCGTCGGTGGAGACATGGACGAAGCGGCCGGTGCCGTGGCGGTGGGCCGCGTCCAGCAGCGTCTGGGTGCCGAGCACATTGGTCACGGCGAACGGACGCGCCCCCGCGATGGACCGGTCGACGTGCGACTCGGCCGCGAAGTGCACCACGGCGTCATGGCCGGGCAGGACCTGATCGACCAGGTCCGCGTCGCAGATGTCGCCGCGGACGAAGGTGAACCCCGGGTGCCCGGCGACCGGGGCGAGGTTCGCCATGACCCCGGCGTAGGTCAGGTCGTCCAGGACGGTGATCCGCAGGCCGCGGTGTACGGGATCCGGTGACGAGAGCAGCGATCTGACGAATTCCGAGCCGATGAAACCGGCGCCGCCGGTCACGAGGAGCCGCATGGATTCGAACTGTAGCTTGACGCGAGCGTGTGTGTCACCGAGATGATCACGGGACAGCGACCGTGGGTCACCCTGCGTCTCCGGCGAGGGTGACGGGATCGTACGCAAGTACGAAAGGAGGTCAGGAAGTTCGGGGGCCGTGCGGCGCCCGGCTTCCGGCGACCATGCGCGGACTACTTCTCGCCGGCGGCACCGGGTCCCGGTTGTGGCCGGTCACCAGGGCCGTGTCGAAGCAGCTCATGCCGGTGTTCGACAAGCCGATGATCTACTACCCGCTCACCACCCTGGTGCTGGCCGGCATCCGGGAGATCCTCGTCCTGACCGGCCCCGAGGACCAGCGGCAGTTCCGGCGGCTGCTGGGCGACGGCTCGCAGTTCGGGCTGCGGCTGGAGTACCGGGTGCAGGAGCGGCCCGAGGGCATCGCCCAGGCGTTCGTGCTCGGCGCCGACTTCATCGCCGACCAGCCGGTGGCGCTCGCCCTCGGCGACAACATCTTCCACGGCGCGGGACTGGACACCCGCCTGCGGCGGTACACCGATCCGGTCGGCGGGCGCATCTTCGCCTACCCGGTGGCCGACCCGTCGGCCTACGGCGTCGTGGAGTTCGACGAGCAGGGCCGCGCCGTCTCCATCGAGGAGAAGCCGGCCCGGCCGCGCTCCCGGTACGCCGTCCCCGGCCTGTACTTCTTCGACAACCGGGTGGTGGGGATAGCCCGCGGCCTCACCCCCAGCGCCCGCGGCGAGCTGGAGATCACCGACGTCCACCGGGCCTATCTGGAGCGGGGCGAGCTGAACGTGACCGTCCTGGACCGCGGCACCGCGTGGCTGGACACCGGCACGTTCGACTCCCTGGTGGGGGCCTCGGAGTACGTGCGGGTGATCGAGGAACGCCAGGGCATGAAGGTCGGCTGCGTGGAGGAGGCCGTCTGGCGCAGCGGACTGATCGACGACGCGCAACTGAGGGAACTGAGCCGCCCGTTGATGGCCAGCGGGTACGGCCGCTACCTCCTCGGGCTGCTCGACGAGGAGCGGGACGGGGTGGCGTGATGGAGATCCGTGAGCTGGGCATCGCCGGGGCGTGGGAGATCCTGCCGCGGACCTGGACCGATCCCCGGGGCGTCTTCCTGGAGTGGTACCGGTTCGACCGGCTCGCCGAGGCCGTGGGCCGCCCGCTGGACCTCGCCCAGGGCAACATCTCCGTCTCCGCGCGCGGCGTGGTGCGCGGAGTGCACTTCGCGGACGTGCCGCCGGGCCAGGCCAAGTACGTCACCTGCGTCCGGGGCGCGGCACTCGACGTGGTGGTGGACCTGCGCGTCGGCTCGCCGACGTACGGGCGCTGGGAGGCCGTCCGGCTGGACGACGTACGGCACCGGGCCGTCTACCTGGAGGAGGGCCTCGGCCACGCGGTCTGCGCGCTCACCGACGACATGACGCTGAACTACCTCTGCTCCGCGACGTACAACCCCGCGGCGGAGCACGCCGTCCACCCGCTCGACCCCGAACTGGGCATCGACTGGCCGGTGGACGATCCCGTGCTGTCCGAGCGCGACGCCGCGGCCCCCTCGCTCGCCGAGGCCCGCGCCGCCGGGTTCCTCCCCGACCACGCCGCCTGCCGGCGCGCGGCGCGGCGCGGTTCCCGCCCGGCCGCACCGGGGCGAAAAGACAGATCGTTGTGATGTGCAGCTTCGTGCAAGACCACCTTGCACGAAGCTGCAAGCACGACGTCTCCATAAAAGCTCCCCGATGTGAAAGTGTCTGAGCACACCGTGAAGGGGGGCGAGAGCAAGTGGATTACTCCGTACTGGTTCCTTTCCTGCAGCGACGGCCCGAGCAGGTACTGCCTTATGCGGCCCTGGTCGAATGGACGGGAGCGCGGCGGCTCTGGCAGGGACAGAGCATGCTGATGGAGCCTTTCCAGACCCTCTCCGCCGTCGCGGGCGCCGGATTCCGGGTGCCGACCGGCCTCGGGGTCACGCTGATGCCGCTGCGCCACCCCTTCGAGGCGGCCCACCTCGTCAAGACCCTGGCCATGGCGACCGGCGAGAGCGTCGTCGCCGGGTTCGGGCCGGGCGCCAAGACCTTCCAGCAGAGCTTGCTCGGCGCGCCGTACCGCAGCCAGCTCACCGCGGTGCGGGAGTACCTGACCATCGTGCGGGGGCTGCTCGACGGCGACGTGGTCGACGTGCGGGGCGAGTACTACTCGTGCCACGCCCAGATGGGGCCGGTCATGGCCCCGCCGGTGGAGCTGGGGCTCGGGGTGCTGCGGCCCGGCATGGCGCGGCTGGCCGGCGAGGTGGCCGACGTGGCCGTCACCTGGCTGACCCCCGCCGCCTACCTGGACGAGGTCGTGCGCCCCGCGCTGCGCGAGGGTGCCGAGAAGGCCGGGCGGACCGTGCCGCGGGTGACCGCGATGGTGCCCGTCGCGCTGGAGCGGCCGGGCCGGGACGTGGCCGAGTTCGTCCTCGCGAGTAATTCGGGACATATGCAGGCCCCGCATTACATCGACATGCTGGGGCGGGCCGGAATCGATTTCTCCAATCTCGATCCGAAATCCGCGGGACGGCTCATGGCGGACGCCGGCGCATTTGTCTTCGGCGACGAGGAACAGGTCGCCAAACAGCTTGACGAATTCAGAATGGCCGGCGTTCAGGAAGTCGTGCTCAATCTGACGGGTGTGTGCAATCTCTATGGCCCGAAAGCCGCCATGGAGGATCTGAAGAAGATCCTCGCGGCGGTCGGCGCCGAGCGGAGGAACTCCGGTGAATGAGGCTCTGATCAGTCGTACGGGCAGGCACCTGCGGTCCTGGGCGACGGGCCGGCCGCTCGCCGGCGGCACGGCCGGGGGCGGGAGCGCGACCGTCGTGCTGGAGGACGCCGACCGGCTGCCCGCCGTGCTCGCCTCGGACGTGGTGGGCCCCCGCACGCTCGTGCTCGTCCCGGGCGACCAGGACGGGGAGGAACACGCGCCGTCGGGCGCCACCGTAGTGGGCTTCGAGGGCTCGCTCAGCGAGCCGGGCGGCGACGCGTCGATCGGCGGCGCCATCTTCCTCCAGGTGCAGGACTACGGCACGAGCCCCTACATGTCGCTGCTCGGGACCACCCTGGTCCGGGTGGCCGGCGAACCCGACTTCGAGGCGTTCCTGGCCGACGCCGACCGGGCCCGTGAGACGGGCGAGTTCGAGGCGTTCGCGGTCAGCCCGGCCGTGCAGATCGCCGACCTCGGCGCCCTGGGCGAGGCCGCGCCGGACGACGGCCCCGGCACCCGGCTCTGGATCGCGGCCGACGGCGCCGTGTCCGTCTCCCCGCAGGGCACCCGGCTGGGCACGGCGGGCGACAGCGCCGCCGACCTGTCCGCCGCCTGGAGCGCGGCTACGGCCGCCGCTCCCGCCGTGGCCCTCGGCCGCGCCGTGCCCGAGGCGGTCCGCGGGCCCGCCGTGGCCGAACGCCCCTGGCTGGGCCGGTACCTCGCCGCCCTGGACATGCTGCGCGACCTCCAGGTACACGGCGTCTCCGACGTGCGGATCTCCGGCTTCGGCGGACGCCTCGCGGCCGAACTGGCCGACGTGACCGGCGCCCACGACGCCCAGGACCCCGCCGTGCCCTTCCTGGCCTGGACCCCGCAGGCGGCGTACGTCCGGGTGCCCGGGCACGACCGCACCTTCCGGCTCGGCGGCCGGGCCGCGCGGACGGCGGAGCGGCTGCTCGTGCACGGCGACCCGGCGACGGCCGCCGACGGGGCGGACGGGGCCGCGGTGCGCCAGGTCCTCGACTTCTTCGCCGAGCGCGGCGCGCCCCTGCTGCCCGCCACGGCCGACGCCCCGGCGGAGGTGGGCGTATGACCACCGCGACGCCGCTGTCACCGCCCGGCCTGGCCGGGCGGGTGCTGGCCGGATACGGGGACCGGGTGGTCCTGCACGATCTGTACGACGAGGCCGGCGTGCCCGTCTACCACGACCTGGCCGCGACCGACACCAGCGAGATCAGGGAACTGCTGCGGGTGGCCCGCGGCGGCACCGGACCGGTCCTCGAACTCGCGGCGGGCTCGGGCCGGTTGACGCTGCCGCTGCTCGCGCTCGGCCGCGAGGTCACCGCGCTGGAGCTCAAGGAAGGCATGCTGGACCTGCTGCGGGAGCGGCTCGCGACGCTCCCGGCCGGGGCGCGGGCACGCTGCGCGCCGGTGCGGGGGGACATGTCCGCCTTCGACCTGGGGCGCACCTACGGCCTCGTGGTGCTCGGCACCACCTCCGTCTCGCTGCTCGACGACGCCGGCCGGGCCGGACTGCTCGCCTCGGTACGGGCCCATCTGCGGCCCGGCGGCACCTTCCTGCTGTCCACCGTCGACCGCGCCGCGGACGCCGGGGCCGAGGCCGACCTGGACTTCGAGGTGCGGGGCGCGAGCGGCCGTCACTACCGGATGATCGAGCACTGGCCGCCCGGCGCCCCGGCGCGCGGCGTCACGATCCTGCCGCCCGAACACGAGGCCGCCGCGGCCGACCGGATCGAGGTGCTGACCACCTCCATCCGGGTGCTCGCCGCCCAGCGGCTGGAGCGGGAACTCGCGGCCGCCGGGCTGCCCGTCGTCGCCCGGCACACGCTGCCCGCCAGCGGCCCCCGGCACGTCGACGTCCTGATCGAGGCGGAGGCGGCATGATGACCGAACTGTGGCCGTCGCTGCTGGACACCGCGCTGCACGGCGACGACGAACTGTGCGCCGTCTCCGCGCGGGGCGTGCGGGTGCGCTTCCTCGACGGACGTGAACTCCTCTGCGGCACCAGCGGCTTGTGGAACGCCAACCTCGGGTACGGCAACGAGGCGATCGCCGACGCCTGTGCGCGGGCGCTGCGGGAGGCCTCGTACCTCTCGGTGTTCCGCTACGAGAACCTGCCGGCCCGGCAGGCCGCGCGGGCACTCGTCGAGGCGGCCGGCGCGGACCACTGGGGGCGGGTGCTGTTCTCCACCTCCGGCGGCGCGGCCAACGACGTGGTGATGAAGCTGGCCCGGCACCACCACGCGCTGCGCGGCGAGGGCTCCCGCAAACTGGTGGTGGGACTGCGGGACAGCTACCACGGTCTGACCTTCGGCGGCTTCGCCCTCACCGGCGAGAACCTCGGCCAGCCGGTCTACGGGGTGGACCAGCGGCTGGTCCGGCACGTGACCCCCAACGAGCCCGACGAGATACGGGCGCTGGCCGAACGGCAGGGCCGGCAGATCGCCGCCGTCGTCGTGGAACCGGTCCTCGGCACCGGCGCGGTGCCGCTGACCCCCGAGTACGTGCGGACCCTGCTGGAACTGCGCGAGCGGTACGGCTTCCTGCTGGTCGCCGACGAGGTGGCCACCGGCTTCGGCCGGGTCGGCAGCCTCTTCGCCTCCCAGCAGTGGCCCGCGCCCCCGGACCTGCTCATCACCTCCAAGGGCCTGACCAACGGCACCTGCGCGGCGGCGGCGGTCCTGGTGTCCCGCGCGGTGGCGGACGCCTTCCACGCCTCCGGGGACGTCTTCGTGCACGGGGAGACCCAGGCCGGGACACCGGTGACCTGCGCGGCGGTGCTGGCGACGCTCGCCGAGATGCGCCGGCTGGACGCCGTAGCCGCGGCCCGCCGGCTGTCCGCGCGGCTCGACGCGGCGCTCGGCGAACTGGTCGCCACCCACCCCCGGGTGAGCGGCACCACCGGGGCGGGCTGCTTCCGCTCGATCCGGCTGTGCCTGGCGGACGGCTCACCGCTGCCGCAGGACCAGGTCACCGACGTGGTCGCCGCGATCCGGCGGGCCGGTGCCATCGTGCACCCCAGCGTGTCCGGCGTGCAGATCCTGCCGGCGCTCACCTACACCGACGCCGAGCTGGACGAACTGCTCGACCGGGTGCGGGCCGGGGTGGACGCGCACGCCGGGACGGCCTCCACCACGGCGGCCGGTACGGAGGCGGTGTGATGGAACCGGTCTGGAGCCTGAGCAGGCATCCGCTGACCCGGGTGGCGTACGGCCTCGACGGCCTCTCGCAGTGGCTGACCCGGCACGCGGGCCGGCGGCTGACGATCCTCGTCGACGCGGCCGTGGCGGACGGCGAGGCCGAGGCCCGGGTGCGCGAGCGCGCCGCCTGGGCGGACCGGGACACCGAGCGGATCGTCCTGTCGGGCCCCGGTGACCTGGCGAGCGTCACCCGGCTCGCGGCGGACCTCGCGGACCGCGAGTTCGTGGTCGCCATCGGCGGCGGGTCCCTGCTGGACCAGGCCAAACTCGCCGTGCTGCTGGGCTCGGACCCGGCCGTGGGCGACCGCCTGACGGTGCGTCAGCGCAGTGGACTGGTGCTGCTGTCGGCCGACTCGGCGCCCCGTGTGCCGCTGGTCGCCGTGCCGACGACGGTGGGCACCGGCAGCGAACTGAGCGGCGCCGTCTGCCTGTCGACGCCCGAGGGCAAGCGGCTGGTGCTGGGCAACGGGCTGCAGCCCGAGGTCGCGGTCTACGACGCCGTGGCGACCCGGACCCTGCCCGGGGACCTGCTCGCCGAGGGCGTCCTGGAGGTGCTGTTCCGGCTGGCCGGGATGTACGCGGGCGACCACCGGGAACTGCCGACCGAGGACGCCTTCGCCGAGACCCTGCTCCGGCGGCTGGTGCGGCTGGGCGACGAGGTGGCGGCGGCCCGCGCCGCGGGCACGGCGCCCGGCGACGCGACGCGGCTGGAGATCGCCAAGCTGAGCGGGCTCAGCCACCAGCCGTGGCTCAACCTCGGCCGGGACCCGTGCGCCTGCAAGGGCTGGTACCTCGCCAACGAGCTGTCCACCGCCCTCGGGGTGCGCAAGATGACGGCCGCCGCCGCCCTGCTGCCCCCGCTGTGGCGGCGGATCACCCGGCCGGACCCCCGCTGGGGCTCGGCGGCCCGGCTGGAGCGGCTGTGGCGGGCGGTGTCGGCCGCACGGACCGCACCGGGTCCCGTGGACGATCCCGCGTCCGGGATCGACGCCCTGCTGGACGACTGGGGCATCCGGCGGTCCCTCGACGCACCGCCCGAGCGCGTCGCCGAGGTGGCCCGCGCCACCGTCCGGGCCTGGGGGCAGGGGCTGCCGACGCTCGGCGCCCTCACCCTCGCCGACGTGCACGAGGTCATGGCGGAAGCGGTCGGCGCGCCCGCCCTGGCCGGCCGCTGAACGCCCGGCCCCGCACCGCACAGACTTCCGTCAGCCCCCGCTGACGGACGCACCACCAGGCATCGCACCGGGAGAGGAGGAAAGAAGATGCAGACCGCCAAGAACCAGGGTCCCTCCGCGCCGCTCGAGCTGGCGCTGCAGGAGCTGGAGCCGCACGAGCTGGAGATGCAGGAGCTGGAGGCGCTCGACGCGCCCTTCGGCTGGACTGACGTGGTGAGCCTCGTCAGCGGGCTGAGCGCAGGAGGGGTCGTCTCGTACGTGTCCCTCGTGACGCTGGCGACCTGAGTCTCCTGAAGCCCGGGTCCCAGGACTCGCGGCTTCTCGAGCCCGACCAACCCGAAGACCCCGGAAGGAGGTGAAGAACGATGCAGGAGAACAAGAACTCCGCCCTCGAACTGTCCATGCAGGAGCTGGACATGGAGGAGCTGGAGGGCATGGAGGCCCCCGACTGGTGGAACAGCTTCCTCGTGAGCTTCGGTGTGTCCGCCGGTGTGAGCGCCACCTACAGCTCGCTCGTCATCACGTCGGTCGTCGCGACCTGACGCGGGCCGGCCCCTGAGAGTGCCCTGCCCCGGATGCAGTCGCGTTGCATCCGGGCCAGGGCCTCCCCGGGAAATATACGTGCCGCCCAGCACTCCAAGGAGAGATGCGCAATGTCCCAGGCCGCTTCCCGCGGCTTTCCGTGGGCCCTCGCGGGCTTCTGGATCGTCGCCGTCATGGCCGCGCCCGGCATCATTTCGGCCCTCACCTCAGGCCGGACGCGAACCACTTCCCTCCTCGTCTGCATCGGCGTGGAGCTGCTGATCATCGCCGGTGTCGGCCTCTTCCTCCGGGCCCGGGGGAGGACCTGAGCATGACGGACGTAGTCGACATCGAGGGTCTGACCAAGCGCTACGGCGAGGTGACAGCGGTCGAGGACGTCTCCTTCCAGGTGAGACCCGGCCGCGTCGTCGGACTGCTGGGCCGCAACGGCGCCGGCAAGACGACGACCCTGCGCATGCTGCTCGGGCTGGCCCGGCCCACCGCCGGTCGGGCCACGGTGTTCGGCCACCCGTACGCGCAGCTCCCGCGCGCCGCCCACCGCGTCGGTGTCGGCATGGACGGCATCGGGCCCTCCAACGCCGCCACCGGCCGGGGCGACCTGAACATCTGGGCCAAGACCCTGGGCCTGGGCCGCTCCCGCGTGGAGGAGGTCCTCGAACGGGTCGGGCTGGCCGACGACGCCCACCGCAAGCTGCGCGGCTTCTCCACCGGGATGCGCCAGCGGCACGCCCTGGCGACGGCGCTGCTGGCCGACCCCGAACTGCTGATCCTGGACGAGCCGGCCAACGGCCTGGACCCGGACGGCATCCGCTGGCTGCGGCAGTTCCTGCGCTCCCTCGCCGACGAGGGCCGCACCGTCCTGCTCTCCAGCCATCTGCTCGCCGAGGTGGAGCAGACCGCCGACGACATCGTGATCCTGCAACGCACCCTGCGCTACAGCGGCACGGTCGCCGACCTCACCCGCAACGGCACGGTGAGCCTGGAGAGCAGCTTCTTCGACCTCGTCGGCCCGGCGGCGAAGGAGCCCAGCCATGCGTAACCTCATCGCCGCCGAATGGCGCAAGATCTGGACCGGGCGCGCCTGGTGGGCCCTCGGCCTGTCCGCGGCGCTGCTGTGCGTGCTGGCCGACGCCGGCTACCTCACCCAGGCGCTGGACCAGCTGCCCAAGGGCACGACCACCGAGGCCGACCTGACCTCCACCCTGGTGCAGGGCTGGTTCATGGTCGAACTGGTCGCCGCCCTCGCCACCATGCTCGCCGTGACCCGCGAGTTCTCCAACGGCGCGATCTGCCGGACGGCGCTGCTCGGCGGCGGCCGCGGCCGGGTGCTCACCGCGAAGCTCGTGGCCGCGGCCGGCACCGGGGCCGTGTACGCGCTGGCCGCGGGCGCCGCGGCGACGGTCAGCCCCTGGCTGTTCCTGGCCGGCCGCGCATGGCACCCGCAGTGGACGACGACCACCACCTGGACGCTGCTCGGCGTGATGCTGGTGATCGTGGTGGGCGCCCTGTGGGGCAGCCTGCTCGGCATCGTCATCCGGCAGCAGGTCGTCGCCATCGTCGTGCTGCTGCTGAGCACCTGGCTGGTCAGCGAGGGCCTGCTGCGACTCGCCCCGAAGATCGGCCGGTTCACCATCGACGAGGCCATGGCCGCGGTGTACCGCAGCGGCAACGACGGCGTGCTGCCCATCCCGTGGGCCCTGGTGGTGCTCGCCGCCTGGATCGTCGTCGCCGGTGTCGCGGGCCGGACCCTGTTCCTGCGCCGGGACCTGCCGTGAAACTGACGCTGAACCGCCCGCGCCCACAGGCTGCCGCGCCGCCGCCGCTGCCGACGTACCCGTGCCTGGCCGAGGACGTGGTGGTGCACGAGCCGGCCGAGGCGGGCGCCCCCTGGATCGTGCAGTTCGACGCCGGCCGCTATCTGCGGGTGGGCGCCGGGATGGCGCGGCTGCTGCGCTCGGCCGACGGCACCCGCACGGCCGACGACATCGCCGCCGTGCTCGGCGCCCCGTGGACGCCCGAGCTGGTGGGGGAGGGGCTGACCCGGGCGCAGCGGATGGAACTGCTGAGCGGCACGGCCCGCAAGCCCGCCGGGCGCCGCAGGTTCGCCTTCGTGCCCCCGCTGACCTTCCAGTTCACCGTGGTGCGCCCGGAGCGGTTCCTGGCCCGGTTCCGGCCGCTGGCCGCCCGGCTGGCACACCGCTCCTGGGCGGTGGCGCTGGTGGCGCTGGTGGTCGTCGGCATCCTCTGCCTGGCCTTCCAACTGCCCGCGCTCGCCCACGCGCTGAGCCACCCCGTGTCGGTGTCCACGCTGGTCACCCTGGTGGTCGTCACCTACGTCGGCACGGTCCTGCACGAGATGGCGCACGGCATCGTGCTCAGCCACTACGGCGGCAAGCCCAGCCGCATGGGCGTCATGCTCTTCTACCTGACCCCGGCGTTCTTCTGCGACGTCACGGACGGCTGGCGGCTGCCGGGCAGCGGGCAGCGGGTGCGGATCGCGCTCGCCGGCATCACCACCCAGGCCGCCATCGGCGGGGTGTCGGGCATCGCCGCGGCCGTCGTCGCGCTGGCCGGGGGCGCTCCCGGGGTCCGCGACACGCTGCTGCTGCTCACGCTGACCACCTTCGTCTCGGGGGTCTTCAACGCGCTGCCGTTCGTGAAGCTGGACGGCTACCTCGCGCTCATGAGCCACCTCGACATCTCCCACCTGCGGGACCGGTCGATGACCGACGCGCGGCGGCTGGTGGCCCGGGTGCTGTTCGGCGGGCGCTACGAGCGGGCCCTGCCCGGCGTGCCCTGGGCACCGCTGTTCGGGCTGGCCTGCATGGTCTTCCCGGTCTACGTCCTCGCCATGGCCTTCACGGTGTGGCAGAGCATGCTGGAGGCCATGGGCCTGGTCGGCGCCACCGTCGTCTCGCTCGGCCTGGCCTACCTCGGGCTGCGCCTGTACTCGGGCGCCATGCGGCTGGGCGCCGAGGCGCGTGCCGCGGGTGCGCGCCGGTGGCGGATCTGGGCCGTCTCGCTGGTCGTGCTCGCCGGCCTGCTCGGCATCGCGCGGGAGGTGACCCTCCCCTACACGGTCTCCGGCGGCTTCGTGCAAAGGGACGGGCGGGTGCTGTTCGTGGCGACGGGCGCCGCCGACCTGGACGCCGTCACCCCGGGCGCGGCGGTGCGGCTGAAGGGCAGCGGCATCGTGCTGCACGAGGACCTGGGCGAGGCCCGGGTGGCCGGCTCCCGGACCGTGCAGGTCGAGGCCCCGTTCTCGGTGTTCGCGCCGGTCGCCGGGCTCGACTCGATGAAGCTGCCCGCCACCGGCGTGCCGCTGCGCGTGCCCCGGCCGCCCGCCGCGGCCACGGGCCTGGCCGAGGTGGACGCCGGCCGGCGCAGCCTCGGCGACTGGCTCTACCTCCGCTACCTGGCACCTTTCTGGCGCTGACCCCGGCCGCCACGGGCACCGCGTGGCCGGCCGGGGCGGCACGCCCGGACGGCCGCGCCTTCTCGGCGTACCGGCCCTCGCCTCTTCTCCAGCTCCCAAGGCGGTTGATCATGGACATACTTCGGCATCTGATGTACTGCCCGCCGGGCACCCCGTACTTCGACCGGGACGACGCGGACTCGGCGGCACCGGACGACTTCCCGGCCGTCGCTGCCCCCGGGCCCGAGGGCTGGACGCGCGGCACCGGACCGGACTGGGCGATGCTGACCCCGCCCGGCCACCGGCTGCCCGCGCAGGGCTGGAAGATCCATGTCTCGGCCACCCCGGGCAACGCCGAGGACGTCCTGGAGCGCTGCTGGGACTACCTGGTGCCGCGGGGCGTCGCGTTCAAGTTCATCCGCAGCCGCAAGGTCCTGCTGCGCCGCAACGGCAAGTACGGCGACCGCAGCGCCAGCGGCAAGTTCGTGACCATCTACCCCGAGGACGAGGAGCGGTTCGCGCTCGTCCTGGCGGAGCTGGGCGATCTCCTCGACGGGGAGCCGGGACCGTACATCCTCAGCGATCTGCGCTGGCGCTCCGGCCCGCTGTACGTGCGCTACGGCGGGTTCGTGGCCCGCACCATGAAGACGCCCACCGGCGAGAGCGTCCACTGCATCGAGGACCCCGAGGGACGGCTGGTGCCCGATCGGCGCGGGCCCTCCTTCCGCCCCCCGGAGTGGGTGACGCCGCCCGCCTGTCTCGACGAGGCGCTGCGGGCGCGCGAGGCGGGCACCCTGGAGGACTTCCCCTACCGGGCCGAGAAGGCCCTGCACTTCTCCAACGGCGGCGGCGTCTACCGGGGCAGCGACCTGCGCACCGGGGAGCCGGTGCTGCTGCGCGAGGCCCGGCCGTACGCCGGGCTCGACACCCAGGGCGAGGACGCCGTGGCGCGGCTGCGGCGCGAACACGACTGCCTGCGCCGGCTCGACGGCCTGCCGTGGTTCCCGCGGCTGCTCGACGCCCGGGTGGGACACGAACACCACTTCCTGGTACGGGAGTTCGTCGAGGGCGAGACCCTCGCCACCGCCATCACCCGGCGCCTGCCCAAGGCCCCCGAGACGGACCCGCGGGGCGCCCGCGCCTACACCGACTGGGCCCTCGGCGTGCTCGACGAGGTGGCGCGGGGCGTCGCCGCCATGCACGAGCGGGGCGTCTGCTTCGGCGACCTGCACCCCGGCAACGTCCTCGTGCGCCCCGACGGAACGGTCGTCTTCATCGACCTGGAGACGGCGTCGACCGACCCGGACGCCACCCAGATCCACGCCGCCCCGGGCTTCGCCGCGCCCGCCGGCCACCGGGGCCCGGACATCGACCGGTACGCCCTCGGCTGTCTGCGGCTGGCCCTGTTCGCGCCGCTCACCACGCTGATGGGCTGGGGCCCGGGCAAGGTGGACCAGCTGATCGACTACGTGGTGTCGCGGTATCCGCTGCCCGGCGACTGGGGCGACCGGGTGCGCGCCGACCTCACACCGGCCGCCTCCGCCGACCGGCCGGGCGCGGCGGGCGGCCCCCCGGCCGGGGCCCCGGCCCGCGCGGGGGACGACGACGGGCGGCCCGCGCTCGCCGCGGGCATCGTGGCGGCGGCCACCCCGCACCGCGCGGACCGGCTCTTCCCCGGCGACGCCGCGCAGTTCTTCGTCCCGGAGGGCGGCGCCTGCCTCGCGTACGGCGCCGCGGGCGTGCTCTGGGCGCTCGCCGAGACGGGGCAGGAGGTGTCCGAGGAGCACACGGACTGGCTGGAGCGCGCGGCCGGTGCGCTCACCGACCCCGCCCCCGGCCTGTGGACCGGCCTGTCCGGCATCGCCGGGGTGCTCGCGCGGCTCGGCCGTACCGGGACGGCCGGTGAACTCTTCGCCAGGATCCGGGAGTCGGACGCCCCGGACGACAGCCTCTTCGACGGGCTGGCCGGGACCGGACTGGCCCAGCTGTACTTCGCCCGGACCAGCGGGGACGACGACGCGCTCAAGTACGCCCTCGCGGCCGGCGAGCAGCTCGCCGCCCGGGCCGCCGCCGGTCCGCCGCGCCGCGGTCACGTGGGTCTGCTGCGCGGCCGTTCGGGCGGCGCCCTGCTCCCGCTGGCCCTGTACCGGCACACCGGCGACCCCGCCTGGCTGGACGCCGCCCGCGCGCTGCTCGACAGCGACGTACGGGCGCTCGGCTGGCGCGAGGAACCCGGCGAGGACACCGCGGGGCCGGCCGGCTGGGCACCCGACTCGCCCGGGTCCCGACCGCAGTTGGCGGCCGGCGGCGCGGGCGCCGCGCTGGTGCTCGCGGACTACCTGGACCACCGGCCCGACCCGGATCTCGCGCGGGTCCGCGACAGCGTCCTGGACGCGGCGCGGGACGCGATGCCCCGCACCGCCGGGCTCTTCCACGGCTGGGCGGGGGTGGCCCTGACCCTGCGGCGCCTGGGCGGCGAGCCCACCGCGCGGCAGCGGGAGCGGCTGCTGGACGTCCTCGGCCTGTTCCGGGTGGAGCACGAGGGACGGCCCGCCTTCCTGGGCCACGAGAACCTGCGGCTCTCCACCGACCTGGCCACCGGCGGGGCGGGGGTGCTGCTCGCACTGCACGCCCTGGGCGACCGGCCCGTCGCCCTGCCGCTGTGCTGAGCCCCGAGACGAAGGACGGTCCCACGGACATGACAGCCACCGGCACCCCCCGGGTGTCCGTCGTCTGCCCGACGTACAACCGGTCGCGGGCGATCACCAGGACCATCGACTCCGTGCGGGCGCAGACCGTCGGGGACTGGGAACTCCTGGTGGTCTCCGACGGCTGCGACGACGACACCGAGGACTGGGTGGCGCGGGCGGCGGCCGAGGACCCGCGGGTGCGGCTGCTGCGGGTGGCCAGGTCCGGTCACCCGAGCGGTCCGCGCAACGCGGGGCTCGCCGCGGCCCGCGGCGCGTACGTCGCCTACCTCGACCACGACGACACCTGGCACCCGCACCACCTCCGGGTCGTCCTCGGGATGCTGGAGGGGGGCGCCGAGATGGTCGCCACGGGCTGCGAGTACCGCGACGCGGCCGGGCGGGAAGTGGCGCCGCTGCCCCCGCTGTCCTGCTGCTGGCATCCCCAGCTCCAGCTGATGGGGCCCATGTTCGAGCCGTCGCGGGTGGCGCACCGGCGCGGGCTGGTGGAGGCGGTGGGCGGCTGGCGGGCGGGCGCCGGACTGGAGGACTGGGACCTGTGGCTGCGGCTGGCGGACGCCGGGCACGTGTTCCGCACGGTGCTGGAGCCCACCGCCGTCCTGCTCACCGACGGCGGGACCCGCAGACACCGCATGCCCCGCCCGCACCGGATGCCGCTGATCACCATGACGGACGCCAGGGCCGCGCACGCCCTCCTGCTGGAGCTGCGCGCCGGGCGGCACGACGCGGCCTTCCGCGCCGCGTGCCTGGCGGACATGCGGGAGTGGTACACGCGGATGGCGGCCGACCGGACGTTCGCGCGCCCCGCGGACTGGCACGGCGATCTGGAGACGGAGGTCGAACGGGTGGTGACCGGTGCCGGAAGGCTCTTCGAGGAACTCGTCCTGGTGCCCGAACGGGGCCGGTTCGCGCTCGCCAAGAACCTGCTGTGCGCCCGTCCGGAACACGCCCGCCGGGCCACCGAGCTGCTGCCCGCCATCCAGCCCCGGCAGTTGCGGCTGCTGCGCGAGCTGGCGGGCCCGGCGGCGTGCGCGCCCGCCGGCTCCTCAGATCCAGCCCTTGTCCCGGGCCAGTAGCGCGGCCTGGAAACGGGTGCTCGCGTTGAGGTGCTGGAGCAGCCGGGCGATGCGGGCCCGGTAGGTGCGCACCGAGATGCCCAGCTCCCGCGCCCCGGCCTCGTCCTTGTCGGTGCACGCCATCACCTGGAGGACCTTGAGGTGCAGCTCGTCCAGCCCTTCGCGCGCCTCGTCGGGCCGCAGGCAGGACAGCGCGTCGGACGCCTGGGACCAGCACCGCTCGAAGAAGCTGTGCAGCGCGTGCACCAGCACGTTCTGACGCACCATCAGGGCCTGTCGCGCGGTCGCGTCGGCGGTGGTCTGGACGAGGGCGGTCTCCCGGTCGAACACCGCGATCCGGTCGAAGCTGCCGTCCAGCAGCCGGAACTCGGCGCCGTGGTCCGCCAGTTCCCGCAGGTGCCCGGTGGGCTCGCGGTCACGGAGCGCGGTGCGGTGCGCGAGCACCCGCAGGGCGACGCCCCGGCGCAGACAGCGCAGATCGGCCTCGCGGGTGCCGGTGAGGTGCTCGTGCGCCGGCAGCCACGACGGCTGGGTGACGAGGATCTCGCGCCGGGCGAAGAAGGCGAGTTCGTCGATGCGTTCGTGCACCGCGTCCGCGCCGTCCAGCGGTTCCACCTGGCCGGGGTCGCCCGTGCGGCCGCGGCCCCGGGTGACGCGCAGCACGAAGGACTGAGTGGTCGACAGGACTTCGAGCTGCTGTTCCTGAAGGGCTCGCAACCGTCGCTCGGCGAGCTGCTCTATGCCGATGCCCGGGTCGACGGGGGAGGGCTCCCCGTCGGTGTCGAGGTGGATCATCCCCTGCTGTTCCAGCCGCTTGAGGCTGAGGCAGAGTTCCGCCGCCTCCAGGCCGAGTGCCGCGAGCAGACCCGTTCTGGTCAGGTCGGGGTTCTGCAGCAGCGTCCGGTACACGGACTCGTCAAGCGGTTCCACTCCCAAAGCGGTCAATTCCCATACGCCCATGTGTTCCCCCGCGAACAGTCGCCACCGGTGCTGGAAGTTGACCGGATCCTTCCATAGGTGGCCGAAACATGTCAAAGTTGGAGTAAAGTCTCCTGGCGGCCTTGCCGGATTGGTCCGTTCGCCCGGCGCGCCGCCGTGCTTCCCCTGGACATGTGTGCCCCGTGTGAAGGTGGAGTACTCCTGTTTCGGTTGGGGAGGAAGGGATCAATACCGTTGATCCTCAAGGCCGTTGACGGCCGCAACCGGTGACGCGTGCGACGCGTCATGACCAGAGACTGGGGAGGTCTTGTGGACGCTGGGCTTACCGTGGGTGAGCGGATCGTGCTGCTCGGACTGGACGAGGCGGACGGCACCCCGCGTGAACAGCTGCGGGTGGGCTGCGCGGTGGCGGCGGCGCCGCTGCTGGACCTCGTGCGCTCCGGCCGGGTGGTGGCGCGTGACGGTGGACTCGCCCTCACGGAAGACCCCCCGGGCGACGAGCCGTTGGCGGCGGCCGTGGCCGCGCAGATGCGCCGCGCCCCGGAGGCCAAGCCCCAGGCGTGGCTGCTGGCCGTGCGCGACGAGGCGGTCACCGCCGCCTACGAGGGCCTGCTGGCCAAGGGCGTGGTCCGCCAGGAGGGCCGCAAGCGGCTCGGCGTCTTCGGCTCCCACCGCTATCCCCCGGCCGACCCCTCGGTGCTGTCGGCCCTGCGCGCCGAACTGTCCGCCGTGCTCCTCGCGAACGCCGAGCCGGCCCCGGAGACCGCCGAACTCCTCACCCTGCTGCACCGGGCGGGCCTCGACGCCCTCGCCCTGCCGGACACGGACCCGGCACGCGTCGCCCCCCGTATGGCCGAGGTGTCCGCCGCCCTGGAGCCGGACGGCACGGTGGGCGACGCGGTGTCGGCGGCCCTCGCCGCGGTGACGGTCCTCCTCGCCTCGATCCCGGGCCTGACGGGCTGACCCCGGGCAGCCGCCTGCCGCACCGGGACGGACCCGGGCCCGCCCGCCGCGTGGCCGTCGTCCGCCCCGCCCCGCACTCGCCCGAACCCTCACCCGGCACCTCGTCCGCCCCGCCCCCGCACCCCGCCCGAGTGGATCTTCAGCCGCCCGTCGGGCGAAGATGGCCGCCGGCCCGGCGCCGGACGAGGTGCCGGAGTGAACGGGAGCAGCGGAGGGGCAAGTGGCGGAGCGCTACGTCGTCGGTGAACTGGACGATCACGACGAGGCGTGGCCGGACATCCCGGCGCCCGCCGAGCCCGGCTCGTGGCAGGCGCCCGCCGAACTCGAACAGCGCCTGTACGACATGCTGACCCGCCACGCGGCGAGCGAGTGGCCCGACGAGGAGTCGGCGGAGGAGGCCCGGGGCGATCTCCAGGTCGCGTATCTGCGGGCGCTCGCCGAGGACCTGGTGTACGTGCCGTTCCGGTACGAGGAGACCTCGCCGGACCCCGCCCGGCGCACCTTCCACGTCCACGACACCCCCGTCGGGGGGCTCGTCGCCGTCTACACCCGCGGCCTGCTGCCCCGCCCCCACCCGCACGTGGTCTTCGAGGCGTACACGCTGCGCGACCTGGCCGACGACCTGCCCGGCCACGTCGCCGGCATAGCCGTCAACAACCGCACGCCGGTCCCCATGCTCATGGCGGCCGACGAGGAGGAACGCGAGGTGTGGCGGGCGCTGCACGAGGAGCACTGGGACGAGGACGGCCGCACCGACCGGCTGGTCACCCGGCGCACCGGCGCCCCGCCCGTCGGCCGCCTCCTGCACGGCCTGGCCCTCGGCGCCCACATGTGCTTCGTCAACGGCGAGGCCTGGAACAACCCCCACTACCACGGGCTCGGCCTCTCCACGGAGCGCGAACGGCTCGCCAAGTGGTGGGGCGTGACCGGCCGGGAGGAGTGGCAGGAGACCCAGCGGCGGCTGCTCGATGGCGACATCACCCCCTGGTACTGGGAGTTCGTCCTCGACGCCCGCGAGACCCTCGCCGAGCGGCGGCCGGGCGGGCGGCCGGGGGCCGTCGACGCCACCGCCTGGCGCGAGTGCGTGGAGCTGACGCTGCGCGAGCGCGCGGCCGGGCTGCCGGCCAAGGAACGCGGCGCGGACTGGGAGGACTTCGTCGGACACGTCGTCGGCCTGGTCGGCAAGGTGCTGCGCTACGAGGCCCGGTTCCGCGCCGACGGGCTGCTCCCGGCGGACGGCACCGTGCGCTCCGTCGCCGCCTGGGACATCGGCCGCGCCTCGATGATGGCCCGCTGGGGGTACGGCGCCCGGTACGCCACCCGCGCCGAGCTGCGCGAGGCCGTCACCGCGGCGAGCGACGCCGCCCGGGCCGCCCACACCTCCTGGCCGGACTTCTCGGCCGGCTACGCGCTGGGCCGCTGCCTGCACTTCGACGAGGAGGAGTTCGGCGGCTGGTACCAGGAGATGCGCGCGGCCCACCACGCCCTGGGCACGCTGCCGGACAGCCCCTGGAGCACCGTGCCCTTCCGGCTGCCGGGCGAGGCGGGGCGGGCCGGGTAACCGACCCGGCCCGATCCGAACAAAAGACGCTAGACCGTGCCCCCGTACCCCGGTGCGGGGTCGTTCACCCAGCCGGCCAGCAGGACCAGGCGCGAGTCGCGGTCGGTGGCGAGGAAGGCGAAGGGGCGGTCGAAGGCGACGCGGACCACCGTGGTCTCGTAGCGCAGCTGGGGTGCCCCGGCGCCGTACATGGCCTGTACGGCCGTCACCGCCCCCGCGCGAAAGCCCAGCGGGCCGAACCGGGCCACGGCCGACTGCCGGGCCTGTTCCACGGCCAGCGGCTGCTCGCTCACCCCGGGGAAGTGGCCGAACCGCGGGTCCGCCGCCGTCCTGAGCCCGAACAGGTCGGCCAGGGCCAGCAGATCGTGGTCCGCCCGCACCTCGTAGGCCACCGTCGTCACGTCCAGCGTCGTCGGCTCGGGCGCGGCGGCCTGCTGCCGCTCCACGTGCAGGCCGGGCCCGACGTGGCCGTACGGCAGGGCGCCGCCCGGCGTGAGGGCCAGCGCGCGCTCCACCACGGCCACCCCGGCCGCCAGGACCTGTCCCGGCGTCATGCGCTCCTCGCCGAGGACCAGATGGACGTCGATCCCGTTGTCGCCGGGGACCGTCAGCGCGGTGACGAAGCCGTCCGCGGTGCCGGCGACACCCACCCGGTCGGGTCGCACGCTGCGCCGGTGCAGGCCGCGCAGGGTGCGGCCGCGCCAGGGGCCCGCCTCCGGGACGAGGGACCGCTCGTCGAAGGGCTGGCGCCAGCCGGTGTGCAGGGCGAGCGCGCCCGCCAGCACCATCCGCGACTCCCGGGTCAGCGTCACCGGCATCCGCTCGACCAGGCCGCCGGTCCGCTCGGCCGCCCAGGCGTCCAGCCGTTCCTGCGCGGTGACGAGGTCGTCCCCGAACACGCCGTGCGCCCCGGCCGGCAGCCCGGCCCGCCACTCGTCGCGCAGCGGCAGCGTGTGGTGCGTCCACAGGCCGAGCGCCGCGTCCAGGCCGGGCGTCGAGCCCAGGGCCGCCAGCAACTCCCGCGCGAGCGGCGCCGCTTGCTCCGCGGGCACGCCCAGCGCGCCCGCCAGCTCCTGCCGGGCGGGGCCCGCCGCGCCGTCCGCGAGCAGGGCCAGCAGGGGCCAGACCCCGGCAGCGGAGAACGCCGTACCGCCCTGCGCGGTGGCCGCCCAGCGCGCCGTGAGCCCGTTCACCGTGTGCGCGGTGCCCTCGGCCCTGCTGCCCACCTTCATTCCGCCCCCTGTGTCCCGCTTACCTGCGACAAGTCGTAAGAGGCACGGTACCGGGGCCGATGGACTCGCCCGCGGGCGCCCGGAGTTGTCCGGGAGGTGCGACAGGTGTGAAGGGGTGCCCGGGCGGGGGAGAAAGTGCTGGGTGCGGCCCTCCCCGGCCGGATGTCATCACTTCGAGTGATTCTCTGGCCTTTGCTTGCACGGCTCAACCCAGGGTTGCCACGCTGTTGCTGTCTGTACAAGCTGATGGGAGCGGCCAGTGACTTTCGGTGAGCAGCCGGCGTACCTGCGCGTCGCGGGTGATCTCCGCAAGAAGATCGTCGACGGTTCACTGCCGCCCCACACCCGCCTCCCCTCGCAGGCCCGCATCCGCGAGGAGTACGGCGTCTCGGACACGGTCGCCCTGGAGGCCCGCAAGGTGCTGATGGCCGAGGGGCTGGTCGAGGGCCGCTCCGGCTCGGGGACGTACGTGCGGGAGCGGCCGGTGCCGCGCCGGGTCTCCCGCTCCGGCTACCGCCCCGGCGGCGGCGCCACACCGTTCCGGCAGGAGCAGGCCGACGCCTCGGTGCGCGGCACCTGGGAGTCCAGCAGCGAACAGGCGGAGGCCGGGAGCGTCATCGCCGAGCGGCTCGGGATCAAGGCGGGCGATCGGGTCATGCGCACCAAGTACCTGTTCCGCGAGGCCGGGGAGCCGATGATGCTCTCCACCTCCTGGGAGCCGCTCGCCCTCACCGGCCGCACCCCGGTGATGCTGCCCGAGGAGGGGCCGCTCGGCGGCATGGGCGTGGTCGAGCGGATGCGCGCCATCGACATCATCGTGGACAACGTGACCGAGGAGGTCGGCGCCCGCCCCGGTCTCGCCGAGGAACTCCATCTCCTCGGCGGCGTCCCCGGTCATGTCGTGCTGGTCGTCCAGCGCACCTACTACGCGTCCGGCCGCCCGGTGGAGACGGCGGACGTGGTGATCCCGGCGGACCGCTACCGGGTGGCGTACCACCTGCCCGTGAAGTGAACGGGAGGGCACCGGTTCACCGGAAACCACGACCGCTGCCCATGGCGTCGTACACACTGTCGGAGTGACGTAGCGCACACCCGGGGCTCGTCCCGTCCATGGATGCGCCGGGCGTGCGGCGGGACCCGGCGCAGGACCGGAGCCGCCGTGGGATCGTTCCCGCAGGTGGGGCCGGGGTGGAGCGAGGGGCGCCCGGCCCGGGCCGGTGCCTCCCCGGAGGGCGCATTCGTTCGCGTGCGCCCCCGGCGTTCTGGCTGGTTGCGTACCTCTTTGTGAAAAGACGTATTCGGTGCGTGAAGGTAGGGCGTACGCTCGGGCATATGCGGATTGCGGTTTCCTTAGGCGAGGCCCGGTGGGGGCCCCGGACGGGATGGGGGTCCCGTGATGCCGGAAAGGGTGAAGAGATCGATGGGGGCGGTGCGGGGCATGAGTGAGGGCACGGTTTCCCTGCCCTGGATCGTGATACGGCAGGACGACAACGGCAATCGCTACCGCGTCGGCCGCTACGCGACCCGGGCCGAGGCCCAGAAGGTGGCCGACAGCTTCGAGGACCGGGAGCACAAGCAGCTCTACTCGGTCGAGCGCGTCGCGCAGAACGGGGACGGCGGCCGCAACTGACCGGCGGCGCCCGCGTCCGGGAGCCTCCCGTAGGCTCCGCTCCATGACGCCCAAGACGCGACGGATCGTGGTGGTGGGGGCCGCCCTGCTCGACGGCGGCCGCCTGCTCGCCGCGCGCCGCAGTGCGCCCCCCGAACTGGCCGGACGCTGGGAGCTGCCCGGCGGCAAGGTGGAGCCGGGCGAACGGCCCGAGGACGCGCTGGTGCGCGAACTGCGCGAGGAACTCGGCGTCGACGCCGAGACGGTGGAGCGCGTACCCGGCGAGTGGCCTCTGCGGGAGCCGTACGTCCTGTGGGTGTGGACCGCCCGCCCGCGCCCCGGCTCGCCCGCGCCCCGGCCCCTTGAGGACCACGACGAACTGCGCTGGCTGACCCCGGCCGAGCTGTGGGACGTGCCCTGGCTGGACCAGGACGTGCCGGCGGTGCGCGAGGTCGCCGCGCGCCTCGCCGCCGGGACCCGCTGACGGCGACGCCTCGGGGCAGGGCCGCCGGTCACCGGACGCCTCACGACCGGGACCCGCTGGCGGCGGCGCCTCATGACCGGGACCCGCCGGCCATCGCGCACCCCGCCGACTGCCGCCCGCCTCGCCGCCGCGTCCCGTCGGCCGTCTCCGCCTAGTCCGTTCGACCCACACACGGACGACAGGGGCGGTACTGGCCATCACATATCGGGTATGGGCCCATTAACCCCACTAAACCGGACTTGGGTGGGCTCGCGGCCTGGGAAGTGATCGGCGTGATCGACACCGATGGCGACTGCGCCGAGTGGACCTTTCCCGCGGAGCCGGGTGCCGTGCGCAGCGCCCGGGCCGTGGTGCGCGGCCAGTTGCACGGCTGGGACCTCGACTGTGTCGCCGACCTCGCGGCGCTGCTCGTCAGCGAGCTGGTCACCAACTCGCTGCGCTACGCCACCGGCCCCATCGGCGTCCGGCTGGTGCGGCCCGTCGGCGGCGACGACTCGCTGCTCGTGGAGGTCTCCGACCCGCTCCCCGACCCGCCGCGCGAACGCGTGGCCCGGCCCGAGGACGAGAGCGGACGCGGCCTCCAGCTGCTCGCCGGCTCCTCGCGCCGCTGGGGCACCCGGCCCGGCGCGAGCGGAAAGACCGTCTGGTTCGAGCTGGCCGTGCCGAGGTGAGGTCCGCGGAGCACCGCCCCGGGACGGTGGGGCGGGGGCGCATGGGGTGGCACGAGGCGGTGCGGGATGAGGCAGGGGCGCCCGAGGGCGCGGAGGGGGTGTACGGGGCCCGCCGCGTGGCCCCTCGCGTGACTCCGGCTCGCCGGCCGGTGCGGAGCGTGTGGTTCGAGGGCGTGTTCCCTGGTTAGAAGAGTGGCAGTGTTGTCGCGGAGCGGTCCGAAAAACGTCTGGACCGAGCTGTGATCGTGAACACCGTGTCGCGCGGCGCCGTAGTGCTGGATACTGCGGGCAGCCGCCTCCGGTGACCGGTGCCGGGTGCGGTGAGCTGGAGGGGACGGTTCGCGTGAGCGAGATACCAGCGAAGGCCACGGAGTCCGAGGACCCGTCGGACGGCGCGAGGGACCAGACCGCGAAGGGTGCGGCGGCACCCGGTGACGCCATGTGGCAGAGCAGCCCGCCCGGCTCCATGTACGACTACATAAAGGTGGCTTCCTTCTCCATCGGCCCCGGCGGCCTGGTGGACCAGTGGAGCCTGCGCGCCGAACAGCTCTTCGGCGTCCCCGCCGCCCGCGCCGTCGGCATGGACCCCATAGAGGCGTTCATCGACCCCGACCTGCGCGAACGGGGCCAGCGCAAGATGGCGGAGATCCTGGACGGGCGCGAGTGGACCGGCGTGGTGCCCTTCCGGATGCCGGACCGGCCGGACGGCGCGCGCGGCAAGGACGGCCTGGCCGAGGTCTATGTGATGCCCACCCGGACCGTCGAGGGCGAGAGGGCGGCCGTCTGCATCGTCGTGGACGTGCGCACCCTGCGCCGGATCGAGACCGACCTCGCCGCGTCCCAGGCGATATTCGGACAATCCCCCTTCGGCTTCCTGCTCATCGACACCGACCTGCGGGTGCGGCGCGCCAACCAGCGGTTCGCCTCCGTCTTCGGCGGCAGCCCGGACGAACACCGGGGCAGGGAGGTCCACGACTACCTGCCGCGCGGCGAGGCCGAACGGGTCTCGGCGACGCTGCGCCGGGTGCTGGAGACCGGCGAGCCCATCACCGACATGCACATCACCGGGAACATCCCCGGCTCCGAGGAGCGCCGCCACTGGTCCGTCAACCTCTACCGCGTGCACAGCGGCAGCGGCCGGACGATCGGCGTCGCCTGGCTCGCCACCGACGTCACCGCCCGCCGCGCCGCCGCCCGGGAGGCCGCCGCCGCCCGCCGCAACCTGGCCCTGCTCAACGAGGCCGGGGCCCGGATCGGCAACTCCCTCGACCTGGAGACCACCGCGCGCGAACTCCTCGACGTCGTCGTCCCCGGCTTCTGCGACCTGGCCACCGTCGACCTCTACCAGGGGCTGCTGACCGGCGACGAGACACCGCCCGGCATGGCCGACGGCAGCGCCGAACTGCGGCGCGTCGCCATCGCCAGCGCCGTCGCCGACGCGCCGCGGTTCGGCTCCACCGAGGCCGTCTCGGTCGGCGCCGTCCACCACTTCCCCTTCCACTCGCCCTGCGCCAACGCCCTGCGCACCGCCCGGCCCCGGTACGTGCCGCCCGAGGAGGGCAGCCTGGTGCAGTCCACGCTGGCCGTGCCGATGGTCGCCCACGACACGGTCGTCGGGCTCGTCCGGTTCGCGCGGACCAAGGGCAGCGAGCCGTTCGGGGACCGGGACCGGGACCTGGCGGTGGAACTGGCCGCGCGCGCCGCGGTCTGCATCGACAACGCGCGCCTGTACCGCCGGGAGCACGAACGGGCGTTGATCCTCCAGCGCTCCCTGCTGCCGCCCGGCGACCCGGAGGCGTCCGGCCTGGACATCGCCTGCCGCTATCTGCCCGGCAACGCGGCGACCGAGGTCGGCGGCGACTGGTTCGACGTCATCGAACTCCCCGGCCACCGCACGGCGTTGGTGGTCGGTGACGTGATGGGCCGCGGGCTGCGCGCCGCGGTGGCGATGGGTGAACTCCGCACGGCGGTACGCACGTTGGCGCTGCTCGACCTGGAGCCTGCCGAAGTCCTGTCCGCGCTCGACGAGATCGCGCGGGGCCTCGGCACGCCCGGCGGCATCCAGCAGGCCACCCGCACGGCACGCCAGCCCCGGGACGCGGACCTCTCCGAGGTGTACCTGGCGACGTGCGTGTACGCCGTGTACGACTCGGTGACCCGGCGGTGCACGTTCGCCAACGCCGGTCATCTGCCGCCGGTGCTGGTGGAGCCCGGCGAGCCCGCGCTGATGCTGGACGTGCCGCCCGGCATGCCGCTCGGGGTGGGCGGCGAGCCCTTCGAGGAGGTGGAGGTCGAGCTTCCGGAGGGGGCGCTGCTCGCGCTGTACACGGACGGCCTGGTCGAGTCCCGGGACCACCCGCTGGACGAGGGGCTGCACGCGTTCGTCGGCGCGCTCACCGATCCCACACGACCGCTGGAGGACGTCTGCGACCACGTCCTCAACACCCTCGACACCCACCACGGCGAGGACGACATCGCGCTGCTGATGGCCCGGGTGCAGGGGCTGCCCGCCGAGTCCGTCGGCGACTGGACGCTGCCGCGGGAACCGCGCAGTGTGGGCCGGGCGCGGGAGCACGCGCGGGCGCAGCTGCTCGGCTGGGGGCTCGACGCGCTCGTCGACACCACGGAGCTGCTGGTGAGCGAGCTGGTGACCAACGCGCTGCGGTACGGCGAGGGGGAGATCCGGCTACGGCTGCTGCTGGACCGCACGCTGGTGTGCGAGGTGTGGGACGGCGGACTGGTGCAGCCCCGGCGCCGGCGGGCGCGGGACACCGACGAAGGGGGCCGGGGGCTGCAACTGGTGCAGCTGCTCAGCGCGGCGTGGGGGTCGAGGCGGACGCCCCGGGGCAAGACGGTGTGGTTCGAGCTGCCGTTGCCGGGCGCCGACGCCGCGCTCACGGACCCGGCGGAGGCGCTGCTCAGCCTGTTCTGAACCGGCGGTGTCAGGAAGGCGGCGCCAGTCGTCTCCGGGCCCGCGTCCCCGGGCCGCCGAAGCAGGCCGGGGGGCCGCCGTCGGGGTCCTCGGCCAGCAGGATGCCGCCGAGCACGGCGCCGGAGAGGCCGGCCGTGTGGTCGTCGGTGCCGGCGTGGGGATTGCCGTGCGCGCGGACGTCCCGTTCCGCCAGGCCGCGGGCCTCCCGGGCGGCCGTGTCGGCCCGGAAGACGGCGCCGGTGCCGTCGCCCGCGCGCAGGTGCCGCACCGCCTCCGCCAGCCGGGCGCGGGCCTCGGGGCCCACGGCGCCCCGGTGCACCGCGACGAAGTCGTCGGCCGCGCGGACCGCGGCCCGGGCGACGAGCAGCGCGGCCGTGTCCAGCACCCCGGAGCGGCCCACGTCCAGCCGGTCGGCGGCGCGGGTGATCCGGCGCAGGGCGTCCAGCGGGTCGTACGGCAGCGCACCGGTCAACTCCTCGCGCACCGACCCGAGTACGCCGTCCGCGTGGGCCAGCCGGGCGTGCAGCTCGCCCGCGGCCAGGGGGGTCCGGGAACCGCCGTGCCGGGCGGTCGCCAGCTCCGCCTCCGCGCCGGTCAGCGCGGCCGGGACCAGCGCGGCGGCCTCCCGCAGCCGTGCCGCCAGCCGTTCCACCGCGCGCACCAGGGTCTCCCCCTGGGCGACGGCGCCCTCGCCGGCGCGCAGCTGCCGGGCGGCCCGGTCGCCGTCGCCCGCGACGACGGCCCGGTGGGCCTCGCCGAGGCGGGCGGTGGCGAACAGCAGGCGGTCCCGGGCCTGTTCCACCGAACCGGTGACGGGGTCGGTGGCCGAGGGGGCGTACCGCTCGCGGAGGGCGCTCAGGATGCCGTGCGCGGCGACCGCGCGTGCCGCGAGCCCCCGCGCCCGCGCCCGTGCCACCTCCAGCGCGTCGCCGGCGCCCGGGCCCTCCAGCCCGCGTATCTGGTCCAGTGCCGCCGCCTCCGCGTCCAGCCGCCGCCCCGCCCGCGCACACCGCTCGACCACCCCGGCCAGCGCCTGCCGCCGCGCCGCCGACGCCTCCGGCAGCCCCCGCTCGTACCGCCGCCACACGGCGAACGCCGCGGCCGACTCCTCCTCGGCCGCCCGCAACGCCCGCCCGAACGGCTCGGCCCGCGCCGCCCCGCACCCCGCCGCGACGAACGTCAGCTCCTCGCGGCTCGTCCGCACGCAGTCGTCGGCCAGGACCAGGGCGCGGCGTGCCTGGCGTTCGGAGTCGGTGGCGGTCGGCTCGGGCGGGGGTCCGGAGAAGGAGCCCGGGGTCGTACGGGTGCGGCTGCGGCGGACGCGGCGCAGGCAGCCGTAGCCCGCCAGCACCGCCGTCACGACCACCGCGATCAGCGGGAGCACGTAGTCCGCCGCGGACGTGCCGCCCGGGCCCGGCGCCGCGCTCGCGACCGGGCCGGTGGAGGTGGCGGGAACCGGAGTACGGACCGTGACCGTCATCAACGGCAATATCAGCCACCCGCCCCCCGCCAGGGCGCCCAGCACGGCATGCGTCACCCGCGCCCGTATGTGCGCCTTGGCACGCCGGGGCCGGCCCCGGATCAGGGAGGACGTCACATTTCGGAGCGTATGGGCCGGTGGGGCGCTCCGCGAGCGGGGCCGACACGGGTGGGGGACCGGACGGACAGAGGGACGGAATGGACGCACAGACGGCACCGACACCGGCGGCGGACGAGGGTGCGGCCGGCACCGGGCCCCCCGCAACCGACGGCAGGCCCCGCGCCCGCCGCGTCCTGCGCCGCACCCTCACCGCCCTCGGTCTGGTCCTCCTGCTGCTGCTCCTCGCCCTCCTCGCCGGCGAGACCGCGCTGCGCGTCAACTACGCGGGTGATCCCGCCCCCGGCACCCGCACCCGCGACCAGGACGCGCTCTGGCTCGGCCACGCCTGGGTGGACGGGCGCAAGTCGGAGGCCGACGTGCGGGCGCTGGCGCGGCGGCTGCGGCAGACCGGGGTGCGGGACCTGTACGTGCACTCCGGACCGCTGGAGGACGACGGCACCCTGCCCGACTCCGCGTACCCGAAGGCGGGTTGGTTCATCGAGGCGGTGCACCGGGAACTGCCCGGAGTACGGGTGCAGGCCTGGCTCGGGGACGTGCTCGCCACGGAGGGGCCCACCGGGATGCGCCTGGAGCGTCCCGCGACCCGGGCCGCGGTCCTCGCCTCGACCCGGCGGATCCTCGCCGCCGGGTACCAGGGCGCCCACTTCGACCTGGAGCCCCTGCACTCGGGCGACCGTCACTACCTCGCCCTCCTCGACGACCTGCGCCGGCTCACCCACGCCCGGCACGCGCTGCTGTCCGTCGCCGCCCATCAGATCGACCCCCTCCCGCGTTTCCACTCCTTCTGGGGCGCGACCACCCATCACCCCAAGTGGTGGTCGCAGGCGTACTTCGGGCAGGTGGCCCGCCGGGTGGACCAGATCGCGGTGATGTCGTACGACACCATGCAGCCGCTGCCGAGTCTGTACGGCGGCTACGTGGCCCAGCAGACCAGCCTCGCCCTGGAGATCACCCCCGATACCACCCACCTCCTCATGGGTCTGCCGTTCTACTACGAGAACCGGTTCGGGCACGTGGGGGACGCGGAGACCGTCCCGGCCGCCGTACGGGGCGTACGCCTGGGCCTGTCCCGCACCGACGCCCACCGTGCCCGCTTCGGCGTCGCCCTGTACGTCGACTTCGCCGCCACGGAGGCGGACTGGCGCGCGTACCGGAAGGACTGGGTGGATTGAGCCGCCCGGCGGACTAGGACGGGCGGCGTCCGATCTTCGAGCCCAGCCACACCAGCGGGTCGTACTTGCGGTCCACCGCCCGTTCCTTCAGCGGGATCAGCGCGTTGTCCGTGATCCGGATGCCCTCGGGGCAGACCTCGGTGCAGCACTTGGTGATGTTGCAGTAGCCGAGGCCGTGTTCGTCCTGGGCCGTGCGCCTGCGGTCCAGGCCGGACTCGGCGGCGGAGTCCAGCGGGTGCATGTCCAGTTCGGCCACGCGCATCAGGTAGCGCGGACCGGCGAACGCCTGCTTGTTCTCCTCGTGGTCGCGCACCACGTGGCAGGTGTTCTGGCACAGGTAGCACTCGATGCACTTGCGGAACTCCTGCGAGCGGTCCACGTCCTCCTGGAACATGCGGTACTCGCCGGGGCTGAGCCCCGCGGGCGGCACGAACGACGGGATCTCCCGGGCCTTCTCGTAGTTGAAGGACACGTCCGTCACCAGGTCGCGGATCACCGGGAAGGCGCGCAGCGGGGTGATCGTGACCGTCTCCGCGCGGTCGAAGACCGACATGCGGGTCATGCACATCAGCCGGGGACGGCCGTTGATCTCCGCGGAGCACGAACCGCACTTGCCCGCCTTGCAGTTCCAGCGCACGGCCAGGTCCGGCGCCCGGGTCGCCTGGATGCGGTGGACGATGTCCAGGACCACCTCGCCCTCGTTGACCTCGACCGTGAAGTCCCGCAGGCCGCCGCCCTGTCCGTCCCCGCGCCACACCCTGAAGCGGGCCTCGTAGCCGCTCATCCGGACAGCCCTCCTTCCAGCTCCTCGTCGGTGAGGTACTTGGCCAGCTCCTCCTTCTCGAACAGGGCGAGCAGATCCGGGCGGACCGGGGCGGTGGTCTCCCGGGTGAGACGGATGCGGCCCTGGGCGTGGTCGGCCAGCGTGCACAGCAGGTTGACGTTGCGCCAGCCGCGGTCCATCCCCGGGTAGTCCTCCCGGGTGTGGCCGCCGCGCGACTCCGTCCGCTCCAGCGCCGCCCGCGCCACACACTCGCTGACCAGCAGCATGTTCCGCAGGTCCAGGGCCAGGTGCCAGCCGGGGTTGAACTGGCGGTGGCCCTCGATGCCGATCCGGCCGGCGCGCAACCGCAGCTCGGCGAGCTTGTGCAGCGCCTGCTCCATCTCGCCCTCCCGGCGGATGATGCCCACCAGGTCGTTCATGGTCTGCTGGAGTTCCTGGTGCAGGGTGTACGGATTCTCCGGCGGCCCCGCCTCGCCCTCGGCCCCGACGGAGAAGGGGCGCAGCGCCTCCGCCGAGGCCAGCTCGACCTGCGCGCCGTTCACCCGCGGCCGCTCCCGGGCCAGTGCCCGCGCGTACTCGGCCGCGTACCGGCCCGCGCGCCGTCCGAACACCAGCAGGTCCGACAGCGAGTTGCCGCCGAGCCGGTTGGAGCCGTGCATGCCGCCCGCCACCTCGCCGGCCGCGTACAGCCCCGGCACCGAGCGCGCCGCCGCCGTGTCCGAGTCGACGGCGACGCCGCCCATCACGTAGTGGCAGGTCGGCCCGACCTCCATCGGCTCCGCCGTGATGTCGACGTCCGCCAGCTCCTTGAACTGGTGGTACATGGACGGCAGCCGCCGCCGGATCACCTCCGCCGGCATCCGGGTGGAGACGTCCAGGAAGACCCCGCCGTGCGGGGAGCCCCGGCCCGCCTTCACCTCGGCGTTGATGGCCCTGGCCACCTCGTCGCGGGGGAGCAGCTCGGGCGGGCGGCGGTGGTGTTCCGGATCGTCGTACCACCCGTCGGCCTCCTGCTCCGACTCGGCGTACTTGTCCTTGAACACGTCCGGGACGTAGTCGAACATGAACCGCTCGCCCGCCGAGTTCCTGAGCACGCCGCCGTCGCCGCGCACCGACTCGGTGACCAGGATGCCCTTGACCGACGGCGGCCAGACCATGCCGGTCGGGTGGAACTGCACGAACTCCATGTTCAGCAGCGGCGCGCCCGCGAGCAGGGCCAGCGCGTGGCCGTCGCCGGTGTACTCCCACGAGTTCGACGTGACCTTGAAGGACTTGCCGATGCCGCCGGTGGCGAGGACCACCGCCGGGGCTTCCAGGACGAAGAACCGGCCGCTCTCCCGGTCGTAGGCGAAGACCCCCGAGACCCTGCCCCCGCCCGGCTCGCCGTCCTTCAGCACCCGGGTCACGGTGCACTCCTGGAAGACCTTGAGCCCGGACTCGTAGTCCCCGGTGGCGGCGAAGTCCTGCTGCTGGAGCGCGACGACGCGCTGCTGGAGGGTGCGGATCAGCTCCAGGCCGGTGCGGTCGCCGACGTGCGCGAGGCGCGGGTACTCGTGGCCGCCGAAGTTGCGCTGCGAGATCCGGCCGTCCTTCGTACGGTCGAACAGCGCGCCCCAGGTCTCCAGCTCCCACACCCGCTGCGGGGCCTCCCGGGCGTGCAGCTCGGCCATGCGCCACTGGTTGAGGAACTTGCCGCCGCGCATCGTGTCGCGGAAGTGCGTCTGCCAGGTGTCGTGCTCGTTGGCGTTGGCCATCGCCGCCGCGATGCCGCCCTCGGCCATCACCGTGTGCGCCTTGCCGAACAGGGACTTGCAGATCACCGCCGTACGGGCGCCCCGCTCGCGCGCCTCGATCGCGGCCCGCAGCCCGGCGCCGCCGGCCCCGACCACGACGACGTCCCACTCCTGGCGGTCCACCACGGGCATCAGAAGAACCTCGGATCGTCGAAGGCACCGGACGCGAGCAGGTACACGTAGAAGTCGGCGAGCGCCACGCTGATCAGCGAGGCCCACGCGAGCTGCATGTGCCGGGCGTTGAGCCGGCTCACCAGCCGCCAGGCCCGGTAGCGCACCGGGTGCCGGGAGAAGTGCTTGAGCTGGCCGCCGACGATGTGCCGGCAGGAGTGGCAGGAGAGGGTGTACGACCAGATCAGCACGATGTTGAGCAGGAAGACCAGGGTGCCGAGCCCCATGTGGCCCCAGTGGTGCCGGTCGTCCCGGAAGGACAGCGCGGTGTCGTAGGTCAGCACCCCGGCGACCAGCAGGGCCGCGTAGAAGAAGTAGCGGTGGACGTTCTGGAGGATCAGCGGGAACCGGGTCTCGCCGCTGTACGAGCGGTGCGGCTCGGCCACCGCGCAGGCGGGCGGGGACGCCCAGAAACCCCGGTAGTACGCCTTCCGGTAGTAGTAGCAGGTCAGCCGGAAGCCGAGCGGGAAGATCAGGATGATGATCGCCGGCGAGATCCCCCACCAGGCGCCGAAGACGTCCGCGTTCGGACCGCCGTGCATGGGGCGGCAGTTCTGCGCCAGGCACGGCGAGTAGAAGGGCGAGACGTACGGCGCCGCGTAGTAGTGGGCGTTGGCGAAGGCCCGCCAGGTCGAGTAGGCGACGAAGGCCAGCAGACCGGCCGCCGTGCAGGCGGGCGCCAGCCACCAGCGGTCGGTCCGCAGATGGGCGGCGGCGATCGCGGCGCGCCCGGGGGCGCGCACGCCGCCGCCGCTGCGTCGGTGTTCCGTACCAGTGGCCAAGACAGCACTCCGGTCGGCTCGGGGAACGACTGGGGGAACGGCCCGGGGACGGACGGGTCAGGGGGCGTGCCGGTCGCGGGCGCCCAGGCCCTCGTCGTCCGAGTCCGTCCACAGGCTGACGTCGTAGGGCGTGTCGGAGATGGTGACGAGGTCGGGCCGACGGGCGGTGCCCCGGGCCGCGGCCGCCTCGCGCAGCAGCTCCACGCTCTCGCGCAGATGGTCGGCGTCCAGCCGGACCCTGCGTATCTCCAGGCCGCTTCCGCCGAGTTGCTGCTCCAGCCGGCCCAGTGACCGCTGGAGGTCGTCGAGGTTGCGCTGGACCGTGGTCAGGTCGTCGTACACGGACATGATGTGCCCTCACTTCCGCGGATGCTGCGGTCCCGGGCGGCATAGCTCATGCGCCAGAGAGTGTCGCGCTTCACACCGGGCGCTGTGAAGGCGCCTGCACCGATTGGACAGGCGTGCGGGTGCTTGTCCCGGTGTGTTTGCGCCGCACGGGTGGCTTACCGTCCGTGGCCGCCGTGTCGCTCGTTGTTGCCGGATCCTTTCCTCTTCAGTAGCCGCATAGATCTGATCAGCTCCAAATACCGCCAAACGTGATCATAACGCCCCGCGGCTTCCCGGAGGTAGCACAGATGTCCCACCACGGCGTCGGCCTGCGCGCGGTCCTGCGCCCGGCCGCCTTCCTCACCGCGGGCGTGCTCGCGGTGCCGCTGCTGGCCGGCTGCGGCTCGGACGACGACGTGGCCAAGCCCCTCGCCGCCCAGGACATCGACCTCGTGGCGCGCGGCCAGGTGGCCGACGGCGGCACCCTGAAGTGGGCCGTGGACGCCCTCCCGGAGACGCTGAACACCTACCAGGCCGACGCCGACACCGGCACCACCCGGGTCGCCCAGGCCACGCTGCCCTCGATGTTCCGGATGGACGCCACGGGCCGCCCGGTCGTCAACCCGGCCTACCTGGAGTCGGCCAAGGTCATCGAGACCGAGCCGCGCCAGGTGGTGCTGTACAAGCTGAACCAGCAGGCCGTCTGGAGCGACGGCCGGGAGATCGGCGCCGCCGACTTCGTCGCCCAGTGGCGGGCCCTGTCCGGCAAGGACACCGCCTACTGGACCGCCCGCAACGCCGGCTACGACCGCATCGAGAAGATCGAGCGCGGCGCGAACGACCTCCAGGTCCGGGTCACCTTCTCCCGCCCCTACGCCGACTGGAAGTCGCTGTTCTCCCCGCTGTACCCGAAGGACGTCATGGGCACCCCCGACGCCTTCAACGACGGCGCCCGCCGCAGGCTGGCCGTCAGCGCGGGCCCCTTCAAGGTGGAGAAGGTCGACACCGTCGCCAAGGACGTCGTCCTCGGCCGCAACCCCCGCTGGTGGGGCAGGCCCGCCAAGCTGGACCGGATCGTGCTGCACGCCGTGGACCGCGACAAGCGGGTGAGCGCGCTCGCCGACGGCAGCGCCGACCTCGCCGACCTCGACCCGGCCGACGCCCAGCGGATCGGGCTCGCCGCCCGCGACAAGGGCGACTCCGGCCCGCTCCAGGGCGGGAAGACCTCCCTGTCGAACCTGCGCGCCTGGGCACGCGCCCACGGCCTCGGCGCCGGCGCGGCCGAGGCCGGCAAGGAGGACCTGGCCAAGTCGATCTCCCGCTACCTGGACCAGCAGCGGGCCCTGGAGGCCCTGGAGGTCCGCAAGTCCCTGGAGCCCGCCTACACCCAGCTCGCGCTGAACGGCGCCGCGGGACCGCTCGCCGACGAACGGGTCCGCCGGGCCGTCGCCCGCGCTCTGGACCGCAAGGAGATCGCCCGCCTGGTGCTCACCCCGCTGGGCCTGCCCGCCGTCCCGGTCGGCAGCCACCTCGCGCTGTCCGGGCAGCCCGCCTACGCCGACGACAGCGGCGCGCTCGGCGCGCAGGACACCAAGGCGGCGCAGGCGCTGCTCGCGGACGCCGGCTGGGTGCCCGGCGGGCCGGTCAAGGACGAGAGGAAGGGGCAGAAGGCGGCCGGGCCGGAGAGCGAGCAGGAGGAGAAGTCCGACGGCGGCAGGGACGGCGAGTACGTCGTCGGCGAGGACGACAAGGGCGACGGGGGCGGCCGGCACCTCGCCGAGGAGGGCCGGCACGGGGGCGCGGCCGGCGCGTACGCCCCCAAGGGCACGGCCGCGCCGGCCGGTGCCAAGGCCGCGCCGCTCGCCAAGGACGGCAAGCCCCTCGCGCTCCGCTTCGTGCTGCCCTCCGGGCCCGGCTCGGACACCCTGAACACCGTCGCGACGCGGATCTCCGCGATGCTGGACCGGCTGGGGATCAGCACGACGATCACCAAGGTCTCCGACGAGAGCTACTTCAAGGACCACATCGCCGCCGGCGACTTCGACCTCGCGCTGTACTCCTGGCCGTCCTCCGCCTTCCCCGCCACGGACGCCCGGCCGATCTACGCCAAGCCGCTGCCGGCCGCCGACGGCTCGGTGAACGTCGAGCAGAACTACACGCGGGTCGGCACCGACCAGGTCGACCAGCTTTTCGAGCAGGCGGCGACCACGCTGGACGAGGACGAGGCGGCGGGCCTGATCAAGCAGGCCGACTCCCGCATCTGGGCGGCCGCGGGATCGATCCCGCTCTACCAGCGGCCCCAGCTGGTGGGCGCCCGGAAGGACCTGGTCAACGCCGGGGCGTTCGGTTTCCAGACACCGGTGTACGAGGACATGGGCTTCCTGAGGAAGGGCGCGAAGGCGCCGGCGAGCCCCTCCCGCGGCTGAGGGCGGTCAGGCCCTGCGGAAGCCGACCCGCTCGGGGCCACGTAACATGGGGTGAGGCCGTGGCATGTCAAGCCCGGCAGGGCCCGCGTCACACCGGACGCACACCGAGGGCCTTCCGCACATTCCGGGAGTTCGCCGCACTATGGCCACGCGCCACGACATCCGCAACGTCGCCATCGTCGCTCACGTCGACCATGGCAAGACCACCATCGTCGACGGCATGCTCAAGCAGGCCGGCGCGTTCGCCGCCCACCAGCTCGACCAGGTCGACGACCGGGTCATGGACTCGAACGACCTGGAGCGTGAGAAGGGCATCACGATCCTCGCCAAGAACACGGCGGTGAAGTACCACCCCAAGGACGGCGGGGAGCCCATCACCATCAACATCATCGACACCCCCGGCCACGCCGACTTCGGTGGCGAGGTCGAGCGCGGTCTGTCGATGGTCGACGGCGTGGTGCTGCTGGTGGACGCCTCCGAGGGCCCGCTGCCCCAGACCCGCTTCGTGCTGCGCAAGGCGCTCCAGCAGCGTCTGCCCGTCATCCTGTGCATCAACAAGACGGACCGCCCGGACGCCCGCATCGACGAGGTCGTCAACGAGACGTACGACCTCTTCCTCGACCTGGACGCGGACGAGGAGCAGATCGAGTTCCCGATCGTCTACGCCTGCGGCCGTGACGGCGTCGCCTCGCTGACCAAGCCGCAGGACGGCACCGTCCCGGCCGACAGCGACAGCCTGGAGCCGTTCTTCTCCACGATCCTGGAGCACATCCCGGCCCCGACGTACGACGAGGAGGCGCCGCTCCAGGCGCACGTCACCAACCTCGACGCCGACAACTTCCTCGGCCGCATCGCGCTGCTCCGCGTCGAGCAGGGCGAGCTGCGCAAGGGCCAGACGGTGGCCTGGATCAAGCGCGACGGCTCGATCCAGAACGTGCGCATCTCCGAGCTGATGATGACCGAGGCGCTCACCCGCAAGCCCGCCGAGGTGGCCGGCCCCGGTGACATCTGCGCCGTCGCCGGCATCCCGGACATCATGATCGGCGAGACCCTGGCCGACCCGGAGAACCCGGTCGCGCTGCCGCTGATCACGGTGGACGAGCCCGCGATCTCCATGGTCATCGGCACCAACACCTCGCCGCTGGTCGGCCGGGGCGGCACCGGCAAGGGCGCGGACGCCAAGTCGGCCGTCAAGGACCGCAAGGTCACCGCCCGCCAGGTGAAGGACCGTCTCGACCGCGAGCTGATCGGCAACGTCTCGCTGCGCGTCCTGGACACGGAGCGTCCGGACGCCTGGGAGGTGCAGGGCCGTGGTGAGCTGGCGCTCGCCATCCTGGTCGAGCAGATGCGCCGCGAGGGCTACGAGCTGACCGTCGGCAAGCCCCAGGTGGTCACCAAGGAGGTCGACGGCAAGGTCTACGAGCCGGTCGAGCGCATGACGATCGACGTGCCCGAGGAGCACATGGGCGCCGTCACCCAGCTGATGGGCGTCCGCAAGGGCCGGATGGACAACATGTCGAACCACGGCTCGGGCTGGGTGCGCATGGAGTTCGTGGTCCCCTCCCGCGGCCTGATCGGCTTCCGCACCGAGTTCCTGACGCAGACCCGCGGCACGGGCATCGGCCACTCCATCCACGAGGGCCACGAGCCCTGGTTCGGCACCCTGACGACCCGTAACAACGGCTCGCTGGTGGCCGACCGCGCCGGTGTCGTCACCGCGTTCGCGATGACGAACCTCCAGGAGCGCGGCGTGCTCTTCGTGGAGCCGGGCACCGAGGTGTACGAGGGCATGATCGTCGGTGAGAACTCGCGCTCCGACGACATGGACGTCAACATCACCAAGGAGAAGAAGCTCACCAACATGCGGTCCTCGACGGCCGACGTGGCGGAGTCGATCGTGCCGCCGCGCAAGCTGTCGCTGGAGCAGTCGCTGGAGTTCTGCCGTGACGACGAGTGCGTCGAGGTGACCCCGGAGGCCGTTCGCATCCGCAAGGTGAACCTCGACCAGCGTGAGCGGGCGCGCGCCGCGAGCCGCGCCAAGCACGGCTGATCCAGGGCCTGTTGAACCCGGGTTCCCCCATGGTGGGGGAGCCCGGGTTTTTTGCAACCCGTTTTTCACCGGCGCATGTCCGACTTACGGAGATCGCTGCCCGATAGCCATGTAACAAGTCCGTTTCGCGCCTTCTTCGGGCGAACAGTTTGTCCAGATTTTGAAAGGTCTGGGCGTCAGCCGTGACTGAATCGAGATCTACGGGCAGTGGTCGCTGGTTCCACCCATGGCAGATAGTTAGCCGCGTAGCGCTCGGGTCAATGGGTCACGCGCTGTGGGGACAGTTGCGTCGACTCACGAGCACCAGGGGGATCCTGAGCCTCCGTCAGGGGTGTCGGAGGCACGGCCAGAACCCTCTCCTGTAGGTGAACGCGTGCAGTCGTGAGGAGGAACACCCATGTGCGGTGTCATGAGCAACAGGCGGATCGGTTCTTCGCTTCCCGTTGAGTGACCAGGTCTTGGAACTACGCGCGTCCGGCTGCGGCTTCGCGCGTCCTCGGAGTACCCGGGCACCACTCACACTCATATCTGTGAAACGGACGAACCGTGACAAGTCCTATCGACATTGGGGACGGCGGGACCTCGGTCGTCGTCTCCGGCGAACCAGGGCCGAAGGCGAAGGGCGAAGCCGTCGAGCTGGCGGGCCGGTCTCCCGGCCGGCTGATGTGGATGCGTTTCAAGCGTGACCGCACGGGGGTGATCTCCGCCTACGTGGTGGGGTTCTTCTTCCTGATCGGCCTGCTCGCCCCGCTGATCTCCAAGCTGTACGGCAAGAACCCGTACACGGTGTACGCGGACGAACGCCCGGACCTCTTCGACAGCGCCGGTGTGCCGGTGCACCCCAACGGCGGCATCAGCGGCCAGTTCTGGTTCGGCCTCGAACCCGGCAACGGCTACGACGTCTTCACCAAGCTGATCTACGGCATCCGCACCTCGCTGATGATCTCGGTCGTGGTGACCCTCGCGGTGGTCGTCACCGGCATCCTGCTCGGCGTCGCGGCCGGTTATCTCGGCGGCAAGACCGACTATTTCATCGGCCGGGTCATCGACTTCCTGCTCGCCTTCCCCGCGCAGCTGTTCTTCATCGCGAGCATGCCGGTCGTGGTCTCCCTGTTCGTCAGCCCGCGCGACGAGACGCCGACCTACGTCCGGGTGCTGGCACTGATCATCGTCCAGTGGTTCCTCGGCTGGATGGGCCTCGGCCGCATCCTGCGCGGCACCGCACTCGCCCTGCGGGAACGGGAGTTCATCGAGGCGGCCAAGGTCAGCGGGGCCTCGCCCTGGCGGATCATCCGCAAGGAGATCCTGCCGAACATCGTCACCCCGCTGCTGGTGCAGTCGACGTACCTGCTGCCCAACTTCGTGACCGCCGAGGCGGGTCTGTCCTACCTGGGCGTGGGCATCGTCGAACCGACGCCGGACTGGGGGCAGATGTTCTCCAAGGCGTCCACCGAACTGGTGATGCAGAACGACATCACCTACATGTTCTTCCCGGGCGTATCGATGATCATCTTCGTCGTCGCGTTCAACCTGCTCGGCGACTCGGTCCGGGACGCGTTCGACCCCAAGACCGCGCGCTGACCCCCTCGAGATGAGCGGCCGCCGGCCGCGTCTTCGGCAATTCCTCTTCACCGCACGTCACTTCAGTACTTCTCGCACCACGCCACAGTCCTTTTCGTACCGGTGACACACACAACGCACTGGTGACACACAGATGGGTGGGAATCCTCGTGATGAGTAGGGGCGGACGCCACGCATACGGCGCACTCTCCGTGCTCGCGGCCGGAGCTCTTGTGCTCACCGGTTGCAGCAAGGGCGGCAGCGACGCCGGCGACAACTCCAAGCAGGACCAGCAGAACGCCAAACGCCAGCAGGCCGCCATCAAGTTCGGCGACGCGGCAGACTCCACCGGTCCGGCGGCCCCCGTGCCCGGCGCCAAGCCCGGCGGCAGCATGGAGGTGCTCCAGCGCGACAGCTACGCGCACCTCGACCCGGGGCAGATCTACGTCAACGACGAGATGACCGTCTCCCAGCTGATCCACCGCGGCCTCACCGGCTACAAGGCGACCAGCGACGACGGCAAGCAGCACGAGGTGGTCGGCGACCTCGCCACCGACTCCGGCACCACCACCGACGGCGGCAAGACCTGGAAGTACACGCTCAAGGACGGCATCAAGTTCGAGGACGGCACGCCGATCACCTCGAAGGACGTCCGCCAGACCTTCGAGCGGCTGTTCGCCCCCTTCATCAACCAGGGCCCGACCTACATCCAGCAGTGGCTCGCCGACACCAGCGGCACCGGCTACCGCAAGCTGCTGCCCGACGGCCCCTACAAGGGCAAGCACCTGCCGGACAGCGTCCTGTCCACGCCGGACGACAAGACCGTCGTCTTCCACTTCAAGGTGCCCCACCCGGACCTGCCGTACGCGCTGGCCATGGCGGGCTACTCCGTCGTCTCCGCCAAGGGCGACACCAAGGAGAAGTACGACAAGACCCCGGTCACCACCGGTCCGTACAAGGTCCAGTCGTTCCAGTCCGGCAAGTCGATGGTGCTGGTCAAGAACCCGAACTGGGACCCGAAGACCGACCCGATCCGCCACCAGTACGTGGACCGGTTCAACATCACCTTCAACCAGCAGTTCGAGGCCTCCACCAAGGCGCTGCTCGCCGACAGCGGCCCCGACCAGACCGGCATCAGCTTCAACAACCAGGTCGACGCGGGCAACCTCTCCCAGGTGCTCGGGAACCCGAAGCTGAAGTCCCGCACGGTCTCCGGCTACCAGTCGTACGTGGGCCAGATGAACATCAACATGAGCAAGCCCGAGATGAAGGACATCCGGGTCCGCCAGGCCATCGCCTACGCCCTGCCGGTCACCCCCTTCGTCCGCGCCTACGGCGGCACCGACGCCATGGAGGTCGCCGGCGGCCTGATCAGCCCGACCGTCAGCGGCTACGACGCCTCCTTCGACCCCTTCGGCAAGAAGAAGAAGCCCGCGGGTGACCCGGCCAAGGCGCACGCCCTCCTCAAGGAGGCCGGCAAGCTCAACATGAAGCTCACCTTCGGCTACATCAACACCCCCGAGGGCCAGCAGTACTCCACCGCCATGGCGGCGGGCCTGAAGAAGGCCGGCTTCAACGTGCAGCGCCAGGAGATCCCGGCCGAGACCTTCTACGACCAGGTCTCCAAGCTGAACAACCCCTACGACATCTTCCACACCGCCTGGGGCGCCGACTGGCCGTCCGCCTCCACGGTCATTCCGCCGCTGTACGACGGCCGGCAGATCGCCGACGGCGCCTCGGTCTACTCGCAGATCAACGACGCGCACGTGAACAGCGAGATCGACCGCATCAACACGATCACCGACCCGGTCAAGTCCGCCGCCGAGTGGGAGAAGCTCGACAAGTACCTCCTCACCAAGGTGGTCAACGAGGTTCCGACCGCGTACTACAAGCAGACCCAGATCGCCGGCTCCAAGGTCGGCGGCCTCGTCTTCGACGACGTGATCGGCGGCGTCGACCCGCGTCGCCTCTACATCAAGTAACCGTCTTCCGCCGGTACCCGGCGCGACCCCGCCGCGGGGGAGCGCCGGGTACCGCCCGGACCGCCGACGTCTGAGAGCTGCCCTGTCATGCTGCGCTTCCTCGTGCGCCGGATCATCGGTGCCGTCGTCATTCTGTTCCTGCTGAGCATCGTCACGTTCGTGCTGTTCTTCGGGGTGCCCCGGGACCCGGCGCTGCTGATGTGCGGCAAGACCTGCAACCCGGACAGCATCGCGAACATCCACCATGTGCTCGGGCTCGACAAGCCCATCACCGAGCAGTACTGGATCTTCCTGCACAACCTCGTCGCGGGCAGCAGCCAGTTCGCCCAAGGCCCTTGCCCCGCGCCCTGTTTCGGCTACTCGTACCACACCAACGACCCGGTCTGGAACACGCTGATGGACCGGCTGCCCACCACCGTCTCGCTCACCCTGGGCGCGGCCGTGTGCTTCCTGATCGTCGGCCTCGGCACCGGTCTGCTGGCCGCCTGGCGACGCGGCACCATGGTCGACAAGACGGCCACCGCGGGCGCCATGGTCGTCAGCTCGCTGCAGATCTACTTCCTCGGCCCGCTGGCCCTCGCGATCCTCGTCTACCAGACCCACTGGTTCGACAAACCCGCCTACAACAACTTCACCGGCGATCCGCTGACCTGGTTCACCGGGCTGATCATCCCCTGGGTCGTGCTGTCCACGATCTTCGCCGCGCAGTACACCCGTATGGCGAGGTCCGCGATGATCGAACAGCTCCAGGAGGAACACGTCCGCACGGCCCGGGCCAAGGGCATGTCCCGGCGGTACGTCTTCTTCCGCTACGCCTGGCGCGGCTCACTGATCCCGATCGTCACCATCTTCGGCATCGACCTCGGCTCCCTGCTCGGCGGCGCCATCATCACCGAGTACACCTTCGGCCTGCCGGGCCTCGGCCAGCTCGCCGTGCAGTCCGTGTTCTTCAGCGACCTGCCGCTGCTGCTCGGCGTGATGCTGTTCGCCGCCACCATGATCCTGCTCTTCAACATCGTCGTCGACGCCGCGTACGCCTTCATCGACCCGCGCGTGCGGCTGTCCTAGGGGGAGACAACCATGAGCACACCTCTCCTCTCCGTGCGGGACCTGCACGTCAGCTTCAAGACCGAGGACGGCGTCGTACGGGCCGTGGACGGACTCTCCTTCGACCTGGAACGGGGCAGGACCCTCGGCATCGTGGGCGAGTCCGGCTCCGGCAAGTCGGTGACGAACCTGACCATCCTCGGCCTGCACAACCCGATGTTCACCACCGTCGAGGGCGAGATCCTGCTGGACGGGCGCGAGTTGACCACCGCGCGCGAGTCGGAGCTGGAGAAGCTGCGCGGCAACAAGGTCGCCATGATCTTCCAGGACCCGCTCACCGCGCTGTCCCCCTACTACACCGTCGGCCGGCAGATCGCCGAGCCGTACATGAAGCACAACGGCGCCTCCAAGAAGGACGCCTGGGAACGCGCCGTGGAGATGCTGGGCAAGGTCGGCATCCCCAACCCCCGGCAGCGGGCGAAGGACTACCCGCACCAGTTCTCCGGCGGCATGCGCCAGCGCGCGATGATCGCCATGGCCCTGGTCTGCGACCCCGACCTGCTCATCGCCGACGAGCCGACCACGGCGCTCGACGTGACCGTGCAGGCGCAGATCCTCGATCTGCTGAAGGACCTGCAACAGGAGTTCGGATCGGGCATCATCTTCATCACCCACGACTTGGGGGTGATCGCCGACATGGCCGACGACATCATGGTGATGTACGCGGGCGGCGCGGTCGAACGGGGCACCACCGAAGAGGTGCTGCGCTCGCCCCAGCACCCTTACACCTGGGGCCTGCTGAACTCCATGCCGCGCCTGGACTCCGACCCGGCCGCGAAGCTGTCCCCGATCCCGGGCACCCCGCCCTCACTGCTCAACCCGCCGAGCGGCTGCCGCTTCCATCCACGCTGCACCTTCCAGGACCGGGTGGCGGGCACCGGCCGCTGTACGACCGAACGGCCGCCGATCGGCCCCGGCCGCGCGTCGGCGTGCCATCTGGGCGCCGACCAGAAGCGGACCATCTTCATCGAGGAGATCAAGCCCCGTCTGGGCTAGGAGGACACTGTCATGAAAGAGGACCTGGTCCTCCCGGCCCAGCGCGAGCGCGACGGTGACACGGAGGGCGAGCCGCTGCTCCAGGTCTCCGGGCTGACCAAGCACTTCCCCGTCAAGGGCGGCTTCCCGATCCGCCGCACCGTCGGGCAGGTGCAGGCCGTCGACGGCATCGACCTGGCCGTGCACACCGGCGAGAGTTTCGGCCTGGTCGGCGAGTCGGGCTGCGGAAAGTCCACCACCGGCCGGCTGATCACCCGGCTCATGGAGCCGACCAGCGGCACGATCACCTACCGCGGGCAGGACATCAGCCACGCCTCGCGCAAGCAACTGGCGCCGATCCGGTCCGAGATCCAGATGATCTTCCAGGACCCCTACTCGTCGCTGAACCCGCGGCAGACGGTCGGCAAGATCATCTCGGGTCCGATGGAGATCAACGACATCAACCCGGAGGGCGGCCGCGAGAAGCGGGTGCGCGAACTCCTGGAGATCGTGGGTCTCAACCCCGAGCACTTCAACCGGTTCCCGCACGAGTTCTCCGGCGGTCAGCGCCAGCGCATCGGCGTGGCCCGCGCGCTCGCCCTGGAGCCGAAGCTGATCGTCGCGGACGAGCCGGTCTCGGCGCTGGACGTCTCCATCCAGGCACAGGTCGTCAACCTGCTCCAGAAGGTGCAGAACGAACTCGGCATCGCGTTCCTCTTCATCGCCCACGACCTCGCGGTGGTGCGGCACTTCTCGCAGCGCGTCGCCGTGATGTACCTCGGCAAGATCATCGAGGTGGGCGACCGCGACTCCATCTACACCCGCCCGCGCCACCCCTACACCCACGCCCTGCTGTCCGCGGTCCCCGAGGTCAGCCTCACGGACGGGGAGACGGGCGGCCGCGAGCGCATCCGCCTCGCCGGCGACGTGCCGTCCCCGATCTCCCCGCCCTCCGGCTGCCGCTTCCGCACCCGCTGCTGGAAGGCCCAGGACAAGTGCGCCACCGAGGAGCCCCCGCTGGTCCGGATCGCCGGCAACCACGAGGGTCATCTGACGGCGTGCCACTTCCCGGAGGAGCCGACGACCGAGGCGCGCGAGGAGGACATCGTGCTGGACCCGGCGCTGGCGGCCCTGGAGGAGCCGGGACCGGACGCGGGGGCGCAGGGGTAGGCACCGGGCGGAGTCAGGCGGCGGGCGTCGCCACGGTGATGATCTCGGGGGCGGCGGGCGTCAGCGGGCCGCCGTCCCAGTCGCCGTACTGCTCCACGACCGTCAGGCCGGCGGCCGTGAGGAAGGCGCCGAGTTCCCCGGCGTCCAGGAAGCGCAGGACGGTGTGGCTGACGTGGGGGGCGGGCCACCGGTCGCTTTCGTAGGTCTCGCTGAACCGGACCCGGCCGTCGCGCAGGCCGCCGTCCTGGACCTCGTGCCGGACGCGTACGACGGCTCCGTCGGGGGCGGTGACCTCGCGCACGCGGTCGGGGGTCCACCGCTCCCAGGGGCGGGCGGCCGGGTTCCGCGTCTCGAACGCGAACCGCCCGCCGGGCCCCAGCGCCCTGCGCACGGCCCGCAGGCACTGGAGGACGTCCTCGTCGCCGAGCAGCACCTGGAAGGCGTGCCCGGTCATCACCGCGAGGTCGAACTCCCCGTCCCAGCCCCGCGCCCGGGTGTCCCCGAGCACCCACTCGACGTCCGTGCGCGCCTGCCGGGCCTGGACGAGCATGGCGGCGGCCGGGTCGAGCCCCACGAGCCGGCCCCGGTGCCCCTCGGCCCGCGCCCTGCACAGCAACTGCCCGGTGCCGCAGCCGACATCGAGCACGGCGTCCGCCCGCCGCACCAGCTTCAGATAGAACTCGTCGCCCGGACCCCAGGAGTTGAGGCCGTCGTAGAGCGCGGCGAGCGAGAGATCGACGAACGAGTGATCCACCACCGCGGCAGTTTGTCATACCCTCCGCCTGGCCGCGGGGCTTTTGGGGAGGGGATGGTGTGCTGCATCACGTGGAGCTGTGGGTACGGGATCTGGAGCGGGCGGGAGCCCGGTGGGGGTGGCTGCTGGCTGCCCTGGGCTGGGAGCCGTACCAGGAGTGGGGAGCCGGGCGCAGTTGGCGGGCGGGGGAGACGTACGTCGTCATCGAGGAGTCGCCCGCCCTCCGTCCCGGTGCAGGGCACGACCGGATGCGGCCGGGGATGAATCATCTGGCCTTCCACGCCCCCGACCGGGGGACCGTCGACGCCCTCGCCGAGGGCGCGGCGGCGCACGGCTGGGCGGTGCTCTTCCCCGAGCGGCACCCGCACGCCGGAGGCGCGGAGCACTACGCCGTGTACCTGGAGGACGTCGACGGGTTCGAGGTGGAGGTCGTCGCGCAGTAGTCCGGGGTACGGCGAAGGCCCGCGTCTTGGGGAGACGCGGGCCTTCCTTCCCGTGGAGCGGACGTTCTGGTGGCTCGGGTCAATGGGCCGGTGAAGTCCGTTCCGGCAAGGGAGCGACCGACGGAAAAGGGGTGTGTCAGGCCGCCGCCTCGGGGTCCTTGGCCAGACGCGGGGCCGGCACCGCGTCCCGCGTCTCGGGGTAGTGGCACGCCGTGAGGTGGCCGGGCTTGTTGCCCTCCGCCTGGACCAGCGGCGGGGCCTCGGACGCGCACTTCTCCGTCGCCTTCCAGCAGCGGGTGCGGAAGCGGCAGCCGGACGGCGGGTTGATGGGCGAGGGCACGTCGCCGACCAGGCGGATGCGCTCGCGCGGCTCCTCGTCCACCGTCGCCTCGGGCACCGCGGACAGCAGCGCCCGGGTGTAGGGGTGACGCGGGTTCTCGTACAGGTCCTCGCGGTCGCCGATCTCCACGATCTTGCCGAGGTACATCACCGCGACGCGCTGCGAGAAGTGCCGCACCACCGCGAGGTCGTGGGCGATGAAGACGAAGGCGATGCCCAGCTCCCGCTGCACCTTCTGGAGCAGGTTGACGACCTGCGCCTGGATGGAGACGTCCAGCGCCGAGACCGGCTCGTCCGCGACGATCAGCTTCGGTTCCAGGGCGAGCGCCCGGGCCACGCCGATGCGCTGGCGCTGACCGCCGGAGAACTCGTGCGGGAACCGGTTGAAGTGCTCGGGGTTGAGACCCACGATCTCCAGGAGTTCGCGCACCCGCTTCTCGCGGCCGCCCTCCGGGTTGATGTCGTTGATCTCCATCGGACCCGAGATGATCTTGCCGACCGTCTGCCGCGGGTTCAGCGAGGCGTACGGGTCCTGGAAGATCATCTGGATCTCGGACCGGATCGGCGCGAGGTCCTTGCGGCCCGCGTGCGTGATGTCCTGCCCGCGGTAGGTGATCTTGCCGCTGGTCGGCTCCATCAGGCGGGTGATCAGCCGGCCGGTGGTCGACTTGCCGCAGCCCGACTCACCGACGAGGCCGAGGCTCTCGCCCTCGGCGACCTGGAAGTCCAGCCCGTCCACGGCCTGGACCGCGCCGACGGTCCGCCGGATCGGGAAGCCGCCCTTGATCGGGAAGTGCTTCGTCAGCCCGGAGACGTCCAGGAGGGGGTTCGTGTTGCTCATGATCGTGAAGTCCCGTCTGCTGTCCGTCAGTTGTGCCGGGTCGCGGCGAAGTCGGCGAAGAGTTCCTGCTTCTGCTCGGCGGTGAGGTGGCAGGCCGAACCACGGCCGTCCACGATCTCCAGGGCCGGACGCTCGCTGGAGCACTTGCCGCCCGCGACCTTCTCGGCGAAGGCGCACCGCGGGTGGAAGCGGCAGCCGGTCGGCGGGTTGAGCAGCGAGGGCGGCGAGCCGGGGATCGGCGTCAGCGGCACGTCCACCGGGCCGTTCAGGCTCGGCATGGAGTTGAGCAGGCCCAGCGTGTAGGGGTGCTGCGGGTCCCGGAGCACCTCCTCCTTGGTGCCGCGCTCCACGCACCGGCCGCCGTACATCACCAGCACGTCGTCGGCGATGTCGGCGATCACGCCCAGGTCGTGGGTGATGAAGATGATCGCGGTGCCGAACTCCTGCTGGAGGTCCTTGAGCAGGTCCATGATCTGGGCCTGCACGGTCACGTCGAGGGCCGTGGTCGGCTCGTCGGCGATCAGCAGCTCGGGGTCGCAGACCAGCGCCATGGCGATCATCGCGCGCTGGCGCATACCGCCGGAGAACTGGTGCGGGTAGTCGTCCACCCGCATGTCCGGCTGCGGGATGCCGACCCGGCGCAGCATCTCGATGGCACGCGTGCGGGCCTCGGCCTTCGAGGCGCCCGTGTGCTTGCGGTAGGTCTCGGAGATCTGGGCACCGACGGTGTGGTACGGCGACAGCGAGGCCAGCGCGTCCTGGAAGATCATGGACATCTTGTTGCCGCGCAGCCGCTCCATCTCCCGCTCGGAGGCGGTGAGCAGCTCCTGGCCGTCGAGGAGGATCTCGCCCTCGATCGAGGTGCGCGCCGGGTCGTGCAGGCCCAGGATCGTCAGGTTGGTGACCGACTTGCCGGAGCCCGACTCGCCCACGATGCCGAGCGTCTGGCCCTTGGCCAGGTCGAAGCTGAGACCGTCGACGGCCTTGACGACGCCGTCCTCGGTGGAGAAGTGGACCTTTAGATCCTTGATCGAGAGGAACGGCTGCTGATCGGTGCTCGTCACGGGGACGCTCCTGGGGGTGATGCGGGGGGTCGGGAACGGGGCGGAGGTCAGGCGAGCCGGATCCGCGGGTCGATGAGGGCGTAGACGGCGTCCACGACGATGTTGAAGATGACGATCGCGCCGGCGGACAGCAGGGTCACGCCGAGCACCATGGGCAGGTCGCTCTGGTCCACGGCCTTCAGCGCGAGCCGGCCCACACCCTGGAGGCTGAAGACGGTCTCGGTGATGATCGCGCCGCCGATGAGGGTGGCGAGGTCGATGCCGAAGATGGTGACGATCGGGCCCATCGCGCCGCGCCAGGCGAAGCGGAAGAAGACGGTGCGACGGGACAGGCCCTTGGCGCGGGCCGTGCGCACGTAGTCCTCGCTGAGCGTCTCGACCAGCTGGGAGCGCGACATACGGGTGTAGTTGGCGGTCCAGATCAGCGCCAGCACCAGCCAGGGCAGCAGCAGTCCGGAGGCCCACTCGGCGGGGTTGTCGGTGAGCGGCGTGTACGACGGGTTGTCGAGGATGCCGAGCTTCGCGACGAGGAAGTACATCGCGATGTAACCGACGAAGTAGATCTGCAGCGAGGAGGCGATCAGCGAGCCGGAGCTGGCCACCTTGTCCTGCCACTTGCCCTGCTTGACGGCGGCGATCATGCCCGCGCCGACACCGAAGATGATGAAGATGACGGCGGAGCCGAAGGCGAGCGAGAGGGTCAGCGGCAGCCGGTTCATGATGGTGCCGAGGACGGGCTCGCGGTTGGCGAACGAGTAGCCGAGGCAGGGTGCGGCGCAGTCGCCGAAGTCGCCGTAGCTGCGGCCGACGAAGATGCCCTTCAGCCAGTACCAGTACTGGACGGGGACCGGGTGGTCGATGCCCAGGTTGTGCCGGACCTGCTTGAGCATGTCGGGCGAGCAGTTCTTGCCGCACGACATCATGGCGGGGTCACGCGGAATGGCGTAGAAGAGCCAGAAGGTGACGGCGCTGATGACCAGCAGGATGACCAGCGCGCCGAGGATTCGGCGGACAAGGAAGCGGAGCATGGGGCGTGACTTTCCGGACGGGGCGCCGTCGCCGGGATAGGGGGGAGGGCCGAGGGGGCGGCCAGGTCGTGGCCGCCCCCGTGGGTACTACGCGCTTACTTCTTCGCGTACAGCTTGCACAGGGCGACGCAGGTGTTGCCCGGGTCGTAGACGACGTTGCCGACCTTGGAGCCGTACATCCAGTTGCGGATCTTGTTGTAGTCCGGCACCACCGGCGCCAGCTCCATGATCTGGCGGTCGACCGCGCCCCAGGCCTTGTTGGCCTGCTCGACGTCGGCGATCTTCGAGGCGGCCTCGATCGCCTTGTTGATGCTCGGGTCGTTCAGCTGGGCGTAGTTGCTGCGGCCGTCGCCGATGTTCTTGCCGTCCCAGCAGGGGTAGAACACGGAGTAACCGTTCGGCCAGTCCGGGCTCCAGCCGGCGGCCATCAGGTCGAAGCCGTTGTCCAGCTTGCCGATCTGGCTGTAGAAGGTCGACTTGTCGACCTGCTTGTTGACGACCTGGAAGCCGGCGGCCTCCAGCGCGTTCTTGATCGCGACGGCCACCTTCACCTGGGTGTCCGACTGCTGGTAGGCGATGACCAGCTTCTGGCCGATCGCGTTGGCCTCCTTGAGGAGTGCCTTCGCCTTGGCCGGGTTGCCGCCGGGCTTCTTGTCGACGCCGTACAGGTCGAACTTCTCGTAGCCGGGGGTGACCGGGCTCAGCAGGGTGGTGGCGATCTCGTTGGTGGCCGGGCCACCGTTGATCGTCTGGATCTGCTGGTGCGGCCACGCGTAGTTGATGGCCTGGCGGATCTTGACGTCCTTGATCCGGGTCATGTTGATCGGCCAGTAGTAGCAGACCGTGTCGACCTGGGTCAGCACACGCTTCTTCAGCGTGGCGTTGGTCATGACCTGGGCGATGCGCTCGGGCGCGACCTCGTTGAAGATCGACATCGCGTACTGGTCGTTGCCCTTGTCCGCGATGTAGCGGTCGGTGGAGGCGACCAGCTCGAAGCCGAACTGGAAGACGTACTTGTCCGGGTACGCGTTGCGGATCGGGTCCGTCTTCGGGTCCCAGTGGTCGTTGCGCACGTAGGTCAGCGACTTGCCGATGTCACGGCTGCCGATCCGGTACGGGCCGAGCGCGAACGGGCGCTTGTCGTACTTCTCCTTGGTGTCGTGCTTCTTGTTCACCAGGCTGTAACCGGGCATGGCGAGCGTGTAGTTGAAGTCCGCGCGCGGCTCGGTCAGGTTGAAGGTGATCGTGTTGCCGGACACCTCGAGCGAGTCGATGTGCTTGCCGTCGTACGGGCCCTTGTACTTGTCGCCGCCGACGAGCCACTGCTGGACGTAGCGCGGGCCCTCGGTGACGAACGAGGCGAAGAGGCGCTCGAACGTGTGGCGGACGTCGTCCATGGAGAGGTCGGAGCCGTCCTCCCACTTGATGCCGTCCTTGATGGTGAACGACCAGGTCTTGCCGCCGTTCTTCATGGTGCCGGCGTCGGTGGCGACGTCACCGACGAGCGTGCAGCCGCCCTTGTCGTCGACCTTGTAGCCGGTCAGACCACGCATGATCGGACGGGTGATGGCGCCCTCGGTCGCGACGTAGATCTGCGCCGGGTCCATGTGGTCCATGTCGAACTGGTCGAGCGAGTAGATCGTCCCGCCCTTGACCGCGCCGGCGACCTCGGGGGCCGGACCCGTGGAGTCCGCCTTGGTGCCCACCGGGATGTTCGTGGTCTTGGCCTTGCTCACCGACGGCACGTTCTTGTCGGTGGCCTTGTTGTCGTCGCTGCTGCAGGCGCTCAGCACAGTCGTGGAGGCCGCGGCCACACCGGTGGCGATCAGGAAGTTTCTACGTGAAAAAGACATGCTGAGCCTGCCTATTGGGGTCGATTCGGACGGTCGTGACCAGCCGGACGCCATCGAGCCGGACCGGGTGGAAGGACGTGCTATCGCTTGGACTTGGGGTCGAGCGCGTCGCGCACGGAGTCACCGAGCAGGTTGAAGGCGACCACGAAGATCACCATCGAGATGCCCGGGAACAGCATGAAGGTGATGTCCTGGGAGTAGAACCCGGCGCCACGCGCGATCATCACGCCCCAGTCCGGGGTCGGGTCGATGATGCCGACGCCGAGGAAGGACAGGCCCGCCTCCGTGGTCACGAGCGTAGGGAGCAGAAGCGTGCCCTGGATGATGATCGGTGTCCACAGGTTGGGCAGCAGTTCCTTGAACACGATGCGCATCGGAGACGCGCCCGTGACCTTGGCCGCCTCCACGAACTCGCGCTCACGCAGCGCGAGGACCTGACCGCGCAGCAGACGCGCGATGGTGGCCCAGCCGAACGTGGTCAGCACCACGATCAGGGCGGTGGCGCGCAGCCACGTCGGGATGTTGTCGTCGGGGGCGACGAAGATGCCGTAGACGACCGGCATGAACGCGATGAAGAACAGGGTGGACGGGAACGACAGCAGGATGTCGATGACCCGGCTGACCAGGTAGTCCGTCTTGCCGCCCAGGTAGCCGGCCGTGATGCCGACCACGACGCCGACGACCACCGTGAGGATCGTGGCGGCCACCGCGATGCCCAGCGAGGTCCGGATGCCGTAGAGCAGGAAGGTGAACACGTCCCGGCCCAGCTGCGGCTCGACGCCGAACCAGAACTGCGAGCTCATGCCGCCGTTGGGGCCGGCCGGGTACGAGAACATGTCCAGCAGGCTGGGGTCCTGGCTGGCGTACGTCGTGTACGGGTTCTTGCCGTACAGCTTGGCTATCAGGGGCGCGGCGATCGCGATCACGAAGAAGAAGAGCACGATGTAGGCCGAGACGACGCCCGTCTTGTCGCGCTTGAAGCGCTTCCAGGCGAGCCGGCCCGGTGAACGGCTCTCACTGCCCTTCGGACCGCTCGAAGTGGTCGACTTCGTGACGGTCTCGTCGGTCACCTCAAGCGGGGCGGCCGCGGATGGAGTTGGGGAGGTCATGGTGCTCCTGGCCCAAGGGAGGGTCTGATGACTCCGCAGGGCGCTCCCCTACGGGCTACGCCGGACTTTTTCAACGCAATTCATTCAAGGTCAATAAATTCTCGGTCGGCTTGGTTTTGTCTTTACCTTCTTTGCCTCAGCTTGGTCGATCTGTAGCTACGCGGGTAGCGCGCTGTGACCAATCCGTGCTTCACATCGGACCAAATGGACTAATCGGGCAAGAAGTTCGATATGCGGATGGTGGAGTGTCGAAATACGTACATCGACGTGTCCCAATCCAACGTTTCGGCAACGTTACGCGGTGATCTGTTGCGCTCCCCTTTCAAGATCATTGCGAGGGTTCCGCCGGGGTGCCTGCATTCGGATGACGTGTCCCTCTAAAGGTCCCTCAATCCCGCCATGCGTATGCGGTATGTGTCGTATGAGCCGATATTGACCGGTGATGCATTCGGTGATCGTCGAGGAGGCGCTCCATGCGTGGTGTCCGGCGCGTCCGAGGGGGCGCCTGTGCGATCGTCGCCGGGCTGATGTTGGCCGGATGTGGTGGTTCCGGGTCGTTCGGCGGGGCCGGGGTGCTGACCTCGTCCTGGGGCGACCCGCAGAACCCGCTGGAGCCCGCCAACACCAACGAGGTGCAGGGCGGCAAGGTCCTCGACATGATCTTCCGGGGCCTGAAGAAGTACGACCCGCGCACCGGCCGGGCCGTGAACATGCTCGCCGAGCGCATCACCACCCCCGATTCGCGCACCTTCACCATCACCGTCAAGGACGGCTGGCGCTTCAGCGACGGCGAGCCGGTCACCGCCCGCTCCTTCGTGGACGCCTGGAACTACGGCGCGAGCCTGCGGAACAACCAGAAGGACGCCTACTTCTTCGGGTACATCGACGGCTACGACAAGGTCCACCCCGACAGCGGCCGGCAGCGCGCCGACACCCTGTCAGGGCTCAGGGTCACCGGCCCCCGGACCTTCACCGTCCGCCTGGCGCAGAAGTTCGCCGGCTTCCCCGACACCCTCGGCTACGCGGCCTACGCGCCCCTGCCGCGCGCCTTCTTCACCGACCACGCCGCCTGGCTGCGCAAGCCGGTCGGCAACGGGCCCTACCGGATCGCGTCGTACACCAAGGGCTCCGCGATGACCCTGAAGAAGTGGAACGGCTACCCCGGACCCGACCCGGCCCGCAACGAGGGCGTCACCCTCCTCGTCTACACCGACAACAACACCGCGTACACCGATGTGCTGGCCGGCAACCTCGACCTCGTCGACGACGTGCCCGCCACCCAGCTGAAGAACGTCCGCACGGACCTGGACGGCCGCTACATCAACACCCCGGCCGGCATCCTGCAGACCCTGGCCTTCCCGTACTACGACCCCAGGTGGAACACCGAGGGGGCGCGCAAGGTCCGCACCGGGCTGTCCATGGCCATCGACCGCGCGCAGATCACCGAGACCATCTTCCGCCGCACCCGCACTCCGGCCACCGACTGGACCTCCCCGGTCCTCGGCAAGGCCGGCGGCTACCAGGCCGGGCTGTGCGGCCACGCGTGCGCCTACGACCCCGCCGGGGCCCGCAGGCTCGTCCGGGAGGGCGGCGGCATCCCCGGCGGCCGGCTGAGGATCACGTACAACGCGGACACCGGCTCGCACAAGCAGTGGGTGGACGCCGTCTGCAACTCCATCAACAACGCCCTGCGCGACGACAAGGCGTGCGTCGGCAACCCGGTCGGCACCTTCGCCGACTTCCGCAACCAGATCGGGCAGCACAAGATGACCGGCCCCTTCCGGGCCGGCTGGCAGATGGACTACCCGTTGATCCAGAACTTCCTCCAGCCGCTGTACTACACCGGCGCCTCCTCCAACGACGGCAAGTGGTCCGACCCGCGGTTCGACCGGCTCGTGGACCGGGCCAACGCCGAGACCGACCGGGCCGCCTCCATCCGGCTCTTCCAGGAGGCCGAGAAGGTCGTCCGCGACAACATGGCGGCCATCCCGCTCTGGTACCAGAACGGCAGCGCCGGATACTCCTCCCGGCTCTCCCGGGTGGCGCTCAACCCGTTCAGCGTGCCGGTCTACAACGAGATCAAGGTCGGCTGAGCCGCGTGGGCCGCTACGTCGCCAGGCGACTGCTCCAGATGATCCCGGTGTTCATCGGGGCCACCCTGCTGATCTTCCTCATGGTGAACGTGATGGGCGATCCCGTCGCGGGCCTGTGCGGCGAGCGGGCCTGCGACCCGGCCACCGCCGCCCAGCTCAAACGGGAGTTCGGGCTCGACCAGCCGCTGTGGCGCCAGTACGCCACCTACATGGGGAACGTCTTCGCGGGCGACTTCGGCACGGCGTTCAACGGACAGCCGGTCACCGAGCTGATGGCGGCGGCGTTCCCGGTCACCGTCCGGCTCACCGTCGTGGCCGTCCTCTTCGAGATCGTCATCGGCATCGCGCTCGGCGTCGTCACGGGCCTCAGGCGCGGCCGGCCCGTGGACACCGGCGTGCTGCTGGCCACCCTGGTCGTCATCTCCCTGCCCACCTTCGTCACCGGACTGCTGCTGCAACTGCTGCTCGGCGTGGAGTGGGGCTGGATCAAACCGTCCGTCTCGCCGGCCGCCGCCTTCGGCGAGCTGATCGTGCCCGGGCTGGTGCTCGCCTCCGTCTCGCTGGCCTACGTCACCCGGCTCACCCGCACCTCGATCGCGGAGAACAAGCGCTCCGACTACGTGCGCACCGCGATCGCCAAGGGCCTGCCCCGGCGCCGCGTCATCAGCCGCCACCTGCTGCGCAACTCGCTGATCCCGGTGGTCACCTTCATCGGCACCGACATCGGCGCGCTGATGGGCGGCGCGATCGTCACCGAGCGGATCTTCAACATCCACGGCGTCGGCTATCAGCTCTACCAGGGCATCCTGCGGCAGAACACGCAGACCGTCGTCGGCTTCGTGACCGTCCTGGTGCTGGTCTTCCTGCTCGCCAACCTCCTCGTCGACCTCCTGTACGCCGTACTCGACCCGAGGATCCGCTATGCCTGAACAGCCCTACGAGCCCGAGGGGGCCATCGCCGGGACCGGCATGGGCGGCCCCATGGACCTGGGCGCGAGCGAGGCCGCCACGCTGGAGGAGGGACCCGGCGGCCCGGCGGGCGCGGGCCCCGCGGGCAAGCCCCGCTCGCTGTGGTCCGACGCCTGGCGGGACCTGCGCCGCAACCCCGTCTTCCTGCTCTCCGCCCTGGTCATCGTCTTCCTGGTGTTCGTCTCGCTGTGGCCCTCGGCGATCGCCTCCGGCAGCCCGCTCGCCTGCGACCTGGCCAAGTCCCAGGACGGCCCGGGCCCGGGCGCCCCCTTCGGCTACGACGGACAGGGCTGCAACGTCTACACACGCACCGTCTACGGCGCCCGTACGTCCGTCACGGTCGGCGTCTGCGCCACCCTGGGGGTCGCCCTCCTCGGGTCCGTGCTCGGCGGCCTGGCGGGCTATTACGGCGGCTGGTGGGACGCGCTGCTGTCCCGCACCACCGACATCTTCTTCGCCATCCCCGTCGTCCTCGGCGGCCTGGTGCTGCTGTCCGTGGTCACCAGCAACACGGTCTGGCCGGTGATCGGCTTCATGGTGCTGCTCGGCTGGCCGCAGATCTCCCGCATCGCGCGCGGCTCGGTCATCACCGCCCGGCAGCACGACTACGTCCAGGCGGCCCGCGCGCTCGGCGCCTCCGACTCCCGCATCCTGCTGCGCCACATCGCCCCGAACGCCGTCGCCCCGGTCATCGTGGTCGCGACCATCGCGCTGGGCACCTACATCTCCCTGGAGGCCACCCTGTCCTACCTCGGCGTCGGCCTCAGACCGCCCAGCGTCTCCTGGGGCATCGACATCTCCGCCGCCTCGCCCTACGTCCGCAACGCCCCGCACGCCCTGCTGTGGCCCTCCGGCGCCCTCGCCGTGACCGTCCTTGCCTTCATCATGCTCGGCGACGCGGTCCGCGACGCCCTCGACCCCCGGCTGAGGTGACCGCGCGCATGCTGCTCGAAGTCCGCGACCTGCACGTGGAGTTCCGGACCCGGGACGGGGTCGCCAGGGCGGTCAACGGGGTGTCGTACGCGGTGGACGCGGGTCGGACGCTGGCGGTGCTCGGCGAGTCCGGGTCGGGCAAGTCGGTGACCGCGCAGGCCGTGATGGGCATCCTCGACACGCCGCCCGGCCGGATCACCGGCGGCGAGATCCTCTTCCAGGGCCGGGACCTGCTCGGGCTCGGGGAGGAGGAGCGGCGCGGGCTGCGCGGCGCGAAGATGGCGATGATCTTCCAGGACGCGCTGTCCGCCCTCAACCCGGTGCTCCCGGTGGGCGACCAGCTCGGCGAACTCTTCGTGGTGCACCGGGGGGCGTCGAAGCGGGAGGCACGGGCCCGGGCGGTGGAACTGATGGACCGGGTGCGCATCCCGGGCGCCGCCCAGCGGGTGCGCGACTACCCGCACCAGTTCTCCGGCGGGATGCGCCAGCGCATCATGATCGCGATGGCGCTGGCCCTGGAGCCGGCCCTCGTCATCGCCGACGAGCCCACCACCGCCCTGGACGTCACCGTGCAGGCCCAGGTCATGGACCTGCTCGCGGAGTTGCGGCGCGAGTACCGGATGGGGCTCGTCCTCATCACCCACGACCTCGGGGTGGTGGCGGACGTGGCCGACCGGATCGCGGTGATGTACGCCGGGCGGATCGTGGAGTCGGCGCCCGTGCACGACATCTACCGGGCGCCCGCCCACCCGTACACCCGGGGCCTGCTGGACTCCATCCCCCGCCTGGACCTCAAGGGGCGGGAGCTGTACGCCATCAAGGGCCTGCCGCCCAACCTGACCCGGGTGCCCCCGGGCTGCGCCTTCCACCCGCGCTGCCCGATGGCCCGGGACGTCTGCCGCACCGAGGTGCCCCCGCTGTACGAGGTGTCCGAGGCCCGGGGCAGCGCCTGCCACTTCTGGAGGGAGTGCCTCGATGACGGCGAGCGGTGAACCGATCTTGGAGGTGGAGGGACTCGTCAAGCACTACCCGCTGACCCGGGGCATCCTGTTCAAGAAGGAGATCGGGGCGGTACGCGCCGTCGACGGCGTCGACTTCGCCCTCGGCCGGGGCGAGACCCTCGGCATCGTCGGCGAGTCGGGCTGCGGCAAGTCGACCGTCGCCCGGCTGCTGTGCAGCCTGGAGCGGCCCACCGCCGGGTCCATCCGGTTCAAGGGCGAGGACATCACCCGGCTGTCGGGCCGCGCCCTGAAGGCCGTGCGCCGCAACATCCAGATGGTCTTCCAGGACCCCTACACCTCGCTCAACCCCCGTATGACGGTGGGCGACATCGTGGGGGAGCCGTACGAGATCCACCCCGAGGCCGCCCCCAAGGGGGACCGGCGCCGGCGGGTGCGGGAACTGCTGGACGTGGTGGGGCTCGACCCGGACTACGTCAACCGCTACCCGCACCAGTTCTCCGGCGGCCAGCGCCAGCGCATCGGCATCGCGCGGGGGCTCGCGCTGCGCCCGGAGGTCATCGTCGCCGACGAACCGGTGTCCGCCCTGGACGTCTCCGTGCAGGCACAGGTGATCAACCTGATGGCCCGGCTCCAGACGGAGTTCGACCTCTCCTACGTGTTCATCGCGCACGACCTGTCGATCGTGCGGCACATCTCCGACCGGGTCGCGGTGATGTACCTGGGCCGGATCGTGGAGACGGGACGGGACGCGGAGATCTACGACCACCCGACGCACCCGTACACCCAGGCGCTGCTGTCGGCGGTGCCGGTCCCGGACCCCGGGGCCCGCGAGCGCCGCGAGCGGATCATCCTCGGCGGCGACGTGCCCTCGCCCACGGACATCCCCTCCGGGTGCCGCTTCCGCACCCGGTGCTGGAAGGCGCGGGAGCGGTGCGCCCGGGAGGTGCCGGCCCTCGCGGTGCCCGCGGTGTTCGAGCGGGGCGGGGGACCGGCCGCGCACGACTCGGCGTGCCACTTCGCCGAGGAGCGGCGGGTGGTGCCGCCGGAGGACCCCGGAGGGCCCGAGGCGCCGCAGGCCACGGTGAACGGCAACGGGCCGGGGTGACACGCACCCCGGCCCGCTCACGGCACCCGCACGGCCGTATGCGCGGCAGCCTGCCGTGTCCGCATATCGGTACCGCTACCGGCGCGTTGCCCGCGTGTTAACGCGGCCGGGGCTCAGCCCAGGGAGCGCCGCAGGAAGTCCAGCTGGAGCCTGAGCAGGTTCTCCGCGACCGTCTCCTGGGGGGTCATGTGGGTGACCCCGGACAGCGGCAGCACCTCGTGCGGGCGGCCGGCGGCCAGCAGGGCGGAGGACAGCCGCAGGGAGTGGGCGACCACCACGTTGTCGTCCGCGAGACCGTGGATGATCATCATCGGGCGGTGCGGCTCGGCCGGGTCGACCAGGCCGGCGTCGTCGATCAGCGAGTTGCGGCGGTAGACCTCGGGCTGCTCGTTCGGGTCGCCCAGGTAGCGCTCCTGGTAGTGGGTGTCGTAGAGGCGCAGGTCGGTGACGGGGGCGCCGACCACCGCCGCGTGGAAGACGTCCGGGCGGCGCAGCACCGCGAGCGCCGAGAGGTAGCCGCCGAAGGACCAGCCCCGGATCGCCACCCGGTCCAGGTCCAGCGGGAACCGCTCGGCGAGCGACCGGAGCGCGTCCACCTGGTCCTGGAGCACGAGTTCCGCCACGTCGTCGCGGATCTCCTTCTCCCAGGCCGGCGAGCGCCCGGGGGTGCCCCGGCCGTCGGCCACGATCACGGCGAAGCCCTGGTCGGCGAACCACTGGGAGGTGAGATGCGCGTTGTGCGCGGCGACCACCCGCTGGCCGTGCGGACCGCCGTAGGGGTCCAGCAGAACCGGCAGGGGAGTGTCACCGGGGTAGTCCCGTGGCATAAGCACGGCGCACGGAATTCGGCGTGCGCCCCCCTCGGTGAGGGTGACCCGGGGGGACAAACCGGGGTCTTCGGCGTACGACCGGACAGTGGCCGCCGGTTTCCCGTCACGCAGCACCTGGACACGGGCGCCCGGCCTGTCGAGCGTGGCGGAGACCAGCACGGTCACGCCCCCGGCGCGTACCGCCGAGTGCACGCCGGGCTCCTGGGAGACGCGCTCCACACCCAGCTCGTTCACGCGGTAGACATGGATCTCACCGGTCTCCGGCGCCTCCGCCTCGGCACCCGCGGAGGCCGAGACGAGCACGTCGTCCGCGCCCACGTCCAGCACCGCGCGGATGTGCAACTGGCCGCTGGTCAGCGGACGTTCGCCCACGGTCAGGACGCGTGCGCCGCCCTCGTCCGCGATCCGGACCAACTGGCCGGAGGGGCTCCAGCAGGGCACCCCGGCAAACAGTTCCAGCCAATCTGGGTCCTCGTCCGCGTGCACCATCCGGGTCGTCCCGGTGTCCGGGTCCACCGCCAGGAACAGCTGGCTGCGCTGGTCCCTGGCCTGCACCAGGATCAGCGGCGCACCCGCCTCTGACCAGTGCACTCGGGCCAGATACGGGTAGCGGGCGCGGTCCCACAGCACCTCGGTGCGCGCACCGTCGAGGCCGAGCACGAACAGCCGTACGTCCGCGTTCGGGGTGCCCGCGGCGGGGTAGGCGACGTTACGTGGCTCACTCTCGGGGTGGGCCGGATCCGCGATCCACCAGCGGGCCACCGGCGTGTCGTCCGCGCGGGCCACCAGCAGCCGGTCCGACCCCGGCGCCCACCAGAAGCCCCGGTGGCGTGCCATCTCCTCGGCCGCGATGAACTCCGCGAGCCCGTAGGTGACGTTCTCCGTCTCCGGCTCGGCGAGCGCGCGGTCGCCCTCGCCGTCGGCGCCCACGACGCGCAGGGCGCCCTGCGCGACGTACGCGACGTGCCGGCCGTCGGGGGCCGGACGGGGGTCGATCACCGGTGCCGGGACGGCGAGTTCACGGGTCTCGCCGGTCGTCAGACGCGCCGTGAAAAGCCGCCCTGACAAGGTGAAAGCCGCCAACTCCACGGCGGCGTCGGTGGCGTGGCCGACGATGCCGGCCCCGCCCTCGCGGCTGCGCTCGCGGCGCGCCCGCTCCTCGGGCGACAGCTGTTCGGAGGCGCCCCGCAGGAGGGTACCCGGGTCGGCGACGAGGCGCTCGGTGCCGTCCGGAAGGTCCAGCACCCACAGGGAGTTGGCCCGGTCGGTGCCGGAGCTCGATCGGAGGAACGCGACACGTGCGCCGTCGGGCGCCACGGTGAATCCACGCGGCGCGCCGAGGGTGAACCGCTGGGTCCTGGCGTGCCTACGGGGGAAGGAGTCGGACTCGGTCGTCATACCCCGACCATATTGGCCATGCGCCCCCTTGTGCGGCTGTGCGCCGAGCGATGCGCGAGCACGGATAGTTATGATCACTACCGCTGTGTGGGTATGAACCTGCCGGTGCCTGCATGGACTTGCTCTACCGATCTTTCCGAACAGCCGCGTCCCTGGGAACTTTGGAGGTGAGCCGCCGTGGCACTCTCGATTTCGGCGGTGGTGCTGCTGGCGATCATCGTCTTCCTGCTGATGAAGAAGTCCGGGCTCAAGGGCGGCCACGCGGTGGTCTGCATCCTGCTCGGCTTCTACCTCGCCTCCTCCACCATCGCGCCCACGATCAGTCAGCTGACCTCGAACGTGGCGAGCATGATCGGCAGCATCAAGTTCTGAACGGCCTCCCGGCCGGCCCGTCCCGTCCGGCCGTGCGGGTTCCCTCCCTCGCGGCCCGCAAACCGCCGGAGCCGGGGGACGGGGAGGCCCGGGGGCACGGGGTACACCGTCGGCCTGCGTAGGGTGGTGGCATGACGGAACTGTCCTCCTTTGGGTCGCGGGGCGCTCGGCGGCTGCTCCTGGTGCATGCGCACCCGGACGACGAGTCGATCAACAACGGCGCCACCATGGCCAAGTACGTGGCCGAGGGTGCGCACGTGACGCTGGTCACCTGCACCCTGGGGGAGCGGGGGGAGTGCATCCCGCCCGGACTGCGGCATCTGACCGGGGCCGCCCTGGGCGCGCACCGGCGCGGCGAGCTGGCCGCCGCCCTCGCCGCGCTGGGGGTCACCGACGCCCGGCTGCTCGGCGGCGCGGGCCGCTACGGCGACTCCGGGATGATGGGCACCGCGGACAACGAGGACCCCGGCTGCTTCTGGCGGGCCGACGTGGACGAGGCCGCCGGCCACCTCGTCGAGGTGATCCTGGAGACCCGGCCCCAGGTCCTCGTCACCTACGACGACAACGGCGGCTACGGCCACCCGGACCACATCCAGGCCCACCGCGTCGCCATGCGCGCCGTGGACCTCGCGGCCGAGCGCGGCCACCGCGTCGACAAGGTCTACTGGAACCGCACCCCGCGCTCCGTGGCCGAGGCCGCCTTCGCCCGGCTCCAGGACGAGCTGCCGACGCTGCCCTTCACCAAGAGCGCCGACCTGGACGACGTACCCGGAGTGGTGGACGACGAGCGGATCACCACCGCCGTCGACGGCACCGCACACGCCGCCGCCAAGGCCGCCGCGATGCGCGCCCACGCCACCCAGATCGAGGTGGCCGGGTCCTGCTTCGCACTCTCCAACGAGCTGGCCCAGCCCCTGTTCACCACCGAGTACTACGAGTTGGTGCGCGGCACGGCCGTCCCCGGCGAGACCGACCTGTTCGCCGGCCTCGGCGTCGAGGAGACCTCGTGAGCGGCGGAGCGGGCAACGGCGCCCCGGGCTCGATGCTCGCCCAGCCGCTGCGGCCGCCGTCCGCGGGGCGGGCCGCGGCGTACGTCGGCCTCTTCCTGCTCGGCGCCCTCGTCGCGGTCGCCGGCGCGCTGGTGCAGGCCGCCTGGTTCCCCGGCGGGCTGCTGCTCGCCCTGGCCGCCGCGGTCGGCACCTTCCTCGGCGGCTCGTACGCCACCCGGTCCCGGGGCGGCGCGATGGCCCCGGCGGCGGGCTGGATCGTCACCGTCATACTGCTCACCTCCTCGCGCCCCGAGGGCGACTTCCTCTTCGGCGCGGGCGGCGGTTCCTACCTCTTCCTCTTCGGTGGCATGGCGCTCGCTGTGATCTGCGCCACGCTTGGCGCGATGCGGCAACCTCGTGACGGCTCCGCCCGACTTGGGAAGTGACGTACCGCTTTCCGGTGCCGCCCGCGTGCGAGTCGGGTGTGGGTTTCCCCGGCGGTCAGGGGATGCCCGCCGGAAGCGGCCAGTATGGTGGTGCGCGCCGCCGAACCTCCCCCACGCTGCCGACCTCGTTCGAGCCGGGGGGACCGCCAGAGCAGTGAGGTCGTGTCGGGCGGCGGAGCCAACTGGGAGAACCTGCCTTGAGTCGTGAAACTGACACTCCGTCCTCCGGGCCCAACGGGCGCGGCGGAGCCGCGTACCCCTCCGGCACCCCGCCGTACGGGACCCCCATGGCTTCCGACGACGGTACGGACGCGGCCCGTTCGGGCGCGCCGGAGGAACGCAAGACCGAGACCACGCTGACGACCCGGATCCGGATCAACATCCCCGGGTCCCGGCCGATCCCGCCGGTCGTCGTGCGCAAGCCCGTCGGGGACGGTGAGTCCGCCGAGGGCGCCCGCGAGGAGAGGCCGGCCGCCGAGGCGCGCACCCCGGCCGCCGCGGCGCCCGCCCCGCAGGCGCCCGCCGAGCCCGCGGCCCCGGCCGAGGAGAAGACCAGCGACTGGTTCGCGCCGCGCAAGTCCTCCGCGGGCAAGGCCGCGACCGGCAAGGGCGGCGCCAACGGCGGCAAGAACCCCGGCGGTTCCACCGCTGCCTCCGGCGCGCCGGGTGCCCGTCCGGGTGGACCGGGTGCGAACGGCGCGGCGGGTGGCACCGGCGCACGCCCCGGCGGTGTGGTCGGCTCCATGAGCGTGCCCGGCCGCTCCGGCAAGACCAACGGCGCGGGCCTGCCCGGCGCCACCGGCGGCCCCGTGGCCCCCGGGCACGGCGGCGGCACGGGCTCCTTCGACGTCACCGAGGCGCTGGCCGCGGGCCCGCTCGGCGGCGGCTCCCGGGCCGACGGCAACGGCGGCGAGCCGCGCCGCGACGATCTGCCGTACTTCGCGGAGCACGGCGGCCAGGACGGCTTCGGCGGCCCCGCGGGCGCGGGCGGCGTGGGCGGTGCCGACGGCGCCGACGGACCGGGCGGCCGCGGCGGCCCGCAGGGCCCCGCCGGGCCGACCGGGGGTCCGGTCACCGGCGACAGCCCGCTGGTGCCGGGGACCGGCGGGTACGGCGGCCAGGGCGGCGCGCCCGCGCGCAGCGCCCTCGCGGACATCGCCGACCTCGACGGCCCGGGCGCGCCCGGGGGTCCCGCGGGCGCTCCGGGCACCGGGTTCGGTCCCGGCGGCGGGCTCAGCGACGACACCGCGATCCTCACCCCGCAGAAGCCGGCCCCCGAACCGGGCACGCCCGGCTACCGCGCCCCGGACAACGTCTCCGGACACACCGTCACCAGCGGCATCCCGGTCGTCCCGGGCGCAAGCGGCGCCCCGTTCGGCGCGGGCGGCCCCGGCGGCCCGGCCGGGCAGACCGCGGCCAAGCCCGCGCCCGAGCCCGCCAAGGCCGCGCCCAAGGCGGCGGCCAAGCCGAAGAAGAAGGGGCGCAGCAAGCTGGTGCTGCTGGCCGTCGGCGTGGTGGTGATCGCGGGCGGCGTCTACGGCGCCGGGCTGCTGATGAACCACACCGACGTGCCCAAGGGCACCACCGTGCTCGGCGTCGACATCGGCGGCGGCACCCGTGACGACGCCGTCAAGAAGCTCGACGACGCGTTCGGCAGCCGGGTGGCCAAGCCGCTCAAGCTGGACGTGGGCGGCAAGACGGTCACCCTCACCCCGGCGAACGCCGGTCTCCAGTTCGACTTCCAGGCAACGGCGAGCCAGGCCGCGACGAGCGACTACAACCCGGTCTCCGTGGTCGGCACCCTCTTCGGGCAGAAGCGCGTGGTCGCCCCGGTCATGCCGGTGGACGAGGAGAAGCTCCAGGCCGCCCTCCAGCAGGCCGGCGGGGGCTCCGGCTCCGGCGCGGTCGTCGAGGGCGGCATCGAGTTCAAGCCCGGCCAGGCCGTGGCCGTCTACGGCAAGCCGGGCAAGGCCATCGACGCGGCCGGCTCCGCCCAGGCGATCGAACAGGCCTACCGCACGGCCGTGGAGACGAACAGCTCGGCCCCGGTCACCGTGCCGACGACCAACCGGCAGCCGACGGTCTCCAACGCCGAGGTGGACCGGGAGATGAAGGAGTTCGCGGAGCCGGCGATGTCGGCCAAGGTGACCGTGATGACGGACGCCGCGCACGCGGTTCCCCTGAGCCCGCAGAACTCGCTGTGGAAGTTCCTCCATGTGACGGCCGTCGACGGCAAGCTGGTCGACAAGCCCGATCTGGCCGCCCTGAAGCAGTTGTACGGCAAGGCCTTCGACGGCGTCCTCATCACCCGCGGCAACGGCAAGAAGACGCCGGTCACCCCGCAGGACGTCTACGGCGCCCTGCGCCAGGCACTGATGAGCAAGACCAACCGGGTCGCGGTCATCCCCACGAACCCGAACTGAGGTCCGCGGCAGGGGCGTTCGGCACCGCGCCGGGCGCCCCCGACGCGTCCCCCGGGGGACGTCACCCCGGCCGCATGACATCTGTCATCCCGCACGCAGGATCACCGGCACTGCCGGTCGCCCGTCCCGCCCGGCACGATGGGGACCATGACAACGACAGCGGTACCGGCCACCTCCACCGAGGTGGTCGGGTTCGACCAGGTGACCAAGACGTACGGGACGGTGCGGGCCGTCGACGGGCTCTCGCTGCGGCTGCACCCGGGGGAGACCGTCGCCCTGCTCGGCCCGAACGGTGCCGGCAAGTCCACCACCCTCGATCTGCTCCTCGGCCTGAAGCAGCCCGACAGCGGCACGGTGACCGTGTTCGGCACCAGCCCGCGCGAGGCGATCGTGGCCGGGCGGGTCGGGGCCATGCTCCAGAGCGGCGGCCTGATGGACGAGGTCACCGTCGGCGAACTGGTCAAGCTGTCCTGCTCGCTGCACCCGCGGCCGTACCCGGTCTCCGACGTGCTGGCCCGCGCCGGGATCACGCAGATCGCCGACCGCAAGGTCAACAAGCTCTCCGGCGGCCAGGCCCAGCGGGTCCGCTTCGCCCTGGCCACCGCGGGCGACAGCGACCTGATCATCCTGGACGAGCCGACCACCGGCATGGACGTCTCCGCCCGCCAGGCCTTCTGGGCCACCATGCGCGAGCAGGCCGACCAGGGCCGTACCGTGCTGTTCGCCACGCACTACCTGGAAGAGGCCGACGCCATCGCCGACCGGGTCCTGGTGCTGCACCGCGGCCGGCTCCTCGCCGACGGCACCGCCGCCGAGATCAAGGCCAGGGCGGGCGCCCGGCGGATCTCCTTCGACCTGGAGGGCGCCGTCGACGAGGACGCCCTGCGCGCCCTGCCGCGGCTGACCTCCCTCACCGTGTCCCACGGCGGCTTCGGCCACACCGTGCGCCTCCAGTCCGCCGACGCCGACGCCACCGTGCACGCCCTGTACCGCCTCGGTGTCTACCCCCGCAACCTCGAAGTCACCGGCCTCGGGCTGGAACAGGCGTTCGTCGCCATCACGGAGGCCGAGGAGGCCAAGCAGTCGTGAACTCGCTCATCAAACTGGAACTGACCCGCGCCCTGCGCAACAAGAAGTTCCTGTTCTTCTCGGTGCTCTACCCGGCCGTCCTCTTCCTGATCATCGCGGGCAACGCCGACGACACCAGGATCGACGGGACCGGGCTCACCCTGGCGACCTACATGATGGTCTCCATGGCCTCCTTCGGCGCCCTGACCGCCGTCCTGATGGGCAACAGCGAGCGCATCGCCAAGGAACGCGAGAGCGGCTGGGTGCGGCAGCTGCGGCTGACCCCGCTGCCCGGGCGCGGCTACGTCCTCGCCAAGACCGCCAGCGCGGCCGTGGTGAGCCTGCCGTCCATCGTGGTGGTCTTCCTGGCCGCCGCCGCGATCAAGCACGTACGACTGGACGCCTGGCAGTGGCTCGCCCTCACCGGGGTCATCTGGGCCGGCAGCCTCGTCTTCGCCGCGCTCGGCGTCGCCCTCGGCTACCTCGCCTCCGGGGACGCGGTGCGCCCCATCACGATGATCGTGTACTTCGGCCTGTCGATCCTCGGCGGCCTGTGGATGCCGTCCACCACCTTCCCGCGGTTCCTCCAGGACATCGCCAAGTGGCTGCCCACCCACGCGTACGCCGCGCTGGGCCGGGCGATCGAGGAGAGCCAGGCCCCGCACACCACGGACATCGCCGTCCTCGCCGGGTACTTCGTCCTCTTCGCGGGCGGCGCGGCCTGGCTGTACCGGAAGGACACGCTGAAGGCGTGAGCACGATGACGGAAGACCCACGGGCCGGCGCGCGCGGGCCAGGGCCGCAGGTGCGGATCGGCCAGGGGCCCCGCAACCGGCGCGACGTCCTGATCAAGCTGCTGTGGATCGGCGTGTGGCTGGTCTTCCTCAGCTCCCCGGTCCACGACCTGACCAGCGGCCGGCACACCACGGCCGGCACCGTGGCGGGCGCGGCGGGCCTTGCGGTCTTCGTCGTCGCGTATCTGACGCTGGTCTTCCGGAACATGGGACGGTCCTTCCCACCGCGGGCGGGAGCCGTGTTGCTGGGCATCCTCGCCGTCCTCGCCCCCGCCCTGGGCTACGGCCTCGGCACGCACTGGACCGGGCTGTTCGTCTACCTCTCGGTGGCCTGCGGGGCCACGCTGCCGCCGCGGCTCGCGGTCTGGGCGATCCCGGGCTCCGGTCTGGTGATGTACCTCGTCAGGATGCGCTGGGGTGCGTACGCGGTCGACGAGGACCTGCTGATGGTCGTGCTCATCGGGTTCGCGATGATCGGGGTGAGCCAACTCGTGCGCACCACGATCGAGTTGCGCAAGGCGCGGGCCACCGTCGCCCAGCTCGCCGCCAACGAGGAGCGGCTGCGCCTCGCCCGCGACCTGCACGATCTGCTGGGCCACTCGCTCTCGCTGATCACGCTGAAGAGCGAGCTGGCCGGCCGGATGCTGCCGGACCACCCGGACAAGGCGGCCCAGCAGGTCGCCGACATCGAACAGGTCAGCCGCCAGGCCCTGGTGGACGTCCGGGAGGCGGTCACCGGCTACCGGCGCCCCCGCCTCGCCGTGGAGCTGGCCGGCACCCAGGTGGCCCTCACCGCCGCGGGCGTCACCGCCGAACTGCCCGACGAGCCCGACCTCGACGGGGTGGACCGGGACGCCGAGTCCGCGCTCGCCTGGGCCCTGCGCGAGGCGGTCACCAACGTGGTCCGGCACAGCGGCGCCGACCGCTGCGCCGTACGGCTCCTGCACCGCCAGACCCTGGACGGCCCGGTGCTCGAACTCACCGTCGAGGACAACGGATCCGGCGGCAGCGGCGGCGGCTTCGGCAACGGTCTGACCGGGCTGACCGAGCGTCTGGAGAAGGCCGGCGGAACCCTGGAGGCGGGCCGGTGCGGACACGGCTTCCGGCTGGTCGCCCGCGTGCCCGCGGCGGCCGGCGGGGACGTAGGATCCGGGGCATGACGCGCACGATCAAGGTCCTGCTGGCCGAGGACCAGTCGATGGTCCGCGAGGCGCTGGCCGCGCTGCTGGGCCTGGAGCCGGACATCGAGGTCGTCGCCCAGGTGGCCCGCGGGGACGAGGTGCTCGCGGCGGTCGGCGCGCACGACGTCGACGTGGCGCTGCTCGACATCGAGATGCCGGGCTGCACCGGCATCGAGGCCGCGGCCCGCGTCCACCGGGAGTTCCCCCGGGTGAAGCTGGTGGTGCTCACCACCTTCGGGCGCCCCGGCTATCTGCGCAGCGCCATGGAGGCCGGCGCCGACGCCTTCCTGGTCAAGGACGCCCCGGCGGCCCAACTCGCCGCCGCCGTCCGCACGGTGCTCGCCGGGGAGCGGGTCATCGACCCCACGCTGGCCGCCGCCGCGCTGGCCGAGGGCGCCAACCCGCTCACCGAACGCGAACGCGAGGTGCTGCGCGCCGCGGCCGACGGCTCCACCAACGCCGAACTGGCCAAGGCCCTGCACCTGTCCCAGGGCACGGTCCGCAACTACCTCTCCACGGCCATCCAGAAACTCGCCGTCCGCAACCGGGCGGAGGCGGTGCGCACCGCCCGGGAGAAGGGCTGGCTGTGAACGAGGACCGGCAGCGGGTCAGTTGAGCTTGGCGCGGGCCGTGCGGGCCTGCCGCCGCACCCGCTCGGCGGCCGGCTCGTCGACGACCTCGATCAGCTCGGCGTACGCGTCCAGTTCCGCCGCCCCGGCCAGGAACTGCCCGCGCTGCACCAGCAGTTGCCCGCGCTCGTAGCGCAGCCTGGCCGGGTGGGCGGGGATCAGCAGCGAGAGCTCCACCGCCCGCAGCGCGACGTCCGAGTGCTCGGGGCGGGCCGCGGCCCAGGCCCGGATGTTGTTGAGGATCCGCTGGACGACCTCCAGCGGCGGGGCGGGCCCCAGCATCGCCGGATCCAGCGGCGCGCCGGTCGCCCCGACCACCAGCAGCTCGGCGTCCGGCCCGCTCAGCACCCGCCCGCCCTCGAACGGATCGGCCAGCACCTGCTCCCCGGGCGCGCCGAACCCGATCACGAAGTGCCCGGGCAGCGCCACGCCGTACACCGGCGCCCCGGCCCGCCGGGCGACCTCCAGCCACACCACCGACAGCAGGATCGGCAGCCCGCGCCGCCGCCGCAGCACCTCGTGCAGCAGCGAGGACTCCAGGCGCTCGTAGTCGCCGGGCGTCCCGTGGAACTCGTAGCGCCCGCCGAGCAGTCGCCGCACCGCCTCCGCCCAGGCGCGCGGCCCGCCGGGCCGGTACGGCAGCTCGCCCGCGAGCCGGTCCAGCTCGGCCTGCGCGGCGTCGATCCCGGCCTCGTCCAGCGAGCCGTCCGCCTCCGCGCCGATCAGCAGGCACAGCGCCGCCAGATCCGGCCGTTCGGCCCGCGCCTCCTCGCCGAACCGGCGCCGCACCTCGGCGGACCGCTCCGGCGACGGCGGGTGGGGAGGCGGCAGACGACGGGGGTTCGGCATGGCGGTTTCCTGCCCTCTCAACGGGGTTCTACGACCGGTCCGGGAGCTCCTGCGGCGAGTGTTCCCCCGGCTCCCGGAAGTGGTGGTAGGCGTGGTGCCGGGAGAAGCCCAGAGCGCCGTACAGGGCCCGTGCGGGCTCGTTGTCGGCCTCCACCTGGAGCCAGGCGGCCGAGGCGCCCTCGGCCAGGGCGCGGCGGGCGAGCGCGGCCATCACCTCGGTGGCCAGGCCCTGCCTGCGCCGCCCGGGGTCCACCTCGACGGCGGCGAACCCGGCCCAGCGCCCGTCCACGGCACACCGTCCGATCGCCGCCGGCGCCGCGCCCGGCGCGCCCGGCACGGAGGCGAACCACACGGACGGCCCCGCGCCGCGGTCGTCCGCGCGCGAGCCGAGCACCTTCAGGGCCACCTCGCTCACCCCCTTGCGCCCGTACCGCGCGAGCCACGCCGCGTCCGCCTCGCGGGCGAGCACCACGTCCGCGCCCCCGGCCCGGTCCGCGACCGGCGCCAGGGCGCCCGTCCACACCTCGGCGGTCACCTCCCGCACCCAGCCGCGCCGCTCCAGCTCCGCGCAGAGCAGCTCCTGCGTGCCCTCGGCGCCGGTCGCGGTCTGCACGTACGCGGGCAGGCCCCGCTCGCCGTACCAGCGTCGTACGGCCGCCAGGGCCGCGTCGAGCGGACGGCCGGGATCGCCCAGCGGCAGCACGCTGTTGGCCCGCCGGGTGAACCCGCCGGCGGCCCGCAGCTCCCACTGCCCGAGCGGCTCGCTCTCCACCGGCCGCCACGCGCGCGAGGCGACCCGGGCCAGCTCCTCGTAACCGGCCGCCGGACCCCGGTGGCGGGCCGGGGCGGCCGGTACGACCTTGCCCGCCACGAGGGAGGTTTCCGGAAACCGGACACTCTCGCCGCTCCGTTGTGTGATCATGACCACGCCATGATCCCAAGATGTGAGAACGCCCACCGTGTCGGTGAACTTCTCCCGCGCCGCACCGGGTTCGCTCAACCGCCGTACGGAGACGCGTTTCCCCACGTCAGCTGGGGTGATACGGACTACAAGGCGCCCTTGTGCCGAGATTTCCACCGGTCAGTTCACCCCTCCTGTTCGGATCATGCTCCGGAACGGAGATACTAGGGGCGGGCATCGACGACGCCGCGCTCCCGCGCGCCAGGCGGCGGAGCCTGAGGAGGCCCGCCAGCGCCCTATCGAGGAGGAACGACAGCGTGACCTACGTCATCGCGCAGCCTTGTGTCGACGTCAAGGACAAGGCGTGCATCGAGGAGTGCCCGGTCGACTGCATCTACGAGGGCCAGCGGTCCTTGTACATCCACCCGGACGAATGCGTCGACTGTGGTGCCTGTGAGCCGGTCTGCCCGGTCGAGGCGATCTTCTACGAGGACGACGTCCCGGAGGAGTGGAAGGACTACTACAAGGCGAACGTCGAGTTCTTCGACGAGCTGGGCTCGCCCGGCGGCGCCAGCAAGCTGGGGCTGATCGAACGCGACCACCCCTTCGTCGCCGCGCTGCCGCCGCAGGGCGAGTGACCGTTTAGCGCCAAGCGGCCCGCGCCGAACCGCGCCGCCTCGGTCCCGTACGGCTCGATCGCCCCGATCGCCGCCGCACGGGACCGAGGCGTTTGCCGCACCAGACGAAAGTGAGCCACTGATCGTGTCCGCAGTCTCCGACCGGCTTCCCGTCTTCCCCTGGGACAAGCTGGAGCCCTACAAGAAGACGGCCGCGGCCCATCCGGACGGCATCGTCGACCTCTCCGTCGGCACCCCGGTCGACCCGGTCCCCGAGCTGATCCAGAAGGCCCTCGTCGACGCGGCCGACTCCCCGGGCTACCCGACCGTCTGGGGCACCCCCGCTCTGCGGGACGCGATCTGCGGCTGGCTGGAGCGCCGCCTGGGCGCCCGCGACGTGACCCACCGGCACGTGCTGCCGGTCGTCGGCTCCAAGGAACTGGTGGCCTGGCTGCCGACCCAGCTGGGCCTCGGCCCCGGCGACAAGGTCGCCTACCCGCGGCTGGCCTACCCGACGTACGAGGTGGGCGCCCGCCTCGCCCGCGCCGCGTACGAGGTCTACGACGACCCGCGCGACCTGGACCCGGCCGGCCTCAAGCTGCTCTGGCTGAACTCCCCGTCCAACCCCACCGGCAGGGTCCTCTCCGCCCGGGAGCTGACCGACATCGTCGCCTGGGCCCGCGCCCACGGCGTCCTGGTCGTCTCCGACGAGTGTTACCTGGAGCTGGGCTGGGAGGCCGACCCGGTCTCGGTGCTGCACCCGGACGTCAACGGCGGCTCGTACGACGGCATCGTGGCCGTGCACTCCCTCTCCAAGCGCTCCAACCTGGCCGGCTACCGCGCCGCCTTCGTCGCGGGCGACCCGGCGGTCCTGGGCCCGCTGCTGGAGATCCGCAAGCACGGCGGGATGATGACGTCCGCGCCGACCCAGGCCGCGGTCGTGGCCGCCCTCGGCGACGACGCCCACGTCCAGGAGCAGCGCGCCCGCTACGCAGCCCGCCGCGAGGCCCTCCGGGCGGCCCTGGTCGCCCACGGCTTCCGCATCGAGCACAGCGAGGCCAGCCTCTACCTCTGGGCCACCCGCGACGAGTCCTGCTGGACCACGGTCGCCCACCTCGCCGAGCTGGGCATCCTGGTCGCCCCCGGCGACTTCTACGGCACGGCGGGCGAGAACTTCGTGCGCGTGGCGCTCACGGCCACGGACGAACGCGTCCAGGCGGCGGTCTCCCGGCTTCGCTGACCGCCGCCGGCCCCGGTGGGCCCGGACACGCGGAACGGGGCCCAGGGAACCCCTGGACCCCGTTCAGCGGGCGACGCGCCGGCTCAGACCCGGACTCAGGTGAGCGGCAGCCCCTGGACCGGCAGGTTGGACGTGGGCAGCCCGCCCTTCGTCGCGCCGGCCGCCGCGTCCCCGAGGGCGCTTCCCGCGGCCCCGGTCAGACCGCCCGCGGCCTGCTGCGCCGCGGGCGCCGCCTTCTGCACGGCACCGCCGGCCGTCTTGCCCGCGGCCGGCACCGCCTGCTTGAGGACGTTGCCGCCCGCGTTGCCCGCCAGCGCGGTGACGTTCTCGGCGGCACCGTCGACGGTGTTGCCGACGTGCGCGCCGTCCAGCGCGGTCAGGCCGCCCAGGTTCGGAGTGGCCGGCAGGTTCGTGGCCGCACCGGCGGAGCCGGCCGCACCGACCCCGGCGGCCGCTCCCGCTGCGACGAGCAGCGCGGCACGGGCGATCCGGCGGGTCAGGGGGAGGGACATGATGCTCCATTCGACGGGAGAGAACGGTGTCTTCGTCCGGACCCGGCACCGGGCTCGGACGCCGTGACTACCGCTCGAAGCCCGCGAAGGTTGCGGACGCCCCAGGTCACGAATGGATAACGCATCGCATTATCAGGTGTGGATAAAAACGGGCAAAGAGCATGGCTGCGCGCGCCCAGCAGAATCCTTACGCCCCTTGATTCCCAAGGGTTTCCCGGTTCGACCCGCGATTCGCCCGTACGGCCCCGCATAAGACGGCGACGCCATCCTCCCGGACGACGCCCCGCACTACTGTCCGGTCACGATCCGGACAACGCCCATGGACCGCTCCGCACCGCCGGCCCCGTCCGAGCGCACCGGCTGCCACGACCCCTCGTCGCTCGTCCAGACCCGCCCGGCGTACGTCACCCGCTGGATGTGCAGCGCCGCGGAGTTGGCGACCGCCCACTGCGCCAGCTGCCACCCCCGCTGCTGCTCGCCGCGCCCGCTCGCGTCCCGGCGCGCGCCGAGCGGCACCGGCACGCTCACGGTCCGCCCGCTCGCCGTCGCCGTCACGCTGGGCGAGGGGGTCGGCGAGGGCACCGGGGTGCCGCCGACCTCGGCACCGGTCTCCTGCAGCGCGTCCCGCCCGAAGTCCCGTACCAGCGCCGCCCGTACCGCGTCCGGACCGGTCGCCGTGGCCCTCGTGTCGAAGCGCCCGTCGCAGGTCAGCGTGGCCGCCGCCTGCCCGGTCAGCGCGGCCGCCAGCAGCTCGGCGTCCGGCTCGTGCTTGGCGTACGCCTCCGGGAAGCCGCTGCGCTGCACCTTCTGCGCGGCCACCGTCAGCGGCAGCCCGGTGTAGCCGGGGACCTTGGCCAGATGGGCGTAGAAGATCCCCGCCGAGTACGTGGGGTCCATGATCTGCTCCTCGGTGCCCCAGCCCTGCGACGGCCGCTGCTGGAACAGGCCGAGCGAATCCCGGTCGCCGTGCTCGATGTTGCGCAGCCCGGACTCCTGGATCGCGGTGGCCAGCGCGATCGTCACGGCCCGCTCGGGCATGTTCCGGCCGGTGCCGACGGCGGCGATCGTCGCCGCGTTCGCCGCCTGCTCGGGCGTGAACTCGTACGACGTCCCGTCGCCGGCGGCCGAGACCACCTTGCAGCCATGGGCCCCGCCGCCTCCGGTGACGTACTGCACCACGAGGTAGGCGGCGACACCGCACAGGACCAACAGGGCCGCGGAGAACCGGAACAGACGGCCGCGGCGCTTGAGACGGGTGGGGGACGGCTCAGACACGCGTACAAGGTACTGGAGCGATCACCACCCTTACGCCAGCGGTGCGTTACCGCGCGTGAGCCGGGCGGCCGACGGCGGCGCGCTAGGGTCGAGGTCATGGCCGACACCACGCTTGACCTCACGCTGGACGCCGCCGCGCTCACCGCGCGGCTCGTGGACCTCCCCTCCGAGAGCGGCACCGAGAAGCCGCTCGCGGACGCCGTCGAGACCGCCCTGCGCGCCCTGCCGCACCTGACCGTGGACCGGTACGGCAACAACGTGATCGCCCGGACGAACCTGGGCCGCGCCGAGCGGGTCGTGCTGGCCGGACACATCGACACCGTGCCGATCGCGGACAACGTGCCCTCGCGCCTGGACGAGGACGGCGTGCTGTGGGGCTGCGGCACCTGCGACATGAAGTCGGGCGTGGCGGTCCAGCTGCGCATCGCGGCCACGGTCCCCGCCCCCAACCGCGACCTGACCTTCGTCTTCTACGACAACGAGGAGGTCGCCGCCCACCTCAACGGCCTCCGGCATGTCGCCGAGGCCCACCCGGAGTGGCTGGCGGGCGACTTCGCGGTGCTGCTCGAACCCTCCGACGGCGAGGTCGAGGGCGGCTGCCAGGGCACGCTGCGGATGCTGCTGCGGACCAAGGGCGAGCGGGCGCACTCGGCGCGCTCCTGGATGGGCGCCAACGCCATCCACGCGGCCGCGCCGATCCTGGAGCGCCTCGCGGCCTACGAGCCCCGCTACCCGGTGATCGACGGCCTGGAGTACCGCGAGGGCCTGAACGCCGTGGGCATCAGCGGCGGGGTCGCGGGCAACGTCATCCCGGACGAGTGCGTGGTCACCGTCAACTTCCGCTACGCCCCCGACCGCACCGAGGAGGAGGCGATCGCGCACGTCCACGAGGTGTTCGCGGACTGCGGGGTCGAGGAGTTCGTGATCGACGACCACAGCGGCGGCGCGCTGCCCGGCCTCTCCCACCCGGCCGCCGCGGCCTTCATCGAGGCGGTGGGCGGCGCCCCGCGACCCAAGTACGGCTGGACGGACGTCTCCCGCTTCGCCGCGCTCGGCATCCCCGCGGTCAACTACGGCCCCGGCAACCCGCACCTGGCGCACAAGCGGGACGAGCGCGTGGAGACCGCCAAGATCCTCGCGGCCGAGGAGCGGCTGCGCGGCTGGCTCACGGACTAGCCCCCCACGCGGCACACGCCGGGCGGACACGCGCACGTCCGCCCCGCGTAACCCGCGTGGATCTACGCTGGGACGGAACCACCGGCGAGCGGAGGGAGCGCACATGCCTACCGGGAACCCCGAGGGGAAGAAGCAGCCACCGGACGAGCAGCGGCTCGGGCCGGTCCTCCGGCGGCGGGACCAGGTGACGGCGAGCACGACCGACCAGCGGCTGCTGGACGAACGCGCTCCCAACGACTGGGTCCACACCGACCCCTGGCGGGTGCTGCGCATCCAGTCGGAGTTCATCGAGGGCTTCGGCACCCTGGCCGAACTCCCGCCCGCCATCAGCGTGTTCGGCTCGGCCCGCACCCCGGTGGACTCGCCCGAGTACGACGCCGGGGTCCGGCTCGGCCGGGGCCTGGTGCGGGCCGGCTGGGCGGTGATCACCGGCGGCGGCCCCGGCGCCATGGAGGCGGCCAACAAGGGCGCGTGCGAGGCGGGCGGCGTCTCGGTGGGCCTCGGCATCGAGCTGCCCTTCGAGCAGGGCCTGAACCCCTACGTCGACATCGGCCTGAACTTCCGGTACTTCTTCGTCCGGAAGATGATGTTCGTCAAGTACGCCCAGGGGTTCGTCGTCCTGCCCGGCGGCCTCGGCACCCTGGACGAGCTGTTCGAGGCGCTGACCCTGGTGCAGACCCAGAAGGTCACCCGCTTCCCGATCGTCCTCTTCGGCAGCGAGTACTGGGGCGGCCTGGTCGACTGGCTGAAGAACACCCTCGTGGCCTCGGGCAAGGCCCTGGAGAAGGACCTCCTGCTCTTCCACGTCACCGACGACGTGGACGAGGCCGTGGCCCTGGTCTCCAAGGAGGCCGCGCGGTAGACCCGGCCTACGCCAGCCCCCGACGGGCCACCGCAGGGGGGCGGTGGCCCGCGATGGAGGAGACCATGTCGAGCACCTGGCGGGTCTCGGCGACCTCGTGGACGCGGTAGACCATCGCGCCGAGCCAGGAGGACACCGCCGTCGTCGCCAGCGTGCCGATCAGCCGCTCCTTGACCGGCCGGTCCAGCGTCTCCCCGACGAAGTCCTTGTTGGACAGCGACACCAGCACCGGCCAGCCCGAGGCGACCATCTCGTCCAGCCGGCGCGTCGCCTCCAGGCTGTGCCGGGTGTTCTTGCCGAAGTCGTGCCCCGGGTCGATCAGCACCGACTCCCGCGGCACCCCCAGCTCCACCGCCCGCCGGGCGAGCCCCACCGTCACGTCCAGGACGTCGGCCATGACGTCGTCGTACGTCACCCGGTGCGGGCGGGTGCGCGGCTCGGCGCCGCCCGCGTGGGTGCACACCAGCCCCACCCCGTACCGCGCCGCGACCTCGGCGAGGCCGGGGTCCGCGCCGCCCCACGCGTCGTTCAGCAGATCCGCGCCCGCCTCGCACACCGCCTCGCCGACCTCGGCCCGCCAGGTGTCCACGCTGATGATCACGTCCGGGAAGCGGCGCCGTACCTCCGCCACGAAGCCGACCGTGCGGCGCGCCTCCTCCTCGGCCGAGACCTCCTCGCCCGGGCCGGCCTTCACCCCGCCGATGTCGATGATCGCCGCGCCCTCGGCGACCGCCTGCTCCACCCGCGCCAGGGCCGGCTCGTCCCGGAAGGTCGCCCCCCGGTCGTAGAAGGAGTCCGGGGTCCGGTTCACGATCGCCATGATCACTCGTTCGTGCGGTCCGAATTCCCGCCTGCCCAGCCTGAGCATCCGCTGTGACCTCTCCTCGTACGTCCGGCACTGCGACCGCCAGTGACCCTAACCGTCAGACTCGCATGGCACGATCGGACCAGACAGATTCCGCGTCCGGCCCTCGCGGCCGGCACCCGAGCGTGGGGACCTCGAGACGATGGTGATGTTCCTGTTCCTGGTCGTCGCGCTGGCCGTCGTGGTCGCCGCGGTGACCCTCGCCGTGGTGGGCGGCGGCGAAAGCGCCCCGCTGCCCGAGGCCGCGCCCGAGCGGCTCCAGGACCCGCTGCCGGAGGACCGCCCCGTCGGCCGCGCCGACATCGAGACCCTGCGCTTCCCGCTGGCCCCGCGCGGCTACCGGATGGCCGACGTGGACGACGCCCTCGGCCGGCTCGCCGCCGAACTCGCCGAGCGGGACGCCCGGATCGCCGGCCTGGAATCCGCGCTGGCCGGCGCCCGGGCCGCCGCCGCACAGCCCCGGCAGGACAAGCCCGAGCACCCGGAGGACCAGCGATGACCGCCGCCGTCGCCGGGCCGGACGGCGCGCTGCGCTGCCCCTGGGCCCTGTCCACCGAGGACTACGTCTCGTACCACGACGAGGAGTGGGGGCGCCCCGTCCACGGCGACGACGCCCTCTTCGAACGGCTCAGCCTGGAGGCCTTCCAGTCCGGCCTGTCCTGGATCACCATCCTGCGCCGCCGCCCGGGCTTCCGCACGGCCTTCGCGGGCTTCTCCATCGAGAAGGTCGCCGCCTTCACCGACGAGGACCGCGAGCGGCTGCTGGCCGACCCCGGCATCATCCGCAACCGCGCCAAGATCGACGCCACGCTGGCCAACGCCCGCGTCCTCGCCGGCTGGTCCGACGGCGAACTGGACGAACTGATCTGGTCCCACGCCCCCGACCCCGCGACCCGCCCGGCCCCGAAGACCCTGGCGGACGTCCCGGCGGTCACCCCCCAGTCCACGGCCCTGTCCAAGGCGCTGAAGAAGCGGGGCCTGAAGTTCGTGGGACCCACGACGGCGTACGCGCTGATGCAGGCGTGCGGACTGGTGGACGACCACCTGGAGGCGTGCGTCGCCCGTGGCGCCCGGGAGGGGCGTCACCGCCCCGAGTAGCGCGGCTTCTCCTTGTCGACGAACGCCTGCACGGCGATCGCGTGGTCCTCGGACCGCCCGGCCCGGGTCTGGAGCTCGTCCTCCTTGTCGAGGGTCTCCGACAGCGAGTGCGTCAGCCCGAAGGCCATCGCCTCCTTGATCGCCGCGTACGCCACCGTCGGGCCCGAGGCGAGCGTGCGCGCCACCTTCTCGGCCTCGGCCCGCAGCTCGCCGGACGGCACGACCCGGTTCGCGATGCCCAGCTCCAGCGCGTCCTGCGCGCCGATGCTGCGCGGGAAGAGCAGCAGGTCGGCCGCGCGGCCGGGCCCGACCACCCGGGGCAGCGTCCAGGAGATCCCGGAGTCACCGGTCAGGGCGACCCCCGCGAACGAGGTGTTGAAGGACGCCGTGTCGGCGACGACGCGGTAGTCCGCGGCGAGGGCGAAGCCGAACCCGGCCCCGGCCGCGACCCCGTTCACCGCGGCGACCACCGGCTTCGCCGCCCCGGCGAGGGCCCGCACGATCGGGTTGTAGTGCTCCCCGACCGTGCTCATCGTCTGCCCGGAGCCGGTCTCCCGGTCCTTGGCCAGCAGCCCGATGTGCTCCTTGAGGTCCTGGCCCACGCAGAACGCCCGGTCCCCGGCCGCGGTCAGCAGGATCGCCCGCACGGCCGGGTCGCCGGCCGCCTCCCGCGCCGCCTCTCGCAGGGCGACCTTGGCCTCGACGTTCAGCGCGTTCATCGCCTCGGGGCGGTTCAGCGTGATCGTCGCGAGCCCGTCGCTCACCTCGTAGAGCACGGTGTCGGCCATGGCGCTTCCCCTCCGTCGCGGTGGTGACGTACTGCTCGGTACGTCCGTGTCCGGGAACAGCATGGCGGAGATCCCTGGCCGAGGGTCCGACCGGCGGTGTGAGCTGCGTCAAAGAAAACCGGACGGAGGTTGGCCGACGGGTGTGTGTGCGATGGCGCAGTATCGCAGCCACATCCCCGAATTGAGTGGTTTTGCTCGCGCGCGTTGCCCAAGCGATGCGGACCGATGTTGGTCATCGGGTCCTGAGATGCGGGATAATGGCTGGGAAGCAATGTGTTCGATGCCGGTGTCGCGTGTCCGATCCGGTCCCGCGGTGCCCGCCCGGGTGCCACCAATCGGCAGACGATGAGCTGGTTTCAGGAAGGGGAACGAGCATGGCGGCCATGAAGCCGCGGACGGGCGATGGCCCGCTCGAGGTGACCAAGGAGGGGCGGGGCATCGTCATGCGCGTTCCGCTCGAAGGCGGCGGTCGACTCGTCGTCGAGCTGACCCCTGACGAGGCCGAGGCGCTCGGTGACGCCCTCAAGAAGGTCGTCGTCTGACGCGCGAGAGTCAGTCCTCACGGCTGCCCCGGCATCGTACGCGGTGCCGGGGCAGCCGCGTTCCCGGGGCCCCGCACCCGCCGGGTGCCGCCGGCCCTCCCGTCCCGGTCGCCGCCGTCACCGCTTGACCGCGCACAGCAGCCCGTCGCCGACCGGCAGCAGCGACGTGACCATCTCCTGGCTCTCGCGCACCGTGCGCAGCAGCTCCCGCAGCCGCAGCACCTCCGACGGCTGCGGCCCCGAGTCGACCGTGCGGCCGCTCGCGAAGACCCCCTCGAAGACCACCACGCCGCCGGAGCGCAGCAGCCGCAGCGACTCGGCGAAGTAGTCCAGGTACTCCAGCCGGTCCCCGTCGCAGAAGACGAGGTCGTAGCCCGCGTCCGCGAGCCGGGGCAGCACCTCCAGGGCGCGGCCGGGGATGAAGCGGGCCCGGTTGCTGGCGAAGCCGCAGGCGCGGAAGGCCTGCCGGGCGAACTGCTGGTGCTCCGGCTCCGAATCGACCGTGGTGAGCACCCCGTCCGGGCGCATGCCGTGCAGCAGATGGATTCCGGACACCCCGCAGCCCGTGCCGATCTCCGCGACGGCCTTCGCGTCCACGGAGGCGGCGAGCAGGCGCAGCGCGGAGCCCGTGCCGGGCGACACCGAGCGAAGTCCCGCGTCACGGGCGCGGTCGCGGGCCCAGAGCAGCGCTTCGTCCTCGGCGGCAAAGGCGTCGGCGAATGCCGAGCTCGTCTGCCGGTTGCCGGTAATGACCCTCTCCTGTCCCCATGGATGCCTCGGCGTGACTGTATCCGTTGGCGTCGGGAACCCGCAGATGGGACCAGGCGTTTACAAGGAAGAGACGGTGGCGGGGGAATGCTTCGGGGGCAGGGGATGGACGAGGAGAGCGCACAACTGCTGACGCAGCGGCACGAGCCGCACCAGCAAGTATCAAATTCTCGTAAAAACGCTTATCCGGAGCTAACGGGCGAGGTGGCTATGGTAGGGGCTCCACTGGACACCACCAGAGCCGACAGGGGAGGTGCGGCTGCGCCCGAGGACCGGGGCGGAGTGCTGCGGCGCTTCCTCGGGTCGGCGGGCAGGCCGAAATCCGTGACCGACACCGCTGCTGACCACCACGCCGCCGGACTCGCCCCGGGTGAGCCCCAGACCGCGACCTTCACCAGTGACGCGGACGGGCAGGCGTGGACTCCGCCCACCTGGGAGGAGATCGTCAGCACCCACAGCGCCCGCGTCTACCGCCTGGCCTACCGCCTCACGGGCAACCAGCACGACGCTGAGGACCTCACCCAGGAGGTCTTCGTGCGCGTCTTCCGCTCGCTGTCGACGTACTCGCCGGGCACCTTCGAGGGCTGGCTGCACCGCATCACCACCAACCTCTTCCTGGACATGGTCCGGCGCAAGCAGCGCATCCGCTTCGACGCCCTCGGCGAGGACGCGGCCGAGCGCCTGGCCAGCCGCGAACCCACCCCGCAGCAGCTCTTCAACGACGCCCACTTCGACGCGGACGTCCAGCAGGCCCTGGACACCCTGGCGCCCGAGTTCCGCGCCGCCGTCGTGCTGTGCGACATCGAGGGGCTGTCGTACGAGGAGATCGCCGCGACCCTCGGCGTGAAGCTCGGCACCGTCCGCTCCCGCATCCACCGCGGCCGCTCCCAGCTCCGCAAGGCCCTCGCGCACCGCTCACCGGAGGCCCGCGCGGCCGAGCGGCGCTCGTTCCTGGCCCGGGTCCCCGCGCTGGGGGGAGGGGGCGCGACGGCGTGAGCGGATCGCGACAGAAACCCGCCGAGGGGACACGCCTCGCCGAGCAGCATCTGGGAGACCGGCTCTCCGCCCTGGTGGACGGAGAGCTCGGCCATGACACGCGGGAACGCGTCCTCGCCCACCTGGCCACCTGCGCCCGCTGCAAGGCGGAGGCGGACGCCCAGCGCGCGCTGAAGAACGCCTTCGCGGCGGCGCCCCCGCCCCCGCCCTCGGCGAGCCTGCTGGCCCGCCTCCAGGGCCTGCCCGGCGGCGGCCCCGACGGCGGCGGCGCCCCGGCCACCGGACTGCTCGGCAGCGGCTCCGAGGCCCCGGTCTCCGGCTCCCCGGGCGTCTTCGGCACCGGGCGCGGCTTCTCCTTCGGCTACGTCCCGGCGCGCCCGCACGGCCCCGGCCCCGCCGTCGAGGACGGCGGCTTCCGCATCCATCCCGTGGGCCGCCCGGACGACGGCCGCGCCGCCTCGCGCGGGCTGCGGTTCGCGTTCGCCGCCGCGGGCGCGGTGTCGCTGGCCGCGGTCGCCCTCGGCGGCGTGACCACCGCCATCCCCGGCTCCCCGGCCGCGGACGCCCGCGGCTCCGGCACCGGCAGCAACGTGGTCCCGGCCGGCACCACGGGCACCGGCGGCGCCACCGGCGGCACCGGCGCGGGCACGGCCGACACCCAGCGCCGACGCCCCGGCCCGCTGCTCGCCCAGGGCGGCACCCTGCTCGGGCACACGACGGCGGCGACACCGCCGACCGCCGTCACCGCGCCCCTGGTGCCCGGCGCCCCCGCTCCCTCGGCCGGACCGGACCAGGGCCTCGGCGCCCGGCTGAGCGCACCGCTGATGGCGGGCGCGACCGCCGTCTCCCCGCTGATACGCCTGCCGGACAAGGCCACGGGCCTGCCGCTGACCAAGTGGTCCACGGCCCCGATGGTCCCCGGCGTGCTCTCCGACTCCCTCCCCGGCACCCCCGCCACCCCCTCGACGTCCCCGAGCGCCCCGCAGCGGGCGCGCTGACCGGCGCTGCGCCACGGCCCGCGAACCTGGTTGAATCCGGTGAGGGCCGTGCCCGTGGTGATCGGCCGGGCACGCAGTCGACGTCCCGCGGCCGCCGAAGCGCACGGCCGCGGCCGGCCGTGGGGAGAGCATGAACGAGGGGAACCGCGTCCCGCCGGGAGCGGGTACGGAGGGGGCGGCGGGGACCGGTCCGACGCCGGACGGCGACTTCGAGCTGGCCAAGCCGGAGCGCCCCACGCCGTTGCACGAACCGGACCCCTACAGCACCCCGCCCTACGGCGAGCCGGGCCCCTGGGCCCCCGCCCCGCCGGTCCAGCACCCGGGCACCACCCCGACGCACGGCACACCGCTGCCGCCGCCACCGGGCGGCCCGCACGGCCGGGCCCCGGCACCCGCGCCCGCGTTCCCGGGCGCGCCTTCGCCGGCCGCCCCGTCCGCCCCGTTCGCCCCGGCCCCGGCGTCCACCGGCGTACCGGCACCCGCCCCGGCCGCGGCGCCCCTTCCCGAAACGGCGCCCGTCCAGGGCTCCACGGCGGTCCCCGAGCCCGTCGCGGCCGGCGGCCCCATCCCGGTGTCCCCGGCCGCCCCGGGGCCCGCACAGGACCCCTGGGGGCGTTACGACCCGTGGGGGCGAGGGCCGCTCCAGCAGGCCGGCGCCGTGCCGGACGGCGCGCGGCGGGGCGGGCGGCGGGGCACGCGGTTCCTGGTCGCCTGGACCCTGGTGGTCGCCCTGCTGGCGTCCGGGATCGGCGGCGTCGTCGGCGCCTACGTCGAACGCGAGGGCCTCGGCGGCGAGGTGACCCTGCCGCAGGCCAAGAGCGTGCCCGCCGGGCGCGCCCCGGACAGCGTGGCCGGGATCGCCGCCCGCGCCCTGCCCAGCGTCGTCACCCTGCACGTCTCCGGCTCCGGCGAGGAGGGCACCGGCACCGGCTTCGTGCTCGACGACCGCGGCCACATCCTCACCAACAACCACGTGGTCGCACCCGCCGCGTCGGGCGGGAAGATATCCGCGACGTTCAGCGACGGCGACTCCGTCCGGGCCACGGTCGTCGGCCGGGACAGCGGCTACGACCTCGCCGTGGTCCAGGTGCACGGCGTGCGCGGGCTCACCCCGCTGACCCTGGGCGACTCCGACGGCGTCCGGGTCGGCGACCCGGTCGTGGCCATCGGCGCCCCCTTCGACCTCGCCAACACCGTCACCGCGGGCATCATCAGCGCCAAGGAGCGGCCCATCACCGCGGGCGGCGAGGAGGGCGACGGCAGCGACGTGTCCTACGTGGACGCCCTGCAGACCGACGCCCCGATCAACCCGGGCAACTCCGGCGGGCCGCTGCTCGACTCCCGGGCCCACGTCATCGGCATCAACTCGGCCATCCGCTCCGCCGACGGCGGCTCGGACACCGAGGGCGGCCAGGCCGGCTCCATCGGCCTGGGCTTCGCCATCCCGGTCAACCAGGCCCGGCGCGTCGCCGAGGAACTGATCAACGACGGCCACGCCACCCACCCGGTCATCGGCGTCACCCTCGACATGGGCTACACCGGCGACGGCGCCCGCATCGACGACCACAGCGCGAACGGCGGCCCCGCCGTCCTCAAGGGCGGTCCCGGCGAACGGGCCGGGCTCGCGCCGGGCGACCTGATCACCCGGGTCGACGGGGAGCGGGTCCACACGGGTGAGGAGCTGATCGTCAAGATCCGCGCCCACCGGCCCGGCGACCGGCTGCGGCTGACGGTCGTACACGGCGGTGCCGAGCGGGAGGTCTCACTCGTCCTGGGCGCCTCGGAGCAGAACTGACACAAGTCTCACCACGGGACGGTACCGGTCGGACGGGAACGCCGGGTACCGTTGAGCGACCGAGGACATCGCAAGGAGCGTCAGGTGTTCAATGACATAGGGCCAATGGAGCTACTGACGATCATCGTCATCGCGGTGCTCGTGTTCGGTCCGGACAAGCTCCCCAAGGTCATCCAGGACGTCACCCGGACCATCCGGAAGATCCGCGAGTTCTCGGAGAGCGCCAAGCAGGACATCCGCAGCGAACTGGGTCCCGAGTTCAAGGACTTCGACTTCGAGGACCTCAACCCGAAGACGTTCCTGCGCAAGCAGCTGGGCAACGACGACCTGGGCCTCCAGGAGATCCGCAACGGCTTCGACCTGAAGAAGGAGATGGCCGAGATCACGGACGCGGTGAACGGCCGCGACACCGGCTCCGCTCCCTCCTCTGCCTCCTCGTCCTCCTCCGAGGCGGCCTCCCCCGCCGCCGGCGGGAAGATCGACATGACCAAGAAGTCCGAGGACCCCGGCAAGGACGAGCGGCCCCCGTTCGACTTCGACGCCACGTAAGCCGCGAACCGTCCCATCCCGACACGCGCACGTGACGCGTGTCATAGCGCGCGCCCGCCGCGAACGGCGTGAACGGGTCGTTCGGGGTACCCCCGCATCCGGCGCCTGCCCTGCGGCGCTCAGCGGTGTGGTTATGCTGCCGAGTTGTTGTGCGGACCGGTGGAGTACGCCCGAAGGGGGGCGGGCCGCCCCGGTCCGACGAGAGCGAGGAGGCGTCCGGGCAGATGGAGACGACGAGTCGGGTGGGCGCGACGGCGCCGGCCCCGGAGGGCGGGCAGGGGTTCGCCTCCGACCGCCGCACGGTCGACGCCTACCTGCGGGCGCCCTTCCCCTGGTACGGGCTCGACGAGGCGTTCACGGGGCCGCGCTGGCTGATGCAGGTCGGCATGGCCTCCGACGGCGCCGTGGAGCACGGCTCGATCGGGCACGGTGACACGCCCTCCGTCCTGCACGAGGGCGTCACCGGGGAACCGAGGGACAAGTTCGCGGTCGTGGTGACCGTCGCCGCGCACCCGTCCCGGCGGACCGACGACGGGACGGGTCTGCTGGAGGCGACGTCGGTGTCCTCGGCCGCCTGGCTCGCGGGGGTGGGACTGCTGTCCTTCACCTGGCCGGGGCAGCTGGACCACACCCTGCGGGACGACTGGCTGGAGCAGCAGACCGAGACGGCGTGGGCGCTGGCCGACGATCTCGGCGGGCCGGAGTGGTCCCGTCTCTCGCTCCCGGTGGACGGGGTGGCCGCGGACTTCCACTACCGGGAGTCCGAGTTCGGGTGGGTGCTCGCCGGTACCACCGAGGCGGGGGTGCATCTCGGCGCGTACGGCCGGGGGATGAGCGCGTACGGTCTCGGGTTCGCCGCGGTCGAGGACGTTTCCGCCTACGTGTGATCCTCGGGGCGCCGGTTCGTTCCGGCGCCCCTTCGGCGTGGACCGACGGCTCAGAACTTGTTCTTCGGGGTCAGCCCCAGGGACATGCCCGACAGACCGCGCTGCCGGCCGCCCAGCTTGCCCGCGATCGAGCGCAGGGCCGCGCCCGCGGGGGAGTCGGGGTCGGTCAGCACGACCGGCTTGCCCTCGTCGCCGCCCTCGCGCAGCCGGACGTCGATGGGGATGGAGCCGAGGACCGGGACCGAGGTGCCGGTGGTGCGGGTCAGGCCGTCGGCGACCAGCTGGCCGCCGCCCGTGCCGAAGACGTCGACCATCTCGCCGCAGTGCGGGCAGGGCAGGCCGGACATGTTCTCGACCACGCCGACGATCTTCTGGTGCGTCTGCACCGCGATGGAACCGGCGCGCTCGGCCACCTCGGCCGCCGCCTGCTGCGGGGTCGTGACGACCAGGATCTCGGCGTTCGGGACCAGCTGGGCCACGGAGATCGCGATGTCACCGGTGCCCGGCGGCAGGTCGAGCAGCAGGACGTCCAGGTCGCCCCAGTAGACGTCCGCCAGGAACTGCTGGAGGGCCCGGTGCAGCATGGGGCCGCGCCAGACCACCGGGGCGTTGCCCGGGGTGAACATGCCGATGGAGATGACCTTCACGCCGTTCGCCGACGGCGGCATGATCATGTTCTCGACCTGGGTGGGACGGCCGTCCGCGCCCAGCATGCGCGGCACCGAGTGGCCGTAGATGTCGGCGTCCACGACGCCCACCTTGAGACCGTCGGCCGCCATCGCCGCCGCCAGGTTCACCGTGACCGAGGACTTGCCGACGCCGCCCTTGCCGGAGGCGACCGCGTAGACCCGGGTGAGGTTGCCCGGCTTGGCGAACGGCACCTCGCGCTCGGCCTGGCCGCCGCGCAGTGCCTCGGCCAGCTCCCGGCGCTGCTCGTCGCTCATCACGTCGAGCGTGACGTCGACCCGGGTGACGCCCTCGACCCGCGTGACGGCCTCGGTGACACGCCGGGTGATCGTGTCGCGCATGGGGCAGCCGGAGACCGTCAGGTACACGGTGACCGCGACCGCGCCGTCCTCCCCGATCTCCACCGATTTGACCATCCCCAGCTCGGTGATGGGGCGGTTGATCTCGGGGTCGTTCACCGTCGCCAGTGCCTCGCGCACCGCGTCTTCCGTAGCCATAAGGACGATGGTACGGCGCCCTCGGGCGCCTGGGGGTAGCACCTCAGCGGTCGTCTGCGTCACGTCCCGGCGGGCGTTCCGTCCGTTCCGCCGGGAATACGACCGGTCCCCCGTGGCCGCGGCGTTCCATCTCCTTGAGCATGTCCTGTAGCTCGGTGCGGATCCAGTCGCGGGTGGCGACCTCGCCGAGGCCCATCCGCAACGCGGCGATCTCCCGGGTCAGATACTCGGTGTCGGCGATGGACCGCTCGTTCTGCTTACGGTCCTGCTCCAGGTTGACCCGGTCGCGGTCGTCCTGCCTGTTCTGCGCGAGCAGGATCAGCGGGGCCGCGTAGGAGGCCTGGAGGGACAGCGCCAGGGTCAGGAAGATGAACGGGTACTGGTCGAACCGCAGGTGCACGGGCGCGGCGACGTTCCACACCACCCAGACGATGATGACCACCGTCATCCAGACGATGAAGCGTCCCGTGCCGAGGAACCGGGCGATCCGCTCGGACAGCCGGCCGAAGGCGTCCGGGTCCCATTCGGGCAGGAGCCGCCGGCGGGGCGGGCGCGGCTGGTCGAGCCGGGGCGTGCGCGGGCGGGTGGCGGCCGTGGCGCCCGAGGGGGCGCGCTCCCGGCCGTGCTCGCGGCTGCCTTCGCGCTCAGGCGTCATGGTGCGTGGCCCCCTCGTCCCCTTCGGGGCTCTCCTCCAGGTGGAACTCGGTCTCGCGCCAGTCGTCGGGCAGCATGTGGTCCAGTACGTCGTCCACGGTCACCGCGCCCAGCAGCGACCCGGCCTCGTCCACCACGGGCGCGGCCACCATGTCGTAGGTGGCGAAGAACCCGGCGATGACCGGCAGCGTGTCGTCCGGCGACAGCGGTTGCAGGTCGTCGTCCAGGAGTGAGCTGACCAGGGTGTACGGGGGGTCGCGCAGCAGCCGCTGGAAGTGGGCGGTGCCCAGGTACTTGCCGGTCGGGGTCTCGTCCGGCGGGCGGCAGACGTAGACCTGGGCGGCGAGCGCGGGGGAGAGGTCGGGGTTGCGGACGCAGGCGAGCGCGTCGGCGACGGTGGCGTCCGGGCGCAGCACGATCGGCTCGGTGGTCATCAGACCGCCGGCCGTGTGCTCCTCGTACGACATCAGCCGGCGCATGTCGGCCGCGTCGGCGGGCTGCATCAGGCTGAGCAGCCGCTCCTTGTCCTCCTCCGGCAGCTCGCCCAGCAGGTCGGCCGCGTCGTCCGGGTCCATGGCCTCCAGGACGTCCGCCGCGCGCTCCTCCTTCAGCTTGCCGAGGATCTCGATCTGGTCGTCCTCCGGCAGCTCCTCCAGGACGTCGGCGAGCCGGTCGTCGTCCAGGGCGGCGGCGACCTCGGCGCGCCGCTTGGCGGACAGGTGGTGCAGCACGTTGGCCAGGTCGGCGGGGCGCAGCTGTTCGAAGGTGGCGAGCAGGTTCTCGGCGCCCTGGCCGTGCTCCTCCAGGGAGAACCCGGAGACGGCCGCCCACTCCACGGTCAGCGTCTCGCCCTTGGCCCGCCGGAAGGCGCCGCCCTTGCGCCCCTTGCGGACGAAGACGCGGTCGACCTCCCAGTCCCGGCGCGCGGGCAGCTGCTGCACGGACACGTCGAGGACGGTGGCCTCCTCGCCGGTCTCCTCCAGGGTGACCCGCTTGTCCAGCAGCTCGCCGAAGACCAGCCGCTCGGTGGGCCGTTGCTCGAAGCGGCGGACGTTCATGACGCCGGTGATGATGACCTGCCCGGAATCGATGCCGGTGACCCGGGTCATGGGCAGGAAGATGCGGCGCCGGGTGGCGAGTTCGACGACCAGCCCGAGCACGCGCGGCGGCCTGCGGCCCACGCGCAGCATCACGACGAGGTCGCGCACGCGGCCCACCTGGTCGCCGTTCGGATCGAAGACGGGGACCCCGGCGAGGTGCGAGACGAAGATCCGGGGAGCGCCGGCTGCCATGGTTCTGCTTCCTCTGCTGCCGCGGCCCGGGGCACGCCCGTGGCCTGGGAATCGCTCTGCGTTTCGGGTTGTCCGCCTGGTCGGCGGGTCGTTGCGGAATTGCTCGGATTTGCCCGCACGGGTGCGCTTCAGGCTAGCCCGTACCGCTTGGATACGCCCTGGTGGGGGGTCCGGACGGACCGGCTCCGCCGGGGGCCGGGGCACCGGTACGCTGCGGTACGCCGCTGAAGGAACCGTCGGAAAGGCGACCTCACCTGTGACTGCGATTCCCCCCGGCCGTACCCGTCTGGTGACCGCGATCTGCGCGCTGGCCGTGACCGGCGCGGCGGTGCTCACCGGGTGCGGCGACGACCCGGACGCGGGGACGAACGGCGTGGGCAGGCTGCCCGCCGGGAAGATCCAGGCCAGGACCCGGGCGGCGGCCGACGCGGCGCCCGCGGTACGGCTCGCCGGGACCGTGGTCACCAGCGGCCGCACGTACCGGCTGGACATGCGGCTGAAGTCCGACGGCGGGACCGGCTCGGTGACCTCCGAGGGCGCCACGTTCCGGCTGCTGCGGGTGGGCAGCCAGCTGTACCTGAAGGCCGACGCGGACTTCTGGCAGCAGGCCGACGGCGAGAAGGGCACCGGCTCTAAGGGCGCGGGGGCCGCGGCCAAGCTCGACGGCAAGTACGTGAAGGTGCCGCAGGGGGACCCCGCGTACAAGAAGTTCAGCGGCTTCACGGACAAGGACGTCCTCCTGGCTGGTCTGCTGACACTGCACGGCACGCTGGCGACGGACGGGCACCACGCCCAGGCGGGTACCCGCACCATCCGCATCACCGGCGACCACGGCTCCGGTGGCACCCTGGACGTCTCCCTCCAGGGCACCCCCTATCCCCTCGCCCTCACCCGCGCGGGCGACGCGGGCACGCTCCGGTTCTCCGACTGGGGCAAGAACTTCCCGCTCGCCGAGCCCGCGGACTCGGAGACGGTGGACTACGGGCAGCAGCTGCCGGCGTCGTGAACCCGGGGCGGTGACCGCCCGCCACCTCTGTTCGCCCGCACCGGCGTCACCGCCGCCGCGACGACGGCCGTACGCCACGGCGGTGATCCGCCGTCACGGCGACGACCCGTGGGCCGGGCTCGCCCGGCTCCGGCGCTACCGGCCCTTGCGGCGCTTGGCCAGCAGCCTCGGCAGGGCCGCCGGGACCGGGCGGCGCGTCGTCGCCGGGGTCGGGACCGGTCTCTGTGCGAGGTCCCCGGCGGGCAGCGGCGCCACCGGACCGGCCGGCACCAGCCGGAGCACCCGGCACTCGCGGGCCCAGCGGTCCGGCATCCGCTCCGCGTCGGGGGCGTTCAGCCGCTTGCCCTTCAGCTCGCCGACCGCCGCCTCCCACTCCGGGGTGCCGGCGGGCAGCTCGGTGACGGTCGCCGGGAAGGACACGAGCCGGCCGCCCTTGTCCTTGCTGCGCACGGTCACCTCGGCGGTCGCGCCGTCGGCCAGCCCGGTCAGCGGCTGCTCCCCGGGCCCGTCGCCGACCAGGCACACCGCGCCCTCGTGCCACACGTGCCACAACGCACGCGCGGCACCGGCGCCGGCGACCCAGACGAGGCCGGACTTCTTGGCGGCCTCCTCGATGAGAGCCCGGTCGAGCAGCTCGCTTGTCATGCGCTCACCCTATCCGCGCCGCTCACAGCCAGCCGTTGCGCTTCAGCGTCCGGTGGATGCCCAGACACAGCGCCACCGTGATGCCCATGATCACCGGGTAGCCGTACTTCCAGTGCAGCTCGGGCATGTACTTGAAGTTCATGCCGTACACCCCGCACACCATCGTCGGCACGGCGATGATCGCGGCCCACGCGGTGATCTTCCGCATGTCCTCGTTCTGCGCGACCGACGCCTGCGCCAGGTTGGCCTGGAGGATGGAGTTGAGCAGTTCGTCGAAGCCCAGCACCTGCTCCTGGACCCGGGCGAGGTGGTCGGCGACGTCCCGGAAGTACTTCTGGATGTCCGGGTCGATCAGCCGCATCGGCCGCTCGCTGAGCAGCTGCATCGGCCGCAGCAGCGGCGCCACCGCCCGCTTGAACTCCATGACCTCGCGCTTGAGTTGGTAGATCCGCGCGGAGTCCACACCGCGCGAGACCCCGCCCCGGCCCGGCGAGAAGACCTCGGTCTCCACCTCGTCGATGTCGTCCTGCACCGCGGCGGCGACCGCGATGTAGCCGTCCACCACGTGGTCGGCGATGGCGTGCAGCACCGCCGAGGGGCCCTTGGCCAGCAGCTCCGGGTCGTCCTGCAGCCGGTGCCGCAGGGCCCGCAGCGAGCCCTGGCCGCCGTGCCGGACGGTGATGAAGAAGTCCCGGCCGGTGAAGCACATCACCTCGCCGGTCTCCACGACCTCGCTGTTGGCGGTCAGCCGGTCGTGCTCGACGTAGTGGATGGTCTTGAAGACGGTGAACAGGGAGTCGTCGTACCGCTCCAGCTTGGGCCGCTGGTGTGCCTGCACCGCGTCCTCGACGGCCAGCGGGTGCAGCCCGAACTCCCCGGCGATACCGGCGAATTCGGCCTCGGTCGGCTCGTGCAGACCGATCCACACGAAGCCCCCGTCGCGCCGCACCAGCCGCATCGCCTCCTGCGGGGTCAGCGGCTTCGCGCTCGGCAGGCGCCGGCCGTCGCGGTAGACGGCGCAGTCGACCACGGCCGAGGGCGTGGCGGGGTCGCGCGTGGTGTCGTACGGCGCCGACGGCGCGGGCGTGGCCTTGCGGGGCGCGACGCGGGAGGGACGGACCACGGCGCGCAGGTCGCGGATCATCGACATGGGCAGGCTCCTTCGCGGCAGGCAACGAAAGACCGCCGGTGACGGGTGGAACTACCCGGAATGAGGACGTCCTTCAGGGGTCTCCCCTCCCGCGAGGCAGGGGAAGGATGTTTGGCTCGTCCACAAAGCGGGGAGCACCGCACCGTTGCGGTGGCGACTTCGCTGCTGATGCAGAACTGACGCAGATCAGGCAAAGCGAAACGAAGTGCTCTTCCGGACAGTGACGCGCACGGGAAGGTGGCAGCCGGCCAGATCGGGAATCAGCCAGTGGCTACGAGCCGGTGACTACATCAGCGGGCGGAAGAGCGAGTGGTACTACCAGGTCGACTTCGATCCATGACAGCCCCACCTCCTCCGGCCGGTCCCTCGTAAGGGAGTCCTTTCGGTACCGGGACCTGATAGCGACGCTTCGCGTGCCGTCCCGAACCACCGGCTCAGAGTACCAGCCGCCCTCGCTGTCAAGGTGCCGCTTTGCCCGCTACTGACGAGTTCTATGCTCACCGCATGGTTGATGTTCTTCCTCTGGTCGAGGCACGGTTGGCCACCGCGCTGGGCGCCGCGGACGCGCGGGCGGCCGTCACCTTCCTCGGCACGGACCGCGTCGAGGTGCTCCGCTTCACCGAGGGGGACGTCGTCCGGTACGCGACCCTCGGCATGTCCGCGCATCCCATGACCGATCCCACCGCGCTGGTCGCCGATCCCGTCAAGGGCCCCCGGGCCGAACTGGTGCTGTCGCTCCGCGTGGGCGTCGCCGACACCGACAAGGTGCTCCGCCCGCTCGCCGTGCTCGCCGCGTCCCCGCAGGTGGAGGGGTTGGTCGTGGCCCCGGGCAGCTCCCTGGACGTGGGCGAGCCGCTGTGGCCGGGCGCCCCCTTCACCTCGGTCCTGGTGGGCGAGGGCGGCGGGCTGGTCGAGGACCTGGAGCTGGACGCCCCGCTGGAGCCCGTGCGGTTCCTGCCGCTGCTGCCCATGACGCCGAACGAGGCCGCCTGGAAGCGGGTGCACGGCGCCCAGGCGCTCCAGGAGCGCTGGCTCGCGCACGGCACGGACCTGCGGGATCCGGTCCGCAGGTCCGTGCCGCTGGAGTGAGCAAGCTCACCGTGCCGCCGCTCGGCTGGCTCAGTCGGCGAAGACGGTGACGCCGTCCTCGGTGGCGTGCCGGGGCGCCAGCTCCTCGGCCTCGTGGGTGAGGGCCCGGCGCCGGACGCCGACCACGAGGGCGCCCAGCAGCGCGGTGACCGCCGCGACCGCGAACGGGACGTGGATGTCGGTCCACTCCTCGATCTTCGGCGCGAAGTAGGGCGCCGCCGCGGCCGCGAACCAGCGGACGAAGTTGTAGCCCGCGCTGGCCACCGGGCGCGGGGCGTCCGACACGCCGAGGGCCAGCTCGGTGTAGACGGTGTTGTTCACGCCGATGAACGCACCGGACAGGATGGTGCAGACGATCGCGGCGGTGTGGTCGCCGTAGCCGAGCACCAGGACGTCGGCCGCGAGCAGCACCAGCGAGCCGCCGAGCACCTTCAGCGAGCCGAACCGCTTCTGCATGCGCGGGGCGACGAGCACCGAGAACACCGCGAGCAGCACGCCCCAGGCGAAGAACACCGCGCCGGAGCGGTACGGGGTCATGTCCAGCACGAACGGCGTGAAGGCCAGCACGGTGAAGAACGTGTAGTTGTAGAAGAACGCCGAGATCGCCGCCGAGGCCAGACCGCCGTGGCCGAGCGCCTTGAGCGGGTCCAGGACCGAGGTCTTGCGGGCCGGCTTCGGCTGCTCCTTCAGGAACGCCGTGATGCACAGGAAGCCGATCGCCATCAGGGTGGCGGTGCCGAAGAACGGGTAGCGCCAGCTGACGTTGCCGAGGACCGCGCCGAGCAGCGGGCCGCAGGCCATGCCGAGGCCGAGCGCGGACTCGTAGAGCAGGATCGCCGCGGCGCTGCCGCCGGCCGCCGCGCCGACGATCACCGCGAGGGCGGTGGAGACGAACAGCGCGTTGCCGAGGCCCCATCCCGCCCGGAAGCCGACCAGCTGGCCGACCGTGCCGGAGGTGCCGGCGAGACCGGCGAAGACCACCACGAAGGCGAGACCGAGCAGCAGCGTCTTCTTGCCGCCGATGCGGCTGGAGACGAAGCCGGTCAGCAGCATCGCCACGGCGGTGATCAGGAAGTACGAGGTGAAGAGCAGGGACACCTGGCTGGGTGTGGCGTGCAGACCCTGCGCGATCGACGGCAGGATCGGGTCGACCAGGCCGATGCCCATGAAGGCGACGACGGAGGCGCCGGCCGTGGCCCAGACCGCCTTGGGCTGCCGCAGGATGCCGCCGGCTCCCGCGTCGAGGGGGTCCATGTGCTTCTCCCATCCGCGTGTGGCACGCAGTCCAGATAGTTGGCTTATACACATAGTAAGTTAGCTCGGCTAATTAATGCAAGATGCACCTAAATCCCTGGTGGGCGGGCCGCGGCCGGGGTGTGGCCGCGGGGGTTCCCTCCGGACGGGTGATCGTCCTTGACGTGGACGGGCCGGGGTAGGACCGTGGGGCCCTATGAGGGGCGAACCCAGTTGCCCGCGGTGTGGTGGCCGGGTCAGGGCTCCCGGCCTCTTCGCCGATACGTGGCAGTGCGATGCGCACGGCGCGGTGTTTCCGCTGCAGCCCGTGATCCCGCCCAGCGTCGAGGCCCTCGGTGCCGTGGTGCACCGCACGCATGTGCCGCTGTGGATGCCGTGGCCGCTGCCGGTCGGCTGGCTCTTCACGGGGGCGGCCTACGCCGGGGACGACCGCAGCGGCGGCCGGGCGACCGCCGTCGCCTGCTCCGGACCGGGCCCGCTCGGCGGACCGGGCGAGCTGATCCTGGTCGCCGAGGAGATGGGCGTCGGCCTCGGCGCGCGCTACGCGGGCATCGACGGCCCGGACCCGGGGGCGTACATGAACGTCGAGAAGCCGCCCCAGACCAAGGTGCTCGCGGCCGGCCGCCCCACCCCGCTGTGGCACGTCTACCGCACCCCCGACGACCGCGCCGTCTTCGCCGGCGAGGCACTGGGCATGTGGCTGTGGGCGGTGATCTGGCCCGAGCAGGCGGGCCTGCTCCTGTACGACGAGCTGGTCCTGACCGATCTGCGCGACGCGGGCGCCGAACTGGACCTGGTGCCCTGCGGCGCCCTGTCGCCGCGGCTGATGCGCCCCTAGGGATGTAGGGGGCGCTCCCGGGCGGCGGCCGTGACAAAGGGGGTGCGCGGGGCGGTTATCCTGAGGTGTCCACTTCCGTCCTGGTCCCGTCTGGAGTCACCGTGCGCATCGATCTGCACTGTCACTCCACCGCGTCCGACGGTACGGACACCCCCGCCGAGCTGGTCCGCGAGGCCGCCGCGGCCGGACTGGACGTCGTCGCGCTGACCGACCACGACACCACCCGCGGCCACGCCGAGGCGATCGCCGCGCTGCCCGCCGGGCTGACCCTGATCCCCGGCGCCGAGCTGTCCTGTCGCCTCGACGGCGTCTCGATGCACATGCTCGCCTACCTCTTCGACCCCGAGGAGCCCGCCCTGCTCGCCGAGCGCGAGCTGGTCCGGGACGACCGGGTGCCGCGGGCCAAGGGCATGGTCGCCAAGCTGAACGCGCTGGGTGTGCCGGTGACCTGGGAGCAGGTCGAGCGGATCGCCGCCGGCGGCTCCGTGGGACGCCCGCACGTCGCCTCGGCGCTGGTCGAGCTGGGCGTGGTGGAGACGGTGAGCGACGCGTTCACCGAGGAGTGGCTCGCCGACGGCGGCCGGGCCTACGTGGAGAAGCACGAGACCGACCCCTTCGAGGCGATCCGGCTGGTCAAGGCCGCGGGCGGGGTCTGCGTGTTCGCGCACCCGGCCGCCGCCAAGCGCGGCCGCACGGTCCCCGAGTCCGCCATCGCGAAGATGGCCGCGGCCGGTCTGGACGGCATCGAGGTCGACCACATGGACCACGACGCCGAGACCCGCGAGCGTCTGCGCGGTCTGGCGAAGGACCTCGGACTGCTGGTGACGGGCTCCTCGGACTACCACGGCACGCGCAAGACCGTGGCGCTCGGCGCGTACACCACCGACCCCGAGGTGTACGGGGAGATCACTCGCCGGGCGACCGGCGCGTTCCCGGTCCCGGGGGCCGGCGGAGCCTGAGGCCGCCCTCCGACGGCCGGCCCGCGCGCACTCACACCCTCAGTTCTTCTTCCTTCGGCAAGGCCAGTACTTCCCCCATGTTCGACATCGCCGTCTTCGGCTCTCTGTTCCTGACCCTTTTTGTCATCATGGATCCCCCTGGGATCACCCCGATCTTCCTCGCCCTGACCGCCGGCCGCCCGGCGAAGACGCAGAAGCGGATGGCGTTCCAGGCCGTCTGCGTGGCCTTCGGGGTCATCGCCGTCTTCGGCGTCCTCGGTCACCAGATCCTGGACTATCTGCACGTCTCCGTGCCCGCCCTGATGATCGCGGGCGGTCTGCTGCTCCTGCTGATCGCGCTCGACCTGCTCACCGGCAAGAACGACGAGCCGAAGGCCACCAAGGACGTCAACGTGGCCCTCGTGCCGCTGGGCATGCCGCTGCTGGCGGGGCCGGGCGCGATCGTCTCCGTCATCCTGGCCGTGCAGAAGGCCCACAGCGTGGACACCCAGATATCGGTGTGGATCGCGATCGTCGCGATCCACGTGGTGCTGTGGCTGGTGATGCGCTACTCGCTGCTGATCATCCGGCTGATCAAGGACGGCGGCGTGGTCCTGGTGACGCGGCTCGCGGGCATGATGCTCTCCGCGATCGCCGTGCAGCAGATCATCAACGGGATCACCCAGGTGATCCGGGGAAGCTGACGCTCAGGTGATCCGGGGGGACCGGGCCGTCGTGACGCGGGCCCGGTTCCCCCGGAAGGCGTGAGCGGGAACCCCGTTACGAGGCCGGGGTCTCGGCCGGGCGGATCCACAGGCGCTGTCCTACGGCGGCGGCCTGCTGAACGATCCGGTTGACGGAGGCGGCGTCCACGACGGTGCTGTCCACGGTGGTGCCGTCGACCTCGTCGAGTCGCATGATTTCGAAGCGCACAGGCTTCTCCCTTCGTCTGGTCATCCTCCTGCGGAGAACTACTCGATGGCACCGGACGTGTATCCGGTGTCGTACTGGTCAACGTGCTGCTGGTGGCAAACATTCCCTACGCTAAGGAAATTTTTCGCGCATCTAATTACTGACTGATAAGTATCGTTCGAGACAGATCGGGACCGGTTGTGTTCACAGTGTGACGACAAGGAGAATGGAGGTGATGAACGACGACCTGGCGCCCCTTGCCGCCCGTATCGACCGTACGAACGAGCTGCTCGAACGCATGCTCGCCGAGGTGGCGAAGACACCCTCGACACACGCGATCTTCGTGGATGCGGGGTATCTGTACGCGGCGGCGGGCCGGCTGGTCGCCGGGACCGAGGACCGCCGGGCCTTCGACGTCGACGCGGAAGGACTGATCGACGCGCTGATCGACCGTGCCCGCACCGTCTTCGCGGACAGCCGGTTGCTGCGCGTCTACTGGTACGACGGCGCCCGGCGCCGCATCCACACCGCCGAGCAGCAGATCATCGCCGAACTCCCCGACGTCAAGGTCCGCCTCGGCAACCTCAACGCCAACAACCAGCAGAAGGGCGTCGATTCGCTGATCCGCACGGATCTGGAGTCACTCGCCCGGCACCGCGCCATCAGCGACGCGGCCCTGCTCGGCGGCGACGAGGACCTGGTCTCCGCGGTCGAGGCGGCCCAGGGCTACGGCGCCCGCGTCCACCTGTGGGGCATCGAGGCGCCCGAGGGCCGCAACCAGGCCGAGCCGCTGCTGTGGGAGGTCGACAGCCAGCGCACCCTCGACCTGGAGTTCTTCAAGCCCTACGTCTCCAGACGCACGGCCGCCGCCTACGAGGCCGGCGCGGGGGCCCGGCCCACCCGCGAGGACGTCCGCTTCGTCGGCGCCCAGATCGCCGCCAAATGGCTGGCCTCCCGGGGCCGTGACGCCCTGGTCGAACTGCTGCCCGGCCACCCGTACCTGCCCGGCTCCGTCGACCAGGACCTGCTGGTCGAGGCCGAGGGCCTGCTCCAGTACTCCCTGCGCGGCCAGGCGGACCTGCGCCGGGCCCTGCGGGACGGCTTCTGGGACCACCTCCAGGCGCAGTACTGACGGCACGGGCAGGACTGCGCAGTACTGGCGGCACGAGCAGGGCTAGGCGCGCTGTTCGGACGCGTCCGCCGCGTCCCAGAAGTCGGCGAGCGCGCGCGCCGTTTCGAGGGGGCTCTCGGTGTTGGGGGAGTGCTCGGTGCCGTCGACGACCGTGCGCCGCGCCCCCAGGCGCACCGCCATGTCGTCCAGCAGGGGCACTGGCCAGGTGTCGTCCCGGACGCCCGACAGCACGTGGAACGGCAGCGGCAGGGCGGCCAGTTCCGCGACCCGGTCCGGCTCCGCGCACAACTGGCGGCCGGTGGCGATGAGCTGGGCGGGCTTCGTGCCCAGCCAGCGGCGCCGCATGTCCTCCCGCTCGGCCGGGGTGTCCCCCGGCTCGGGCGTCCTCGTCTCCTCGGGCGCCTCCATGGCCCGCATCGCCTCCCACACCTCGGTCATCGTCATCACGGCGAGCGCGTCCCGCAGCAGCTTCACCCGCTCCTGCTGGGACGGGGAGATCCGGGCCGGGCCGGACGCCATCAGCGTCAGCGACCGGAAGGGGGTGTGGTCCAGCAGCACGGCCGCGCGGCAGATCTGGCCGCCGAGCGAGTGTCCCAGCAGATGCACCGGCCCGCCGAGCGCCTCGGCCTGTGCCAGCACGTCCCGCGCCAACTCGGCCTGTGCGTAGGCGGATTCGTCGTGCTCCGGGCCGTCCGACTCGAACTGCCCGCGCCCGTCCACGGCCACGGTCCGGTACCCGCGCTCGCCCAGCGGCACGTGCAGCGGGTTGAAGTCCTCCTTGCTGCCGGTGAACCCCGGCACCAGCAGTACCACCCCCCTCGGCTCCACTCCCGCCGCCACGGGGGCGTCCACCACGGCGAACTCCCCGCGCGCGGTACGCAGCGGGTACGCCTGGGCGCCGGGGGGCGGGACGAAGGTGCTGGGCATGCTCATGGGGAGAGGCTATCGGGCGTGCCGGGCGGCCGGCCGTGCGGCGGGATGCGTCCGGGAACGGCGACGGCCCGGCCCACCTGAGTGGACCGGGCCGTCATCGATTACCGCCGACTACCGCCGACGAGCGCGGATCAGGCCTCCGGGGCCTCCACGGCCGCCGTCGCCTTGCGGGTGCGGCGCGGCTTGGCCGCCGGGGCGGCCTCGTCGGTCGCGGCCTCGGTGGCGGCGGCGGTCTTGCGCGTACGGCGCGGCTTGGTCTCCGGCTCGCCGCTGGCCTGCGCCGGGATCTCCGCCGTGGCCTTACGGGTGCGCCGGGCCTTCGGAGCGGCCGGCTCGGCACCGTCGGCCGCCTCCACGGCCGCGGCCGCGGTCTTGCGCGTACGGCGCGGCTTCGCCTCCGCGGCCTCCGCCTCGGTGGCCTCGGCGCTCGCCGCGGTCTTGCGGGTGCGGCGGGGCTTGACCTCGGCCTCGGCCTCGGGGGCGTCGGCCTCCGCCTTGGCGGCGGCCGTCTTGCGGGTGCGGCGCGGCTTGGCCTCGGCCTCCGGCGCGTCCGCCTCGACGGCGGTCGCCTTCCGGGTGCGGCGGGGCTTGGCCTCGGCCTCGGGGGCCTCCGCCTCGGTCTCCGGCTTGGCGGCCGCGGTCTTGCGGGTGCGGCGCGGCTTGGCCGCCGGGGCGGCCTCGTCGGTCGCGGCCTCGGTGGCGGCGGCCGTCTTCCGCGTACGGCGCGGCTTGGCCTCGGTGGCTTCGGCGGTCTCCGCCGCGGCCTCGGCGCTCGCCGCGGTCTTGCGGGTGCGACGCGGCTTGACCTCGGCCTCGGGGGCCTCCGCCTCGGCCTCCGCCTTGGCGGCGGCCGTCTTGCGCGTGCGGCGGGGCTTGGCCTCGGCCTCGGGGGCCTCCGCCTCGGTCTCCGGCTTGGCGGCCGCGGTCTTGCGGGTGCGGCGCGGCTTGGCCTCCGTGGCCTCGGCCGTGTCCACCGCGGCCTCCGCGGCCTCCGCGGTCTTGCGGGTGCGGCGGCGCGGCTTGGTCTCCGGCTCCGGCTGCGTCTCCACGGCCGGGGCCTCGGCGACGACGGCCTCGGCGGCCACGGCCTCCTGGGCCGGCGTCTCGACCGCGGCCGTCTCGGCGCGCTCCGCGGACGCGCGGGTGCGACGGCGACGCGGCTTCTCCTCGGCGGGCGCCTCAACGGCGGGCGCCGCCACGGCGGACTCCACGACGGGCGCGGCCACGGGGGCCGCCTGCGGCGTCTCGGTGGTCGCCTCCGCCGGCACCGCGACCGGGGCCTGGGCACCGCCGCGGGTACGGCGGCGACGGCGCGGGGTGCGCGGGGACGCCGGCTCCTCCACGGACGGCGCGGACTCGCTGGCCGGGGCCGCGGCGGACGGGTCCACCGGGGCGCCGCCACGGGTGCGGCGGCGACGGCGCGGGGTCCGGGCCGGACGCTCGCGCTCGCTCTCGGGGGCCGGGGCACCGGAGCGGTCGGGACGGCCACCGCGGCCACGGCCGCGCGCACCCCGTCCGCCGGTCTCGCCCAGGTCCTCCAGCTCCTCCGCGTCCAGACCGGCACGGGTCCGCTCCGAGCGCGGCAGGATGCCCTTGGTGCCCTCGGGGATGCCGAGGTCGGAGAACAGGTGCGGGGACGACGAGTACGTCTCCACCGGGTCGTTGAAGTCCAGCTCCAGCGCCTTGTTGATCAGCTGCCAGCGCGGGATGTCGTCCCAGTCCACGAACGTGATCGCCGTGCCCTTGGCGCCCGCGCGGCCGGTGCGGCCGACGCGGTGCAGGTACGTCTTCTCGTCCTCGGGGGACTGGTAGTTGATGACGTGGGTGACGCCCTCGACGTCGATGCCGCGCGCGGCCACGTCGGTGCAGACCAGCACGTCGACCTTGCCGTTGCGGAAGGCGCGCAGCGCCTGCTCGCGGGCGCCCTGGCCGAGGTCGCCGTGGACCGCGCCGGAGGCGAACCCGCGGCGCTGCAACTGCTCGGCGATGTCGGCGGCCGTGCGCTTGGTCCGGCAGAAGATCATCGCCAGTCCGCGGCCCTCGGCCTGGAGAATGCGGGCGACCATCTCCGGCTTGTCCATGTTGTGCGCGCGGTAGACGAACTGCTTGATGTTCGCGACCGTCGCGCCCTCGTCGTCCGGCGCGGTGGCGCGGATGTGCGTGGGCCGGGACATGTAGCGGCGCGCGAGGCCGATGACCGCGCCCGGCATGGTCGCCGAGAACAGCATGGTCTGGCGCTTGGCCGGCAGCATGGCGATGATCTTCTCGACGTCGGGCAGGAAGCCCAGGTCGAGCATCTCGTCGGCCTCGTCGAGGACGAGGCACTTGACGTGCTTCAGGTCCAGCTTCTTCTGGCCCGCGAGGTCGAGGAGCCGGCCCGGGGTGCCGACGACGACGTCGACGCCCTTCTGCAGGGCCTCGACCTGGGGCTCGTAGGCCCGGCCGCCGTAGATGGCCAGCACGCGCACGTTACGGACCTTGCCGGCCGTCTGGAGGTCGTTGGTGACCTGCGTGCACAGCTCGCGGGTGGGGACGACGACGAGCGCCTGCGGGGCGTCGGTGAGGGCTTCGGGGGCGGCGCGTCCGGCCTCCACGTCGGCGGGGACGGTCACGCGCTCGAGGAGCGGGAGGCCGAAGCCCAGCGTCTTGCCGGTGCCGGTCTTGGCCTGGCCGATGACGTCCGTGCCGGAAAGGGCGACGGGGAGCGTCATCTCCTGGATGGGGAAGGGGTTGACGATGCCGACGGCCTCCAGGGCCTCGGCGGTCTCGGGGAGAATCCCAAGGTCTCGAAACGTCGTAGTCAGGGTGCTGCCTCTTCTGTGTGGCGCGGTGCGAGGCGAGCGCGGGGGTCGTGGCTGACCGTGCCGGGGACGTCGGCTTGCCGTACGGGCCAACCAGTCAAGGCAAGCCGTATGACACGGGACCTCTGCCGACGCTCTAGCGCTCGTACCGCTGAGGGTGTCCCTCCGGTCGTCGTACGTTGAGCCGTACGGCCACGGAGGGCTGTCGGGTCGGAGCCGATCGGGCCACCGACCGGGCATCCTCATGCGTGCGCCCTGTCAGGGCACGTCGAACACCGTCGACGCACTCAGCATGCGCAATACCACCATACCCCGGATCGGCGCACATGCGATGGCCGATTAGGTCACGTAGTCGTGGTCACAGTGCCCGGCCAGGGGCTTGAGGGGGGCGCGGAGCGGGCTATTGTGCGCCTCATGACTAGCTCTGACAAGGCTGAGAAGGCGTCCGCCGCCCCCGCGCCGACCGGTGTCGCCGCCCAGGACTGGGCGCAGGCCGCCGCCGAGCCGCACTACCGCGCCGCCGTCGTGGACCTGCTCGGTGCGCTCGCCTACGGCGAGCTCGCGGCGTTCGAGCGGCTCGCGGAGGACGCCAAGCTGGCGCCGACCCTCGCGGACAAGGCGGAGCTGGCGAAGATGGCCTCGGCCGAGTTCCACCACTTCGAGCGACTGCGCGACCGGCTGACCGAGATCGGCGAGGAGCCGACGGCGGCGATGGACCCGTTCGTCGCCGCGCTCGACGGCTTCCACCGCCAGACCGCGCCGTCGGACTGGCTGGAGGGCCTGGTCAAGGCGTACGTCGGCGACTCCATCGCGAGCGACTTCTACCGGGAGGTGGCCGCGCGTCTCGACTCCGACACGCGTGAACTGGTGCTCGCCGTGCTGGACGACACCGGGCACGCGGAGTTCGCGGTGGAGAAGGTGCGGGCCGCCATCGACGCCGATCCGCGGGTCGGCGGACGCCTCGCGCTGTGGGCGCGGCGGCTGATGGGGGAGGCGCTGTCGCAGTCCCAGCGGGTCGTGGCGGACCGGGACGCGCTGTCCACGATGCTCGTGGGCGGGGTGGCCGACGGGTTCGACCTGGCGGAGGTGGGCCGGATGTTCACCCGGATCACGGAGGCGCACACCAAGCGGATGGCCGCGCTCGGCCTCGCGGCCTGAGCGGCGGCGCGCTCCGAAGGGACGGTTGCCGGGAGTGCGCGACCACGGGCGCCGGGCCGACGGTGGTCCGCGCGCCCCCGGAAAGGGCTCCGCTACGCCGGCGCCGAACGGCGCACCCGTGCGGGGCGCAGCAGCAGGGACAGCGACGCCGCCGAGATGACGAAGGCGCCCAGGAGCGGGACGAGGGCCGGGCCGGGGTCGAGCGCGCTGCGCGTGACGAAGTCGCCCAGAAGGGCGCCCGCGACCGCGGTCGAGTAGATCAGGGGGCGGGCCGGAAGACGGTGGGCCAGACGGCCCGCCGCGGCCCAGGCGAGCAGGAGACCGAGCACGGCGGCGCCGAGCGTTTCCAGGATCATGACGAGGGGTCCCTCCCACGGCCGGTCTGCTTGATCGGTCGTAGCCCGTCTTACCCGTGACCTGCGGAGCGCAATCCTCCGCTGTGGAGGAGTCGTGTCGTTCCTGTGTGCGACGCGGGACGTGCGAGGGCCCGGCGGCCGCATGCCGCCGGGCCCTCGCACGGCCTCGCCCTAGAGCGCGCCGAAGCCCACCTTGCGCACGGTCGGCGCGCCGAGCTCCACGTACGCCAGCCGGTCCGTCGGCACCATGACCTTGCGGCCCTTCTCGTCCTCAAGGGTCAGCAGCTGCGTCTTCCCGGCCAGCGCGTCGGACACCAGGCGCTCGACCTCCTCGACGCTCTGACCGCTCTCCAGAACGATCTCGCGGGGCGCGTGCTGCACGCCGATCTTGACCTCCACGGCTATGTCCCTCCGACGGTCAGTGATGTGCGCGATCTTCCGCGCCGTACCTGCACACATTAGCCCGGGGAGGGGACGTACACGCCTGCGGCCGGAACGCCATCAGCGAACACCGTGCGGGAATGGTCTCAGTGGTGCTCGTTGCCGTGCAGCGGGAAACCGGCGATGCCCCGCCACGCGAGCGAGGCCAGCAGCTGCACCGCGTGGTCGCGCGGCACGCTGCGGTCGCTGTGCAGCCACGAGCGTGCCACCACCTGGGCGAGCCCGCCGAGGCCGGAGGCGAGCAGCATGGACTCCGCGCGCGAGAGCCCGGTGTCCTCCGCGATGACGTCGCAGATCGCCTCGGCGCACTCGTTCGTCACCTTGTCGACGCGCTCGCGCACCGCCGGCTCGTTGGTCAGGTCCGACTCGAAGACCAGCCGGAAGGCGCCGCCGTCGTCCTCCACGTAGGCGAAGTAGGCGTCCATGGTCGCCCGGACGCGCTGCTTGTTGTCGGTCGTCGACGCCAGCGCGCTGCGCACGGACTGGATCAGCGCCTCGCAGTGCTGGTCCAGCAGGGCGAGGTACAGGTCGAGCTTGCCCGGGAAGTGCTGGTAGAGCACCGGCTTGCTGACGCCGGCCCGCTCGGCGATGTCGTCCATCGCCGCCGCGTGGTAGCCCTGTGCGACGAAGACCTCCTGGGCCGCGCCCAGCAACTGGTTCCGTCGGGCTCGGCGCGGCAGCCGGGTGCCGCGCGGGCGTGCTGCCTCAGTTTGCTCGATGGCTGTCACGCCGCCTCCCAAAGTCGTCCACATGCGGTGTCGACCGCGCGGCCATCGTACTTTTCGGTAACCGTGGAGTGCGCGGTGCGAACGCAGAATTTCACGTACCGGACGGCGGCGAAAGCCGCGGGCGTCCCGCGGGATCAGCGGTAGTCGTCCTCGTCCAGCGAGACCACGCGTGCCTGTTCGAGCAGATCGGCCTCGTTCGCCCGGTCCTTGTTCACCTCGGTCAACGTGTCGTCGCGCTCCGGCCGGACGTCGGCCTGCTGCTCGACGGCGTCCACTTCCGGGTCCTCGACACCCAGCTCGGGGGCCGTCTCGTCGTCCAGCTCCTCGATCGTGTCGGGCTCGGTGGGGTCGTGGGTCATGGTTGGGCTCCCTTCCTACGAACGTCCCTGGAACCGGCAGCGGCCACATGCGGGTGCCCTCGGTACGAGCCTAGGATGCGGCCGTTCCGGATGCCATGCCGTACGCGCCCGTTCGCTCACCGGGTGTCCCCGGCGCGGTGGCGGACGCTGTGACGGCGAACACATGAACCCCGGTGTGATCATCTCGTAACATTGCCGCATGTCTTCGACCGAGTCGCCTTCCGTGCCGGCCGCCAGTGTGCTCCCCAGGGTGGCGCCCGTCCGGGTCGGCGAAGGGGAGCGGCTGCGCTCGGTCGGTCTGCCCGGGGTCACCCTGTCGGTGCGCTGCCGGCCGCCCGCGCGCGAGGGACTGCCGCGCGCCCTCTACGTGCACGGACTCGGCGGTTCCTCACAGAACTGGTCGGAGCTGATGGCCCACCTGGACGGCGTCGTGCACAGCGAGGCCGTCGACCTGCCCGGTTTCGGCGACTCGCCGCCCCCGGACGACGGCGACTACTCGGTCACCGGACACGCGCGCGCGGTGATCCGCTACCTGGACGCGGCCGGGCAGGGTCCCGTCCATCTCTTCGGCAACTCGCTCGGCGGCGCCGTCGCCACCCGCGTGGCCGCCGTACGCCCCGACCTGGTGCGCACCCTCACCCTGGTCTCGCCCGCCCTGCCGGAGCTGCGCATCCAGCGCACCGCGGTGCCGACCGGACTGCTCGGCGTGCCCGGCATCGCCGCCCTGTTCACCCGGTTCACCAAGGAGTGGACGGCCGAGCAGCGGGTGCGCGGGGTCATGGGCCTCTGTTACGGCGATCCGGGCCGGGTGTCGCCGGAGGCCTTCCGGTACGCCGTCGAGGAGCTGGAGCGGCGGCTGCGGCTGCCGTACTTCTGGGACGCGATGGCCCGCTCGGCGCGCGGCATCGTCAACGCCTACACGCTCGGCGGGCAGCACGGGCTGTGGCGGCAGGCCGAGCGCGTGCTCGCCCCGACGCTGCTCGTCTACGGCGGCCGGGACCAGCTCGTCGGCTACCGCATGTCCGCCAAGGCCGCCCGCGCCTTCCGCGACTCACGTCTGCTGACCCTGCCGGACGCCGGGCACGTGGCGATGATGGAATACCCGGACGTGGTGGCGCGGGCGTTCCGGGAACTGCTGGCACAGCAGCAGGACGCGGAGGGAAACGCCGGGCGGGGGGCCGTCGTTGACGACGACGGGGACGACAGCACGGACACGGGCGGCCGCGGGGCCGCCGACGGTACGGAAGCGGGGAGCTGAAGCACACCGTGGGACGCCACAGCCGCCGAGGGCCGGCCCAGCCGGCCGCCAAGGACAACGGTCCGGACATAGCGGCCAGGAGCGAGCGGGACACGGAGCGCGGAGCGCCGGGGGCGGGTGCCGGCGGGCGGGCCGGTGTGCGGGGAGCGCCGGGCCCGGCGGGTGCGGGGAGACGACCGGACGCGACGCCCGCCCACGGGGTGCCGCGCCTGCCGGAGGGGACTCCGGCGCGTGGGGTGCCGCGTCTGCCGGACGGGACTCCAGGTCGTGGGGTGCCGCGCTCGCCGGAGGGGACCCCGGCCCACGGCGTGCCGCGTCTTCCCGAGGGCACCCCGGCCCACGGCGTGTCCGGTGTCCCCGGTGCCGCCGCGGCCCGTGGCGGACACCCCGAGCAGCGTGAACCCGGCGGCGGCTGGGGCGAGTTCGCGGGGCGAGCCGGAGCCGGCGCGCCCGGTGTGGTGCTGCCCCGGCAGCGCCAGGCGGGCCCGGGCGGACCGGCCGGGCGCGGTCCCCGCCAGGACTACCTGGACGCCTTCGACGGCGACGGCGACCGGGGCCGCGGCGGACCCGGGGCCACGCGTACGAAGGAGGCGCCGGCCGAGCGGGTCGAGGCCGCCGCCGCGGACGCGGACAAGGGCAAGGGCAGGGACAAGGCGCTACCCGCCCAGCGCGGCGGCAAGGGGCGGACCTTCACCGGCATCGCCGCGGCCGCCGTCACCACCGTGCTCGCGGTGGTCGTCGCCGGACAGGTGACCGAGGGGCGGGACGACGCCGCCGCGCCGGGCCGGTCCGCGCCCGACCAGGGCGACGCGAGCGGCCGTCCCTCCGCGCCGGCGAGTGCCGCGCCGCTGACGTACCAGCAGAAGATGGACCGCACCTACCCGCTGAGCGCCACCCTGAAGGGCTCCGGGAAGTTCGACACGGTCCCCGGCTTCGACAAGGCGCCCGGCACGGGCCAGAAGTACCGCTACCGGGTCGACATCGAGCAGGGTATGGGCCTGGACGGCGCGCTGTTCGCGCAGGCCGTGCAGAAGACGCTGAACGACGACCGGAGCTGGGCGCACGGCGGCGCCCGCACCTTCGAGCGGATCTCCTCCGGCAAGCCCGACTTCGTGATCACCCTGGCCAGCCCCGGCACCACGGCCACCTGGTGCGCCAAGTCCGGCCTGGACACCACCGAGGACAACGTCTCCTGCGACTCGGCCGCCACCCAGCGCGTGATGATCAACGCATACCGGTGGGCCCAGGGAAGCAAGACATACGGCGACAAGATCTACATGTACCGCCAAATGCTGATCAACCACGAGGTCGGCCACCGGCTCGGCCACAACCACGTCACCTGCCAGAGGAACGGCGAACTCGCGCCGGTCATGCAGCAGCAGACCAAGTTCCTCGACCACGACGGAATCCACTGCCTGCCCAACGCCTGGCCCTATCCCAGGAGTTGACCCCGCCCGCTTATGTCACATTGACATGAGCTGCGAGTTCGTTCATATTTCTGCGCATGTCGCCCCGTCACGCCGTCTCCTGCAGCGCCGCCATCGAGCTGGCGCTGATCGGTGTGACCGCACTCTGCGTGGCCGACATCGACTGTCGCTGACGCCGCCCCCCCTGGCGTTCGCGTCGCGACCCTTCTCGTATCCCCGTCCGTGACCCCCGGTCGCGGACTCTCCGACGACCCGGCGCCCGGGGCGACGTCTGTCCATGGACGTCTCAATCCCCGTCCAAACGTCTCACCATTCGAGAGATCCTCGAACCAGCCCCGAGAGGTCGTCATTCCGATGCGTCAACCGTCCGTCATAGCGCGCCGCGTGGCAGCGGCATCCGTCAGCCTGGTCGTGGCAGCGGGCGCCGCCGCCTGCGGCCCGAAGGACAACGATGCCAAGGGTTCCGGTGGCGACTCCACGCCCCACAAGGGCGGCACGCTCACGGTCCTGAACTCCGAGCCGCAGACCGACTTCGACCCCGCGCGCCTGTACACCTCGGGCGGCGGGAACGTCCCCTCGCTGGTCTTCCGCACCCTCACCACCCGCAACCGCGCCGACGGCGCGGACGGCGCCAAGGTCGTGCCGGACCTGGCCACCGACACCGGGCGGCCCAGCAAGGACGCGACCGTGTGGACGTACACCCTGAAGAAGGGCCTCACGTACGAGGACGGCACCCCCATCACCTCGGCCGACATCAAGTACGGCATCGAGCGCTCCTTCGCCCCCGAACTCTCCGGCGGCGCCCCCTACCTGCGGGACTGGCTGGCCGGCGCGGCCGGCTACCAGGGGCCGTACAAGGACAAGAAGGGCCTGTCGGCGATCGAGACGCCCGACGACCGGACCATCGTCTTCCATCTGAACAAGCCCGAGGGCGAGTTCCCGTTCCTGGCCACCCAGACGCAGTTCGCACCGGTGCCCAGGAGCAAGGACACGGGCACCAAGTACGAGGAGCACCCGGTCTCGTCCGGCCCCTACGAGGTCGTCGAGAACGAGAACGACGGCGAGCACGTGCTGCTCAAGCGCAACCCCCACTGGTCCGCGGCCACCGACGACCAGCGCAAGGCCTACCCGGACACCATCGACGTCCGCTCCGGGCTCGACTCCTCGGTGATCAACCAGCGGCTCTCCGCGTCCCAGGGCGCGGACGCCGCCGCCGTCACCACGGACACCAACCTCGGTCCGGCCGAACTCGCCAAGGTCACCGGCGACAAGGAACTCGCCGCGCGCGTGGGCACCGGGCACTTCGGCTACACGAACTACATCGCGTTCAACCCGGCCGTGAAGCCGTTCGACAACCCCAAGGTGCGCGAGGCCATCGCCTACGCCGTCGACCGCTCCTCGGTGGTCAACGCGGCCGGCGGCAGCGCGCTCGCCGAGCCCGCCACCACCTTCCTGCCGAACCAGAAGTCCTTCGGCTACACGCCGTACGACCCGTTCCCGGCCGGTCCGTCCGGCAACCCGGCGAAGGCCAGGCAGCTGCTGGCGCAGGCCGGTTACAAGAACGGGCTCACCGTCACGCTGACGCACTCCAACGCCAAGGACTTCGCGACCAGCCCGGAGATCGCCACCGCCCTCCAGGACGCGCTCAAGAAGGCCGGGATCACGGTGAAGCTCCAGGGTCTGGAGAACAACGACTACCGGGACACCGTGCACAACGTGAAGACCGAGCCCGGCTTCTTCCTCGCCGGCTGGGGCGCCGACTGGCCCTCCGGCGGTCCGTTCCTCGCCCCGATCTTCGACGGCCGGCAGATCGTCAAGGACGGCGCCAACTTCAACGCGAGCCGGCTCGACGACAAGTCGGTCAATGACGAGATTGACGCGATCAACAAGTTGACCGACCTCGACGCGGCCGCCAAGCGCTGGGGCGCGCTGGACAAGAAGATCGGCGAGCGCGCCCTCGTGGTGCCGCTGTTCCACCCGGTCTACAAGCGCCTGTACGGCAAGGACGTCCGGAACATCGTCATCGGCGACTGGACCGGCGTGCTGGACATCTCCCAGGTCGCGGTGAAGTGACGCCGTGAGCGAGGCACTTGTCGCCGTCGAGGCCGCCGGGACGGACAGCACCGTCCCGGCGGCCTCGGGGGCCCGTCTGTTCTGGCGGCGGCTGCGGGCGCAGCGCGCCGCCCTGGTCGCCGCGGCGGTCGTCGCGCTGCTCGTCCTGATCGCGCTCGCCGCGCCGCTGCTCACCGCGGTCGAGGGCCAGGACCCCACCACCTACCACCCGTCGCTGATCGACTCCGCGCGCGGCGGCGTGCCCGTCGGCTCCTTCGGCGGCATCGGCGCCGACCACTGGCTGGGCGTCGAACCCCAGACCGGCCGCGACCTGTTCGCGCGCCTGGTCTACGGCGCCCGGATCTCGCTCGGGGTGGCCCTGGCCGCCACGCTCATCCAGGTCGCCGTCGGGGTCGTCGTCGGCGTGAGCGCCGCGCTCGGCAATCAATGGGTTGATCAAGTGTTGAGCCGGATCACCGACATCATCGTCGCCATGCCACTGATGATCATGTCGTTGGCACTGCTGGCGATCGTGCCGCCGAGCTTCCCGCGGCCCGTCCTGGTCACCCTCGTGATCGGCCTGGTCGCCTGGGGCGGCGTCGCGAAGATCGTGCGCGCCCAGACCCTGTCCGCCAAGGGGCTCGACTACGTCTCGGCGGCCCGGCTCAGCGGCTGGAAGACCCGGCACATCGCGCGCCGCGAACTGCTGCCCGGGCTCGCCGCGCCCGTCATCACCTACGCGGCGCTCCTGGTGCCCATGAACATCTCGGTCGAGTCCGCGCTGTCCTTCCTCGGCGTCGGCGTGAAGCCGCCCACGCCCTCCTGGGGACAGATGCTCACCGCCGCCGACGTCTGGTACCAGGCCGCGCCCCAGTATCTGCTGCTGCCGGCCGGAGCCCTGTTCGTCACCGTCTTCGCCCTCACCGTGCTCGGCGACGGCGTGCGCACCGCCCTCGACCCGCGCGCCGCCTCCCGGCTGCGCGTCGGCACCGGCCGCAAGAAGCCGGCGGACCCCGCCCGCGCGGGCGCCGCGGACGAGAAGAAGGAGGCGACCGCATGAGCGGCTTCGGCGGATTCCTGCTGCGCCGGGCCGTGGCCACGGTGATCACCCTGCTCGCCGTCTCGGTGATCGTCTACGTCGTCTTCTACGCCACCCCCGGCAACGTCGCCCAGATCACCTGCGGCCCGCGCTGCTCGCCGGAACAGGTGCACCAGGTCGCCGAGCGGCTGCGGCTGGACGACCCGCTCGCCGTGCGCTACTGGCACTTCCTCCAGGGCCTGTTCGTCGGCCAGGACTTCTCCACCGGCACCTCCGTGGAGCACTGCGCGGCGCCCTGCCTCGGGGAGTCGTACCAGACCGGGCAGCAGGTCCTGGACATCATCCTGGGCAAGCTGCCCGTCAGCCTCTCCCTGGTCGTCGGCGCCATGGTGCTCTGGCTCCTGCTCGGCGTCGGCACCGGGGTGCTGTCCGTCTGGCGGCGGGGCCGGGTCTCCGAGCGGACGCTGACCGCGATCACCCTCGCGGGCATGGCCACCCCGGTGTTCGTCATCGGCCTGGTGCTGATGATCGTCGTCTGCGGCCAACTCCAGCTGCTGCCCTTCCCGCAGTACGTGAACTTCACCGACGACCCCGAACAGTGGGCCTGGAACCTGCTGCTGCCCTGGCTGTCGCTGGCCTTGGTCGAGGCGGCGACCTTCGCCCGGCTGACCCGCAGCGCCATGCTGGAGACCCTCGCCGAGGACCATGTGCGCACCTTCCGGGCGTACGGCGTGGGGGAGCGGGCCATCGTCGCACGGCACGCGCTGCGCGGCGCGTTCGCCCCGGTCATCGCGCTCAACGCCAACAACGTCGGCTCCGCCATCGGCGGCGCCGTCCTCACCGAGTCCCTGTTCGGGCTGCCCGGCATCGGCCAGGAACTCGTCCACGCGGTGGAGGTGGTGGACCTGCCGGTGGTCGTCGGCATGGTCCTCGTCATCTCGTTCTTCGTGGTGCTCGCCAACGCCGTCGCGGACGTGCTGTACGCGGTGGCCGACCGACGGGTGGTGCTCGCATGAGCCTGGTGGAAGTCACGGACCTGACGGTCGAGTTCGGTTCCCTGCGGGCCGTGGACAAACTCTCCTTCCGCCTCGCCGAGGGCGGCGCGCTCGCCCTGGTCGGCGAGTCCGGCTCCGGCAAGTCCACCGTCGCGGGCGCCCTGCTGGGCCTGCACCACGGCACCGGCGCCCGGGTCGGCGGCACCGTACGGGTCGCCGGCACCGACGTCCAGACGGCCGGCGAGCGGGAGCTGCGGCGGCTGCGCGGCGCCAAGGCCGCCATGGTCTTCCAGGACCCGCTGTCCTCCCTCGACCCCTACTACGCCATCGGCGACCAGATCGCCGAGGTGTACCGGGTGCACGCGCGGGCCTCGCGCCGTGCCGCCCGCGCGCGGGCCGTGGAGGTCCTGGACCGGGTCGGGATCCCGGACGCCGCCCGGCGGGCCCGCTTGCGCCCGCACGAGTTCAGCGGCGGCATGCGCCAGCGCGCCCTGATCGCGATGGCGCTCGCCTGCGCCCCCGAGCTGCTGATCGCCGACGAGCCGACCACCGCGCTCGACGTCACCGTCCAGGCCCAGATCCTCGATCTGCTGCACACCCTGCGCGCGGAGACCGGCATGGGCCTGCTGCTGGTCACCCACGACGTGGGCGTGGCCGCGGAGAGCGTCGACGAGGTGCTGGTCATGCGGCACGGCAGGGCCGTCGAGCACGGTACGGTCGGTACGGTCCTGGCGGCGCCCCGCGAGGCGTACACCCGCGAACTCCTCGACGCCGTACCCCGCGTGGACGCGCGCCGCACCGGCTCGCCCGCCACCGGCGAGGTGGTGCTGGAGGCCACCGGGCTGCGGCGCGAGTTCGGGCGCGGCAGGCGGGCGTTCGCCGCCGTGGACGACGTCTCGCTCACCGTGCGGCGCGGCGAGACCGTCGGCGTCGTCGGCGAGAGCGGCAGCGGCAAGACCACCCTCGGCCGGATGCTGGTCGGGCTGCTGGCGCCGACCGCGGGCACGATCCGGTACGCGGGGGCCGCGCACACCGGGGTGAACCCGGCCGTCCAGATGGTCTTCCAGGACCCGGTCTCCTCCCTCAACCCCCGCCGCAGCGTGGGCGAGTCCATCGCCGACCCGCTGCGCGCGCGGGGCGAGAAGGACGAGGAGCGGATCCGGAGGCGGGTGACGGAACTGCTGGAGCGCGTGGGGCTCGAAGCGGCGCACCACGACCGCTACCCGCACGAGTTCAGCGGCGGTCAGCGCCAGCGCATCGGCATCGCCCGCGCGCTCGCCGCCGACCCGCGCGTCATCGTCTGCGACGAGCCCGTCTCCGCGCTCGACGTCACCACCCAGGCCCAAGTGGTCGCCCTGCTCGGCGAGTTGCAGCGGGAACTAGGCCTCGCGCTGGTCTTCATCGCGCACGACCTCGCCGTCGTCCGCCAGGTCAGCGACCGGCTCGCGGTGATGCGCCGGGGCCGGGTGGTGGAGTACGGCCCGGCCGACGAGGTGTACGACAGCCCGCGCGAGGAGTACACCCGGCAACTGCTGGCCGCGGTGCCCTCCCTGGACCCGGAGTCGGCGGCCCGGCGCCGGGCCGCGCGCGGCGCACCGGCGGCGGCCTGACGGCACGCACCGGCGCGGACTTGACGTTCCGTGCCCGCGTGCGCGCCTAGCGCGACGAAACGCCCTCCGTGCGGGAAAGTTACGGCCGTTCACCCCTTTTGGTGGCGCGATGGACAACCGTCCGTCGCGCCACCCGCTTGTCCGCTTACGTTCGTCCCGCTGCGAGCCGCCGGGCCGACGGCGGCCGACCAGGAGGAAGATCGGGGGTGCACACGTGCGCACAGGACTGCTTACGGAGGGTGGTTATCCGTATGTGGGCGGTGACGCCGGCCTCTGGTGCGACCGGCTGGTGCGCGGGCTGGACCGGCACGAGTTCGACCTCTACGCGCTCAGCCGCAGCAGGCGCCAGGAGGAACAGGGACTGCTCCCGCTGCCGCCCCACGTGACCCGGGTCCGTACGGCACCGCTGTGGACGGCGGGGGACGACGCCGGGGCGGTGGCGTACGGACGGCGTGCGCGCCGAAGCTTCGCCGAGCACTACGGCGAACTGGCCGGCGCGCTGTGCGCCGCGCCGGACACTGCCGCCGGTGACGCGGTGGCGGACCGTTTCGCCAACGCGCTCTACGGCCTCGCCGGCCTCGCCCGCGAACACGGCGGACTCGGCGCCGCCCTGCGCTCCGACACCGCCGTACGCACCCTGGAGCGCGCCTGCCGCGCCTCCGGCGCGCCGCGCCCGGCGCGCACGGCGCGCGTGGCCGATCTGCTCACCGTCACCGCACACCTCGAACGCGCCCTGCGCCCCCTCTCCCTCGACTGGTACGGCGACGACGCCCTCGGCGCCGCCGACCTCTGCCACGCCACCTCCGGCGGACCGGCCGCCCTCCCCGGGCTGCTCGCCCGGCACTTCTCCGGCGTGCCCCTGCTGGTCACCGAGTACGGCGTCCAGCTGCGCTCCCACTACCTGGCCCTCGGCCCCGACGCCGCCGCGCCCGCCGTCCGCACCCTGCTCGCCGCCTTCCACGGCCGGCTGGCCGCGGAGATCTACCGCCGCGCCGAACTCCTCACCCCCGGCAACGCGCACGCCCGCCGCTGGCAGCAGCGGTGCGGCGCCGACCGGGCCAGGATCCGCACGGTCCACCCCGGCATGGAGGCCGCCCGCTTCGCCGAGGTCGGCGAGGCCCCGGACCGCGCGGCCCCGGACACCCTGCTCTGGGTCGGACGCGTCGAACCCGCCAAGGACCTGGTCTCGCTGCTGCACGCCTTCGCCGAGGTCCGCAAGGAGGAACCGCGGGCCCGGCTGCGCGTCGTCGGCGCGCCGAACGGCCCCGACGGCGCCGCCTATCTGAGCCAGTGCCGGGCCCTGGCGGCCCAGCTCTTCCCGGACGAGGCGGACGGCGCCCACGCCGTGGGCTCCAACCCCGTCTCCTTCGAGGAGATCGGCGGCCCCGAGGCCCCCACGCTGCCCGACGCGTACGCGGCCGGCGCGGTCGTCGTGCTGTCCAGCGTGGTGGAGGGCTTCCCCACCGGGCTCATCGAGGCCATGTTCTGCGGCCGGGCCACCGTCTCGACGGACGTCGGCGCGGTGGTGGAGGTGATCGGCGGCACGGGACTCGTCGTACCCCCGCGCAATCCGCGGGCGCTCGCCGATGCCTGCGTGGCGCTGCTGCGCGACCCCGAGCGCCGCGCGCGCCTCGGCGCCGCCGCGCGCGCCCGGGCGCTCGAACTGTTCACGGTCGAGCAGAACATCGCCGCGTTCCACGGCATCTACCTGGAGATCGTCTCGCACTGCCCGGTCCGCCGGGACGTCCTGGACGCGGCCGGCGCGCCCCTTCCCTTCGCCGCCCCCGCCGAGTCCCACGTCCCCGCCCACTGGTCCAGGACCCACGTCCCCGCCTGGGCCGCCCCGGAGGCCACCCGATGACCGACACACCGGGGACGCCCAGGGGAGCGGAGCCATGGGGCACGGGGGCGGGGGCCTTCACGGCACCCGCCGCGAGCGGCCCGCCAGGAGCGGCCACACGTTCCTCCGGGACGGCCGACGAGCCGGCCCCGGCGGGGCCGTCCGCCGGAGCGGTGGACGCCGGGCCGGTGTGGGCCCGGTCGGCGCAGGCGGGGGAGCGCGGTTTCGGGGCCGGCGAGGAGCGGCCGGGCGGAATGCCCGGCGACGCCCCGCACACACCCGCCGCACGCACGCCCGCCCCGCACATGCCCGCCCCGCGCCAACCGGGCGCCCCCGGCACGGGCGCGCGGGCGGACCGGCCCGAGTCCGCGGTCCGCGCGCCCGGCGGCGGGCGCGCACCGGCCCCCGGGTCCGGCGTCGTCGACCCCGTCAAAGCGCTGCTGCACCGGCACCGGGAACTGTGCGAGCGGGCCGTGGACCCGCTGGAGATCGCGGCCGGGCTGGAGGCCGAGGGGATCACCGACCGGACCGCCGCGCGCTTCCGGCACCGGGACGTGTTCTCGCTGGCCGAGGAGCTGTACGCCCGCGTGCCGCGCACCGGCGAGGCCCGCCCGGAGCCCGCGCCCCCGCTTCCCGTGCCCCGAATCCGCGCCCGCTGGGCCCTGACCGCCCTGCTGCCCGGCGCCGCCGGCGCGGCCACCGTCGCCGGGCTGCGCCTCACCCACGGCCACCCCCGCCTCCTGGTGGCCGTCGCCGGTCTCCTCGCCGTGGCCCTCGCCGTCCGCGCCGCACTGCGCACCGGGCCCCTCGCCGGTCCGCCCGGCCCCCGCGCCTGGACCCTCTGGCTGCTCGGCTACGCGCTGTTCGGCGACGGCCTGCTGCACAACGTGCTGACCGGCGGCCCCGACACCCTGCCCGACGGCACCCCGGACGGCGACTGGCCCACGGCACTCCTGCCCCCGCTCGCCCTCGCCCTGGCCGTCGCCCCGGCGGCCTGGTGCGCGCACCTCCTCGCCGCGGGCGCCCGCCGGAGACTGGCCGGCAGCCGGGGCCTGGAGGACTTCACGGCGGCCGTACGCCCCCTGCTCTTCGGCACGTTCACCCTGTTCCTCGGCGCGCTCGCCGCACTGCTCGCGCTGTGCGGCCCGGTCCTCGGCGAACCCGCGGCCCGCCCGCAGGCGCTCACCCTCGGCGCCCTGCTCCTGCTCGCGCGCCTGCTCACCGTGCACCGCCACCGGCGCGCCCCCGCCCTCGCGCAGGCCGCCGCGGCGGTCACACAGGCGGCGGCCCTGGCGCTGCCCCTGGCCGGCCGGCTGCCCCACTGCGGCTTCCTGGCGACACCCGTCCGGACCCTCGTGGACGCCTGGGGCGAGGCCGCCGTACCGGCCCTCGCCTGCGGCATCGCGGCGCTGACCCTGCTGCTCCACGCCGGCCGCACGCTCACCCGGGCCTCGGCCCACGCACCCGTCGGAGCCCCCGAGTGAGCGCCCCCCACAAGCCACCGGCACCACCCGTTGAAGGAGAACCCGACATGCTCACCGCCCACCGGAAAGTCCCCGAACCCACCGAACCCGTCGGCGCCCCGGGAGCCGCCCGATGAGGGTCCTGCTGATGGGTGCCAACGGATACCTCGGCCGGTTCGTCGCCGAGCGCCTGCTCGCCGACCCCGCCGTCCAGCTCACCGCGCTCGGGCGGGGCGACGACGCGGACGTACGGTTCGACCTCGCGACCGGCAGCCCTGGGGCGCTGACCCGGTTCCTGGACGCGGTCCACCCGGGCGTCGTGATCAACTGCGCGGGCGCCACCCGCGGCGGGGCGCGGGAGCTGACCCGGCACAACACCGTCGCCGCGGCCACCGTCTGCGAGGCGCTGCGCCGCAGCGGTTGCGGAGCGCGGCTGGTGCAGATCGGCTGCGGGGCCGAGTACGGGCCCAGCCAGCCCGGCTCCTCCACCGCCGAGGACGCCGTACCGCGCCCCGGCGGCCCGTACGGCGTCAGCAAGCTCGCCGCCACCGAACTGGTCCTCGGCTCCGGTCTGGACGCCGTCGTGCTGCGGGTCTTCTCGCCCGCGGGCCCCGGCACCCCGGCCGGCTCCCCGCTGGGCCGGCTCGCCGAGGCGATGCGCCGCGCCATGCAGTCCGGCGACGGTGAGCTGAAGCTCGCCGGCCTCGGCATCCAGCGCGACTTCGTGGACGTGCGCGACGTCGCGCGCGCCGTGCACGCCGCCTCGCTCTCCGCCGCACAGGGCGTGATCAACATCGGTTCCGGCCGGGCCGTACGGCTGCGGGACGCCGCCGGGATCCTCGCCCGCGTGGCCGGCTACGGCGGCGCCCTGCACGAACTCGACGGCCCGCCCGGCCCGTTGCGCGGCGCCCTCGGCCACCCGCGGGCCGAGGCCGAGCACACCTCCCCGGCGGCGTTCCCCTACCCGGACGGCTGCGGCAGCTGGCAGCAGGCCGATGTGCGCACCGCGCGCGACCGGCTCGGCTGGCGGCCCCGGATCAATCTGGAGGAATCCCTGGCGGACATCTGGATGGAGGCGGCATGCCGCATCTGACCAGCACCGCGGTGCGCACCGCCCTCGGTGTCCCCGGTTACGCCCACCCCCTGGTCGCCCCCGCCCAGTGGGCCGAGCTGGCCCGCCCCGGCACCCCGCTGGACTGGGTGGCGCTCGACGTCTGCGCGGGCCCGGGCGCCCGGCCCGACCCGCACTGCCTGGAAGCCGCGGGCCAGCTGCACCACGCGGGCGTCCGCGTCCTCGGCCGCCTCGATGCCGCCCAGGGCGCCCGCGACCACGCCGAACTGCGCCACGAGGCCCTGCGCTACCTCGACTGGTACCAGGTGGACGGCTTCCTGCTGGACCACTGCCCGGGCGGCGCGGCCGAGCTCCCCGTCGTCCGCCGGCTGCTCGCCGGCCTGCGGACGGACGCCGGCCCCGCCCACCTCGTCCTCGGTCACGGCACCCATCCGCACCCGGGCTACGCGGAGTGCGCCGACCAGCTGGTGACCTTCGCGGGGCCCTGGGCCGACTACCGCTGGTCCCAGGTCGCGGAGTGGACGGCGGACTACCCGCCCGACCGGTTCTGCCACTTCGTGCACGGAGTGCCCCGCGGTCACCTGGAGGAGGCGCTGCGCATCGCCCGCTGGCAGGGCGCGGCGACGATCTACTTCACGGACCGCACCGGCGGCCGGGGCCAGGGTGACCCCTGGGAGGCCATGCCCGGCTACTGGGACGAAATCGTCTCGCGCCTCGAAACGGGTGTCTCGGAATGAAGAAGGGCGTGGCAGTGTTGACGGGAGAACAAACGTAGTGATTGACCGACCAACGGAGTCCCCGTGTCGCTGCCACCCCTGGTCGAGCCGGCTTCCGAGCTCACCGTAGACGAGGTCCGCAGGTACTCCCGCCACCTGATCATCCCCGATGTGGGCATGGACGGGCAGAAGCGGCTGAAGAACGCCAAGGTGCTCTGCGTGGGCGCCGGCGGGCTGGGCTCGCCCGCGCTGATGTACCTGGCCGCGGCGGGCGTGGGCACGCTCGGCATCGTGGAGTTCGACGAGGTCGACGAGTCGAACCTGCAGCGCCAGATCATCCACAGCCAGTCCGACATCGGCCGTTCCAAGGCCGAGTCCGCGCGTGACACCGTCAAGGGCATCAACCCGTACGTGGACGTGATCCTTCACGAGGAGCGGCTCGAGGCCGACAACGTGATGGACATCTTCAGCCAGTACGACCTGATCGTGGACGGCACGGACAACTTCGCCACCCGCTATCTGGTCAACGACGCCTGTGTGCTGCTGAACAAGCCGTACATCTGGGGTTCGATCTACCGCTTCGACGGCCAGGCGTCCGTGTTCTGGTCCGAGCACGGCCCCTGCTACCGCTGCCTCTACCCGGAGCCCCCGCCCCCGGGCATGGTCCCCTCCTGCGCCGAGGGCGGCGTGCTCGGCGTGCTGTGCGCGTCCATCGGCTCCATCCAGGTCAACGAGGCCATCAAGCTGATCGCCGGCATCGGCGACCCGCTGGTCGGCCGGCTGATGATCTACGACGCCCTGGAGATGCAGTACCGGCAGGTCAAGGTCCGCAAGGACCCCAACTGCGCGGTCTGCGGCGAGAACCCGACCGTCACCGAGCTCATCGACTACGAGGCCTTCTGCGGTGTCGTCTCCGAGGAGGCGCAGGCGGCGGCGGTGGACTCCACGATCACTCCCAAGCAGCTCAAGGAGTGGATCGACGACGGCGAGAACATCGAGATCATCGACGTCCGCGAGCCCAACGAGTACGAGATCGTCTCCATCCCGGGCGCCAAGCTGATCCCGAAGAACGAGTTCCTCATGGGCACCGCGCTGGAGTCGCTGCCCCAGGACAAGAAGATCGTCTTGCACTGCAAGACGGGTGTCCGCAGTGCGGAAGTCCTCGCGGTCCTGAAGTCCGCGGGCTTCTCCGACGCGGTCCACGTCGGCGGCGGCGTGATCGGCTGGGTCAACCAGATCGAGCCCGACAAGCCGGTCTACTGACCGAGGCGCGCTCTCCGGAAGCCCGCGGCATCCGACCTCGGTCGGGCGCCGCGGGCTTCCGCCGTTTCCGGGCGCGGCGTCAGGTGCAGACCCCGCCGCTCCTGGGGACCGTCCCGTCCAGCAGGTACGCGTTCACCGTGTTCTGGACGCACTTGTTCTTGCTGTCGTACGCCCCGTGCCCCTGACCCTTGTACGTCAGCTCCACCGCGACGCCTTTGCCGAGCGCCTGCGTCATCCTGCGCGCGCCGGCGTAGGGGGTGGCTGGGTCGCCGGTGTTGCCGACGACGAGGATGGGGGCCGAGCCGGGGGCGCTGACGTCAGGGTGGTACGCGGCGCCGGGCACGGCCCAGTCGGTGCAGCTGACCATGCCCCAGGCGAGGAAGTCGCCGAACAGCGGGGAAGCGGCACGGAACCGGGGCAGCGCCCGCTGGACGTCGGCGACGGTGTACCGGGGTTTCTGGTCGGCGCAGTTGATCGCCACGTTCGCCGCGGTGATGTTGCTGTAACCGCCGTTCTGGTTGCGGCCGTTCATCGCGTCGGACAGCACCATCAGGACCCTGCCGTCACCGTCGTACGCCTGCTCCAGACCCTCGGTGAGGTACTCCCAGAAGTCCTTGGAGTACAGGGACTGCGCGATGCCGTTGGTGGCGGCCGTCTCGGTGAGCCGGCGCGGGGAGATCCCCGGGATCGGCTTCTTGTCGAGGTCGTGCAGGAGTTGCGCGATGCGGTCCTTGACGTCCTGCGGGGTGTCCCCGATCGGGCAGCCCTCGGGCTTGGCGACGCAGTCCTCGGCGAAGTTGTCCAGCGCCAGCTGGAAGCCCTTGGCCTGGCCGAGCGCGCTCTGTTCGGGGTTCTGGGTGGGGTCGACCACGCCGTCGAACACCGCCCGGCCCACGTGCTGGGGGAACAAGTGGGCGTAGACACCGCCCAGTTCGGTGCCGTAGGAGATGCCGAAGTAGTGCAGCTTGGCATCGCCGAGGAGCCGCCGCATCAGGTCCATGTCGCGGGCCGCGTCGGTGGTGCGCACGTTCGGCAGCAGCTTCCCGGAGTTCGCCTCGCAGGCGGCGTTGAACTTCCGGGTGCGCGCGAGCAGCTGGGCGCGTTCGGTGCTGTCGTCGGGCGTCGCGTCCTGCTGGAAGAAGGTGTCGAGCTGGGCATCGCCGAGACACTTCACCGGCGCGCTGCGGCCGACCCCGCGCGGATCGAAGCTGACCAGGTCGTAACGGGTGCGCAGGGTCGCGTAGTCCTGCGCGAACGCGGGCAGCGCGGTGACGCCGCTGCCGCCGGGGCCGCCGAAGTTGAACACCAGCGAGCCGATCCGCCGGTTCGCCGGCCCGCTGGCCTTGGCCCGGATCAGGGCGATGCCGATGGTCGGGCCCTGCGGCCTGCTCCAGTCCAGCGGCGCCTTCATGGTGGCGCACTCCCAGGTGGCGCCGTTCGGCAGCGGGGAGGGCGCGCTCCCGCCGCCCTCAGCCTCGGACGGGGCCGGGCAGGCCCGCCAGTCCAGCGTCTGGGCCGTGAACCGGGCACTCGTGCCGGTGGCGCGGAGGTCGCCGTCACCGCATCCGGTCAGCAGCGCGGCCAGCAGCACGGCGGCCGAGGTCAGGGCGGTGGTGGTGGTACGCGGCCGGCGGGGAACAACGGCACGCAGCCGGGAGTCAGAGGCCATGTGCCCATCCTGCGGGCCCGGGCGCCGCGCCGCGCGGGGCGCGGTCCGTACGAGGTACGGGGCCCGGGAGGGACCACCCCGGGGGACCGTCTCCGTGCCCCGAACGGGCCCGAACGGGCCCCGACCGCGCCCCGAACGGGCCCCAGCCGCGCCCCGAACGGGCCCCGACCGTGCTCCGCGGACCCGGGACCCCTACAGGGCGCCCTTGCGGGTCAGCTGGTTGAAGGCCAGCCAGCCCGGCAGCACCGGCAGCCACAGGGTCAGCAGCCGGAACAGCAGCACGGCGGGGGCCGCGACCTCCTTGGGCAGGCCGAAGGCGATCAGACCGAGGGTGAGGCTGGCCTCGACCGCGCCCACGCCGCCGGGGGTGGGCGCCGCGGAGCCGAGCGCGTTGCCCGCGAGGAAGACGACCGCGACGCTGGCGATGCTCAGTGAGGCCGAGCCGTCGCCGAAGGCCCGCACGGACGCGTCGAGGCACATCACGAAGCAGGCGGTCAGCAGCAGCATGCCGCCGATGCCGGTGATCAGCTTCTGCGGCCGCTGGAGCACATCGAGCATGCGCGGCACCACACCGGCGAACAACGACCGCACCCGGGTGACCACGAACTTCCGCAGGAACGGCACCGAGGTCACCACCAGCACCAGCACCGCGACGGTCAGCAGACCCGCGATCACGGTGCGGGACGGCGACAGCGACGGCGTCTTCTCGGTGCCGGTCAGATACCCGAAGGACAGCAGCATCAGGATGTGGCAGCCGAGCCCGAACAGCTGCGAGGCGCCGACGCTCGCCACCGCGAGCCCCGGGCGCACGCCCGCGCGCTGGAGGAAGCGCGTGTTCAGCGCCACACCACCGACCGCCGCCGGTGCCACGATCTTCACGAACGACCCGGCGACCTGGGCCGCCACCGTCCGCGGGAACGGCACCCGCTCCGGCACGAAGCCCAGCAGCGACATCGCCGCCGCCACATAGCTCAGCGCCGAGAACAGCACGGCCGCGACCACCCAGCCCCACTGCGCCTGCGCGAACAGCGTGCCGAACTGGATGTGGGTGAGCTGCGTCAGCAGGAAGTACGCGCCGATCGCACCGGCGATGAAGCTGATCAGCGTGCGCGGCCGCACCCGCTCCAGCCGGGCCGGCTGCACCGGGGCCTGGGGCCTGATCCGCAGCACCTGGTGCCGGATCTGGGTGAGCAGGTCCTCCTCGCGGGCCTCCTCTATGGCCTCGTCGATCGCCCGCCGCTCGGCCCGCTGCTCCGCCCGCACCGCCTTCTTGTCCGGCCTGTCGGCCTCTTCGAGGGTGGTGCCGTTCGCGTCGGCGGCCTCCTGGAGCCGGGCCAGCTTGGCCTGCCGGGACGCCTCCAGGACCGCCTCCCGCTCCCGCTCGGCGCGCTCGCGGCCCAGCCGGCGCAGCGTGGCGCGGGTGGAGCGGGTGAGCGCGATCGGTTGGAGCATCGGCAGGCAGTCGGCCACCGCGTCCGGACCGAGTACCTCGACCGCCGAGGCCACCGCCCGTTCGGCGCCGACCCGCAGGCCGAGCGTGGTCAGCAGCTGGGCCACGTCCATGCGCAGCAGCAGCTCGCCGGCCGCGATCTCGCCGCCGCGCAGCTCGGTGAGGATCACATCACCGGAACGATCCACCAGGATCGCGTCGCCGGCCAGCCTGCGGTGCGCGATGCGCCGCGACTGCAGCGCGCGCACCTGCCGCCAGGCGCTGCGCAGCAACTCGTCGGTGATCTCCTCGTCGGCCAGCGAGTCCAGGGTGCGTCCGCCGGTGTGCTCGTAGACCAGCATCACCGCGTCCGGGCCCAGCTCCGAGGTGGCGATCAGCTTCGGCGCGTTGGCGCCCGCCGCGATCGCCGCGTACGCCAGCAGCGCCTCCTGCTCCAGTGCCTGGCGCAGCGACTGGAGGCTGGAGCGGGTGGCGAAGCCGCGCAGGGTCAGATTGCGCCACGCCCGGTAGAAGAAGCCCTGGGCCTGCTGCTCGCGGTCCACGACCGTGACGTCCAGCGGCGGGCCGTCCTCCAGGGTGACGAAGTAGCGCCGGCCGCGGTCGCCGTTCTCGCTCTCCACGGCCTCCTCGCGGACCGCGCCGACCGGATGGAAACCGACGTGCCGCAGGCCCGCCAGCAGGGTCTGGCCGGTGGGGCGGATGTTGGGGGAGCCGACCGCGTACAGGGTGCCGTAGGCGACGGACCAGCCGATGAGCACCGTCAGGACGATGGAGAAGGCGGTCGTGTAGCCGGTGACCAGCATGGAGAACGCGTCGAGCAGCAGCACGATCCACAACACCGCGCGCCAGCGGGGTCTGCGGGACATGCCGACGGCCGTCATATAGGCGATGACGGGTGCCAGATAGCCGTGCACCGGGTCGGTCAGCGCGTGGATGTCGCCCGGCGAGGGCTGGGTCAGGGCGTCCTGGATCGAGCCCGGGGCGGCCCGCGCGACCCACAGGTCGGTGGCGAGCGTCACCCCGTGCGCGAGGACGGCGGCGAGGACGCCGTCGGCGATGCGCAGCCCGTCCCGTTTGATCAGCCGTTCGATCGCGAAGGCGACCGGGACCAGCAGGATCGCGATGCTGGAGGCCAGCCCCGCGAAGCGGATCAGCAGGTCGGGGGCCTGTCCGGTGCCCTTGTTGATGTCCTGTTCGAGGCCGGAGGTGGTGCCGTGCGCGAACGCGGCGACGGCGAGCACCACCACGATGGCGAGCAGGCCCACCAGGAGCCGCATCAGGTCCGAGGGCCGGTGCACCCGGGCGGGGAGCAGCGGTTCGTCGCCCTCCACGGGGTCCGGGTGATCCGGGTGCGGCTCCGGGTCCGGCCGCGGGTCCTGGTCCGGCTTCGGGTCTTCGGCCGCGCGCGGGTCCCGGGCCTGCGGCTCCTGGTCCGCGCGCGGGGCGTCGTCGCCTCCCGGCCCGCGGTCTGCCGACGGGTTCTGCGGGATGTGCGCCCCCTCGGTGCGTTCCGCCTCGGTGCGTTCCGGGGCCGCCTGCCGCGGTTCCCGGCGCGCGTCCTGGTCGTCCTTGCCCGTCGTACGGCCGGTCTGCGGGCGTGCGCCGGCGTCAGGGGTGCCCGACCCGCCCTCGGGGTGCACGCCCTGCTGTTTCATGATCTCTTCTTGGTCTCGTATCACCGGTCACCGCCCGCACGATGGTGGCATGCCCCACCGACACACGCGGGCGTCAGGGTGCGGATGTGCGGTCGCACAGTCTGCCGGAAGCGCCGCCCGGGGGCGAGAGGAACGTCCGGTCCGCTCCGCGCCACGATGTCGGCGGGGTGCGGCAGGATGGGGCGAATGAGCGAGCAGAGCCCCGGTGAGGACATCCTGGACACGCACCCGGCGGAGCTCCCCGAGTACGCCGAGCGGGTCCTCCAGGTCGCCGAGCTGGTCCCGCCGGGACGGGTCATGACGTACGGCGACGTCGCCGAGTGGCTGGAGGAGGGCGGCCCGCGCCAGGTGGGCCGGGTGATGGCCCTCTACGGCGGCGCCGTGCCGTGGTGGCGGATCGTCCGCGCCGACGGGGTGCTGCTGCCCGGGCACGAGCTGCGCGCGCTCGCGCACTACCGCGCCGAGGGCACCCCGCTGAAGGAGGCGGGCAGGAGCGCCGAGGGCCACCTGCCGCGGCTGGACATGCGGCGGGCCCGGTGGGACGGCGGTACGGGCGACGAGGGTCACACCTGACAGCTTCCGCCATCGGGGGGCCATGGGGGCAACCCCTGCCCCGTCCGGGTGACACCGGGGACACCCGCGGCATGCCGTACGTTCGAGAGTCGGCGGCATCACGCCGGCGGCCCGTGTGTCCCCCAGCCGGAGGGCACCGCCCCGCGCGCGTGAGCGCCCGCCCGCCCGCACCACCAGCAAGCAGTACGACCACCAGGACCGGCCGACCACGTGAGCTCCTCTTCCACCACCGGACGCCCGCCGCACCCCGAGGTGCGGCGGGGGAGCCGTGGCGCCTACCGACTGGTGCGCACCCCGCCGCCGCGGCCGGCCTCCCCTGTTCTGGACGCCGCCCAGCGCGCCGTGGTTGACCACCGCGCCGGGCCGCTGCTCGTCCTCGCGGGCCCCGGCACCGGCAAGACCACCACCCTGATCGAGTCCGTGGCCGCGCGGATCGCCCGGGGCGGCGACCCCGAGCGCATCCTGGTGCTGACGTTCAGCCGCCGGGCCGCCCTCGACCTGCGCGACCGCATGGCCCAGCGCATCGGCGCGGCCCGCGCGCCCCGGGCGACCACCTTTCACTCGTACGGCTACGCCCTGGTCCGCGCCCACCAGGACGGCGAACTGTTCGCCGAGCCGCTGCGCCTGCTGTCCGGCCCGGAGCAGGACGTCGCCGTGCGCGAGCTGCTGGCCGGGCAGCCCGAGCTGGAGCGGCTCGGGCTGACCCATGTGCGCTGGCCGGACGAACTGCGCGCCTGTCTGACCACCCGCGGTTTCGCGGACGAGGTCCGTGCCGTGCTGGCCCGCAGCCGTGAGCTGGGCCTCGGCCCGGACGCCCTGGACGCGTTCGCCCGCCGCATCGGCCGCCCGGACTGGCGCGCCGCCGCCGCCTTCCTCGCCGAGTACCTGGACGTGCTGGACCTCCAAGGCGTGATCGACTACGCGGAGCTGGTGCACCGTGCGGTGCTGCTGGCCGGCCGCCCCGAGACCGGCGCCGCCCTGGCCGCGCGGTACGACGCCGTGTACGTCGACGAGTACCAGGACACCGACCCGGCCCAGGTGCGGCTGCTGCGCGCCCTGGCCGGCGGCGGCCGCACCCTGGTCGCGTTCGGCGACCCCGACCAGTCGATCTACACCTTCCGGGGCGCCGACGTGAACGGCATCCTCGACTTCCCCGAGGCCTTCCCGTGCGCCGACGGGCGCCCGGCCCCCGTCCAGGTGCTGCGCACCAACCGCCGCTCGGGCGGCGCGCTGCTGGAGGCCACCCGGCTGATCACCCGGCGCATGCCGCTGCCCCGGCTGCCCGCCGACAAGGTGCGCGCCCACCGGGAGCCGACCGCGGTACGCGACGGCGGCCGGGTCGAGGTCTACACGTACCCGACCCCGGGCACCGAGCTGGACAACATCGCGGACATCCTGCGCCGCGCCCACCTGGAGGACGGCGTCCCCTGGCGTGACATGGCCGTCCTGGTCCGCGCCGGCGCCCGCTCCCTGCCCACCCTGCGCCGCGCCCTCACCGCGGCCGGCGTCCCCCTGGACATCGACGGCGACGACCTCCCCCTGCGCCACGAACCGGCGGTGGCCCCGCTGCTCACGGCCCTGCGGGCGGTGGCGGTCGCGGAGGCACGGGAGCGGGAGGGCGGGGCCGCGGGGGAGCGGCCGGAGCCGGAGGCGGAGCAGCGGGCGGAGGCGCGGTCCCAGGAGGGGGCGGAGGCGGAAGCCCGGGCGGAGGCGCAGGCGCGCCCGGAGGCGGACGGGGGTTCGGAGCCGGACGGGGACACGGCGCCCGACAAGGGCGCGGCGAGCGATGCGGGCACGGCGGCCGACGAGGGCGCGGTGAGCGATGCGGCCCCGGCGGCCGACGAGGACCCGGCACCGGGCGAGCGCCCTGCCGTGGACGGCTCCCGCGCGCCGGACCGGGGCGCGGCGGCGGACGAGCACCCCGCCCCCGCCCGGCACCCGGCCGAGCCGCCCCGAAAGACGCCCTGGCTGGACACCGAGACCGCGCTCACCCTGCTCGGCTCCCCCCTCGCCGGCATGGACGCGGCCGATCTGCGCCGGCTGGGACGGGCGCTGCGCGAGGAGGAGCGGGCCGGCGGGAACCCGTTGCCGCCGCCCTCGGACGAGCTGCTCACCAGGGCGCTCGCCGAGCCCGAGCGGCTGGCCGTGCACGACCCGGCGTACGCCCGGGGCGCCCAGCGCCTCGGCGCGCTGCTGCGCACGGCCCGCGAGCGCCTCGCGAACGGCGGTACGGCCGAGGAGGCGCTGTGGGACCTGTGGTCCGGCACCCCCTGGCCCGGCCGCCTGGCGCGGGCCGCCCTGCGCGGCGGCGCGGCCGGCCGCAACGCCGACCGGGACCTGGACGCCGTCTGCGCCCTGTTCGCCACCGCCGCCCGCGCCGAGGAGCGCACCGGGGGCCGCGGCGCCCTGAACTTCCTGGCCGAGATCGAGGCCGAGGACATCGCCGCCGACACCCTCACCCGCCGCGCGGTGCGCCCCGACGCCGTACGCCTGATGACCGCGCACCGCGCCAAGGGCCTGGAGTGGCCACTCGTCGTCGTCGCGGGCGTGCAGGAGGGCCTGTGGCCCGACCTCAGGCGCCGCGGATCGCTGCTGGAGGCCGACCGGATCGGCCGCGACGGACTGGCCGAGCCGCTCACCCAGGGCGCGCTGCTCGCGGAGGAACGCCGCCTGTTCTACGCCGCCGCCACCCGCGCCCGCGACCGCCTGGTCGTCACCGCGGTGAAGGCGCCCGCCGAGGACGGCGACCAGCCCTCCCGGTTCCTGACCGAGCTGGGCGTCGAGCCCAGGGACGTCGCCGGCCGCCCCCGGCGCCCGCTGTCCGTGGCCGCGCTCGTCGCCGAGCTGCGCGCCACCACCGTCGACCCGCGCGCCTCCGCCGCCCTGCGCGAGGCCGCCGCCCGCCGCCTGGCCCGGCTCGCCGCGCTCACCGACGAGGACGGCCGCCCCCTCGTGCCGGCCGCGCACCCCTACCGCTGGTGGGGCATGTTCGAGCCGACCGAGAGCAAGGTGCCGCTGCGCCACCGCGACCAGCCCGTGGTGCTTTCCGGCAGCGCCCTCGACCAGCTGGCCAACACCTGTGCCCTGCAATGGTTCCTGGGCCGCGAGGTGAAGGCCGACGCACCCGCCACCGCGGCCCAGGGCTTCGGCAACGTCGTGCACGTCCTCGCCGACGAGGTCGCCTCCGGCCGCACCCCCGCCGACCTCGACGTCCTCATGGAACGCCTGGACTCGGTGTGGAACGCGCTCGCCTTCGACGCGCCCTGGAAGTCCCGCCAGGAGAAGGACAACGCCCGCGCCGCGCTCGAACGCTTCCTGAACTGGCACGTCCTGGACCGGGCGGGGCGCACCCCCGTCGCCAGCGAGCAGGACTTCGACGTCACCCTGGAGGCGGGCGACTACCAGGTCCGCGTCCGCGGCCAGATGGACCGCGTCGAGACGGACGCCGAGGGCCGCGCCTACGTGGTCGACTTCAAGACCGGCAAACAGGCCCCCACCGCGCGCGAGGTGGCCCGCCACCCCCAGCTCGCCGTCTACCAGCTCGCCGTCCGCGAGGGCGCCGCCGACACCGCCTTCGACGGCGCCCGCCCCGAGCCCGGCGGCGCCGAACTGGTCCACCTGCGCCAGGGCGCCGCCCAGCGCGACGGCGGCGAGGCGCTGCCCAAGGTGCAGAGCCAGGAACCGCTCGCGGGGGAGTGGGTCGGCGAGCTGCTGGCCACCGCCGCCGGGAAGGTCCTGGACGAGCGGTTCTCGCCCAGCGCCGGCCAGCACTGCGCCCACTGCGCCTTCCGCGCCTCGTGCAGCGCCCGGCCCGAGGGACGGCACGTGGTGGAGTGACGTACCGCACCCCACCCCGCTGACCTGGGCCTACCCTGCCCTGGAGGAGCGGCGCGCACGGGGCTGTCAGTGCCCCCCGCTAGCCTTTTGCGACATGCCCGCCCATCTCACCGATCCCGAGCAGCTCAAGGAGCTCCTCGGCATCCCCTTCACCCCGGAGCAGACGGCCTGCATCACCGCGCCGCCCGCCCCGCAGGTGATCGTGGCCGGAGCCGGGTCGGGCAAGACCACCGTGATGGCGGCCCGCGTGGTCTGGCTGGTCGGCACCGGGCAGGTCGCCCCCGAGCAGGTCCTCGGCCTGACCTTCACCAACAAGGCGGCGGGCGAGCTGGCCGAACGCGTCCGCAAGGCCCTCGTCAAGGCGGGCGTCACCGACCCCGACGCCCTCCCGCCGCCCGGCCGGCCCTCGGCGGCAGCGCCCTCCGCCGACCCCTCCTGGTGGGACCCGGACAACCCCCCGGGCGAGCCGGTGATCTCCACGTACCACTCCTTCGCCGGCCGCCTCCTCACCGACCACGGCCTGCGCATCGGCCTGGAGCCCGCCTCCCGCCTCCTCGCCGACGCCACCCGCTACCAGCTCGCCGCCCGCGTGCTGCGCGAGGCCCCCGGCCCCTACCCGGCGCTCACCCGCTCCTTCGCCGACCTCGTCAGCGATCTGCTCGCCCTCGACTCCGAACTCTCCGAGCACCTCGTGGAACCCGGCCGGCTGCGCACCTGGGACACGGAACTGCTGGCCGCCCTCGACGGCGCGAAACTCAGCAACGCCGAGCTGCGCAAGGTCCCCGAGACCGCCGCCGCCCGCCGCGAACTCACCGACCTGGTCCAGCGCTACCGGGCCGCCAAACGCGAACGGGACCTGCTCGACTTCGGCGACCAGATCGCCCTGTCCGCCCGCCTCGCCGGCCTGCCCGAGGTGGGCCGGCTGCTGCGCGAGGAGTTCCGGGTGGTCCTCCTGGACGAGTACCAGGACACCTCCGTCGCCCAACGCGTGCTGCTCGCGGGCCTGTTCGGCGGCGGCACCGGCCACCCGGTGACCGCCGTCGGCGACCCCTGCCAGGCCATCTACGGCTGGCGCGGCGCCTCCGTCGCCAACCTGGACGACTTCCCGGAACACTTCCGCCACGCCGACGGCCGCCCCGCCACCCGCCAGGCGCTCAGCGAGAACCGGCGCAGCGGCGGCCGCCTCCTCGACCTCGCCAACGGCCTCGCCGCCCCGCTGCGCGCGATGCACGCGGGCGTCGAAGCCCTCCGCCCCGCCCCCGGCGCCGAGCTCGACGGCCGGGTCCGCTGCGCCCTGCTGCCCACCCACGCCGAGGAGCTGGACTGGCTCGGCGACTCCATCGCCCACCTGGTGCGCACCGGCACCGCCCCCGGCGAGATCGCCGTGCTGTGCCGCACGGCGGGCGACTTCGGCGCGATCCAGGCCGCGCTCGTCGCCCGGGACGTCCCCGTCGAGGTGGTCGGCCTGTCCGGGCTGCTGCACCTGCCCGAGGTCGCCGACCTGGTCGCCGTCTGCGAGGTCCTCCAGGACCCCGGGGCCAACGCCGCCCTGGTGCGGCTGCTCACCGGGCCCCGCTGGCGCATCGGCCCCCGCGACCTCGCCCTGCTCGGCCGCAGCGCCCGCCTGCTGGTCGCCCACGCCCGCGCCGACGACGCCGACGACCCGGACCGCCGGCTGGCCGCCGCGGTGGAGGGCACCGACCCGGCCGAGGTGATATCGCTCGCCGACGCCCTGGACACCTTCCTGGACGCCTCCGGCGAGGACGACGACGGGCTGCCGTTCTCCCCGGACGCCCGGGTGCGCTTCGCCCGCCTCGCCGCCGAACTGCGCGAGCTGCGCCGCGCGTTGTCCGACCCGCTGATGGACGTGCTGCACCGCGTCCTCGCCGTCACCGGTCTGGAGGTGGAGCTGTCGGCCTCCCCGCACGCGCTGGCCGCCCGCCGCCGCGAGACCCTCGCCAACTTCCTCGACGTGGCCGCCTCCTTCTCCACGGGTGACGGCGAGGCCACCCTGCTCGCCTTCCTCGGCTTCCTGCGCACCGCCGCCCAGTACGAGAAGGGCCTCGACAACGCCCTGCCCGGCGGCGAGAACACCGTCAAGGTGCTCACCGCGCACAAGTCCAAGGGCCTGGAGTGGGACGTCGTGGCCGTGCCCGGCCTCGTCACCGGCACCTTCCCCAGCGCCCAGGGCCGCGACAAGTGGACCGCCCAGGCCAAGGTGCTGCCGCACGCGCTGCGCGGGGACGCCGACACCCTGCCCGACGTCGACGGCTGGGACGCGCGCGGCATGAAGGCCTTCCACGAGGCCATGAAGGACCACCAGCACACCGAGGAACTCCGCCTCGGCTACGTCACCTTCACCCGCCCCCGTTCCCTCCTGCTCGGCTCCGGCCACTGGTGGGGGCCCAGCCAGAAGAAGAAACGCGGCCCCTCCGACTTCCTCCGGGCGCTGCACGACCACTGCGCCGCCGGGTACGGCGAGATCGAGGCCTGGGCGGACGAACCCGGCGACGACGAGGAGAACCCGGCCCTGCGGGAGCCCGACACCGAGCAGGCCTGGCCGCTGCCCCTGGACCCGGAGGCCCTCGCCCGCCGCCGCGCGGCCGCCGAGACCGTCCTCGCCCACCTGGCGGCCCGGAACCCGGCCGACCCCGCCGTTCCCGCCGCCTCCGGCGACCCGGACTGGCCCGCACCGCCGGAGGAACCGCCGTACGACGAGCCGCCCTACGAGGACGAACCGCCCTACGAGGACGAGCCGCCGTACGACGAGGAGCCGTACGACGACGAGCCGTACGGCCCGTACGACGGCCCGGCCCCCGCCGCGCCCGCCGTCCCCCGCCAGGCGACCGGCCCCGCCGAACCGGTGCTCACCCCCGAGGAGAGCCGTCTGACCGCCTCCTGGGACCGCGATCTGGACGCGCTCACCCGGGAGCTGCTGCTGGCCCGCCGCACCGTCACCGACGTCCCCCTGCCCGTGACGCTCACCGCGACCCAGCTGCTGCTCCTGGCCGAGGACCCGGACGGGCTCGCGCAGGAGCTCGCCCGCCCCATGCCGCGCCCCCCGCAGCGGTCCGCACGCCGCGGCACCCGGTTCCACGCCTGGGTGGAGTCCCGCTACGAGGAGCTGGCGCTGCCCCTGCTGGAGCCCGACGAGCTGCCCGGCGGCGACGCGGAGATCGCCGACGAGGAGGACCTGGAGGCGCTGAAGGAGGCCTTCGAGCGCACCGAGTACGCCCGGCGCACGCCGTACCGCGTCGAGGCCCCGGTCCAGCTCACCCTCGCCGGGCGGATCGTGCGCGGCCGGATAGACGCCGTCTACCGCACGGGCGAGGGCAGGGCGGCGACGTACGAGATCGTGGACTGGAAGACCGGCCGCGAGCACACCGCCGATCCGCTCCAGCTCGCCGTCTACCGGCTGGCCTGGGCCGAGCAGCAGGGCGTCCCGCTCGACTCGGTCACCGCCGCGTTCCTGTACGTGCGCACCGGCGAGGTCGTCCGCCCCGCGGACCTGCCGGACCGGACCGCGCTGGAGCGGCTGCTCGGCGGCGACCCCGGCCGGACGCCCGGCACCGCGGGGCCGGCGCCGGACGTGACACAGCGCCCACCGCGAGTGTGACGAACCGCCCGCCGAGGATGCCCGCGCGGGCCGATAGGCTCGTGAGCATGAGCCAGACCCCGGACAGCGCCGTCCGCACGTACATCGAGCAGCACCGCGCCGCCTTCCTCGACGACCTCGCCGCATGGCTGCGCATCCCCTCCGTGTCGGCCCAGCCCGACCACGCGCCCGACGTGCGGCGCAGCGCGGACTGGCTCGCCGCCAAGCTGAGGGAGACCGGCTTCCCGACCGTCGAGGTGTGGCCCACCGAGGGCGCCCCGGCCGTCTTCGCCGAGTGGCCCTGCGACGACCCCGGGGCGCCCACCGTGCTGGTCTACGGCCACCACGACGTGCAGCCCGCCGCCCGCGAGGACGGCTGGGACAGCGATCCCTTCGAGCCGGTCGTGCGCGGCAACCGGCTCTACGCCCGCGGCGCCGCCGACGACAAGGGCCAGGTGTTCTTCCACACCCTCGGTGTGCGCGCCCACCTCGCCGCGACCGGCCGTACCGCCCCCGCGGTCGGTCTGAAGCTGCTGATCGAGGGCGAGGAGGAGTCCGGCTCCCCGCATTTCCGGGCCCTGGTGGAGGAGCGCGCGCAGCGCCTCACGGCCGACGCCGTGATCGTCTCCGACACCGGCATGTGGGCCGAGGACACCCCGACGGTGTGCACCGGCATGCGCGGCCTGGCCGAGTGCGAGATCCGCCTCCACGGCCCCGACCAGGACATCCACTCCGGCTCCTTCGGCGGCGCCGTGCCCAACCCGGCCACCGCCGTCGCCCGCCTGGTCGCCGCCCTGCACGACGAGCGGGGACGGGTGGCCGTGCCCGGCTTCTACGACGGCGTCGTGGAGCTGACCGAGCGCGAGCGCGAACTCTTCGCCGAGCTGCCCTTCGACGAGGAGCGCTGGCTGCGCACCGCCAAGTCCCGCGCCACCCACGGCGAGGCCGGGCTCACCACCCTGGAGCGCATCTGGGCCCGCCCGACCGCCGAGGTCAACGGGATCGGCGGCGGCTACCAGGGCCCCGGCAGCAAGACCATCATCCCGTCCTCGGCCATGGTCAAGCTGTCGTTCCGGCTGGTCGCCGGGCAGGACCCGGACCACGTCGAGAAGGCGGTCCGCGCCTGGGCCGCCGAGCAGGTGCCCGCCGGGATCCGCGCCGAGATCGACTTCGGCTCGGCCACCCGCCCCTGTCTGACCCCGCTCGACCACCCGGCGCTGCGCTCGGTGGCCCGGGCGATGGGCCGCGCCTTCGAGGGCCCGGTCCGCTTCACCCGCGAGGGCGGCTCCGGCCCCGCCGCCGACCTCCAGGAAGTCCTCGGCAGCCCCGTGCTCTTCCTGGGCATCTCCGTTCCCTCCGACGGCTGGCACGCGCCCAACGAGAAGGTCGAGCTGGACCTCCTCCTCAAGGGCGTCGAGACCAGCGCCTACCTGTGGGCCGACCTGGCCGAGAACTGGCGGCCCTCAGCCTGACCGGCCCGCACCGAGCCCCGGCACGGGGACGCCGGGGCGAGGGGCACACTGGAAGGACCGCCCCCCGCCCGCCCGACCCGGTGCGTCCTGTCGTACGTCCCGCCGAACCGCCCGCCGAAACCGAACCGCCCACTGGGGGAGTTGGAAGCACCCGTGACCACCTGGACCGACGACACAGCCGATCGACCCATCTCGCTGACCGCCCCCTGCGGCATCGACCGCGCCGCCCACCACCGGCTGGACGAGGCCTGGCTCGCGGCGGCGTGGAGCCACCCGACGACCCGCTGTTTCGTGGTCTCCGGCGGCCAGGTCCTCATCGACGAGACGCCCGACGGCCGGACCGAACTCGTCATGACGCCCTCCTTCGAGGCGCCGCTCACCGAGGCGCACCGCTACTTCCTCGGCATCGACGAGGACGGCGTGGCCTACTTCGCGCTCCAGAAGGACGCGCTGCCCGGCCGCATCGACCAGTCCGCGCGCCCGGCGGGCCTGCGCGAGGCCGGTCTGCTGCTGTCGGCGCGCGACACCGCGCTCATGGTGCACGCGGTCGGCCTGGAGAACTGGCAGCGCACCCACCGCTTCTGCTCCCGCTGCGGCGAGCGCACGGTCATCGCCGCCGCCGGTCACATCCGCCGCTGCCAGGCCTGCGGCGCGGAGCACTACCCGCGCACCGACCCGGCGGTGATCATGGCGGTCACCGACGCGGAGGACCGCATCCTGCTCGGCCGCCAGGTGCACTGGCCCGAGGGCCGCTTCTCCACGCTGGCCGGCTTCGTGGAGCCCGGCGAGTCCATCGAGCAGGCGGTGCGCCGCGAGGTCGCCGAGGAGGTCGGCGTCACCATCGGCGGCGTCGAGTACGTGGCGAGCCAGCCCTGGCCCTTCCCGTCCAGCCTGATGCTCGGCTTCATGGCCCGCGCCACCACCACCGAGATCCAGGTCGACGGCGACGAGATCTCCGAGGCCCGCTGGTTCTCCCGCCAGGAACTGCACGAGGCCTTCGAGTCCGGCGAGGTGCTGCCGCCCTACGGCATCTCCATCGCGGCCCGCCTGATCGAGATGTGGTACGGCAAGCCCCTGCCCACCCGCGCCGCCTTCTGAGGCACCCCGGCGGACCACCGGCCGGGTGCCGTGCGGCACGCCGGGTGTCGTCCGGCACACGAAAACGGCGGTTCCCAGTCACTCCGGACTCGGGAACCGCCGTTTCGCAGCTCGGGCCGTTACGCGGCGAGCTTCTGCTTGACCTGGGCCAGCGACGGGTTCGTCATGGTGGTGCCGTCCGCGAAGAGCACGGTCGGAACCGTCTGGTTGCCGCCGTTCGCCTTCTCCACGAACGCCGCGGACTCGGGGTCCTGCTCGATGTTGATCTCGGTGTAGGCGATGCCCTCCCGGTCCATCTGGCTCTTCAGCCGACGGCAGTAGCCGCACCAAGTCGTGCTGTACATCGTCACAGTGCCCTGCATGTCTCTCGCGCTCCTCAGGCAGCTCGGAAAAACGTCGTCCGCCAAGTGAACGCGGACGACCGGCCCGCCATTCCCACGGGGGGTATCCGGCCGGGACCGGCCGCCCCGGCTGTGACTCCCACCGCACCGGTACGACCATCCCACCCCGCCTGTGGACAACCGGCGCGGCCGCCCCGGGCGACCTGGCAGCATGGCTGGTGTGACAGCAGCAACGCACTCCCCCCTCTTCCCGCAGGTACCGGACGTCCCGGACTCCGCCGACGCGGTGCTCGAAGGGCTCGATCCCGAGCAGCGCGAGGTGGCCACCGCCCTGCGCGGCCCGGTGTGTGTGCTGGCCGGCGCGGGCACCGGCAAGACCCGGGCGATCACCCACCGCATCGCCTACGGGGTGCGCGCCGGGATCCTCCAGCCCACCAGCGTCCTCGCCGTCACCTTCACCAACCGTGCCGCCGGAGAGATGCGCGGCCGGCTGCGCCAGCTCGGCGCCCAGGGCGTCCAGGCCCGCACCTTCCACTCCGCGGCCCTGCGCCAGCTCCAGTACTTCTGGCCGAAAGCCATCGGCGGCGGCATGCCCCGGCTGATCGACCGCAAGATCCAGCTGGTCGCCGACGCGGCCGCGGCCCTCGGCACCCGGCTCGACCGCGGCGAGCTGCGCGACGTCACCAGCGAGATCGAATGGTGCAAGGTCACCCAGACGATCCCGGCCGACTACCCGTACGCGGCAGCGAAGGCCGGCCGCGAGTCCCCCCGCGACCCCACCGAGATCGCCCACCTGTACGCGGCCTACGAGGACCTCAAACGCGACCGCGCGGTGATCGACTTCGAGGACGTGCTGCTGCTCACCGTCGCCATCCTCCAGGACCGGCACGACATCGCCGAACAGATCCGCGCCCAGTACCAGCACTTCGTGGTGGACGAGTACCAGGACGTCAGCCCGCTCCAGCAGCGGCTGCTGGAACTGTGGCTCGGCGAGCGCGACGACCTGTGCGTCGTCGGCGACGCCAGCCAGACCATCTACTCGTTCACCGGAGCAACGCCCGACCACCTCCTCGACTTCCGCGTCCGGTACCCGGGCGCCACCGTCGTCAAGCTGGTGCGCGACTACCGCTCCACGCCCCAGGTCGTCCGCCTGGCCAACGGCCTGCTCGCCCAGGCCCACGGCCGCGCCGCCGACCACCGGCTGGAACTCATCTCCCAGCGCCCCTCCGGGCCCGAACCCGTCTACGCCGAGTACACCGACGAGCCGGCCGAGGCCGAGGGAGCCGCCCGCCGCATCCGCGAGCTGATCGACGCCGGCGTCCCGGCCGCCGAGATCGCCGTCCTGTTCCGCACCAACTCCCAGTCCGAGACCTACGAGCAGGCTCTGGCCGACGCCGGCGTGCCCTACCAGCTGCGCGGCGCCGAACGCTTCTTCGACCGGCCCGAGGTGCGCAAGGCCGGCATCGCCCTGCGCGGCGCCGCCCGCTTCGGCGGCAACGACGCCCTGCTGGACGGCGCCGTGGACCTGCCCTCCCAGGTCCGCGCCGTGCTGTCCGGCGAGGGCGGCTGGACCCCCGTGCCCCCGGCCGGCTCCGGCGCCGTCAGAGAACGCTGGGAATCCCTCGCCGCGCTGGTCAACCTCGCCCAGGACCTCGCCGCCGCCCGCCCGGGCGCCACCCTCGGCGACTTCGTGGCGGAACTGGACGAGCGGGCGAACACCCAGCACGCCCCCACCGTCCAGGGCGTCACCCTCGCCTCCCTGCACGCCGCCAAGGGCCTCGAATGGGACGCCGTCTTCCTGGTGGGCGTCGCCGAGGGCATGCTGCCCATCACCTACGCGAAGACGGACGAGCAGGTCGAGGAGGAGCGCCGTCTGCTCTACGTCGGCGTCACCCGCGCGCGCGAACGCCTCCATGTCTCCTGGGCCCTCTCCCGCTCGCCCGGCGGCCGCCCGAGCCGCAGGCCCAGCCGCTTCCTCGACGGGCTGCGCCCCGGCACCACCCCCACCGTGGGCCGCGGCGCCGCCGCGGCCGTCGGCGGCGTCGAGCGCGGCGTCCTCGCCGCGGCCGCGGCCGCGGTGCCTCGGCGCACCCAGCGCACCCCGGCCCGCTGCCGGGTCTGCGGCCGCACCCTCACCGACGCCGGCGAGATGAAACTGATGCGCTGCGAGGACTGCCCCTCCGACATGGACGAAGGGCTCTACGAGCGGCTGCGCGAGTGGCGGGCGGCGCAGGCCGCGCAGAGCGGTCAGCCGGACTTCTGCGTCTTCACCGACCGCACCCTGATGGCCATCGCGGAGGCCCGGCCGGACAGCGCCGCGGAACTCTCCCGCATCCCCGGCGTCCTCAGCCGCAAGCTGCGCAGCTACGGAGCCGATGTGCTGGCCATCTGCGCAGGTCAGGAAGTCGGCGGCGAGGACGCGGACGACTGATGCGAACTCGTCGAAAAAATAGTTTGCGCACGCGCCGCGAATCCCCATAGGTTCTAGGCACGGAAGCAGCGGCCTTCTCCAAGGCCCGGCCTCCGTGATGTACTTGCACATACGAAACGGACTGGTTCACCAGTCCCTGAGACGCCGAGAGGAGGCGAGTCCAGTGATCAGCATCAACTTCAGCACCATCGGCACGGCCAAACTGACCGATCGCTCGACCGTCTCCCTGTGCATGCTCGGCGCCTCCCACCAGGGCACCGGTCTGTCCGGCATTCGTGCCGACCGTCCGGCCTCCGCCCTGGCTCCCGCGGGCCTCCCTGCCCGTGAGCGCAATGAGCGACCGACCAAGGCACTGGAAGCGGTAGTGGCACAGGCAGGCGCCTATGCCTTTGCAGCGGCCGGTGCCGGATTCCGGAAGCAGACGACGCAGCACCACCAGATGTGGGCCTTCCGTGGGCCAAAACCCTGGAGCTATCCAGCCTGACCTGATCAGGCCGGCGCCTTCAGGGCCGCGGAACCCCATCCGGGATCCGCGGCCCTTCAGTTTTTCCCGAACGGGGAGGACACCGCGAAGGGGCCTCGGGACAAGAAAAGAACCCGGTACCAGCCGCCACCCGGTCAACCGGCCGGAACGACCAGACGAGGAAGACCAACCGTGCAACTCGAAGCGCACGCCCCGTCCGTACCGCCTTCGCAAACGATCCCCCCGCCCGGCCTCACGGAGGACCCCGCCTTGATCCCCCTCACCGCGCTCACCGCGCTCGACGACGCCATCGAGAACCTCGGCGTACCCGTCCCGTGCCGCTCCTACGACCCGGAGGTCTTCTTCGCCGAGTCGCCCGCGGACGTGGAGTACGCCAAGTCCCTGTGCCGCACCTGCCCGCTGATCGAGGCCTGCCTCGCCGGGGCCAAGGAGCGGCGCGAGCCCTGGGGCGTCTGGGGTGGCGAGCTGTTCGTGCAGGGTGTCGTCGTCGCCCGGAAGCGGCCGCGTGGCCGCCCGCGGAAGAACCCGGTCACGGCATGAACACCACAGGAACAATCGACCGTCCCCTCACGCACGACCCCAAGAAGCAGGCCCCGATGAAGCCGTCCACCAGCGAGCCCGCAGGCTCCGCGACCCCAGACTCCCGCACCACCGGCGCCACCGAAGCGCGTCAGAACAGGACCCGAGAGATGCAACTCATGCAAGAAGCCCTGGCACGTGCGCATATGCACGACCGGTTGCATGACGCCCGCCGGGAGCGCCAGGCCACGCGCCTGGCCGTCGCCCAGCGGATGCAGCGCCGGGCGGAGCGCGCCTCGCTGCGCGCCCGCCGGGCGCTCGCCATGGCGGTCATGCAGTAAGAGCCACACCTGAACAGCGGTGGCCTCCCGGCGCGGACCGGGAGGCGAGACGCTTCCCGCGGGGGCCGGTCCGGCCGAACGGACCGGCCCCCGCGGTGCGTTCTGCGCGCCGCCGGACGCTCACGGAGTTATCGTCACCGGGTGACGAGTCTTCCCCCAGGAAGCGATCAGGGCGGCTCCCCGAAGCGCCCGGCACCCCTGCTGTGCGCCCGCTGCGGCATCCCCGCCCCCGGCCCCCACCCGGCCACCTGGACCTGGTCCGTGGAGAACGGCACCCCGGTCTACTTCTGCGCCACCTGCTCCCGCGAGAACCTCCGCTCCATCGAGGGCCGGCTGGACTCGGCGTGGTGGTGACCCCCGCCCCCGGGGCCGCTCCGGCCGCCCCGGAGCGCCCGGGTCAGGCCTGCGCCGCCGACTCCTCCTCGGTGGGGTCGTCCTCCGGCAGGTCGTCGAGGGCGAAGCCGGGGAGCCAGGACTCCAGCTCGTCGCGCAGGCGGACCGTGGCGCCCAGCTGGCACAGGACGCCGATGGTGCTCAGGGTCACCCGGTGGATCAGGAGGTACGCCGGGGGCAGGTTGAGCTGCTTGCCCAGCTGGTAGGCGGGTGAGCGGGGGTCGGCGATGCGGGCGGCCTGGCTGCGCATCCAGGAGCGGGTGAAGGTGAACGCGTCGACACGGGCTGGCTCGATGATCGGCAGCAGGTAGTCGAGGACCGCGTCCGGATCGAGCTCTATCGACTCCTTGACGAAGCCCTCCTCGCAGAGCAGCTCGTAGACCGTCTCGGCGTCGCCGTCCAGCGTCATCCGCAGGGAGATCCCGATCGGGGTCGGCAGCCCGCCGGGAAGCCGGTCGACGGTGCCGAAGTCCAGGACCCCGAGGCGCCAGTCGTCCTCGCCGTCCGGGCCGCCGGGCAGCAGCCGGAAGTTGCCCGGGTGCGGGTCCGCGTGCAGCAGCCCGGTGCGGGCCGGTCCCGAGAACAGGAAGCGGGCGAGCAGCTGACCGGCCCGGTTCCGCTGCTCCGGGGTGCCGTCGGCGATGATCTCGGACAGCGGGACGCCGTCCATCCACTCCGTGACCAGTACCTGGTCGCACTGGTGCACCACCGCCGGCACCACCACGTCCGGGTCGCCCGCGAACTCCTCCGCGTGGGCCGTCTGGGCCGCGGCCTCCAGCCCGTAGTCCAGTTCCTCGGAGACCCGGTCCCGCAACTCGGCGATCAGCGGCTTTATGTCCATGCCCGGGATGAGCGGCCCCAACAGGCGGGCGAACCGGCCCAGTTGGCCGAGGTCGGACAGCAGGGCCTCACCGGCGCCCGGGTACTGCACCTTGACCGCCACCTCGCGGCCGTCATGCCACACCGCCCGGTGCACCTGGCCGATCGAGGCCGCGGCCGCCGGCTTGTCCTCGAACTCCTCGAACAGCTCGCGCCAGTCCGCGCCCAGCCGCTCCTCCAGCACGGCGTGCACCGTGCGGGTCGGCATCGGCGGGGCCGCCTCCTGGAGCTTGGTCAGGGCCGCCCGGTAGGGGCCGGCGACCTCCTCGGGCAGCGCCGACTCGAAGACGGACAGGGCCTGCCCGAACTTCATGGCCCCGCCCTTCAGCTCCCCGAGCACCTTGAAGAGCTGCTCCGCCGTCCGCTGTTGCAGTTCCCGGCCGACGATCTCCGCGGACTCGCCCACGATCCGCTTGCCCAGGCCCCAGGTCGCCCGGCCGGCGAAGCCGAGCGGGAGCGCGGCGAGCTTGGCGGTACGGGTGACCGCCTTGCGGGGAAGATCAGACATGCGCCCTCCAAGTCCCTGTCGGCCGTGCCGCGCCCGCTTCGCGTGCCCGCTCCGTCGACGGCCGTTGCACCGCCATTGTCGCGCGTGCGAGCCCGCCGGTCGGTGTGTGTTCCGCCTCTGCTTTCTTACCGGCCCGCCGCGCGGCGCCGCAGCCGCAGGCCGGATGCGGCCACAGAGGGCGTGCGTGCCAGGTCAGACCGGGCAGGGACGCCTCCCAGCGGGCGCCCGGGCCGGACGGCGACACGCCGTCGAGGAAGGCCAGGGCGTGGGCCGCGGCCAGTCCGGCGACCGCCGTGGCGAGAGCCAGGTCACAGGCCCCGGGGTGGCGGGAGCCGCCGGAGCGCCACTGGGCGAGCAGCCGGGGCCAGGCCGGGTCCCGGTCCGTGCGGCTCTCGTGCAGACAGCCGGCACAGGCCGTCTCGCCGGGCAGCACCAGCGGGCCGACCACGCCCGTGCCCTCCACCACACCGGCGTACAGGTGCGGGGTGCCCGAGGCGAGCAGCGGCTCGGCGGCGCGCGGGTCCGGGGCGTGCACGGCCACCTCGTCCCGCGGCGCGAGGACCACCAGGGAGAGGCCCGGCTCCTCGGCCCCGGAACCGGGGGAGTGGGCGCGGCGGGGCGGGCGGTCCGGGGCGGCCCGGCGCACGGCGGCCGCCGCGGCCGTCCCGCGGGGCCGGCCGACCGACTCGGCGGGCAGCCCGCCGGGTGCCACGTCCTCCGGCCCCACCCGTCCCTCGTCGAGCACCTCCACCTCGCCGACGCCCGCGCCCGCGAGCACGGCCGCCAGCACGGCCCCGACCCGGCCCGCGCCGCGCACCCGGACCCGCAGCGCGCGCCGGGCGGCGAGCCGGGCGAGCGCGCCGCCCGGCTCGGGCGTGGTCAGCGAGAGCGAGGCCAGATCGGGGCGCAGCCGCCGCAGCACCTCTGGTTTCCCGCGCAGCGCGTCCGCGGCCGGCCCGCCGCCGCGCGCGTCGTCGACGAGGCCCGCGCGGGCCAGCCGGTCCACCAGCGCGTCGATGTGGCCGTCCGGCAGGTCGAGGCGGCGGCCCTCCGCGCGCAGCAGCGGCAGTCCCCGGGTGCCGTTGAGCAGGTCGAGGAGACCGCCCGTGGCGGCGTCCATCGGACCCAGCGTCAGCGCGTGCGCGGGAGTCATCCCGAACTGCACCGTGCCGAGGTCCCGCCAGCCGCGCCGCAGCGCGGGTTTCACCATCGGATGCATGCCGGCCCCCGTCTCCCGTGTCTGTGTATCTGGGTATCCGTCAAGACTCCGGCGGAATTGGTCGTGTTCCGCCGACACCTGCCAGCATGCCCGCCCGGCCCGCGAGGTGCGGAAAGTTATCCACAGGCGAGGGAGTTCTTCATATGAACCGGCAAGGGTGGTGGCGATCGGCGGGCGTGTCGGCGGAGATGAAAAGAGCGAATACCTGGACAAGGTGCAAATCGGATTCTCGTGTCGTCATGCGAATCCAACCCGCGGTGGGGATCCGGACCGAACCGTCCCGGAGCCGGGACTTTGCCCGGACCCAGCGGGTAACGTCGGGGCGTGCCCGCCGACCCACTGCACCGTGCCGTAAAGACACAGCGCGGCGCGACGAGCGCGATCGAGGTCCGCAGAAGCGCCCGGCGCCGCCGGACGGTCTCCGCGTACCGCGAGGGCGATCGCACCGTCGTGCTGATCCCCGCCCGGATGTCGAAGGCGGAGGAACAACGCTGGGTGACCGTCATGCTCGACAAACTCGCCGCCCAGGAGAGCCGGCGGGTCCTCGGTGACAGCGCGCTGACCGAGCGCGCCGAGCGGCTGTCGGCCCAGTTCTTCGACGGCCGCGCCCGCCCGGCCTCCGTGCGCTGGGTCACCAACCAGAACACCCGCTGGGGTTCGTGCACCCCCGCCGAGGGCAGCATCCGCCTGTCGCACCGGCTCCAGGGCATGCCCGAGTACGTCATCGACTACGTGCTCTGCCACGAGCTGGCACACCTCCTGGTCCCCGGTCACGGAGCCGACTTCTGGCGGCTGCTGGAGGCCTACCCGCGCACCGAACGCGCCCGCGGCTATCTCGAAGGGGTGGTCGCCGCCGAACGGCTGCCGCACGTCCCCGGCGCACGGGGCGAGTGACGGAGACCCGGTGGGCGGCCGCCTTCCGAGGCCGGTCCGCGTGACCGCTCCGCCCGCCCGGTCCCTCCGGCCGGTCCGTGTGCGCGGCCGGGTCCGGTTGTGTACCGGGTCTGTACCGACCGGGACCGGCGGGGGTGGTTGTCGGTCACAGCCGTTAGCCTGGCGCGACGCACTCACCATCGGGATGGGGGACGGTCGTATCGCATGGCCAGGGACTTCCAACGCGGCCACAAGGCCAGGATCAGTGACCTCACCGCGGGCACCGATCTGTACGTAGGCGTGCAGATCGCCGGCCCCGGACTGACCTTCGACATCAGCTGCTTCGGACTGGACGCCGACGAACGGCTTTCGGACGACCGGTACTTCGTCTTCTTCAACCAGCCGAAGTCGCCGGAGGAGTCCCTCCAACTGCTCGGCGCGCAGGCGGGCGACACGGAGTCGTTCCGGGTCACGCTCGACCGCGTCCCGGCGCACATCCGCAAGCTGTCCTTCACGGCGACCATCGACGGCGCCGGGCAGATGTCGCAGATCGGTCCCGGCTACCTGCGGATCGTCGCGGGCGGCGAGGAGGTCGCCCGCTACTCCTTCAACGGCGCGGAGTTCTCCACCGAGCGCGCCGTCATGCTCGGTGACTTCTACTTCAAGGACGGCTGGCGGTTCGCCGCGGTCGGGCAGGGCTTCGACGGCGGTCTGGAGGCGCTGCTGAGGAACTTCGGCGGCGAGGTGCTGGAGGAGGAGGCGCCCGCCGCGCCGCCGGAGCAGCCGCAGTCCGGCGCCGCCCCCGGCTTCGCCCCGCCCGCCTTCGCCCCGCCGGCCGAGGCCGCCGCCCCGCCCGCCTTCGGCGCCCCGGGCCCGCAGTCCGCGCCCGCGCCGGTCACGGCCCCCGTCCCGCCCCCCGCCCCCGCGCCGGGCCCGCAGTCCGGCGCCCACGGCTTCACCGCGCCCGGCGGGACGCCGCCGCAGGGCTTCACACCCCCGCCGGGCGGTACACCTCCGCAGGGCTTCACCCCGCCCGGCCAGACCCCGCCCCCGGCCCCGGCCGCGCCGGACGTGCACGGCGCGCCGACGGTCATCGCCCCCCTGACCCCGCCCGGCGCGGCGGGAACGGTCCCGCCGCCCGCTCCCGCGCCGGCCCCGGCGCCCTACGGCCGGCCGCCGCAGCCGCCCCACGGCGGCATGCCCGGCGCGCCGCTGCCCCCGGGCTACGGCGGTCAGCCCGGTGCGCCCATGCCCCCGGGTCACGGCCAGGCAGCCGCCTACGCTGTGCCCCAGGGCGCCCCGCAGGGCGGCGCCGGAGTGGGCGCCGCGCTCCAGAAGTTCAAGGAGACGCCCACCGGACAGCGCTGGACCCTCCAGAACAAGAAGCTCATGCGGGTCGACCTCGGCGCCGGCGGGCAGCCGGTGCTGGCCAAGCAGGGCAGCATGGTGCTCTACCAGGGCAAGGTCGACTTCAGCTACAAGGGCGCCGGGTTCGCCGGGCGGATCGTCGGCAACGCCACCGGCCAGGAGATGCAGCTGATGCGCTGCAGCGGCCAGGGCCAGGTGTTCCTCGCCGAGAACGCCACCCACCTGCACCCCGTCGAACTCCAGGGCGACGCGATCTGCGTCTCCGCCGAGAACGTGCTCGCCTTCGACGAGAGCCTCCAGTACGAGGTCCGCCGCATCGAGGGCCACGGCATCCCCGGCGGCGCGCTGTTCACCATGCAGTTCCAGGGCACCGGCACCATCGTCGTCAAGACGCACGGCACGCCCGTGGTGCTGCCGGTCACCCCGACCACCTTCGCCGACTGCAACGCGGTGGTGGCCTGGTCGGCGGCCTCCCAGGTGATCGTCTCCAGCCAGGTCCGCATGCGCCGCAACGCCTACCCCGGCGACACCGGCGAAAGCGTCAACCTGCAGTTCCGGGGCGCGCCCGGCAACTTCATCGTCGTCCAGCCGTACGAGGTCTGAGGGAGCCCGTCATGAACCAGCCGCTCGCGGGCTTCGCTCCCGCACCCGTCACCGCCCGCATGGAGAACCACGGCGACCACATGCTCAAGGTCGCCATGCAGACCGGCAACGACCTCTTCGCGCGCGTCGGCTCGATGGTCGCCTACGAGGGCTTCGTCCAGTACGAGCCCAACCCGCCGGCCGTGCGCCAGATCGCCCGCGACTGGATCACCGGCGAGGGCGCCCCGCTGATGAAGTGCTCCGGGGACGGACTGCTCTACCTCGCCGACTACGGCGCCAACGTCGTCGTGATCAACCTCGACGGCGACGGCATCTCCGTGAACGCCACCAACCTGCTCGCCTTCGACGCGCACCTCAGCTGGGGCGTGGAGCGGGTCAAGGGGCTGGCCAAGTTCGCCGGGCAGGGCCTGTGGAACACGCGGATCACCGGTCAGGGCTGGGTCGCGCTGACCTCCCGGGGCACGCCGATCGTCGTCGACTGCGGCGGCGGCGAGGACGAGACCTACGTCGACCCGGACGCGCTCGTCGCCTGGTCGCCGAACCTGAAGGTCAAGGGCAAGCGCAGCTTCAAGGCGCAGTCGCTGATCGGCCGGGGCAGCGGCGAGGCCTACCAGATGGCCTTCTCCGGACAGGGCATCGTCGTCGTCCAGCCCAGTGAGGACAGCACCGACCGCCTGCGGTTCCGGGGCTGAGGGGGAGTCAAACACGCCATGCAGAGCCCGATCTTCGCGTACAACGACAACCAGACGCAGGAGCGCTGGAGCCTCCAGAACTCGCAGTTGCTCCGGGTCGTCATGGAGGGCAACGACGACATCCTGGCCCGCAAGGGCACCATGGTCGCCTACCAGGGCCTCGTCGAGTTCGACGCCGAGTACCGCAGCGGCAACCAGCGGCGCGCGCGTGCGCACACCGGCGAGGGCCTGGACCTGATGCGCTGTCACGGACAGGGCACGGTCTACCTGGCCAACCTCGCCCAGCACGTGCACGTCATGGACATCGAGCCGGAGGGGCTGACCGTCGACAGCTCCTACGTCCTCGCCATGGACTCCTCGCTGCACCACGAGGTCATCGCCGTCGACAGCCTCTACGGCATCTCCGGTTCCGGGAAGTACCAGCTGAACATCACCGGGCGCGGCCGGGTCGCCCTGATGACCTCGGGCGCCCCGCTGCTGATGCGGGTCACACCGGACCGGTACGTCAACTGCGACGCCGACGCCATCGTGGCCTGGTCGACCGGGCTGCGGGTGCAGATGCAGGCCCAGACGCACTCCTCCGGGGTGTGGCGGCGGCGCGGCAACACCGGGGAGGGCTGGGAGCTGAGCTTCATGGGCTCCGGGTTCGCCCTGGTGCAGCCCAGCGAGCTGCTGCCGCCGCAGAACGCGCAGATCCAGGGCATCGCCGGTCAGTGGGGGATGGGCCAGCAGGGCGCGCGCGGCCAGAACCGCGGCAACGTCTGGAGCTGACCGGGTGAGCGCGTGAGGGGCGACCGCCGTGGTGGTCGCCCCTCACCCGGTCACAGCCGCGCGCGGGTCGCTTCCAGCAGCTGGGCGACCGAGCCGTCGGCCACGCCCGCGACCTCGTCGTAGGGGAACCAGCGCAGGTCCAGGGACTCGTCGCTGATCGCCTCGACGGCGCCGGGCGGGGCGAGCGCCGCGTACTGGACGTCGTAGTGCGTGTGGCACGGCGGCGGGATGGGGTGCCGGTCCAGGCGCATCGGGCCGCCGGGCAGCAGGGTCAGCCCGGCCATGCCCGACTCCTCGGTCGCCTCGCGCAGCGCGGCCGCCGCCAGGGTGGCGTCGCCCGGCTCGCAGTGACCGCCCATCTGCAGCCACATCCGCAGCTTCCGGTGCAGGGTGAGCAGCACCCGGCCGCGCTCGGGGTCGATCACCAGGGCGCTCGCCGTCACATGGCCGAAGTGGCAGGCCTTCCAGATGCCGTCCGGGTGCGCCGCCAGATGGTCCAGGTAGGACTGGCGCAGCTCGTCCTGGCCCTCGTACCCCTTCAGCACGAGGACCGCGTCGTCGTACAGGCTCACTCGGCGTCGTCGCCCTTGGTGTCGCCGGCCTCGCCGTCGTCGGTCTTCTTGTGCAGGTCGGGCTTGTCCGCCGCCTCGCCGAGGATCTTGTCCAGCTCGGAGAAGTCCAGCTGCTCGCGGTGGACGAAGCCGTCCGGGTCGTCCAGGTCGGTCGCGGTCGGCAGCATGTCCGGGTGGTGCCACAGGGCGTCCCGGCCGTCGGTGCCGCGCGCGTCCGCGAGCGAGGCCCACAGGCGCGAGGCGTCGCGCAGCCGGCGCGGGCGCAGTTCCAGGCCGATCAGCGTGGCGAACGTCTGCTCCGCCGGGCCGCCGGTCGCACGGCGGCGGCGCAGGGTCTCGCGCAGCGCGTCGGCGGACGACAGACGCGGCTTCGCGGCCGCGTGGACCACCGCGTCCACCCAGCCCTCCACGAGCGCCAGAGCGGTCTCCAGACGGGCCAGGGCGGCCTTCTGCTCGGGCGTGTCCTCGGGCTGGAACATGCCCTGCTGGAGCGCGTCCTGCAGCTGCTCGGGGTTCTGCGGGTCGAACTGGCCGACCACGTCCTCCAGCTTCGCGGTGTCGACCTTGATGCCGCGCGCGTAGCCGTCGACCGCGCCGAACAGGTGCGAGCGCAGCCACGGCACGTGCGCGAACAGGCGCTGGTGGGCGGCCTCGCGCAGCGCCAGGTAGAGCCGCACCTCCTCCAGGGGCACGCTCAGGTCCTTGCCGAACGCCTCCACGTTGGCCGGCAGCAGCGCGGCCTTGCGGGCCGGGCCGAGCGGCAGGCCGATGTCGGTGGAGCCGACGACCTCGCCCGCGAGCACCCCGACGGCCTGCCCGATCTGCGTGCCGAACATGGCGCCGCCCATGGAGCGCATCATGCCGATCAGCGGGCCCGCCATGGCCTGCATCTCCTCGGGCAGCACATCGCCCATGGCCGCGCCGACCCGCTCGGCGACCGGGTCGACCAGCTCCTGCCAGGCGGGCAGGGTCGCCTCGACCCACTCCGCGCGCGACCAGGCGACCGCGGAGGCGGAGCCGGACGGCAGGGACGTCACGTCGTCCAGCCACAGGTCGGCCAGGCGCACGGCGTCCTCGACCGCCTTGCGCTCGGCGGGGCCCACGCTGGCGTCCTTGGTGCCGTCAGCGGTGCCCTGGGCGACCGTCTGGCGGGCGATCTGCTTGGCCATGTCCCAGTTCACCGGGCCGCCCTCGTAGGAGAGCATCTGGCCCAGCTGCTGGAACGCGGCACCGAGATCGGTGGGGTTCAGCGAGCCGAACATGGCTGCGAGCGGATTGTCGGCGCCGGGGCCGCCAAAGCCACCGGCTCCGGGCATGCCGCCGAAACCGAACGGATTGGCCGGTCCCTGCCCACCACCGCTCTGCTGGTCCTTCTTCTTGCCCTCGTCGCCGTCCTCCGGCTCCTCCGGCGGAAGGCCGAAACCGAATGGGGTGTCACTCACGGGATTCCTCGGCTGGTAAGGCCACCGGTCTTCTCCGGCGGCGCGGCTGCCCGACAACACCACCCAGCGTAGACACCCGGACCCGATCGGGCCTCGGTGCTTCGCCCGCGGAAGGCCTGCGGCAGGATGGATGCACCTCGTACGCGCGCGTCACTCACGCCCGTACAGAAGACAACCGCTGGAGATGCCGGGTGAGTTCCCCAGATCCGCAGGTTCGCGCAGCGCGAAACCAGTCAGCCCCGTCCGCCGGGCACACCCCCGCCGTGCGCGGGCCCGTCGTCGCGGTCACGGGCGCCGCGACCGGCGTGGGCGCCCTGCTCACCGCGCGGCTCGCCGCGTCGGAGGAGGTCAGGCGGGTCATCGCGATCGACGAGCGGCGCGGGGAGTGCGCCGAGGCCCAGTGGCACGTCCTGGACGTGCGCGATCCGGCCATCGCGGACAAACTGGGCGGCGCCGACGTGGTCGTGCACCTCGCCCTGGACCTGGACCTGGGCAGCGACGCGGCCGCGCGGACCGCTTACAACGTCCGGGGGACGCAGACCGTGCTGACCGCCGCCGCGGCGGCCGGGGTGCACCGGGTGGTGCTGTGCACCTCCGCCATGGTCTACGGCGCCCTGCCGGACAACGAGCTGCCCCTGTCGGAGGACGCCGAGCTGCGGGCGACCGCCGAGGCCACCGGCGTCGGCGACCTGCTGGAGATCGAGCGCCTGGCGCGGCGCGCGCCCCGGGCGCACCCCGGTCTGAACGTCACCGTGGTGCGGCCCGCCCTGCTCGTCGGCGGCACGGACACCGCGCTGACCCGGTACTTCGAGTCCCCGCGGCTGCTGGTCGTGGCCGGATCGCGGCCCGCGTGGCAGTTCTGCCACGTCGAGGACCTGTGCGCCGCCCTGGAGTACGCGGTGCTGGAGAAGGTCGAGGGGGAGCTGGCCGTCGGCTGCGACGGCTGGCTGGAGCAGGAGGAGGTCGAGGAGCTGAGCGGCATCCGGCGGATGGAGCTGCCCTCGGCGGTCGCGCTCGGCGCGGCGGCCCGGCTGCACCGGATCGGGCTCACCCCGTCCCCGGCCGGCGACCTGGCCTACACGATGTACCCGTGGGTGGTCAGCGGGAGCCGGCTGCACGACGCCGGGTGGCGGCCGCGGTGGACCAACGAGGAGGTGCTCGCCGAGCTGCTGGAGGAGGTGGCCGGACGGCACACGGTCGTCGGCCGGCGGCTGGGGCGCAAGGACGCGACGGCGGCGGGGGCCGCGGGTGCGACGGTGGCGCTGCTGGGCGCCGCGGCCGTGGTGCGGCGGGCCCGCAAGGCCCGGCGGCGCTGACGGCGCTCGCGGCGCGGGCGGGCGGCCGCTGTAGGAGCGTCCAAAGGGGCCCGCGCCCGCGCCGGGTGAACCTCGTATTCCCGCTGTCACACCCGTGCGGCACGATGGGGGCATGGCTGAGACGAGTGGGCATTCCGGGGAGCGGGCGGCGGCGGATCCCATCAGGTTGATCGGGGTGCGGGAGACCGCGCTCTCGGTGGACGAGGTGTTCGGCGCCGTCGGGGACGCGGCGGCCGGGGGGATCGCGCTGTTCGTGGGCACGGTGCGCAATCACGACGGCGGTGCCGACGTGGACGCGCTCGGGTACTCCTGCCACCCCAGTGCCGAGTCCGAGATGCGGCGGGTCGCGGAGAAGGTCGCCGCCGACTATCCGGTGCGGGCGCTGGCGGCCGTGCACCGGGTCGGGGAGCTGGCGGTCGGGGACCTCGCCGTGGTCGTCGCCGTGGCGTGTCCGCACCGGGCGGAGGCCTTCGACGCCTGCCGCAGACTGATCGACGACCTCAAGCACGAGGTGCCCATCTGGAAGCACCAGAAGTTCTCGGACGGGACCGAGGAGTGGGTCGGGGCCTGCTGACGCATCACCCGTTCGGCTCACCGGAGCGGGCCCGTCACTCCCCGCCCACTGCTCTTTCCGGTTGCGTGACCGGCCCCCGCACGCGAGCGTTGTCGGTGCGGAAGGTTAATCTGCTGATCAGTCAGTTGCGGACGCTCAGCGTTGGGAGGTCGGCATGGGCGCGCTTGTCTGGCTGTTGATTCCGCTTGTGGCAGCGATCGGCGGCGGACTGTGGGGCAGTTGGGCCAGCCGTACGCGCAAGGTGCGCAGCGACGGCCCCGAGCTGGACGGGTACGCCCGGTTCCGCGAGGCGATGGAGAAGTCCCACTCGGGCGCGGGCGGCGTCTGACAGGGGTGCCCTGACAGTGCGCCGACAGGGGCGTCACGTACTGTCGAGGCATGCCACGCCGCACCGCGACGATGCTCGCCTCGACCCTGATGCTGATCGCGTTCCTGTGCGCCGGGATGCTCATTCCCGCGCCGTACGCGGAGATGTCCCCCGGACCGACGGTGAACACGCTCGGGGAGCACCAGGGCGAGCCGGTGCTGCAGATCTCCGGGCGCAAGACGTATCCGACGGACGGCCATCTCAACATGACCACCGTGCGGGTGACCGGCGTGGACTTCCGGATGAACCTGGTGGAGGCCGTCTACGGCTGGCTGTCGCGCGACAGCAAGGTGGTGCCGCACGACACGCTCTACCCGAAGGGCACGACGGAGGAGCAGTCCTCCCAGCAGAACGCGGAGGAGTTCAGCCAGTCCCAGGAGAGCGCCAAGGTCGCCGCCCTGAAGCAGCTGAACGTCCCGGTGAAGTCCTGGGTGATCGTCTCCACCGTGGTCAAGGACTCCCCGGCCGAGGGCAGGCTGCACGCCGGCGATGTGATCAAGGCCGTCGACGGCGCCGAGGTCAGGCAGCCCTCCGACGTGGCCAAGCTGGTCACCAAGCACAAGCCGGGCCAGAAGGTCGTCTTCACCGTCGTGCCCGCCAAGGAGCAGGCCGCCGCGGAGAAGGCCCACAAGACGGCCACGGCGACGCGGGACGTCACGATCACCACGGCCGCCTCCGACGACAGCGGCCCCAAGCGGGCGATCGTCGGGATCTCGGCCGGGACCGACCACACCTTCCCGTTCAGCATCGACATCAAGCTCGCCGACGTCGGCGGCCCGAGCGCCGGTCTGATGTTCGCGCTCGGCATCTACGACAAGCTCACCCCGGGCAGCCTGACCGGCGGCAAGTTCGTGGCCGGCACCGGCACCATCGACGACAACGGCACGGTCGGTCCGATCGGCGGCGTCGACATGAAGACCCTCGGCGCGCGCGGCAAGGGCGCCCAGTACTTCCTGACGCCGGCCGACAACTGCGCGGAGGCCGCCGCGGACAAGCCGAGCGGGCTCACCCTGGTCAAGGTGAAGACGATCAAGGACGCGCTGGGCGCCCTCAAGGACATCCGCAGCGGGGACACCGCGGCACTGCCGCTGTGCGGCACCAAGGGCTGACCCGGGCGGACCCGGCCCCGGCACGGCTGGGGGCGCCCGTTCGACCAGGGGCGCCCCCACCGCCGTACCGCGGAGCCGAATCAGTCGGCGAACGTCGCCGACAGGGCCTCCGCGAGGCCCGGCACCAGGTCCGGGCCGGTCAGGACCTCCGTGGGAGAGTCCTTCTCGCGCAGCCGCAGCGCCGACTCGCGGCCGCCGTCGCGCAGCACCGCCACCGTCATCCGGACCTCCTGGCGCTCGGGGTGTTCGGCCACCCACTTGGCCAGCTTGGCCTCGCTGAGGTCCTGCGGGACCTGTGCCTCGGCGGACGGCGGCAGCATCAGCCGCTCCACCGCGAGCGCGCAGCCGGCCACCGCGTCCGGCCAGGCGATGGTGGCGAGGAACTCGTCGAGCGGCTTGCCGGACGGGATCTCGTCCTGCTCGATCGGGGTGAGACCGACGGTCTCGGACTCGTCCTCGAGGCCCAGCTGGGCCGCGAGCGCGGGTTCCTGGCTGCGCAGCCGGGCGGTGTCGACGAGGGCGAAGAGGCGAGCGGGCTGGTCCCAGCCGAGGCCGGAGACGTACTCGTCGATCTCGAGTACGGCCCGGGTGAGCGGGTTCGCCGCCATGGGAGTGTTGGACATGGGCACAATCCTGCCTGGTTCCCCACCGGAATCGGGAACCGAGCAGGGCCTGGGTAAGTTGCATAGGTGTCGGCCCGCGATCACGGGGGGCCACCAGGGGTCCGCGAGAACGGGGACCTGATGGATCGAGAGCGAACTTCGAGGGGCGCACCTTGGCTTTCCAGATGCCGGACCGCGGCCAAGGCCCTAGGGGGCCACGGACCGGAGCGGGCCGACCGTCCCGGCGGGTCAGGGTCCTCATCCTGACCCTGGGCGTGCTCGCCGTCCTCGGCATGGCGTTCAGCATGTTCGCCGGCTTCTGGACGGACTGGCTGTGGTACCGGTCGGTGCACTACTCGTCCGTGTTCACCACCACACTGTGGACGAAGATCGGCCTGTTCCTCGTCTTCGGTCTGCTCACCGCGTTCGTGGTCGGCCTGAACATCTGGCTCGCGCACCGGCTGCGGCCCCCGCTGAGCGCCATGTCCATGGAGCAGCAGAACCTTGACCGCTACCGGATGGGCCTCGCGCCGTACAAGACCTGGCTGCTGGTCGCGATCAGCGCCCTGGTCGGGCTGATCGCGGGCGCCTCGGCCGCCGGCCAGTGGCGCACGTGGCTGATGTGGGTGAACGGCGTCCCCTTCCACCAGAAGGACCCCCAGTTCCACCTGGACATCTCCTTCTACGCCTTCGAACTGCCCTGGTACCGGTTCCTGCTGGCCTTCGGCTTCGCCGCCGTGATTCTGTGCCTGATCGCCGCCGCCTTCACCCACTACCTGTACGGCGGGCTGCGCCTCACCAGCCCCGGCGCGCGCGCCACGGCCGCCGCGACCGGGCACCTCTCGGTGCTGCTCGGCCTCTTCGTCGCCCTCAAGGCGGTCGCCTACTGGCTCGACCGGTACGGCCTCGCGGTGAAGTCCAGCGGCTTCAAGTCGGGCGACTGGACCGGTCTGCGCTATGTCGACGCCAACGCCTACCTGCCGGCCAAGACGATCCTGTTCTGCATCGCCGTCATCTGCGCGCTGCTGTTCTTCGCGACCCTGTGGCGGCGCACCTGGCAGCTGTCCGTCATCGGCTTCGGCCTGATGGTGCTGTCGGCGATCCTGATCGGCGGGCTGTACCCGGCGATCGTGCAGAAGTTCCAGGTCCAGCCCAACGAGCAGGCCAAGGAAGCCCCGTACGTCCAGAAGAACATAGCGGCGACCCGCAAGGCGTACGGCATCGACGACACCCAGGTCGTCAAGTACGAGGGCAAGCCCGACACCGAGGACGACGCCAAGCTGCGCGCGGACGCGGACGACGCGGCGAGCATCCGGATCATGGACCCGAACATCGTCTCGCCGACGTTCCAGCAGGCGCAGCAGGTGAAGGACTACTACGGCTTCCCGGCCAACCTGGACGTCGACCGGTACCCCACCAAGGACGGCAAGCTCCAGGACACCGTCATAGGCGTGCGCGAGCTGAACCTCAAGGGCAAGGGGATCAAGCACAACTGGATCAACGACCACTTCCGTTACACGCACGGCTACGGCGTGGTCGCCGCCAAGGGCACCGAGGCCGACGACGGCGAGCCCGTCTTCACCGAGTACAACCTGCCCCCCGAGGGCGACCTCGGCAGCTACCAGCCGCAGGTGTACTACGGCGAGAAGACCACCACCTACTCCATCGTCGGCGGTCCCCAGAAGGAGATCGACTACTCCACCGACGACAACGGCGAGAAGACCACCAGTTACACGGGCAAGAGCGGCGTCAACCTCGACAACCCGGTCAACCGGGCCGCGTACGCGGTGGCGTTCAACGAGCCGCAGATCCTCTACTCGGGCGCGATCGGCAAGGGTTCGCGGATCCTGTACAACCGCACGCCCAAGGAGCGCGTCGAGGCGGTCGCCCCCTGGCTGACCATCGACGGCGACGCCTACCCGGCCGTCGTCGACGGCCGCATACAGTGGATCGTCGACGCCTACACGACGTCGAACGGCTACCCGTACTCCTCCCGTACGACCCTCGGCGACACCACGGCCGACTCGCTGAGCACCGGCAGGGACGACCGCAGCGTGGTCGCCCAGCAGAACCAGGTCAACTACATCCGCAACTCGGTGAAGGCGACCGTCGACGCGTACACCGGCGAGGTCAGGCTCTACCAGTGGGACACCCAGGACCCGGTGCTGAAGACCTGGATGAAGGCGTTCCCCGGCACGGTGCGGCCCAAGAGCGCCATCTCGCCGCAGCTGCTGTCCCATCTGCGGTACCCGCAGGACCTGTTCAAGGTCCAGCGCGAGCTGCTCACCCGCTACCACGTGACGGACGCGCAGACCTTCCTCACCGGCAGCGAGGTGTGGCAGGTGCCGGCCGACCCGACCAACAAGTCGGGTGACGCGGTGCCGCCGTACTACCTGAGCATGAAGATGCCCGACCAGAGCAAGCAGGCGTTCTCGCTGTCGACCACGTTCACGCCGGCCGGCCGGTACAGCCTCAGCGCCTTCATGTCGGTCGACTCCGAGGCGGACAGCGCCGATTACGGCAAGATCAGAATCCTGAAACTGCCCACCAGCCAGACGGTCGACGGGCCCAAGCAGGTGCAGAGCCAGTTCAACTCCGAACAGAACATCGCCGCCGCCATCAAACTCCTCAAGGGCGGCGACTCGGAGGTGGAGTACGGCAATCTGCTGACCGTGCCGCTGGACGGCGGACTGCTCTATGTGGAGCCGGTCTACGTACGCGGCGGTGGACTCAAACTCCCCTTGCAGCGCAAGGTGTTGGTGACCTACGAGGGCAAGCCGCCGGCGTTCGAGAACACGCTGGGCGAGGCACTGGACAAGATCTTCGGCAAGCAGGGCGACACGACCGCGCCGCCGGACACCGGCGCCGCCGCCCCGCCCGCGTCCGGCGATCCGACGGTCCGGCAGGCCCTGGCCGACGCCCAGAAGGCCTTCGACGCGGGTCAGAAGGCGCTGAAGCAGCCGGACGGCCCGGACTGGGATGCCTACGCCAAGGCCCAGAAGGACCTCAAGTCCGCGCTGGAGCGGGCCGAGAAGGCGGAGCACGAGGCCGCGGGCAAGAAGGGCGGGAACAAGGGCTGACCGAGGCCGTCCCGTGTCGTGATACGGTTGAGGAACAACGACGCGGGGTGGAGCAGCTCGGTAGCTCGCTGGGCTCATAACCCAGAGGTCGCAGGTTCAAATCCTGTCCCCGCTACTGCCATCGAAGGCCCGGATCCTCAAGAGGATCCGGGCCTTCGTGGTGTGCGGACACGTATCGGGGCGGGATCGGGGAAGGTGTATCGCCGCGCCGCCGTGAGGAGTTGGGCGCTGTGTGTTTGACTTGTCGTCCTGTGGGCATGTCGACAAAACGCTGAAGTGACCTCACGGGGTGGGGTATACCGGGTGTACCCAGGTTGCGGGTGGTGCGACGATGGACGTTATGGGGGACAAGGCAACTCTGTTCGAGTCAGGGCGATTTGTACAGACTTTTGGTGAGGGGCCGGTCCGCGACGAGGTGGGCGACATGGCCGACGCCGCCGACGAGGTACGCCTCGCGCTCGCCGCGCGCAGCGGTGACGCGGAGGCCGCCAGCGTCCTCGGTGCCATGCTGCTGCGCCGCGGCGACCTCGAAGGAGCCGAACCCCATCTGCGGGCCGCCACCGCGGCCGGTGACCGGGCCGCCGCCAACAACCTGGGCGTCCTGCTGCACCAGCGCGGGTACCCCGACGAGGCCGCGGGCTGGTGGCGCATCGCCGCCGTCGCCGGTTCCGCCGCCGCCGGGCACGCGCTCGGCCGCTACCACCGCGAACGCGGCGACGAACCCGCCGCCGAGTACTGGCTGCGCCAGTCCGCCGAGCAGGGCCACGTCCTCGGCATCTACGCGCTCGCCGACCTGCTGGAGCACCGCGGGGACGCCACCGCCGGGCACTGGATGCGGCTCGCCGCCGAGCGCGGGCACCGGGAGGCCGCCTACCGGGTGGCGCGCGCCCTCGACCGCGGGACCGGGCGCTTCGACGACGAGTGCGCGACCGGGCGGCGGGACGCGGCCGCGGAGGACGAGGCCGCCGAGGAGGCCGAGCAGTGGTACCGGCAGGCCGCCGCGCGCGGTCACCGGCGGGCCGCCCTGCACCTCGGGGCGATCCTGGAGCAGCGCGGCGAGCTGAAGGAGGCCGGGCACTGGTACCTGACCGCCGCCAAGGACGGCGAGCCGCGGGCCGCCTGCGCCCTCGGCTTCCTGCTGCGGGACGCCGGGGACACCGAGAGCGCGGCCGTGTGGTGGCTGCGGGCCGCCCAGGAGGGCGACGGCAACGCGGCCAACGCGCTCGGCGCGCTGCACGCCGAGCGCGGCGAGACCCAGACCGCCGAGCGCTGGTACCGGGCCGCGCTGGACGCGGGCGACGACAACGGCGCCTACAACCTCGCCCTGCTCTGCGCCGAGCAGGGCCGCACCGCGCAGGCCGAGCAGTGGTACCGGCGTGCCGCCTACGCCGGGCACCGGGAGGCCGCCAACGCGCTGGCCATCCTGCTGCTCCAGGTCGGCGACGCCTCCGGCGCGGAGCCGTGGTTCTCCAAGGCGGCCGAGGCCGGCAGCGTGGACGCGGCCTTCAACCTCGGCATCCTCTACGCCGGGCGCGGCGAGGAGGCGATGGCGCTGCGCTGGTACGAGCGGGCGGCCGCCGCCGGGCACACCGAGGCGGCGCTCCAGGTCGGCATGGCCCGGCTGCGCGAGGGCGACGAGCGGGCCGCCGAGCGGCATCTGCGCTGCGCCGCGGGGGGCGGCAGCGCGGAGGCGGCATACCGGCTGGCCGCCCTGCTGGACGCCCGCCGGCCGCCGCGGCCCGCGCACGAGCTGGGGGAGAGCGCGCACGAGAAGGCCGAGTGCGAGGAGTGGTACGAGCGGGCCGCGCAGCAGGGGCACCGGCGGGCCCAGGTGCGGGTCGGCATGCTCGCCTCCGCGCGCGGCGACGTGGTGGAGGCGGCGCGCTGGTACCGGGCGGCGGCCGAGGCCGGGTCGCGCAACGGCGCCTTCAACCTCGGGCTGCTGCTGGCGCGCGAGGGCAGCGAGCCGGAGGCCGTGGTGTGGTGGACGCGGGCGGCGGACGACGGGCACGGGCGCGCGGCGCTGCGGCTCGCGCTCGTCTACGCGCGCCGGGGCGAGCTGGCGGAGGGGCAGCGCTGGGCGGCCCGGGCGGCGGAGCTGGGCCCGGCGGAGGTCACGGAGCGGGCGGGGCGGCTGCGGGACGCGCTGCGCGAGGAGCTGTCGGCATAAGTGGCCCCGGTCACTCGCCCTCGAATGGATTTGCTTCCGTCGGCTTCCCTCGCGTAATGTCGTGTTCACCGACGCGGGGTGGAGCAGCTCGGTAGCTCGCTGGGCTCATAACCCAGAGGTCGCAGGTTCAAATCCTGTCCCCGCTACTGAAGGCCGAGGGCCGGAATCCAGAAATGGATTCCGGCCCTCTGTCGTATGCGGGCCGCCGCGAGCGGCTGGCCGTGGGCGCCCCTGTGCGGGCGCAAAAAAAAGAGGGGGCTCGCGGCCCCCTCCGTCGCTCCGTGCGCGCTCGCGTCAGGCGCCCGCGCACTCCGGGCACAGCCCCCGGTACGTCACCTCGACGTCCGACACCGTGAAGCCGAAGCGCTCGGCGTCGGGGAGGTCGGCGAGCGGGTTGCCCGTCGGGTGCACGTCACGGATCGCGCCGCAGTGGGCGCAGACCAGGTGGTGGTGCGGCCGGTGCGCGTTCGGGTCGTACCGCTTGGCGCGCTTGTCCGTGGTGACTTCCAGGACCTCGCCGAGGGTGACCAGCTCACCGAGCGTGTTGTAGACGGTCGCCCGGGAGATCTCCGGCAGCTTCGCGACAGCCCGCGCATGGACCTCGTCGGCTGTCAGATGGACGTGCTCGCCGTCGAGGACCTCGGCCACCACGCGTCGCTGCGCGGTCATCCGCCATCCGCGTCCACGCAGTCGTTCCAGAAGGTCGCTCATGGCTACCAGCCTAACAGCAAGGGGGACCAGGACGGGAATAGGTGTGAGATTGGAATCCTGTTTGACTTGGACTAAGTCCAATGTAGGATCGGACTCGGCTTTGGCCAAGGGACAGGATTGGCCGGCGATGACGCAGGAGGCGCACGTGACACAGGGACCGCTCACCACGGAGGCCGGTGCTCCGGTGGCCGACAACCAGAACAGCGAGACGGCGGGCGTCGGCGGCCCCGTTCTGGTCCAGGACCAGCTGCTGCTGGAGAAGCTGGCCCACTTCAACCGGGAGCGCATCCCGGAGCGGGTCGTGCACGCGCGCGGCGCCGGGGCCTACGGCACCTTCACGGTGACCGCGGACGTGACGCCGTACACCCGCGCCGCGTTCCTCTCGGAGATCGGCAAGGAGACCGAGGTCTTCCTGCGCTTCTCCACCGTGGCCGGGAACCTGGGCGCGGCGGACGCCGTCCGCGACCCGCGCGGTTTCGCGGTGAAGTTCTACACCGAGGAGGGCAACTACGACCTCGTCGGCAACAACACCCCGGTCTTCTTCATCCGGGACGCGATCAAGTTCCCCGACTTCATCCACACCCAGAAGCGCGACCCGTACACCGGCAGCACGGAGGCCGACAACGTCTGGGACTTCTGGAGCCTGTCGCCCGAGTCGACGCACCAGGTGACCTGGCTGTTCGGCGACCGCGGCATCCCGGCGTCGTACCGGCACATGGACGGCTTCGGCTCGCACACCTTCCAGTGGAACAACGAGGCCGGCGAGGCCTTCTGGGTCAAGTACCACTTCAAGACCGACCAGGGGATCAAGAACCTCACCGCCGAGGAGGCCGCCGTCCTCGCCGGCCAGGACCCCGACTCGCACCAGCGTGACCTGCGCGAGGCGATCGAGCGGGGCGAGTTCCCGAGCTGGACCGTGGGCGTGCAGATCATGCCGGTGGCGGACGCGGCGACGTACCGCTTCAACCCGTTCGACCTGACCAAGGTGTGGCCGCACGCGGACTACCCGGTCATCGAGATCGGCAAGCTGGAGCTGAACCGCAACCCGCAGAACATCTTCGCCGAGGTCGAGCAGTCGATCTTCAGCCCCTCGCACTTCGTGCCGGGCATCGGCCCCTCGCCGGACAAGATGCTCCAGGGCCGGCTCTTCGCGTACGGCGACGCGCACCGCTACCGCGTCGGCATCAACGCCGACCACCTGCCGGTCAACCGTCCGCACGCCACCGAGGCGCGCACCCACTCCCGCGACGGCCACCTCTACGACGGCCGGCACGGCGGCGCCAAGAACTACGAGCCCAACAGCTTCGGCGGGCCGCAGCAGACCGGGCGCGCGCTGTGGGCGTCGTACGACGGTTTCACCGCCGGCACCGGTGACCACCCGACTCCGCGGCACGCCGAGGACGACGACTTCGTGCAGGCGGGCAACCTCTACCGGCTGATGACGGAGGAGGAGAAGGAGCGGCTGGTCGCCAACCTGGCCGGGGCGATCTCCCAGGTCTCCCGCGAGGACATCGCGGAGCGCGCGATCGGCAACTTCGCGGCCGCGGACGCCGACTTCGGCAAGCGGCTGGAGGCGGCGGTGCGGGCGCTGCGCGGCTGAGCCGACGGCACGCCTGCGCCTGTCGGACGGGCCGGATCCCCTGGTGCTCGGGGTCCGGCCCGTTTCGCGTGCCCGGGGGCGCCGCCGGGGCCGGAGCGGTGTCCCGGCCGGCCTCAGGAGCCGGCCCGGGCCAGTCCGGCGGGCTCGCGGTCCGGGACCCAGCGGCGGATGATGTCCCGGACCGAGACGATTCCGGCGACCTCGCCGTGGTCCAGCACGATCAGGTGCCGGAAGCCGCCGTGGGTCATGGCCCGGGCGGCCTCCTCCAGCGTCCAGGTCGGCGCGGCGAAGACGACGTCGGTGGTGGTGTGCGCGTGGGCGCGCTCGGTGTCCGGGTCCTGGCCGAGGCCGACGGAGTTGAGGACGTCGCGCTCGGTGAGGATGCCGATGCCGCCGGCGTCCGGGTCGAGTACGACGGCGGCGCCGATGCGCCGCGCGGACATCAAAGTGGCTGCTTCACGGAGGGTGTGGGCGGGGCCGAGGGTGAGGATCACCGTGCTCATGGCGTCGCGGACCAGCATGGGTGGGGCCACCTCCTGGAGGATCCGGGAACCTTGTCCCCGGATTCACAAATTCACAAGTGGGGGTGGTCTCAGCGTCTCAGGCCAAGGCCGGGTCAACAAGAGGGCGCACGCGGACCGCCGGGGGGCGTGCGCAAGCGTCCCGCCTGTCTCACTGGCGCCGGTTGAGATACCCCAGCATCTCGTCGTGCAGCAGCCCGTTGGAGGCCGCCGCGTTGCCGCTGTGCGGGCCGGGGCGGCCGTCGAGCCCGGTGAAGGTGCCGCCGGCCTCCGTGACGACGATGGCGTTGGCGGCCATGTCCCACAGCGACAGCTCCGGCTCCGCGCACAGGTCCACCGAGCCCTCGGCGACCATCATGTACGGCCAGAAGTCCCCGTACCCGCGGGTGCGCCAGACCTGGCGGGTGAGGTCGAGGAAGCCGTCGAGCCGGTCCTGCTCCTCCCAGCCGGACAGGGACGAGTAGGCGAAGGAGGCGTCCGCGAGGTCGCTCACGCCGGAGACGTGGATACGGGACGCCGAGGTCAGGTTGCGGCCGGTGAAGGCGCCGTGTCCCTTCGCGGCCCACCAGCGGCGGCCGAGGGCGGGGGCGGAGACGAGGCCGACGACGGGCTGGTAGCCGCCCTCACCGGCCTCCATCAGCGAGATCAGGGTGGCCCAGACGGGCACGCCGCGCACGTAGTTCTTGGTGCCGTCGATCGGGTCGATCACCCAGCGGCGGGGGCCGGAGCCCTCGATGCCATACTCCTCGCCGAGGACCGCGTCTCTGGGGCGGGCCCGCTGGAGCTGGCCGCGGATGAGTTCTTCGGCCGCCTTGTCCGCCTCGCTCACCGGGGTCATGTCCGGCTTCGTCTCCACCTTGAGGTCGAGGGCCTTGAAGCGGTCCATGGTGGCGGCGTCGGCCGCGTCGGCGAGGACGTGGGCGAGACGGAGGTCGTCGAGGTAGTCCGGCATGTACGTCACGCTATCGGTCGAGGTCGGCGCGGGGCCAGCGAGGGGCTTTCCGGGCGGTTCGCGGTCGCGGCCGACGGCGCTGCCGCCTCCCGGAGGCCCCGGGGCGGGCGGCCGGACGCGCGGGTGGCCCTTCCCTCCCCCCTTGACACCTCCCGAAAGCCCGTCAAATCTGGGCGGAACGCCCTTCGACCCAGGGAGGCGAGGATGGCTGCTGCCCGGGAGTCCCTGCTGGACGCCGCTTTCACGGCGCTCGACCGCCGGCCGTGGCCGGCGGTGCGGATGGTGGAGGTGGCCGCCGCGGCGGGCGTGTCCCGGCAGACGCTCTACAACGAGTTCGGCAGCAAGGACGGCCTCGCGCGGGCGCTGGTGCGCCGGGAGACCGAGGGATATCTCGCCGGGGTGGAGCGGGCCCTCGCCGGCACCGGCGGCACCCGGGAGCGGCTCACCGCGACCGCCGAGTGGACGACCGCGGCGGCCCGGGACAACGCGCTGGTCCGGGCCTTGCTCACCGGCTGCTGGAGCGAACGGCTGCCCCGGCCGTGGCGCGGCCCGGTCCGGGTACCGGCCCCGCGCCGGGCGGAGCGGCCGCTGCCCACGCCACCGGACCTCGTCCGGATGGTCCGCGACCGTGCCGTTACCGCGCTCGCCGCACCCGGCACGGGCGACGCGGCCACCGCCGAACTCGCCCGTTCCTGCGAGCTCGTCGTGCGTCTCGCCCTCTCCTGCGTGGCGGCACCGCCGGCCGAGGGCGGGCTCGCCGAACTGGTCCGGGCCGTGGTGCCGCACCCCGCGCGCTGACCCTCACCCGGCACCCCGCGACGGGCTACCCGGCGCGGGGCGGCGGCGGTTGACCCGCCCGCCACTCACCGCGAGACCGCGTCCCGCGCAACTAGTGCGCCGATCCCGACAGTTGCAGACCGATGATGCCCACGATCACGAAGGCGATGGAGACGAGCTTCAGGGTGGAGACCACGTCGCCGAGGAAGATCATGCCGTAGATCGCGGTGCCGGTCGCGCCGATGCCGGTCCACACCGCGTAGGCCGGGCCGACGTCGAGTTTGCGCAGGGAGAGGGTCAGCAGGCCGAAGCTGCCGAGGGCGAAGGACGCGAAGGCGATCGTCGGCCACAGCCGGGTGAAGCCGTGGGAGAGCTTGAGGCACACGGCGAAGCCGGTCTCCAGCATTCCGGCCACGATGACCAGCAGCCACGCCATGCGCTGTCCTCCCGTTGATCCGGAACCCCGACCCGGTGTGATTATGCACGTGCCGCACCCCCGGTCGGGCGCACAACGCGAAGGTCAGTCGCCTTCCGTGCGCTCCCGCGTCGCCAGCAGCCGCCGCAGCGAGTACAGCCGCGCCGGGTCCGCGTGCCCCGCCTCCACCCAGGCGTCCAGCGCGCAGTCCGGCTCGTCGTGGCTGCACGCGCGCGGGCAGTCCGCGGTGCCCGGCTCCAGGTCCGGGAAGGCGTGGATGACCCGGGACGGATCGATGTGCGCCAGACCGAAGGACCGCACCCCGGGGGTGTCGACCACCCAGCCGTCCGCCCGCGCCAGCGGCAGCGCGAGCGCCGACGTGGTGGTGTGCCGGCCGCGCCCCGTCACCGCGTTGACGTGTCCCGTCGTACGCCGCCGCTCCTCCGGCACCAGCGCGTTCACCAGTGTCGTCTTGCCCACGCCCGAGTGGCCCACGAACGCGGTGATCCGGCCCCCGAGGTGCTCGCGCACCCGGTCCGCCGCGTCCCCGTTCTCCAGTTCGTCGCGGCTGGTGACCACGTAGGGGATGTCCAGATCGCCGTACAGCTCCAGGAGTTTGTCCGGCGGGGCCAGGTCCGACTTGGTCAGCACCAGCAGCGGTTCGAGCCCGCCGTCGTAGGCGGCGACCAGACAGCGGTCGATCAGCCGGGGCCGGGGCTCGGGGTCCGCGAGGGCCGTGACGATCGCCAGCTGGTCGGCGTTGGCGACCACCACCCGCTCGTACGGGTCGTCGTCGTCCGCCGTGCGCCGCAGCACCGAGGCGCGCGCCTCGATCCGCACGATCCGCGCGAGCGTGTCCTTCCTGCCGGACAGATCACCGACCAGCGCCACCCGGTCGCCGACCACCGCGGCCTTGCGGCCCAGCTCCCGCGCCTTCATCGCCATCACGACCCGGTCCTCGACCAGGCAGGTCAGCCGCCCGCGGTCCACGGTGAGGACCAGTCCCTCGGCCGCGTCCTCGTGCTTGGGCCGGATGTTGGTCCGCGGCCGGTTGCCCTTGCGGTTGGGGCGCGTGCGGATGTCGTCCTCGTCGGTGTGCTTGCCGTAGCGGCGCATGGCGTGTCCCTACTGCCCGAGCATCCCGGTCCACAGCTCGGGGAAGTCCGGCAGGGTCTTCGCCGTCGTCGCGATGTTCTCGATGCGCACGCCCTCGACCGCCAGGCCGATGATCGCGCCGGCGGTGGCCATGCGGTGGTCCTCGTAGGTGTGGAAGGTGCCGCCGTGCAGCGGGCGCGGGCGGATGTGCAGACCGTCGGCCGTCTCCGTGACGTCGCCGCCGAGCTCGTTGATCTCCTTGGTGAGCGCGGCCAGCCGGTCCGTCTCGTGCAGCCGCAGATGGGCCACGTTGCGCAGGGTCGAGGGGGAGTCGGCGAGCGCGGCGACGGCCGCGATGCCCGGGGTCAGCTCGCCGACGTCACCGAGGTCGACGTCGATGCCGTGGACGGCGCCGGAACCCGTGAACACCAGCCCGTACTCGGTCAGTTCGCAGGAGCCGCCCATCTCGGTGAAGATCTCGCGCAGCCGGTCGCCCGGCTGGGTGGTGCGCTCGGGCCAGTCCGGGATCAGCACCTTGCCGCCCGTCACCAGCGCCGCCGCCAGGAACGGCTGCGCGTTGGACAGGTCCGGCTCGATCGTCAGGTCCCGGCCGAGCAGCGCGCCCGGCGTCACCCGCCACACGTTCGGCTCGCCGCCCGACTCCGGGGTGTCCACCTGGGCGCCGACCGCGCGCAGCATGTCCACCGTCATCCGGATGTGCGGCATGGAGGGCAGCGTCGCGCCCGTGTGCCGGACCTCCACGCCCTGGTTGAAGCGCGGGGCGGACAGCAGCAGGGCGGAGACGAACTGCGAGGAGGACGACGCGTCGATGGAGACCGGGCCGCCGTCCAGCGCCCCGCCGCCGTGCACGGTCAGCGGCAGCGCGCCCCGGCCGTCGTCGTCGATCCGGGCGCCCAGCACGCGCAGCGCGTCGATCACGCCGTGCAGGGGACGCTCGTACGACCGCGGGTCACCGTCGAACCGGATCGGGCCGTCGGCCAGCGCGGCCACCGGGGGCAGGAAGCGCATCACGGTGCCGGCGTTGCCGACGTCCACCGTGGCCGGGCCGTGCAGCCCGGTCGGCAGCACCCGCCAGGCCTCGCCGGCGGCGTCGGAGCCGGCCGCGACGGAGGAGCTGGACGACACCGTCTCCTCGATCTCCACGCCCATGGCCCGCAGCGCGTCCGCCATCAGCAGGGTGTCGCGGGAGCGCAGCGGGCGGCGCAGCCAGCCGGGCTCGGAGGCGAGGGCGGCCAGCACCAGGGCGCGGTTGGTGACCGACTTGGACCCCGGCACGTGGACCGTGGCGTCGACGGCTCCGCTCGCGTGCGGGGCGGGCCAGAGGGCGGAGGAGGCGGTGTTCGGGGCCATGGGCCCACTTTATAAGGCTTTATGAGAAGGGCCGCAGGTCAACCTCGCGGGGCGGTCTCAGACCTCCAGCAGCCAGCGGCCCCCGCCGATCAGCGAGCACAGCGACACCGCGTGGAACAGGAACAGCCACAGGCCCGCCGGGACGTGCGTCAGCCGCGACAACTGGTCCGCGTCCGAGTCCCCGGCGTCGCCCCGTCGGCGCTTGCGCTGGAGCTCGAACGGCGGCCGTACGCCCCCGACCAGCAGGAACCACACCACGGCGTACGCGAACGCCGCCTGCACCTGCGGCCCCGCGAGCCAGGACACCAGCAGGAACGCACCGCCCGCGAGCACCACGGTCAGCACGCCGTACGCGTTGCGGATCATCACCAGCATCAGCGCCAGCAGCGCCGTCGCCGCCCACAGCAGCAGCGTGATGCGGCCCGTGGCCAGCAGCGCGGCGCCGCCGAGGCCCAGCAGCGAGGGGGCGGTGTAGCCCGCCGCCGCGGTGAGGATCATGCCGAGCCCGTACGGCTTGCCGCGGCTCACCGTGAGCCCGCTGGTGTCCGAGTGCAGCCGGATGCCGGTCAGCTGCCGGCCGGTGAGCAGGGCGATCAGCCCGTGGCCGCCCTCGTGCGCGATGGTGATCGCGTTGCGCGATATCAGCCACACCGGGCGCGGGGCGATCACCACCAGAGCGGCGGCCAGGGTGGCGAGCACCACCCACAGGGCGGGGTCGGGCTGGGTGCCGGTGAGCCGGTCCCAGAGGTCGGGGAGCGCGGTGGCGGCGAGGTCGTTCATGTGTCCGAGTGGCTCCCTGGGTCGGTGCGGAGTCTGGCAGTGTGGCACGTATGTGCGGACGGTATGCAGCCAGTCGTAGGCCCGAGGACCTCGCCCACGCCTTCGGGATCGAGAGGTGGGAGCCCGAGGAGGCCCTGGAGCCGGACTACAACGTGGCCCCCACCAAGGAGGTCCACGCCGTACTCGACCGCCCCCTGAAAGACGCGGACTCGCCGCGCCCGGTTCGCCAGCTGCGCCGGCTGCGATGGGGCCTGGTGCCGTCCTGGGCCAAGACCCCCGAGGGCGGCGCCCGGATGATCAACGCGCGCGCCGAGACCGTGCACGAGAAGCCCGCCTACCGCCGCGCCTTCGCCGCCCGCCGGTGCATCCTGCCCGCCGACGGTTACTACGAATGGGTGACCGGACAGCAGGAACGGGACCTGGAGGTCGAGGGGAAGAAGAAGCGGCCCCGCAAGCAGCCGTACTTCGTGCTGCCCGCCGACGGCTCGGTGTTCGCGATGGCCGGCCTCTACGAGTTCTGGCGCGACCGGACGCTGCCCGACGACCACCCCCAGGCCTGGTGGGTCACCTGCTCGGTGATCACCACGGAGGCCGAGCGGACCCCGCTCGCCGTCGCCCCGGCCGAGGGCCCCCGCTCGCTCGCGGAGATCCACCCCCGGATGCCGCTGATGCTCACCCCGGACCGCTGGGACGCCTGGCTGGACCCCTCCCGCACCGACCCGGAGGAGCTGCGCGCCCTGCTCGCCCCGCCCCCGCCGGGACTGATGCGCGCCTACCCGGTCGCCACCGCCGTCAGCAACGTCCGCAACAACGGGCCGGAGCTGCTGAAGGAGCTGGAGGGCCCGGAAGAGGGCACACTGTTCTAGGGTCTTTCGTTTGGATCAGGCCGGATCAGGGAGCGGGGTCTGGTGCGTGCAGATGCAAGGCGGAGGAGGGAGTCAACGCGGTGGGGGTGCCCCCGTGCGAGCGAAGCCGAGCGTGGGGGAGTTGGCGACTGACGACAACGCCGCAGATGTGCGTGCCGGGCCCCGCGAGCCCGGCCTGATCCAAACGAGAGGCCCTAGCGTGATCGAGATTGTCGAGACCGACACAGGAACCGCCCGCATCACCTGGCACCGGGCGACGGACCCCAGGGCCGTGCTCGCGCTGAGCCACGGCGCCGGCGGTGGCGTCGAGGCCCGCGACCTCCAGGCCCTCGCGGGCGCCCTGCCCGCGCACGGCGTGACTGTCGCCCTGGTGGAGCAGCCCTGGCGGGTGGCGGGCAAGAAGGTGGCGCCCGCCCCGAAGACGCTGGACGCCGGGTGGCGGGGCATCTGGCCCTCGCTGTCCGGGATGGAGCTGCCGGTGATCTCCGGGGGCCGCAGCGCCGGCGCCCGCGTCGCCTGCCGCACGGCAACCGAGCTGGGCGCCCGCGCGGTGCTCGCGCTGAGCTTCCCGCTGCACCCGCCGGGCAAGCCGGAGAAGTCCCGGGCGCAGGAGCTGCTGGGCACCGGCCGACCCACCCTCGTCGTCCAGGGCGGCAGCGACCCCTTCGGCAGGCCCGCCGAGTTCCCCGAGGGCGACTTCCGGCTGATCGAGGTGCCGCAGGGCGATCACGGCTTCGCGGTGCCCAAGCGCGCGGACATCACCCAGGAGCGGGCCCTCCAGATCATCACCGAGGGGGTCGCCGAGTGGACCGCGTCACTCGGGTGACGGCCGGGAATGCCGCGCGGGGCGGCGCTGTTGAGGCGGACAGAAGTGCTGAGGCCTCGGCACCGACGTCGTGGGAAGGAAGTCCGCCGCATGGGTTCGACCATCTGCCCGGCCCGGCAGTCCAGTACCGAACTGGACTGGACGGTGTTCCACGCGCCCAAGGCCGGTCCTATTCGAGGGGCGGCGGGCCAGGGTCGTGTTCTATCCTCCGAAACGAGTGGGACCGGTTTCGGTGCCACCCGGGATCTTGAGGAGGTGGGTCCGGTCACTGGGACCGACGCGGGGACCGACAACGGCGGCCAGGCGGAGCAGCCCGAGGGCCGGGGCGCGAACGCGGAGGCGTTCTCCGAGTCGACCGCGGAGCGCAGCGCGCGCTTCGAGCGGGACGCGCTCGAATTCCTCGACCAGATGTACTCGGCCGCCCTGCGCATGACGCGCAACCCGGCCGACGCCGAGGACCTCGTGCAGGAGACGTACGCCAAGGCCTACGCGTCCTTCCACCAGTTCCGCGAGGGCACCAACCTCAAGGCGTGGCTGTACCGGATCCTCACCAACACGTTCATCAACTCCTACCGCAAGAAGCAGCGCGAGCCGCAGCGTTCGGCGGCGGAGGAGATCGAGGACTGGCAGCTCGCCCGTGCCGAGTCGCACATGTCGACGGGGCTGCGCTCCGCCGAGTCGCAGGCGCTCGACCATCTGCCCGACTCGGACGTGAAGGAAGCGCTCCAGGCCATCCCCGAGGAGTTCCGCATCGCCGTGTATCTCGCCGATGTCGAGGGGTTTGCCTACAAGGAGATCGCGGACATCATGGGGACACCCATCGGTACGGTGATGTCCCGGCTGCACCGGGGCCGCCGGCAACTGCGCGGCATGCTGGAGGACTACGCCCGTGACCGCGGGCTGGTCCCGGCGGGCGCCGGAGAGTCGAACGAAGCGAAAGGCTCGGGCTCATGAGCTGCGGAGAGCCGCACGAGACGGACTGCGGTGAGGTCCTGGACCATCTGTACGAGTTCCTCGACAGCGAGATGCCGGACGTCGATCGCGACAAGTTCCGGCACCACTTCGAGGAGTGCTCGCCGTGCCTGGAGAAGTACGGCCTGGAGCAGGCCGTGAAGAAGCTGGTCAAGCGGTGCTGCGGCCATGACGACGTGCCCGCGGACCTGCGCGCCAAGGTGATGGGGCGGCTGGAGCTGCTCCGCTCCGGGCAGCCCGCGCCCGACCACGACATCACCACCGCCCAGGACGGCTGACCGACCCGGGCCCGGTTCCCGCCCTCGCGCGCACGCGCCTGCCCCCGCTGCCGAAAGCCGCCGGGGAGACGTACGGCACTGTCTGATCCCGCCCGCGCCTGGGTAACCCATGGGTAATGAGCGCCGTTCCCGCCGCACGTGGTTGGATGCGAGGGAGAGGGCGCCCGGGGGCACAAGCCAGCCCACTGTGCGGAACCGGAACTGGCAGGCGGGAATCGTGAGGATCTTCGGCAAGGGACGGCACCGGCCCTCCGCCTCCTGGCGGCAGGCCACCGACCGCGCGTTCACGCTCATCGGCGACGGCCGGTACGAGGACGCGGGCGAACTGCTGACCCGCGCCGCCGACCTGGAGCCCTGGCTGTCCGAGTCCTGGTTCAACCTGGCACTGCTGCACAAGTTCCGGCACGACTGGGAGCAGGCCCGCGCCGCCGGACTGCGCGCCGTCGCCCTGCTCGACCGGGAGTCCGGCGCGCCCGACTGGTGGAACGTGGGCATCGCCGCCACCGCCCTCCAGGACTGGCCGCTGGCCCGCCGCGCCTGGCAGGCGTACGGGCTGAAGGTGCCCGGGGGTGTCGCCGCCGCCGGGGAACCGCTCGGCATGGAGCTGGGCAGCGCGGCCGTACGACTCTCCCCGGAGGGCGAGGCCGAGGTGGTGTGGGGCCGCCGTCTGGACCCCGCGCGGATCGAGGTGCTGTCCATCCCGCTGCCCTCCTCCGGCCGGCGCTGGGGCGAGGTCGTCCTGCACGACGGCGTTCCGCACGGCGAGCGCACCACCTCCGCCGGGCACAGCTACCCGGTCTTCGACGAGATCGAGCTGTGGGCGCCCTCGCCCGTCCCGACCTGGGTGGTGCTGCTGGAGGCGGCCACCGAGGCGGACCGGGACGCGCTGGAGCAGCTGGCCGCCGACGCCGGGTTCGCGGCGGAGGACTGGTCGTCCTCGGTGCGGCTGCTGTGCCGGATGTGCAGCGAGTCCCGGATGCCGTCCGACGAGGGCGAGGGGGTCCACCTGGACCCGCACGACCACAGCGAACCCGGTCACCCGGGCCCGCTGGGCCATCGCACCGACGGCCAGCTGTGGGTCCCGGAGCGCGAGTGCGGGGTGGCCGCGCCGCCCTCGCTGGTGCGGGGACTGCTGGACGGCTGGGTGGCCGACAGCCCCGATTCGAGGGACTGGCGGGACTTGGAAGAGGTTTGCTGAGCAGCGGGTGACCGGCCACCTTTAGGCTGTACACGCAGAATTTTCCAGGCTTGCAGGAAGGCGTACGTCGGTCATGGCGCAGCAGGACACCGATCAGCAGCACGCGGGCGTGCTCCCCGTCGACGACGAGGGCTATGTCGTGGACACGGAGGACTGCGAGGGGCGCGAGAAGGCCTGGCGGGAGAGCGGGACCTCGCGCCCGATCACGGTCGTCGGCAACCCGGTGCTGCACAAGGAGTGCAAGGACGTCACCGAGTTCGGCGAGGAGCTGCGGCAGCTGGTCGCCGACATGTTCGCCAGCCAGCGCACCGCCGAGGGCGTGGGGCTCGCCGCCAACCAGATCGGCGTCGACCTGAAGGTCTTCGTCTACGACTGCCAGGACGACGAGGGCGTCCGGCACGTCGGCGTGGTGTGCAACCCGAAGCTCGTCGAGCTGCCCGCGGACCGGCGCCGGCTGGACGACAGCAACGAGGGCTGCCTGTCCGTGCCCGGCGCCTACGCCGCGCTCGCGCGTCCCGACTACGCCGAGGTGACCGGCCAGGACGAGCAGGGCAACCCGATCAAGGTCCGCGGCACCGGGTACTTCGCACGGTGCCTGCAGCACGAGACCGACCACCTCTACGGCTACCTCTACATCGACCGGCTGTCCAAGCGGGACCGCAAGGACGCGCTGCGGCAGATGGCCGAGAACGAGCCGCGCTACCCCGTGGTCGCCAACGACTAGCGGCTGCCGACATGTTGGGCGCCCCGCCGGGATCACCCCGGCCGGGCGCCCTTCTTCTTGCCCTTCTTCGCCCGTCAGTGCGTCGTACAGGCACTCGTTTCCGCTGCCGCCGGTGATCATTTCCCGGTCACACAAGAGGGGCTTCTCGGCATCTTGGGGTAGTGAGTGAAGCAAATCCGTTCCCACAGCGGTCAGTTGTAGTGCTGAATGGGAAGTGAGGGACAGGCACGGCGCGCGCCCGGCACACCCGAGGGCGTGCGTATCCGGCGGCTGAGAGGGGTTTGTTCTGTGCAAGCTTTCCCACACAGCACCACAGAGTCACCGACGGCGGTCGCGGTACCACCCTCACTGGCGCTCCCGGTGATCGAGTCCCGTTTTCCCCGGCAACTTCACCCGTATTGGCCCCGGCTCCAGGAGAAGACCCGGCACTGGCTGCTGGAAAAACGGCTGATGCCGGCGGAGAAGGTGCGCGAGTACGCGGACGATCTGCGCTACACCGACCTGATGGCGGGCTACTACACGGACGCCTCCGAGGACGTGCTCCAGGCCATTGCGGACTACAGCGCCTGGTTCTTCGTCTGGGACGACCGTCACGACCGCGACATCGTGCACGGCCGGGTGGGCGACTGGCGGCGGCTGCGGCACCGGCTGCACGCGGCACTCGACGCTCCCCGGCACCATCTGCACCACCCGGACCCGCTGGTAGCGGGCTTCGCCGACAGCGTGCTGCGGCTCTACGGGTTTCTGTCGCGCACCTGGAACCAGCGGTTCGCCCGGCACTTCCACGCGGTCGTCGAGGCGTACGACCGTGAATTCCGGAACCGCACCAGGGGATACATACCGGGCGTCGAAGAATATCTGGCACTGCGCCGTCTCACCTTCGCGCACCGGATCTGGACGGATCTGCTGGAAGTCGGTGCCGGTTGCGAACTCCCGTCCTTCGTCCGGAAGCACCCGGCCTATCGCCGTGCCGCCCTGCTCAGTCAGGAATTCGCCGCCTGGTACAACGATCTGTGTTCACTTCCGAAGGAAATAGCGGGCGACGAGGTCCACAATCTCGGGATCAGTCTCATCACCCATGAGGGGATGACCCTGGAAGAGGCGGTGGACGATGTCAGGCGACGCGTCGAGGACTGCGTCCACGAATTTCTCGACGCCGAACGCGAGGCCCTTGAATTCGCGGACGCACTTGCCGACGGCACGGTCCGCGGAAAGGAACTGAGTACCGCCGTCCGCATCTGCGTCGGCAACATGCGCAACTGGTTCAGCTCCGTCTACTGGTTCCACCACGAGTCCGGCCGGTACATGGTGGACAGCTGGGACGACCGCTCCACGCCCCCGTACGTCACGAACGAAGCGGCAGGTGAGAAATGACCGTCGAGTCTGTGCAGCCCCAGACCTCCGACGCCCCGGCGCAGTTGCGCGAACCACCCCTGGCCGGCGGCGCCGTGCCGGTGTTCGGGCACGGCCTCAAACTGGTCCGCGATCCGCTGGACTTCATGTCCCGGCTGCGCGACCACGGCGACATCGTGCGCCTCAGGCTCGGCCCCAAGACCGTGTACGCGGTGACCACCCCCGAACTCACCGGCGCGCTCGCCCTCAGCCCGGACTTCAAGATCGACGGCCCGGTCTGGGAGTCCCTGGTGGGCCTGCTCGGCAAGGAGGGCGTGGCCACCGCCAACGGCCCCGTGCACCGGCGCCAGCGCCGCACCATCCAGCCGGCCTTCCGGATGGACGCGATCCCGGCCTACGGCCCGATCATGGAGGAGGAGGCGCACGCCCTGACCGAGCGCTGGCGCCCCGGCGAGACCGTCGACTGCACCTCGGAGGCCTTCCGGGTGGCCGTCCGGATGGCGGCCCGCTGCCTGCTGCGCGGCGCGTTCATGGACGAGCGCGCCGAGCGGCTGAGCACCGACCTCGCCACCGTTTTCCGTGGGATGTACCGGCGGATGGTGGTCCCGCTGGGGCCGCTGTACCGACTGCCGTTTCCGGCCAACCGCGAATTCAACCGCGCTCTGGCCGATTTGCATCTGCTCGTGGACGAGATCGTCGCCGAGCGGAGGGCATCCGGTCAAAAGCCGGACGATTTGCTGACGGCATTGCTGGAGGCGAAGGACGACAATGGTGAGCCCATCGGGGAGCAGGAGATCCACGATCAGGTCGTGGCGATAATCACCCCCGGTGCCGAAACGATCGCGTCCACGATCATGTGGCTGCTCCAGGCGCTCGCGGAACACCCGGAGCACGCGGAGAAGGTGCGCGCGGAGGTCGAATCCGTGACCGGTGGCCGGCCTGTCGGATTCGAACACGTCCGCTCCCTCAGGCACACCAACAATCTCATCCTGGAGGCCATCCGGCTGCGTCCCGCCGTATGGATTCTGACCCGCCGGGCGACCGCCGACACCGCGCTGGGCGACTATCGCATTCCGGCCGGTGCGGACATCATCTACAGCCCGTACGCCATTCAGCGCGACCCCCGCTCGTACGACCGCCACCTCGACTTCGACCCGGACCGCTGGCTGCCGGAGCGGGCCAAGGAGGTGCCGAAGTACGCCATGAGCCCCTTCAGCGTCGGCAACCGCAAGTGCCCCAGCGACCACTTCTCGATGGCCCAGCTGAGTCTGATCACGGCGGCGGTCACGGCCAGGTACCGCTTCGAACCGGCCGCCGACTCCAACGACGCGGTCCGCGTGGGCATCACCCTGCGCCCGGACAACCTGCGGCTGCGGCCGCTGCCCTGGTAGGCCCGGACGTCTCCCGCCGGCGCGCGCTCAGGCGGCCTGAGGGCCCCGGAACGCGCGCCGGTAGGCGTTCGGCGTGGTGCCGAGCGCCCGGACGAACTGGTGGCGCAGCGCGGCCGCCGTGCCGAACCCGGTGCGGGCGGCGATCGCGTCCACGGTCTCGTCCGTGCCCTCCAGCAACTCCTGGGCGCGCAACACCCGTTGGCGCAGGATCCAGCGGTAGGGCGTGGTCCCGGTCTCCTGCTGGAAGCGGCGGGCGAAGGTGCGCGGGGCCATGTGGGCGCGAGCGGCGAGCTGCTCCACGGTCACCTCCGTGTCCAGGTGCTCCTCCATCCACACCAGCACCTCGCCGACGGTGTCGCAGGGCGCCTTGGGCAGCGGCCGCTCGATGTACTGGGCCTGGCCGCCGTCCCGGTGCGGCGGGACCACCATCCGCCGGGCGATCTTGTTGGCGACCTCCGGACCCTGCTCCTTGCGCACCAGGTGCAGACAGGCGTCGATGCCGGCCGCGGTGCCGGCGGAGGTGATCACCGGGTCCTCGTCCACGTACAGGACGTCCGGTTCCACGGCGAGCCGCGGATAGCGCCGGGCCAGCCGCTCGGCATGGTGCCAGTGCACCGCGCACCGCCGTCCGTCCAGCAGTCCCGCGGCGGCCAGCACGAACACCCCGGAGCAGACGCTCAGCACCCGGCAGCCGCGCCCGACCGCCCGGCGCAGCGCGTCGAGGAGCTCCGGCGGATAGTCCCGCTCGACGTAGCTCTCGCCGGCCGGCACGGCGATCAGATCGGCCTCTTCCAGCCGCTCCAGGCCGTGCGGGGTGGAGACGGTGAACCCGCAGTGGGTGCCGAGCTCGGGCCCCTCGGCCGAGACCACGGCGAAGTCGTACACCGGCAGTCCCTCGTCGCTGCGGTCGATGCCGAACACCTCGCAGACGACGCCCAGCTCGAAGGGGTGCACTCCGTTCAGCAGCACGGCGGCCACGTTCTTCAGCATGCCCCCAGTGTGCCGCAGCACTGGCAGCAATTCGAGGGTGTACGGCAGTCCTGCCACTCCCGGTCAGGAGCGTCCGGCAGGACAGTGGTGGCATGACTGGAAACCAGATCCAAGGCCTGATCGGAATGACCGCCACCCTCGGCATCCTGGTCCTCCTGGTCCTTCCCTCCGTGCTCGGCATCCTGCGCGACAGGCGCATCGACCGGCAGATCAGGAAGGCCCAGGAGGCCCACGCGGAGCAGGAGGCTCAGAAGTCCTCGTCCAGGTCGACGGTGCCCTCCACCGCCACCTGGTACGCCGACGGACGCCGCTCGAAGAAGTTGGTCAGCTCCTGAACGCCCTGGAGCTCCATGAAGGAGAAGGGGTTCTCGGAGCCGTAGACCGGCGCGAAGCCCAGCCGGGTCAGCCGCTGGTCGGCCACGCACTCCAGGTACTGCCGCATCGACTCGGTGTTCATGCCCGGGAGGCCGTCACCGCACAGGTCGCGCGCGAACTGCAGCTCGGCCTCGACGGCCTCCCGCAGCATGTCGGTGACCTCCTGCCGGAGCCGGTCGTCGAACAGCTCCGGCTCCTCCTTGCGGACGGTGTCGACCACGTCGAAGGCGAAGGACATGTGCATCGTCTCGTCGCGGAACACCCAGTTGGTGCCGGTGGCCAGGCCGTGCAGCAGGCCCCGGCTGCGGAACCAGTAGACGTACGCGAAGGCGCCGTAGAAGAACAGGCCCTCGATGCACGCGGCGAAGCAGATCAGGTTGAGCAGGAAGCGCCGGCGGTCCGCCTGCGTCTCCAGCCGGTCGATCCGCTCCACCGAGTCGATCCACTTGAAGCAGAACTCGGCCTTCGAGCGGATCGACGGGATGTTCTCGACGGCCGCGAACGCCGCCGCCCGGTCGTCCGGGTCGGGCAGGTAGGTGTCCAGCAGCGTCAGGTAGAACTGGACGTGCACCGCCTCCTCGAACAGCTGACGGCTCAGGTACAGCCGCGCCTCGGGGGAGTTGATGTGCTTGTACAGCGTCAGCACCAGGTTGTTGGCGACGATCGAGTCACCCGTCGCGAAGAACGCGACCAGGCGGCCGATCAGATGCTGCTCGGCCGGGCTGAGCTTGGCGAGGTCGGCGACGTCCGAGTGGAGGTCGACCTCCTCCACGGTCCAGGTGTTCTTGATGGCGTCCCGGTAGCGCTCGTAGAAGTCCGGGTAGCGCATGGGACGCAGGGTCAGTTCGAAGCCCGGGTCGAGCAGGTTGGTGTTGCGTTCGGTCTTCACTGGCAGGCCTCGCAGGACTCGGGGTTTTCCAGGGAGCAGGCGACGGCCTCGGGGTCGGCGACCTGCTGGACGGGGATGGTCTGCTGCGCACGGGCGGCACGGGCGATCCGGGTCGCCGGGCGCGAACGCAGGTAGTACGTCGTCTTCAGCCCGGACTTCCAGGCGTACGCGTACATCGAGGAGAGCTTGCCGATGGTCGGCGTCTCCATGAACAGGTTCAGGGACTGCGCCTGGTCGAGGAACGGGGTGCGCGCCGCCGCCATGTCGATCAGGCCGCGCTGCGGGATCTCCCACGCCGTGCGGTACAGCGTCCGCACGTCCTCGGGGATCCACGCGAAGCCCTGCACCGAGCCGTTGGACTCGCGCAGCGCCTCCCGGGTGCGCGCGTCCCAGACGCCCAGGTCCTTCAGGTCCTGCACCAGGTAGGAGTTGACCTGGAGGAACTCCCCGGACAGCGTCTCGCGCTTGAACAGGTTGGACACCTGCGGCTCGATGCACTCGTACACGCCCGCGATGGAGGCGATGGTGGCCGTCGGGGCGATCGCCAGCAGCAGCGAGTTGCGCAGGCCGACCGCCGCGATCCGGGTGCGCAGCGCCGCCCAGCGCTCCGGCCAGGTCTCCTGGACGCCGTAGTGGTCGGGGTGCAGCACCCCGCGCGCGGTCCGGGTCCGCTCCCAGGCCGGCAGCGGGCCGCTGCGCTCGGCGAGGTCGGCGGACGCCTCGTACGCGGCGAGCATGATCCGCTCGGCGATCCGGGTGGACAGCGCCTTCGCCTCCGGCGAGTCGAAGGGCAGCCGCAGCTTGAAGAAGACGTCCTGGAGGCCCATCGCGCCCAGGCCCACCGGACGCCACTTCGCGTTGGAGCGGCCGGCCTGCTCGGTCGGGTAGAAGTTGATGTCCACGACGCGGTCGAGGAAGGTGACGGCGGTGCGGACGGTCTCGTCGAGCCGCTCCCAGTCGATGTCCCCCGTCGCCGTGTCGACGAACGCGCCCAGGTTGACGGAGCCCAGGTTGCAGACCGCCGTCTCGCCGTCGTCGGTGACCTCCAGGATCTCCGTGCAGAGGTTGGAGGAGTGGATGACCTGGCCCGGCTCCGCGGTCTGGTTGGCGGTGCGGTTGGCGGCGTCCTTGAAGGTCATCCAGCCCTGGCCGGTCTGCGCGAGGGTGCGCATCATCCGGCCGTACAGCTCCCGGGCGGGCATGGTCTTGCGCGCGAGCCCCTTGCGCTCCGCCTCGCGGTAGGCGGCGTCGAACTCGGCGCCCCACAGGTCCACCAGCTGAGGCACGTCCGCCGGGGAGAACAGCGACCACTGCTCGTCGGCGTCGACCCGGCGCATGAACTCGTCCGGCACCCAGTGCGCGAGGTTCAGGTTGTGCGTGCGGCGGGCGTCCTCACCGGTGTTGTCCCGCAGCTCCAGGAACTCCTCGATGTCGGAGTGCCAGGTCTCCAGGTACACCGCGGCCGCGCCCTTGCGCCGGCCTCCCTGGTTCACCGCGGCCACCGAGGCGTCCAGGGTCTTCAGGAACGGCACGATGCCGTTGGAGTGCCCGTTGGTGCCCCGGATCAGCGAACCGCGGGCCCGGATGCGGGAGTACGACAGCCCGATGCCGCCGGCGTGCTTGGAGAGCCGGGCGACCTGGTGGTAGCGGTCGTAGATGGAGTCCAGCTCGTCCAGCGGGGAGTCGAGGAGGTAGCAGGACGACATCTGGGGGTGCCGGGTGCCGGAGTTGAACAGCGTGGGGGAGGAGGGCAGGTAGTCGAGCCGGCTCATGAGCCCGTAGAGCGCGGCGACCTCGTCCAGAGCGCGGACGGAGTCGTCCTCGGCCAGCCCCGCGGCGACCCGCAGCATGAAGTGCTGGGGCGTCTCGATGACCTTGCGGGTGATCGGGTGGCGCAGCAGGTAGCGGCTGTGCAGGGTGCGCAGGCCGAAGTAGCCGAAGCGGTCGTCGGCGCCGGTGTCCACCAGCGCGTCCAGGCGAGCGGCGTGGACCCGCGCGAACTCGGCGGTCCGGTCGGCGATGAGGCCTTCGCGGTGTCCGACGGCGACCGACTCGGTGAACGAGGTCACGCCCTGCGAGGCGGCCTCGGCCCGGATGGAGACGGTCAGCAGCCGGGCGGCGAGCCGCGAGTACGCGGGGTCCTCGGAGATCAGGCCGGCCGCGGCCTCGGTCGCCAGTTCGCGCAGCTCCGCCTCGTCGGCGTGGGCCGACCGGCCGCGCAGCGCGGCGGCGGCGACCCGGCCGGGGTCGGCGTCGGGGAGGTCTCCGGTCAGCTCGGTCAGGGTCCGCAGCAGCGCGGCACCGGGACCGTCGTTCTCCAGATCCGGGGCTGATGCCGGTTCGGCTGGCGCGATGGTCACGTGGGGCTCTCCCTCGCTCGGCACGGGGGCCTGGCGGAGGGCAGGGGCAGCCACGAGCGCACACGGCGTCGCGTCCACCGGCCCACTCCACGAGGCCCGGACGTCTCAGGGCACCCGGACCGGACGGCCGGGTGCGCTGTCGGCAGGTCCTCGGACTGACTCCTGTGCGCGGATACGCACAAGTACACCGTTGCGGGACAGTTCCGGATTCGCACCGGATTCCCCTGCGGCGACAGCGAGCATGAGCATACATCTAGTGCCGGGCTGCCGTGTCACCCCCAGATGTTGTGTCGCCCTGGTATCAGAGCGTCAACTTGTAGGTGATGAGAGTGACGTCGTCCAGCTCCGGGAGGGGGTTCCAGTCCCGCTCGGGCGTGCGCACGAACCCGAGGCGTTCGTAGAGCCGGTGGGCGCTGTGCATGGCGCGCTGGCTGGAGAGGACGACGGACGAGCACCCCGCGGTGGCCCGCGCGCGCTCGACACAGGCGCGCACGAGGGCTTCGCCGGCACCCCTGCCGCGCGCCTCGCGCCGCACCGCCAGCGCCCGGATCTCGGCCTCGCCGGGGCGCGCGATGTCGGCGACGGGGCCGCCCGAGGGGACGAAGGTCACGCCGCCGACGACGCGGTCCCCCAACACGGCGGCGAGCACCTCGGCCGAGGCGGCTCGCGCGGCCACGTCCTTGAGCACGGTGAGGTACGGGTCGCTCGCGCCGAAGTCGAGGAGGTCGTCGAGGAGGTACGCCTCGGCCGTGAGTTCGCCGAGTTCGTCGTACTCGGCCGGGTCGGCGGGTCGGATTCGGATGTCCATGCCGGCGAGTGTGCACGACAACGGGCCGCCGGAGCATGTGCTTTCCGGCGGCCCGTGCGCGGTTCCTCGTCTCCGGATCCGGTCAGTGGGTGGTGCCCGCCGTGGCCGGCGGCAGTTCCACCTCGACCCCCGCGTCGCCCGCGTCGGCCGTGTAGTCCGAGGGGCTCGTCTCGTCCACGCCCTCGGGGGCCTTCACGGCCTTGAGGACGACGGTGAGGACGACGGTGACCACGACGTTCAGCACGAACGCCGTCATGCCGATGTAGCCGATCTGGCCGATGCCCGGGATCTCGTCGGCCGAGCCGCCGAAGTGCTTCTGGGTCGGCGAGGCGACACCGTACGCGGCGAGGGTGCCGTAGACCATGCCGACCGCCCAGCCGGCGAGCAGCGCCCAGCGGTGGAACCAGCGGGTGAACAGACCGCCGACCAGCGCCGGGAAGGTCTGCAGGATCCAGATGCCGCCGAGCAGCTGGAAGTTGATCGCGACCGTCTTGTCCATGCCGAGCACGAAGACCAGCGCGCCCACCTTCACCAGCAGCGACACGAACTTGGAGACCTGGGCCTCCTGCTTCGGCGTGGCGTCCGGCTTGATGAAGTCCTTGTAGATGTTGCGGGTGAAGAGGTTCGCCGCCGCGATGGACATGATCGCCGCCGGGACCAGCGCGCCGATGCCGATGGCCGCGAAGGCCACGCCCGTGAACCAGTCCGGGAACATGTCCTCGAACAGCTGCGGGATCGCCAGCTGCCCGTTGTCCACCTTGACCCCGGCCGCGATCGCCATGAAGCCCAGCAGCGCCAGCAGGCCGAGCATCAGCGAGTACAGCGGCAGGATGGTGGTGTTGCGCCGGATCACCTCACGGCTGCGGGAGGAGAGCGTCGCGGTGATCGAGTGCGGGTACATGAACAGCGCGAGCGCCGAGCCCAGCGCCAGGGTGGCGTACGACCACTGGCCCGCCGGCGGTGGGGCGAGCGCCCCGCGCGGCTTGCCGGTGGCCGGGCTGAGCTGGCTGAAGGCGTGGCCGGCCTTGGCGAAGATGTCGTCGAACCCGCCCAGCTTGATCGGGATGTAGATGATCGCCACCAGGATCACGATGTAGATCAGCGCGTCCTTGACGAAGGCGATCAGCGCGGGCGCCCGCAGACCCGAGGAGTACGTGTACGCCGCCAGCACCGCGAAGGCGATCAGCAGCGGCAGGTCCTTCACGAACTCGTTGGTGTTGTCCCCGCCGCCCACGCCCATCACGTCCAGCACCGCCTGGATGCCGACGAGTTGCAGCGCGATGTACGGCATCGTCGCGAGGATGCCGGTCAGCGCCACCGCGAGCGACAGCCCCTTCGAGCCGAACCGGCCGCGCACGAAGTCGGAGGTGGTCACGTACCCGTGGCGGTGCGAGACCGACCACAGGCGCGGCAGGAAGGTGAAGATCAGCGGGTACACCAGGATCGTGTAGGGCACCGCGAAGAAGCCGGACGCGCCCGCCGCGTAGATCGCCGCGGGCACGGCGACGAAGGTGTACGCCGTGTACAGGTCACCGCCGAGCAGGAACCAGGTGATCCAGGTGCCGAACGACCGTCCGCCCAGGCCCCATTCGTCCAGGGAGTGCTCGTTCTCGGCCCGCCGCCAGCGTGCGGCGAGGAAGCCCATGACCGTGACGGCCAGGAAGAAGAAGATGAAGACGCCGAGCGCGACGCCGTTGACGCCGTCCTTCACCGTGCCGCACCCCCCTGCGCGTCCTTGCGGGAGCGCTGGTCGTGCTGCCACAGCTTGTACGCGATCATGGTGAGCGCGGTGGAGATCAGCACCCAGACCATCTGGTACCAGTAGAAGAACGGGATCCCGATGAAGGCGGGGTCCGTCTTCGCGTACGAGCCGACCCACAGCATCGCCACGAAGGGCGCGACGAGACACAGGCCGATGATCACCCTCACCGGTGTCACGACCGGTGGTCTCACTTCAGGTGTTTCGGACATGTCACGGCTCCGTCCCCTCGCTGATCACCTGTGTAATGCGCAGGCAATCTAGGTGACGGTGTCCGGGCAGAGGAAGACCCTGTCCGCAGGTCGGTATATCGATTCGGCGAAGGCGGGGTCCCGGACTAGTCCAGGGGCCGCTTGAGACGGGCGACGAACTTGTACCGGTCGCCCCGGTAGACCGAGCGCACCCACTCCACCGGCCGGCCCGAGCGGTCCACGGAGTGCCGGGACAGCATCAGCATCGGCAGGCCCACGTCGGTGCCCAGCAGGCTCGCCTCGCGCGGGGTGGCCAGGGAGGTCTCGATGGTCTCCTCGGCCTCGGCGAGATGGACGTCGTACACCTCGGCGAGCGCGGTGTAGAGGGACGTGTACTTGACCAGCGAGCGGCGCAGCGCGGGGAAGCGCTTGGCGGACAGGTGCGTGGTCTCTATCGCCATGGGCTCGCCGTTGGCCATGCGCAGCCGCTCGATGCGCAGCACGCGCCCCCCGGCGGCGATGTCCAGCAGCCCGGCGAGCCGGTCGTCGGCGGTGATGTAGCCGATGTCCAGCAGCTGCGAGGTCGGCTCCAGGCCCTGGGCGCGCATGTCCTCGGTGTAGGAGGTGAGCTGGAGCGCCTGGGAGACCTTGGGCTTGGCGACGAAGGTGCCCTTGCCCTGGATGCGCTCCAGGCGGCCCTCCACGACCAGCTCCTGCAATGCCTGGCGGACCGTGGTGCGGGACGTGTCGAACTCCGCGGCCAGCGTGCGCTCCGGCGGGACCGGCGTGCCCGGTGCCTGCGTCTCCGTCATGTCGAGCAGATGCTTCTTCAGACGGTAGTACTTCGGCACGCGCGCGGTACGGACGGTCGTGCCGGCCTCGTTCTCCGCACTGCTGACATCGGTGCTCATGCTCTGCCTTCCCGGCTCCGGATGCCGAAAGCGACCGACATCCCATCGGCCACGGCTCACATCGTGGCACGGCTTGCTGCGTCAGGACTCCACCCGCACGCTCCGTGATCCCCTCTATATACCGTCGCGACCATGGCTGGTCTAGTCCAACAGGGGCGACGGGTGCGGTCGCCGCCCCTGCCGCGGACTAGTGCTGTGGCCGGGAAGGTTCGCCGGAAAGCTCGCGGCGTCCGGTGCGGTGCATCGCAAGGCGGAGCGTCGCCCGCGTACTGGATGTACTCGGGTGACGCGACAACGCGGCGAGGTGCCGTGCCGGGCGTCGCGAGCCGGTGAACCTTTCCGGTCACAGCGCTAGATCCCCTGCCACTCCGGCTTGTTGCGGTACGTGTGCCGGAAGTAGTCGGCCAGCTTCAGCTTGGCGGCGGCCGCCTCGTCCACCACCACCGTCGCGTGCGGGTGCAGCTGGAGCGCGGAGGCCGGGCAGACGGCCGCGACCGGGCCCTCGACGCTCGCCGCGACCGCGTCCGCCTTGCCCTCGCCGGTCGCCAGCAGCACCAGGTGGCGGGCCTCCAGGATGGTGCCGATGCCCTGGGTGACGACGTGGTGCGGGACCTGCTCGATGTCGCCCTCGAAGAAGCGCGCGTTGTCGACGCGGGTCTGCTCGGTCAGGGTCTTGATCCGGGTGCGGGAGGCGAGCGAGGAGCAGGGCTCGTTGAAGCCGATGTGCCCGTCGGTGCCGATCCCGAGGAGCTGCAGGTCCACCCCGCCGGCCGCGGCGAGCGTGCGGTCGTACGCCGCGCACGCCGCCTGGATGTCCTCGGCCGTGCCGTCGGGGCCGAGGAAGGCGTCCATGCCGATGCCGAGCGGCTCCAGCACCTCCCGGCGCAGCACCGAGCGGTAGGACTCGGGGTGGTCGGCGGGCAGCCCCACGTACTCGTCGAGCTGGGCTATGCGGGCCCGCGAGGTGTCCACGGCGCCGGCCCGCACCTTGGCGGCGAGCGCCTGGTAGACGGGGAGCGGAGTGGAGCCGGTGGCGACGCCGAGCAGGGCGTCGGGCTTGCGTCGCAGCAGCTGTGCCATGGCCTCGGCGATCAGCTCGCCACCCGCCGCGGCGTCCGGAACGATGACAACTTCCACGTGGGCCTGCCGTTCTGGAGAGGGCTCGGTGCGTCTATGTGGTTTAGACCAATCTAACAGAATGGGCCCACGCTGCCGATGGCTCCGGGCGCGGGGTCGCGGAAATTGCCGTCGCCTTCTGTCCCCACGGCCGACCCGGGCGGGCTAGGCTGCGCGTGGCATCCAGTGCCAGGGGTGCGGACGGCCGCCGGACGGCGTCGTACGTGCCCGCGGGGGCATGGACATGCCCCATGGTCTAGTCCACAATCGAAGAGAACTGTTCGAACCGTTCGAACCGGTGGTTCGACGCTCGAAGAGGACAAGCCTCCGTCTTCCCCGCACAGGAAGGCGGATCGAGGAACCGGTGCTCTCTGCCCTGACTGCCCCGGCTCCTCGGCCTTCGGCCGACCGGGACCGCACACCCCGCGGCCGATGATGCTCCGGGCTGCGGTGCCGGGAGGGTTGAGGGTCCCTTCCAGGCGCCGCGGCCCGCGGGTGTTTTCCGGCCAGGTCAGGGGCCCCGGTACGCTCGCAGGGTGCCCTCCATGAACGAGCTGGTCCGCCAGCACACCGCCCTCGACGACTCCGACCTGGAGTGGCTGCACCTGCTGGTCTCGGAGTGGCAGCTGCTGTCCGACCTCTCCTTCGCCGACCTGGTGCTCTGGGTCCCCACCAGGGACGGCACCCGGTACGTCTCGGTCGCCCAGATGCGCCCCAACACCGGCCCCACCTCCTACCAGGACGACATGGTCGGCCACCTGGTCCCGCGCGGCCGCCGGCCCATGCTGGACGCGGCCCTGGACGAGGGCCGGATCGTGCGCGAGGGTGACCCGGAGTGGCGTGAAGAGGTCCCCGTACGGGTGGAGTCCATCCCCGTGCGGCGCGAGGGCCGGGTCCTCGGCGTGATCGCCCGCAACACCAATCTGCTCACCGTGCGCACCCCGAGCCGGCTGGAGCTGACCTACCTCCAGAGCGCCTCCGACCTCGCCCAGATGATCGCGGCCGGCTCCTTCCCCTTCCCGGGCCAGCAGGTCGACATGGACGCCTCCCCGCGCGTCGGCGACGGCCTGATCCGGCTGGACGCCGACGGCATCGTCCAGTACGCCTCCCCGAACGCCCTGTCCGCCTACCACCGGCTCGGCCTCGCCGCCGACCTGGTCGGGCACCACCTCGGGCAGACCACCGCCGAGCTGGCCCCCACCCGGGGCCCGGTGGACGAGGCGCTGGCGAAGGTGGCCAGCGGCTGGGCGCCGCGCGAGTTCGAGATCGAGTCGGCGGACGGCGTGATCCAGTTCCGCTCCATCCCGCTCAAGCCCAAGGGAACCCGGATCGGGGCGCTGGTGCTCTGCCGGGACGTCACCGAACTGCGGCGGCGCGAGCGCGAGTTGATCACCAAGGACGCCACCATCCGGGAGATCCACCACCGGGTGAAGAACAACCTCCAGACGGTGGCCGCGCTGCTGCGGCTCCAGGCCCGGCGCATCGACTCCGAGCGCGGTCGCGCGGCCCTGGAGGAGGCGGTGCGCCGGGTCGGCTCCATCGCCATCGTGCACGAGACGCTGTCCCAGAACCTGGACGAGCGGGTGGAGTTCGACGACATCGCCGACCGGGTGCTCGCGATGGTCGCCGAGATCTCGCCGGGCAAGGTGACCGGCCGGCGCAGCGGGCGGTTCGGAATACTCGACGCCGAGGTGGCCACCCCGCTGTCCATGGTCCTCACCGAGGTGCTGCAGAACGCCCTGGAGCACGGCTTCGGCGAGGGCGAGACCGGCACGGTGGAGGTCTCGGCGGTGCGCGGCGGTACGACCAAGGAGGCCCGCCTGCTGGTCACGGTGCAGGACGACGGCGTCGGGCTGCCCGAGGGCTTCGACCCGCACCGCTCGGGAAACCTGGGGCTGCAGATCGTACGGACCCTGGTGGAGGGCGAGCTGGGCGGCACCTTCGACATGGTCCCGGCGCCGGAGCGGGGGACCCGGGTGCTGCTGGACATCCCGGTGCGCGCGGCGAAGTAGTACGCGAGGGCCCGGTCAACGGGCCTTTCCCCGTCGGCCGTTCGGGCGGGGGGCGCCGGGGGAGCGCGGCGGTGGACACAGCAGAAAGCCCCGGACCGTCGTTGGTCCGGGGCTTGTGCTCGTTGCTGCGCTGCTGTTCGCTGGCGGCATCGGGGGGTACTGCGCGCTGCGGCTCGGGGCGGGAGATGCGTACGCGATGTACGCGCCGCCAAGCTCAGGCTGTCACCTGGGGTGGGTATGTCAGGCGGAGGCCTGACGGGCCCGGTTGCGGGCGGCACGGCGCTTCATCGCGCGACGCTCGTCCTCGCTGAGGCCACCCCAGACGCCGGAGTCCTGGCCGGACTCAAGCGCCCACTGCAGACACTGCTCGATCACCGGGCAGCGGCGGCAGACGGCCTTGGCTTCCTCGATCTGCAGCAGCGCGGGACCGGTGTTGCCGATGGGGAAGAAGAGCTCGGGGTCTTCCTCGCGGCAAACGGCGTTGTGACGCCAGTCCATGGCTGCTACCTCTCCTTGGTATTACGTGCAAGTTGCTTGTGAATGTGAACGCTTTCACGAATCCCTCGACAAGTGAAGGGCCGAACGCCGGGTCTTCCCCGGCGGGGTCCTTGGTATGAAGAGGGGTTCCGGTGATCAGTGGAGGCCGGTGTTGCGGGCCGTCCCGATCGCCACGTAGAGACTCGCAAACCTCAGCGGCGGATACAACCCCTTCCGGAAAGTTTTTTTTGATTCCTCGGTGTCGACTGGGTCACAGCCGTACTTCCATGGGGTGGACCCTGGCCTAAACGTTCGAGTGAAAGGACTTTCGCCCCTTCCACTCACACAATCACACGCAGTGCGCGGCGTACGCCTGTGAACGTCACGCTTCTGCGCAGCCCCAGGTGGTCACCGTCCATCTGGAGGGGGAGGGGCGCCTTCGAATGCAAGGTGAAGCGGTCCAGATCATGGAGCGAGACCGCATGTCTGCCATGGGGTCCGCGCTCGGGGGACGAAGTGAGCAACTGGGTGCCATACCGGGCAACCGCGGCCGTCGACAGGCGGCTCAGGCCGAGCACGTCGATGCCCGTGTCGAACGAGGCCTTAGGCGACGTGTACATCGGGCGATTGCCGAGATACGTCCAAGGGGACGTGTTCGAGACTATGGCGACAACCAGGTCCTCGATCGGGTCCTCGCCGGGCCGCTCCAGGGTGATCGTGCCGCGGCGGCGGTTGGCCTCGCCGAGGAACTGCCGGAGCACCTGGCGGACGTACAGGGCGTGCGTCGACTTCTTGCCGCGCTCGCGCTGCTGCTCGACCCGGCCGACGACGCCCGCGTCGAAGCCCAGCCCCGCGTTGAAGGTGAACCAGCGGCTCGGCACGCCCTCGTCCTCGGAGCCGGGCGGTCCCGAGGTCAGACCGAGGCCCACCACCCGCTCCCGGCCCTCGCGCAGGGCGTCCAGCAGGGCGCCGGTGGCCTCCACGGGATCGTTGGGCAGCCCGAGCGCGCGGGCGAAGACGTTGGTGGAGCCGCCGGGCACGACGGCGAGTCCGGGCAGCCGGTCGTCGGGGCCGGCGTGCAGCAGCCCGTTGACCACCTCGTTGACGGTGCCGTCGCCGCCGAGCGCCACGACCATGTCGATGTCGTCGCTCTCCGCGGCCTGCCGTCCCAGGTCCCGGGCGTGTCCCCGGTACTCGGTGGTCACCGCCTCCAGCTTCATCTCGCTGGCGAGCGCGTGGATCAGCACATCACGCCTGCGTGCGCTTGTGGTGGTAGCCGCCGGATTGACCACGAGAAGAGCACGCATGCAAGGCAGGGTACCTACTGGGTGGTACTCACCCCAGCCCGAGGTGTGGAACGGGTAAGAGGCGGGGGCGTGACCCTGGACACGTACCGCGTGTCACGGGGGCCACGGGGAAACCGGGCGAGGCCGGGTCCGCGGCGCGTCGGCGGCGAGTGTCCCCGTCCCCGTCCGCGACCCGCCGGCGGCTACCCTGCTGGGGTGAGCAGTGAGCAGACTTCCCCGCAGGAGACCGCCGAGGGCGCCGGCACCCGGCCCCGCCGGCTGACGTACGCCGCCGTCCTCGCCGCCCTGGAGGGTGTCGCCCTGCTCGCCGGCGGCCTGTGGGTGCTGGTGCTCGGCCTCACCGGCTCGCCGGACGACCGGCAGCAGGCGGTGACCCTGGGCGTCACCCTGGCCGTGCTCGCGCTGCTGCCGCTGCTCGCCGCCCGGGGACTGCTGCTGCGCCGCGGCTGGAGCCGGGGCCCCGCCGTGATCACGCAGCTGATCGCCCTCCCCGTGGCCTACAACCTGCTGAAGGCCGACAGCATGGCCGTGCCCGCGGGCATCGCGCTCGCGGCGGTCGCCGTGGCCGCGCTCGTGCTCCTCGTCAACCGGGAGACGACCCAGGCCCTCGGCATCAAGGGACCGGGCCGCGCTGAGTAGGGCAGGCGCTCTACTCCTCCACCAGCAGCTTCTCCCGCAGCTGCGCCAGCGTGCGCGCCAGCAGCCGGGAGACGTGCATCTGGGAGATCCCGACCTCCTGCGCGATCTGCGACTGGGTCATGTTCCCGAAGAAGCGCAGCAGCAGGATCCGCTTCTCCCGCGGCGGCAGGTCCTCCAGCAGCGGCTTGAGGGACTCCCGGTACTCGACGCCCTCCAGCGCCTCATCCTCCGCGCCGAGCGTGTCGGCGACCGCCGGGGACTCGTCGTCGGTGTCGGGGACGTCCAGGGACAGCGTGGAGTACGCGTTCGCGGACTCCAGGCCCTCCAGGACCTCCTCCTCGGAGATCGCCAGTTTCTCGGCCAGCTCGTGCACCGTGGGGGAGCGTCCGTGCAGCTGGGACAGCTCGGCCGTCGCCGTGGTCAGCGAAAGCCGCAGCTCCTGGAGCCGGCGCGGCACGCGCACCGCCCAGCCCTTGTCCCGGAAGTGCCGCTTGATCTCGCCGACGACGGTCGGGGTGGCGTACGTGGAGAACTCCACGCCCCGCTCCGGGTCGAACCGGTCCACGGACTTGATCAGCCCGATGGTGGCGACCTGGGTGAGGTCGTCCAGCGGCTCGCCGCGGTTGCGGAAGCGGCGGGCCAGGTGCTCCACGAGCGGCAGGTGCATGCGGACCAGCTGGTTGCGCAGCTCCGCGTACTCCGCGCTGCCCGCGTCGAGCCCGCGCAGCTCGACGAACATCGCCCGGGCCCCGCTGCGGTCCTGCGGGTCGTGCGCCGCGGCATGCGCGGCCTCGGCGCCCAGCGCGTCGTCGTCCGCGTACCGCTCGTGCTCGCTCATCGTCCCGCCCGTAGCCCTTCCCCGAGCCCTCGCCCCGCCGCGGGCCTTCGGCGGGGTGTCCGCACCGCCGGGCCGCGCGGAGTGGTCCTCCGGATGGGGCCTGGCCTGCTCGGGGATGCCGTCGATGCCGTCCGCCATGCGCCGGGAACCGTCGCGGGGGCTCTCCCCGGACGTCTCGGCCGCACTCGACCAGGGGGCACCCCCGTCCCCGGTCGGCAGCTCCCGCGTGCCGCGCTCTTCGTCCCGCACCGGACCGTCCCCGTTCTCCCTCACGCCGGCCCGGGACCCGCGCCGCGCTGTTTGTAGAGGCTGATGGACACCGTCTTGTCCTCGTCGACGGCGGACGAGACCTTCCCCGCGAGGGCCGACAGCACGGTCCAGGCGAAGGTGTCCCGCGAAGGGGCATGGCCGTCCGTGGTCGGCGCCGAGACGGTGACTTCCAGCGAGTCGTCGACGAGCCGGAAGACGCAGCTGAGCACCGAGCCGGGTACGGCCTGCTGGAGCAGGATCGCGCAGGCCTCGTCCACGGCGATGCGCAGATCCTCGATCTCGTCCAGGGTGAAGTCCAAGCGGGCCGCCAGACCGGCCGTGGCCGTCCGCAGCACCGACAGGTAGGCACCCGCGGCCGGCAGCCGGACCTCCACGAAATCCTGGTTCGCCGCGGGTTCGCCTGCGATCTGGGACACCCTCACCTCCATGGTGGTACAAGCTTTACGGGGCCGAGGGTCGCCCCCCGGGGCTAACGCGTAGATGGTTCAAGCGGTGACGCTATCGCGCGCCGAATGTTCCCGTTCCGGGGACCCCAACCCCCTGGCGTCACTCACAGTAAAGCTGTGGATACGCTCCGTGTCTAGGGGGTGTGCGGCCCCAAATCGGATGAGCGCGCGCCGGGTTGACGTACCCAGACGTCAGACGCCCGAACCGTCGTACAACCGCCGCCGCATGCAGTGTCACACGAGAAGGTGGCCGGACGGGAACACGATCAACGATCCGGTGCCCGTCCCGTGCGCCGGCGGCCCCGCCCGCGGTTCAGACCAGGACGTGGTCGACGAAGCACCACCGCCAGTCCTCGCCCGGCTCGAAGGTCCGCATCACCGGGTGACCGGACTTCTCGTGGTGCCCGGTGGCGTGCCGGCCCGGCGAGGAGTCGCAGCAGCCGACGTGCCCACAGGTCAGGCAGAGCCGCAGCTGCACCGGGTGCGTTCCGTCCGCCAGGCACTCCGGGCAGGTCGCGCTCAGCGGTTCGGGCTCCGGGTGCGGCAGCGCGTCGGCGTGCGTGCACTGTTTCATGATTGCCAGATTACGACGGGTGTGCGGGTGGCCGCGCGGAAAAAGAGGGTGGGCGGGAAGCATGGACGTGATGCCGCTGCTGTTGCTGGTGGCGGGCAGTGCCGCGGTGGCGGGGGTGGCCCGGCGCACACCGGTGCCGGCCCCGCTGCTGCTGGTCGCGGTGGGTCTGGCGGTGTCGTACGTCCCCGGCATGCCCGACTACACGCTCGAACCCGACGTCGTGCTGCCCCTGGTGCTGCCCCCGCTGCTCTACAAGGAGGGCACCGAAAGCTCCTACCTCGACCTGAGGGCGCAGAAGCGGCCGGTGGGGCTGCTGTCCGTCGGGTACGTGCTCTTCGCGACCTTCCTGGTGGGATGGGCCGCCTACCTCGTCGTACCGGGGCTGCCGCTGCCCGCCGCCCTGGTGCTCGGCGCGGTCGTGGCGCCGACGGACGCGGTCGCCGCCGCGGCGATCGCCCGCCGGGTCGGGCTGCCGTCCCGGATCACCACGATCCTCCAGGGCGAGTCGCTGCTGAACGACGCCACCGCGATCACCGCCTACAAGGTCGCCGTCGCCGCCGCCGTCGGCGCGGGCTCCACCTGGGCCGGCGGCTTCGAGGAGTTCCTGCGCGCGTCGGTCGGCGGTGTCGTCGTCGGCCTGGTGCTCATGGTGCCGATCCACTGGCTGCGCACCCGGCTGACCGAGGCGCTGCTCCAGAACACCCTCTCCCTGCTGATCCCGTTCGTCGCCTACGGGGTCGCCGAGCAGGTGCACGCCTCCGGGGTGCTGGCCGTCGTCGTGGTCGCCGTCTACCTGGGACACCACTCCTGGGAGGTCGACTTCGCCACCCGGCTCCAGGAGGAGGCGGTGTGGCGGATGGTCGCCTTCCTGCTGGAGTCGGCCGTGTTCGCGCTGATCGGCCTCCAGCTGCCGCCCATCCTCAAGGGGCTCGGCGCCTACCACGGCGCCGACGCCGTCTGGTACGCCGTCGCCGTCTTCCTGGTCGTCGTCGCGGCCCGGTTCGTGTGGACGTTCCCGGCGACCTTCCTGCCGCGCCTGCTGTCGCGGCGCGTGCGGGAGCGCGAGGAGAACCCCACCTGGCGGGCGCCGGTCGTGGTCTCCTGGGCCGGGATGCGCGGCGTGGTGTCCCTGGCCATCGCCTTCTCCATCCCGCAGACCGTGCGCGGCGGCGCCCCCTTCCCGCAGCGCGACATGGTCCTCTTCCTGACCTTCACCACCGTCATCGGCACCCTGGTCGTGCAGGGGCTCACCCTGGCGCCGCTGATCCGCCTGATGAGGTTCCCCGGCCGCGACCGGCAGGCCGAGACGCTGGCCGAGGCCAACGCCCAGGCGCAGGCCTCGCTGGCCGCCGAACGCCGCCTGGACGAACTCCTCGCCGACGAGCGCAACGCCCTCCCGCCGCCGCTCGCCGACCGCCTGCGCATCGTCCTGGAGCGCCGCCGCAACGCCGTCTGGGAACGCCTCGGCCAGGTCAACCCGCTCACCGGCGAGTCCGTGGACGACACCTACCGCCGGCTGTCCCGCGAGATGATCAGTGCCGAGCGCGAGGTCTTCGTGCGGCTGCGCGACGGCCGCCACATCGACGACGAGATGCTGCGCGCCCTGCTCAGGCACCTGGACCTGGAGGAGGCGGCGGCCCACCGGGACACGGCGTAGGCACCGCCGGGCGGTCCGGTGGTGAGACGGGCAGGCGGTCGGCGGGTCAGGCGGTCGGCGGGTCAGGCGGTCTCGGGGAACGGGCGGCCGGTGACGACGGCCGCGAGGGTCGTCCCGCGCGGCCAGGCGCCCTCCTCGGCGAGGGCGACAAGTCCGTAGAGCACCTTGGCGACATAGAGACGTTCCACGGGCAGCCCGTGCCGTTGCCCGAAGTCATCGGCGAACGCGTCGAGTTCGGGCGTCGTGCGCGCGTACCCGCCGAAGTGGAAGCGGTCGTCCAGGGACCAGTCGCCGGTACGGCCGCCGAAGGCACGTTCCTGCAACGCCCGCACCTCGGCCTCCAGGAAGCCGCCCTTGAGCACCGGCACCCCGAGCGCCCGCTGCCCGCGCCCCAGCCCCGCGGCGAGCCCGGCGAGCGTGCCACCGGTGCCGCAGGCGACCGCGACCACATCGGCGTGCCCGCGCAGTTCCTCTCCGAGGGCCCGGCAGCCGCGCACGGCCTCGGCGTTGCTGCCGCCCTCCGGGACGACGTACGCGTCCCGCGCCCCGGCCGCCCGCAGGATCGCCGCCAGGGTCCGCGGCTCCGCCTTGCGGCGGTAGACCGACCGCTCGACGAAGTGCAGCCGCATGCCGTCCGCCACGCACCGGGCCAGCGACGGGTTCAGCGGCCGGTCGGCCAGCTCCTGGCCGCGGACCACCCCGGTGGTGTCCAGCCCGAGCAGCCGGCCGGCCGCGGCGGTGGCCCGCAGGTGGTTGGAGTAGGCGCCGCCGAAGGTGACGAGCGGGCGTCCCCCCGCCGCCGCGATGTTCGGCACGAGCTTGCGCCACTTGTTGCCGATCAGCTCGGGATGGACGAGGTCGTCGCGCTTGAGCACCAGCCGCAGCCCCCGCCGGTCGAACCGCGCGTCCCGGACTTCCGTCAGGGGCGACGGGAGCCGGGGGGTGAGGGGATCGCTGCTGGTCACGGTGCCATTGTCACCGAGCCCCGTGATGGCGCCCAGCGGGGGGTGCGGACAGGGGAGCGGCCGACCGTGCCGCCGACGGGACTCCCCTTTGTGCCCAGTAATCCGATGATCCATTCCCCTTCTTTCGGGTAATGGTGCCCCACCGTGAGTGGTGGGACTCTCGTTGCGAGACCGGTGCACTGCGACCGGCGCGTTACATGGGAGGGCATTTCTCTATGTCGGTAGGCGATGAGGTCCGCACGGATCAGGGCAGGCCGCAGCAGTCCCTCGGGACGGCGGCAGCGCGGAACCTGGCCACCACCACCAAGTCCGTTCCGCAGATGCAGGAGATCACCTCCCGCTGGCTGCTGCGCACGCTCCCCTGGGTGGACATCCAGGGCGGCACATACCGGGTGAACCGGCGGCTGACCTACGCCGTCGGCGACGGCCGTATCACCTTCGTGAAGACCGGGGACCAGGTGGAGGTCATCCCGGCCGAGCTCGGCGAACTGCCGGCCCTGCGTTCGTTCGAGGACGAGGAGGTGCTGGCCGAACTGGCCCGCCGCTGCCGCCAGCGTGCCTTCGCGCCCGGCGAGGTCATCGCCGACTTCGGCAACCGCAACGACGGGGTCTACCTGCTCGCCCACGGCCGGGTCGAGAAGGTCGCCACCGGCCCCTACGGCGACGACTCGGTCCTCGGCGTCCTCGCCGACGGCGCCTACTTCGGCGACCAGGCGCTGCTGGACGGCGAGTCCATCTGGGAGTACACGGTCCGCGCCGGCACCGCCACCACCGTACTGATCCTCAGCCGCCAGGACTTCGAGGAGATCGCGCAGCGCTCGCCCTCGCTGCGGGACCATCTCGCGCGGGTGCGCTCGATCCCGGAGCAGCGCACCAACAAGTACGGCGAGAAGGAGGTCGAGCTGGCGGCCGGCCACTCCGGCGAGCCGGACATCCCGCACACCTTCGTCGACTACGAACCCCGGCCCCGCGAGTACGAGTTGAGCATCGCGCAGACGGTGCTGCGCATCCACTCCCGGGTGGCCGACCTCTACAACCAGCCGATGAACCAGACCGAGCAGCAGCTGCGGCTCACGGTCGAGGCGCTGAAGGAGCGCCAGGAGCACGAGCTGATCAACAACCCGGACTTCGGCCTGCTCAGCAACTGCGAGTACGACCAGCGGATCCAGCCGCACGCCGGGGTGCCCAGTCCGGACGACATGGACGAGCTGCTCAGCCGCCGCCGCGGGACCAAGCTGTTCCTCGCCCACCCGCGCGCGATCGCCGCGTTCGGACGCGAGCTGAACAAGCGGGGGCTGGTGCCGGAGACGATCGACATCGGCGGCAACCGCATCCCCACCTGGCGCGGGGTGCCGCTGTACCCGTGCAACAAGATCCCGATCAGCGAGGCGCGGACCACCTCGATCATCGCGATGCGTACGGGCGAGGAGGACCAGGGCGTCATCGGTCTGCGGCAGTCCGGCATCCCGGACGAGATCGAACCGAGCCTGTCCGTCCGCTTCATGGGCATCAACGAGCAGGCGATCATCAAATACCTGGTCACGGCCTATTACTCGGCCGCCGTCCTGGTGCCGGACGCGCTCGGTGTGCTGGAGAACGTCGAGATCGGCCGCTGGAGGTGACGTTTCCGCACGTCGCGGCCGTGTCCCCGGCCGTCCGGGCGGGTACACCCTCGGGGTACGCGTCCGGCCGGGCCGGCGTCGCCGGCGCCCGCGGACCTGGCGAGGGGGAGGCATGGCCGACTTCATGACGGAGACCGAACACCGATCCACCGGTGCGTCGCACATCGGCGCACCGGTGGACCGGCGCGGAGGCGGGGACACCGGCTCCGGTCCGCTCGACGGGCAGGAGGCGGCGGCACTGCTGGAGCGGACCCGGGCCCTGGTGGACCCGGAGCTGCGCGCCGCCGTCGAGTCACTGCCCGGCTCCATGCGCCGGATCGCGCGCTATCACTTCGGCTGGGAGCACGCGGACGGCACCCCCGCCGAGGGCAACGCAGGCAAGGCGATCAGGCCGGCCCTGGTGCTCGCCGCGGCCGCCGCGCTCGGCGGCCCGGCGGCCCGGGCGGCGGCCGTGCGGGCCGCGGCCGCGGTGGAACTGGTCCACAACTTCACGCTGCTGCACGACGACGTGATGGACCGGGACCCCACCCGCAGGCACCGGCCCACGGCCTGGACCGTGTTCGGGGACACCGACGCGATCCTCGCCGGGGACTCGCTCCAGGCGCTCGCGCTGCGGCTGCTCGCCGAGGACCCGCACCCGGCTGCCGCCCGGGCCGCCGCCCGGCTCGCGGACTGCGTGGTGGAGCTGTGCGCCGGTCAGCACACCGACACCGACATGGAGCGCCGCGCCCCGGACGAGGTCACCCTGGACGAGGTGCTCGCCATGGCCGAGGCGAAGACCGGGGCCCTGCTGGGCTGCGCCTGCGCGCTGGGCGCGCTGTACGCGGGCGCCGGACCCGAGGAGGCGGCCGCGCTGGACGGCTTCGGCCGCCAGGCTGGGCTGGCCTTCCAGCTGATCGACGACGTGATCGGGATATGGGGCGATCCGCGGCGCACTGGCAAGCCGGCCGGTGCCGATCTCGCGGCCCGCAAGAAGTCCCTGCCGGTGGTGGCGGCGCTCGCCTCCGGCACCCCGGCGGCGGCCGAACTCGCCGCGCTGTACGGGCAGCCGTACGTCTCCGGTGACAGCGAGGGCATCGCGCGGACCGCGCTGGCCGTGGAGCAGGCAGGCGGACGGGACTGGGCGCAGGCGGAGGCGGCCGACCGGATGGCCCGCGCGATGCAGGAACTGGCCCGGGCGATCCCGGACCCGGAGGCGGCGGGCGGGCTGCTGGCCCTCGCCGAGTTCGTGACCCGGCGCAGCAGCTGAGCGCCACCACCAGCGCCGCCGGCCCGTCCGGCGGCCCGAAGGACCCGGAGTTCCCGGGCCCGTGCGGCTCCTGACCCCGCACGGTGTCCCGGGGGCTCCGGCCGGGCGGGCTCCGCACATCCCCACAGTGTGCGGGGCCCGCCGTCTACCGTGGGGCCATGCCGAAACCGTCCCGCATCCTCCACGTCACCGAGCGCTCCCTGTGGGAGGCGGCGCGCGAGCGCGGCACCTACGAGGTGTCGACCCGTGGCCGCACCCTCCGGGAAGAGGGCTTCATCCACTTCTCCACCCGTGCCCAGCTCCCGCGCGTCGCCGCCTTCCTGTATGGCGACGATGCCCGCGCGGACCTGGTGGTGCTGGAGGTGGACCCGGAGCTGCTGGACGCGCCGCTGCGGTACGAGTCCGTCGAGCCCGGGGGCGAGGAATTCCCGCATCTGTACGGCCCGTTGCCCGTCGGGGCCGTGGTGAGGGTGACGCCCTGGACGGCCGGCTCGCCGGGAGACTGAAAAACGTCAGGCCGCCGGCCGCTGGAAGCAGCGCAGCAGATTGCCCGCCGGGTCGCGGAAGGCGCAGTCGCGCACGCCCCACGGCTGGTCGGTCGGTTCCTGGAGCACATCGGCGCCGTACTCGCGCAGCCGCTCCCACAGCGCGTCGCAGTCGTCGGTGGCCAGGATGACCCCGCGCAGCATGCCCTTGGCGAGCAGTTCGGCCAGCGCCAGCCGGTCGGCCGGGGAGGCGTCCGGGTTGGCACCCGGCGGCTCCAGCACGATCTCCACGTCCGGCTGGTGCGGCGAGCCGACGGTCACCCACCGCATCCCCTCGAAGCCCACGTCGTTGCGGACCTCCAGGCCGAGGACGTCACGGTAGAAGGCGAGGGCCTTGTCGTGGTCGTCCACGGCGATGAAGCACTGCGCGAGTCTCACATCCATGGCTTCACGCTAAGCCGCCGCGGGCTTCGCCGCGCGCGGCTCGGACGGATCAGCAGGGCCGGCGGCGTGGCCGGGTGAAGGTGCGGGCCACACAGGACGGGATCACCGCCGCCGGTTCGTGCGAGTCCGCCCGGTAGGCGCTCGGCGTCCGGCCGACCAGCTCGGTGAAGCGGGAGCTGAAGGAACCCAGCGACGTACAGCCCACGGCCAGGCACACCTCGGTCACGGTGAGGTCGCCCCGGCGCAGCAGCGCCTTGGCCCGCTCGATCCGGCGGGTCATGAGATAGCTGTACGGCGTCTCCCCGAAGGCCTTGCGGAAGCTGCGCTGGAAGTGGCCGGGGGACATCAGGGCGTCACGGGCCAGCTCGGTCATGTCGAGCGGTTCGGCGTACTCGCGGTCCATCCGGTCGCGCACACGCCGCAGCCGCCTCAGGTCCTCCAGGGTCACGGCCACAGCTTGACACAGGGCACCGACATCCGGGCCGGGAGGACGCCGCCCGCGGCGACGAGACCGACGTACGGGCGGCAGAGGTCCGGCTCGCGGTGCCCCAGGGGGAGGGCTGGACGAAGAACCGCGCCCGGACCGCGCGGCCGCCGTGCTGGGTCGGCGGCCTGCGGGCCGGGTGCGGGAGGTGGACCAGGCGACAGGGGAATCGCAGGTCGAGCGGCGAGACGGAAGGTCGGGCCCTTTTGGAGATGCCAGGCGGCATCACGGGCCTCACGACGACAGCGGCCCCGCTCCCCCCCCGGGCCGGGGAAGAACGGGGCCGCGGTCATGAGTAAGCCGGGTCAGGTTGGCGCTCGGACAGCGAGGGCTCCGAGAGTCCTTCGCATGTCGCGATCCGGCGGTCCCTACGCCCTTACGACGGCCGTTACCGCATCGGGCGGCCCGTGCTCAGTGCGAGTCCAGGGTCAGCGGGTAGTCGGTGATGATCCCGCCGACGCCGAGCTTCAGCATGCGGTCGCGGAGCTGGGCGGTGTCCACGGTGTGGGTCCACACCCGTGGGATGCCGGCGTGCGTGGCCGTTTGGATCCGGTCGTCTCCGCAGTCGTAGGCGAGGTCGAGGACGTCCACGTACGGGGCGAACTTCTTCGGGTCTTCGTGGGCGAACTGGACGTGATTGCGCCACAGATGGGTGAGGATGCCGAGCCGGTGGATCTTCTTCGCGACGGCGGGCTGATCGGTGTTGATCAGCACGGATTTCTGCAGCCGCCGGTCTTTGATCATCTTGGCGAGGCGGGGTACCGAGTCGGCGTTCTTCGCCTCGATCGTGAGGACGGCCTGCCCGCCGAGCGCGTCCAGGTACTCCTCGGCGGTGGGCGGATGCTCGTTCTCCGGGCCGGTGCCGACGTCGATGCGCAGCTTCTTCCACCGGGCGAGCGTGTAGGAGGAGACGAGACCGCTGCCGTCCGTGGTCCGCTCCACGGTCCGATCGTGCATGATCACCGGAGTCCCGTCGGCCAGCTCCTGGGTGTCCACGTCCAGGACGTCGATCTTGCCGGTCTTCACCAAGGTGCGGCTGCCGGATATGGACGCCTCCCGCACGTCCCCGGTGCCTCCTCGGTGCGCATCGAGGACCACCCGGGGCAGGCCCGCCAGAGACGGCTTGTCGTCGGACGGCCGGGCGGAGAAGTGCCAGACCCCGCCACCGATGACGGCAACCACCCCGGCCACGGCTAACACCCGGACACCCTGCGGGCTCCTGCGGGCACGGTGCTTGGCCGACATCGATTCCCCCCTCGGCATATGACGGACCGCCACAATAAACACCGCGCGTTCACAATGAACACCCGTTACCTACAGGGGGAGTTCACCCGGGCCGCCGCGCCGGTCGCGGGATGTCGGGCCGTGGTGATCGAGTCGATCCAGATCAGACCGGTTGCGGTGCTGCTGGAGTTCCGGCCGGCGAAGACATACGGGGTGTGCGGAATGTGGTGTCCGTCACGGTGGCGGCTGCCGTGGTCATACCGAACGGCGGGGGCGGGACCCGGTCGACGTGGGTCCCGCCCCGCGGCAGATCACCGGATGCGGATGAAGGAGGTGCGCGGTCGGCAGGCGGCGACCTGCGCCGGCGGCATCGACATGGTCTTCCGGATGATGTCGGACGACGCTGTGATCGAGCGGCTCATCGGGGCCGACCCGGTGCCGGCCCGGCGCCACCGGCGCGGCAAGTATGAGCCCGAGAACTCCGGTGATGACGACTACGTCGTTCCTGAAAGGGGTGAGCGGCCCGCCCCCAGGCCAGGGTCGGGCCGCTCATGTTCAGCCTCTGACCTGCGGTGCAATCGCAGGCGCGGAGCTGGGTCAGGCCTTCTTCGTCTCCCAGAAGATCTTGTCGATCTGGGCGATGTAGTCGAGCGCCTTCTGGCCCGTCGCCGGGTCGGTGGACGCCTTGGCGGCCGAGAGGGCCTTCAGGGTGTCGTTGACCAGCTGGTGCAGCTCGGGGTACTTCTCGAAGTGCGGGGCCTTGAAGTAGTCGCTCCAGAGGACGGAGACGTGGTGCTTCGCGAGCTCCGCGCGCTGCTCCTTGATGACGGTGGCACGCGCCTGGTAGTGGGGGTCGTCGTTGCCGGCCATCTTCTCCTGGACGGCCTTCACCGACTCCGCCTCGATGCGGGCCTGGGCCGGGTCGTACACGCCGCAGGGCAGGTCGCAGTGGGCGCTGACCTTGACCTTGGGGGCAAACAGGCGGGAAAGCATGGAGCATTCCTTCCTCGTGATCGTCTTCTCAGGTGCGACATTACTCCCTGAGAGACCTGTTTTCCTGAGTGCCCCCTAGGGCTTAGGACAAAAGTCCAGGGTGAGACTGAGACTGGTGGAGGAACGGACCGGGGAGGTGCCGGGAATGCCGGAGCTGTCGCAGGAGAGCGAGCGGGGGAGGTCCGCCGCGCCGTTCGGGCTGGCCGAGGTGACGGGACCGTCCATGGTGCCCACCCTCCAGCACGGCGACCAGCTGCTGGTGCGGTACGGGGGTGTGGTCAGGGCGGGGGACGTCGTGGTGCTGCGGCACCCGTTCCAGCAGGACCTGCTGGTCGTCAAGCGGGCCGCGGAGCGGCGCGAGGGCGGCTGGTGGGTGCTCGGGGACAACCCCTACGCGGGCGGGGACAGCACCGACTACGGCGTCGTGCCCGAGGAGCTGATCCTGGGCCGCGCGTGGCTGCGCTACCGGCCGCTCCGTCCCGGTCAGCGTTCGCCGCTCGCGCTGCTGCGCTGGGCGTTCTCGGCCGCGCGGCCGCTGCTCACCGACCGGTCGGCCTCCAGGCGCTTGCGGGCGCGGTAGGCGGCCACGTTGGCCCGGGTCGCGCAGCGGTCGGAGCAGTAGCGCCGGGAGCGGTTGGTCGAGGTGTCCAGGTAGGCGTTGCGGCAGGGGAGCGCCTGGCACAGGCCCAGGCGGTCCACGCCGTACTCGGTGAGGTGGAAGGCGAGGCCCATCGCCGCGATCGCCGCGTAGCCGGCGGTGGCGTTGGAGGGGTGGTCGGCCAGGTGCATGTGCCACAGTGGGCGGCCGTCCTCGTCGCGGTGGTCGTGGCCGGAGATCTGCGGGCTCACCGGGAACTCCAGCAGCAGCGAGTTCAGTTGGTTCACCGCGAGCGTCTCGTCGCCCCCGTCGGCCGCCTCGAAGACCGAGCGCAGCCGGGCCCGCACCGAGCGGAACCGGGTGACGTCGGCGTCGGTCGCGCGCCGGGCCGCGGACGCGTTGGCGCCGAAGAGGTCCCGCACGGCCTCGACCGAGGTCAGGGAGTCCTTGCCCCGGGCCGGCTCCTCGCTGTTGACGAGGCGTACGGCGTAATCCGAGTAATAGGCCAGTTCCACTTGTAGTCCTTACGAGGGGCGCTCTATCGTCGTACCTGCGGTCGGGTAACAGCCGATCGTGCTTCCAGGGTATTACCCAACCGAGGGGAAAGGCGGGTTCCATGACCACGAGTACCGGAACCGACTGGGCGGCCTGGCAGGAGAGCTGGGACCGGCAGCAGGAGTGGTACATGCCGGACCGGGAGGAGCGCTTCCGGATCATGCTCGACATGGTCGAGGCCCTCGTCGGCACGGCCCCGCGCGTGCTCGACCTCGCCTGCGGCACCGGCAGCATCACCGCCCGGCTGCTGGCCAGGTTCCCCGAGGCCACCAGCACCGGCGTGGACCTCGACCCGGCCCTGCTCGCCATCGCGCGCGGCACCTTCGAGGGCGACGGACGGGTCTCCTTCGTCACCGCCGACCTCAAGGACCCCGACTGGACCGCGAAGCTGCCGTACGACTCGTACGACGCCGTACTGACCGCGACGGCCCTGCACTGGCTGCACAGCGAACCCCTCGCGGCTCTCTACGGTCAGGTCGCGCGGCTCGTCCGCGACGGCGGTGTGTTCATGAACGCGGACCACATGATCGATGAGAGCACGCCCCGGATCAACGCGGCCGAACGCGCCCAGCGGCACGCCCGCATGGATCAGGCCAAGGCGGACGGCGCCCTCGACTGGGCCGACTGGTGGCAGCTGGCCGCCAAGGACCCGGTGCTCGCCGAGCCGACCGCCCGCCGCTTCGAGATCTACGGCGAGCACGCGGACGGCGACATGCCCTCCGCCGCCTGGCACGCGCGGGTGCTGCGGGAACAGGGCTTCGGCGAGGCCCGCCCGGTGTGGTGCTCGCCGTCCGACACGCTGCTGCTCGCCGTCAAGTGAGCCACGGGGGAGAGGGCGGTGCGGGCAAGCCGTACCGCCCCCTCCTTCGCCCGGCTACAGCACCTTCGACAGGAACGACTGCGTCCGCTCGTGCTGCGGATCGGTCAGTACGTCCCGCGGATGGCCGGATTCGACCACCACGCCGCCGTCCATGAAGACCAGGCTGTCGCCCACCTCGCGGGCGAAGCCCATCTCGTGGGTGACGACGACCATCGTCATGCCGGACTCGGCCAGGTCGCGCATGACGTCGAGGACGTCGCCGACCAGCTCCGGGTCCAGGGCCGAGGTCGGCTCGTCGAAGAGCATCAGCTTGGGGTCCATCGCCAGGGCCCGGGCGATCGCCACCCGCTGCTGCTGGCCGCCGGAGAGCTGCGAGGGGTAGTTGCCCGCCTTGTCGGCCAGGCCCACCCGCTCGAGCAGCTGCGCGGCCCGCTCCCGTGCCTCGCTCTTGGCGACGCCCTTGACCTGGACCGGCGCCTCCATGACGTTCTCCAGCGCCGTCATGTGCGGGAACAGGTTGAAGCGCTGGAAGACCATGCCGATGTCCCGGCGCTTCATGGCGACTTCGCTGTCCTTGAGCTCGTACAGCTTGCCGCCGCGCTGGCGGTAGCCGACCAGCTCGCCGTCGACGTACAGCCGGCCGGCGTTGATCTTCTCCAGGTGGTTGATGCACCGCAGGAAGGTGGACTTGCCCGAGCCCGAGGGGCCGATCAGGCAGAACACCTCGCCCGGCCGCACCTCCAGGTCGATGCCCTTGAGCACCTCCACGTGCCCGAACGACTTGTGGACGCCCTCCGCCTTGACCATCGGGGCGGTGCCCGCGGTCGCGGAGTCCTGCTTGCTCAGCTTGTCGCTCATGCCATGACCTTCCTGCTGGAGAAGGTCGTCAGATGCGCCCTGACCTTCTGCCACGGGGTGGGCGGGAGGCTGCGGCTGGAACCGCGGGCGTAGTACCGCTCGATGTAGTACTGGCCCACGCTGAGCACCGAGGTCATGATCAGGTACCAGGCCGCGGCCAGGAAGTACATCTCCACCGGGGCACCGGAGTTCTGGCCGATGTCCTGGGCGTAGCGGAACAGCTCGGGGTACTGGACGGCCGCCACCAGGGAGGTCGTCTTCAGCATGTTGATGACCTCGTTGCCGGTCGGCGGCACGATCACCCGCATCGCCTGCGGGATGACCACCCGGCGCAGGGTCTTGCCGTGGCTCATGCCCAGGGCGTGGGCGGCCTCGGTCTGGCCCTCGTCCACCGCGAGCAGGCCCGCCCGGCAGATCTCGGCCATGTACGCCGCCTCGTTCAGGCCCAGGCCGAGCAGCGCCGTCAGCAGCGGCGTCATGAAGTTCGACCAGTAGTCCTTGTAGAGCGGCATCAGGTTGATGTACTCGAAGACCAGGCCCAGGTTGAACCAGAGGAACAGCTGGACCAGGACCGGGGTGCCGCGGAAGAACCAGATGTAGAACCAGGCGATGCCCGAGGTCACCGGGTTCTTCGACAGCCGCATGACGGCCAGGACGACGCCGCCCACGATGCCGATCAGCATCGACAGCACGGTCAGCAGAAGCGTTTTGCCGACACCGGTCAGGATCCGGTGGTCGAAGAAGTACTGCGGTACCGCATGCCAGTTGATCTTGCCCTGGCCGAAGGCGTAGACGATCGCGACGAGGATCGCGATGGCGACGACCGCGGTCACATAGCGTCCGTAGTGCCGGACGGGTATCGCTCGGATGGATTCATGGCCGGCCGGGGGAGTGCCCTGCTCCCCGGCCGTCTTCTCGATGTCAGTCACGGATGTGCTGCCTCTCGGTGGCCGCTGGGTGCGCCGCGGGTCACTTGCCGCCGTTGATCACGGATTCCTTGACGGCGCCGTCCTGGACGCCCCACTTCTCGAGGATCTTCTGGTACTCGCCGTTCTTGATGATCGCGTCCATCGCGTCCTTGAGCGCGTCCCGCAGCTGGGTCGCGTCCTTGGAGACCGCGATGCCGTACGGCGCCGCCTCGACCTGGTCACCGACGACCTGGAAGTCCTTGCCGCCGCCCGAGGTCTTCACCGCGTACGCGGCCACCGGGAAGTCGGAGGAGGCCGCGTCCACGCCGCCCGAGCGCAGCCGGGTCTGGGACTGCTGGTCGTCGTCGAAGGCCTCGATGGTGAGCTTCTTGCCGCCCGGACACTTCTTGGCCTCCTGCTTGGCCAGGTCCTCCGAGACGGTGCCGCGCTCCACGGCGAGCTTCTTGCCGCACAGATCCGGCCATCCGTTGATGCCCTGGGTGTCGCCCTTGCGGGTGTAGATCGAGACGCCGGCGGTCAGGTAGTCGACGAAGTCGACGCCCTGGCCGACCTTCTTGCCGGTGTCCGGGTCCACGCCCTCCTGGCGGTTCTTGTTGTCGGTCATCGCCGACATGGCTATGTCGTAGCGGCCCGAGCGCAGACCGGTGAGCAGGGCGTCGAAGGTGCCGTTCTGGAACTCCAGGCGCACCCCGAGCTGCTTGCCGAGCGCGGCCGCGATGTCCGGGTCCAGGCCGACGACCTTGCCGCCGGCGTCCTTGAACTCCACCGGGGCGTACGCGATGTCCGAGCCGACGAGGATGCGGCCCTTGCCGCGGATGCTCTGCGGGAGCTTGCTCGCGAGCGGGGCGCCGGTCGTGGCGCCGGCACCGGAGTCGTTGCTCTTGCCCTTGGTCTGGTCGCCGCAGCCGGTGAGCAGCAGGGCGCCCGCGACCGCGATCGCACCGACCGCTGCCAGCCGGGATTGCATGGCGGTCGTCCGACGCGTGGAGCTTGCGGTCATGGTTGGTTCCTCCGGCGTATGCGAACAGTTTGCCGCTGGGTAGACGAGAACACACACCATTGGGTGGCGCGACCTCGCGGGTTTACGGCATCTTGCCATTCGGACTACGCCATTCAGGGGCGCCGATATGTCAAAATCGGATAACGGGTGACCCCCGAACCACAACAGGTCGGTACATCCTTGGTCGCACGGCGCCGCAGCGCGCCGGACCATCTGCGCTCATCCCGTCCCGCCGCCGGAAAATCTCCGGCGTGTCTCATCATGCGGACGGCCGGACCGGCGGATTCCGTATCCGTTTCCGCCCCGTCGAGACCCTCGGTGCTCCGGGCCCGTGGCGGCACGGCCGTCAGCGGCGTGTCACCCCCGTGTGGCTTTCTGGTTCCGAGATGTGACCTTGCACCTATTGGACTCGTCGTGGGCGCCGTCCGTCCGGTAAGAAGGTTCTTTACACCCCTCATCCGGGGCTCAGGGCGCGTGTGCGGCGCGCCCGTCGCGTATGACCCGTGCGTATCCGCAATCGGGCCGTGCGCGGTGCCCGCCCACCCCTCACCAGGAGTGGTCGACCCTCAAACCATGCATACCTAAGGGGTAGAACAAGTGGCAGCGGAGATCGTCAATCCTCGCAGCGACATCGGTACGGACCAGGACGGCGGGGCCGAGCCCCTCGATTCCTTCGATCCGGTGTTCGCGCTGCACCGCGGTGGCAAGATGGCCGTGCAGGCCACCGTGCCGGTCCGCGACAAGGACGACCTTTCCCTCGCGTACACGCCCGGCGTCGCGCGCGTGTGCACCGCGATCGCGGAACAGCCGGAGCTGGTCAACGACTACACATGGAAGTCCTCCGTCGTCGCCGTCGTCACCGACGGCACGGCCGTGCTCGGACTCGGGGACATCGGTCCCCAGGCATCCCTCCCCGTGATGGAGGGCAAGGCCATCCTGTTCAAGCAGTTCGGCGGCGTGGACGCGGTGCCGATCGCGCTCGACTGCACCGACGTGGACGAGATCGTGGAGACCGTCGTCCGGCTCGCTCCCTCCTTCGGCGGAGTGAACCTGGAGGACATCTCGGCACCCCGGTGCTTCGAGATCGAGCGCCGGCTCCAGGAGCGCCTCGACATCCCGGTCTTCCACGACGACCAGCACGGCACGGCCGTGGTGACGCTCGCCGCGCTGCGCAACGCGGCGCGGCTCAGCGGCCGGGAGATCGGACAGCTGCGCGCCGTGATCTCGGGCGCCGGCGCGGCCGGTGTCGCCATCGCCAAGATGCTGATCGAGGCCGGCATCGGCGATGTCGCCGTGGCGGACCGCAAGGGCGTCGTCTCCGCCGACCGCGCGGACCTCACCCCGGTCAAGCGCGAGGTGGCCGGCTTCACCAACAAGGCCGGGATCAGCGGCACGCTGGAGGACGCGCTCAAGGGCGCGGACGTCTTCATCGGCGTCTCCGGCGGCACGGTGCCCGAGGAGGCCGTGGCCTCCATGGCCGAGGGCGCCTTCGTGTTCGCGATGGCCAACCCGAACCCCGAGGTGCACCCCGACGTCGCGCACAAGTACGCCGCGGTCGTCGCCACCGGGCGCTCGGACTTCCCGAACCAGATCAACAACGTGCTGGCCTTCCCCGGCATCTTCGCGGGCGCGCTCCAGGTGCGGGCCACCCGGATCACCGAGGGCATGAAGATCGCGGCGGCGGAGGCGCTGGCCGCGGTGGTCGGCGACGACCTCGCCGCCGACTACGTGATCCCCTCGCCGTTCGACGAGCGGGTCGCACCCGCCGTCACGGCGGCCGTGGCCGCCGCGGCACGCGCGGAGGGTGTCGCCCGGCGCTGACGCCGGTGGAGGAGGCCCCGTCCGTCCGGGCGGGGCCTCCTCCCTTTTCCCGCTCCCCCTCACCCCCCCCGTTCCGGCTCGCGTGCCGAACAGGTGCCGTCCGGGCAAGAGGGCATGTGTCACAGCGCGGTCCGGTTCCGCCCGGGGCGCGGCGCACCTATCGTCGGCTCCATGTTCGCTGTCTACGCCGCCCGAATCGACCGCGACCAGCCGCTCGACGGCCTCGAGTTGGGGGAGCGCCCGGCTCCCGAGGCCCGCCCCGGCTGGAGCACCATCGATGTGCGCGCCGCCTCCCTCAACCACCACGACCTCTGGTCCCTGCGGGGCGTCGGCCTCCCGGAGGACCGGCTGCCGATGATCCTCGGCTGCGACGCCGCCGGGATCGACGCGGACGGCAACGAGGTCGTCCTGCACTCCGTCATCGGCCAGACCGGCCACGGCGTCGGCCCGGACGAGCCGCGCTCCATCCTGACCGAGCGCTACCAGGGCACCTTCGCCGAGCAGGTCGCCGTGCCGACCTTCAACGTGCTGCCCAAGCCCAGGGAACTGTCCTTCGCCGAGGCCGCCTGTCTGCCGACCGCGTGGCTGACGGCGTACCGGATGCTCTTCACCAACGCGGGCGTACGGCCCGGGGACTCGGTCCTGGTGCAGGGCGCGGGCGGCGGCGTCGCCACGGCCGCGATCGTGCTGGGCAAGGCGGCGGGGCTGCGGATGTTCGCCACCAGCCGGGACGAGGCCAAGCGCAAGCGGGCCATGGAGCTGGGGGCGGTGGAGGCCGTGGAGACCGGGGCGCGGCTGCCGCAGCGGGTGGACGCCGTGATCGAGACCGTGGGCGCGGCGACCTGGTCCCACTCGGTGAAGTCGCTGCGGCCCGGCGGGACGATCGTCATCTCCGGCGCCACCAGCGGGGACCGGCCCTCGCACGCCGAGCTGACCCGGATCTTCTTCCTTGAGCTGAAGGTGGTCGGCTCCACGATGGGCACCAAGGAGGAGCTGGACGACCTGCTCTCCTTCTGCGCCACGACCGGGGTGCGGCCCGTCATCGACGAGGTGCTGCCGCTGGACCGGGCCCGGGAGGGCTTCGAACGGATGGAGTCCGGGGGCCAGTTCGGCAAGATCGTACTGACCACGGACTGAGTCCTCGCACGCCGGCAGGGAGGGCCCGGTTCCGGGCCCGCCCTCCGTGTACCGGTGCCGGGCGCGGTCAGGGGGCCGGCGGGCGCAGGACGGACGTGATGTCCGCCGCCGCCGTCGCCAGATGCCGCCGGGCCGCCTCCAGTTGGGCCGCCGTCACGCCGTGGTCGCGGGCCAGGTCGCGGATGTCGTCGCGGAAGCGGTCCAGGAGGCGGTCCAGGTCGCGGGCCGGGTCGTCGGTCGGGGGCTCCTTGGACCAGGCGGGGGCGGGGGGCGTGCGGGGGGCCGTCCAGTCCTTGCTGAACTCGCCGATCTCCCGGGCCAGTTCGGTCAGACCCTCGCGGACGCCCGTCGGCCAGTCGCCCCGGGTGAAGTGGTCCTGGACCCGGCGGGCGATACGCTGCATCTCCTCCTGGGCCTGGGCACGGGCCCGGGCCTGGGCCTCCTGGGCCTGGTGGCGGGCCCGCTGGGCCTCCTCGCGGGCCCGCCGGCTCTCGTCCTTGGCGCGGCGGGCCTGCTCCTTCCACTCCTGGCGGACCCGGCGCATCTCCTCCTTGGCGACCCGCCAGGCGTCCTTGTCGTCCCCGGCGGAGTCCGCGCCGCGGGCCTCGGAGGCGGCGGCACGCATCTCACGGCGCAGATCGCCCGCCGCGCCGCGCACATCGGCCCGGATCTCCGCGGCAAGCTCCGCCACCGACTCGCGGATCTCCAGCTCCAGGTCGGCCAGTTCACCGCTGCGGCCGGCCAGTTCGGTGCGGCCCGCGTCGGTGATGGCATACACCTTGCGGCCGCCCTCGGTGGTGTGGGTGACCAGGCCCTCGGCCTCCAGCTTGGCCAGGCGGGGGTAGACGGTGCCCGCCGAGGGGGCGTACAGCCCCTGGAAGCGCTCCTCCAGCAGGCGGATCACCTCGTAGCCGTGGCGCGGGGCCTCGTCCAGCAGCTTGAGCAGGTACAGGCGCAGGCGCCCGTGGGCGAAGACGGGGGGCATGTCAGAGCACCTTCTTGTCGGTCGGGCCGTCGGTCGGGCCGTCGGTCGGTCCCTGGGGCGAGCCGTCGGACGCGCCGCCGGCCGGGGCGGACCCCCCGGGGGACGTGCCCTCCTCGTCCTCGCGGGGCGGGCGGCGCAGCAGCGCGATCGCGCCGGAGACCGTGGTGGCCCGCAGCCGGCCGGTGCCCGCGCCCAGCCGCCCGGTGATCTTGTGGGCGCCCCACTGGCCCCGCACCCGCAGGTCCTCGAAGGCGTTGGAGATCCGGCCGCTCGCCGTGTTGGCCTCCACCTCCGCGTCCGCGGGGTGCGGCAGCCGGATGGCGATCTCGCCGGAGACGCTGGTGAGCTGGACGTCCGTGGGGCCGTCCGGGTCCAGGTCCACGATCATGGAACCGCTGACCGAGTCGGCGCGCACACTCGGGCCCGAGCCCTCGACCACGGTCAGGTCTCCGGAGACCGAGTTGAAGCGCAGTTCGCCGGTGACCGCCTGCGCCTCCACGTTGCCCGAGACCGTGTCCGCGCGGACCGGGCCCGAGACGCCGACCAGGGTGGTGTCACCGGTGACGCCCTTGACCACGGTGCGGCCCCGGATGCCGGAGACCACCGCGCCGGCGCCGACCACGCCCACCTCCACCCGGGTCTGCGCCGGGACCGTCAGGGTGACGACCGCGCTGCGCCGCCAGCCCTTGTCGAACCACTTGAGGAAGCCCTTCCAGGGCAGGTCCTCGTACCCCACGGTCAGGGTGCCGCCGTCCTGGGTGACCACCAGGGGCGGCCCCTCGATGTCGGTCACCTCCAGCCGGGCCGGGCCCTCGTCGGTGCCCACGACGTTCACCGTGCCGTTGACGACGCGGACCTGGAGGTCGCTCACGGGGGTGTCGAAGGCCAGCTTCTCGGGCTCGGTGACGGACCACTCGGACATGGGAGACCTCCTCGGCCGCACGGGGTCGCGACGCGCCATATCGCGTCCACGGGAAACACGATATATCGTGGCCTCGGGAAGTCAAGGCGCTGATCCGCGGGGAGCGGCCGCGCGCATTGCATACGCTGGTTCCGACGCACAACGCAGACGCAGGAGACGCAACCCCCATGTACTTCACCGACCGCGGTATCGAGGAGCTGGAGAAGCGGCGCGGCGAGGAGGAGATCACCTTCGAGTGGCTCGCCGAGCAGCTGCGCACCTTCGTGGATCTCAACCCCGACTTCGAGGTGCCCGTGGAGCGCCTGGCCACCTGGCTCGCCCGGCTCGACGACGAGGACGACGAGTAGGCGGACGACGGGCGACGGGCGGCAGCCCGGGCAGGCCGAAGGGCCCGGTTCCTGGACGGAACCGGGCCCTTCGGTGTGTCGCCGTGCCGGAGGACTAGGCCTCGAACACCTCACGCACCAGCTGCTCCTGCTCGGCCTGGTGGCGCTTGGCGGAGCCCACCGCCGGGGACGAGGAGTGCGGGCGCGAGATGCGCCGCAGCCGCTCGCCGGCCGGGATGTCCGCGCCGACCGCCAGGTCGAGGTGGTCGATCAGGTTGAGCGCGATGAACGGCCAGGCACCCTGGTTCGCCGGCTCCTCCTGGACCCACAGGTACTTCTCGGCGTTCGGGTACTTGTTGACCTCCGCCTGGAGCTCTGCACCCGGCAGCGGGTACAGGCGCTCGATGCGGATGATCGCGGTGTCCGTGACGCCCCGCTTCTTCCGCTCGGCCTCCAGGTCGTAGTAGACCTTGCCCGAGCAGAAGACGACCTTGCGGACCGCGGCCGCGTCGGCCGTGGCGTCGCCGATGACCGGGCGGAACCCGCCGGTGGTGAACTCCTCCGCCTTGGAGGCGGCGGCCTTCAGGCGCAGCATCGACTTCGGGGTGAAGACGACCAGCGGCTTGTGGGCCGGGTTGTGCACCTGCCACCGCAGGAGGTGGAAGTAGTTCGCCGGCGAGGTGGGCATCGCCACCGTCATGTTGTTCTGTGCGCACAGCTGGAGGAAGCGCTCCGGGCGGGCGGACGAGTGGTCCGGGCCCTGGCCCTCGTAGCCGTGCGGCAGCAGCAGGACGACGCCGGAGGTCTGGCCCCACTTCTGCTCGGCCGAGGAGACGAACTCGTCGACGACGGTCTGGGCGCCGTTGACGAAGTCGCCGAACTGGGCCTCCCACATCACCAGCGCGTCGGGACGCGCGAGCGAGTAGCCGTACTCGAAGCCCATCGCCGCGTACTCGGACAGCAGCGAGTTGTAGACGTTCAGCCGCGCCTGGTCCTCGGAGAGGTACTGGAGCGGGGTGTACTCCTCGCCGGTCTCCCGGTCGATCAGCACCGCGTGGCGCTGGCCGAAGGTGCCGCGCTGGGAGTCCTGGCCCGACAGGCGGACCGGGGTGCCCTCCAGGAGCAGCGAACCGATGGCCAGGGTCTCGCCCATGCCCCAGTCGATGGTGCCGTCCTCGACCATCGCCGCACGGCGCTGGAGCTGCGGCTGCAGCCGCGGGTGCACGGTGATGTGCTCGGGGATGTTGACCTGGGACTCGGCGATCCGCTTGACGACCTCGGAGGTGACGGCGGTGGGCACGGTGGCCGGGAAGCCGTCCTGCGACTCCTGGACGTCCCCGCCGGCCGGCTGCGAGGTGGCCTCGCGGACCTCGGTGAAGACCTTCTCCAGCTGGCCCTGGTAGTCCTGGAGGGCCTGCTCGGCCTCTTCCAGGGTGATGTCGCCGCGACCGATCAGCGACTCGGTGTAGAGCTTGCGCACCGAGCGCTTCTTGTCGATCAGGTCGTACATCAGCGGCTGGGTGAAGGCCGGGTTGTCCGACTCGTTGTGACCGCGGCGGCGGTAGCAGATGAGGTCGATCACCACGTCCTTGTTGAACGCCTGGCGGAACTCGAACGCGAGGCGCGCGACACGGACGACGGCCTCGGGGTCGTCGCCGTTCACGTGGAAGATCGGGGCCTCGATCATGCGGGCCACGTCCGTCGCGTACATGGAGGAACGCGAGGACTCGGGGGCCGCGGTGAAGCCGACCTGGTTGTTGATGACGATGTGCACGGTGCCGCCGGTGCGGTAGCCGCGCAGCTGCGACATGTTCAGGGTCTCGGCCACCACGCCCTGGCCCGCGAAGGCCGCGTCGCCGTGGATCGCCACCGGCAGGACGGTGAAGTCCGTGCCGCCCTTGTTGATGATGTCCTGCTTGGCGCGGGCGACGCCCTCCAGGACCGGGTCGACCGCCTCCAGGTGGGAGGGGTTGGCGACCAGCGAGACCTTGATCTGCTCGCCGTCCAGGCCGGTGAAGGTGCCGTCGGCGCCCAGGTGGTACTTCACGTCGCCGGAGCCGTGCATCGACTTCGGGTCGAGGTTGCCCTCGAACTCGCGGAAGATCTGCGCGTACGACTTGCCGACGATGTTGGCGAGCACGTTCAGCCGGCCGCGGTGGGCCATGCCGATGACGACCTCGTCCAGGCGGGACTCGGCGGCCGAGTCGATCACCGCGTCGAGCAGCGGGATGACGGACTCGCCGCCCTCCAGCGAGAAGCGCTTCTGGCCGACGTACTTGGTCTGCAGGAAGGTCTCGAAGGCCTCCGCGGCGTTCAGCCGGCGCAGGATGCGCAGCTGCTCCTCACGCTCCGGCTTGGCGTGCCCGCGCTCGACCCGGTCCTGGATCCACTTGCGCTGCTTGGGGTCCTGGATGTGCATGAACTCGATGCCGGTGGTGCGGCAGTACGAGTCGCGCAGCACGCCGAGGATGTCGCGCAGCTTCATCATCGACTTGCCGGCGAAGCCGCCGACGGCGAACTCGCGCTCCAGGTCCCACAGGGTGAGGCCGTGCTCGACGATGTCCAGGTCGGGGTGCTTGCGCTGGCGGTACTCCAGCGGGTCGGTGTCGGCCATGACGTGGCCGCGGACCCGGTAGGAGTGGATCAGCTCGAAGACGCGGGCGGCCTTGGTGACGTCGTCGTCGTGGGACGCGTCGATGTCCTTGAGCCAGCGGACCGGCTCGTAGGGGATGCGCAGCGCCTCGAAGATCTCGTCGTAGAACTTGTTCTCGCCGAGCAGCAGGTTGGCGACCTGGCGCAGGAACTCGCCGGAGGCGGCGCCCTGGATGACCCGGTGGTCGTAGGTCGACGTGAGGGTCATGACCTTGGAGACACCGAGCTTGTTCAGGGTGTCCTGGCTGGTGCCCTGGAACTCGGCCGGGTAGTCCATGGAGCCGACGCCCATGATCACGGACTGGCCGGGCATCAGACGCGGCACGGAGTGCACGGTGCCCAGGCCGCCGGGGTTGGTCAGGGAGACCGTGACCCCGGTGAAGTCGTCCATGGTCAGCTTGCCCTCGCGGGCGCGGCGGACGATGTCCTCGTAGGCCTGCCAGAACTCGAAGAAGTTCAGGGTCTCGGCCTTCTTGATCGCCGCGACGACGAGCTGGCGGTCGCCGTTGGGCTTGACCAGGTCGATGGCGAGGCCGAGGTTGACGTGCGCCGGCTTGATCAGGGTCGGCTTGCCGTCCTTGACGCCGTACGAGTGGTTCATCGCCGGCATGGCCTTGATGGCCTGCACCATCGCGTACCCGATGAGGTGCGTGAAGGAGATCTTCCCGCCGCGGGCGCGCTTGAGGTGGTTGTTGATGACGATGCGGTTGTCGAACAGCAGCTTCACCGGGACGGCGCGGACCGAGGTGGCGGTCGGCATCTCCAGCGAGGCGTCCATGTTCTTGGCGACCGCGGCGGCGGGGCCGCGCAGGGTGACCTGCTCCGGGCCGGCCGGGGCCTCCTTCGCGGGGGCGGCCTTCGCCTTGGGCTGAGCGGGCGCCTGTGCGGGCTGCGCCGGCTTGGCCGGGGCGGGGGCGGCCTGGGCCGCGGGGGCGGGAGCCGGGGCGGGGGCCGCGGCGGGCTTCGGGGCCGGTGCGGCCGGGGTCTGCGGGGCCTTGGCGGGGGCCTCGGCCCCCGTCGCCGCACCGGCCGCGGGCGCCGGCGTGGCGGGCGCGCCGGGCTTGTAATCGGCGAAGAAGTCCCACCAGGCACGGTCTACCGAATTCGGGTCCTGGAGGTACTGCTGATAGATCTCGTCGACGAGCCACTCGTTCGCACCGAAGGCGGCCGCGGGGTTCTTCCCGGCTTGGTCGTCGGTGGAGATGCTCGAGTTACTGGGGGACTGTGGCGACACGGCGGCAACCGCCCTCTTCCGCTTCACAAGGTGATGGACAGCGGGAATAAAGGCTACGCCTTGGAGACGGGGAAGGTCAGGTCGGGCAGGTTCATCGTCGTGTAAGTCACATCGAAAATCTTGTTTCAGGGCTTGAAATGGCGGGAAACAAGCGTGGTTCCGGATGTGCCGGGGTGCACGGGCCCGGCCCTGCGCCTCCGGGCTGTCGCGGCCGGCGCGGGCTGTAGCGGATCACACGTGTCCAGCTGCGCGAAGACGGCGCGGACGGTCGTGGATCTTGTGCCTTCGCTGGCACTTTACGTCAACTTGAAGCGGAGTTCAGTCCCGGAAGGGTGACGATGATCCGGCAGCCTCGCTCGGATTCGGCCACACCGATCCGGCCGCCGTGCAGATCCACGGCCCAGCGGGCGATCGCCAGACCGAGCCCGGTGCCGCCATCGCTGCCGGGGCCGTGCGGCCGGGTGACGGCGCCCCGGTTGAACCGCTCGAAGACGCGGTGCCACTCCGAGCGGGGGATGCCCGGACCCTCGTCCAGCACCTCCAGCTCCAGCGAGTCCGGCTGGGGCCCGCGGCGGGCCTTCACGGTGACCCGGCCGTGCGGCGGGCTGTGCTTGACCGCGTTGTCGATCAGATTGGCGACGACCTGGTGGATGCGCTCGGGGTCCGCGTGCGCGGTCAGCTCCGGCGGGGAGACGTCCAGGTGCAGATGGACGTCGGTGCGGGTGTGGCTGCCGGAGCCGGAGGCGATGCCGGCGCGCGCCGAGGCGACCATGTTGGCCTCCTTCAGCACGCCCGACAGGTACGGCCACACCTCGAAGCGCCGCAGCTTGAGCGGTACGACGCCGTTGTCGAGCCGGGACAGGTCCAGCAGCGTCTCCACCAGCCGGCCGAGCCGCTCGGTCTGTTTCAGGGCCGTCCGCATGGTCTCCGGATCGGCCTCGGTGACCCCGTCGACGATGTTCTCCAGGACAGCCCGCAGCCCCGCGATGGGGGTGCGCAGCTCATGGGAGACGTTGGCGACCAGTTCCTTGCGCTGGAGGTCCTGGGCCTCCAGCTCGTCGGCCATGACGTTGATCGTCTGGGCCAGGTCGCCCAGCTCGTCCCGGCGCGACTCGCGCACCCGGCGGGTGTAGTCGCCCTGGGAGATGGAGCGGGCCACCGCGTTCATCTCGTCCAGCGGCATGGTGAGCGAGTGCGCCACGAACTGGGTGATCAGCAGGGTGGCGATCATCGAGAACACCATGATGAAGCGGAGCTCCGTCTTGGTGTGCACGGCGACGATCGACAGACCGGTGGTGATCAGGACCGCGATGACGACCAGCGCGCCCAGCTTGGTCTTGATCGAGAACGGGCGCACGCCGCCCCAGGGATCCTCGGCGCGGGGCCGGGGGTTCCCGCCTGCGGCCTGGCGCCCGTTTCCGCTCACGGGGTGGGCGTCTCCAGGGCGTAGCCGACACCGTGCACGGTGCGGATCCGCTCGGCGCCGATCTTCCGGCGCAGCGCCTTGATGTGGCTGTCGACGGTGCGGGTGCCGGAGGCGTCCGCCCAGTCCCACACCTCGGCCAGCAGCTGCTCGCGGGAGAGCACCGCGCGCGGGGTGTTGGCCAGGCACACCAGCAGGTCGAACTCGGTCGGGGTGAGGTGGACGTCCTCGGACTTCACCCGCACCCGGCGCTGCGCGTGGTCGATCTCCAGCTCGCCGAGGCGCAGGATGCCGGAGCGGGGGGTGGAGGCGGCGATGGCCGCCCGCTCCACCCGGCGCAGCAGCACGTGCACCCGCGCGGCCAGCTCGCGCATGGAGAACGGCTTGGTCATGTAGTCGTCGGCGCCGACGCCGAGGCCGACCAGCATGTCCGTCTCGTCGTCCCGCGCGGTGAGCATCAGCACCGGCACCGGGCGCTGGGCCTGCACGCGCCGGCAGACCTCCAGGCCGTCGAAGCCGGGCAGCATGATGTCGAGGATCAGCAGATCGGGCTGCCAGGCCTCGGCCGTGTCGACGGCGGCCGGTCCGTCGGCCGCGGTCTGCACGAGGAAGCCCTCGGCACGGAGCCGGGCCGCGATGGCGTCGACGATCGTGGGGTCGTCCTCGACGACCAGCACCCGGCGCTGGGCGCCCGGAGTGGTTGTGGCCGCCGCGCCGCTCTGGGAGGTGTGTGTCTGCTCCATCGCCCGCCCCTGCTTGTTGCTTTCCGGAATCCGTGGGGTGATCCCATGACTGCGATCGACGCGCGAAAGATCCGCGTCAGGGCAGCACATTACGGGGATCGGCCGTGCCGTCGCTATCCAGGGCGGACGGCGAGGTGCACGGCGTCCGGAACTCCCCGGGCAACCGGCACCTCTTCGGTACGCACCTGTCGGAACCCGGCATTCCGCAAGGTTCCTTCAAATTCCGGAGATGGCTTCGCCGACCACACCGCGAGTACCCCGCCGGGCCTCAAAACCCTTGCGCAGGAAGCGAGTCCGGCCGGTGAGTACAGGCTTTCGTTGTCCTCGGTGACGGTCCAGCCGGGTCCGTTGTCGATGTCGAGGCACAGCGCGTCGAACGTGTCCGATGTCTCATTGACGTAACGGACGAGGTCGGCTTCCACGATCTCGGTGCGCGGGTCGGCGAGCGCGGCCGAGGTCAGCGCGGACAGGGGGCCCGCGCGGTGCCAGTCGACGACCGCGCGCTCCCGCTCCACGACCACGATCCGTCCCCAGCGGGGATCTTCGGACGCGTGTGCGAGTGAGAATCCGACGCCGAGGCCGCCGACCAGCACCGACGGCGCCGGCCGTCCGTCGAGGGCGTCGTACGCGCGGTCGATCAGCAGCCGCTCCGAGCGGCCGTCCGAAGTGTCCATCAGGAAGCAGCCGTTGGCGATGATCTGGAGCAGCGCGCCGTGCCTGCGCAGCACCACTTCGCCGTACGGGCCGTCACGCCGGTCCAGGACCACGGGGGAGTCGTCTGTGGCAGCCATGGCTCCATCCTGCTTGAACGGGGCTTTGCTTTCACGGTAATTGCGGATGCCGGGCCGGGGCGCGGATGCCGGACGCGGCCGGAACGTAGGAGGTTGCCGTGAATCCGCGCTCCGGTGGCGTCGGTCATAGACAGCGGCTTCCCGTGGCGTCGAGGGTGGTCGCGACGGAAGGAGCGCCCCACCGTGGAACGGACCGCCCCGGACCCCGTGGGCACGGACCTGCTGGACGGCGTGCCCCACCAGCGGGCCGCCGGGCCCTGGGTGCCGCCCGCCCGCCGCCGGCTCGTGCCGCCGCGGGTACGGCCCTGGCGGCTGCTGCCGACGCCCGCCGGGACACCGTTCACCTTCGGTTACGCGGTGGTCCTCGCCGTCACCTCGCTGATCGCGGCCCTGGCGCCGCCCTCCCTGGTGTACGCCCTCTACCAGGGTTCGAGCACCGACGTGGCCCACCTGGTGCGCTCGCCCGCGGTGGTGCTGCTGGCCAGCGCGCTGTGGATCGCGGGCGGGGTCCTCTCGCCGTACTCGGCCGCGTTCCTCCTGGTGCTGACCGCGCTGGAACGGCGCGTCGGCGGGGCGCGGGCGGCCTGCGTCTTCCTGGCCGGGCATGTGCTGGCCACCCTGGCGACGGAGGTCCCGGTCGGCCTCGCGGTGCTGGCCGGCCGGCTGCCGGCGACCTCCCTGCACCGCCTCGACTACGGCATCAGCTTCGGCGTCGCCGCGAGCACCGGCGCCCTGGCGGGCCTCCTGCGCCCCTGGCTGCGCTGGCCCCTGCTCGCCGGGACGGCGGCCCTCCTGCTGGACGACCTCCTCGCCTACACGGACCCGATGACCGACTGGGGCCATCTGACCGCCCTGGCGATCGGCACGGCCGCCTGGCCCGTGGTGCGCCGCTGGGCGCGGTCCGCCCACGGGACGCAGAACCCGCGCGGCTCGTCGCGACCCCTCCCCACCTGCGGTGTTCCGTGATCGCTGACAGCGAACACCGCGTTGGGAACATTCCCCCGGCGGCAAACATTGAGTCGGCATAGCTCAAGTTGACTGCCTAAGGGGAGATCATGGCTGCTGAGTCACCGGCGTTCACGCTCGTCCTGCCCGTGCTGCCGCTCGACGACGAGGTCGTGCTGCCCGGCATGGTGGTTCCGCTGGACCTGAGCGACGCCGAGGTACGGGCCGCGGTGGAGGCCGCACAGGCCGCCGCCCGCTCCGAACCCGGCAAGCCCAGGGTGCTGCTGGTGCCGCGGATCGACGGCACCTACGCCAGGACCGGCGTGCTGGGCACGGTCGAGCAGGTCGGCCGGCTGGCCGACGGCGACCCCGGTGCTCTGGTCCGCGGCCGCAGCCGCGTCCGCATCGGCGCCGGCACCACCGGTCCCGGCGCCGCGCTGTGGGTCGAGGGCGCCCAGGTGGCGGAGACCGTGCCGGACCCGCTGCCCGGCCAGGTCGCCGAACTCGTCAAGGAGTACAAGGCGCTGGCCACCAGCTGGCTGCGCAAGCGCGGCGCCTGGCAGGTCGTGGACCGCGTCCAGGCCATCGACGGCGTCTCCGCGCTCGCCGACAACTCCGGGTACTCGCCCTTCCTGACCACCGACCAGAAGGTCGAACTCCTGGAGACCGCCGACCCGGTGGCCCGGCTGCGGCTCGCCACCCAGCAGCTGCGCGACCACCTCGCCGAGCAGGAGGTGGCCGAGACCATCGCCAAGGACGTCCAGGAAGGCGTGGACAAGCAGCAGCGCGAGTTCCTGCTGCGCCGTCAGCTGGAGGCCGTCCGCAAGGAACTGCGCGAGCTGAACGGCGAGAAGGAGGGCGAGGAGTCCGACGACTACCGCGCCCGCGTGGAGGCCGCCGATCTCCCGGAGCGCGTCCGCGAGGCCGCGCTGAAGGAGGTCGACAAGCTGGAGCGGTCCTCCGACCAGTCGCCCGAGGGCTCCTGGATCCGCACCTGGCTGGACACCGTCCTGGAGATGCCCTGGAACGAGCGGACCGAGGACGCCTACGACATCCGCGGCGCCAAGGAGATCCTCGACGCGGAGCACGCGGGCCTGGAGGACGTCAAGGAACGCATCACCGAGTACCTGGCCGTGCGCAAGCGGCGCGGCGACCGCGGCCTCGGCGTGATCGGCGGACGGCGCGGGGGCGCGGTGCTCGCGCTCGTCGGACCGCCCGGCGTCGGCAAGACCAGCCTCGGCGAGTCCGTGGCCCACGCCATGGGCCGCAAGTTCGTGCGCGTCGCGCTCGGCGGCGTCCGCGACGAGGCCGAGATCCGCGGTCACCGCCGTACGTACGTCGGCGCGCTGCCCGGCCGGATCGTGCGGGCGATCAAGGAGGCCGGGTCGATGAACCCGGTGGTGCTCCTCGACGAGATCGACAAGGTGGGCTCGGACTTCCGGGGCGACCCGGCCGCCGCCCTCCTGGAGGTGCTCGACCCGGCGCAGAACCACACGTTCCGGGACCACTACCTGGAGGTGGAACTGGACCTGTCCGACGTCGTCTTCCTCGCCACGGCCAACGTCCTGGAGGCGATCCCGGAGGCGCTGGCCGACCGGATGGAGATCGTGCGCCTGGACGGCTACACCGAGGACGAGAAGGTCGTCATCGCCCGGGACCACCTGCTCCCGCGCCAGCTGGAGCGGGCCGGTCTGGAGCCCAGCGAGGTCACCCTGGAGGAGGGCGCGCTGCGCAGGCTCGCCGGGGAGTACACCCGGGAGGCGGGCGTGCGCACGCTGGAGCGGTCGATCGCCCGGCTGCTGCGCAAGATCGCGGCCCAGCACGAACTGGGCGAGCGGGAGCTGCCGTTCACCGTCGCGGACGGCGATCTGCGCGCCCTGCTCGGCCGGCCGCACCACGTGCCCGAGGCCGCGCAGGACCCGGCCGAGCGCCGTACGGCCGTGCCCGGGGTGGCGACCGGGCTCGCGGTCACCGGCGCGGGCGGCGACGTGCTCTTCGTGGAGGCGTCCCTCGCCGACCCGGAGACGGGCGCGGCGGGCCTGACCCTCACCGGTCAGCTGGGCGACGTGATGAAGGAGTCGGCGCAGATCGCGCTGAGCTTCCTGCGCAGCCACGGCGCCGAGCTGGGCCTGCCGGTGACCGACCTGAAGGACCGGGGCGTGCACGTCCACTTCCCGGCGGGCGCGGTCCCCAAGGACGGCCCGAGCGCCGGCATCACGCTGACCACCGCGCTGGCCTCGCTGCTCTCCGGCCGCCTGGTGCGCACGGACGTGGCGATGACCGGCGAGGTCTCGCTGACCGGCCGGGTGCTGCCGATCGGCGGCGTGAAGCAGAAGCTGCTCGCCGCCCAGCGCGCCGGGGTGACCACCGTGATCATCCCCAAGCGCAACGAGGCCGACCTGGACGACGTCCCGGCCGAGGTGCTGGACAAGCTCGACGTGCACACCGTCGCCGACGTCCGCCAGGTCCTGGAGCTGGCGTTGTCGCCCGCGGTCGAGGGCGTGGCGCCGGAGGTTCCCGTGGCGGCGTGACGGACGCCGCGGGAAAAGCGAGGCCCGGGTCCCGTGAGGGAGGCCCGGGCCTCTGCCGTGGCGGGGGGCGTCAGCCGTTGGCGAGGGCCTGGACGCGGTCGAGCGCGCCGTTGAACTTGTCGTGGTCGCCGACGGTCGGGCCGGAGGAGGTGTACTGCCACATCGTGTAGTACGACCAGCCGGCCGGGAGCGTCCCCGGGTCCGAGGCGTAGCGGGCGATCCACAGCGGGTTGTTGGCCGCGAACCCGGCGTAGTTGCCGGTGCACTCGGTCCACCAGCTGGTGGCGGTGTAGATCACGGCGTCCCGGCCGGTGAGGGACTTGTACGTGTTCAGGAAGTCCGCGATCCAGCTGACCATCTGGCTCGCGGTCTTGCCGTAGCAGGAGGCGCCGTAGGGGTTCCACTCGATGTCGAGCGCGCCGGGCAGCGTCTTGCCGTCCTTGGACCAGCCGCCGCCGTGTGCCACGAAGTAGCTCGCCTGGGTGGCGCCGCTGGTGGTGTCCGGGGTCGCGAAGTGGTACGAGCCGCGGATCATGCCCACGTTGTACGAGCCGTTGTACTGCTGGGTGAACGAGGGGTTCGTGTAGTACGTGCCCTCCGTCGCCTTGGTGTACGCCCAGCGCACACCGCTGCCGTAGAGGGTGGACCAGGCCACGTTGCCCTGGTAGTTGGAGACGTCCACGCCCTCGGTCTGGGTGGCGTCGCCGCTGGTGGGGGTGCCGTGCGTGCCGTCGTGGGCCGCGACGCCCATGCCCATGTAGGCGGCGCCGCGGGTGGGGGCGGACGCGGCCTGGGCGGAGGTGAGGGGGAGGGCGCAGGCCGCCGCCGCGAGCAGGGCCGTGACCAGGACGGCCAACGGGCGCGGGCGGTGGGAACCGGGTCTGTGCGCAGGCATGAGGTGCCTCCGGGGAGGTGGGGTGAGAGTGGGGGGAACATGGCAGTGACCTCGGTAGAAGGTGCACTGTCGTGGGCATGTCATTCACTGCCCGTCGAAAAAGCTACGCACGTAGACCACGGCGTGGGAAGGGGGTCCGGGCGCCGCCGTTGGTCTACGCCTGCGAAATACTTACCGAGCTGCGGCTATGACGGCGGTGGACAGAAACTTTCAGGACCGCGAAACCGATCAGGGGTGTGACGTGCACGAGAACGGAAACGGCGCAGAAGCACGCGTCGCCGAGCAGGTGACGCCCAGTGGTGCAGACCAGGAATTCCTCGCGCTGGAACGGGAGTTGACCGTGTTGCTGCGGCGCGCCCGGGCCAACCAGGGCGAGATGGCCCGCGAGGTCCACCCCGATCTGGAGTCCTCCGCCTACGGCCTGCTGATCCGGCTGGACGAGCACGGCGGGCGGCGGGCCACCGAACTCGCCGGCTACTTCGGCGTCGGCAAGGCCACCATGTCCCGCCAGCTGCGCGCCCTGGAGGAGCTGGGCCTGATCACCCGCGAGCCCGACCCCGCCGACGGCCGCGCCTGGCTCGTCACCCTCACCGAGGAGGGCAGCCGCCGGGTCGGCACGGTCCGCGAGGCCCGCCGCGCCCGGTACGTCAGCCAGCTCGCCCACTGGGACCGCCGGGAGGTCGCCGAGCTGGCCCGGCTGCTGCACCAGCTCAACGGGGTCATGGAGAAGTAACCCTCGGGCCCCGCCGGACCCCGACCACCGCCGGACCCCGACCACCGTCGGACCCCGACCACCGTCGGACCCGGACCGCCGCCGGCCCCGGTTCACGACAGGTCGGCGTACACCACCGTCGCGTCGTCGTGCGTCTTGCTCCGCCCGAGGTACGCCCGCTCCTCGCGGTCCGCCGCCTCCAGCCGCCGCACCCGGTCGACCAGCGAGCGGGCGCCCTCCTTCTCGACCACGTCGAACAGGGCCGTCCAGTCGCCCTGGCGGAACGTCTCCGTCCAGCGGGTCGCGCCGTCCGTCAGCGCGGCCAGCGCCCCCACCGCGCGGCGGGGCACGGTCCCGGTCACCGCGCGGGCGGCGACCGAGGGGTCCGCGGCGGCCGTGAAGAAGCCGCCCTCCTTGTTGCGCAGGGTGGCGTCCACCGCCGCTTCGGTGGCGAGCGCCGAGCGGGGCAGCCGGGTGAGCCGGTCGTCGAGCACCGCGGTGACCTCGCCCCGGGGCGAGCGCAGCAGCAGTGCCGAGTCGGAGAGCACCAGGTACTCGACCGTCTCCGTGCCCCAGCGGGCCAGGACGACCGTTGCCTGAGGGGTGCGCGGGTGAGAAAGCTCACAGGTTCGCGCATGTGCGCCCGCGGTGCGCTCGATCGCGCGGGAAAGGATCTCCGGCAGCGTCAGATCTCGGCCGGAAACGGTCAGTTCGGTCAGCGCACCGCCGAGCCGCGCGGTGAACCAGGGGACGGAATGCAGACAGCCCGTCTCCGTGGCGGGCGGCGTCACTCCGTCCAGCAAGATCACGCAACCGCCCTGTCCGGAGGCGGGTAGTCCGACACCGGCGAAGTCCTCGTTGGGCCGGGTCGCGTCTCCGGGCTCCGAAACCAGATCAGTTCGCATCCGGCCAGTCTGCACGAGGCCTTCACGAGTTCTGCCAAAGGCTGGCAATCACCCACGGTTTGACATGAGCGCGCAGGTCAGGCGCCTGGTTTGGGTGGGAATGGCCTACTCCGAAAAAGCGCGGTGGCGAATATTGCCAAACGCCGCCCGCCGCGTCCAACCGGCCCGCCGTACGACGGCCCGGCACACGCCAGAGGAACTTGCCCGCCAACTCCCCTCCGGGGTTCACTCCTTCGGGTGGCGGGTCAGGTGATGCGCGACCACTGCCCACCGGCGCTGGGAGGGTCGGGAACCGTACGAACCGGGTGCACGCACCACTTGGCACCGAGCTGACGGGGCGCCACCCGGCCCTTGGGTAGACGAGTTCAGGAATGCGAGCACCGGTGCAGATGAAGCGGCCTCGGCGCACAGGCAGGCAGACGGCCCCCCAGGGGACCGCCCCCGAGACTCCCGTGGGCACCGGCCGGCCCACGCATGTGCGCAACCGGCTGATCGTCGCCGTCGCCGTGGTGGCCGCGGCCGTCGCGGGAGCCGGGGCCCCCGCCCTGCTCACCGCGTCCGGCGACGTCAGCGAATCCCAGGACCTGGTCACGCTGGCCACCCGCACCCAGGACGCCCTCGCGCTCGCCAACTCGCTGGCCGACGAGCGCGACGAGGTCACCTCCTACGTGGCGGCCGGGCGCCCGCAGTCCAAGGCACCCTCCGAGGACCGCAGCACCCGCGTCGACCGCCAGGTGGAGGACCTGCGCGCCGACAGCGACACCCCGGCGAGCCTGCGCGGCGACCTCGACGCCATCGCGGCCGTGCGCCGCTCCGCCCTCACCGGCAAGAGCACGGCCCTGGAGACCCACCGGGCCTACTCGGCCACCATCACCGAACTGCACCGGCTCGCCGAGCAGCTCGCCGACAGGACGCCCCCGCGGGCCGGCTCCGGCGGGCACGCGCTCGCCGAGCTGGACAGCGCCGTCCAGCAGTCCGCCGCCGCCCGCGGCCTGCTGCTCGCCGCGCTGAACGTGCCCGCCACCACCCAGACGGTGATCAGCCCGGTCACCGGACTGCCCACCACCACGACGGTCCCCAGCGAGGCGGACCGCAAGCAGCGCGACGCGCTCACCGCCGCCGCCCAGCAGGCCCGGCTGCGCGCCGACGCGGCCCTCGCCGACTTCCGCGAGACCGCCCCCAAGGCGGCCGTCGACTCCTACGACTCCACGGTCACCGGCTCCGACGTCAACTCGGCCGAGAAGTACCTGGACACCTTCACCGCCCAGCCGACCCCGCCCGACAGCGCGTTCGACACCAGCGCCAAGAAGCTGGACGCGGCCCTGTCCGGTCGCATCGACCTGATGCGCGGCGCGGAGTCGGCCCTCTACGACCACCGCACCAAGGACCTGGAGCGGCTGCGGGACGACGACGTCACCGCCCTGGAGATCCGGGTCGCCGCCCTCGGCGTGCTGATGCTGGTCGCGGTCGGCGTCGCCACGGCGATGGCCCGCACCCTCACCAGGCCCCTGTCCGTGCTGCGCCGCGGCTCCGCCCGGCTCGCCGAGCCCGGCGACGCGGCGGGCCGCGAGCCCATCGCCTTCACCGGCCGCAACGACGAGTTCGCGCAGGTCGTCCGCTCCGTCAACGCCCTGCACGCGCACGCCGTCGCGCTGCACGAACGCGTCGCCACCCTGGAGACCGACCGCAAGCACCTGGTCGGCCAGCGGCAGAAGATGGCCGACGCCCGCGAGGAACTGCGCGCCGAACTCGCCGACGTCAGCGCCGAACTGCGCCGGGTGCGCGCCGGCATCGGCGGCACCTTCGTCAACCTGGCGCTGCGCACCCTCGGCCTGGTCGAGCGCCAGCTCGCCGTGATCGAGGGACTGGAGGAGCGGGAGCAGGACCCGGAGCGGCTGTCCACCCTGTTCAAGCTGGACCACTTCGCCACGGTGATGCGCCGGCACAGCGAGAACCTGCTGGTCCTCGCCGGTACCGAGCACGTCCAGCAGCACCACGCACCGGTCCCGCTGGTCGACGTGGTCCGCGCGGCGGTCAGCGAGATCGAGCGCTACGAGCGGGTGCGCATCGCCGCGCTGCCGCCGCACGCGCACATCGCGGGCTTCGCCGCCGACGACCTCTCCCACCTGCTGGCGGAACTGATGGAGAACGCCACCACGTTCTCCCCGCCGGACGTGCCGGTCGAGGTCTCCGGCTGGCTGCTGGAGTCCGGCGAGGTCATGCTCTCCGTCCAGGACGAGGGCATCGGCATGGCCGAGGACCGCCTCACCCGCCTCAACGCCCGGCTCGCCGACTTCGACCCCGACTCGGCCTACGACCAGGAGGGCGACGACGGCCTCGGGCTCGGCCTGTACGTCGTGGCCCGCCTCGCCCACCGGCACGGGGTGCGGGTGCAGATGCGCGAGCAGAAGCAGGGCGGTGTCGCGGCGGTCGTGGTGCTGCCAGCCACCCTCCTCGCCGACGCCCCCGCCACCGCCGTACCCCCGCAGACGGCCACCTCCACCACCGGCACCTTCACCCTGCCGGGCGCCGCCGCCGAGGCCAACTCCAACGTCCTGCCGACCCGCCCGAAGGACACCGCCGAGCAGTCCGGGCAGCCCGAGCCGTCGGACCAGTCCGATCCGCTGGTCGCGCTCGCGGAGAAGGCGGTGCGGGACGCCGGGGTGGAGGCGCGGCCCGAGCCCGAGCAGGAGCCGGCGCCCGAGGAGGCGACGGGCGCGGCCGACGACGAGGCCGTGCACGAGCAGGCCGGCCCCGACGAGGAGGAGGCCGGGGCCCGGCCGAAGACGCCGGTGGAGACCTTCGCCGAGACCACGATGGAGCTGCTGCTCCCGCTCACGGACCCGGCGGCCGACGAGCCCGCGTCCGAGCCCGCCGCCGAGCCCGCGCCCGTCCGGCCGGCCTCCGCCGAGCCCGCCCCCGCCGAACCCACGCACACCCGGCCCGCGCCCACCGAGCCCCCGGCCCCGGCGGCCGCCGAGTCCCCGGCCGGCGCCGCGGCCGACGGCGACGGCGAGGCCGAGGAGAAGCTCACCAGCAAGGGCCTGCCCAAGCGCACTCCCAAGATCACCGCACCCGCACCCCCGCCCCGTCAGCGCAGCACGAGCGTCGACGCCGAGGCCCTGCGCCGCAGGCTCGGCGGCTTCCGCCGAGGAGCACAGGCCGGCTACCGCGACGTCGAGGCAGAGATCGAAGACCGTACCGAAGACACCACGGGGGGCCCTGTCGAGGAGGCAAGCAGTTGACCGCTCCCAGTACCTTCGGGCTGAGCAGTGAGGCCCGCAATCTGCACTGGCTGCTGACCAACCTGGTGGAGGAAGTCCCTGGCATCCAGTCCGTCGCCGTGGTCTCCTCGGACGGTCTGCTGCTGCTGTCGTCCGACCCGGGCCACAGCCGGCAGTCCCGCGAGGCCCGTCCGGGCAAGGGCCCCCGCGGCTCCTCCGCCGACCTGGCCACCATCGTCTCCGGCATCGGCAGCCTCACCGTCGGCGCCGCCAAGCTGATGGCGTTCGGCGGGGTCAAGCACACGATGGTCGCCATGGAGGAGGGCAGCCTGTTCGTGATGTCCATCAGCGACGGCTCGCTGCTCGGCGTGCACGGCTCCGCCGAGTGCGACATGAGCGTGGTCGCCTACCACATGGCGCTGTTCGTCGGCCGGGCCGGCCACGTCCTCACCCCGGAACTCCGCAGCGAGCTGCGCAAGTCCATGGAGGCCGGGCCGACGGGGAGCGACCGATGAGCGACAAGCCCAAAAAACTCCCCGTGCGCGGCGGTGAGCGCAAACCCGCCCGCGTCCGCCCCTACTCGCTCACCGGCGGCCGTACCCGCTTCGGTCACGTCCTCCTCGTGGAGACGTTCGTGGCCAGCACCGCGGCCCTCGACGCCCCGGAGGAGCGCAAGGAACTGACGAACGGATCGCTCGCCGGTGTCATGCCGGAGATGCGGGCCATCGTCGAACTGTGCCGCCGTATGCGCACGGTGGCCGAGATCGCCGCGCTGCTGAAGATGCCGCTCGGCGTGGTCCGCGTCCTCCTGAGCGATCTCGCGGACCAGGGAAAGATCCGTGTGTACGGCACCGGAACCGGTCACGGCACCGGCCGCCCGGACCGGGCTCTGCTGGAAAGGGTGCTGAGTGGACTTCGCCGTCTCTGACGCCACCGCCTCCCCCGGAGGCGCCGCCCCCCTCGTCGCCGGCTTCGCCGAGCCCGACGAGGACCTGAAGGCCTGGCAGACGGACCGGACGCGGGCCCCCATCGCGACGAAGATCGTGGTGGCGGGCGGCTTCGGCGTCGGCAAGACCACGCTGGTCACGGCCGTTTCGGAGATCACGCCCCTGCAGACCGAGGCGTTGATGACCCAGGCGAGCGAGGGCACCGACGACCTGTCCGACACCCCGGACAAGGTCACCACCACCGTGGCCATGGACTTCGGCCGCATCACGCTCGACGACGACCTGGTGCTCTACCTGTTCGGCACGCCGGGCCAGCAGCGGTTCTGGTTCATGTGGGACGACCTGGTGCGCGGCGCGATCGGCGCCGTCGTGCTGGCCGACACCCGCCGCCTCAAGGACTGCTTCCCGGCCCTGGACTACTTCGAGAGCTGCGGGCTGCCCTACGTCGTGGCCGTCAACCACTTCGACAACAGCGAGTTGTTCGAGGTGGAGGACGTGCGGGAGGCGCTGACGATACCCGCGCACATCCCTGTCATGATCATGGATGCGCGCCGCCGGATTTCGGCCATCGAGACCCTCCTGGCCCTGGTCGGCCACGCGCTGGACGAAACCCCCGAGTAGTCCCTGTAAGGAGCCACCACCCGCATGCGGAAGATACTCGTCGTCGGAGCCGGCCAGTCCGGACTCCAGCTCGCCCTCGGCCTTCAGTCGCACGGCTACGAGGTCACCCTGATGTCGAACCGGACCGCGGACGAGATCCGCTCCGGCCGGGTGATGTCGACGCAGTGCATGTTCCACACCGCCCTCCAGCACGAGCGCGACCTCCAGCTGAACTTCTGGGAGTCCCAGGCCCCGAAGATCGAGGGCCTGGGCGTCTCGGTCGCGGCCCCGGGCTCGCACGACCCGGGCCCCACCCAGCGCGCCATCGACTGGGTGGGCAAGCTGGACGGTTACGCCCAGTCGGTCGACCAGCGGGTCAAGATGGCCGGCTGGATGGAGACCTTCGCCCAGCGCGGCGGCCAGCTGGTCATCCACGGCGCGGCGGTCGGCGACCTCGACTACTTCTCCCGCACCTACGACCTGGTGCTGGTCGCGGCCGGCAAGGGCGAGCTGGTGTCGATGTTCGCCCGCGACCCGGAGCGCTCCCCGTACAGCAGGCCGCAGCGCGCCCTCGCGGTGGCCTACGTGCACGGCATGGGCCCGCGCCCGGAGCACCCGGAGTTCGACGCGGTCCGCTGCAACCTGGTGCCGGGCGTCGGCGAGCTGTTCGTCATGCCGACGTTCACCGTCTCGGGGCGCGCCGACATCCTGTTCTGGGAGGGCATACCGGGCGGCCCGCTCGATGTCTTCAACGGCGTCAAGGACCCGGCGGAGCACCTCTCCCTGACCCTGGAACTCATGGAGAAGTTCACGCCCTGGGAGTACGCGCGGGCGACGAAGGTCGAACTGACCGACGCGGGCGGCACGTTGGCCGGCCGGTACGCGCCGACCGTGCGCAACCCGATCGGGCGGCTGCCCTCGGGCGGTCTGGTGCTCGGCGTGGCCGACGTGGTGGTGGCCAACGACCCGATCACCGGCCAGGGCTCCAACTCCGCGTCCAAGTGCGCGGCCGCGTACCTCGCGTCGATCCTGGAGCGCGGGGACCAGCCGTTCGACGAGGCGTGGATGCGCGAGACGTTCGACCGGTACTGGGCGACGGCGCAGCACGTCACCAAGTGGACGAACGCGATGCTGGCGCCGCCGCCGGAGCACGTCCTGAACCTCATCGGCGCGGCGGGCCAGCTGCAGCCGGTGGCGAACCGGTTCGCCAATGGGTTCGACAACCCGGCGGACTTCGAGAACTTCTTCTTCGAGCCGGAGAAGGCGCAGGCGTACCTGGCGTCCGTGTCCGGGGCCTGATCGTCCGGGGGCGCGGGTGCGCCGGCGGCCGAAGGGCCGCCCGGTTCCCCGCGCCCCCGGGGCGCTATCCGGGTCGTACGGCGCCGAGCACCGGGTTGGACGCCAGCGGCGAGATCTTGACCCGGGCGCCCGGACGCGGCGCCTGTACGACCTTTCCGTCGCCCACGTAGATGGCCACGTGGGTGGCCTCCGGGAAGTAGATGACCAGGTCTCCCGGGCGCAGCCGACGCAGGGGGACCCTTTTCAGCCGGTGCCACTGTTCCTGGCTGGTGCGCGGGATCGGGGTGCCCGCGTGCTGCCACGCCTGGGAGGTCAGGCCGGAGCAGTCGTAGGCCGACGGGCCCTGCGCGCCCCAGACGTAGGGCTTGCCGAGCTGTTCCATCGCGAAGCGGACGGCGCGTTCGCCCCCGGGGGAGGGCGGGCGGTCGTCGGGGAGCGAGCCCGCGGCGGTGAGGGCCTTCTGGGCCGCGTCGACGCCCTGCTGTTCCAGCCGGGTGACGGCGTCCAGCTGGTCGGGGGAGAGGGCGGCCAGCAGGCGTTCCACGTCGTGGAGCTTGTGCTGCACGGCGTCGCGTTGCTTCCTCTGCCGGCCGGCGAGCGACTGCTGGGTGTCGAGGGCCTTGCGGGCGGCGCGGGCGACGGCGTCCTTGCGCTGCTCGGCTCCGGTCAGCTTCGCCACCGTGCGGGCGCGTTGGCGCGCGAGTTCCTCGATGACATGGCTCTCGTCCAGCAGCTGCTGCGGGTCGGGGGCGAGCAGGAGGCTGATGTAGGGGCCGAGGCCGGATGCGCTCTGGTACTGCTGGCGGGCCAGCCGCCCGGCGTCGGCGCGGCTGTCCTGGAGGGCGAGCCGGGCGCGGGCCAGTTCGCCGTCGAGCCGTGTCACCTCGGCCTTCTGCCGCTGGAGCCGGTCGGCGGTGGCGTCGTAGGTCTCGGTGGCCTGCTCGGTCTGCCGGTAGAGCGTCTGAAGGTCCGTCAGCAGCTGGGAGACGGACCGCTGCGGCTGCGGTGCGGCGCCGGCGGGCACCGGCGCGAGGGCGGCCTGGGCCGCGACGGCGGCCGTGCAGGCCAGGCGCAGCAGCTTTCCTGACACGTCATCACCTCGGGTGCGGAAGGGGTGGGCGCATTGCCGGGCCCTATCGCACCGCGATAATCAGACGTATCCGGGTGGGGCGCGCGCCGCGTGTGGGCGGTTCGGCGCATCTTTGTCACCCGCGCGTGTCACCCGGCTTGCCGGGCGGTGTCGCACGGGGCTTGGACCAGGGCCAGCGGAGCCGGCCGCCGGAGGTGTCGTCGGGGTCGTACGCGTACTTCCAGCCCTGGATCAGCCCGAGCCGCTTGCTGTGGCCGCGCGGCACCCGCCGGTAGACGTACACGGTGGGCGGGCCGCCGTCCGGGGCGGGGACGGGGACGCGGTACGTCTTCGGGGGGTGCCCGGTCGGGCCGACCAGGACGGGCAGCACGCGTCCGTCCATGGGGCCGCCCTCGAACGGGGTGTTCTGGCTCTTCACGGTCTCAGTCTCGGCCATCGCGCGCGAAGGTGCCGAGGAGGGCCGCGGTCTGCTCGTCGCGGGCCGCGGTGACCGAGAGGACGGCGACGAACTGGTCCACCAGCCAGTCGCGCAGTTCGTCGGCGGGCGGCTGCTTGCCCTCGTCCAGCCAGATCAGGGAGGCCGCCTCCACGGCCGTGATCCACATCCGTACGGTCATCCGCAGCCGGGGCCCGGCGTCGGCGGCGCCGAGGTGGCTGAGGATGTGCTCGGCGGCGGCCCGGCGCACCCCGTCCACGATGGCCGTGGTGCGCGAGGTCTCCGCCACGCTGCCGCCCCGCAGCAGCGCCGAGAAGCCGGTGTCGTGCTCGTCCACGAAGGTCAGGTAGCGCTCCAGGGCGCGGGACAGCCGGGCCAGCATCGGCCCCTGGCGCGGCTCGTCGAAGCACTGCCGCAGCGCGTCGGCGGCCGAGCCCAGCGCGGCCTCGTACAACTGCTGCTTGCCGCCCGGGAAGTACCGGTACACCAGCGGCCGCGACACCCCGGCCGCCTCCGCCACGTCGTCCAGCGACACGTCCTCGGGCGCCCGGTGCGCGAACAGGGACAGCGCGGCGTCGAGCAGCTGGCGCCGGCGCTCCTCGACGCTGAGCCGGCGGTAGGCGGGGGTGGCGGCCTGCGGGGTCATGCCACGCAGCGTAACTTGCGGGCACCGGGGAGCGCCGGGCCGCCGGCCGGCGGACCTCGCTCGACAACCGGGAGATCCACGGATACACACGTGGTGCCGGCTCCCGGGCCGGCATCGACGGCGGACGAGAGGGAGTGCGGGATGACGGTGCGGGTGTTGAGGGCGGACGAACGTCCGGCGGCGCCGTGGAAGAACGGGGGCGGGCTGACCCGTGAGATCGCCGCGGCTCCCGGCGGCGCGGGGACCTCGGACTTCGAGTGGCGCGTCAGCCTCGCCGACGTGGACCGGGGCGGCCCGTTCTCCCGCTTCGAGGGGGTCGACCGGATCATCACCCTGGTCGACGGCCCCGGCATGGTGCTGACCGTCGACGGTACGCCGCACACCGTGGCCGAACGCTACGCCCCCTTCGCCTTCCCCGGCGACGCGGCCACCGACTGCCGGCTGCTCGGCGGCCCGCTCGTCGACTTCAACGTGATGACCCGGCGCGGCCGGGCCGCCGCGCGGGTGGAGATCGTCCGCGGACGGACGGCGTTCTCGGCGCCGGCCGGGGCCACGCTGCTCGCGGTGGTGCTGGAGGGCTCCGCCGTCCTCGAAACGGCCGGCTCGGCCCTCGGCCGCCTCGACGCGGCCCTGACCGCCGACGCGGGCGACGAGGCCCTCGACGTCTCGGGCGTCGCCGCGCTGGTCACCCTCACCCGCACGACCGCGCCCCTCTGACCGTCTCCCGGCGGCGGTCCCTACGCCAGCAGGCCCGACGACCGCCACAGCCGCCGCCCGACGCCCCGCAGCACCCCGATGTCGTCCAGGAAGTCGGTCAGGCGCCTGGCGCCGGTCTGCATGACCTCCCGGCGGTGGGCACTGGCCTTGACCTGGGCCATGGCCTCGCGCTTGTCGAGGCCGACGTTGGTGTACACGTCGGGGTTGATGAAGGCGACGGAGAAGACGCGGGCGAACTCGCCGGAGGTGACCCGGGTGAACTCCTGGGACCAGCGGGGGGCCGTCACCATCTGCCGGCGCAACTCCTCGCGGGCGTAGCGGACATGGCGGGCCTCCTCCACCACGTGGATGCGGGTCACGCCCCGGATCAGCGGCTGCACCCGCTCGTCCGGGAAGGTCAGCCGCTGCATCCAGTCCAGGATCTCCTCGCCCAGCAGGGTCGCCGTGAAGGAACCGGGGGTCGTGGAGATGGTCTTGAAGAGGCGGCCCAGGTTCAGGTGGACCCTGCTCACCGGGTACCAGGGGGTGCCGCCGTGCGAGATCAGCCGGGCGAACATCTTGGAGTGGCGGCACTCGTCCTCGATCTCGGTGAGGGCGTAGCGGACGTGCGCGCTCGTGGCCGCCTTGTCGTAGATGTGCCGGACCAGCAGCTGCATCAGGATGATCTCGAACCAGATGCCGAGCGAGGCCAGCGCCGCCGCCTCGTGCTGGGAGAGGAGGATGCGCTGCTCCTCGCTCATCCGCCGCCACATCGGGGTGTCGTACAGCGAGACCAGCTCCGGCGGCCAGAACCACTTGCCCTCCTCGAAGGGCGCCTCCCAGTCCAGCTCCTTGTCCGGGTCGAAGGAGTGCTTGGCGGAGGAGACGAGCAGTCGTTCGGCCACCTGTTCCCGGTCCTTGAGCAGGCCGAGCGCATCGCGCAGGCCGTCCAGCGCGTCCGCTTCCGTCAGGGTCGTCATGGCTCCGTCACCTCGTTACCCGGGGGGATGTCGTCCAGTCACTTATGAGACTGCTTGTCAGCAAGGCCGTCAATCCCCCGCGCAGGACTTGTTGACCGCGCCCGCGCGTGTGAGCCTGCGAGGTATGCCGACCCACGACCTGTACGCCAACGAGCCCGGAGCCTCCGCCTGGCACGTGCCCGCGTCCGGCGCGGCCAGGTTCAGCTGGGAGTACGACGACGGACGCGACCGCCTGCTGGCCCTGTACCAGAAGGGCAAGGACAAGCAGTGGGACGGGACCCGGCGCATCGACTGGGACCTGGAGGTCGATCCGTACGACGCGCTCGGGACCCCCGACGAGGCGATGGTCCTGTACGGGACGCCGTACTGGGACCGGATGACCGACAAGGACAAGGGCGAGCTGCGGCGGCACTTCGCCTCCTGGCAGTTCAGCCAGTTCCTGCACGGCGAGCAGGGCGCGATGATCTGCGCGGCCCGGATCGTGGAGTCGGTGCCCGACCTGGACGCCAAGTTCTACTCCGCGACCCAGACCATGGACGAGGCCCGGCACGCCGAGATCTACGGCCGGTTCCTGCACGAGAAGATCGGGCTCCTCTACCCGATCAACGACAACCTCCGGTCGCTGCTGGACGACACCCTGCGCGACAGCCGCTGGGACATGCCGTACCTGGGCATGCAGGTGCTCATCGAGGGCCTCGCGCTGGCCGCGTTCGGAATGATCCGGGACACCACCACCAAGCCGCTGCCCCGGCAGATCCTGACGTACGTCATGCAGGACGAGGCCCGGCACGTGGCCTTCGGGCGGATGGCGCTGCGCGACTACTACCGCCGGCTCACCGACGCCGAACTGCGCGAGCGCGAGGAGTTCGTCATCGAGGGCTGCCACCTGATGCGCGACCGGCTGCGCGGGGTGGAGGTGCTGGAGAACTTCGGCATCGCGCGCGCCGAGGCCGAACGGCTCAGCGAGCGCTCGGAGTTCCTCCAGCTCTTCCGCAAGCTGCTGTTCAGCCGCATCGTGCCCTGCGTCAAGGACATCGGGCTGTGGGGCGAGCGCCTCCAGCGTGCCTACGTCGACATGGGCGTCCTGGAGCTGGGGGACGCGAACCTGGACCAGCTGATGGCGCAGGACGAGGAACTGGCCGACCGGCTGGACGCCGAGCGGTTCGCGGTGGAGGAGCGGGAGCGGGTGGCCGAGGTGACGGAGGCGATCCGGGAGGGCGGAGAAGACGGCTGATTCCGGACTCGATGGCTCTTTGTTCACCCTCGTGCAGTAGCGTGCTGGCGTGTCCATGCCTCCGCAGCAGCCGCCGTACCCCGATCAGCCGCAGCCCCCGTACGGCGGGCAGCCCCCGTACGGCCAGCAGCCCCCGCAGAATCCCGGCCCGTACGGCCAGCAGCCTCCGCAGAATCCCGGCCCGTACGGTCAGCAGCCTCCGCAGAACCCCGGCCCGTACGGCTCGCCGTACCCCCAGCAGCCCTATCCGCAGCAGCCCCAGCAGCCCCAGCCCCCGTACCAGGGCTGGAACGGCATGCCGCCCGTGGCGCCGCCGCCCCCGAAGAAGAGCCGGGTCGGCCTGATCCTCGGGATCGTCGGCGGTGTCGTCGTCCTGGTCGTGGGCGGCCTGGTCGCGCTCGGCGCGATCGGCTACAAGGCGGCGACCAGCTTCCCCGAGGGCAAGCGGAAGCTGACGCTGCCGCAGACGCTGCTCGACGGGAAGTACGAGCTGGCCAAGGACCTCTCCGACACCGAGGGCAAGCAGATCGGGCAGGAGGCGGACGGCGCCTGGGACGCCAAGGACACCCACGGTGTCGTCGGCAGCTACAGCCTGGGCGGCGACGAGACCAAGGGCACCCTGGTGGTGTCGGGCATGTACGGCCGGTTCAAGAACACCGACACGGCCCGGCGCAACATGATGAAGGGCGCCGCCCAGACCGACGGCGCCAAGGTCGCCGTGCAGCCCAAGGACTTCGACCTGGAGGTCACGGTCAGCTGCGAGGTGCTGACCCAGGAGCAGATCGGCTCCAGCGTCACGCTGCCCATGTGCGCCTGGGCCGACGACAACACCGGCGCCACGGTCGCCATCGTGGACATGGCGACCGTGGCGAAGGACCCGTCGACCATCGACCTGGCGGCCCTCGCCAAGCAGACCATCCAGATCCGCTCCGAGGCGGTCAAGCCGATTCTCTGACCGCCGGCTCCTCGCCCGGCTCGAACGGCGCCCGCAGGGTGAACGCGTACGCCGTCGGGCCGTGCGCCCGCAGGTGCAGCAGCCGGTCCTCCGCCTCGGCGACCGTCGGGCGGTGGCCGGCCGGCACCCACCACAGCGCGGTCATCGCCTCCTCGACGTGTTCGAAGAACTCCCTGCGCCGGGCCAGCAGTTCCCGGTGCCGGCCCCGGTACATGAACGCGGTCAGGGCCTTGGCGTCCCGCCACACCGACATGTTGACGATCAGCCACGGGTCGCCGAGGACCGGTGCGTCGGTCGCGTTGCCCGAGGTGCTCTGCAACCGCCAGAGGAAGCCGTCCGAGGCGTCCGCCACCGCGTTCACCGGGTCGAGCCCCTCCACGAAGTCCTTCAACTGCGGTGAGTCCAGCGGGTACTTGAGTCGGGCGATGTTGACCTGGGCCAGTTGGTGCACGGCTGCCGTATCCGTCATGGGCGCACCGTAGATCGGCCCGGCCGCCGCCGGTAGCCCCGTCTCAGCGGCCGAGCACCGCGCGCATCACGTCCCGCGCGATCGGGGCCGCGTCGCCGCCGCCGCTGATCTCGCCGCGGTCCGCCGAGGCGTCCTCCACCACCACGGCGACCGCCACCCCCGGCTCGGCCGCGCCGTCGGCCTGCGCCCAGGAGACGAACCAGGCGTAGGGCACCCCGGTGTTGCCCACCCCGTGCTGGGCGGTGCCGGTCTTGCCGCCGACGACCGCGCCCGGGATGGCCGCCCGGGTGCCGGTGCCCTCGCGGACCACGCCGGTCATCAGGTCCTTCAGCTGCCGGGCCGTGGACGGGCGCATCACCTGGCGGACCGGGCGCATCCCGCCGCCGGAGACCGTCTCGCCCCCGCGCCGGGTGGTCCGCTCCACCAGGTACGGCGTGTGCAGCCGGCCGTCGTCGGCGACGGCCGCCGCGACCATCGCCATCTGCAACGGGGTGGCCCGCGTGTTGTACTGACCGATCGACGACAGCGCCAACTGGGCCTTGTCCACCCGGAAGTCGAAGGTGCTGGGCGCCACCGGGAACGGGATGCGCAGGCCCGTGTCGTTGAACCCGAACGCCTCCGCGGTGCTCTTCATGTCCCGCACCCCGACGTCCACGCCGAGCTTGGCGAAGACCGTGTTGCAGGACCACTCGAAGGCGTCCCGCAGCGAGGTGTCCGCGCAGCCGTCGGCCTCGTTGGTCAGCCGGGTCCGGGTGCCCGGCAGCCGGTAGGGGTCGGGGGAGTCGGTGCGCGCGTCCGGGTCGGTGACCGCGCCCGCGTCCAGCGCCGCCGCCGCGGTGACCACCTTGAACGTCGAACCCGGCGGATAGGTCTGGCTCACCGCCCGGTTGAGCATCGGCTTCTCCGGGTCGCTGTTGAGCCGCGCCCACGCCGAGGCCGTCGCCTCGCCGTTGCCGGACAGCTGCGCCGGATCGTACGAGGGGCTGCTCACCAGCGCCAGGACCCGGCCGGTGGCCGGTTCGACCGCGGCCACCGCGCCCTTGCGCCCGGCGAGCCCCCGGTACGCCGCCTCCTGCGCGGCCCGGTGCAGCGTCGTCACCACGTTCCCGCCCGGACTGCGCCCGCGCGTCATGTCGTTCCACAGCGGCAGCGGCTGGAGCATCGGATCGGTGCCGGAGAGCACCCCGTCCTCGGCGTGCTCCAGGAACGTGGTGCCGTACGACTGGGAGGCGAAGCCGGTCACCGGGGCGTACAACGGGCCGTTCCGGTAGGCGCGTTCGTAGCGCAGTTGCTCATGCGTGTCCACGGAGCCGGTGACCGGCCGGCCGCCGACCAGGATGTCCCCGCGCGGCTGCTGGTAACGGGCGATGTCGGAGCGGCGGTTGGCCGGGTTCCCGGTGTAGGTGCCGGCCTGCACCAGCTGCACCCGGGCCGCGTTGACCAGCAGGGCCGCGAGCAGCAGGGTGCAGAAGGCGCAGGCGTGCCGGATGCAGCGGGCCATCGGCCGCCCGCCCTCGCCGCCGCCCATGCCCGCGTACTCGCTCACGGCGCCTCCGTGCCGTCGTACCGGCTGCGGGCCGAGTCGCTCACCCGGATCAGCAGGGCCACGATCGCCCAGTTGGTGACCACCGAGGAGCCGCCCTGGGCGAGGAACGGCATCGCCATGCCGGTCAGCGGGATCAGCCCGGTGACCCCGCCCGCGATCACGAACACCTGGAGCGCCACGATCGAGGCCAGCCCGACCGCGAGCAGCCGCCCGAACGGCTCGCGCAGCGCGAGGCCCGCCCGGTAGCCGCGCTCCACCAGCAGCGCGTACAGCAGGATGATCGCGGCGAGCCCGGCGAGGCCCAGCTCCTCGCCCGCCGTGGCCAGGATGAAGTCCGACTTGGTGGCGAAGCCGATGAGCACCGAGTGCCCGAGGCCCAGCCCGGTGCCCAGCAGCCCGCCCGCGGCGAACGCGAACAGCGACTGGGACAGCTGGTTGGGTCCCCGCCCGGCCTCGATGGTGGCGAACGGGTGCAGCCAGTCCGCGATCCGGCCGCCCACGTGCGGCTCCACCCGGCCGACGGCGACGGCGCCCAGCACCGCCAGCAGCAGCCCCACCGCGATCCAGCCGGTGCGGCCGGTGGCGACGTACAGGAGCACCACGAACAGCCCGAAGAACAGCAGCGAGGTGCCGAGGTCCCGCTCCAGGACCAGCACCCCCACGCTGAGCAGCCAGATCGTCACGATCGGGCCGAGCACCCGGCCGGTCGGGAACTGCATCCGCCACACCCGGCGGCCGGTGTACGCCAGCGCGTTGCGGTTGGCCGCCAGATAGGCGGCGAAGAACACCGCGAGCAGCACCTTCGCGAACTCGCCCGGCTGGATGGAGAACCCGGCGATCCGGATCCAGATCCGGGCACCGTTGACCGCCGGGAAGAGGATCGGCACCAGCAGCAGGACGAGCGCGGCGACCACGCACACGTACGCGTACCGCTGGAGCACCCGGTGGTCGCGCAGCAGCAGCACGACGACGATGAACAGGGCCACCCCGAGCGTGGACCAGACCAGCTGGGCGGGGGCCGCGCGGTCGCCCGGCGTCTCCAGGTCCAGTCGGTAGATCAGCACCAGCCCGAGCCCGTTGAGCAACACCCCGATCGGCAGCGGCAGCGGGTCCGCGTACGGCGCCCGCAGCCGTACGGCGAGATGGGCGACGAGGGCGAGGAACCCCAGCCCGGCCCCGTACGCGAGCGCCCCGGGCGGCACCCGCCCCGCCCGGGCCAGGCCCACGGCGCAGTAGCCGTACACCGACAGCGTGACCGCCAGCACGATCAGCGCGAGTTCCACGCCGCGGCGCCGGGAGAGGCGCACGACGGGCACGGGCGCCCGGGCCGTGGGCGCGGCGGTTCCGGCGTTGCTCATGCCGGGAACCTATCCAAAAGATCCGCTGAGGTGATCAAACGCCACATCGGATGCCGAAAGGACCCCTGTCCGGGCCGATGGACGGGTCCTAACGCCCGGCCACCGGCAGGATCAGCGTCGCCACGGCACCCCCGTCCGGCGCGTTGCGGAACGACAGCCGCGCGCCCAGCACCTCCGCCTGCCCCACCGCGATCGTCAGCCCGAGCCCGTGCCCCCGCGCCCCGCCCTCCGTGCGGAACCGCTGGGGCCCGTGGGCCACGAGGTACCCGGGATACCCGCCGCCGTGGTCCCGCACCGTCACCACCGGCCCGTTGACCGACAGCACCACCGGCGGCGCCCCGTGCTTGTGCGCGTTGGCCACCAGGTTCCCCAGCACCCGCTCCAGGCGCCGCCGGTCGGTCTCCACCAGGGCGTCCCGGACGACGCGGATCTCGGTGTCCGTGCCCGAGGCCCGCACCACCCGCTTGGCCAGCGCCCCCAGCTCCTCGGCGTCCGCCTCCAGCCGCTCCCGACCGGTGTCCAGGCGGGAGATCTCCAGCAGGTCCTCGGTGAGCGTGCGCAGCGCGGCCACCCGGTCCCGCACCAGCTCGGTGGGGCGGCCCGGCGGCAGCAGCTCCGCCGCCGCGTGCAGCCCGGTGAGCGGGGTGCGCAGCTCGTGCGCCACGTCCGCGGTGAACCGCTGCTCGCTGAGCAGCTTGCCCTGGAGCGAGGCGGCCATCGAGTCCAGCGCGGCGGCGACCGCGGCCACCTCGTCCTGGGGGAGGGTCGGGTCCTTCGTGCGCGGGTCGTCGACGCGCGCGTCCAGGTCGCCCGCGCTGATCCGGCGGGCCACCCGCGCGGTGCCGTGCAGCCGCCGGGTGACCCGGGACACGGCGAACACGCCGACCAGCACCGTCGCCGCGATGGCGAGCACGGACGACCACAGGATCGAGGTGTCGAGCCCGGCGATGGTGCGGGACTGCTGCGAGTAGTCGATCTCCACGGCGAGCGCCCGGTGCCCGGAGACCGGCCCGGCCGCCCACATCGTCGGCCGCCCCCGGTGCGTGGAGACCATCGTGCCGCGCTGCCCGGAGACCGCGAGGGACCGCAGCGAGCCGGGCAGTCCCTCCGGGTCCACCCCGGCGTTCGGCAGCAGCGCGTCCCCGGCCTCGTAGGCGTGGGTGGCGTCGGCGAGCCGGGACAGGGCCAGCTCGCGGGCCTGCCCGACGGTCTGGTTGGTCACCGAGACGTGCACGAGCACACCGAGCAGCGCGGCCAGCGCACAGCACATCACGGTGATGAAGACGGCCGCCTTGACGGCGAGGGGCCCGGCCCAGCGGGGCATCAGCCTCATGACGCGCTCGCGGCGGGCGACGGCGAGGGCGACGGCGTCCGGTGGCGGGCCCGGCCGCCGCCGATGTGCAGGTACTCGTCGCGGGAGAACACCATGGCGCGCTGGCCCGGGTCCCACTCCCACGTGGTGCGGTACTCGTAGCCGGAGATGTCGGCCGGGGACCGCTCGATCAGCGCGCGGCCGGCCAGCTCCACCCCGGTGATCGCGTCGTTGTCGGCGAGCACCTGCACCAGGTGGTGCCCCTCGACGGTGTAGACCCGCACCGCCGTCTGGTTGGTCGGGTACAGCCGGAAGCCGAGCGTCAGATCGGGCCGGCCGTCCCCGGTGAGGTCCCGGTAGTACGGCTTCAGCAGCGGGCACCGGGCCCGGTCGCCGCCCGCCCGGCAGTCCTTCATCCGCTCCGCGGTCGCGTGGTACGCCCCCTTCGACCCGTAGTCCGCCGGATGCGCCCGCAGCTCCGCCCCGACGATGTCCACCGGGTCGATCCGGCGGATGTCGTCGCCGGGGGCGGTGAGCCCCTTGACGGTCTCCCGGGTGGCCACGGCGTACGGGTAGGCCGGACTGGACGCCGGCCGCAGGTCCGGCCAGAGCTTGGCGGGGCTGTCGGCGGTCTGCGTCGGCCCGGCGCTCTGCAACTCGCCGGCGTCCCCGCAGGCCGTCGCCGTCGCGGCCAGCAGGGCGGCGGCGGCCACGGTGAGGGCGGTGCGCACAGGGCGACGGACGGGCACGGTGCTCCTGGGACGATGGTTTCTCAGGTCAGTAGGCCAGTATGCACATAGATTCCAAGGAAGCCCCTTTTCGTCCGTTCTGTACAACCGGGCCGTGGCGCGCGGGAGAGAGGCTACTCGGCCAGCTCCTCCAGCAGCCGCACGGTGTGCAGACCGGCGTGCAGATACGCCACGAACAGCTCGTTGTGCAGCGCCCACGCCGAGCGGCGGGCCCGGATCACCCGGATGGCCTCGTCCGCCGCCGCGCCCCGCTGGATCAGGGCGTGCGCCACGACCAGCCCCGAGCGGTTGTAGCCGTGGTAGCAGCGCACCAGCACCCGGCGGCCGGCGTCCAGCGACTCGTTCGCCGCCCGCGCCAGCCGGATCACACCGGCGAGCTGGGTGCCGTCCAGCGGCCCGTCCGGTATCGGCCACATATGGTGCTCCACGCCCGGGTCGGGGCCGTACCCCGGCAGCCGCAGCAGCGTCTGCACCACGTCGAACTCGTCCCGTACGACGGCCGTCTCCAGCCGCCCCGTACGCGCCCGGTACTCGTGCCCGCCCATCCACAGACCGGGCACGATCTCGTTCCACGGACTCCGTGGAGCCGGCACGTCGGGCTGCATTCCGCGGGTCCGCAACGGCGCCTCCCCAACTCCCCTGCGCAGGGCCGGTCTCCACGGTAACCGGTCTTGCCCCACACGGACCCGGCCTGTTCCCATGGTCGAGAGGTGATGCGCATGAGCGGTCTGCGCGTGGTGCCGGCCCGCCGGGGCGGCCGGGAGCGGCTGTACGTCCTGCGTCCGGACGGCGGCAACATCGCCTGGTACGACCGGGACACCGGCCGGGTGAACCTGCTCGGCGAGGACGAGCGGGACCGTGTCCTCGAAGCGCTGAAACCCTTCCTCACCGGCCCGGTGACCGTGGGCCCGCCCCCGGTCCCCACGCCCGCCGAACTCGCCCGGCTCAGCCTGCACCCGGACGACGACCTCGCGCCCAACCGCCCCGGCGAGGCCCTGCTGGTCGCGCTCGACCGCGCACCCGGCCCCGCGCACCGGCTGCGCCCCGACCCGCGCCGCCGCGCCCTGCTGGCCGAGCAGACCGTCGGTGACGCCCTGGACGCCATGGAGGGCGCCGGCTGGCACACCCTGCACTCGCTGCCGCTGCCCGGCGGCGACCGCGTCCACCATCTGCTGATCGGGCCCGGCGGCCTGTTCGCCGTGCACGCCCTGTACGCCCGCAGGGCACGGGTGCGCGTCGCCGACCCGACGGTCACCGTGGGCCGGCGCCCGGCCGAGCCGCTGCTGCGCCTGCTGCGCGCCCAGGCCGACCGGGCCGCGCACGCGCTGACCGCCGAGGTCCGCCCGGTGCTCGCCCTGACCGCCCCGGCCGGGGTGACCCTCACCGCCGTACCGCGGGGTGTACGCGTCCTGGCCGACGGGGAGCTTTCCGGCCTGACCCGGCTGGGCGGCGTGCTGAAACCGGCGGACGTGGAGGCGCTGCACGCGCTGGCGCGCGACCGGCGCACCTGGGAGAGGGTCTAGGGAAGGGGCGCGGCCCGGCCGGGGTCGAGCAGCGGGGCGAGCAGGTCGCCGTGGTCCTGGAGGCGCGCGGCGATGTCCCCGGCCCGGAACTCCAGCGCGGCCGGCGAGCGGCACTCGGCGACCTCGTCCCAGGTCACCGGCGCGGAGACCAGCGGGGTGCGGCGGGCGCGCACGGTGTAGGGGGTGGCCGTGGTCTTGCGGGCCGCGTTCTGGCTCCAGTCCACGAACACCTTCCCCGGCCGCAGGCTCTTGGTCATCCGGTGCACCACCAGCCGGGGCAGCGCCCGCTCCGCCTCCACGGCGAGCGCCTTGGCGTACTCGCTGGTCCGCTCCGAGGAGGCGCCGCGCACGGCCGCCAGCAGGTGCAGCCCCTTGGACCCGGCCGTCTTGGGGTGGGCCTCGATGCCGTCCGCCGCGAGCCGCTCGCGCAGCCACAGGGCGACCTCGCAGCACTGCACGACCGTCGCGGGCGCCCCCGGATCGAGGTCGAAGACCAGCCGGTCGGCCTCGCCGGGGGACCGCACCAGCCACTGGTGCGTGTGGAACTCGGTGACCAGGTTCGCCGCCCACACCAGGCTCGGCAGGTCCTGTACGACGACCATCCGGGCCGGAGCCTCCGCCGACGAGCGCGGCACCTCGGCGGTCGTGACCCACTCGGGCGTACCCGGCGGCACGTTCTTGCTGAAGAACACCTGGCCCTCGGGCCCGTCCGGGTAGCGCAGGAAGGACACCGCCCGGTCGCGCAGGTGCGGCAGCAGCGCGTCGGCGGTGGTGGCGTAGTAGTGCACCAGCTCGGCCTTGGTGAAGCCGGTCTCCGGATACAGCACCTTCTCCAGATTGCTCAGTGCCACCCGTCGCCCCGCCACCTCTGTGATAGGCGTCATACGATGACAATCCCAGACAAACCGCGATGAGTGGGAAAGGACGGGTGCGGCACGTGCGATCGATATGGAACGGCGCCATCTCCTTCGGGCTGGTCAGCATCCCGATCAAGCTGGTCAACGCGACCGAGAGCCACGCGATCTCCTTCCGCCAGATCCACACCGAGGACAACGGCCGCATCCGCTACCGCAAGGTGTGCGAGGTGGAGGACCGCGAGGTCAGCCAGTCCGAGATCGGCAAGGGGTACGAGGACGCGGACGGCACGATCATCCCGATCACCGACGAGGACCTGTCCCACCTGCCCATCCCCACCGCCCGCACCATCGAGATCGTCGCCTTCGTGCCGGCCGACCGGATCGACCCGATCCAGATGGGCGCCCCCTACTACCTGGCCGCCGGCGGAGCCCCCGCCGCCAAGCCGTACACCCTGCTGCGCGAGGCGCTGAAGCGCGGCGACAAGGTCGCCGTCGCCAAGTTCGCGCTGCGCGGCCGCGAGCGCCTCGGCATGCTCCGGGTGGCCGACGACGCGCTCGTCATGCACGCCCTGCTCTGGCCGGACGAGGTACGGGCCCCCGAGGGCGTCGCCCCCGACGCGAACGTCACCATCCGCGACAAGGAGCTGGACCTCGCGCACGCCCTGATGGACACCCTCGGCGAGGTCGATCTGGACGACCTGCGCGACGAGTACCGCGAGGCCCTGGAGGAGGTCATCGCCGCGAAGGCCGCCGGCGAGGCCCTGCCCGAAGCCCCCGCCCCCGCGGCCGGCGGCAAGGTCCTCGACCTGATGGCCGCCCTGGAGAACAGCGTGCGCGCCGCCCGCGAGTCCCGCGCACCGGGCTCCGCGGGCGACGCCGAGGTCAGATCCCTGCGCCGCGGTGGCGGCACCCCGAAGGAGACGGGCGCCAGGAAGTCCACGGCCACGGCGAAGAAGACCGCCGCCAAGAAGACGACCACGACCCGCAAGACCGCGGCGCAGCCGGCGCGGGCGTCGAAGAAGAGCACCGCGAAGTCGGCCACGGACAAGAAGACCCAGGCGAAGAAGACGACATCGCGGAAACGGCCGGCCTGACGACCTGCGGGGCCGGGCGCCGAGGCACGCGTTGCCGTCAGCGCCCCGGGCACCGGCACGTCCGCGCCCGGCAGCGGTTCGCCGAACCGGGCCGTGCCGTCGGCGACTTCGGCGGCCGAGCGGGCGCCGAGCGGCACCCCGGTGACGGCCGGGTGGCCGAGCGGAACCGCAGCGCGGCTCCGCCCCCGTACCGGGCGTACACCTCCCGCATCCGCAGTGCCCGCGCCACCGACTCCGCCGGCACCGCGGCGTCGTCGCAGTCGCGTCCGGCCCCGGCGTCCCTCAGGCGGTCGAGCGTGTCCCCGGTGTCCGCAGCCGGTGGACGAGCAGGCCGAGCAGCGTGGCGTTGGCCAGACCGCACAACGCCACACCGGCGGAGAAGACCAGCGGACCCGGCCAGGAGGGAAGGTCCGCGAACGCCGGTGCGGTGAGGAGGAGGCCGAGCGGGGCGGTCGCCATGAGCGGCCAGATCCCCGCGAAGCCCGGGTCCGGCGTCAGGTACACGGCGTACAGGAAGAACCCCAGCGCGGCGGCGACCACGGCCAGGTACCCGCGGGCCGGCCAGTTGTCCACGGCGGGGCCCGGCAGGGCCCTCAGCGGCCCGCGCGGAGCGCGGCGTCGGGGCGAGGCGTTCGGCATCGTGGTTCCTCCCGGTGTTCCTGGTCTCCGGTTCCACGATGGATCGCACGCCGCGCTCGGACATGAGTACACGTACTCACCGGGCCCGCGCCGGTACCCAGCCGGGGCCGGGCGGGCGCGCGGACCGTCCCCCGGCGCACGGTGGGCCGTACCACGATCTCGTCGACGTCGACCTGTTCGTCGACCCGCAGGCCCCGCAGCGGGGAGACGGGCCCGATGCCGGCGCGGACGGCCCGCGAGCCGGGCCTCACACGGCCGGGCCGTGCCGGTCCGGCGCCGGTTCGGCGCGCAGCGCGCGGGGCAGGCCGGGCAGCGCGCGCCAGTCGAGCGGTGCCGGGCGGCCGCCGTCGCCCCCGACGGTGGCGCACACGTCGGCCACCAGCCAGTGGGTGCCCGGCGCCAGCTCGCCGCGCAGGACGGGCAGCGCCGTACGGGGCCACAGCAGATGGCCGTTGGGGTCGGGCAGCATGACCTCGGCCGCGCGCACGTCCAGCACATCCCGTATCGAGCTGTCGAGTTCGCCGCACCCGGCCCACGCGCCGCAGCCCTCGCCGGCCGTGCCGGCGCCGTCCAGCGGGACCGCGAAGCCGCCCTCGACGGTGTGCAGCGGGCGGGGGGTGACCAGGCGGTGGACGCGGACGTGCCGGCCGGGCCCCGCGGGCAGCAGCCAGGTGTCGACGCCGACATCGGGCCAGGGCAGCCAGCGGGCGTGCACCCTCCGCGCGGTCACCGAGCGGGACGCGCAGGCCACCCGGGACCGCCAGTGCAGGCCGTCGTCGCTGAGCAGCAGCGTGCCGTCCGCGCCCGCCGCCTCGGCACCGAGCGGACCGGTGGCGACGGAGCACCCGAAGGCCGTCGAATACGCGAACTTGCCGTACTTCGCCGGGGCGTTGCGCACCCAGGTGTCGGCGGTGCAGGCGGCCAGCGCGGTGGTGTGCCCGCCGCCGTGCTGGACCAGCAGGCCCGCCTGCGGCTGCGGGTGCACGGCGTCCGGGGCGGGCAGGGGCTCCTCCGCGCGGGCCCAGAACGGGTGCCCGGCGGGCAGCGCCAGTGGCAGGAACGCCTTGAACGCCCAGTAGGGGGAGCCCGCCGCGTTGTACTGCTCGCTCATGAACTGGTTCGGGTAGGCGTAGCCGACCGACAGCGTGCCGTCGGGCGCGCACACCGGCTGCCGGAACCACCAGCGCAGATTCCGCGCCCACAGCCCGCGCAGCACCCCCCAGGGCAGCGCCTCGACACCCGCGTACGCGAGCGCGCCCCAGAACGCCGCCTGCGCGAACCGGTACGTCAGGCTGCGGCCGAAGGGCAGCGCGGCACCGTCGGCCGCGAACCAGTGCCGGAACTCCCCGGCGAACAGCGCGGCCCGCTCCCGTACCCGCGCCACCACCTCCGCGTCGGCGTCCGGGGCCAGCGTCGTGTACAGCAGCGTGTACAGATGCAGCGCCCAAGGGCCGTAGTAGTCACGGGGCTTGTCGTCCGGCCCGTCCGAGTACCAGCCGCCACCGCGGTAGTAGTCCTCGACACGGGCCAACGCGCGCTCGGCGAGACCCGGTTCCGGCGGCTCGCCGACCGAGGTCAGGCCCAGCTGCGCCATCACCGGGAACAGGTGCCAGTTGTTGTCCGGGACGCGCTCGGCCCGCGCCGCCCGGCGCAGCCAGCCGGCCAGCCGGGTCCGCTCCGCCGGGGCCAGCGGCTCCCACAGCTCCCCGGGCGCCAGGGCGAGGGCGAACCCGAGGACCGACGCCTCGACCAGCCGCTGGTCCATGGCGCCGGGCTCGCCCCAGTACTGCGGGTGCCGTGGATCGGTGCCGGCGGCGACGGCCCGGCGGACGCGGTCCCAGCCGTCGTACCGCCCACCCCCGGCCGCGAGCGGAGCGAGCCCCCACAGCGGCCGTACGGTCGCCTCCAAGTGGGCCACCCGGGGCGGGTAGGCGGTGCCGGGCGCGTACAGCGCCGCGTCGTCGGCGAAGCCGCCGGCGAGCGGTGCGCACAGGTCGAGCAGCGCGCGCTGCCAGTCGGCGCGGCTGTGCGGCGGGTTGCCGGAGAACGGGCGCGGTAGGTGACGGGTCATGGCTCCTCGCTCGGAGTGCGGGCCGGTGGGCGTGCGGGCTCGGACGGTGGTCCCACTGTGCCCGCCCCCGCCGGTCCGGCTCAGGCGGAGCACCCGAACTCCCCGCGCACCACGGGGGCGGGCGAACGGCAGCCCGGCGACCGGGCGTTCCGGTTCGCCCAGGACGGAGTCCGCCATCCGGCGCGGCTCACCGCGGGGGAGCCGACGATGTGCGGGGTGGGCACGGCGTTGTCCAGGGACCCGATGCCCGGCGGCCGACGACCGAGCCCGGCCAAGGGCGCGGGGCGCCCGGAGACGTCGTACGACACGCCCGCGCCCCGATGCGACCCCCCACACCTCATACCGGTGCGGAGCGATATTGTCGTTACCGGGGCAAAAGGTTAGCCTTCCCTAAGTTGTTTGGGCGATCCGGGTGCGAGGATGTCGATGGTCTCAGTGCAGTTGGGTGCGCGCCGCAAGAGCGGTCCGTCCGTGCCGGTGGACTCCGGGGCGGACGCACGGCTTTCGGACCTGCGCCCCGGAACGAGCGGCGAAATCACCGGCATCGACGAGTCCGTCGAGCCGAGCACCGCCCGGCGCCTGTTCGACCTGGGGTTCGCCCCGGGCACCGAGGTCACCGTGCTGCGCCGGGCCCCGCTCGGCGACCCCGTCGTCTTCCAGGTCGTGGAGTACGAGATCGCCCTGCGCAAGGAACAGGCCGCGGGCATCCGGGTACGGCGCACCGCATGAGCGCGCACTGCGGCCCGACCGGCGCGACGACCGGCACGCTCGACGGCGGTACCCGGCTGGCCCTGGTCGGCAGCCCGAACTCGGGCAAGAGCACCCTGTTCAACGCCCTGACCGGCCTGCGCACCAAGACCGGCAACTACCCCGGCGTCACCGTCGCGCGCTACGAGGGAACCGCGCGCGTCGGCAAGCACGAGGTGGTCATCGAGGACCTGCCCGGCACCTACAGCCTCGACCCGATCAGCCCGGACGAGCAGGTCGTCGCCGACGTCCTCGACCCGGACAACCCGGACCTCGGCACACCCGACGGCATCCTCGTCACCCTGGACGCGACCACGCTGCGCCGCTCCCTCGGCCTGCTCGCCCAGGTCATGCGGACCGGCCTGCCGATCTGCGTGGTGCTCACCTTCCGCGACGAGCTGGCCCGCCGCGGCGGCACCCTCGACGTCGCCGCCCTCCGCCGCGCCCTCGGCGTGCCGGTCGTCGCGGTGACCGGCGGTTCGCGCAACGACCTCGCCGAGCTCCAGGCCACCCTGCCCGACTCCGCCTCCTGGGAACGACCGGTCCTCCCGCCGCCCACCGACCCGGCGCAGCGCCGGGCCTGGGTGGAGTCCCTGCTGGCCACCGCCGGCTACCAGGTGCCGGAGGTCGACCAGCGCACCCGGCGCATCGACGCCGTACTGCTGCACCCGCTGTGGGGCACGCTGATCTTCTTCGCGACCATGTTCGCGTTCTTCCAGATCATCTTCACCGTGGCGACACCGCTCCAGGACGCGGTGCAGAGCGTCTTCGACCGGCTCGGCACCCTGGTCACCGAGTACGTCTCCAACCCCCTGCTCGCCGGCTTCCTCGGCAACGCCCTGATCGGCGGCCTGGGCAGCGTCGTGGTCTTCCTCCCGCAGATCGCCCTGCTGTTCCTGATGATCTCGCTGCTCGAAGGCAGCGGCTACCTCTCCCGCGCGGCCTTCCTGATGGACCGCCTCATGGCCAGGGCCGGCCTGGAGGGCCGGGCGTTCGTCGCCCTGCTCTCCTCCCTCGCCTGCGCCATCCCGGGCATCATGGCCACCCGCTCCCTGCCGTCCGCCAAGGACCGGTTCGCGACCATGATGGGCGCGCCGCTGATGACCTGCTCGGCGCGGCTGACGGTCTACGTCCTGCTCACCGGACTGCTGGTGAGCCCCGGCACCAGGGTCGGCCCGTTCGGCGCCCAGGGCGTCGTCATGTTCGCCCTGTACCTGGTCGGCGCGCTCTCCGCCATGGCCACCGCCTGGGTCTTCAAACGGTTCAGCAGCCGGGGCGGCCCCGTACTGCCGTTCTACATGGAGATGCCGTCCTACCGCCTGCCGCGCCCGCGCTCGGTGGCCGACGCCATCTGGAGCGCGTGCAAGGGCTTCCTCGCCAAGGTCGGCCGCATCATCCTCGTCGTCACCGTCGGCCTGTGGCTCCTCCTCAGCCTGCCCATGCACAGCGACGCGCAGCTGCGCTCCGCCGGCGTCGACCCGGCCGACCGCACCGCGGTCTCGGCCTACGAGGTCGACCACAGCTACGCCGCGGACATCGGACACGCCATCGAACCCGTCTTCGAACCCCTCGGCTTCGACTGGCGCATCAACGTCGGCGTGCTGGGCTCGCTGTCCGCCCGCGAGGTCTTCGTCGCCACCCTCGGCCAGGTCGCCGCGGCCCAGAACCCCGACCAGCCGACCGAGGCCCTGACCCACATGACCTACACGGACGGCCCCCACCAGGGACAGAAGCTGTTCACCCCGGCCACGACGGCCGCGCTGCTGGTCTTCTTCCTCTACGCGCTCCAGTGCATGTCGACCATCGGCGTCATGCGCCGGGAGACCGGCTCCTGGAGGTGGCCGGCGGTCGCCTTCGGCTACATGTTCGTCCTGGCCTGGACGATGTCCTTCGTGACCCACACCGTCGTGGGCGCCCTGACATGACCGCCGTCCCCATGCACCCCGAGCCCACGACCGACCCCCAGACGGTCCGCTGGGTCATCCCCGCCGGCACCCTCCCCCTCGTCGGCCCGATCACCGACGCCCCGGCCGGCCTCGGCACCATGCTGCACTCCGGCACCGTCGCCGCCATCGAGGTGGAGCCCCAGGCCGTCCTGATCCGCCTCGCCCCCGACCACACCTGGACCACCATCGGCCCCCGCGTCCGCGACGCGCTCGGCACGGCACTGGGCCACCCCGACCAGTGGCGGCCGGCCACCACCCTCACTGAGGACGACCTCCTCCACGCCGCCCTCCAGGACGTCCTGAACGGCCCGGCCGGAGACTACATCCGCTCCCACGGCGGCGAGGCCACGATCGTCTCCGCCCAGGACCGCAGGGCCGAGGTACGCCTCTCCGGCACCTGCACCCATTGCCCGGCCGCGGACTTCACCCTGCACTCCCGCCTGGAATCGGAACTGCGCAAGCGCTTCCCCGCCCTCCTCGAACTCCGCGCCACGGAACAGCCGGGCCGACGACGGCCTGGACCTACGTGGCTGTCGCTGCGACGGCGGGGGGCCTGAGCGGGGGGCATGCACCCTGGCCTCAGCTCTTAGCTGGTGGGCTCCTACCTCAGAGACCGTCCGAATCCTTCGAGCCGCTGCGGTTGCTTACCCCATGCCTTTTGGGTACCCGCCGGGCGAACCGCATGAAAGCAGACATTCCGGAGGTGATTGGCATGGCGACCGCTCCCCGGTCCGACATGGCAACCCATCCTGACATCATCGAGATGCGCGAACGCCACGAGATGGCCGAGCGCAGCGCGAGCACCCCGAAGGCGCAGGGCATGGAGACCATGGCCCTCCTCGCCGGGCTGTACCTCGCGGCCTCGCCGTGGATCACGGGCTTCAACGGCCTGTCCACCCTGGCGGTCAACAACCTGATCGTCGGCATCGCCTACGCGCTGCTCATGAGCGGCGGCTTCGGACGGGCCTACGAGCGCGTGCACAGCATGGCGTGGGCCGCTTGCGCGCTGAGTGTGTGGACGATCATTGCGCCCTGGGTCGTGGCCGGCAACGTCGCCACGACGAAGACCATCATCAACAACGTCGTCATCGGCGCCATCGGCCTGCTGGTGGCCCTGATGGCCGCCTCCATCGGCCGCCCGACCGACCGGCGTCGGGGAACCTCCGGCCGCATGTCTGCACCCTATGAGGGCGGCCGCAGCTGACCGGACGCGAAGAAAGGGACGCCCCGGTCCTGAGGAAGCCGGGCCGGGCCGCCGCCCCCGCCCCGGCCCGCCCAGGGCGTCCCAAGATCCCATGGAAGGACCTCGTTACTCATCGGGAAAGGTGAGCCGCAGAACGATCTCGCCGTCGTCGATCTCCCCTGTGGGCTCGAACCCGAACTTCTGGTAGAAGGGCCATGGCTCGCCGTCGCCGGGATCGTAACTGGTCAACAGCTCGGTGGCGCCGTCCGCGCGGACCAGGGCGACGATCTGGGTTAGCGTTTCCCGGCCGATCCCTCGCCTCTGGTGGTGCTTGTCGACGAGGAGCCGCCAGATGAAATGCCGCCCTTCGTACGGACCAGCCGACGGCTTCCACGACAACATCACGAAGCCGACCGGCTCGTCACCGAGATACACCGCGCGGTACCAGGGGTTGGCCTCCGGACTCTGCGCCGCCTGCTTGAGCGACCTCGACACGGAAGCGACGAACTGCTTCTGCTCGCGTCGCACGCGGAGGGCACGAACGGCTTCCCGGTTGGCGTCGGTGATCTCCCGCAGGTGCACACCCGGAGGGCTCATGGCACATCCTTCCCCGCATGCGACGTCCACGGCGGCGGGGCGCCGTACAGAGCCGCCGACCGTTCGGCAGGTCGCTACGCAGCGTATTCGGTGCTGCGGACCGGCGCGGGACCGGCACGCCGATCCGCCGCCGCTCGGAGACGGCTGCTGTGACTACTTGACGGGAGTGCGGGTCGCGAGTGCCGGGTCCGAGCGCGCCAACGCGCCCTGGTTGCAGCCAGGCCAATCGGACATCCGCCAGATGATCGGTTTCGTGGAAGCGGGAGGCGACCTGCCTCCCGCTTTCTGTTTCCGGCCTGGGATGCGAAGTCACAAGCGTCTGGCTGTAGTTGTATGAAAATATGATCGACATGCGGAACGGTCATACATCTCAGCCCATCGCTGGGATCGGCGCGGAGACAGGCGGTCACGGTACTAGGCGCTTCCCGAGGCAGGAAGACAGCGGCACGGACGGTTCACCTGGCCCCCACCACCGTCCGTCGCGGACCGCCTGCTTCGTGATAGTCCATGTCGGCCAATCGCCCGCAGCTCAGCGCAACCTGCAGTACGGGATCGAAACCCGCTCGTGGGGGTTCCCTCTGTGGAGGCCTGAGTACCGGCACGCGCGCCCACGCTTCGCCGTGCTGGCTACGGGGCGGGGCCACGCGTGCAGTTCGATATATGGAAAACCAAGAGGATCTCTCTGTTCCTGTTCGAAGTGCGTGAGCACTTCTACGCGGCAGGGGCTCCCCACTGGCCCGATGAAGAAGCCGAGAACGCCATCAAGTACCCCGTGCGCTTCGGCATTGAGCCGTTGGCTCTGCTCCGTGATGTCCGCCTTGATGAGGATGGTCCGCTTGGGATCGCTGCCAGTAACGCCATACGTGTTTCAGGGACTCAACGAGGCATGGGCAATCTCATCGACATGGATCCGCAGCCGTTGCTCGATGCGGCGGGGATCCCGGCCAGCTGGTCCGAACACCAGACGGTGGCCCTGAACCGTACGCCGGGCTTCACCGCGGAGCAGGTAAAGCCGCCCAAGCCGCCGAACCGACCCCCCACAGGAGCGGGCTTCGTCTCCGATCCCAAGAAGCGCAAGGCCATCGAACTCCACGCGGAGGACATGGCGGTCGCCCACTATGAGCGGGAGGGCTGGACAGTTGAACGCCTTGGCAAGCCGTACGACCTCCACTGCACTCGCGGCAGGGAAGAGCGCCGCGTTGAGGTGAAGGGGACAACCGGAGCGGCCACAAGCGTCGACCTGACGATCAACGAGGTCGAGCATGCTCGGGATCCGCAGAACACCGTGGACCTGTTTGTGGTCAGCGACATCAAGGTGGACGTGCGGACCGACAGCTACACGGCGAGTGGCGGCAGGGTGTTGCACCTCCATGACTGGGCGCCGGCAGAGGAGGACCTGAGGCCGCGGGCCTTCGAGTATCGACTACCGCTCGCCTGACCGCCCAGATAGACCTCTCACCCTCCGTATGGAATGGTTCGTGTCTCTTCTTCGCATGTCCGCACGTTCCTTGTCCGACCAGTGCAGTGACGGAGCGTTCTTCGAGCGACTGGCTCGGAAGTACCGCTCTGTCCTTTCCAGAGCCCCGTCGCCCAGTGAACGCCAATCGTGGGAGAACAGCCTCCCGGCCCTGGCAGAGGTTCTGCGTGACGCGGGGCTTGATGAAGTCGAGGTGCTGATCGAGTACCGGTTACCGCTTACCAGCCTGCGCGCAGACGTCATCCTTGCCGGCTCCCATCCTGCGACGGGCAGACCCTCCTACGTCATCGTGGAGCTCAAGCAGTGGAGCGAAGCGCGGCTCGTTCCAGGCACTGACGATCTATGTCTAGTGCCACGAATGGGGAATCGGCCGGTTCTGCATCCGGTAGCCCAGGTGCGTCGCTACTGCGACTACCTGCAGGACTTCACCAATGTGCTGAGCGACCAAGAGGATGCCGTCGCAGGGGTTGCCTACCTGCACTACGCAGTTGATCGCGATGTCAGCGAACTACTGAGACACGCCGACGCAAAGGCGCAACTCTTCACGGACACATCACGCGGTGAACTAATCAGATACCTGCAGGGCCGCCTTTCTGCCCTGGATGGTTCTCCCGAGGGGGATTCCCTTCTGGCCAGCCCCCAGGCTCCCGGCCGTCAACTCATGCGTGCTGCCGCGGCGGAGATAATCGACGGCGGAGCGTTCCTCCTGATGGATGAACAAGAGGTGGCAGCTCGTCTGGTGAAGCGGGCGGCAGGGCTGTCGCGACAGTCGGACCGAAAGGAAGTCATAGTGATATCCGGGGGTCCTGGTTCGGGTAAGAGCGTCATTGCGCTGCACCTCATGGGGCACCTTGGGAGGAATGGTAGAAGTGTTGTCCATGCAACCGGATCCAAGTCCTTCACCACCACTCTCCGGCACGTCGTCGGCGCTAGGAACGGTCGAATCCCGAAGCTCTTCCGTTACTTCTTCGACTTCACAAATGCTGAACGAAACGGGCTGGACGTCTTGATCTGTGACGAAGCCCATCGCATTCGTCAGCGGTCGTCTGGGCAAGGCGCTTACGCCGGGCAGCGGAGTGGTCGAAGTCAAGTGGAGGAGCTTATTGACGCAGCTAGAGTCCCCGTCTTCCTCCTCGACGAGCATCAGGTCGTGAGGCCGGGGGAAATGGGAAGTGTCAAGGCCATTGACGAGGCGGCTCGAGCGCGAGCGTGCATTGTCCGGCATGTGGATCTCAACAGCCAGTTCCGGTGCGGTGGAAGCCGTGCATACGAATACTGGGTCCTCCGTCTACTCGGCCTTGAGCCCGGCGGTCCCATTCAATGGAAGCTTGAGGAAAATTTCGAGTTGCTCGTCGCCGAATCACCGCAGAGAATGGAGGGGTATCTTCGCAGTCGACAAGAGTCTGGCTATACCTCTCGCATAACGGCGGGATTCTGCTGGCAGTGGAGCGATCCACGAAATGACGGCAGTCTGGTCGATGACGTGGTCATTGGAGCATGGCGCAAGCCCTGGAATCTCAGAGGTGCGCGAGCTGTAGGTGGAGCGCCCATATCCTCTCTCTGGGCCACTGACCCGTCAGGCTTTGAGCAGATCGGATGCATCTATACGGCCCAGGGATTCGAGTACGCCTGGAACGGAGTGATATTCGGGCCTGATCTGGTATGGCGCGGAAACGGGTGGCGTGCTGTTCGTGAAGGGAGCAAGGACTATGCTGTGAAAAAGGCGGCGCCAGAAGATTTCGATCGTCTCATACGAAACACTTACAAAGTGCTCCTCACGCGAGGACTGGCTGGAACCGTAATTTACTCAACCGACCCCGAGACTCGGGCCATGCTGGGTAATCTAATTCCAGCGAGGTTAAATTAGGATCCGTGAGTGAGCGCCCGTTCATCGACGACTCGATTTACCGAGGCCTGCGAGGAAATACCGGACGAGCGCACGTCGGAGTCGCGTTGTTCCTCAACGCCTCGTCCTATGCTATGCGTTGTTCGATCTGGCTGGCATTCTGTGCGGCGATGGGCAGGCAGGGTCGATGCCGATCGGCTGCGGCGGGCCCTGGCCGCGGTGCCACTGTCGAGAGACTGCGCCGACTCGGAGAAGACCCACAAGGACCGTGGCTGCGCTTCCGCCGATCTTCGCGGCCTGCCGCACGCAGGCAGGCTGTACGAACACTCGGCGTTGTCGAAGTGGCTCAACGCTGGAGCCGGTCCCAGGCAGGTCGCCGAGCGCGCTGGCAACGGCGTTGAAGTCGTGTCTTACGCGGACTGGCTGGGCTGGGTCTGCTCTGAATCGAGTTGGCGTTCAAGGGCTCTTCGTTCACTGTCGAGGGCGGCGAGAGCTCGCATGCGAGCGCGTTCGAAGTCAGGCTGCACCTCGACGCCGAGTTCATGCCGCAAAGTGACCCGCAGTAGGTACACGCCGTCGGACAGTGGGCCGCTGAACCAAGCATTCGCTCGGCTGTATGCCGCACCTGGGCTGAGACTGCTCGGCAACTGCTTTACAACGGCGTATCCGACACCGAGAGCCCTGTTCAGGGCCGACGTCACTTCCAGGACGTCCTTCGATAGTGCACTCGACTCGGATCAGGGGCATTATCTGCGGCGACGCTCAAGATCCCGTCCGAGCCTCACAGACCCCGACATACGGCCGCTTCGGGCGACACACGCCTGCACAAACACGAAGACCCCGACCTCAGCGTTTCCGCTGGTGACGGGGTCTTGGACACACTTGCACAGTGTGCCCCCGGCAGGATTCGAACCTGCGCACACGGCTCCGGAGGGGGCTTGCACTCTGAGAGTGTTCGCAGCTCAGGGCCTTGGAGCGACCCAACTGGCCACCTCCAGTCCACAAATGGGCCACCGACGTACGGCAGCCGCCCTAAAGTGATCTCTGTGACTGACGAGCAAGTGAGCGCTACCCGGGACTACGTGCTACGCACCGAGGTCGTCCGGTGGTCCATCGGTGTCCTGACCACCCGCCGGATTCACCCGTTCTTCCTCGCCTATCTCTACTTGCACGGACTGACCCCTAATGAGGACGATCCTACGCCAGTTGTGCCTATATGGACGGATCTGGCTAAGTATTTGTCAATACCTGGCGGTCCACCCAAAAAGCCATACTATCGCCCATTTTTTCAAGAAATAAGCAAGCCTGAGCGTTATTGGCTAAACTCAAACCTCGCTGGCAGCTATGCGCCCAGCTCCCTTAGGCAAGTGCCTAAACGGGTTGTAGATGTCAGCGACGATGGGCACTTCCGTCTCAAGGAAGACAGTGCGACGCTGGCGCTGGAGCACTTGCTCTACAACGAGCCGGCGCCGCTTCTCGCCCTGAGCGCTTTCATGCTGCGCAACTACGGATTCAAGTCGGACGAAGGTCTCCCTAGCGAGTGGGATCTGTGCTCGTTGTTTCTCGCTGAGTTCAACTTCCAACAGGGTGAAGGCTCGCTCCTTTCTGGAGACGCTGCCGTGGTCTTCGCGACGGATTACCCTGCACTTCCGATGACTGAGTTGTTTACACCTCTAGCCGCGCAAGGCTGAGAGAAGGAAGGGAAGCGCCTTGACTACGACGATGAGCCTCAAGCCGATTCGCTCGCTTACTGCGGATGACTTGGGAATCGGTATTGTTGCAGCGACTGCTGGGCATGCTTCGAACCGTCCTGATGAGCCTGAAGTGGGCATCGAAGACCCTCTTGCCGTGGAGGCACTATGGCTCCTGGAAAGGTTTGGAGGAATTATCTACACGGGGCCTCCGGGTACAGGTAAGTCCTGGACTGCAAATAAGGTGGCAAAAGCACTAACTGGTGACCACGCGGGAAGGGTTAGGTATGTGCAGTTCCACCCTTCGTATCAGTACGAAGACTTCATGCAGGGGTTCAGGCCGCGTAGGGGCGGCTTCGAGATGGAAGACGGGCACTTCGTCTCCATGTGCAAGGCGGCCCAGGAGGACCCTAAACACAAGTACGTTCTGGTGATTGACGAACTCAGTCGAGGTGACTGCGGGAGAATCTTCGGTGAGGCTCTTACCTACCTTGAGACAACGAAGCGAGGACTCCCGTTTAAGCTGGCATCCGGTGAGGAAATCTCGGTACCGAGTAACCTAGTGATTCTAGCTACGATGAATCCCTTGGATCGTGGCGTGGATGAGGTCGACGCTGCATTCGGGCGGAGGTTTGCTCAGGTTTTGATGGAACCGAGCCGAAACGCTCTGCAGCAGTTTATGGAAATCAGTGAACTGCCAGAGTCGTTGGCCGAAGGATTGTTGCGGTTCTTTGACTTCGTTAACAAGCGCGCACGAACCAATCCTCATGCCGCTGTGGGGCACGTCTTCTTTCGCGACGTTAACGACGCAGACTCGTTGCGTGCTGTTTGGGAGTACCAGCTCCGCTTTCTGTTGGAGAAGGCGTTCCGTCTTGACCAGCAGGGCTTCCGAGAAGTGCAGGGTAGGTGGCAGGCCATCTTCCCGCCTGAGGAAGCCGAGTCGGATGAGGAGGCCATGGCCCAAGCATCTGGTGGTGGGCAAATCGATGCGGAACAGTCGTGATGTCTTACTCAGCCACGCCTCGTGTAATCCCGTGCTCGGAACAAGGCCAAATCGATCTTGCACTAAATGAAATTATGGACGACTCCGGGGGGCTTATGATCAATCCGGAGATTAGCAAAAAGGACTTCCTGACTGTTACGTTTCGTGGCGGCAAGCTTCGCCTCCAGGCTCGCGGTTTCATCGGGCTAATTCCATTGAACGAGAAGGTGGCCATCTTCGTAGAGCCGCGTGTTCCAGTTTCTAATCTGACGCGAATGGCGGCAATTTCGGGATCTAGCCGTCTCCCGCTTCCTGTGATTCGTGCCTACGAGACCGGGGAGGCGAAAGAGGAACTCCTCCTCGACCTCTACTCTGCGGCGCTCATCCATCATGTCGAGAGAGTCGTTGAAGGTGGGCTGTTTCGTGAATATCAACGAGTTGAGGAGGAATCAAGTTTCCCTGTTGGGCGCCTTCTGATTAATCAGACCGCCCGCCTACAGGGGCGCGGCGTGACACATAAGGCGTGGTCGAGCCATTTTGAGCGATCTGCGAACAACGCGGCTAATCGGTGTCTGAAGTACGCACTCTGGAGGTTCGCTCAACAGAGTCAAGAATCTACAGCGCCTAATGTTAAGCGAAGTCGACAGCAGCTGAATAGTCTCTATGCTGCCTTCGAAGGGGTCCCGCTGGATCATTCACTTCGGTTTTTGGACGACGATTACGTTACTGGGCGAAGAGACCTGCCATCCCTGCGCGCGTATTATAGAGATGCTTTGGATGTGGCCAGGGCTGCCTTGCTGCAGCGGAATATATTTTTGGATCGCTCCAAGGGCGGCGTGCAACTTCCCTCCGTCGTGTTTGACATGAACGACCTTTTCGAGAGATATGTTCGGCGAACTCTGGAGATGCACGGCGCCGGCGCTGGGTGGTCGGAAGTCGTGGCTGATGGCAACACTACTGCCAAACGTGTCCTGTTCACGAACCACCGAAAAGTGGGATCGGAAATGCATAAGCTCGAATATGCCGACTCTTTCGCAACTCCCGACATCGTAATTCTACGTGCAAACGGGCAGGATGTAGCGTGCGTACTGGACGTGAAAAATAAGCTTGTCAAGCGACGCTCAGACCGTGACGGCGAAGATCAGGTCATCGCATATGCGCTGCGGTACGCCACTGATCGGGTAGTTCTTGTCCATCCTGCTCAAGAAAACCAGCAGTCGGGGATGTATAAAGTGGGCGACGTTGGCGGGGTGAGCCTGTTCCAGTACCGCATCAATTTGGCTCACCCCAACCCGGAAGTCGAAGAACGGAACTTCGGAGATGCTGTCGCCAGACTCATTGCTTCATGAGTGCTAGTCCTTAACCGGGACGGGATTGAGGTCGACGCCGATTACGCTGCGCCCCATGCTGTGGGCGGCGTTCAGCGTCGTGCCCGTGCCCAGGAATGGGTCCAGCACTGTGCCGTGAATCCAACTGTCATGGCCGCAGTCAGTCCAAGCGACAGTTCGTTTCGGGGCGAAGGTGAATTCTCGAAAGTAGCCGCCAAGGGCCGCCTTCGCTTCCGCTGCTAGTTGGCGCACGTGTTCGGCATTGCGACCGGTGCCGGTCTGCACATGGAGTGCTTTGCCTGCATCGGAAATACCGGTAGCTTGAATAGCTGCGATGTGCGCTGCGGTGAGCCGCTTCTCCCGGGCAAGTTCCATGGCACGCTTAGCCTGAGGACGCGAAGCGTCGAGTTCGGCTGTTTTCTCCACGACCCTCTCGCGTGGGCGTCCACACTCAGAGCAAACCACAAGAGGGCATGCCAAGGTCACTGCTCGTTGGACGATTTCACTCGGGAATGGTGCGAGGTGCCGAGCCATGTTGCGCTCAAGGTCGATGTCCCAGATGTCACCCGGGTTATCAAGGTCCCAATCCACCTTAGAGATTGGGCTTTCTTCATCCCAGAGTGAACTACCTTCCTCGTAGGGGATGTTGCGGAAGTCCCAAACGTCTCCGGGGTTAGCCGTGCTGCCTGCTCGTCCGTACTTGCGGGCATACGCAAAAAGGTCGTAGTAGTAGGAGCGCTGCGGCGTCAGGTGAATGATGTATTCATGCCGACTGGCCAAGCGAGTTTGTACCGGATCGGGCATGCCTCGAGTCTTTGCCCAGATAATGCGATTGCGGATAAGCCAGCCGGCGTCTGCGGCTGCTGCTTCAATCCGCCCGGGAATTCCTGCGAGGGACTGGTTCTTCCAGGTATCGCCCACGTTCAGGAACACAGAACCAGTCGGGCGTAGCACACGCCGCCACTCAGTGAGGCAGTCCATCATCGCTGCGACGTAGCCTGCAGGATCGGGCTCTTGGCCGATTTGGCCGGCGACCTTGTAGTCGCGCTTCTGCCAGTACGGGGGGGACGTAACCACGAGATCAACTGTGTTGGAGTCCAAGGGGATGTGCCTAGCGTCACCACGGATCACGCGGCGCTCAGGACGCCCAGGTGCCTCAGGGTCGGGGACGGCGGGCCGGGCCTCAAGTTCGCCTACTGCGTCTGCAGCGGGGGTGTCGACCTCAAACAGTGCCTCACTGCTCTCCGTTCGGCTGGTCCGCGGGAGCACGACTCGGGCAGCCGTGCGTGTGGCGTCCCCGTCCGTAGCGGAGGCGTCCTGAGAGGCCATGCGGGCACCCTTCCTTGCTTCTACCTAGATCTCGACTGGAGAGGATACCAAGCGGTGCACGCGCGCGTGGTGTCCTGCATGGTCTCCTTGCAGGTGCCCAAACGCGCATCGCTAGTGTGTTACACGTTCTGCCCTCCTCGAATCCCTTTCCTTACGCAATGCAATCATTTCGACCGAAGTCGGCCGGAGCTGGGATGATAGGTCTTAGCTACTCACCGGGCTCTGCAGCTGGATTCTGGCAGCACGGACGAACCGTGCTTCTGCTTCGCTGAATCGGCGATCGGCATCGATGTACGAGCTGCTAGAAGTTGGAGGATGAGTCCGCCATCCGTCTAGGAGACAGCTGAACTCCTCGTCATCCAGGGCATCGGGTGGCAGCGCGCTTCGTGCTTCACGGCAGGACTGTTCGGCCGCTCGGACGGCCTCACCATGCTGTTCTGAGGAGCTAGCGGAGCCGCAACGGTTCAGGTCTGCCAGCGCCTGCATGAGTCCTACAGCAGTAGCCCTCACGCTCGATGACTGAGAGTTGCCTATTCGGTCGAGCTTGCCCCACGCTCTTGCGTAGATAGCCTGTTTGCTGAGGTAGTAGGTCATCGTTTCAGTGGCGTCGGTCATGCTCACGGCGGGAATAGCTACCTCGTCAGGCCCTTCTAGCTCGATGATGGTCTGAGTTTCCTTTAGAGCGGTGATGGCGTCACCGATAGCGGACTTACCGGCCCTGATGGCCTCTGGTGGCAGGTCTGCCTCGTTGTCCAGGACGAATCGCTCTCCCAGCTCCTTCGCGCGATTGGCGGCAAGGAGGAAAGAGGCGTACGCCTCGCGTTGGATACCGCGACGCCACTGGAGGAGGGCAGCGTCGGCTTGAGCGCTGACAGCGTCCAACGCCGCATGGTATGCAGACTCAGCTTGTGCTAGTCCGGCCTGGTTGGCGGCCTCTGCCGTACGCAAGGCGGCCTTCATCTGCCAGTGGCCGACGAGCATGCTTGCGGGAACGCTGATGAGAGCCACTGCGGCCGCCGAGACCGCGCCTATTCCCTGAAGGTCCATGCTGGTCATGGTGCCGTAGCCGAAGACCGTGGTGGCCCAACCTAGGTCGGCGGAGTTTCATTGGTCGAGTCAAGGCGACGGGTGCCGGCCCAGCATGAGAGGTACCCACGCGGGCGATTTTCTGGGTCAGTAGACGCGTAACCGGGGGTGGTCAGTTCGTTGAAGTCGCGTTGTCTGCCGCTGTTGTCCGTGAGCGTTGGCGTCGGCTGTGGCTGAGGTCAGACATCTGGCGACGGCTTGACGACTCTCTCAGGCAGCGGCTCTGCACAGCTGATGTCTTGGCTCGCGACACTCTTGACCCACGTCTCACAGCCCACGACCGCTGCCAAGCCACATATGCTTCCTCAGTTGCTCGATGCCAGAGGAGCGTGTGGTGGCCGTCGGTTGGCTACCAAGACGCCCAGGTGAGACTCCCCCCAACGGCTCCTCAGACATCGCTCTTGACGTCGCATCAGCACGGCACCTACTCTGGGATCAGCTCAGCACCGACCACGCGTGACTGTCTTCTGTCACGATGCGGCCGGTGGCCTATGGGCTTGGTGTTCTGAGTCGAGAGAATGGCCCGTGTGCGGCCTCGCAGGTCTGCCGTGGAAGTAGACCTGATGAAGGTCGACAGATTAGCGGTTTGTTCTCACGTCCCAATGCCTTGCCTGAGATGCGTGCCAGTGTAGTTTTGAGCAGACAGATTGGCTCGCAACGGAGATGGCTAAGGCTTATTCTTAGCTCTTTATCTTCGTCTAATTGCATAGACAACTACATATGACTCATTTTGAGGTCTGATTTCTCTTGCGGTTCATTCTCAACCGCAGAGCAGAAGTCGGGCCTTTTTGCTGTCCTGGTACAGCAAAGGGTAGAGACCACCGTGTCGAAAACAGCATTGGAGAGTGAAATGTTCAGGATGATTGATGGATTTTGGCGGACGGTCCGTTACGCCATCGATGACGAGGGCCGGACCGCCCGCCTCCAGTCCCTGCTTGTAACGACTGCCATCGTTGCAGCTGGGTGCTACGTCCTGTGTGCCGGTCGCTGGGTCTAGCTAGGCAACAGAGGGACAAGACGAGGTAAGGGTACGGCGGGTTCCTGTCTCATGGCCAGGGCTCGCCGCGCCCAGAGCCTATGAGAGGGAGGGCTGCCCACGAGGTCGGTGTAGCGGCTTTGGGGTGGCGCTGCTTTGGCGCGAGTGATCATGGCCCCGTAAGCTTCCGGCGCGTCGGGCAGTCTGTGGACCTGCCCGGTGAAGCACGACGTTGGGGCCATGATCTTCGAGGCTCGCGCCAAAGTGGCTCCGTAAAGCCGTGGAGCCGACCGGCCCAGCCACGTCGGACCCCTTCTCTGACATCAGGCGGCTGACTGCTCAGTGCGCGGTACGGACGCCGGCCGGGCTGGAGCGGGGCGGAGACAGGAGCGCAGGCCCGGCCGGGGGCCGGGCCGCGCGCGGTGAGCGGAGCGAGCCGCCTTGAACCAGTAGAGAAAGTTGTAACTCAGTCGGGCTTCCGGGGCTTGAAGTCATGGGCGCAGTTCGGAGTTCGGCGTCCTGGCGGTGCAAGAGCGGCAGGAAGACCACGGGTCGAATCGTCCACGTGATGCGGATGCCCTCGTGGGTCACCGACACCGTGCAGGGCTCGTTACGCAGGAGCGCGCGCCTGGTCTCGATGCGGCCGTCGTACAGCCACTCCCATGCAGCGTCCGACGCGTCTGCGTCGAGGGCCGATGAGATCGTTCGGAGAATGACCGCTACCCACCGGTCCGCCTGCGGAGCTGCGTAGGCGTCGAAGGATGCCAGGAGCGCCGGCTCCTGCTGCTCGGTGAGGTGCTGCGTCCAGCACTCGCACCAGTAGCCACGTCGGAGCCCCATCATCACCACCGGGCCGCCTCCTTTCGTGGTCTCGGGACTGCTGCCGCGGCTGTGAGATGGCTGAGGCAGGTCATGGGCGTCCCGCTCGGTGTTCAGAGACACGGCGCCGACTCCTCAAGGTTGACCAGGACACCGAGTTCCGCGCTGACCGTTCGGCCGGACTCGTCCCCGTGGACGGTGACGCTGTCGGCGAGGGCGGCGACCAGGGCGAGCCCGCGGCCGTGGGTCGCGCTGAGCGGTGGGTCCTGGACCTCGGGCGTGGTCTTGGTGTGGCCGCAGTCGGTCACGGCGATCGTGAGCGCCCGATCGGAGACGGTGAGGCTGACGCGGAAGGCGCCGGCACTCTCGCCGCTGGCGGTGTGGGTGACGGCGTTGGTGCCGAGTTCGGTGACGATCAGCTCGGCGTCCTCGGAGCGCGGGTGGCCGTTCAGGGTGGCTCGGGTCCAGCGGCGCGCGGTGCTGAGTTCTTGGGGGTGCCCGGGGAAGGTGCGTCCGTGGGTGGGCATGGCGTCCTCCATGGCGGTGACCTGCTGTCTTCCGTGCCATCGGGGGCGACCGGCTGACACGGACCATGCAGAGCCGTACAATTAGTACTAGCACCGTACCGAATGTGCGCGTACCGAGAGTGCGGGTTCGTACTTTTCGTGCGAGCGGTCGGCGCATAGCGTTCGCCGGGTGGTCTGGTGCTGGCCTGGAATCCGATGGAGAGAGGACCTCGCATGTTCGGACTGATGGTGCGCTTCACCTGCAAGGACGAGACGTCGGCGGCAGCGTTTGATGACCTCGTGGCGCGGACCGGCGAGCTGATCCGGGCGAACGAGCCCGGGACGGTGATCTACGCGGTGCACCGCGTTGACGGGCGGCCCTTGGAGCGCGTGTTCTACGAGCTGTACCAGGACAAGGACGCCTTCGAGGAGCACGAGTCGAAGGACTACGTCCGCGCCTTCCTCTCCGAGCGGGACCAGTACCTTTCCGCCACAGAGGTCGACCGTCTGGACTTCGTGTCCGGCAAGGGTGTGGACGTTGAGCACTGAGTATCAAAAGGCGCTGGGTCGCAAGATCGCCTTCCACCGCAAACGGCGCGGGCTGTCGCAGAAGGAGTTCGCCGGCCTCCTCGGCCGATCGGAAGCGTGGGTGTCCCAGGTGGAGCGGGGCGTACGACGCATCGACCGGATGACCGTGCTGGAAAAGGTCGCCGAAGTGCTGGAGGTGCCGATCGCCGAGCTGGCGGCCGAGGCCCCCATCGTGGCGTCCGTGGCCGAAGGCGAGCCACCGGGTGCGAGTCGGCTGCGACTGGTGCTGAGTTCCGCACACTCGCTCAAGGCGATCCTCGGCCGGCAGGACGCACCCCCGGATGTGCAGGCACTCCGGGCCGAGGTAGACCGCGCTTGGTCGCTGACGCATCAGGGCAACTACGCCGACCTGGCCGATCTGCTCGAAGGGCTCGTTCCGCGGCTGGAGTCGGCAACCCGCTCGGTGTCAGAGGCCGAGCGTCCCGAACTCTTCCGGTTGCTCGCGGTCATGTATCACACGTGCAGCGGGGCGCTCGCGAACCTGGGAGAACCTGAGGCGGCCTGGATCGCCGTTGACCGTGCCGTTGTCGCCGCCGAGCGAGCCGGTGATCCGCTGCTGATGGCAGCCGGCGAATTCCGGCTCTCCATCGTCTTCCTCGGTGCGCGCCACTTCGAGCAGGCGGCGCAAGCGTCGGGCAGTGCGGCTGACGCTTTGCAGTCCCTCGCGGAATCCGGGCAGATCGAGGCGGTGGCGCTGCGGGGTGCGCTCACGTTGCAACGGGCGGTCGCCGCCGCTCGGCTGAACCTGGCCGATGAGGCGTACGGCTTCCTCCGTGATGCTCGCGCCATGGCCGAGCAGGTCGGTGATGGGCGCAACGACTACAACACCGAGTTCGGACCCACCAACGTCGGCTTGCACGAGGTGTCGGTCGCGGTCGACCTCGGAGACGCCGGGGTTGCTCTTCGAGCCGCGCAGGCAGTCGACGCATCGGGACTGTCCGCAGAACGGCAGACACGGTTCCAGATCGACGTGGCCAGGGCCTATGCCCAACGACGCCAGGTTGTTGACGCCGTATCGGCCCTGCTGAAGGCCCGGGAACAGTCGCCCGAGATGGTGCGGTCCTTGCCGATGGTCAAGCAGCTCGTGGCCGACCTTCTGACCATGAGTCAGCCCCCGTCCGAGGAGCTGCGCGCCCTGGCAGGAGAGTTGGGCGTACACGAAGTACGGACTGGTACCTGAAGTACTAGACAGTACTTGGAGTACGGGTTACTGTGGTTGGTGTCGGCACGCCCCTTCGCGTCCAGCGGAGTTGGCGCGCGGGCATGCGAACGGGCCGGAGCAGGAAGGCAGACCTGCACCGGCGCGTGAGTGAGAGGGCCACAGAAAGCAGATGTGGCCTGAGCGGGAGGCAGCCCACTCAGGCCGGGTGCGTCTTTGGCATCAACGCTCTTGGAGCGTATCGCGCCCAGTCGGTATGAGGTCAACCTCCCGTTGCGTAGTCATTCGTCACTGAATGCACCGTGCCTACGGTGCGACGCAAGGGAGAGCAGTTCTGTGCGTGTAATCCGTGTGGAGACGTCGGCGGCAACAATCCTGCTCACCGAGGCTCCGGAGCCCAAGGTCCGCGACCGGCAGACCGGTGAGATCGCCAAGGACGCGAACACCGGGGAGGCGCTGATGACCATCGGCGTCGTCTACATCGAGGACGGCGAGTCCTCGCTCATCAAGGTCACTGTTCCGGAGAGCGGCATCACCGAGGGGCTGTCCCTCGGCTCCCCGGTCTCGCTGGTGGGCCTGGTGGCCCGGCCGTGGGAGTCCGTGTTCAACGGCCAGCAGCGCCACGGCATCGCCTACCGGGCGGCCGCGGTCGCGCCGGCCGCCTTCCCGGCAGCAGTCGGGGCCTCCGCCTGATGTCCAACTGGACGACGCTGTTGGAGGTGGGTGGCCTCCTCACCGCACTTGGCGGTGGGGCCGCCTACACCCGGACTCGTCACCCGGGCGTTTACTGGTCCACGGTCGGACTGCCGTTATCGGCGGCTCGCCTCCTCGGCTCGTACGGCTCCGTCATGGAGGCGTGCGGGCTGACGTTGCCGCCCTCCAGGCTGCGGGCTCTCGCCATCAAGGCAACGACTCGCCGTGAGGTGCGGCCCGTGCCTCCGCGGCGAGGCATCCTCCGTCCCACGTCCACCGGCCTGCGGCTCCGGCTGCGGCTGGCTCCCGGGCAGGAACCGGCGGACGTCGCCGCCTCGGCGGAGCGACTACGGCATGCCTGGGGCGTCCACGCCGTGTACGTGCGTGACGTCAAGCCGGGTGTCGTGGAACTCCGGCTCGTCGGCTTCGACGTCCTGCGGAAGGTGCGGATGCCTCGAAGAAGCGGCGGTGGGCTTCTCCGGGTGCCGGTTGCCCTGAGGGAGGACGCGACCGCGTTCGTCCGCGACTACCGCGCCATTCCCCACCAACTCACCCTCGGCGCCACCCTGTCCGGGAAGTCCATGTACCTACGGCACCTGGTGGCCGGACTCGCCCCTCAGCCGGTTGCCCTGGTCGGTATCGACTGCAAGCGCGGTGTCGAGCTGGCGCCGTTCGCCGCCCGGCTCTCCGCGCTGGCGACCGACCCGGAGCAGGCGGCGGAGCTGCTGCCCGTGCTGGTCAAGGAAATGGAAGACCGGTACGACCTGATCAAGGCCCAGCAGGGCATCGCACCGAGCATCCCGAACGAGGAGATCACCTCCGACATCTGGGGCCTGCCCGACAGCGAACGTCCCGTGCCGATCGTGCTGTTCGTGGACGAGGTCGCCGAACTCTTCCTCGTCGCCACCAGGAAGGACGAGGAACGCCGCGACGAGATGGTCACCCAGCTCATCCGCCTCGCCCAGCTCGGCCGCGCGGCCGGCATCTATCTGGAGGTGTGCGGGCAGCGCTTCGGCGCCGAACTCGGCAAGGGCGCGACCATGCTCCGTGCCCAGCTCACCGGCCGCGTCTGCCACCGCGTCAACGACGAAGCCTCCGCGAAGATGGCCCTCGGCGACATCGCCCCCGAAGCGGTCATGGCCGCCTGCTCCATCGCCCCCGAACGGCCCGGCCTGGCTGTGGCGGGTGACACCTCCGGTGGCTGGTCCCGCATCCGCACGCCTTACCTGACCCTCGCCGCCGCTGCCCAGATCTGTCGGGAGTGGGCACATCTGGCCCCCGCCGTACCCGCGCTGAGCCGCTTCCGTCCCTATGCCCCCGTGCAGCAGGTCGGGACGGCCTCACCGGTTGTCCGTCCGCATCCGGCGACGGACTGACCCACTTCCCCCCGGGCCGGCGTGACCATCCCGCGCCGTGTCCCTACCCCGGCCTGTCCGAAACCGGAAGGAGCCGCATCATGCGCGCCCAACTGGCCCGTGTGGACGCGGTACTCGTCCAGGCGCTCATTGCCGCCGCCCTGTCCTTCGCTCACCTGCACGATGTCGCCGTGGCGGCTGGACAGGACGGATGGAAGGCGTGGGCCTACCCCGTCTCCGTCGACCTGCTGCTGGTCGCGGCCTGGCGTCGACTGCGCTCCGGTGCGACCAGAGCGGCGGCCTGGTGCTGGTTCGTCATCGCGCTCGCCGCCTCCCTCGGTGCCAACGTCGCCACCGCCGGCCTCCTCGACCTCCGCAATGTCCCGGCCTGGCTGCGCATCCTCGTCGCGGGCTGGCCCGCCCTCGCCTTCCTCGGCGGAACCCTCCTCGCCCACACCGCGTCCACGACGGACCCCGAACCCGCGGCCATCGAGGACCAGGAGGACGAGCCCAAAACCGCACCCAAACCACCAGCACAACCCGCCACCGAGATGCCACCGCAGCACCCGCCCGTGCCCGTCCCCTCCGCCCTGGTCACCCACGCCCGCAAGGTCGCCGCCGAACACCACGCCCGTACTGGCGCCCCGATCGACACCCCGACCCTCCGCGCCCGCCTCGGCGTCCCGGCACCGATGGCCGAAGCCATCGCCGCCCACCTCTGAGAGGAGACCGCGTGTCCGCCAACCGCAACTTCCGCAACGTCGTCCGGATCGGCCCCGTCCAGGTCGGCACCGCCTACGACCACCGGGGCCGCGAGAAGCACACCGCCGCCTGCACCGCCCCGCGCTGCGGCTTCTCCGCCGACTACGACAGCCGCGCCGCCGCCGAACTGGCCGCCCGCACCCACCGCTGTCCCGTCCGCTGAGGGAGCTTCCGTGACCGTCTCGCTGCCGCTCGTCTTCGTCCTGGGCGTCATCGCCTGGGCTGCGATCAAGTTCCTCGGTATCCGCCTCTGGGTCGCCGTCGTGATCGCCCTGTTCGGCTTCTACCTCTCCCACACCTTCCTCGCCCCCGCCATCGAGACCGGCACCCGATCCGGGGTCGGCGTCGTCAACGGCACCCACAAGTGACAAGGAGGAACGCCATGCTCCGCCCCAAGCTGCCCGACATCCCCACCCTGCCGACCACGACTGTCACGCCACAGCAGGTGCAGGCACCGGCTCCTTCGACCGGCCGTCCGCTCACCCCGTACGTGGGCATCGGCGCCGGAGCCGTCGTCGCCGTGGTCGTCGTCGGCATCGTCCTCACCGCGCTCCTGGCCGCGGTCGCCATCTCGGCCGTCTCCGTGGCCGTCGCCGCCGTGGTCCTGCGCTCCCTCGTCAGTAACCCGCATAAGCGCTGACCGGCCTCCGGGGCGACAACAAGCCGCCAAGCATCCCGTCGCCCCGGGGCCGTCTCTCCCGACCACAGAACCAGCCGAAAGGAAGTCCCATCATCACCCGGCAGACTCCGCCTCCGCTGGCGGAACTCTCCATGCTGGCCTCGCTGGGGACCATGCCCGAGCTGGCTCGACAGCTCTCCGGCCTGGGCGGCTGCACCAACCCCGTCCGCCTCGACGGCCACCGCACCGAGTACCAGGTCGACACCACGACCGGCGAGATCGGCCGACTCCTGCACCACCTCGACTCCAGCGCCCTGCCCGCCGGTCAGCTCCTGGTCCGCTGCAACAACCGCCGCGCCACCCGCTGCGCCGCCTGCGCCGAGACCTACCGCCGCGACACCTTCCACCTGATCACCGCCGGTCTCCGGGGCGGCAAGGGCACACCGGAACAGGTCGGCACACACCCGCGGGTCTTCGCCACCTTCACCGCCCCCGGCTTCGGCCCGGTCCACAACCGCCCCTCAGGTGGGAGGAACTGCCGCTGCGGCCTCCGGCACGACGAGACGGACCCCGTCCTGGGCTCGCCCCTCGACCCGGACACCTACGACTACGAAGCGGCCGTGCTCTGGAACGCGCACGCCGGGGCCCTGTGGCGACGCTTCTCGATCTACCTCCGCCGCGAGGTCGCCAAGCGCGCCGGCCTCACCCAACGCGCCTTCCGCGATCACGCCCGGATCTCGTTCGCCAAGGTCGCCGAGTACCAGAAGCGCGGCGCCGTCCACTTCCACGCCGTGATCCGCCTCGACGGCCCCGAAGGCGGCGACACGCCTCCACCGGCCTGGGCCACCGCCGAGCTGCTGACGGACGCCATCCGTGCCGCTGCCGCTGCCGCACGCGTCGACGGACCGGAGATCGACGGCCGGTCGCACGCGTTCGTCTTCGGCCGCCAGCTCGACGTCCGCCCCATCCGCTCCACCGACTTCAACGACGGCCAGGACCTGACCGAGCGAGCCGTCGCGGCATACATCGCCAAGTACGCAACCAAGGGCGCCGAGACCGCGACCGGCACCCTCGACCGGCCGATCCGCTTCCTCGCCGAACTGGCCCAAGCCCGGATCAGCGAACACGCCCGACGCATGATCCGCACCGCCTGGACCCTCGGCGCACGCCCCGAGCTGGCAGACCTCCGCCTCCGCGCCTGGGCGCACATGCTCAGCTTCCGCGGCCACTTCTCTACCAAGTCCCGCCGCTACTCCACCACCCTCGGCGCCCTCCGCGACGCGCGCGCCGAATGGCGCCGAGCCCAAACCGCTCCGGTTGTCGCGCAGGACGGCGAAACCACGCTCGTTCTCGCCCACTGGGTCTTCGCCGGTACCGGCCTCTCCCGCGCCGAAGCCTGGCTCACCGCATCTCTCGAACCCGCCCCTGGAACGGAAGGAGAGCCGACATGGACGCCCGCCGCGACGAGCTGATGACCGTTCGCCAAGTCTTGGACGAACTGGGCGGCGTTTCTCGCCGGACGTTCTACCGCTGGCGTGAGCTGGGGTTGGGGCCAGCCGCTTTCAAGCTCCCCAACGGTGAGCTTCGGGTCTGGCGCAGTGATTTCACCTCGTGGCTACGGCAGCTGGAGGAGGCGGCGTGAAGTCTCTCGACGTCAAGGTCTGGGGCGTACGCAAGCGGGACACCAAGACGCCTTCTTACGGCGTCCGCTGGTCCGTCGCGGGCAACGTCTTCTCTGACTCGTTCCGCACCAAGGCGCTCGCTGATCACTACCGGGCGAAGCTCATGAGTGCCATGCGTGGCGGCGAAGAGTTCGACACGGAGACTGGTCTTCCGGCTTCAATGGAAGAGAAGAAGTCGCCATTGTCCTGGTACGACTTCGCCCTCAGGTATCTCGCAATGAAGTGGCCGCACGCTGCACCCAATACGCGAGACGGCATCAATGAATCTCTCACCAGCGTGACCATGGAACTGCTCGCGGAGCGCGCAGGGCGACCGTCCGACGAGGAGATCCGCAAGGCCTTACGTAACTGGGCTTTCGTGCTGCCAGGTCCCGACGACCGGGAAGTTCCGGACAATGTCCGGAACGTCCTGCACTGGGTGGCGAAGGCTTGTCGGCCGCTAGCGGACCTCGCTGAACCGGCAACGGCCCGCGCGGTGCTCGACGGGCTGAAGCTCAAGCTCGACGGCACCGCGGCAGCTGCCGAGACCGTGCGGCGGAAGCGGCGGACCCTCGTCAACGCTGCGAACTACGCGGTCGACCTGGGGGAGCTGCGGGAAAATCCGATCACGGCGGTTCGCTGGCAGAAGCCCAAGGTCTCGAACCAGGTCGATCCGCGCGTTGTGGCCAACCCGGAGCAGGCACGCAATCTCCTGGCGGCAGTGTCCTACGTGGGCGGATACCGGCGTGCTCGCGGCCGGCGTCTCGTCGGGCTGTTCGCGGCGATGTACTTCGGTGGCCTCCGGCCCGCTGAGGCGGTCGGCCTGGTCGAGACTGACCTTGTCCTCCCTGAGCAGGGCTGGGGATCGGCGCTGCTCCACCGGACCCGTCCCTCCGTCGGCAAGCAGTGGACGGACTCGGGGAAGACCCACGACGACCGCGGGCTCAAGAATCGGCCGGCTGAGGACGTTCGGCGTGTGCCCATCCCGCCCCAGCTCGTCGCCGTGCTGCGCGAGCACCTGGCCACGTTCGGCACGGCGGAGGACGGGCGGCTCTTCTTCAGTGAGAAGGGTTCGGTCGTCCCGTCCTCGACCTACTACCGCGTGTGGCAGGAGGCTCGGTTCCTCGCGCTCCCGCCGGCTGTCGCGGCCTCGCCGCTCGCGAGCAGGCCCTACGACCTTCGGCACTCGGCGCTGTCGACGTGGCTCAATGCGGGAGTGGATCCCACCGAGGTTGCCGAACGCGCCGGCAACAGCGTTGAGGTCCTGCTGACCCGGTACGCGAAGTGCCTCGACGGACGGCAGGACGTCGCCAACCGGCGCATCGAGGACCTGCTCCGCGAGTACGAGTGAGACAACCTGCACCCATACTGAGGCCTCAGGCATGTCGCCTGGGGCCTCCCTCGTTTGTGCCCTACCTGCGTTGATGCCTCGTTCGGAAAGGGTGAGCTGAGTCGAGCTGCTTGCCCTGCGGTCTTGTGGCCTCGTCTCGCTTGCTGCTGGCATATCTGCAACGTCAACGCGGGAGCATAGGGGGCCTTGTGGAGCTGCACGTCACGCGCTGGAAGCGGTACGGGCGTGATCGTCTGTACGCCAACCTGCCTGATGGCACCGCGGTCGGTTGGGCGGACATCACGACGGGGGACATCACGGTCTTGCGGGCCGAGTGCCGCGACGACGTGATCGCCGTGCTCACGAAGCACTTACAGGACCTCACCGAGCTTGTCCTCCCAGACAGGGCGTCGGAGGTTCAGGCGCGTCCGATGTTGCCGCCTCTGACGCCGGCCGACGACCTGGCCGTCAACCCTCCCGGGCAGGCGTTGCGTGATCTGCTCGCCGAATCCGGCCCCGGACTGGTGGAGCGAATCGTTTCACGGCTTCTGCGGCGGCCCTCGGAATGGGACTCCTGGCGCAGGGGATTGGCGGGGGAGCGGCGAGTGGGAGCCGAGTTGAACCGCTTGGGGCGCCACGGCTGGCGCGTCTTGCACTCCGTTCCCTTGGCCAACAAGGTGGATATCGATCACTTACTGATCGGGCCTGGTGGAGTGTTCAGCATCAATACAAAGCACCACCACAAGCGGGCCGTATGGGTCGGAGACGATTCCGTGAAAGTCGATCACGGGAAACCGGCGCCCTATGCACGCAAGAGCCGGGCAGAGGCGAAGCGGGTCGCCCGAGTGCTTGAGCGTTATTGCGACTTCCCGGTAGCGGTGGAGCCGGTGCTCCTCTTCGTGGGTGTCACCGACCTGAAGGTGGTCGCTACACAGCTCGATGTCCGGGTGTACCAGGAGCGTCAGGTGTCGGCCCTCGCTCCGCTCTCAGGCGTTCTCACGGTCGACCAGGTAGAGCGGGTGTACAGCGTTGCTCGCCATCGTCAGGCTTGGAACCACGCCTGACTTGGTGGACAGCGGCTAGCGGGCGATGTCTTAGTGCTGAGGGGGGACCAACGAATGAAGAGCGCGAAGCTGATGGCGCTGACTGGTTTGGCCGGTGCGGCTGTGGTCTCGGGACTGGCTGTACTGATGAAAAACGACATGGTGAAGAGCCCGATGTTCAGGGATGCAGCGGAGAAGCAGCAGAGCGAGACAAGGAAGCAGCAGGAAGAGGAGGCGCGGCGTCGGCGTGCCATCAAGCGGAAGGACGACTACTTCAGGAAGCAGCGCGAGGAGGCGGCACGCCAAGCCCGTAGCAACAACCACGATTAGGTGTCGGCAGTCCTGAGCCCGCTGGCAGCCCTGGTGGCGTGATGATGTCTATCAGGGCGGCGGCACCTGGCGCCGGTGCCGGCCTCGCCCTTTTATGGACTCACCTGCGACGATGCCCCAAGATCCCGTCCACGCCTCGTCCACAGACCCCGGCATACGGCCGCTCCGGGCCGCACACGCCTGCATAAACGCGAAGACCCCGACCTCAGCGTTTCCGCTGGTGACGGGGTCTCTGGGCACCTCATACAGGGTGCCCCCGGCAGGATTCGAACCTGCGCACACGGCTCCGGAGGCCGTTGCTCTATCCCCTGAGCTACGGGGGCGTGTCGGTCGCGGTGGGTTGTGCTCGCGGCGACGGGTAGAACATTAGCAGGTCCGGAGGGGTGATCAGGAACCCGTTTCCGGAGTGGGGCGGAAGAGGGGCTCCGCACGGCGGTGGGGTGGGCCTTCGGGTGCCGTCGGGTGACGTGCTGGACGTGGGATCGAAGCGGGTTCCGGAGGAGGGTGCGGCCGGCTTCGGATGCCGGCGGGCGACGCCCCGTCCGCCGGATCGAGCGCGCCTCCTGCGCGGGATGGGTTCCGGCGCGCCCCTGGTGCAGGATGGAAGCGTCCTCAGTACGAGGGTGGAAGCCGCGTCCCCCTCCCGCACGGACTGGAAGTCGCCTCCCGCCGCACGGGCTGGCAGCCGAGTCCCCTGCATGGGCTGGAAACTCCGTCCCCCGCACGCCCTGGAAGCCCCGTCCCCTGTACGAGCTGGCAGCCGCCCCCTCCGCACAGGCAGGACGCCGCCCCCTCTCGCACAGGCAGGACGCCGCCCCCTCCCGCACGCGCTGGAAGCCCCCCGCACGCCCCGGAACTCCCCTCCCCCTCACGGGGTGGAAGTAGGGAAAACCCGGACGCGGTGGCTCGGGCGGACCTACTCTCGACTTGTGCCGGGCGCTTCGGGTCGGGTGCTTGTTGTGGACGACAACAAGGTCATCCGGCAGTTGATCAGGGTCAATCTCGAGCTGGAAGGGCTCGAGGTCGTGACCGCGGCCGATGGTGCCGAGTGTCTGGACGTGGTGCACCAGGTGCGGCCCGACCTCGTGACGCTCGACGTCGTCATGCCGCGGCTGGACGGGTTGCACACCGCTGCCCGGCTCCGCGCCGATCCCCGGACGAACCATCTGCCCCTCGCCATCATCAGCGCGTGCAGCCCGCACGAGGTCGAGACCGGCCTCGGCGTCGGCGTGGACGCCTTTCTCTCCAAGCCCTTCGAACCCGGCGAACTCGTGCGTGTCGTCAAGCGGTTGATCGTCAGCGGCCGGGCCGCGCGCGGGGGAGAGGGAGACGGGGAAGAGGGCGGGGACGGGCCGGGAGGGGGCCGGGGTGGTGGTGGGGGTGGTCGGGACGGTGGTGGCGGCGGCCGCAGCGGTGACGACGCCAGTGACGACGACGGGCTCGCCGACGGGGTGGCCGGCGGCGTCTCCTTCGGGTGACCCCCGTGGGTGGCCTCCTACGTGAGTGATTTCCCGCGTGGGCGGCTCCCTGCCTGAGCGACTTCCAGCGTGGGGGTGACTCCATGTGCGAGTAACTTCCCGCGCGAGTGACTTCCCGCATGGGTGACTTCCAAGACCCCCGCGTGTCCCCGAAGAGCGACCCCTCTCCCAGGGGGCCGGGGAAGCGGCAGCCCGCCGAGCAGCGGCCCCCGTTCCACCACCCCACCCCCGCCTCACCATCTCCCCGAGAAAACGCCCCCCGTCTCACTGGGGAAACCTCCTCGCCCTCCCACCCCCCTCCTCCCCTACCCTTGTCCCGTGACCCCCGTCGAGCTCTCCCGTGTCGTCCTGGACGCGGTGCGCCGTGCCGTGGCGGAGGGGGAGCTCGGGGGGGTGGTTCCCGAGCGGGTCGTCGTGGGGGAGCCGGGGGCCGGGGGGTGCGGGGAGTACGCGACCAATGTCGCGCTCCAGCTCGCCCGTGCCGCCGGGAAGCCGCCGCTCCAGGTCGCCGAGATCCTGCGGCCCCGGCTCGTCGGGGTGAGCGGTGTCCGGGACGTCGTCGTCACTGGGCCCGGGTTCTTGAACTTCCTGCTCGAAGAGCGGGCCGATCCGCTCGGCGGGCTGGTCCGGGAGATCCGCCGAAGCGGCGCCCGGTACGGGCACGGTGACGCGCTCGCGGGGGAGGTCGTCGCGCTGCGGGTGCCGTACGAGGTGCGGGCCGAGGTCGTCGCCGACGCCGTCGTACGGATCGTCGCCAGCCAGGGCGGGCGCGCCACCGTCGAGCACCGGGAGCCCGTCAACGTGCGGCCCGTGCCCGCGCCCGAGGACCCCGCGCCGCTCGGGCCCGACGCCGCCCGCTGGGCCCTGCTCCACCCCGCTCCGCACGACCGGCCCCGCATCACCGCCGACCACCTCGTCCAGCGCGAGGCGAATCCGCTGTTCCGGGTCCGGTACGCGCACGCCCGGGTCCGTGCGGCCGGCCGCAACGCCGCCCGGCTGGGCTTCGACGCCGAGCCCGGACGCCTGGGGGAGGGCGCGGCCCACTCCGACGCCCTGCAGTCCCCCCTCGCCGACTACCCCCGCATCCTCGCCGCGGCCGCCACCCATCGCGCCCCGGACCGGCTCGCCCGGCACCTCGTCACCGTCGCGGATGCCGTGCTGCCCTTTGTGACCTGCGTGCTTCCGCTCGGCGAGGAGAAACCCTCGGCCGCCCACCGCGCCCGGCTCGCGCTCGCCGAAGCCGCCGGGACGGTGCTGGCCGGCGGCCTGTCCCTGCTCGGCATCGACGCACCCGAACATCTCTGAGGCCACGAGCAGATGCGCCCCGGAGAGAGACAGAGAGTCTGAGAGCCACCGTCATGAGCCGTTCCGCCCATCCCGCCGGGCCCCGCCACGCCGACGTGCTTCCCGAGGGGCACTACTCCGCGCCGCCCACCGACCTCAACGTGCTCGACCACAAGGTCTGGGCGCAGACCGTCGGCCGCGGCGAGGACGGGGTCGTCACCGTCGGCGGGGTACCCGTGACCCGGCTCGCCGAGGAGTTCGGCACGCCCGCCTACATCCTCGACGAGGCCGACTTCCGGGCCCGGGCGCGCGCCTGGCGCACCGCGTTCGGGGCGAACGCCGACGTGTTCTACGCGGGGAAGGCGTTCCTGTCGCGCGCCGTCGTGCGCTGGCTCGGCGAGGAGGGGCTGAACCTCGACGTGTGCTCGGGAGGGGAACTGGCCACCGCGCTGTCCGCGGGCATGCCGCCCGAGCGCATCGCCTTCCACGGGAACAACAAGTCGGTCGCCGAGATCACCCGGGCCGTCGAGGCCGGTGTCGGGCGGATCGTGCTCGACTCCTTCCAGGAGATCGTGCGGGTCGCGCACATCGCGCAGTCGCTGGGCAAGCGGCAGAAGGCGCAGATCCGGATCACCGTCGGGGTCGAGGCGCACACCCACGAGTTCATCGCCACCGCGCACGAGGACCAGAAGTTCGGGATCCCGCTCGCCGGCGGGCAGGCCGCCGAGGCCGTGCGGCGGGCGCTCCAGCTGGACGGGCTCGAACTGATCGGCATCCACTCCCACATCGGTTCGCAGATCTTCGACATGTCCGGGTTCGAGGTCGCCGCCCACCGGGTCGTCGGACTGCTCAAGGACATCAGGGACGAGCACGGCGTCGAACTGCCCGAGATCGACCTCGGCGGCGGTCTCGGCATCGCCTACACCAGCGACGACGACCCGCGTGAGCCGCACGAGATCGCCAAGGCGCTGGGGGAGATCGTCGGCCGGGAGTGCGAGGCCGCGCGGCTGCGCACGCCCCGGATCTCGGTGGAGCCCGGGCGCGCCATCGTCGGCCCGACCGCGTTCACGCTCTATGAGGTCGGCACCGTCAAGCCGCTGGAGGGGCTGCGCACGTACGTGTCGGTGGACGGCGGCATGTCCGACAACATCCGCACCGCGCTGTACGACGCCGAGTACAGCGTCGCCCTCGTCTCCCGGGCCAGCGACGCCGAGCCCATGCTCACCCGGGTCGTCGGCAAGCACTGCGAGAGCGGGGACATCGTGGTGAAGGACGCGTTCCTGCCGGCCGATCTCGCGCCGGGCGACCTCATCGCCGTGCCGGCCACCGGCGCGTACTGCCGGTCGATGGCCAGCAACTACAACCACGTGCTCCGGCCGCCCGTCGTCGCGGTGCGGGGCGGCGAGGCCCGGGTGATCGTCCGGCGGGAGACGGAGGAGGACCTCCTGCGTCTCGACGTCGGGTGAGCCGCGGGCCGCGGGGGCGGAAGATCTGCGGTCCGCCGGCCCCGCGTAAATGAAATAAATGTCTCAGGATCCGGACGAAGGGTAGAAACTCCCGTCCGGTGAGTGAGACTGGTCCAACCGTAGACGGTAAGAGGAAACGAGGTCGGATGATGCGTACGCGTCCGCTGAAGGTGGCGCTGCTGGGCTGTGGGGTTGTCGGCTCAGAGGTGGCGCGCATCATGACGACGCACGCCGACGACCTCGCCCAGAGGATCGGCGCCCCGGTGGAGCTCGCCGGGGTCGCCGTACGGCGCCCGAGCAAGGTGCGCGAGGGCATCGACCCGGCCCTCGTCACCACGGACGCCACCGCCCTCGTCAAACGCGGCGACATCGACGTCGTGGTGGAGGTGATCGGCGGGATCGAGCCCGCCCGCTCGCTCATCACCACCGCGTTCGAACACGGTGCCTCCGTCGTCTCCGCGAACAAGGCCCTGCTCGCCCAGGACGGGGCCGCGCTGCACGCCGCCGCCGAGGAGCACGGCCGGGACCTGTACTACGAGGCCGCCGTCGCCGGCGCCATCCCGCTGATCCGGCCGCTGCGCGAGTCGCTGGCCGGCGACAAGGTCAACCGGGTGCTCGGCATCGTCAACGGCACGACCAACTTCATCCTCGACAAGATGGACTCCACGGGCGCGGGCTACCAGGAGGCCCTGGACGAGGCCACCGCGCTGGGGTACGCGGAGGCCGACCCGACCGCCGACGTCGAGGGCTTCGACGCCGCCGCCAAGGCCGCCATCCTCGCCGGCATCGCCTTCCACACCCGGGTGCGCCTCGACGACGTGTACCGCGAGGGCATGACCGAGGTCACCGCCGCCGACTTCCGCTCCGCCAAGGAGATGGGCTGCACCATCAAGCTGCTGGCCATCTGCGAGCGGGCGCGGGACGGGGCGTCCGTCACCGCGCGCGTGCACCCCGCCATGATTCCGCTGAGCCACCCCCTCGCCTCCGTGCGCGGCGCGTACAACGCCGTCTTCGTGGAGAGCGACGCCGCCGGGCAGCTGATGTTCTACGGCCCCGGCGCCGGCGGCTCCCCGACCGCCTCCGCCGTGCTCGGCGACCTCGTCGCCGTCTGCCGCAACAAGCTCAACGGCACGACCGGGCCCGGCGAGTCGGCGTACGCCGCGCTGCCCGTCTCCCCGATGGGCGACGTCGTCACGCGCTACCACATCAGCCTGGACGTGGCGGACAAACCGGGTGTGCTCGCCCAGGTCGCCACCGTCTTCGCCGAACACGGAGTGTCGATCGACACCGTTCGGCAGCAGGGCAAGGACGGCGAGGCTTCTCTCGTCGTCGTCACCCACCGCGCCCTCGACGCCGCCCTGTCCGGCACCGTCGAGGCGCTGCGCAAGCTCGACACCGTGCGGGGTGTCGCCAGCATCATGCGGGTTGAAGGAGAGTAACCAGCAATGACCCACCAGTGGCGCGGAATCATCGAGGAGTACCGGGACCGGCTGCCGGTTTCCGACACCACGCCGGTCGTGACGCTCCGTGAGGGCGGCACGCCCCTCGTGCCCGCGCAGGTGCTCTCCGAGCGCACGGGCTGCGAGGTCCACCTCAAGGTCGAGGGCGCGAACCCGACCGGGTCCTTCAAGGACCGCGGCATGACGATGGCCATCTCCAAGGCGAAGGAGGAGGGGGCCAAGGCCGTCATCTGCGCCTCCACCGGCAACACCTCCGCCTCCGCCGCGGCCTACGCCGTGCGGGCCGGCATGGTCTCCGCCGTGCTGGTGCCGCAGGGCAAGATCGCGCTCGGCAAGATGGGCCAGGCCCTGGTGCACGGCGCGAAGATCCTCCAGGTCGACGGCAACTTCGACGACTGCCTCACGCTGGCCCGCTCGCTGAGCGAGAACTACCCGGTGGCGCTGGTCAATTCGGTCAATCCGGTGCGGATCGAGGGCCAGAAGACGGCCGCCTTCGAGATCGTGGACATGCTCGGCGACGCGCCCGACATCCACGTCCTGCCGGTCGGCAACGCGGGCAACATCACGGCCTACTGGAAGGGCTACAAGGAGTACGCCGCCGACAAGACCGCCACCCGGACGCCCCGCATGTGGGGGTTCCAGGCGTCCGGCAGCGCCCCGATCGTGCGCGGCGAGGTGGTCAAGGACCCCTCGACCATCGCCACCGCCATCCGGATCGGCAACCCGGCCTCCTGGCAGTACGCCCTGGCGGCGCGGGACGAGTCCGGCGGTGCCATCGACGAGGTGACGGACCGTGAGATCCTGCGCGCCTACCGGCTGTTGGCCGCGCAGGAGGGCGTCTTCGTGGAGCCCGCCTCCGCCGCCTCGGTCGCGGGTCTGCTCAAGGCCGCCGAGCAGGGCAAGGTGGACCCGGGCCAGCGCATCGTGTGCACCGTCACCGGCAACGGACTGAAGGACCCCGACTGGGCCGTGGCCGGTGCGCCGCAGCCGGTCACCGTGCCGGTCGACGCGGCCACCGCGGCCGAGCGCCTCGGGCTGGCCTGAGGCACCGGGGCCACGGGGGACCTCCTCGCCGGGCCCCGCAGATCCCGGTGTGCCCGGTCAGGTCCCGACGCGGTCCTGACCGGGTGCACAGGGGGCTTGCGACACGCATCGTGCGCCTCCTGTGCGCCCTATGTCGCTACTGAACCTTCCTTCGATACCCTGTACCGAACCCACTTGTTGCATATGCACTGCGCATAGGGGCAACGCCGCGCCGTCTGAGCGGCCGAGGGTCTTCCGTACGTATCGAATGTCTTTGACAGTCACGCAGCTCAAGGAGAGTCTTCGAGCGATGGCCGGTCCAGCCTTCCGTGCCGCCGCCGTCCGGGTGCGCACCCCCGCCACCAGCGCCAACCTCGGTCCCGGCTTCGACGCCCTGGGCCTCGCGCTGGGGCTGTACGACGACGTCGTCGTCCGGGTGGCCGACTCCGGGCTGCACATCGACATCGCGGGCGAGGGCAGCGAGACCCTGCCCCGCGACGAGCGTCACCTCCTCGTCCGCGCCCTGCGCACCGCCTTCGACCTGCTGGGCGGCCAGCCCCGGGGGCTGGAGATCGTCTGCGCCAACCGCATCCCGCACGGCCGGGGCCTCGGCTCCTCCTCCGCCGCCATCTGCGCCGGCATCGTGGCCGCCCGCGCCGTGACGATAGGCGGCGAGGCCCGTCTGGACGACGCGGCCCTGCTGGAACTGGCCACCGAGATCGAGGGCCATCCCGACAACGTGGCCGCCTGTCTGCTCGGCGGGTTCACCCTGTCCTGGATGGAGTCCGGCGCGGCCCGGGCGATCAGGATGGACCCCAGCGATTCCATCGTTCCGGTGGTTTTCGTGCCCGGGAAGCCGGTCCTGACCGAGACCGCCCGGGGACTGCTGCCGCGCACCGTCCCGCACGTCGACGCCGCCGCCAACGCGGGCCGGGCCGCCCTGCTCGTGGAGGCCCTCACCCGGCGCCCCGAACTGCTGCTGCCCGCCACCGAGGACCGTCTGCACCAGGAGTACCGCGCCCCGGCCATGCCGGAGAGCGCGGCGCTGGTGGAGCGGCTGCGGGCGGACGGCATCCCGGCCGTCATCTCCGGCGCCGGGCCCACCGTCATGGCGCTCACCGACGCCGGCACCGCCGACAAGGTCTCCCACCTCGCGGGGGAGGGCTGGGCCGCCAACCGGCTGGACCTCGACATGCGGGGAGCGAGCGTGCTGCCGCTTGCGCCCTGACACACGGTTGCCGGATTTGGAGAGGGGGAATGTTTGTTGGATCCGGTAGTGTTAATCTCAAGTCTGCACCCGACCTCACCATGGCGAGGTGCCACGTGTCCCCGTCCGGGACAGACATTCTTCCGGGAGCCTCCCACGCCACTCCGTGTTCCGTGCGCCGTACCTGGGCAGTACGTCGGATGCGAGCACTGAGCGGGCCGCCGGGCATGCTCCGGAACCGGTGCTTCCACGCCACGTGACACCAGGTGTCACGGCTCGCGGAAGCGCCGTCATCGCACATTTTTCTTCCGCCGCGTTGGCGGACCACCGCCCCGGCACGGTTCACCGAAGACAGGACCGTAGCCGGACAGCACAACCGGTCGCCGAGCCAGACAGGCCGACGTCCGCTCCAGGGAAGGACCCTTCGTGAGCGACACCACCGATCTGATGGGCGCACGTGTCGAGGAGACCGCTGCCGCGCCCGCCACGGACGCCTCCGCGCCTGCCGCCGGTGCCGGCTCCCGGCGGCGCCGGGGTACCGGCCTTGAGGGCATGGTGCTGGCCGAGCTGCAACAGGTCGCCTCGGGCCTCGGCATCAGGGGCACCGCGCGGATGCGCAAGAGCCAGCTGATCGAGGTCATCAAGGAGGCGCAGGCCCAGGGCAGTGCCCCGAAGGCCGAGGCCGCCGCCGAGACCAAGCCGAAGCGCCGGGCCACCTCCAAGGCCCGTACCGGCGAGAACGCCGCGGACGGCGAGCAGAAGGCGGCCAAGTCCGAGAAGCCGGCCGAGAAGGCCGCCCAGCAGCAGATCGAGATCCCGGGCCAGCCGGCCGGGGGCACCGCCCGCGCGGGCGAGGGGGACGACGCGCCGACCGAGCGCCGTCGCCGCCGTGCCACCGCCGAGGCCGGCAGCCCCGCCGCGGAGCCCGCGGCCGCCGAGGCGAAGACCGAGACCAAGTCCGAGGCGCCCGCCCAGCAGCCGCAGCAGCAGGGCGATGCCGCCAAGAACGACGCCGGTGACGGCGAGGGCCGCGGCCGCCGCGACCGCCGTGAGCGCGGCCGCGACCGCGACCGCCGCGGCAAGGGCGACGACCAGCAGGGCGGCCAGCAGCGCCAGCAGGGCCAGCAGGGCGGCCGCCAGGACCGCCAGGACCGCCAGGACCGGCAGGACGACGACGACTTCGAGGGCGGCCGCCGTGGCCGTCGCGGCCGCTACCGCGACCGCCGTGGCCGCCGTGGGCGCGACGAGATCGCCGAGCCGCAGGTCGCCGAGGACGACGTCCTGATCCCCGTCGCGGGCATCCTGGACATCCTCGACAACTACGCCTTCATCCGGACCTCCGGCTACCTGCCGGGCCCGAACGACGTGTACGTCTCCCTCGCCCAGGTCCGCAAGAACGGCCTGCGCAAGGGCGACCACATCACCGGTGCGGTCCGCCAGCCGAAGGAGGGCGAGCGCCGCGAGAAGTTCAACGCCCTCGTGCGCCTCGACTCCGTCAACGGCATGGCGCCCGAACACGGCCGCGGCCGCCCGGAGTTCAACAAGCTCACGCCGCTGTACCCGCAGGACCGCCTCCGCCTGGAGACGGACCCGGGCGTGCTGACGACCCGCATCATCGACCTCGTCTCGCCCATCGGCAAGGGCCAGCGCGGTCTGATCGTGGCCCCGCCGAAGACCGGCAAGACCATGATCATGCAGGCGATCGCCAACGCGATCACGCACAACAACCCCGAGTGCCACCTGATGGTCGTCCTCGTCGACGAGCGTCCGGAAGAGGTCACCGACATGCAGCGGTCGGTCAAGGGCGAGGTCATCTCCTCGACCTTCGACCGTCCGGCCGAGGACCACACCACGGTCGCCGAGCTGGCCATCGAGCGCGCCAAGCGTCTGGTGGAGCTGGGTCACGACGTGGTGGTGCTGCTCGACTCCATCACCCGTCTGGGCCGCGCCTACAACCTCGCCGCCCCGGCCTCCGGCCGCATCCTGTCCGGTGGTGTCGACTCGACCGCGCTCTACCCGCCGAAGCGGTTCTTCGGCGCCGCGCGCAACATCGAGGACGGCGGTTCGCTGACCATCCTCGCGACCGCGCTCGTGGACACCGGCTCCCGCATGGACGAGGTGATCTTCGAGGAGTTCAAGGGCACCGGCAACATGGAGCTCAAGCTCGACCGGAAGCTCGCCGACAAGCGCATCTTCCCGGCGGTGGACGTGGACGCGTCCGGCACCCGCAAGGAAGAGATCCTGCTGGGCGCCGAGGAGCTGGGCATCGTCTGGAAGCTGCGCCGGGTGCTGCACGCGCTGGACCAGCAGCAGGCGATCGAGCTGCTGCTGGACAAGATGAAGCAGACCAAGTCGAACGTCGAGTTCCTGATGCAGATCCAGAAGACCACGCCGGCCCCCGGCAACGGCGACTGATCCGCGCACTGCCCGAAGAGGCCGTTCCCCGTCCCCCGCGGACGGGGGGCGGCCTCTTCGCCGTACCGGGCGGGAAGGCCCCGGCGAGAGATCTTTGCCACAAGGGGCACGCTCCGTGCCGGTTCCGGCACATATGACAACTGGTGTCGAAAGCGCAGGTGAGCGCCGTACGTCCGGCGCGTTCGACTACACACGGTGCCCATCGCCGCACGCGGTGGGCACCGTGCGTTGTGCAACGCTGTCCCGAGTTTCTCCGTCCCAGTGCACGGAGGGACGATGGAGCGGTGATGACCGCGCCTGTCCCTGACAGCAGGGGGTAACCGATCGACGAGACCTAGGAGTGCCGTGTCCGCCGAGAGCATGCCGGATCCCGCGATGAACCAGCCGAGCGCCAAGGGGCCCGGCCGAGGGGGCAAGGGGCGGCGCCGCAAGCCGCGCAGCGCCGGCCGCAAGACCCTGCTGGCGACGGCCTGGGTGGCCGCGGGCGTGGTGGTGCTCGGCGGTGCCGGAGCCGGTTACGTGTACTTCAAGCTCAACGGCAACCTGCACAGCGTGGACATCAACCAGATGCTCGGCGGCGACCGGCCCAAGAAGGTCGACAACGGCTCCGAGAACATCCTGGTCCTGGGCTCGGACACGCGCGCCGGCGGCAACAGGAAGCTCGGCGGCGGCGCGGACGACGGAAGCGCCCGCTCCGACACCGCGATGATCGTGCACGTCTACGCGGGCCACAAGGAGGCCAGCGTGGTCTCCATACCCCGGGACACCCTCGTGGACCGCCCCGAGTGCACCGACACCAAGGGCACCGCGCACCCGGCCGCGACCGACGTGATGTTCAACGAGGCGTACTCCGCCGGCGGCGCGGCCTGCGCGGTCAAGACCGTGGAGTCGCTCACCGGCATCCGCATGGACCACTACCTCGAGGTCGACTTCGCGGGCTTCCAGAGACTCATAGACGACCTCGGCGGCGTCCCGGTCACCACCACCCGGGCCATCGACGACCCGCAGAGCCACCTGGACCTCCGGGCCGGCACCCACACCCTGAACGGACAGCAGGCCCTCGGCCTGGTCCGCACCCGGCACGGCGTCGGCGACGGCTCCGACCTCGGCCGCATCCAGCTCCAGCAGGCCTTCGTCAAGGCGCTCATCGGCCAGGTCAAGAACGTCGGCGTGTTCAGCGACCCCAAGAAGCTGTACGACCTCGCCGACACCGCCACCAAGTCCGTCACCACCGACTCCGACCTCGGCTCGGTCAACTCCCTCATCGAGTTCGCCAACGGCCTCAAGGGCGTCAGCACCAAGCACATGACGATGGTCACCATGCCCGTCCGGTACGACCCGGCCAACCCCAACCGCGTGCTGCTGGAGAAGTCCAAGGCCCGGCTGGTCTGGGACGCCCTGCGCGCTGACCGTCCGATCCCGCGGTCGGCCACCGAGGGCACCGCGACGGGCCAGGCGAACGGCGTGGTGTCCTCCTGAGGAACGGGGCGAGGAAGGGGCCGGGGAACGGGCCGGGCAGGGCCGGGGATCCCCTTCGGGGGCCCGCGGAATAGATCGCGCGGGGCCTCGGTTTTGGGGGATGGCCCCAGTCCTGGCAGACTGGTACGTCGGCCCCGGTTCACGTCCCCGCAGCCCGCGGCGGCGACCCGGTGCCCTCCCGATATCTAGGAGACACCTTGAAGCGCGACATCCACCCCGAGTACGTCGAGACGCAGGTCAGCTGCACCTGTGGCGCGTCGTTCACCACCCGTAGCACCATCGAGTCCGGCACCATCCGGGCCGAGGTCTGCTCCGAGTGCCACCCGTTCTACACGGGCAAGCAGAAGATCCTCGACACCGGTGGCCGTGTGGCCCGCTTCGAGGCCCGCTTCGGCAAGGCTGCCGGCTCCAAGAAGTAGCGAGCCCCAGACCGCCGGTCCACGGCCGCACGTCCGCGAGGCGTGCGTCCGGGACCGGCGTTTTTGGTCGCCCGCCCCTTCCCTTCCCCGCAGTACAGGAGCCGCAAGATGTTCGAGGCCGTCGAGGAACTCGTCGCCGAGCACGCCGATCTGGAGAAGAAGCTCGCCGACCCGTCGGTCCACGCCGATCAGGCGAACGCGCGCAAGCTGAACAAGCGCTACGCCGAGCTGACCCCGATCGTCGCCACGTACCGCTCCTGGAAGCAGACCGGCGACGACATCGAAACCGCGCGCGAGCTGGCCGCCGACGACCCCGACTTCGCCGCCGAGGTCAAGGAGCTGGAGCAGCAGCGCGAGGAGCTGACCGAGAAACTGCGCCTGCTGCTGGTGCCGCGCGACCCGAGTGACGACAAGGACGTCATCCTGGAGATCAAGGCGGGCGCGGGCGGCGACGAGTCGGCGCTGTTCGCCGGCGACCTGCTGCGCATGTACCTGCGCTACGCCGAGCGCGTCGGCTGGAAGACCGAGATCATCGACGCCACCGAGTCCGAGCTGGGCGGCTACAAGGACGTCCAGGTCGCGGTGAAGACCCGCGGGCAGACCGAGCCCGGCCAGGGCGTGTGGGCGCGGCTGAAGTACGAGGGCGGCGTGCACCGGGTGCAGCGGGTGCCGGCCACCGAGTCGCAGGGCCGTATCCACACCTCCGCCGCCGGTGTCCTCGTCACCCCCGAGGCCGAGGAGGTGGACGTGGAGATCAACCCCAACGACCTCCGCATCGACGTCTACCGCTCCTCCGGTCCCGGCGGCCAGTCGGTCAACACCACGGACTCCGCGGTGCGCATCACCCACCTGCCGACCGGTGTCGTCGCCTCCTGCCAGAACGAGAAGAGCCAGCTCCAGAACAAGGAGCAGGCCCTGCGCATCCTGCGCTCCAGGCTGCTCGCCGCGGCCCAGGAGGAGGCCGAGCGGGAGGCCGCGGACGCCCGCCGCAGCCAGGTCCGCACCGTCGACCGCTCCGAGAAGATCCGCACGTACAACTTCCCGGAGAACCGCATCTCCGACCACCGCGTCGGCTTCAAGGCGTACAACCTGGACCAGGTCCTGGACGGCGACCTGGACGCGGTGATCCAGGCCTGCGTCGACGCCGACTCCGCGGCGAAGCTCGCCGCCGCGTAAGGCAACCACGAGGACTTGCAGACTTCCGGAGGACTTGCGTGAACCTGCTGCTTGCAGAGGTGGCCCAGGCCACCCAGCGGCTGGCCGACGCCGGCGTGCCCTCGCCGCGCAACGACGCGGAGGAGCTCGCCGCGTTCGTGCACGGCGTCAAGCGCGGCGAACTGCACTCCGTGAAGGATGCGGACTTCGACGCCCGGTACTGGGAGGTCATCGCCCGGCGTGAGCAGCGCGAGCCGCTCCAGCACATCACCGGGCGGGCCTACTTCCGCTATCTGGAGCTCCAGGTCGGGCCGGGCGTCTTCGTCCCCCGGCCGGAGACCGAGTCGGTGGTCGGCTGGGCCATAGACGCCGTGCGCGCCATGGACGTCGTCGAGCCGTGCATCGTCGACCTGTGCACCGGCTCCGGCGCCATCGCGCTCGCCCTCGCCCAGGAGGTGCCGCGCTCCCGGGTGCACGCCGTGGAGCTGTCGGAGGACGCGCTGCGCTGGACCCGCAAGAACGTGCAGGGGTCCAGGGTGGACCTGCGCCAGGGCGACGCCCTGACCGCGTTCCCGGACCTCGACGGCCAGGTCGACCTGGTCATCTCCAACCCGCCGTACATCCCGCTCACCGAATGGGAGTACGTCGCCCCGGAGGCCCGCGACTACGACCCGGAGCTGGCGTTGTTCTCGGGCGAGGACGGCCTCGACCTGATCCGCGGCATCGAACGCACCGCGCACCGGCTGCTGCGCCCCGGCGGGGTCGTCGTCATCGAGCACGCCGACACCCAGGGCGGCCAGGTGCCGTGGATCTTCACCGAGGAGCGGGGCTGGGCCGACGCGGCGGACCACCCCGACCTCAACAACCGGCCGAGGTTCGCCACCGCCCGCAAGGCGCTGCCGTGAGCAGCCCGACGTCTTCATTTCCGCAGTACCCGTACGAGGAGGCCCGCTAGATGGCACGGCGATACGACACCAACGACGCGACCGACCGCGTGACGGGTCTGCGCGAGGCCGCGTCGGCCGTCCGCCGTGGCGAACTGGTGGTGCTGCCGACCGACACGGTCTACGGCATCGGCGCCGACGCGTTCTCCTCCGAGGCCGTCGGCGATCTGCTCGCCGCCAAGGGCCGGGGCCGCACCATGCCCACCCCGGTGCTCATCGGCTCCCCCAACACCCTGCACGGCCTCGTCACCAACTTCTCCGAGCAGGCCTGGGACCTGGTGGACGCGTTCTGGCCGGGCGCCCTGACGCTGGTCGCCAAGCACCAGCCGTCCCTCCAGTGGGACCTCGGCGACACCCGGGGCACGGTCGCGGTGCGGATGCCGTTGCACCCGGTCGCCATCGAACTGCTCACCGAGGTCGGCCCGATGGCGGTCTCCTCCGCCAACCTCACCGGCCACCCGGCGCCGGAGAACTGCGACGAGGCCCAGGGCATGCTCGGCGACTCCGTCTCCGTCTACCTCGACGGCGGGCCCACCCCGGCCAACGTGCCCTCGTCCATCGTCGACGTCTCCCGCGACGTGCCGGTGCTGCTGCGCGAGGGCGCTCTCTCGGCGGACGAGCTGCGCAAGGTCGTACCCGACCTTGAGGTGGCGAATTGACGGCCCCTGAAGCGGGGCGTGGCATAGGCATCGGGGAGAGCGTCGCGGAGCAGACGACCACCTTCGGTTTTCCGCGTGACACCTTCCGCATCCTCCACGTCAGCACCGGCAACGTGTGCCGCTCGCCCATCACCGAGCGGCTGACCCGGCATTTCGTCGCCGAGCGGCTCGGCGTACTCGGCGGCGGGCTGATCGTGGAGAGCGCGGGCACCTGGGGCCACGAGGGCGCGCCCATGGAGGCCAACGCGGAGACCGTGCTGGCCGAGTTCGGCGCGGACGCCTCCGGCTTCACCGGGCGGGAGCTGCTGGACGAGCACGTCATCTGCGCCGACCTGGTGCTGACCGCGACCCGCGACCACCGCGCCCAGGTGATCTCGATGGGGCACTCCGCGGGCCTGCGCACGTTCACCCTCAAGGAGTTCACCCGGCTGGTCCGGGCGATCGACCCGGCGACGCTGCCGCCCCTGGAGGACGGCCTCGTCATGCGCGCCCGCGCCCTGGTCCGCGCGGCGGCCGCCCTGCGCGGCTGGCTGCTGGCGCCCACCGCGGAGGCGGACGAGGTCTACGACCCCTACGGCGCGCCCCTGACGTTCTTCCGCTCCATCGGGGACGAGATACGGGACGCGCTGGACCCGGTGGTGACCGCGCTGACGGGCGTGCCCGCGCACATGTAGCGACAGGGGGCGGCGGGCCGTCCGTCCTGTCGGGCGCCGGGCACGTCCCCGGCCTACATTGGGGATACGTCGCCCCCGACCGCCCGGAGTCCGTCATGTCGGTCACCATCCCGTACGAGGCCGATGTGCTGCGGGCACAGGACCCGGAGCTGGCCGAGATCCTCGCGGGGGAGCTGCGACGGCAGTCGACGGCGTTGCAGCTGATCGCCGCCGAGAACTTCACCTCGCCTGCGGTGCTCGCCGCGCTCGGCTCGCCGCTCGCGAACAAGTACGCCGAGGGATACCCGGGCGCCCGGCACCACGGCGGCTGCGAACTCGTGGACATGGCCGAGCGGCTCGCCGTGGAGCGGGCCAAGGCGCTGTTCGGCGCCCGGCACGCCAATGTGCAGGCGCACTCGGGCTCCTCGGCCGTCCTCGCGGCGTACGCGGCGCTGCTGCGCCCCGGCGACACCGTGCTGGCCCTCGGACTGCCGTACGGCGGTCACCTCACCCATGGCTCGCCGGCCAACTTCTCCGGCCGCTGGTTCGACTTCGTCGCGTACGGCGTCGACGCCGAGACCGGGCTGATCGACCACGACCAGGTGCGCCATCTGGCACGCAACCACCGGCCGAAGGCGATCGTGTGCGGGTCGATCGCCTATCCGCGCCACATCGACTACGCCTTCTTCCGCGAGGTCGCCGACGAGGTCGGCGCCTATCTGATCGCGGACGCCGCGCATCCGATCGGCCTGGTCGCCGGCGGCGCGGCGCCGAGCCCGGTGCCGTACGCGGACCTGGTGTGCGCGACCACCCACAAGGTGCTGCGCGGCCCGCGCGGCGGCATGATCCTGTGCGGGAGCGAGCTGGCCGAGCGCGTGGACCGGGCGGTGTTCCCGTTCACGCAGGGCGGGGCGCAGATGCACACCATCGCCGCCAAGGCCGTCGCGTTCGGCGAGGCGGTCACCCCGGCGTTCGCCGCGTACGCCCGCCAGGTGGTCGTGAACGCGCGGGCGCTGGCCGCCCGGCTGGCCGCCGAGGGCTTCGCCGTCACCACGGGCGGCACGGACACCCATCTGCTCACCGTCGACCCGGCGCCGCTCGGCACGGACGGCCGTACCGCCCGCGGCCGGCTCGCCGCCGCCGGGATCGTGCTGGACTGCTGCGCGCTGCCGCACGGTGACGGCCGGGGCCTGCGCCTGGGCACGGCCGCGGTGACCACCCAGGGCATGGGAGAGGCGGAGATGGCGCTGATCGCGGAGCTGGCGGCCGCGGTGGTGCGCGGCCGGGCGGATCCCGCCGGGGCGCGGGCCCGGGTGCGCGAGCTGACCGGCGCGTTTCCGCCGTATCCCGGCTGACCGGGGCAATCGCGCCCGTCGGGGGCAGGCGCGAACCAGGACACGGCACCGGCACGGCGGCGGGCACGGCGAGGTGTGCAACCATCCTGGCTACCCGTCAGTCCCCATCCATATACACCCGCCGCTAGGCTGTGGGGCTGTGATGGCCAGCGAGACCTGTGGGGAAGCCCGTGCGTGAATACCTGCTGACGCTCTGCATCACGGCCGCGGTGACGTACCTGCTGACCGGACCGGTACGGAAGTTCGCGATCGTGGCGGGGGCGATGCCGGAGATCCGGGCGCGGGACGTGCACCGGGAACCCACTCCGCGCCTCGGCGGGATCGCGATGTTCTTCGGACTGTGCGCGGGCCTGCTGGCGGCCGACCACCTGTCCAGCCTGAACTGGGTCTTCGAGAAGTCCAACGAGCCCCGGGCGCTGCTTTCCGGCGCCGCGCTGATCTGGCTGATCGGCGTCCTGGACGACAAGTTCGAGATCGACGCCCTGATCAAGCTCGGCGGCCAGATGATCGCCGCCGGCGTCATGGTCATGCAGGGTCTGACGATCCTGTGGCTGCCCATCCCCGGCGTCGGCAACGTGGCGCTGACCCAGTGGCAGGGCACGCTGCTGACCGTCGCGCTCGTGGTCATCACCATCAACGCGGTGAACTTCGTGGACGGCCTGGACGGTCTCGCGGCCGGCATGGTGTGCATCGCGGCGGCGGCGTTCTTCCTGTACGCCTACCGCGTCTGGGTCTCCTACGGCATCGAGGCCGCCGCCCCCGCCACGCTGTTCGCGGCCATCCTGATGGGCATGTGCCTGGGCTTCCTGCCGCACAACATGCATCCGGCGCGGATCTTCATGGGCGACTCGGGGTCGATGCTGATCGGCCTGGTGCTGGCGGCCGGCGCCATCTCGATCACGGGTCAGGTGGACCCGGACGTGATGAACCTGTTCTCCGGTTCGGAGCGCGAGACCGTCCACCAGATGGTGCCGGTCTACATCCCGCTGCTGATGCCGCTGACGATCATCGCCGTGCCCGCCGCCGACCTGGTGCTGGCGATCGTGCGCCGCACCTGGCGGGGCCAGTCGCCGTTCGCCGCGGACCGCGGGCACCTGCACCACCGGCTGCTGGAGATCGGCCACTCGCACAGCCGCGCGGTGCTGATCATGTACTTCTGGTCGGCGCTGATCGCCTTCGGGGCGCTGGCGTACTCGGTGAACTCCGCGTCGATGTGGATCGTGCTGGGTGTGGTGTTCCTCAGCGCGGTGGGCCTGGTGCTCCTGCTGCTGCCGCGCTTCACGCCGCGCGTGCCGGTGTGGGCGCAGCGCTTCGTGCCGCCCCGGTACCGCCGCCGCGCGGTCACCGACGCGGAAGCGGAGGCGTCCGCGGCGGCCGCGGAGGACGCCGCGGACGGGGCCGGCGAGGCACCGGGGAGCGACGAGCGGGCCCCGGTCACGGCCGGTGTGGCCGGCGTCAACGGAGCGACCGCTATCGGCACCCACGGGCGTTTTCTCGATCGTTCCTGAGACGCTCAAGGTAAGAATCTGACGAGAGCATTGCCAAGTCGTGGGGGAGCGAAAGCCCCTAATACCAGACAAAGGGTCTCGGTTTTTGCGCAGAAGTGCAGGGTCACTCTCATGTGTGAGAGTAAGCACACCTACCAGGTAAAGACCTCATCAAATAGTTTGTGATACGGTTCACGAGAACCCCGGATAGAGCCGAAGGACCGTAGTGCGACGGTCCATTGGTGTGAGGTCTCGATCACTCAGCCCGGGACTACGCTCGTCCATGACGACACCTGCCCCCTGTGAAAGCGGAGTTGCCGCCATGCCGTCTTCTGACGCCCGGATCCTTGCCCAGGCCGCCGTGCCCACGGCTGCCGTCGGCGCGCTCGCCGCCGTCGTCAGCGGTGTGGTCGCGGGTGGCAAGGGTGCGATCGGGGCCGTCGTCGCCACGGTGGTCGTGATCCTCTTCATGGGGCTCGGTCTCTACGTGCTCCAGCGCACCGCCAAGTCATTTCCGCAGCTGTTCCAGATGATGGGGCTGATGCTCTACGCGGCTCAGCTGCTGCTGCTGGTCATCTTCGTCGCCCTGTTCAAGAACACCACGCTCTTCAACCCGCGTGCCTTCGCCATCACGCTTGTGGTCGCCACCCTCGCGTGGATCGCCGCCCAGACGCGTGCGCACATGAAGGCCAAGACCCTCTACGTCGATCCCGACGCCTCGTCCCCGGGCGGAAAGTCCGAGAAGACAGGGCGCTCGTCGTGAGAGGTAGGGCCGGGATAAAGGCGCAGGAGACATGCTGCTATCGTCCGGTGCCAACTGCGGCATCGCGGGCGCGGGCATCTCGGCTGACGCCTGTTCGATCGCGAGGCGAGATGCCCCCCAGCCGCCCCCACATCCGTAACACCAGTCCCGTGCCGACCCGCGGTTGCACGCCGCGCCGACACAACGAGGTTGCCGTACCTATGCGCCACGATGAAGGAGCCCGCGGTGAGTGCTGATCCGTCGCAGACGCTCGCTTTCGACACGAGCTGTCACCTGTTCGACGGGTGCGGCTTCCCGGCTCCGGGCCTGCACTCGTTCCTGTTCAAGCCGCTCTTCGGCGACGCGGACAGCAACTTGTACTTCAACAAGACGATGCTGCTGGCGCTCCTCGGTTCCATCATCATCGTGGGCTTCTTCTGGGCCGCCTTCGCCAAGCCGAAGATCGTCCCGGGCAAGCTCCAGCTGGTGGCCGAAGCCGGTTACGACTTCGTGCGCCGCGGCGTCGTCTTCGAGACGATCGGCAAGAAGGAGGGCGAGAAGTACGTCCCCCTGGTCGTCTCGCTGTTCTTCTTCGTCTGGATGATGAACCTCTGGTCGATCATCCCGGTCGCCCAGTTCCCGGTGACGGCGATCATCGCCTACCCCGCGGGGCTGGCCCTGGTCGTCTACATCCTCTGGGTCTCGCTGACGTTCAAGCGACACGGCTTCGTCGGCGCGTTCAAGAACTTCACCGGCTACGACAAGACGCTCGGCCCGGTCCTCCCGCTGTCGATGACCATCGAGTTCTTCTCGAACCTGCTCGTGCGGCCGTTCACCCACGCCGTCCGACTGTTCGCGAACATGTTCGCCGGCCACACCCTGCTGCTGCTCTTCACGATCGCCAGCTGGTACATGCTCAACGGCATCGGCATCGCCTACTCCGCCGTCTCGTTCGTGATGGTCATCGTCATGACGGCCTTCGAGCTCTTCATCCAGGCTGTCCAGGCGTACGTCTTCGTACTGCTGACCTGCAGCTACATCCAGGGCGCGCTCGCCGAGCACCACTGAGCCTCCCGACCACCCACCCAGACATCCGGTGGCCAACCCCCACCGGTCTTTGAAAGAGAAGGAAGAACCGGCATGTCCGCTCTCGAAACCCTTGCCGCCGGCGTCCAGATCAAGGGCAACCTCGGCTCCATCGGTTACGGCCTCGCCGCCATCGGCCCGGGCGTCGGCGTCGGCATCATCTTCGGTAACGGTACGCAGGCCCTCGCCCGCCAGCCCGAGGCGGCCGGTCTGATCCGCGCCAACCAGATCCTCGGCTTCGCCTTCTGTGAGGCGCTCGCCCTGATCGGTCTGGTCATGCCGTTCGTCTACCCGACCTCCTGACCCGACCGCCTCGCACCAATAGACGAAAGGCACTGATATGAGCCCCCTGGTTCAGCTGGCGGCTGAGGAGGCCGAGAACCCCCTCCTTCCGCCGATCCCAGAGCTCGTCATCGGCCTGATCGCTTTCGTCATCGTCTTCGGCTTCCTCGCCAAGAAGCTCCTCCCGAACATCAACAAGGTTCTGGAAGAGCGCCGCGAGGCCATCGAGGGCGGTATCGAAAAGGCCGAGGCTGCGCAGACCGAGGCCCAGAGCGTCCTTGAGCAGTACAAGGCGCAGCTCGCCGAGGCTCGGCACGAGGCCGCGCGGCTGCGCCAGGAGGCGCAGGAGCAGGGTGCCGCCCTCATCGCCGAGATGCGGGCCGAGGGCCAGCGGCAGCGTGAGGAGATCGTCGCCGCCGGTCACGCCCAGATCGAGGCCGACCGCAAGGCCGCCGCGTCCGCGCTGCGCCAGGACGTCGGCAAGCTCGCCACCGACCTGGCCGGCAAGCTCGTCGGCGAGTCCCTGGAGGACCACGCCCGCCAGAGCCGTGTGATCGACCGCTTCCTCGACGAGCTTGAGGAGAAGGCCGAGGCCGCGCGATGAACGGAGCGAGCCGCGAGGCCCTGGCAGCCGCACGGGAGCGCCTTGACACGCTCACGGACTCCACGTCCGTGGACGCGGTCACGCTCGCCGACGAGCTGGCGGCCGTCACCGCGCTGCTCGACCGCGAGGCCGGCCTGCGCCGGGTTGTCACCGACCCGGCGCAGTCCGGAGAGGCCAAGGCGGAACTGGTCCAGCGCCTGCTCGGCGCCCAGGTCAGCGGTACCGCCGCCGACCTGGTGGCCGGCATGGCCCGCGCCCGCTGGTCGCAGCCCCGCGACCTGGTGGACGCACTGGAAGAGCTGGCGGACATCGCCGACCTCACCGCCGCGGAGAAGCGCGGCACCCTCGACGAGGTCGAGGACGAGCTGTTCCGGTTCGGCCGGATCGTCTCCTCCAGCACCGAGCTGCGCGCCGCCCTGACCGACCGCTCCGCGGACGGCCGGGCCAAGACCGAGCTGCTGCACCGGCTGCTCGGCGGACGGGCCAAGCCCGCCACCGAGCGACTGGTCGTGCGCCTCGTGACCGCGCCGCGTGGTCGTAGCCTGGAAGCGGGACTGGAGTCCCTGTCCAAGCTGGCCGCCGAGCGCCGGGACCGCGTGGTCGCCGTCGTCACCTCCGCGGTACCGCTGAGCGACACCCAGAAGCAGCGCCTCGGCGCCGCCCTAGGCAAGCTCTACGGCCGCCGCATGCACCTCAACCTGGACGTGGACCCCGACGTCGTCGGCGGAATGCGCGTGCAGGTCGGTGACGAGGTCATCAACGGTTCGCTCGCGGACCGCCTGGACGAGGCCGCCCGCCGCATGGCGAGCTAGCCACGCAGCAGCAAGTCGACAGACCGAGAAAAGCAGTACGTACTTACGGCCCTGGTTGGGCCGTGCAGAGGATTCACCTCCTGTTGGGGGGAGTCCCCATCCCCCCAAAGTGAAACTTCGGGCCCAACAAGGAGAGCAGGGAACCCAGATGGCGGAGCTCACGATCCGGCCGGAGGAGATCCGGGACGCGCTGGAGAACTTCGTCCAGTCGTACAAGCCGGACGCGGCCTCGCGCGAGGAGGTCGGTACGGTCACCCTTGCCGGCGACGGCATCGCGAAGATCGAGGGTCTTCCCTCGGCCATGGCCAACGAACTGCTGAAGTTCGAGGACGGCACCCTCGGCCTCGCCCTCAACCTCGAGGAGCGCGAGATCGGTGCCATCGTCCTCGGCGAGTTCAGCGGTGTCGAGGAGGGTCAGCCGGTCACGCGTACCGGCGAGGTGCTCTCCGTCGCGGTCGGCGAGGGCTACCTCGGCCGTGTTGTCGACCCGCTCGGCAACCCGATCGACGGCCTCGGCGAGATCGAGACGTCCGGCCGCCGCGCCCTGGAGCTGCAGGCCCCCACGGTCATGCAGCGCAAGTCGGTGCACGAGCCGATGGAGACCGGCTACAAGGCCGTCGACGCGATGACCCCGATCGGCCGTGGTCAGCGCCAGCTGATCATCGGTGACCGCCAGACCGGCAAGACCGCCCTGGCCGTCGACACCATCATCAACCAGCGCGACAACTGGCGCACCGGCGACCCGAAGAAGCAGGTCCGCTGCATCTACGTCGCCATCGGCCAGAAGGGTTCCACCATCGCCGGCGTGCGCCGCGCGCTGGAGGAGAACGGCGCGCTGGAGTACACGACCATCGTCGCCGCCCCGGCGTCCGACCCGGCCGGCTTCAAGTACCTGGCGCCGTACACCGGTTCGGCCATCGGCCAGCAGTGGATGTACGAGGGCAAGCACGTCCTCATCATCTTCGACGACCTGTCCAAGCAGGCCGACGCCTACCGCGCCGTGTCCCTGCTGCTGCGCCGCCCGCCGGGCCGCGAGGCCTACCCGGGTGACGTCTTCTACCTGCACTCCCGCCTCCTGGAGCGCTGCGCGAAGCTCTCCGACGAGATGGGTGCCGGTTCGATGACCGGTCTGCCGATCGTCGAGACGAAGGCCAACGACGTCTCGGCGTTCATCCCGACCAACGTCATCTCCATCACCGACGGCCAGTGCTTCCTGGAGTCGGACCTGTTCAACGCCGGTCAGCGTCCCGCGCTGAACGTCGGTATCTCGGTCTCCCGAGTCGGTGGCTCCGCCCAGCACAAGGCGATGCGCCAGGTCTCCGGCCGCCTCCGTGTGGACCTCGCCCAGTTCCGTGAGCTGGAGGCGTTCGCCGCCTTCGGTTCCGACCTGGACGCGGCCTCCAAGGCCCAGCTGGAGCGCGGTCAGCGCATGGTCGAGCTGCTGAAGCAGGACCAGTACCAGCCGATGGCCACCGAGGACCAGGTCGTCTCCGTGTGGGCCGGTACCAACGGCCGTATGGACGACGTGCCGGTCGCCGACATCCGCCGCTTCGAGAAGGAACTGATCGACTTCCTGCACCGGAAGCACCAGGGCCTGATGACCTCCATCAAGGAGGGCGCGAAGATGTCGGACGACACGATCCAGGCGATCGACGACGCGGTGGCCGAGTTCAAGAAGCAGTTCGAGACCTCGGACGGCAAGCTGCTCGGCGAGGACACTCCTGCCGCTGCCGCCAAGTGACGTAAGGAAGGGACCTGACTCATGGGAGCCCAGCTCCGGGTCTACAAGCGTCGCATCCGATCCGTCAGCGCGACCAAGAAGATCACCAAGGCGATGGAGATGATCGCCGCCTCGCGTGTCGTCAAGGCACAGCGCAAGGTGGCGGCCTCCACGCCGTACGCGACCGAGCTGACGCGCGCGGTCACGGCGGTCGGTACGGGGTCGAACACCAAGCACCCGCTCACCACGGAGGCCGAGACCCCGACCCGTGCCGCGGTCCTGCTCCTCACGAGCGACCGCGGTCTGGCCGGCGCCTTCAACTCCAACGCCATCAAGGCCGCGGAGCAGCTGACCGCGCGCCTGGAGCGCGAGGGCAAGCAGGTCGACACGTACATCGTCGGCCGGCGCGGTGTCGCCCACTACAACTTCCGTGAGCGCAAGGTCGCGGAGTCGTGGACGGGCTTCACCGACGAGCCGTCGTACGCGGACGCCAAGAAGGTGGCGGCGCCCCTGATCGAGGCCATCGAGAAGGACACGGCCGAGGGCGGCGTGGACGAACTCCACATCGTCTTCACCGAGTTCGTCTCGATGATGACGCAGACCGCGCTGGACGCACGGCTGCTGCCGCTGCGCCTCGAAGAGGTCGCCGAGGAGACGAAGCACGAGGGCGAGATCCTCCCGCTCTACGACTTCGAGCCCTCGGCGGAGGACGTCCTCGACGCCCTCCTGCCGCGCTACGTCGAGAGCCGTATCTACAACGCGCTGCTCCAGTCGGCCGCCTCCAAGCACGCCGCCACGCGGCGCGCGATGAAGTCGGCCACCGACAACGCGGGCGAGCTGATCAACACGCTGTCCCGCCTTGCCAACGCGGCCCGCCAGGCCGAAATCACCCAGGAAATCAGCGAGATCGTCGGTGGCGCGAGCGCCCTGGCCGACGCGACCGCGGGGAGTGACCGATAAATGACCACCACTGTTGAGACCGCGACGGCTACGGGCCGCGTCGCCCGGGTCATCGGCCCGGTCGTCGACGTGGAGTTCCCCGTCGACGCGATGCCGGACATCTACCAGGCGCTGCACGTCGAGGTGGCCGACCCGGCCAACGCCGGCGAGAAGAAGACGCTGACCCTGGAGGTCGCCCAGCACCTGGGTGACGGTCTGGTCCGCACCATCTCCATGCAGCCCACCGACGGCCTGGTCCGCCAGGCCCCGGTCGTCGACACCGGCGCGCCGATCTCGGTGCCGGTCGGCGACTTCACCAAGGGCAAGGTGTTCAACACCCTCGGTGAGGTGCTGAACGTCGACGAGCAGTACGACGGCGAGCGCTGGCCGATCCACCGCAAGGCCCCGAACTTCGACGAGCTCGAGTCGAAGACCGAGATGTTCGAGACGGGCGTCAAGGTCATCGACCTGCTCACCCCGTACGTCAAGGGCGGCAAGATCGGCCTGTTCGGCGGCGCCGGCGTCGGCAAGACGGTGCTCATCCAGGAGATGATCTACCGTGTCGCCAACAACCACGACGGTGTCTCCGTGTTCGCCGGTGTCGGTGAGCGCACCCGTGAGGGCAACGACCTCATCGAGGAGATGACCGACTCGGGCGTCATCGACAAGACCGCGCTGGTCTTCGGTCAGATGGACGAGCCCCCGGGCACCCGTCTGCGCGTCGCGCTGGCCGGCCTCACCATGGCCGAGTACTTCCGTGACGTCCAGAAGCAGGACGTGCTGTTCTTCATCGACAACATCTTCCGCTTCACGCAGGCCGGTTCCGAGGTCTCCACCCTGCTCGGCCGCATGCCGTCCGCGGTGGGTTACCAGCCGAACCTGGCCGACGAGATGGGCCTCCTCCAGGAGCGCATCACCTCGACCCGCGGTCACTCGATCACCTCGATGCAGGCGATCTACGTCCCCGCCGACGACCTGACCGACCCGGCCCCGGCGACCACCTTCGCCCACCTCGACGCGACGACGGTTCTCTCCCGTCCGATCTCCGAGAAGGGCATCTACCCGGCCGTGGACCCGCTGGACTCCACGTCCCGGATCCTGGACCCGCGCTACATCTCCGCGGACCACTACAACGCGGCCATGCGCGTGAAGAACATCCTGCAGAAGTACAAGGACCTCCAGGACATCATCGCGATCCTCGGTATCGACGAGCTCGGCGAGGAGGACAAGCTCGTCGTCCACCGTGCCCGTCGCGTGGAGCGCTTCCTGTCCCAGAACACCCACGTCGCCAAGCAGTTCACCGGCGTGGACGGTTCGGACGTGCCGCTGGACGAGTCGATCGCCGCGTTCAACGCGATCTGCGACGGCGAGTACGACCACTTCCCGGAGCAGGCGTTCTTCATGTGCGGTGGTCTTGAGGACCTCAAGGCCAACGCCAAGGAGCTGGGCGTCTCCTGAGCCCCGTGCTCGTGTGAGGGGGCGGGCGCGTCCCGCCCCCTCAGCAACGCCCACTAGAATTGACCCCAACACCCGGCGCCCCTGCCGGGTGGTGACCCGAGGAGCCACCCTTGGCTGCTGAGCTGCACGTCGAGCTGGTCGCCGCGGACCGCCAGGTCTGGTCCGGCGAGGCCACCCTGGTCGTCGCGCGCACCACCTCCGGCGACATCGGCGTCATGCCCGGTCACCAGCCGCTGCTCGGTGTGCTGGAGTCGGGCCCGGTGACCATCCGTACGAGTGACGGCGGCACGGTCGTCGCCGCGGTGCACGGCGGTTTCGTCTCGTTCGCGGACAACAAGCTGTCGCTGCTGGCCGAGGTCGCCGAGCTGTCGGACGAGATCGATGTCCAGCGCACCGAGCGGGAGCTCGAACGCGCGAAGGCGGAGGGCGATGCCGCCGCCGAGCGCCGCGCGGACGTCCGGCTTCGTGCGGCGACGGCGCGCTGACACCGCGCACCGTGTGATGACGTAACCTCAGCCGCGGCTGGGACCTCAGGGTCCTGGCCGCGGCTGAGGCAGATCCGGGTGTTTTTTCCGTTCCGTTACCTAGGAGACGAGGAGGTCGGTGCCGATGGTCCTCGCTCTGACTGTGTGCGGGATCGTGGTCGCGCTCGTGGTGCTGGGGCTGTTCCTGTTCGGCCTGCGGCGCCGGCTGATCCAGCGTTCGGGCGGGACCTTCGACTGTTCGCTGCGCTGGGACGTGGCCGACAAACCGGATGCCGGCGGCAAAGGGTGGAGTTACGGCGTCGCCCGCTACAACGGTGACCGGATCGAGTGGTACCGGGTCTTCTCCTACGCCGTGCGCCCCCGCCGGGTGCTGGAACGCGCCCTGATCGAGGTGGCCGGGCGCCGGCTGCCGGAGGGCGAGGAGGAGCTGGCGCTGCTGTCCGACGCGGTGGTCCTCGCCTGTACGCACCGGGGCACGCGCCTCGAACTCGCGATGAGCGAGGACGCGCTGACCGGATTCCTCGCGTGGCTGGAGGCGGCGCCGCCCGGCCAGCGGGTGAACGTGGCGTAACCGCGTCGCCCCTCTCCCGGACGCCGGGAGAGGGGCGATGTCGTGCGGAGCCGTCCGGCTCAGAGGTTGCTGCTGATGGCGTTCACCAGCTCGCCGTCGCTGGTGTCACCGCTGAACTCCCAGAAGAACGCGCCGCCCAGGCCCTGGGTCTTGGCCCAGCTCATCTTCCCGGCGATGGTCGAGGGGGTGTCGTACGACCACCAGTTGCTGCCGCAGTGGGCGTACGCGGTGCCCGCGATGGTGCCGGTGACCGGGCAGGACGACTTGAGCACCTTGTAGTCCTCGATGCCCTGCTCGTACGTGCCGGTCGCCGGGCCCGTGGCCGTGCCGCCCGGGGCGTCCTGGGTGACGCCGGTCCAGCCGCGGCCGTAGAAGCCGATGCCGATGAGCAGCTTGGCGGCGGGCACGCCGGCCGCCTTGTACTTGGCGATCGCGTCGGCGGTGGTGAAGCCGGCCTGCGGGATGCCGCTGTACGAGGTGAGCGGGGAGTGCGGGGCGGTGGGGCCCTTCGCGTCCCAGGCGCCGAAGAAGTCGTACGTCATCACGTTGTACCAGTCGAGGTACTGGGCGGCGCCCGCGTAGTCGGTGGCGTCGATCTTGCCGCCGTTGGAGCCGTCGGCGGAGACCGCGGCGGTCACCAGCTTGCCGCTGCCGAACTTGGCGCGCAGCGCGGCCACGACGTTCTTGAAGGCCGCGGGACCGCTGGTGTCACAGGTCAGACCGCAGGCGTTGGGGTACTCCCAGTCGATGTCGATGCCGTCGAAGACATCGGCCCAGCGCGGGTCGTTGACCAGGTCGTAGCAGGACTGGGCGAAGCCCGCCGGGTCCTTGGCCGCGTCCGCGAAGCCGCCGGACCAGGTCCAGCCGCCGAAGGACCAGATCACCTTGAGGTTCGGGTACTTGGCCTTCAGCTCGCGCAGCTGGTTGAAGTTGCCGCGCAGCGGCTGGTCCCAGGTGTCGGCCACGCCGTTGACGGCCTGGTCGGCGGTGAACGCCTTGTCGTAGTCGGCGTAGGAGTCGCCGATGGCGCACTTGCCGCCGGTGATGTTGCCGAAGGCGTAGTTGATGTGGGTGATCTTGGCGGCGGAGCCGGAGGTCACCAGGTTCTTCACGTTGTAGTTGCGGCCGTAGATGCCCCAGTCGGTGAAGTACCCCATCTTGATCTTGCCGCTGGTCGGCGGGGGAGTGGTGCCGCCGCCCCCGGTGGTGTGCACGGCGACCGCGGCGCTGACCGGGCCGGTCTGGCCGGCGGTGTCACGGGCCTGCACCGAGTAGGAGTAGTCGGTGCCGGCGGTGAGGCCGGTGTCGGTGTACGAGGTGCCGGTCACGGTGGCGACGACCTTGCCGTCGCGCAGCACGTCGTAGTTCTTGACGCCCTTGTCGTCGGTGGCCGCGCCCCAGGTCAGCTTGACCGAGGTGTCGGTGATGCCGGAGGCGGTCGGGGTGCCGGGGGCGCTCGGGGCGGCGTCGCCCGGGACCGAGGTGCCGTCGCAGCTGTCGCCGTTGAGGCTGCAGTTGCTCGGGGAGCCGGGGCCGGAGCCGTTGAAGCCGAAGCTGACGGAGGCGCCGGGGGCGAGGGTGCCGTTGTAGGACTTGTTCTTCGCCGTCCAGTGGTTGCCGGAGTTGGTGACGTCGGCGTCCCAGGCGGAGGTGACGGACGTGCCGGAGGGGAAGTCCCACTGGATCGTCCAGGAACTGATGCCGGCGGAGCCGGAGTTCTTGATGGTCCACTGACCGCCGAACCCGGTTCCCCAGTCGCTGGACTTGGTGAAGCTGGCGGTGACGCCGCTCGCCGCCGTGGCGTTGCTCGCGGCCGGGGCGGGGCCGGCGAGGCCGACCAGTCCGGCCAGGGGGAGTATCAGGGTCGCGAGTCCTGCCGCGGCTCTGTGTCTGAAGCGCACGCTGCGCCTCCCTTGTCGGTGGGGGTGAAAGGGGGCATGACTGAGCCTTCATGCCCACGGTGCCCCGAGGGTAGAAAGGTCTGGACCACGGGTCAATAGGTCTGGACCAATCTGGCCGTGGCGCGCCCCGGCCCCCAACTCGCCCGCGGGCACGGCCGCTTGGCCGTGCCCGCGCTGCTCCGCCCTGTCCGGCAACCGGCTGACGTGGGGCGCGACCGTGCCTGTCAGCGCTCCCCGCCCGGCACCCACAGCACGTCGCCGGTGGCCTTGTTGGCGATGCGGGCCAGGATGAAGAGGAGATCGGAGAGGCGGTTGAGGTAGGTGGCGGTGAGCGGGTTCATGAGGTCGCCGTGCACCTCCAGGGCCGCCCAGGTGGAGCGCTCGGCGCGGCGCACGACGGTGCAGGCCTGGTGGAGCAGGGCGGCGCCCGGGGTGCCGCCGGGCAGGATGAAGGAGCGCAGCTTCTCCAGCCGTTCGTTGAAGCGGTCGCAGTCCGCCTCCAGCCGGTCGATGTAGAACTGCTCGACCCGCAGCGGCGGGTACTCCGGGTTCTCCGCCACCGGGGTCGACAGGTCCGCGCCCACGTCGAACAGGTCGTTCTGCACGCGGGTGAGGACGGCGACGACCTCCTCGTCCAGGCCGCCCAGGGCGATCGCGGTGCCGATCACCGCGTTGGCCTCGTTGCTGTCCGCGTAGGCGGAGATCCGCAGGTCCGTCTTGGGCACCCGGCTCATGTCGCCGAGGCTGGTGGTGCCCTTGTCGCCGGTCCGGGTGTAGATACGTGTCAGATTGACCATGTGCCCAGCGTAATTACGCCCCGGCCGTCCGGAACACCCGTGTGCCCGCCGTCACGGCCAGCGCGGCGAAGCCGACGGCGACGAGGACGCCGTAGAGCATGTGCGCGGTGGCGTAGTGGCCGACGTAGGCGTCGCGCATCGCGTCCACCAGATAGCGGAACGGGACGAAGTGCGACAGCACGTCGAGCCAGCCGGGCGCCAGGCTCATCGGGAGCATGAGCCCGGACAGCAGCATCGACGGCATCGACACCGCGTTGATCAGCGGGCCGAACTCCTGCGGGGTGCGCACCTTCATGGCCAGCGCGTACGACACCGAGGCCAGGGACAGTGTGAGCAGCGCGACGAAGGCGAAGCCGATGAGCACGCCCGGCAGCGGTGCGCGCAGGCCCATCAGCAGCGCGGCCAGCACCAGCAGCACCGCCTGGAACACGAACACCGTGGCGTCGCGCAGCACGCGGCCGAGCAGCAGGGCGAGCCGGCTGACCGGGGTGACCCGCATCCGTTCCACCACTCCCTGGGCGTTCTCCATGATGACCGTGAAGCCCGCGAACAGGGCGCCGAACAGACCGAGTTGGAGCAGCAGGCCGGGCACGAGCACCTGCCAGGAGCTGCCCGCGCCGCCCAGCGGCAGACCGGTGAGCAGCGGGCCGAAGAAGAGCAGGTAGAGCAGCGGGGTGAGGACCCCGAAGAGGAGGGCGAAGCGGGAGCGCAGGGACTGGCGGAGGTAGCGGCCGTAGACGAGGGCCGTGCCGTGCAGCAGCATGCCGGTGGACTCCTGGGGGCTATACGGCGACGGGGGCGTCGTCGGCGGGGGCGGGGGCGCGGCCGGTGACGGCCAGGAAGGTGTCCTGGAGCGTGGCGTCCAGGGAGCCGCCGTACTTCAGCTTGAGCGCGGCGGGGGTGCCCTCGGCCGCGACGACGCCCCGGTCGACGATCACCAGCCGGTCGGCGAGGGCGTCGGCCTCGTCCAGGTAGTGGGTGGTCAGGAAGACGGTGGTGCCCTCGTCGCGCAGCCGGCGCACCAGGTCCCACAGGTCGGCGCGGCTGCCGGGGTCGAGGCCGGTGGTCGGTTCGTCCAGGAACAGCACCTGTGGGCGGTGGGTGAGGGCCATCGCGATGTCCAGCCGTCGCCGCTGCCCGCCGGAGAGCGCGCCCGCCTTGCGGTCGAGCAGGCCGGTGAGGTCGAGGTCGCGGGCGAGTTCCCCGGCCCGTGCGACGGCGTCGGCCTTGGCCAGCCGGTAGAGCCGCCCCTGGGTGACCAGCTCCTCCCGCACGGTGATCTGCGGGTCGACGCCGCCGGACTGGGCGACGTACCCGCAGGCCCGCCGCACCCCGGCCGGGTCGCTCGCGAGGTCGTGCCCGGCGACGGTGGCCGTGCCGCCGGTCGGCTTCAGAAGGGTGGTGAGCATGCGCAGGGTGGTGGTCTTGCCGGCGCCGTTGGGGCCCAGGAATCCGAGGATCTCGCCCTCGTGGACGGTGAGGTCGATGCCGCGCACGGCGTCGACGGGGCCGGCTTTCGTCTGGAAGGTGCGGGCGAGTCCCGCCGCGCTGATGACTGCTGCCATGTCCACAGAAAAACAGAGTCCCTGAAAATTTGCAATCACTCCAAGTTTTCAGGGGGACCAGCAAAGCTAGGATCGGGGGCATGGCTGAGGGGCTCAGGGAGCGGAAGAAGCGGCAGACCAGGCAGTACATCTCGGATGTCGCCACGGGACTGTTCGTCGAGCGCGGCTTCGACGCGGTGACGGTCGCGGAGATCGCCGACGCGGCGAACGTCTCCGTCAACACGGTCTACAACTACTTCCCCGCCAAGGAGGACCTGTTCTTCGACCGCTCCGCGGGCGTGGTGGACCGCCTGGCCCGCTGGGTCCGCGGCCGCCGCGAGGGGGAGTCCGCGGCGGCGGCCGTCCTGCGCGAGCTGCGCGAGGAGGTCGAGGCGGTGTCCCCGCGGGTCGGCCTGCTCCCGGACTACGCCGTCTTCATGCGCGTCATCGAGGCCGCCCCGGCGCTGCGCTCGCGCCTGTGGGCCATCTCCCAGGAGGTGCAGGCCGCCCTCGAACAGGCCCTGCGCGAGGAGACCGGCGCGGCCGCCGACGACGACCTGCCCCACCTGATGGCCGGTCAGATCGCCTGGCTCCACGGCACGGTCATGGGGGTCATCGGCCGGGAGATGGTCAAGGGCCGACCGCCCGCCGAGGTCTCGCGGGAGGTGCTGGCGCTGCTGGACGAGATGGAGGCGCTGCTGAGCGAGCGGGTGCTCGGGTACGCGGTGCGCGAGCGCGCCCCGGGCGGGACCGCCGGGGATGCGGCAGTGGGGTAGGTATCGGCGGCCATTGGGGGCATATGCCGGTTTGTCAAGCGGGGGAGGCGGACGGGTGACTGCTACTGATGCGGTTCATGAGCAGAAGACGACCCCCTACGTCGCCCGGCCGGCCCGTGCCGCGCGGGCGCGTTTCCCGACTCGCCGCGGCGGCGCTGGCCCTCGTCGTCGGCGCGGGAGCACCCCTGGCGCTGGGCGGCACCGCCAGTGCCGCGCCGCAGCCGCGGGCCACCGGTTCCCCCCTGGTCAACGAGACGTTCACCCAGGCCACGGCCCCTGAGTTCACGGGCGTGGGGGCATCCTGCCTCACCGGCGCACCGACCGCGGCCACGCCGCCGCCGTCGGGGAGCCACCCGCTGGGCGGTTGTGCGCCGACCGCCATCGGACCGGTCCCGCCGAACAACGCGGCGCCGCACGGCTTCCTGCGGCTGACCGACGCCGCCCACTTCCAGAGTTCGGCCGTGCTGTACAACCACGCCATCCCGGCGGGGCAGGGTCTCGACGTCACCTTCGACCAGTACCAGTACGGCAGCACGACCCCGGCGCGCCCCGCGGACGGGATCTCCTTCTTCCTGGTCGACGGCGCCGCCTCGCTGACCCACCCGGGCGCCTTCGGCGGCAGCCTCGGCTATGCCCAGCTCCGCGAGAACAACAACCCGGACCTGCCCTTCCAGCCGGGCGTCGACCACGGCTACCTGGGGGTCGGCCTCGACGTGTACGGCAACTTCTTCGGGGACGGGGAGGGCCGGGGCAACGGCTGCCCCAACCGCGCGCCCTCCATGGAGTCCTGGCCGCCGCCGGGGCCCAACATCATCACCCTGCGCGGGCCGGGCAACGGCGACATCGGCTACTGCTTCATCACCGCCACGACCACCAACTTCACCGGCACCGGCCCCTACCCGTCGACCCTTCCGGGCAACCTCCAGGGCCCGACGACCGAGCTGCCGCCGGGCGTCACCCCGCAGGAGGCCGAGCAACTGCTGGAGCCGGACCGGCGCCGGGTCAACGTGCACATCACCCCGGCGCCCAACCCGGTGGTGACCGTGACCGTCGACTTCAACGACGGCAGCGGCCCGCACCAGGTCCTGTCCGCGCCGGCGCCCCAGCCGATGCCCTCCACCTTCAAGTTCGGCTTCGCGTCCTCGACCGGGGCGAACACTGACGTCCACCTCATCCGCAACGTGGTCGTCCACAGCGCCGAGCCGCTGCCCCGGCTGAACCTGGTCAAGCAGGTCCGGCAGCCGCTGCCCGGCGACCTGACGGTCGGTTCGCAGGTGCCGTACGAGTTCGTGGTGACGAACTCCGGCAACACGGACATCACCGATCTCGCCGTGAACGACGCGAAGATCGGCCCGGTGTCGTGCCCCACGACGAACCTCGCGGTGGGACAGACCGTCACCTGCACCGCGACGTACACCGTGACGGCCGCCGACGCGGCCGGCGGCTCGATCGACAACACCGCCGTGGCGACCGGGCTCTCCGACGACGAGGAGGTCACCTCGCCGCCGTCCTCGGAGACGGTGCCGATCCAGCGGCCGCCGGCCCTGGAGGTCGACAAGGAGGTGACGACCCCCGGCCCCTACTCCGTCGGGCAGACGGTCACCTACCGCTACACCGTGCGCAACACCGGCGGGACGCGGCTGAACGACATCACGGTGCACGACGACCGCGTCACGGACATCACCTGCGAGGCGACCTCCCTCGCCCCCGCGGAGGAGCCCGGTGACACCACCACCTGCACCGGCACCTACACCATCACCGCGGCCGACGGCACGGCCGGTTCGGTGACCAACACCGCCACGGTGACGGGTACGACGGACGGCGAGACGGTCACCTCTCCGGAGACCGAGGCGACCCTCCCGGTCGGGCAGCCGCACGTCACCGTGACGAAGCGCGTGACGTCGAGCGGCCCGTACCAGGCCGGTTCGCGGGTCGACTACGCGTACACCGTCACCAACACCGGCAGCACCCCCCTGCACAACGTGATGGTCCTGGACGACCACGCGAGCGACGTCACCTGTGACGCGACCACGCTGGCCCCCGGTGCCTCCACCACCTGCCACGGTTCGTACACCATCACCCAGGCGGACATCGACACCTGCCGGGAGGGCGGCGCGACCACGGAGTGCGTCATCACCAACGTGGCGCAGGCGGGCGGCACCGACCCGCAGGGCCGGGAGATCGTCAGCGAGCCCGCCGAAGCGAACGTCACCGTGCCGATCACCGAGCCCCGGCTCACCCTGGACAAGCGGGTGACGTCGAGCGGCCCGTACCAGGTCGGCTCGACGGTCGAGTACACGTACACCGTCCACAACACCGGCAACACCACCCTGCACGACGTGCGGGTGAGCGACGACCGGGTCGGCGACGTCATCTGCGGCACGACCACGCTGGCGCCCGGTGCCTCCACCACCTGCCACGGTTCGTACACCATCACCCAGGCGGACATCGACGCCTGCCGGAACAGCGGTGACACCACGCAGTGCGTCATCGTCAACGTGGCGAGGGCCAGTGCGACCGACCCGCAGGGCCGCGAGGTCGTCAGCGAACTCGCCGTGGCCAGCGTCACGGTCCCCCTCGGGGAGTCGCGGATCACCCTGCGCAAGCGCGTGGTCTCGGCGGGCCCGTTCGAGGTCGGGTCCAGGGTGGAGTACGCCTACACGGTCACCAACACCGGCAACACCACCCTGCGCGACGTCCGGGTGAACGACGACCTCGTCACCGGCGTCACCTGTGACGCGACCACGCTGGCCCCCGGCGCCTCCACCACCTGCCACGGCACGTTCACGGTCACCCAGGCCGACCTGGACCGGTGCGCGGACGGCGGCAAGGGCGGCAAGGACGGCTACGGCGGCAAGGAGTGCGTCATCACCAACACCGCCCGCGCGACCGGCACGGACCCGGACGGCAACCAGGTCGTCAGCGAGCCGGCGCGGGCCAGCATCACCGTCAACGGGGAGCCGGGGAAGCCCGGGAAGCCCTGCGACTACGGCTGTGACGACCGGGGGAAGCAGCGCGCCGACAGCTGAGGTCCAGGCCGTCGGACACGACCCCCGGCGCCGTCCCGAAAGGGCGGCGCCGGGGGCTTTTCCATCAGTCCAGCACCCCGCGCCCGACCGCCCCGACGAAGGCCGCCCAGGCCGGGTCGGTGAAGAGGAGGACGGGGCCGTGGGGGGTCTTGCTGTCACGGACGGGGACGGAGGAGGGGAGGTCGTCGGAGACTTCGAGGCAATCGCCGCCGCTGGTGTTGCTGTAGCTGCTCTTGCGCCAGGTCACGTCGCTCAGGTCGGTGGCTCGCACGGCAGTTCCTCCAACATCCGCAGGATGAATTTGAGCGTCTCGGCCGGGGACAGGGCGAGGTCGCGCATCGCATCGTACCTACGCTGCAACTCCTCGACTGTGGCGCTGTCTTCCACCAACTCACCGCGCAGGTCGTTTTCCGTATAGGCGACTGTGTGCCCGTCGGGCAGCCGCAGGAACTTCACGTTCGTGTTCATCAGACCGTGGGGACCGGCACTGAACGGCAGGACCTGGATGGTGATGTTGGGGCGCTCGGCAGCCTCCGCCAAATGTTGCAGCTGCTCCCGCCACGCCTCCTTGTCACGCAGGGAAGTGCGCAGCACTGCCTCGGAGAGGATGACCCGGAACAGGGGAGGGCTGTCGCCCTCCAGTAACTTGCGCCGTCCCAAACGCGCTTCGACCTGCTGGTCCAGTTCGTCGTCCTTGATCCAGCCAGCGGCAAGCGCTTCGCGCGCGTAACCAGCGGTCTGGAGCAGGCCCGGTACCGCGCTGGCACCGTAATGCCAGAGACTCACCGCCTCCGCCTCCAGCGCCATGTATCGCCGGTATTTCTCTCTGAACTGCGTTGGGTCCCCGAGCGCCATCTCCCACATCGCCAGCAACAACCCCGGCGTCCCGTAGAACTGGTCCAGCGCCTCCGCCACGTCCGGGCTGCCCAGCGTGCTGCCGGTCTCCAGCTTGCCGAAGAGAGAGGCGTCCCAGCCGACCAGCGCGGCCAGCTCACGCAGGGTCAAGCCCTTGGCGAGACGCAGCCGGCGCAGTTCCTCCGCGTACCGCCGGCGAGGCTCCTGGCTGCGGCCCGTGACCACTTTTCGCGGTGGCATGGCACACCCCCGATGGGAAACGTAGCGATCTGGCCACGCAGCGTATCGGCCGGGCCGTCGGCAGGGGGACAAAACGCTTGAGTCCGCGAGGAATTGACGTGACCGGAGTCTCAGCCCCTGAGACAGTGACGCGCGTTACTTACCGTACTCAACCGGCCTCACGAGCGCTATCGTCCGCCGAAGAGGCACACGTCCACAGCGGGTAACAGCGGGAAGAGGGAGTCGGAGTGGCAGGGAAGCTCGCCGTCATCGGGGCCGGTCTCATGGGGTCCGGTATCGCTCAGGTCGCCGCGCAGGCGGGCTGGGAGGTCGTCCTCCGCGATGTCACCGACGAGGCGCTCACGCGTGGCACCGACGCCATCAAGGCGTCGTACGACAAGTTCGTGAGCAAGGGCAAGATGGAGGCGCACGACGCCGACGCCGCCCTCGGCCGGATCACCCCGACCACCGACCTGGACGCCGCCGCCGACGCGGACGTCGTGGTGGAGGCCGTCTTCGAGAAGCTGGAGGTCAAGCACGAGATCTTCCGCGCGCTCGACAAGATCGTGCGCGAGGACACCGTGCTCGCCTCCAACACCTCCGCCATCCCGATCACCAAGATCGCTGCGGCCACCGAGCGGCCCGAACGGGTCGTCGGCGTGCACTTCTTCTCGCCGGTGCCGATGATGAAGCTGGTCGAGCTGGTCCGCGGGTACAAGACGAGCGACGAAGCCCTCGCCACCGCGCGGGAGTTCGCCGAGTCGGTCGGCAAGATCTGCATCGTGGTCAACCGGGACGTCGCCGGGTTCGTCACCACCCGCCTCATCTCCGCCCTCGTCGTGGAGGCCGTCAAGCTCTACGAGTCGGGCGTCGCCACCGCCGAGGACATCGACCTCGCCTGCAAGCTCGGCTTCGGCCACGCCATGGGCCCGCTCGCCACCACCGACCTGACCGGCGTGGACATCCTGCTGCACGCCACCGGCAACATCTACACCGAGACCCAGGACGAGAAGTTCGCCCCGCCGGAGCTGATGCGCCGGATGGTGGATGCCGGTGACATCGGCCGCAAGAGCGGGCAGGGCTTCTACACGTACTGAGCACGTACTGAGCAGGTACTGAGCGAGTACGAAAGCGGATCGTCACCGAATTCACCCCCGGAACATCACTCCCAGGGGTGAATTCGGTATCGGTTCGCTTACAAGCAGCAACCGCACCGCCACGCATTCAGTCAGACGGTGCACAGCATCGACACGGAGAACGCCAAACCGCACTCAACGGGGAGCGCATATGCACATCAGGGGCGACCACGCCGAGCTGGTCGTCGGGGGGCGCCTCGACGTCCGCAGCGCGGCGGACGCCCGTACGGCCCTGCACTCGGCAGTCGACGACGGCGCCGGCGACCTGGTGCTCGACCTGTCCGAACTGGACTCCTGGGACGCCACCGGACTCGGGGTGATCATGGGGGCCCACCGGCGGGCCGGCCGCTGCGGTCGCCGTCTGGTGCTGCGCGGCGTACCGCCGCAGATGCAGCGCCTGTTGGTGGCCACCCGGCTGCACCGCATCCTCGCCATCGAGGGCGGCATCGGCGTCGAATCGCTGCCGCGCGTCTGATCCCCCGGTCGCGGGTTCGAGGACGGCCCCGGGCCGGGCCCGGGCGCAATCCGCGCCGGAACGTGACGTGTCGGACCGTACGGAGCCTGCCGTCGCGGGATACGGCACCCCCGCCCTGTCGTGGATACTGGGCGAAGGTTTAGTGTTCCCTCGCCCGCCCGAGTCGCCCGCCTGACTCGCACCCCTCGACCGAGCGGGCCCGGACCGGAGCGACAGCGCGGTGTGCGGCAGACCGGGAGGGGCCGGATCACGAGCACACGACGCTTATGGGGGGCTTGAACCCATGGACCCGATCAGCAGCCCGGGACCCGAGGAGCACATGGCGGCGGGCAGCCGCCGTCCGCCCCGGGACCCCCTCATCGCCGACTTCGGCCCTGGCGCGCCCGCGCCCGCCCGTACGGCGCACCTCGTCTCGGGCGACCTGCTGCTGACCGTCAACCCGGTGGACGGCAGCGAGATCGAGCCGTGCCCGCCGGCCCAGCGCCCCGGCAGCCCGCGCAAGCGCACCGCCGCCGAGCGCGCCGGGGCCGAACGCGCGGCCAGGCCCCCGGTGCCGCCGGGCGCGACCCGGCAGCCGCTGCCGCTGCTGGAGCGCCAGGACGTGCGCGAGCGGCTGGTCCGGCTGCTCGCCCGGGGCCGCACCGTACGGCTGACCGGCCCGGGCGGCTCCGGCCGCACCGCCCTGCTCGACCTGGTCGCCGAGGACTGCCACGACCTCGCGCCCGACGGCGTGGTGCGCCTGAACGGCTTCCAGCGCACCGCCGACGACCTGCTGCACGACCTCTTCCACACCGTCTACGACGCCCCCGGCCACCGCCCCGAACGCGTCGAACTGCGGGCACCGCTCGCGGAGATCGGCGCGGTCGTCGTCCTGGACGACCTCCAGTTCGGCGGCGCCGAACTGGACGAACTGCTGGACGCCACCCCCGAGTGCGCCTTCCTGCTCGCCGCCACCCCGGACGTGCCCGCGCCCTCCGCCGAAGCCGACGTCGAGGAGGTCTTCCTGGCCGGACTCGACCGGGCCGGCGGGGTGGAGATCCTGGAGCGCACGGCCGGGCGGGTGCTCACCGAGGAGGAGGCCAACTGGGCGGGCGACCTCTGGTTCGAGTCCGAGGGACTGCCGCTGCGCTTCGTGCAGGCGGGTGCCCTGCTGCGGCAGCGCGACCAACTGCGCGCCGAGACCGGCGCGGTGGACGAGTACGGCGTCTTCGAGGACGTCCGCCCCGTGGTCGGCCAGGTGCGGGAGCTCGACGGCGCGGCCGTGCCGCTGCCCTCGCTCGGCGAAGCCGCCGCGCCCGCCCCGCTGCTCGCCGCCCGGCTCAGCGCCTGTGCCCGCGCCGCCCTGCGCTTCGCGGTCGCCCTCGGCGGCGAGGTGCCGCACCAGGCGCACCTGCCCGCGATGGTCGGCGACACCCACGCCGACGCGGCCCTCGGGGAACTGGCGGCCTGCGGGCTGGTCTCCCCGGTCGGCTCCCGCTACCGGCTCGCGGCCGGCGTCCAGACCCAGCTGGAGGCCGCCGGGTACGGCGACGACGCCCCGGAGCGGGCCCGTACCGCCGCCCAGCACTACGCCTGGTGGGCCGGGCACCCCTCGGTCACTCCGGAGCGGGTGGGCGCCGAGGCCGACGCGGTGCTCGCGGCGCTCGCGGCCGTGGTGCCGCCCGCCGGGGGCGAGGACGAGCACGCGGTGCGGCTCGCCCGCACGGCGGCGCCCGCCTTCGCGGCGGCCCTGCACTGGAGCGCCTGGGAACGGGCCCTGCGCTACGGGGCCGAAGCCTCGCTGCACACCGGCGACGTGACCGAACAGGCGTACTTCCACCACGAGTTGGGCATTCTCGCGCTCTGCGCGGGCCGGCTCGACCGGGCCCGCGCCGAACTGGAGACCTCGATCGGGCTGCGCGGCGCGCTCGCCGACAAGCGGGGCACCGTCGCCGGACGGCGGGCCCTCGCGCTGGTCGCGGACCGGGCCGGGGAACTGCCCGGGGTGCCGGTACCGGCGGTGGGGGAGCAGGAGCCCGAGCCGGGCCGCGCCGCGCCGCCCACCCCGGCCCCGGTCCCCGACACCCTGGTCACGCCCCAGGTGACCGCGCCGTCCGCCCGGGGGCTCGGCATCCGGCGGCTCGCCCGCCGCAACATGGTGGCGGCCGGTTCCGGGGCACTGCTCGCCGCGGTGCTCGGCACCGTGGTGACGCTGGGCATGACGTCCCACGAGGGCGACGACAAGAACCCCGCCGGGCGGGCCGACGTCAACCCGTCGGCGAGCCAGGACGCCGGGGACTCCACGGTGGACGCCGACCCGGGCCAGGACAGCGGAACGCCCGCGCAGCCGCCCGCAATCCGGCCCTCGGCCTCGGGCCCGGCGGGCACGTACACCGGTACGAGCGCCACGCCGCGGCCGTCCGCGTCCGACAGCGCGCCGGCCGACCCGAGCGGGACGGGGAGCACCGGCAGCGGGGACGCGTCGCCGACACCGACGCCGACGCCGACCCCGACCAAGACGAAGCCGACGGACCCGCCGACCAAGCCGACCACACCGCCCCCCACGTCGTCCTCGCCGGCCACCCCGCCCACCCCGCCGACGCCCACGGACCCGTCCACGGACCCCACCGGCGACTCGATGGCGCCGTTCACGAAGTCGGCGCCGGCCCCCGGGCCCACCGAGCCGGCGACGCCGACGGACCCGGGTCCCGCGCTGTAGGGGCCCCGTGGCGGGCGGTGTCACCGCCCGCCCGGCCGGTCAGGGGCGCCAGCCGCCGTCCGGGAAACGGACGGTGAAGGCGCCGGCGGAGAAGGAGAGGCCGAAGGCGATCGCGAGCCCCTCCCCGGCCGGACGGCGGGTGTCCTCCGCGAACATCAACGGCACCGAACAGCCGAGGGTGTTGGCGTGGTCGCGCAGCACCCGGTACGACGACGCCACCTTCGCGTCGTGCGGGTCGACGCCGAACCCGGCGCACAGCGAGTCCAGGATGCGGGTGCTGCCGGTGTGCATCAGCAGCACCGACGCATCCGCCGCCGACGACAGGGCGGAGCCCGCGAGGGCGGCCTCGGCGGTGGTGGTGGCGTAGTGGCCGCCGCGCGGGGTGACGTCGGGGGAGAGGGTGTACAGCCGGCGGCCGTGGTCGGCGAGGACCACGGGGATGTCGGAGCCGCCGTCGGGGACCGTGCCCAGCTCGGTGTCCTCCGGCAGGTCGTTGGTCAGGTTGGCGACCGGACCGAACACCGGGCCCCCGCCCTCGTCGCCGAAGACCATGGCCACGGAGGCGTCGGCGAACAGGAACGAGTGCAGCGCGTCGACCGTGCGCTGCCGCTCGGCGGGCGCGATCTCGGTGAAGTGCCGGTACAGGGTGCCGTCCAGCGGCGGGGACAGGGGCGTGATGGCCTCGGTGAACACCGCGAGCACCGTACGGCCCGGGTTGGCGGTCAGGTACCAGCGGGCGGTGTCCACCACCTTGGCCATGGCCGAGCAGCCCATGTACTCGATCGCGAGGTTGGCGCAGTCGCGCGGGAGTTCGGGCATCTTGGCGATCACGTCGCACACCAGCGAGGGCAGCAGGCGGCCGGGGCTGGAGGTGACGCCGAGGACGAGCCCGATGCCGGCCGGGTCGGTGCCCGCCTTCGCGAGGGCGGCCCGCGCGGACGCGACGGCGAGGTCCGCGGTGAGGACGCCGGTCTCGGGTTCGGCGCCCTTGAAGACGACGTCGGGGTAGTTGGCGAGGACCGAGTGCCGCTTGTCGATGCCCAGGGTGGTGAGCATGGCGGCGAGCCGGTCGGACATCAGGTGACGGCTGGAATCCAGGAGTTCGTCCGTGGTGATGGCGGACCCGGGCAGTTCGGCGGCGATCCCCAGCAGGACCGGGTCGGCCTGGGCCGTGCGGGTCACCGCTGTTCTCCTTCCGTGCCGGTCGCCGCCAGCAGGGCGCCCGAGCGGATGAGCGCGACGACCTCGGCGATGTCGCCGTCCATCCGCCGGTCGGCGTCCACGAACGGCACCCGCGTGCGCACGAGGGCGTGCACGGCCCTGGTGCGCGGGGCCATGTCGCCGGTGCCGCGCAGATCGAGGGCCTGGCAGGCGGCCAGGATCTGGATCGCGGCGACCTCCTGGGTGAGTTCCACGATGCGGCGGGCGTCGCGGGCGGCTATCGGCGCCATGGACACCTTGTCCTGGTTGTGCGCCTCGGTGGAGCGGGAGAACACGGTCGCGGGCCCGGCGTGCTTGAGCGCCTCAGCGGTCAGCGCGGAGCAGGCGATCTGCATGCCCTTGAAGCCGTGGTGCAGGCCCTTCTCCCAGGCGTCGCCCTCGGTGCGCGGGACGAGGTTCTCGGTCAGGCCGTTGTTGTACTTGGCGTCGACCAGGAGCTCGAGCTGGCGGTCCAGCAGGTCGGCGACGGAGGCGACGGCGACCTTCAGCGAGTCCATGGCCTGCACGACATGGCCGGCGTAGAAGTTCCCGCCCGAGTGCACCCGGCCGCTCTCGGCGTCGAAGAGCGGATTGTCGGTGGAGGCGTTGATCTCCGTCTCCAGCCAGCCGTCCACCCACTCGATCGTGTCCCGCAGCACCCCGGCGACATGGGGGGCGCAGCGCAGCGAGTAGCGGTCCTGGATGGAGCGCTTGAGCTTGCCGTGGCCCTTTCCGTCCAGCGGGTCGTTGGAGCCGACGACCTGGTCGTGCGGGAGGGACAGGCCGGAGCCGTCGAGGAGCCGGCCCAGGTGGGCGGCCGAGGCGAGCTGCCCGCGGTGCGGGCGCTGCTCGTGGATGAAGGAGTCGAAGTGCCCGCGGTTGCCCAGCAGGGCCTCGCTGGCGAGGGCGGTGGCGACATCGGCGACCCGCGCGAGCTGTGCGGCGTCCCGGGTGGCGAGGACGGCGAACGCGGCCGAGAAACTGGTGCCGTTGATCAGGCCGAGACCGTCCTTGGCCTCGGGGACGACGGGCGTGAGCCCCAGCTGTGCCAGGACGTCGGCGGCGGGCCGCACCTCGCCCCGGTAGTCGACCTCGCCCTCCCCGAAGAGGGCGTTGGCGACATAGCAGAGGGGAACGAGGTCGCCGGAGGCGCCGACCGAGCCGCGCTCGGGCACCCGGGGCAGGACGTCGTGGCGCAGGAAGTCGAGCAGCAGGCCGATGACGTCCGGCTGGACGCCGGAGTTGCCGCGGGCCAGGCAGTTGGCGCGGATGAGGAGGGTGGCGCGGACGACCTCGGCCGGCGCCAGCGGACCCGTGCCGTTGAGGTGGTAGGTGACCAGGTGCCGCTGGAGTTCGGCGGCCTTCTGCGGGGCTATCTGGTTGACCACGCTGTCGCCGAAGCCGGTGGTGACGCCGTAGATCGGCTGGCCGGTGGCGATGAGGTCCAGCTTGAGGTCGCGGGAGCGCTTGACCGCCTTCTGCGCGACATCGGGGTGGACGAGGCCGAGTGCACGGCCCGGGCGGGCGACGGCCGCCACGTCGTCCAGCGTGAGGGACTTTCCGTCGATGATGACGTCCTTCACAAGGGTGCCTTTCCGCTTGCGGACACGCTGATGAGTGCCAGGACTCAAGTGGGTTGCGAACGACACTACGTTCGACAGTCGACCGGGAGCCAACAGTGACTGCTTATCGGCCCGATAAGGGCCGGCGATCGCATCCGGCGGCGTCACCCGCATAAGGTTCCCTATGCGCACCCGCGCCTTTCAGTGGCCCACGGAGGCCTTCATTCCTCTTGCCGACAGGGAGAATAGGTGACGCTCGCTCGTTTGACGATCGTGGGAATCGGAGGCTCCACTCGGCCCGGCTCCTCCACCGAACAGGCGCTCCGGGCGGCCCTGAAGGAGATCGAGCGGCTCGGCGCCCGCACCGTGTGCCTGAGCGGGCACGACCTCGACCTGCCCCACTACACCCCGGAGGACACCGGCCACCCCCGGCGGCGGCGCCTGGTGGACCTCATGGCCTCGGCCGACGGCCTGGTCATCGCCACGCCCGCCTACCACGGAGGCATGTCCGGCCTGGTGAAGAACGCCCTCGACCACGCCGAAGACCTCCGCCGGCGGCCGCAGCCGTACTTCAGCTCGCGTCCCGTCGGCTGTCTCGCCACCGCCTACGGAGCCCAGGGGGCCGCCTCGGCGCTCGCCTCCCTGCGCGCCACCGTCCACGCGCTGCGCGGCTGGCCCACCCCGCTCGGTGTCGCCGTCGACAGCTCGCGCGTCCGTTTCGGCCAGGCCGGGGCGTGCCAGGACCCGCACATCCAGAGCCATTTGGAGATCATGGCCCGGCACATCACCGAATTCGCCGAGGCCAGGGTTCCCGGATATCGACAGGAAAAGGCATCATGACGGCAAGTGAATTCGCCCCTCCGGCACAGGAAGACAAGATCGGAGGGCCGTCCACCACCGAACTCGACGGCACGTCCGTCGAATACGTGTACTCCACCGGAAACCACTACCGGATGGAATTCGGAGCGGACACCCTCACCTTCCGCTTACTGGCGGGCTCCGCCCCGCCGCACACCGTCACCCTGCCCTACCGGGCCCGGCTGGTCCGCTCCGGTCTGTATCTGGTGACCTGGACCGTCAAGCCCGGCGTCCACGTCACCCTCCTCCTCGACCTCGCCGAACGGCTGATCCACGTCAGCGCGATGATGCCGCCCAACCAGTGGGAGTTCTTCGACATCGGGCGCCTGCTGTCCGTCGAGGGCCGGACCGGGGAAGACGCCCGGTGAGCGACCAGGGAACCGGGAGCTGGCCGTACCGGCGCTCCCGTATCGACCCCACCGCCCCCGCGCTCGGCGGCGACGGGGACCCGATCGGCTACGGCGAACTCGCCGCCCGCGTCGACCGCCTCGCCGCCGCGCTCGCCGCCACGGGCATCCGGCACGGCGACCGGGTCGCCCACCTCGGCTGGAACCGCCCTCAGGCGTTCGAGCTGTTCTTCGCGGTCTGCCGGCTCGGCGCCGTGTTCGTGCCCGTCAGCCCCCGCCTGGCCTTCCCCGAACTCCTCGACGTCCTCAAGGACTGCGCCCCGGCCGCCCTGTTCCACGACGACGACCAGCGCATCACCGCCGAGGTCGCCGCGGGCGGCATCGCACGCGTCTGCGGCCCCGGCGGCCAGGAGGCCATGACGCAGGCCGGGGACGCCCCGCCGCGCCGCGACGTCACCCTCGACGACCCCGCCGTCATCCTCTACACCAGCGGCACCACCGGCATGCCCAAGGGCGCCGTCCTCTCCCACGGCAGCCTGCTCTTCAACACCGTCAACCAACTCGCCCACGTCGACGTCCTGTCCACCGACCGGGCGCTGGTCATCGCCCCCCTCTTCCACGCCACCGGGCTCGGACAGGTCGGCCTGCCCACCCTGTTCAAGGGCGGCAGCCTGCTGGTCCAGCGGTTCTCGGCCGGCAAGGCGCTGAAGACCATCGAGGAGCGGCGGATCACCGCGTTCACGGCCGTGCCGACCATGCTGCGGATGATGAGCGACGACCCCGCCTTCGAGGACGCGGACCTGTCCGCGCTGCGCTACGTCGTCTACGGCGGCTCCCCGGCCGACCGGCAGGTGGTCGACGCCTGGCGGGCCAAGGGCGTCACCCTCCTCCAGGGCTACGGCATGACCGAGGCCGCCCCGGGCGTCACCCTCGCCACGGAGCGCACGGCGGCCGCCGAACCCCTGTCCGCGGGCGTCCCGCACTTCTTCACCGACCTCAGCGTCCGCACCACCCGGGGCGGGGCGGGCGAGCTGTGGGTGCGCGGCCCGCACCTGTTCACCGGCTACCACGGGCAGCCCGAGGCGACCGCCGAGGCCATGGACGACGGCTGGTTCCGAACCGGCGACGCGGTGCGCCTGGACAACGGCCGCCTCCACGTCGTCGACCGGGTCAAGGACATGTTCATCTCCGGCGGCGAGAACGTGTACCCGGCCGAGGTCGAGGCCCGTCTCGACGCCCTGGATGGGGTCCGGGAGAGCGTCGTGGTCGGGGTGGACGACGCGGAGTGGGGGCAGGTCGGCGCCGCCTTCGTCGTCCTGGAGGACGGCGCCCGGCTGACCGGGGAGCAGATCCGGGAGCGGCTGCGCGGCGAACTCGCCGCGTTCAAGGTGCCCCGGTCGGTGCGCTTCGTGCCCCGGCTGCCGCGCACCCCCACCGGGAAGATCCGGCGCACCGACCTCGTCGCCCGGCTGGCGCGGGAGGCTCCCCCGGACGCCTGACCGAGGTGCCGCTCGCCGTGCGCCGGTCCCACGCCTCGGACGCGGGACCGGCGCACCGCGTCAGGGACGGCGTCCCGCGACCGTCCAGTGCTTGTGCACCAGGGCCTGCCGCTCCACCTCGTCGGCGAGGGCGAGCGCCAGGTCCGGCAGGTCGATCCCGGCGGGCACGCCCTGGTCGAACAGCATGAAGTCGACGCCCAGGCGGTAGCCGCCGGTGCCGGGGCCCGGCCGGTACAGCCACGGCGGCGACAGGAACGACCAGCGCAGGTCGCGCCGGTGCTCGAACAGGTCCAGGGCGATCCGGCAGCCCTCCAGGAGCGGCACCCGGGTCCAGTTCCTGACCCGCTCCTCCAGCTCGGGATCGGTCGCCCCCGCGGGTATCGCGCCGCTCAGCTTGCGGCGGGCGGCCTCGTGGAAGAACGACTCCTTGGTGATCTCGCCCAGCCAGGTGAGGTGCTCGGCGGGCATCACGCCGAAGTACCAGGCGGGGAACCGGGGATCGTCGAACATCTGGAGCCCCGGCTCGACGTACAGGCTGGCCGCGCCGCCGACGTACATCAGATAGCCGGCGCCGGAGCGGACATGGGCCTGGAGGATGCGCCGGGTGCCCTCGGCCTGCCGGTAGTAGACCTCCAGATCGACCTCGTGACCGCCGGAGAAGCACGAGACGACGACGTCGTGCCCGCGCAGCCGCTCCGTGAGGGCCGGCACGTCGAACACGTCGCAGGCGGCCTCGGCGAGCTGCCCGGCGGGCCCGGCGAGCCGGCCGCGGGAGACTCCGGTGACCCGGTGCCCGCGGCGCAGCAGGACCTCGGTCAGGGCCCGGCCGGTCATGCCGGTGTGCCCGATCACGGCGACCTTCACGACAGGTCCTCCACGGCGGCCGGGAGGGACACGGCGAGGGCGGGGTTGACGGGGTTCGGCGGCTCGCCGCCCAGGGCGACGACCCCGGCCATCTGGAGCACGGCGTCCTGGGCGACGGCGTGCTGGCACATGGTGTTGGCGTCCCGCAGCCAGCGGTCCAGCGGACTGGTGCGGTAGACCGCCGAGCCGCCGACGAGGTCGTACAGGCGCTGGACGATGCCCCGGGCGGTCCGGAAGGCGAAGGTGCGCGCCAGCGCGGTGCCGACGCGCGCGGCCCGCAGGTCGCCGCCGCCGGAGTCGAGCAGCTCCCACTGGACGCGCAGCGTCTCGTAGACGCCGGCGCGGGCGGCGGCCAGCTCCATCTCGCTGCGCCCGATCGCCTCGTGCACCCGCGGGTCGTCGAGCCAGGGGGTGCCGGTCTCCCGGTCGCGGCGGCCCGCGGCGAGGCCGATGACATGGTCGAGGGCGGCGCGGGCCATGCCGAGCGGGATGCCGGGCATCTTGCGCTGCACCGCGTCCGGGGTGCGCAGCAGGACGCGGTCCTGGCGGGGCCGGGCGAGCGTGAAGACGTGGTCGTCGGGGACGAACAGGTTTTCGGTCTGGTAGTCGTGGCTGCCGGAACCCGCCAGCCCGGTGGTGTGCCAGGTGTCGAGGACCTGGAACTGCTCGGGCCGGGCCGCGAAGACCCGCCACTGCCGGGGCTCGCCGGTCAGCGGGTCCGGCACGGGCCGCCCCCGCTCCTGCACCATGCAGGAGGCCATGAGCACCTGGCAGTGGTTGACGCAGGAGGCGAACCGCCACCTGCCGCCGATCCGGTAGCCGCCGTCCGTCCGCTCGGCGGTGCCGGTCGGCAGCAGCGCCCCCGCGGTGATCGTGTCCAGGTCCGCGTACAGGGTGCGGGCCGTCGCGTCCGGCAGGTATCCGGCGTAGATGCCGGAGTCCATGCCGATCATCGCGCACCAGGCGGCCGAGGCGTCGCCCTGGGCGATGATCTCCAGCAGCCGAGCCTGCTGCGCGGAGGTCAGGTCGGGGCCGCCCCGGTCGGCGGGCATGGCCGCGCGCCACACCCCCGCCTGACGCAGCAGCTCGACGACGTGGTCGGGCAGCCGGCGCCCCTCCTCGATCTCGCCGGCGGCCCGCCGCAGCCACGGCACGGTCTGCCGGGCCCGGTCGAGGACGTCGGCCGCCGAGGCGGGCGGGGCGTCCCAGGACGGCGGTGCGGCGGTGTCCGCGTGGGTCTCGGTGACGGTCATGAGCGGTTCCCCCTGTGAGTCGTGCGGTGAGTCGTGCCGGGCTCAGTGCACGGTGGCGGCGCCCTGCGGCGCCTGTCCGCCGATGACGGTGTTCTCGCCGTGGCGCTGCCACGGACGGGCGATGAGGACGAGGCACAGGAAGGCGCACCCGAAGCCGATGACCATGAGGGCGGCCATGGGCTTGTCGCTGCCGGTGCCCAGGGCGCCGACGACGGGCGCCGCGATGCCGCCGAAGAGGCACTGCCCGGCGCCGATGACGCCCGAGGCGGCACCACCGGACCGGCGGCCGATCTCCTGGCCGATGGTCATGATCGAGGGGATCGTCAGCCCCATCGCGAACATGCACAGGAACATGAAGACCAGCGAGGTGGTCAGGGTGTTGCCCGCGGTCACGGAGACGATCGCGTGTCCGGCCGAGGCCGCGAGACCGACGGTGACGCCGATGGTGAGCAGCCGGTTCAGCCCGGCCTTGGCGGCGAGGTTGCCGACCATCGCGCCGCCGATCAGGATGCCGACCGCGGTGACCGCGAAGGACAGGCTGTACTGGGTCGCGGAGAGCTTGTAGACGTCCTGGAAGACGAAGCTGGAGCCGGAGATGTACGAGAACAGGGCGACGTTGGCGAAGGAGAACACCAGCACGTAGCCGAGGAACGAGCGTTCCGCGAGCAGGCTCCGCATGGACCGGAAGGCCGTGGCGACGCCCCCGGAGTGGCGCCGCTCGGGCGGGAGGGACTCCGGCAGGGCCACGGCGACCGCGATCAGCAGGACCACGCTGAGGGCGGCCAGGACGACGAACAGGGCCCGCCAGGAGAAGACGTTGGTGATCAGGCCGCCGAGCACCGGCGCGATGATCGGGGCCACCGCGAAGATGACCGACAGGATCGAGAACCGCTTCGCCGCCTCCTGGCCCCGGTACCAGTCGCCGACCACGGCGCGGGCGAGGACCATGCCGGCCGAGCCGGAGACGCCCTCCAGGACGCGGGCCGTGTTCAGCAGTTCCGTGCTGGTGGCGACGGCACACAGCACCGAGAACACGGCGAACAGCGCGGACCCCCACAGCAGCAGCCTGCGGCGGCCGGTGGAGTCGCTGACCGGGCCGATCAGCAGCTGTCCGACCAGCATGCCCAGCAGGTAGGCCGTCAGGCTCAGCTGGACGCTGGAATCGGCGGCGTGCAGGTCGTGGCCCATGTCCGGGAACGCCGGTAAGAGCATGTCGGTGGCCAGGGGGGTGATCGCGGTCAGCGACGCCAGCAGCAGGATCACGGCCCCGCCCCGGGCCGGAGGCGTGCCGTGGAGCGGACGAGCTTGCATCCGACGAGCCTTTCGTGGTGTGGGTTGTCGGTCCCGCGGGCCGCCGGTTCTCGGCCGGACCCCGAGATAGTTACACTATGGTTCAGTGATTAACAATATGGAGGTCTCCGTGATCCCGTCCACCCCCAGCGACCAAGTCACCCTGTGGTGGCGGCAGGCCCGTCCGGATCTCGACACCCATTCCATGGATGTCTTCGGACGGCTGCGCCGCCTCCAGGTCCTGGTGGAGCTGGAGGCCTCCACGACCCTCGCCGGCGTCCAGCTCACGTCGAGCGAACTCGACGTGATGGTCACCCTGCGGCACGCCGACACACCGCTCATCGCCCGCAACATCGCCGCGCTGCGCGGCTGTTCGCGGGCCGCGATGAGCAACATCCTCGCGAAGATGGAGAAGCGCGGCCTCGTCGTGCGGGAACCCAACCCCGCCGACCGCCGCGCCGTCCTGGTCCGCCTCACGGACGCCGGGGAGCAGCTGACCGATACCGTCTTCCCCAAGCGCCTCGCCCTGGAGGCGGACCTTCTCTCCCAGCTTTCCGAAGCAGAGCAGCACCAGGTCGCCGAAGCCCTGGACCTGCTCGTGAACGCGATGCTGCGCCGCTCGCCGCTGCCTCCGGACCCGGAGGCGGTCTAGGTACACGGCGGCGCCGCCCCGAGGGGCCGCCGCCGACGCAACAGCACAACGGGGGAAAAACTGTGCGACGCGATCTCGACATACGTCCGTTACGTACTCTCGTCACCATCGTGGACGTCGGAGGCTTCCGCCGGGCCTCCAAGGTCCTCAGCATCTCCCAGCCCGCGGTCAGCCAGCACATCCGCCGCCTGGACGCACTGATCGGCGAGCCCGTCTTCCGGGAGACCGGCCCGAGCCTGAAACTGTCCGCCGGCGGCGAGGAGCTGCTGCGCTTCGCCCGTCAGCTCGTGCGCACCAACGACGAACTCGTCACCCGGCTGTCCGCCCACCGCCCCACCGGACGCCTGGCGCTCGGCGTGTGCGAGACCCTGGTCGGCGTGATCCCGACGCTGCTCGCCGAGCTGAAGGCCCACGTCTCCCTGGTGGACACGAGCGTGCTCGCGGGGCCGGGCGACGAGCTGACCGACCAGCTCGCCGAGGGCGCCATCGACATGCTCCTCAAGGTCGGCGAGCCCCGGAAGGCGGCGGACCGGGTCATCGGCGCCATCGAGTGCGCCTGGTTCGGCGAGACGGCCCTGCTCGACGACGCCTCGCTGCCCCTCGCCGTCTTCGCCGGCCGCACCACGCCCCTGCGGCAGCTCGCCGAGGAGACCCTCACCTGCGCGTCCCGCCCCTGGCACGTGGTCTACCGGGGGGTCGGGGTGGAGGACGTCGTGGGCGTCTGCCGGTCCGGCGTCGGCGTCAGCCTGCTGTTCGCCGCGGCCGAGGACCGCTGGAACCTGCCCGTCGTCCCGCGCGGGCGCCTGCCCGAGCCCGCCCGGCACCTGCCGGTGATCCTCGCCGCGGGGGCGCGCCTGGCGCCGGGGCTGGCCGGCCAGGCGCGGGAGGCCGTGGAGGAGGCGATGAGCGACTACACCTGCACGGCCCCGGAACCGGGCCACCTGGCCAGGCGGGCGTCCTGAAGCGGTACTAGAACAGCCTCAGCTTGTCGTCCTCGATGCCGCGCAGGGCGTCGTAGTCCATGATGTGGCAGTCGATGCCGCGGTCGGTGGCGAGCACACGGGCCTGGGGCTTGATCTCCTGCGCGGCGAAGATGCCGCGGACCGGGGCGAGGTGCGGGTCGCGGTTCAACAGGTCGAGATAGCGGGTGAGTTGCTCCACGCCGTCGATCTCGCCCCGGCGCTTGATCTCGATCGCGACCGTCTGCCCGTTCGCGTCCCGGCACAGGATGTCCACCGGGCCGATCGCCGTCATGTACTCGCGGCGGATGAGCGTGTAGCCCTCGCCGAGCGTCTCGATGCGGTCGGCGAGCAGTTCCTGGAGGTGCGCTTCCACGCCGTCCTTGATCAGGCCCGGGTCCACGCCCAGCTCGTGCGAGGAGTCGTGGAGGATCTCCTCCATCGTGATGATCAGTTTCTCGCCCGCCTTGTTGACGACGGTCCACACGCCCGCGTCCTCACCCGTGCCCTCCTTCAGCGTGCAGGGCGGCGACATCCAGTTGAGGGGCTTGTAGGCCCGGTCGTCGGCGTGGATGGAGACGCTGCCGTCCGCCTTGACCAGGATCAGGCGCGGCGCCGAGGGGAGGTGGGCGGTGAGCCGGCCGGCGTAGTCGACCGAGCACCGGGCAATGACGAGACGCATGGTCCGCAACGCTACTCGACACCCGTCGCCGCACGCGATTCGCCCGTCCCACCGGTTGCGGATCGCCCCGGTTGTCCCTGATTTATCCCTGGAAACTCTTGTTCGTCCTTGGCCGATTGTGGGCGCAACCCGACCGTTCCATATACCCATTCTGGTGGTGTCGTCACCGACCGTTGCCTACCGTAGGAACGGGAGGTCGCGGTCCATGTACTCAGCGTGTTTGACGGCCGAACTCCCTTTGTCCGTCCGGCAACCCCTGTTCATCGGGGGTGCGAGAGGAGAACCCATGTCGCTCGACGTCTCACCGGCCCTACTCGAAGCGGCCGAGCGAGGCGAGGTCGACGAAGCAGAATTCGTCGACTGCGTCCGGACCTCCCTGCCCTACGCGTGGGAGATGATCAGCTCCCTGGTGGCCCAGCTGAAGGTGGACGGCGGGCCCTTCGCCGACAACCAGACGCCGCCGCCGGACGAGCAGGCGCGCGGCCAGTTGCTGCGTGCGCTCGCCAGTGACGCCATCCGCGGTGCGCTGCAACGGCACTTCGGTGTGCGGCTGGCCTTCCAGAACTGCCACCGGGTGGCGGTGTTCCCGCTGGACCCCTCGGTGGACGAGAGACTGGCCCGCTTCACCTCGGTGCGGGCCCAGCTGCTGAACCAGTCGCCGGAACTTCGGGACTGCTGACCCGCGGCTCCGGCACGTCCGGGGCAGCGCGTCGCCTGCTTGCCGCTCCGCCCGCGGGAGGTGCATTCGGTGCCGGGGCGGCAAGCCCCCCAGGTGGCTCGCCGGTTGTTCACGTCCGCTGGTCAGCGCAGCCGGGGCAGCACCTCGGCGCCCAGGCGGCGCAGGGTGTCCTCCGTCGCCGCGAGATCGCCCGAGCCCTCGACCAGCAGGGCGAACCGGGAGATGCCCGTGCGCTCCGCGGTGGCCGCGAGCCGGTCGCCGGCGAGCCGCGGGGTGCCCACCGGGTGCAGCCCGCAGAGCAGTTCGGTGTAGGCGTGCGGATCGCGCATCGCGCGGCTGCGTCCGTCGACCGTCACATGCGCGTCGAGCCCCTGTTTCAGCCAACCCGGCATGGCCTTCATCAGGGTCTCCACCGCGTCCTGCCGCCGGTCGGCCAGCTGGCAGACCCCGGCCGCGACATGCCCGGCGTCCGCGATCTCCTCGGGCGGCCGGCCCGCCGCGCGGGCGCAGCGCCGCCACAGGGCGACCATCTCGGCCTTCTCCTCGTCCCCCGCGTGCATCCCGAGCAGCATCGGCAGCCCGCGCTCGGCGGCCAGCCGGACGGTCGCCGGGGAGGTGCACGCGACGACGACCTCGGGGCCCGGGGCGTCGGTCAGCGCCTCCGAGGGGCGCGGTACGACGGGGACCTCGCGGAAGCTGAACCGCTCGCCGCAGGCCGCCACGGCCGGCTCGCGCAGCCAGCGCAGCAGCAGATCGAGCGACTCCGGGAACCCGCGTTCGTACGCGTCGAGTCCCTTGCCGAACACCTCCAGGTCCACCCAGGGGCCGCCGCGGCCCACCCCGAGGGTGAACCGCCCGCCGCTCGTCAGGTGCAGCAGCGCGGCCTGCTCGCCCAGGGCGACCGGGTGGGCGGTGGGCAGTACGCTGACCGCCGTGCCCACCCGGACGCGGCGGGTGCGGCCGAGCAACAGGGCGGCCAGGGTGACCGCCGACGGACAGGTGCCGTACGGCACGAAGTGGTGCTCGGCCAGCCAGACCGAGTCGAGACCGGCCTCCTCGGCGACCTCCGCCGAGCGGACCGCCCGGTGCAGCGCCTCACCCTGGCCCTGGCCCGGGAACTGGGCGCCCAGCACAAAGCTTCCTACGTACATCGCGTTTCCCGCTTCCTCGGCTCCGACCCGAGCTCCCCTACCGGCATAACCGTCTGACACGTGCGCAGGACACGGCCTGGTGGGGTAATTGACGGATTGTCTGCAGAATTCGCCGCTCCGCAGGGGGACTTGTACCGGTTGGCGCCCTTCGCCTGCCCCCGTCGGCGGCGCGTAGGCTGGACGCAGACCTTGCCTGCCGTCGAGCCCCGAGAGGTGTCCCGTGTCCCCGCGCCGCAACCGACCGAAGGCCGCCGGCTCGTCCGGCCCCAGCGCCGAGGACGACCGCACCGGCCGGTACGGCGGCTTCCAGTCCACGGAGCACTGGCAGGGCGAGGAGTGGAGCGTGCGCCATGTCGCGGGCGCGAGCGCCGAGGGCAAGACCTACCGCTGCCCGGGCTGCGACCAGCTGATCCCCTCCGCCGTCCCGCACGTGGTGGCCTGGCCCGACCACGCGGGCGTCGACGACCGCCGCCACTGGCACAAGGCCTGCTGGAACGCGAAGGACCGCCGCACCACGCGGGTGCAGCGGTCCCGTAACGCGCCGCGGTTCTAGCGGCGGCTCCAGCGGGTGGGGCTCAGACGTCCCGGCCGCGCAGCAGGGCGTACGCGCCGGCGCCGGCCACCGCGGTCAGCCCCAGCATGATCCACAGCGGGTCCCAGCCGGTGGGGCCGGAGTTGCTGATGGCGTTGTCGTAGAAGACGCTGAGCTGGCTCGGGAACGAGTACTCCAGCAGGAAGTCGCGCACCGCGTGCAGCGAATCCGTGGCCATGAACAGCGCGAGCACCAGCGGGGCGAGCACCAGGCCGATCATGATGGTGATGGCGCCCGCGGAGTGCCGGATCATGGAGCCGACCAGCAGCGCGAGCAGGCCGAGCAGGGCGATGTAGAGGCTGACGCCGAGGGTGGCCTTGGCCCAGTCCCCGCTCGAGGGCGTACGCGCGCCGCTGCCGGACAGCATGGACGTCTGGACCATGGCCACGAAGGTGGTCGACACGATGGTCACGACGAAGGCGACGACGAAGAACACGATCGCCTTGGCGGCCAGCACCCGGCCCCGGCTCGGGCACGCGGTCATCGTCGTACGGATCATCCCGGTGCCGTACTCCGACGCGGTGGTCAGCACGCCGAGGGTGATGACGCACATGCTGCCGACGAGCAGTCCGAAGAACCCGAAGGAGAGCGGGTTCGTGCCGCTGAGCGAGGAACTGTCGGTGGTGTCGCTCACCAGCGCCCCGGCCAGCAGGCCGATGCCCACGACCAGGACCAGGAAGACGCCGAGCGTCCAGATCGTGGAGCGGACGGACTTGATCTTCGTCCACTCGGAGGCCACCGCGTGCCCCAGGTGCGTGCGCACGACCGGGATCGGCGAGGTGTAGCCGGGGTACGAGCCGCCGGGCGCCGCCTGCCAGTCGGGCGCGGCTGCGGGTGCCTGCGGCATCGGGGGCTGGTGGGTGCTCATCGGGCGTCCTCGGGCTGGGTCGTGTCGGAGGAGGGGGCGGGGGGAGCGGCGGGGGCGGCCGGAGCCGGGGGAGCGGCGGGCGGCGGCGACTGCGGCCCCGGCTGCGCGTACGGGTTCGCCGGGGCGCCCGGAGCGCCGTACGGGCCCGCGGGCATGGCGAAGGGCTGCCCGCCCTGCTGGGGCGGCGGCGGGGCGTACCAGCCGGGCTGGCCCTGGCCGGGGACCGGCAGCGGCGGCTGGACGCCGGGCGGCAGCGGCTGCTGGAGGCCCGCCTTCTGGTCGGCCGTCGAACGGTAGTCCACCGCGCCCTGGGTCATCCGCATGTACGCCTCCTCCAGCGAGGCCTGGTGCGGCGACAGCTCCCACAGCCGTACGCCCGCCTCGTGCGCGAGGTCGCTGATGCGGGGCAGCGCCAGCCCGGTCACGCGCAGCGCGCCGTCCTGTTCGGGCAGCACATGGCCGCCCGCCTCGGTGAGCGCGGCGGCGAGCTTGTCGCGCAGCTGCGGCTCGGTGTCCGGGGTGCGCACCCGCGCGAAGTCGGCGGAGTTGGCCGAGATGAAGTCCGTCACGCTCATGTCGGCGAGCAGCTGCCCGCGCCCGATCACGATGAGGTGGTCGGCGGTCAGCGCCATCTCGCTCATCAGGTGCGAGGAGACGAAGACCGTACGGCCCTCGGCGGCGAGCGCCTTCATCAGGTTGCGCACCCAGAGGATGCCCTCGGGGTCGAGGCCGTTGACCGGCTCGTCGAACAGCAGCACCTGGGGGTCGCCGAGCAGCGCGGCGGCGATGCCGAGGCGCTGGCCCATGCCGAGGGAGAAGCCCTTGGACCGCTTCTTCGCCACGTCCTGGAGGCCGACGACGCCGAGCACCTCGTCCACCCGGCGGGCCGGGATGCCGGACAGCTGGGCGAGGCTCAACAGGTGGTTGCGGGCGGAGCGGCCGCCGTGCACGGCCTTGGCGTCGAGCAGCGCGCCGACCTGGCGGGGTGCGTTGGGCAGCCTGCGGTAGGGGTGGCCGCCGATGGTCACCGAGCCGGACGTGGGGTTGTCCAGCCCGAGGATCATCCGCATGGTGGTGGACTTGCCCGAGCCGTTCGGCCCGAGGAAGCCGGTCACGGAACCCGGCCGCACCTGGAAGGAAAGGTTGTACACGGCGGTCTTGTCGCCGTACCGCTTCGTCAGGCCTACAGCCTCGATCATGCTCGCACCCATCGGACGGTTCAGGACAGCGGGGACCCGCCCCCGTAAGGGTTAGGAGGATATCGGGGCGCTGACGGTTCCGCCCAAAGGAAAGTAAAGCCGGAGCAATACGGTGGGTGAACGGGCGGGCTACTGCGCGTCCCGGTGCCTGAGCAGGACGTACCCGCCCGCGAGCGCGGCGATCACCCACAGCGCCATGATCCCGAGGCCGCCCCAGGGGCCGTACGGCGCCTCGTCGGCGTGCGGCACCACCTGCATGATGCGGCTGCCGGCCTGGTCGGGCAGGAACCGGCCGACCTTCTTGGTGGCGTCCACCCCGGCGAGGATGTTGGAGACCAGGAAGAAGAACGGCATCAGGATGCCGAGGGACAGCAGCGGCGAGCGCAGCATCGCGGCGACGCCCATGCAGAACACCGCGATCAGGGTCATGTACAGCCCGCCGCCCACCACCGCGCGCAGCACCCCGGGATCGCCGAGCCGGGCCCGGTAGGGGCCGAGCATCGCCTGCCCGAGGAAGAAGGCTGCGAAGCTCGTGGCCATGCCGACGACCAGGGCGAGCACGCCGGCCACCGCGACCTTGCCGAAGAGGAAGGCGCCGCGCCGCGGCACGGCGGCCAGCGAGACCCGGATCATGCCGGTGCTGTACTCGCTGCTGACGACCAGCACCCCGAACACGATCATGGCGAGCTGGCCGAGCGTCATGCCCGCGAAGCTGACGAAGGTCGGGTCGAACAGCAGCCGCTCACGGATCGGCATCGAGTCGAACTCGTTGCGGGTCAGCGCGGAGATGAGCATCCCGACCGCGATCGTGACCACCATGGCGATCAGAAGGGTCCAGGTCGTGGAGGAAACCGACCGGATCTTGGTCCACTCGGAACGCAGCACCTGGGCGGCCCGGGTGGACCGGGAGACGCCGGCGGTCTCCTGGGAGCCGACGGCCGTCATCGCGCGCCCCCCTGCCACCCGGCGCCCCAGCCCTCCGGTTCGGGCGCGGCCTCCTCCCGCGCGTGGTACTCCACCGACCCCGCCGTCAGCCGCATGAACGCCTCCTCCAGCGAAGCCTGCCGGGGGCTCAGTTCGTGCAGCACGATGCCCTGGCCCGCCGCCAGCTCGCCGATCCGCTCGGCCTTGTCGCCTTCCGCCTCCAGCGCCCCGTCCGGTGCCTGCGCCACGGTGATCCCGGCCTCGTGCAGCGCGTCCAGCAGCCGCTCGCGCTGGGGCGAGCGGACCCGGACGCAGGAGCGCGCGTGCTCCCGGATGAAGTCGGCCATGGACATGTCCGCGAGCAGCCGGCCCTGACCGATCACGATCAGATGATCGGCGGTCAGCGCCATCTCGCTCATCAGATGACTGGAGACGAACACCGTCCGCCCCTGGGCGGCCAGCGACTTCATCAGATTCCGGATCCAGTGGATGCCCTCCGGGTCGAGTCCGTTCACCGGCTCGTCGAACATCAGGATCCGCGGGTCCCCGAGCAGCGCCGCCGCGATCCCCAGCCGCTGCCCCATGCCGTACGAGAACCCCTTGGCCTTCTGCCGGGCCACCGCCATCAGCCCCACCGTCTCCAGCACCTCGCCCACCCGGCGCCCGGGGATGCCGTTGCTCTGCGCGAGGCACAGCAGATGGTGGTAGGCGCTGCGCCCGCCGTGCACGGCCTTGGCGTCCAGCAGCGCGCCGATGTACGTCAGCGGGTCCGCCAGCTCGGCGTAGCGCACCCCGTCGATGCGCACGTCCCCGGCGGTGGGGTGGTCGAGGCCCAGGATCATCCGCATCGTCGTGGACTTCCCGGCCCCGTTCGGCCCGAGGAACCCGGTGACGATGCCCGGCCGCACGGTGCACGTCAGACCGTCGACGGCGACCTTCTCGCCGTACCGCTTGGTCAGCCCGTCCAGCTCGATCATGCGGCCACGCTAAGACGCGACGAAGCCCCCTGCCACTTGGGAGCAGGGGGCTTCGAAGCGCACCAAAGGGTCGCGGGGAACCGCTCGAACCTACCGGGACTGCTGGGCCGGCACACCACGGGAGACAGGCTCGTCCTCACCCGTCGAACCCGCGGCGGCGACCGCCGCGCCGGTCAGCGTCGCCAGCATCTCGCGGACGTTGGTCAGCTGGGCGTTGATGCTGTCGCGGCGGTTGGTGAGGGCCGCCAGCTCACGCTCGGACTCGGAACGGATGCGGTCCGCCTTGGCGTTGGCGTCGGCCACGATGTCCTCGGCCTGGCGCTGGGCGGTCTCCACCGTCTGGCGGGCGCGGCGCTCGGCGTCGGTGCGCAGCTTCTCCGCCTCCAGGCGCAGCTGCTCGGCGCGGTGCTCGATCTCCGCGAGCCGCTTCTCCGCCTTCTGCTGACGGGAGGCCAGGTCGCGCTCGGACTGCTCGCGGCGCTTGGCGAGGTTCGTCTCGAAGTCGGCGGCGGCCTGCGCGGCCTTGGCGCGGGTCTCCTCGAAGAGGGCGTCCGCCTCCTCACGCTTGGACTGGGCGTCCTTCTGCGCGTCGGCGCGCAGCTGGGAGGCCTCGCCCTTGGCCTTCTCGACGATCCGGACGCCCTCGTCCTCGGCCTTGGCCTTGCGCTCGGCGGCGTAGGACTCGGCGTCGTTGCGGACCTGCTGGGCGGCCGACTCGGCCAGCTCGCGGTGCTGTTCCGCCGCGCGCCGGGCCTCCTCACGCAGCTCCTTGGCCTCTTCCTCGGCCAGGCGCAGGATCTTCTCGACCCGGGCGCCGAGACCCGCGTACGACGGCTCGGCGTCGCTGACCTGGGCCTGGGCGTTCTGCGTCTCGAGGTGCAGCTCCTCGATCCGCTTCTCCAGGGCGGTGATACGGGCGTTGGCCTGGTCACGTTGGGAGACGAGGTTGGAGATACGTTCGTCCACCTGAGCGCGGTCGTACCCACGCCGCACAAGCTCGAAGCCGTAGGGGGAAGTGTCGCTCATGGGGTTCCTGTCAAATGAGACCGGTGAGGTGATAGGGGGAATCCTAGGCGCCGAAGCGGTGTGTCATCGAGCGGATACGTGTTTGATCTGGAGAATGACACCTCTTTTGAGTGGCTGACCGCCGGCGGGCTTGCCAACGAGCAGGGCAAAGCCCTCAGTCGACACCCGAACACCCCTCGGATGCTAGCCCTCTGACGACTTGCCACCCGAACGGGGGGCTCCGACCGTCGCACCCGCCTTGACCGACCCGTCCTTGCCGGAACCCGGCGCCTCGAAGGACTCCAGCGCGTCCAGCACGTCCTGGACGCGGGAGATCTCGGCGTTGATGTCCTGCCGCCTGCGCACCAGGACCTCCAGCTCGCGCTTGCCCTCCTCGACCGAGGCCCGGGCCTCCCGGATCGCCTCCGCCTTCAGCTCCTCGGCCTCCTTGACCAGCCGCGCCTTCTTCTGCTCGGCCTCCTTCAGCAGGCCCTCCGCCTTCTTGACGGCCGCGATCCGCACCTTGCCCGCCTCGGAGTCGGCGTCCGAGAGGATCTCCTTCGCCTTCGCCTGGGCCTTCTCCAGCTGCTCCTCGGCGGCCTTGATGAGCGCGTCGCAGCGGTCGCCCGTGGACTTCATCGTCTCGGCGGCCTCACGGCGGGCCCGCGCGTGCAGCTCCTCGATCTCGGCGGTGACCCGCTCGCGCAGCTCCTCCGCCCGCTCCCGGATCGCCGTGGCGTCCCGGCGGGCGCCCACCAGCAGCTCGTCCGCGTCCGTCCGGGCCTTCTCCACCAGCGAGTTGCCCTCGATGGTCGCCTCGGAAACGATCCGCTCGGCCTCGCTGCGGGCCGCGCCCACCATGGTGTCGGCCTGCGCCTCCGCGTCCGCGGTGGTCTTCTGCGCCTGCTGCTGCGCCTCGGTGAGCAGCTTGTCGGCCTCGGCCGTGGTCTCGCCGATGAGCTTGTCGACCTGCTCGGCCGCCTCCGAACGCCGCTTGTTGGCGTCCTTGCGGGCCTCGTCCAGGGTCTGCTCGGCCTCCTCGCGGGCCGAGTTGAGGAGCCGTTCGGCCTCCGCCCGCGCCTCGGTCCTGGTCCGCTCGGCCTCGGTGCGCACCTGCTCGGCGTGCGCCTGCGCGGAACCCACCGTCTCGGCGGCCTCGGCACGCAGCCGCTCCGCCTCCGTGGTGGCCTCCCCGACCAGCTGGTCCGCGCCGGCCCGCGCCTCCGCGCGCACCCGCTCGGCCTCGGCCGCGGTCTCCGTCCGCAGCCGCTCCGCCTCGGTGAGCGCCTCGGTGCGCACCCGCTCGGCCTCCGCCGCCGTCTCCGTCTGGAGAAGCTCGGCCTCCTTGCGCGCCTCCGTGATGAGCGTGTCCGCCTGGGTCGCCGCGTCCGACCGGATGCGGTTGGCGTCCTCGCGGGCGTCCGCCCGGGTCCGCGCCGCCGCCTGGTCGGCCTCGGCCAGCGCGTCGGACGCCTCGGTACGCACCCGCTGCGCGTACTCGCCCGCGTCCGAGCGCAGCCGCTCCGCCTCCGTCGCGGCCTCCGCGAGGGTGCGCTCGGCCAGCGCCGCGGCGGCCTCGGACTCCTCCTGCGCCTCCCGCCGGATGCGCCCCGCGTCCTCGCCCGCGTCCGCCCGCAGCCGCTCGGCCTCCGCCGTCGCGTCCGCGCGCAGCCGCTCCGCCTCCGCCGTCGCGTCCGTGACGGTGCGCTCGGCCAGCGCCTTGGCGGCCTCCGTCTCCTCGTGCGCCTCCCGGCGCAGCCGGCCGGCGTCCTCGGACGCCCGCTCCCGCTCGGCGTGGGCGTCGGCCCGGAGCCGCTCGGCCTCCTCCTCGGCCTCCCGCTTCGTGCGCTCCGCCGCGTGCTCGGCGGCCGAGCGCAGCCCCGCGATCTCCTCCTGCGCCTGCTCGTGCAGCCCGGCGACGGAGTCCCGCACCTGCTGCGCGTGCTGCTCGGCGGCGGACACCATCTCGCCGGCCCGCCGGTCGGCCTCCTCGACCAGCCGCACCGCCTCGGCCTGCGCGTCCTCCACCCGCTTGCGCGCCGACGCCAGCAGCTCCTCGCTCTGCTCGCGGGCCCGCCGGCGCTCCTCGTCGGCCTCCTCGCGGGCCGCGCCGAGCAGCTCCTCGGCCTCGCGGCGGCGCCGGGCGGCCTCCTCCTGCGCGGCCGCCAGCGTCTCGGACGCCTCGGCGGCCAGCCGCTCGGCGGCGGCCTGCGCCTCCGCACGCACCCGGTCGGCGCTCTCCTGCGCCTCCGTCTTCAGCCGCTCGGCCTCGGCCGCCGCCTCCGAACGCAGCCGTACCGCGACGGCCTCGCCCTCGGCACGGGAGGCGGACGCGTCCGCCGCCGCCTCGTCACGCAGCCGTTCGGCCTCGGTCTCGGCCTGTTCCTGGAGCGCCCGGATCCGCTCGGCGGCCTCGGCACGCAGCCGTTCGGCCTCCTCGGCGGCCTCCTTGCGGCTCCGCGCGGCCTCCTCGCGGGCCTCGGTGAGCGCCTGCTCGGCCGACGCCAGCCGCTCCTGGGCCTCGCCCTGGAGCCGGGTCAGCTCCTCGGCCGCCTCCGCGCGCCGGGCCTCGACCGCCTTGTCGGTCTCCTCGCGCAGCTCGCGCGCGGCCTTCTCGGCGTCCGCCCGGACCGTCTCGGCCGCTTCGCCCGCCTCCGTGCGCAGCCGCTCGGCCTCGGCGCGGGCCCGCTCCAGGGTCTCCTCGGCCTGCCGGCGCAGCGAGGTGGCGCGCTCGATGGCCTCGGTGCGCACCTTCTCGCTGTCGGCGGTCGCCTTCTGCCGCAGCTCGTCGGCGTCCGCCTTGGCCTTGGCCAGCAGCTCCTCGGCGGACTTGGCCGCCTCCTCGATCTGCGTCACCGCCTCGCGGCGGGCCTCGGCACGGATCGACTCGCCCTCGGCCACCGCGTCGGACCGCAGCTGCTCGGCCTCGCCGCGCAGCCGGCGCGCCTCCTCCTGCAGCTCGACCGTCTTGGCGCGGTACTCCTCGGTGTCGTCCTTCGCCGCGCCCTTGAGCTGCTCGGCGATGTCGTGCGCCTCCGCACGCAGCCGGTCGGCCTCTTCCTCGGCCTCCTTGCGGATCCGCTCCGCCTTCTCGGTGGCGGCCCGCGTGGTCTTCCGGGCCTCCTCCGACGCCTTGTTGAGGACCTCCTCGGCGGTCCTGGCCGCCTTGGACAGCTGGGTGGCGGTCTCCTCCGCGGTGACCGTGCGGGCCTTCTCGACGGCCTCGGCGACGATCTTCTCCGCCTCGGCGCGGGCGTCCGCGACCAGCTGCTCGGCCTCCGAGCGGGTGGCCTCCGCCTCCTTGGTGGCCTCCTGGACCAGCCGGGCGACCTGCTCCTTGGCGGTGCGGGTGCGCGTCTCGTTGGCGCTCTCGGCGCTCGCCAGGGTCTTGGCGGCGGCCTCCTCGGCCTGCGTGACCAGCTTCTCGGCCTCGGCCTGCGCCTTGCGCAGCGCCTCCTCCGCGTCCGCCATCCGCTGCTCGGCGGCCCGGCTCAGCTCGGCGGCCTGCCGGCGGGCGGCGTCCGACTCGGTGGCCGTGGTGGTGCGCAGCCGCTCGGCGTGGTCGGTGGCCTCCTGCGCCTGCGTGGAGGCCGCGTTCAGCAGCCGCTCCGCGTCCGCGCGGGCCCGGCGCAGGATCTGCTCGGCCTCCGCGCGGGCCTCCTCGGCCTCGCCGCGCAGCCGGTCCCGGGCCTCCCGGGTCAGCCGCTCCGCCTCGGCGCGGGCGGCGGCCATCGCCTGCTCGGCCTCCGCGCGCGACTCGTCCAGCAGCCGGCGGGCCTGCTGCTCGGTACGGGCCCGCAGCTGCTCCGCCCACGCCACGTTCTCGTTGACGTGCGACTCGACGGTGGCCCTGCGCTCGGCCAGCTCCTGGTCGAGCTGCTGGCGCCGGGTCACCGCCTCCTGGTGCAGCTCCGCCTGGAGTCGCGCCGCCTGTTCGGCGTGCTCCTGGAGGATCCGCTGCGTCTGCGCCCGGGCCTGGCTCAGCTCCCGCTCGGCGTCCTGACGCAGCTGCTCGGCCTGCATCTGGGCGTTGCGGAGCAACTGCTCGGCCTGGTAGCCGATGTCGCCGCCGTCATAGGCGGGACGGGTCATCAGGGTGCGGCGCGCCTCGTGCAGCTTGGCGCGCAGCACCTCGACCTGGTAGCCGAGGTCCTCGGCGTGCTGGATCGCCTTCTCCCGCTCGGTCCTCAGCCGCTTCATCTCGGCCTCGAACCGAGAGAGGTGGTCGACGTCAGCCGCCGGCTCTCGCTCCTGGCTCTCGTAGCCCCGCACTGCGCGGTCCCATCCGTCCCCTGGTCAGCTTCTCCAACGAGCCACGTCCAACCGCCGAACGGGGCCCCCGGGGAAATGGTGTCAGATCAACGGCGGAGCACGGCCTGCTGCCCCGACGCACGTCCCCCGAAACCCGGACCCCGGCATGCGGCCGCCCCGGTTCCGGGACGACCGCCCCCAACCCTACCGGCCCTTATGTACGGGGGTCAGTGCTCGGCGGACTCAACAGGCGCCGAAGTCACCAGTTCTGTGAGGACTCCGTGGCAGTCCTTGGGGTGCAGGAAGGTGATCCGCGAGCCCATGGAACCGCGCCGCGGCTCGTCGTAGAGCACCCGGACGCCCTTGCCCCGGATCTCCTGCGCGTCGGTGTCGACGTCCGCCGTGCCGAAGGCGATGTGATGCACGCCCTCGCCGTTCTTGGCCAGCCACTTGCCGACCGCCGAGTCCTCGCGGGTCGGTTCCAGCAGCTGGAGGTAGGAGGCGCCGCCGTCCGACGTCTCGTTGATCTTGAGCATGGCCTCGCGCACGCCCTGCTCCTCGTTGACCTCGGTGTGGAAGACCTCGAAGCCGTAGGTGGCCCGGTAGAACTCGACGGTGGCGTCGAGGTCGTGGCAGGCGATCCCGATGTGGTCGATTCGCGTCAGCATGGTTTCAGTGCAGCGTCACCGCGGTGGTTACGCAACGTGCGCGCGATCACACCGACAGAGCGATGACGGCACTGAGTGCCGCTCAGTACATTCGAAGTAAACCCTCGTTCACTCCTCGGCTCTGCGCAACTGGAAGGGGATCGCACCTCATGTCTTCTGGAACGAACCGCTCGGTGATCGTCGCGGGCGCCCGTACGCCCATGGGACGACTGCTGGGCTCCCTGAAGTCCTTCTCCGGAGCCGAGCTGGGCGGCTTCGCGATCAAGGCCGCCCTCGACCGCGCCGGCATCGGCGGCGACCAGGTGCAGTACGTGATCATGGGCCAGGTGCTCCAGGCCGGCGCGGGCCAGATCCCGGCCCGCCAGGCCGCCGTCAAGGCCGGCATCCCGATGAGCGTCCCGGCCCTGACCGTCAACAAGGTGTGCCTCTCCGGCCTCGACGCCATCGCCCTGGCGGACCAGCTGATCCGCGCCGGCGAGTTCGACATCGTCGTGGCCGGCGGCCAGGAGTCCATGACCAACGCCCCGCACCTGCTGCCGAAGTCCCGCGAGGGCTTCAAGTACGGCGCCGTCGAGATGCTCGACGCCATGGCGTACGACGGGCTGACCGACGCCTTCGAGGGCATCGCCATGGGCGAGTCCACCGAGAAGCACAACACCCGTCTCGGCATCGGCCGCGCCGAGCAGGACGAGATCGCCGCGCTGTCCCACCAGCGGGCCGCCGCCGCGCAGAAGAACGGCCTGTTCGAGGCCGAGATCACCCCGGTGGAGATCCCGCAGCGCAAGGGCGACCCGATCCTGTTCAGCAAGGACGAGGGCATCCGCGCCGAGACCACCACCGAGTCCCTGGCCAAGCTGCGCCCGGCCTTCGCCAAGGACGGCACCATCACCGCCGGTTCCTCCTCGCAGATCTCCGACGGCGCCGCCGCGGTGGTCGTGATGAGCAAGGCCAAGGCCGAGGAACTGGGCCTGGAGTGGCTGGCCGAGATCGGCGCGCACGGCAACGTGGCCGGCCCGGACAACTCCCTCCAGTCCCAGCCGTCCAACGCCATCCTGCACGCCCTGAAGAAGGACGGCCTGGAGGTCTCCGACCTCGACCTCATCGAGATCAACGAGGCCTTCGCCGCCGTCGCCGTGCAGTCAATGAAGGACCTCGGCGTGTCCACGGAAAGGGTGAACGTCAACGGCGGCGCGATCGCGCTCGGCCACCCGATCGGCATGTCCGGCGCCCGGCTCGTGCTCCACTTGGCGCTGGAGCTCAAGCGCCGGGGCGGCGGCACCGGCGCGGCCGCGCTGTGCGGTGGCGGCGGCCAGGGCGACGCGCTGATCGTGCGGGTACCGAAGGCCTGAGGCCCGCGTCGGGCCGGTGAAGCGAACGGAGCTGTGATGCAGGACGTCTCCTCTCTGGTGGCCCAGGCCAGGGAAGGCCGGCCGCGGGCCGTGGCCCGGCTGATCTCCCTGGTGGAGGGGGCGTCCCCCCAGCTCAGAGAGGTCATGGCGGCGCTGGCCCCGCTGACCGGCAACGCCTATGTGGTGGGCCTGACCGGCTCGCCGGGCGTCGGCAAATCGACCTCCACCTCCGCGCTCGTCGCGGCCTACCGCAAGCAGGGCAGGCGGGTCGGCGTCCTGGCCGTCGACCCGTCCTCGCCCTTCTCCGGCGGCGCCCTGCTCGGCGACCGCGTACGGATGTCTGAGCACGCCTCCGACCCCGGCGTCTACATCCGCTCCATGGCGACCCGGGGTCACCTCGGCGGCCTCGCCTGGGCCGCGCCGCAGGCCATCCGCGTGCTGGACGCGGCGGGCTGCGACGTGATCCTGGTGGAGACGGTGGGCGTCGGCCAGTCCGAGGTGGAAATCGCCGCCCAGGCGGACACCTCCGTGGTGCTCCTGGCCCCGGGCATGGGCGACGGCATCCAGGCCGCCAAGGCGGGCATCCTGGAGATCGGCGACGTCTACGTCGTCAACAAGGCGGACCGGGACGGCGCCGACGCCACCGCCCGCGAGCTGGGCCACATGCTCGGCCTCGGCGAGGCCCGGCGGCCCGGCGACTGGCGCCCGCCGATCGTGAAGACGGTGGCCGCCCGCGCCGAGGGCGTGGACGAGGTGGTCGAGGCGCTGGAGAAGCACCGCGCGTGGATGGAGGAGCGCGGGGTCCTCGCCGAGCGCCGGCGTGCCCGCGCGGCCCACGAGGTGGAGACCATCGCGGTCACGGCCCTGCGCCGGCGCATCGGCGACCTGCACGGCGACCGCCGTCTCGGCGCGCTCGCCGAGCGGATCACGGCGGGCGAACTCGACCCCTACCGCGCGGCGGACGAACTCATCGCGGGCCTGACGGAAGGCTGACGCTGGCGAACTCCCGGACGCAGCGGGTAGATTGAGCCCATGTTCCTCCTCTTGGCATAGGGCGCGCCCCGCGCGAGGCCGGTGACACCACGGCACTCGCGCACGTCGGCGTCCCCTTTTCCGCCTCCGTCAGAGGAACTCCAGCGTGTCCACGCATGCTCCCGTGCGGCCCTCGTACGCCGCCGTCCTGCGCCTTCCGCACGTCCGCCGCACCTTCACCGCGGCCTTGGCCGCCCGGCTGTCCTACGGCACCGTGGGGCTCGCGGTGATGCTGTCCGTCACCCGGGCCACCGGCTCCTACGCCGTCTCCGGCGCGGTGATGTCCCTGTACGGCGCCACCATCGTCTTCCTGACCCCGCTGCGCGCCGCCCTCAGCGACCGCCACGGCGCCCGCCGGGCCGTGCTGCCCATGGCGGTGCTGTACGGCACCCTGCTGGCCCTCCTGGCCGCCTTGACGTGGCGTCCCGGGGCGCCGGTGGTGCTGATCGCCGCGGTCGCCGCGCTGGCCGGTGCGTGCGCGCCGCCACTGGGGCCGGTCATGCGGGTCGTATGGGCCGAACTCGCCCCGAACCAGCGGATGTTGCAGCGCGCCTACAGCCTGGACGGGGTCGCCGAGGAACTGCTGTTCGTCTCCGGTCCCGTCCTGGTCGGTGTGCTGACCGGGTTCGCCCCGCCGGCCTCGGGGGTCCTGTTCAGCGCGCTGCTCGTGGTGGGCGGCGCGAGCGTCTTCCTGAGTTCCCCGGTGATCCCCGGCCCCCGTCCCGCCGCGCCGCGCGGCCGGCGGGGCGCCGTCACGGGGCTGGTGCCGCCGTTCGCCGTGGCGCTGGGCGCGGGGCTGGCCGTCAGCGCGGTGGAGCTGCTGACCATGGCCTTCGCCACGGAGCACGGGTACGACACCGGGCTCGTCCCCTGGGTCCTGGGCGCGGTCTCGGCGGGCAGCGCGGTGGGCGGCCTGGCGAACGGCGCGGTGGCGTGGCGGGCGCCGGCCCGCACGCGGCTGGTGCTCTTCGCGGTGGCGCTGGGCTGCGTCATCGCGGTGGCGGGCCTGGCCCCGAACCTGTGGCTGCTCACCGCCGCGCTGGCCCTCGCCGGCGCGTTCATCGCCCCGACCCTGACGACGGCGTATCTGGCGGCGGACGAACTGGCCGCGCCGGAGTCCCGTACCCAGGCCGGGGCCTGGGTCAACATGGGGGTGAACGGCGGCAGTTCGGCCGGGGCGCTGGCGGCGGGGCTGCTGATCGGCCGGCTGCCGCTGGGACTCTGCTTCCTGGTGACGGGCGCGACGGCCCTCGCCTCCGCCGCCCTGGCCGGCGGCGGCCGGGCCACCGGAGCGGCGCGGGCGTCCCGGCACCTCAGCGGGGCCGGGGAGCACCCGCCCCGCTGAGCCAGGGACGCCCCGCTCCGCTGAGCTAGGGACGCCCTCGCTGCCCCCGCAGGTGCTCGGCGATCGGCTTCAGGGCCTTGTCCAGTTCGAGCAGCGCCTCCGGGGACAGCAGATCGATGAAGTGCCGCCGCACCGACGAGACGTGGTGCGGCGCCACCTTCTTCATCGTCTCCAGGCCGTGCTCGGTGAGTACGGCGTACAGCCCCCGCCGGTCGGACTCGCAGTTCTCGCGGCGCACGAGGTCCGCGTTCTCCATCCGCGTGATCTGGTGCGAGAGCCGGCTCTTGGACTGCAACGTCGCGGAGGCGAGGTCGCTCATCCGCATCCGTACGTCCTCCGACTCGGACAGGTTCACGAGGATCTCGTAATCGTTCATCGTCAGGCCGAACGGCTGCAGATCCTTCTCCAGCTGGTACGTCAACAGCCTGTTGACCTCCAGGTGGGTGCGCCAGGCGCACTGCTCCGCATCGGTCAGCCAGCGCGTGGCCGTCTCGGTCTCCATGAATGAAGTCTACCTAAGAAGTTGAATGGCGAACTACTTCGAGTGGTGTGACAGTGCGCACGCGTTCGACGTCACACTCCGCAGACTACCGCTCACAGCCCGAAGCGACGTTGGAGGCCCCCGAGCTGTCCGGGAAGGCGCGGTGCGCTACCCGATTGCGCACCGTGTCCACCCGGTGTCGGTGCGCCACCGCCCGGAACCCCCGGCTCGGCCGGCACGACCCCCGTCTCCACCTCGGCCATCAGCGCCTCCGACGACTGGAGCAGCACCGTCCCCGCGCCCGCGAACTCGAACTGGTGCTCCTCGCCGGAGACGCCGCCCAGGCCCGTCATCGCACGTAGACCGCCCAGTACTCCGGTCAGGTACCCGTGGTCGTAGTGATGACACGGGGAGGGGCAGTCGGCCCAGCCCACGAGCGCCTGGGGGTCCACCCGCAGGGGAGGCTCCATGAACACCACCGGACCGTTGGATGCGGCCACGAACTTGCCGGTTCCGAGGAGGGTGAGGAAACCCGGCACGATCGACTGCTTGAGCGCGAGACTTGGCTGAAAAGCGAGCAGATTGCCCGCGCGAATGGTCAGGTTCCCGTCGTCCAGGTCGTACGAGTTGACGTCGAAGGCCCGGTCGGCGAGCAGCATCTTGCCCGAGCCCTGTGCCACGACCCAGTCGCTCGCGTGCAGTGGCGAATGGAACGAGGTGCGGACGAGGTGGTCGAGTCGTCCGTGTCCGACGCCGTTGAACTCGATCGCCCCGTAATAGGCGATCATCTTCCCTTTCTGGAGGAACCACTGCCCGTCCTTGAGTTCGACGCAGAACGTGTAGCTGTTCACGTTGTCGTCCGCGGGCAGGGTCATCGGGTCGTAGACCACCGGGCCCCCGGGCACGGGGGTGCCGTACGCGCTCATAGCTTCTCCTCCGAGGCCTGGACGTACACCGTGCCGTTGCCGCTCAGCTCCAGCTGGAAGGCCTCGCCGGAGCCGCGGCCCACCATCTCGCGCCAGCCCAGCGCGGTGGACAGCCGGTTGCGGACCTCGCCGTGGTGGGCGACGTAGGCCTGCGGGTCCACGTGGACCGGGCGCTGCGGGGTGATCGGCAGCTCGAAGACGCCTCCGTGTGCCATCACGGCCACCGAGCCCTGCCCCGACAGGGTGGTGGTGAACAGCCCCTGGCCGGTGACCTGGCCCCGCACCAGGCCCATGACACCGCCCTGGGAGCCCATGAACATCGTGCCCTGGCGCAGCGTGCCCTCGAAGGCGAGCAGGCGGTCGGCCTCCACGTGGAGGGTGTCGCCGGTGAGGTGGATGACCTGGACGTGATGGCCGCCGTGCCCGAAGAAGACCGTGCCGCTGCCCTCGACGGTCATCAGCGGGGTCGCCTCGCCCGTCACCCGGCGCCCGAGCATCGACATCACCCCGCCCTGGCCGCCCTGGATGTTGGGCGTGAACGACACGTCCCCCTTGTAGGCGAGCATCGCCCCGCGCTGGCTGAACAGCCGCTGCCCGGGCAGCACGGTCGCCTCGACCATCTTGGAGTTGAGTTCCCGGAAGGCCATCTACAGATCCCCCGCGATCGTGTTCCGCTCGCTCGGCTGCACGTACACCAGGCCGTCCCCCTCGAAGCGGATCTGGAATGCCTCCCCGCCGCCCTCGCCGAGGAAGGTGCGGAACGTCACACCGGACTGGAAGGACTGCCGGACGTTGCCCTGGTGCGCGACGTAGGCGCCCGGATCGACCGTCAGCGGGTACTGGGGGGTGACCCTGAGCACCACCGCCGGCCCGTCGGACATGATCGCCGCCTGTCCGTGCCCCTCCACCGTGGTGGTGAACAGACCGTTGCCCTGGGAGGCGCCGCGCAGCCCGGTGAACGTGGTGCCCGTGCGCAGCGCCGCGTCCGTCACCAGCAGGTTGCTCGACTCGACGTACAGCTTCTCGCCCCGCAGGCTCACCAGGTTGATCTCGGTCGCCCGGTCGGCGAACCAGCAGGTCCCGTGCCCTTTCACCTCCATCACCGCCATCTGCTCGCCGGTGAGGCGCCGCGTCACCATCCCGCGCAGCCCCTCGCCGCCGCCCGTGAGCTTCTTGAACGACATCTGCCCGTCGTACGCGACCATCGAGCCGTTCTTCGCCTTCACGGCGTCCCCGGTCATGTCGACGGCGAGCACCCTGGTGCCCTGCAATCGGAACATCGCCACGCTGGGAACGTATCGGCACGGCGGGTGGGCCGAACAGCACCCACAGGTGGACTCGCACCCTGAGCGGACCCCTACGGGCACCGTTTGTCACAATGGCGGGACGCTTGTGCGTACGTTCACAAATCGGCAGCCACTCCTCGCAACTCCCACCGAAGGTGACCCGTGGACATCAAGACCGCCACCGCCCTCCGCCGCCTCCGACTCGTCTCCGCCCCCGAGGCCGTGTCCTTCATCGTCCTGCTCGTCTGCTCGGTGCTGAAGCGGACCACGGACTTCAACGCGGTGCCCGTGATGGGCGCGATCCATGGTGTCCTTTTCGTCCTCTACGTTCTTTTCTGGGCCGATGCCTGGAACAAGGCCAAGTGGAGCCTCGGCACCGCGGCCCTCTACTTCGTCCTCTCCGTGCTGCCCACCGGCGGCTTCTTCGCGGAGCGCAAGCTGCGCCGCGAGGCCGAGGACGCCGTGATCGCCGCCCGTGCCCGCAAGGAAGGAGTCGTGAACGCATGATCGTCGCCTTTTCCGTGACGCCCCTCGGCGTCGGCGAGGACGTGGGGGAGTACGTAGCCGAGGCCGTCCGCGTGGTCCGCGAGTCGGGCCTGCCGAACCGCACCGACGCCATGTTCACCTCGATCGAGGGCGACAGCTGGGAAGAGGTCATGGACGTCGTGCGGCGCGCCGTCGCCGCCGTCGAGGAGCGCGCCCCGCGCGTCTCGCTCGTCCTCAAGGCCGACATCCGCCCCGGTGTCACCGACGGCCTGACCTCCAAGGTGGAGACCGTGGAGCGGCACCTGGCCGGCTGACCCCTTTTGAGCGGCCGCTCAAAGGGAGTATCTTCGTGTGGAAGATCCTTTGAGCGTTCGCTCAAACGGTGGCCTGACGTGGGGGAACACATGGGTCTCTATACGGAGACGCACATACGCGCCGACCTGGACGAGCTGTGGGCGCACACCCAGGACCCCGCCCGGCACCGGCGCTGGGACCTGCTCGTCACCGAGCTGCGCCACCTCCCGCACGTCCAGGGCGAGCCGCGCCCGTTCCGCTTCACCGCGCGCCTGCCGCCCTTCCTCGCCCTCAGCGGCACCGGCGTCTCCGCCGGCGAGAAGGAACGCCCTGACGGCACCCGCACCTCCGCGCTCTGCTTCTCCTCCACCCACCCCCTCGGCCTGATCGCCGAGGGCGCCGGCTACTGGCGCTACGTCCCCGACGCGCAGGGCGTCCGCTTCCTGGCCGGCTACGACTACCGCCCGCGCGGCGGAGCCCCCGGCGCCGTCGTCGACCGGCTGCTGGTCCGCCCGCTGCTCCGCTGGGCCACCGCCTGGTCCTTCGACCGCCTGCGGCTCTGGCTGGAGCGCGGCATCACCCCCGAGCGCGCCCTGCGCAACTGGCTCGCCGAACTCGCCGTGCGCGCCTTGCTGCTCACCGTCTGCCTGGCCGGACTCGGCGCCCTGGAACCGCTGCTCGGCCTGTTCGGCCCGTTCTCCGCCGCCATGGCCTACCTGTGCCCGGTGCTGCTGCTCGCCGCCGTCTGCGTCGCCCTGTTCAAGTCCCCGCTGGAGGGCACCCCGGCCGCCCGCCGCTGTCTGCGCGCCCCCGCCACCCAGACCCGGGCGCCGCGCCTGCTGCGCGCCCTCCAGAACCGCACGGAGGCACCCGTATGAGCCCCGAGACGGCCAAGGCCCGGGAGACCAAGACCAGGCTGCTGGAGGGCGCCCTGCGCACGCTCACCGAGCAGGGCATCGCCAAGACCTCGGCCCGTACGGTGGCCGCCGCGGCCGGCGTCAACCAGGCGCTGGTCTTCTACCACTTCGGCACCGTGGACGAGCTGCTCGCCGCCGCCTGCCGGTACGGCGCGGAGCAGGCCGTCGCCCGCTACCGGGAGCGGCTCGCCACCGTCACCTCCCTGTCCGAGCTGCTCGCCGTGGGCCGCGAGATCCACGCACGCGAGCGGGACGGCGGCCATGTCGCCCTCCTCGGCCAGCTCCTCGCGGGCGCCCCGACCCACCCGGCGCTCGGACCCGCGACGGCGGCGGGACTGCGGCTGTGGATCGCCGAGATCGAACAGGTGCTCACCCGGTTGCTCGCCGCGACGCCGTTCGCCGAGTTCGTCGACCCCGCAGGGCTCGCGCGCGCGGTGGCCGCGTCCTTCGTGGGCATCGAGCTGTACGAGGGGGCCGACGAGGCGGGGGCGCGGGCGGCACTGGACGCGCTGGACCAGCTCGCGGCGCTGGTGGCCGCGGTGGAGGAGCTGGGTCCCGTGGCGCAGCGGGCGGTGCGGCACCGGCTGCGGAAGGCCGGGCGGTGAGGGCCGGGGCGCGCCCGGTGATCGTCCGGCATCCGAAAGGCGAGACGGAGCTGACCGGCATATGACCGGCCGGTAGGGTCTGATGACGTGCCCAAGCCACTCAGCCTCCCGTTCGACCCCATCGCCCGCGCCGACGAGCTGTGGCAGCAGCGCTGGGGAAACGTGCCCTCCATGGCCGCGATCACCTCGATCATGCGGGCCCAGCAGATCCTGCTCGCCGAGGTGGACGCGGTGGTCAAGCCGTACGGGCTGACGTTCGCCCGCTACGAGGCGCTGGTGCTGCTCACCTTCTCCAAGGCCGGCGAACTGCCGATGTCCAAGATCGGCGAGCGGCTGATGGTGCATCCCACCTCCGTGACGAACACCGTGGACCGGCTGGTGAAGTCCGGTCTGGTGGCGAAGCGGCCCAACCCCAACGACGGGCGCGGCACCCTCGCCGTGATCACCGACAAGGGCCGCGAGGTGGTCGACGCGGCCACCCGCGACCTGATGGCCATGGACTTCGGCCTGGGGGTGTACGACGCGGAGGAGTGCCGGGAGATCTTCGCGATGTTCCGCCCGCTGCGGGTCGCGGCACTCGACTTCGACGAGGGGTGACCCCGGCCAAGATCTCCCGGAACGGGTGGTTACGCTCGACTCCATGAAGAAGAGCGTGCTGACCCGCTACCGCGTCATGGCCTACACCACGGGTGTCCTGCTGGTGCTGCTGTGCCTGAGCATGATCGCGAAGTACGGGCTGGACATCAGCGGCGCGGCCGACATGACCCGCGTCGTCGCCATCGCCCACGGCTGGCTGTACGTCGTCTACCTGGTCTTCGCCTTCGACCTGGGTTCCAAGGCGAAGTGGCCGGTCGGCAAGCAGCTGTGGGTGCTGCTGGCGGGCACGATCCCCACCGCCGCGTTCTTCGTGGAGCGGAAGATCAGCCGGGAGCTGGACGGCAAGGTCGCCGAGCGCACCCCGGCCGTCGCCAAGGCGTAGGGCCCTTCGCCGGGGCCCTCACCGCCGTACGGGCAACCCGTACGGCGGTCTGCCGTCGACAGATACTAGGACGTCCAAGTAAATTCGACGGTATGGACGCTCACGCCATCGAGGAGGGCCGCCGGCGCTGGCAGGCCCGCTACGACGCCGCGCGCAAGCGTGACGCGGACTTCACCACGCTCTCCGGGGACCCGGTGGAGCCGGTGTACGGGCCCCGGCCCGGAGACACGTACGAGGGATTCGAGCGGATCGGCTGGCCGGGGGAGTACCCCTTCACCCGCGGCCTGCATCCGACCGGCTACCGCGGCCGCGCCTGGACCATCCGGCAGTTCGCCGGGTTCGGCACCGCCGAGCAGACCAACGAGCGGTACAAGATGATCCTCGCCGCGGGCGGCGGCGGGCTCTCCGTGGCGTTCGACATGCCGACGCTGATGGGCCGCGACTCCGACGACCCCCGCTCGCTCGGCGAGGTCGGCCACTGCGGGGTCGCGATCGACTCGGCCGCCGACATGGAGGTCCTGTTCCGGGACATCCCGCTCGGCGAGGTCACCACGTCGATGACGATCAGCGGGCCCGCCGTGCCCGTCTTCTGCATGTACCTGGTCGCCGCCGAGCGGCAGGGCGTGGACCCGTCGGTGCTCGACGGCACGCTCCAGACCGACATCTTCAAGGAGTACATCGCCCAGAAGGAGTGGCTCTTCGGGCCCGGGCCGCATCTGCGGCTGATCGGCGACCTCATGGAGTACTGCACCGCCCGCATCCCCGCCTACAAGCCGCTGTCCGTCTCCGGCTACCACATCCGCGAGGCCGGGGCGACGGCCGCGCAGGAGCTGGCGTACACGCTCGCGGACGGCTTCGGGTACGTCGAGCTGGGGCTCAGCCGCGGACTGGACGTCGACGTCTTCGCACCCGGCCTGTCCTTCTTCTTCGACGCCCACGTCGACTTCTTCGAGGAGATCGCCAAGTTCCGCGCGGCGCGCCGGATCTGGGCGCGCTGGATGCGGGACGTGTACGGCGCGCGCGGCGAGAAGGCGCAGTGGCTGCGGTTCCACACGCAGACGGCCGGTGTCTCGCTCACCGCGCAGCAGCCGTACAACAACGTGGTGCGCACCGCGGTGGAGGCGCTGGCCGCGGTGCTCGGCGGGACCAACTCGCTGCACACCAACGCCCTGGACGAGACGCTGGCGCTGCCCGGCGAGCAGGCCGCGGAGATCGCGCTGCGCACCCAGCAGGTGCTGATGGAGGAGACCGGTGTCGCCAACGTCGCGGACCCGCTCGGGGGTTCGTGGTACGTCGAGCAGCTGACGGACCGGATCGAGGCGGCGGCGGAGGAGATCTTCCAGCGGATCAGGGAGCGCGGGCAGCGGGCGCATCCGGACGGACGGCACCCGATCGGGCCGATGACCTCCGGCATCCTGCGCGGGATCGAGGACGGCTGGTTCACCGGGGAGATCGCCGAGTCGGCCTTCCGCCACCAACAGGCCCTGGAGAAGGGGGAGAAGAGGATCGTGGGCGTCAACGTTCACACCGGGTCCGTCACCGGCGACCTGGAGATCCTGCGGGTGGGCCACGAGGTGGAGCGGGAGCAGGTGAGGACCCTCGGCGAGCGCCGCGCGAAGCGGGACGGCACCGCCGTACGCGCCGCCCTCGACGGACTGCTCGCCGCCGCCCGGGACGGCTCGGGCATGATCGAGCCCATGCTGGCCGCGGTGCGCGCCGAGGCGACCCTCGGCGAGATCTGCGGGGTGCTGCGCGAGGAGTGGGGGGCGTACACGGAGCCCGCGGGGTTCTGACCGGGCTCAGGACGGGGCGGCCAGCCCCAGCAGCAGGACCCGGATGAAGCTGCGCACCCACGCCTCGTCGGCGGGCTTGCCGCTCACCAGGGTGCGGTGCACCACCGCGCCCGCCACCACGTCGAAGGTGAGGTCGACGGTGCGGGCCGCCTCCTCCTCGTCCTCGCTCTCCGGGGGCAGTTCACCGCGTTCCGCCGCCCGGGCCCGGCCCTCCAGAACCAGCCGTTTCTGGCGGTCCACGATGGAGGCGCGGATGCGTTCGCGCAGCAGGTCGTCGCGGGTGGACTCGGCGACGACCGCCATCAGGCCGCTGCGGCACTCGGGGCGGTCCAGCAGCGCCGCGAACTGGAGGACGACGCCCTCGATGTCGGCGGCCAGGCTGCCCCGGTCGGGCAGGCGCAGCTCGTCGAAGAGTTCCGCGACGGCGTCGACGACCAGCTCGTTCTTGCCGGCCCAGCGGCGGTAGAGGGTGGTCTTCGCAACCCCGGCGCGGGTCGCGACGTCCTGGAGAGTGAGCTTGGACCACCCCAGTTCCACCAGCGCCTCCCTGGTCGCGGCCAGGATCGCGGCGTCCGCGGCGGCGCTGCGCGGGCGCCCGGGACGGCTGGCGGGGGTGCGGCTCTGCATCCCATGACCATAACCGGCGGGTTCTGCGGGGCCGTGAGGGAGATCACCGGGAAGAGCTGTCGTTCGCCCGCCCATTGCCATTACGCTACGGGTCGTAGCGGAAAGCTCGCGAGGGACGTACGCGGGCGGAACGGCACGGCGCGGGTGGGGACCCGGCGCCGGACATCAAGGCTTTTTTCTTCAGACGCGGTATCGGGGGAGGATAGACGCATGCAGCCACGGAACATGTCCATGAGCGGCGTGGTCGACCTCGCCGCGGTGAAGGCGGCCCAGGAGGCCAAGGCCAAGGCCGAGCAGGCGCGCGCCGAAGCCGCCCGGCAGGGCGGCACGGGTGCCGTATCCCCGGCCGATCTCGTCATCGACGTCGACGAAGCCGGCTTTGAACGCGAGATCCTCCAGCGCTCCGCAGAGGTACCGGTCGTCATCGACTTCTGGGCCGAGTGGTGTCAGCCCTGCAAGCAGCTGAGCCCGGTCCTGGAGCGGCTGGCCGTCGAGTACAACGGGCGCTTCCTGCTCGCCAAGATCGACGTCGACGCCAACCAGATGCTGATGCAGCAGTTCGGGGTGCAGGGCATCCCGGCGGTGTTCGCCGTCGTGGCCGGCCAGGCCCTGCCGCTGTTCCAGGGAGCGGCGAGCGAGGAGCAGATCCGCGGGACCCTCGACCAGCTGGTGCAGGTCGCCGAGCAGCGCTTCGGGCTGACCGGTCTGACCGTCGACCCGGAAGCGGAGCCGGGCGGCGCGACCGGTGCCGAGGCGCCGGAGGGACCGTACGACGCGGCCCTGAACGCCGCCGCGCTGGCCCTGGACGCCGGCGATCTGGACGGCGCGGTGCGCGCGTACCAGAACGTCCTGGCCGACGACCCGGGCCACCCCGAGGCCAAGCTGGGCCTCGCGCAGGCGGAGTTGCTCCGCCGGGTGCAGCACATGGACCCGCAGAAGGTCCGCCGCGAGGCGGCGGAGAACCCGAAGGACGCCGAGGCGCAGATCGCCGCCGCGGACCTGGATCTGGTGGGCGGTCATGTCGAGGACGCCTTCGGGCGGTTGATCGAGACGGTGCAGCGCACGGTGGGTGACGACCGGGACGCGGTACGGCGCCGGCTGCTCGAACTGTTCGAGGTCGTGGGCTCCGAAGACCCGCGGGTGGTCGGTGCCCGCCGGGCGCTGGCGCGGGCGCTCTTCTGACCAGTCCGTAAACGCCACGGCCTGTGACGCCGGGGTGAAAGGTTTGCCGACAAGGCGTTGAGGCCGCTCCGCTTTACCAAATCTTGGTAATCGGGGCGGCTGTTACTCCGAGTAAATCAGGGCCGTTGATCTGTCTGGTTTCGTACAGAGATCAACGGCTTTGTTCTGCCCTGTGATGCGACCGAGTGTCGCGCTCCGAGATCACGCGGACGTTTCTCGGTTATCCGGCCGTTACTAGCCAGTAACGAACCCCCTTGTGCGGGCGGCCAATTTGCACCACGATCGGCGACGCTCGGTCCATTCCCGTACCCCGGCATCCGGTCGGGGCGAGGGAGACTCTGGGTCCCCACCGAGCAGAGCCGGCGGCAGTGGCGCCGGGTCTTGGGCAGGGGGGTCTTCGCCGGCCGGCGAAGCCTGTCCAGCAAGGTTGTGCGTGATGTGTGTCAGGCGCGACCAGTGGTTGTCGCTCGGGGGTGATCGCCGGTGATTCGGGCGCGGTTCGCGCCGCCGAGCGCGGGCGCTCTCCTTCCCGAGGACGTAGCACTTCTCCCATCCCTGCCCGGCTGAGCCGCCGTCCGTGGGCGAGACCGGGCCAGGAGATGTACGTCCGAGAAGGAGGAAATATGGAGTCCCAGGTGCGTGGCGGGACCAGATGGAAGCGGTTCGCTGTGGTCATGGTGCCCAGCGTGGCCGCCACGGCGTGCATAGGTGTCGCCCTCGCGCAGGGTGCGCTCGCCGCCTCGTTCAGCGTGTCCGGTCAGTCCTTCAAGGTGACCGCGGACAAGCTGGTCGGTCAGGGCTTCGAGCAGTACGGCGCGCTCGACAACGGCTACACCCTCAGCGGTGATCAGACCACCCACCCGGTGGCGGTCTCGGCCTTCAACTCGGCCAAGATCACCAACATGTGCCAGTCGGTCGTCACGCCCAACATCCCGGTGCTGGGCTCGGTGAGCCTCGTGCTGAAGGCGGGCGCGGACAAGCCGGTCCAGGCCAGCCAGCTGTACATCGACCTCGATGACCTCAGCGCCGACGCCACCTTCAAGAACATCGACATCGGTGTTGCCGCCAAGGACGCCGGCAAGGGTCCTGGCATGAAGGGTGGCAAGGAGCAGGCGAACCCGTTCGGCTTCGCGCAGCAGGCCGACTCGGCCACGCTGACCGGCGTGAAGCAGACGGCGTGGGCGACCACGGCCGGCACCTTCAAGCTCAGCGGTCTGCACATGTCCGTCTCGGCGGGCACGCACGAGTGCTACTAGGCACTCGATGACGGGCGGGGGAGCCGACGGCGCCCCCGCCCGCGCCACTTGGACCGCGTTTTCACACGCGGCACACATCACCACCACAGCAACGCTGCACCAGGGAGCTGTTTTCCATGAGCGCCGAGACCCCTGCCGCCGACCCCGGCCAGTTCACCCGCCGGAGGCAGCAGTTCCGCGCCTGGCGGGGCACGCGTCCGTTCTGGGCCGGTGTGCTCGTCATCTTCGGCGGCTTTCTCATCCTGTACTTCCCGTACGCACACCTCCAGCTGGGCCATCTCTCGATGACGATGGGCACTCCCGGCGGCTCCAGTTCCCTGATCATCGGTGTGCTGCTCATCGTTCTCGGCATCACCCTCTGGGTCCAGCAGCACATCCGGGTCTTCGCGGGCATCGCGGCGATCCTGCTGGCGCTGGTGTCCATTCCGCTGTCCAACATCGGCGGCTTCATCGTCGGCTTCCTGTCCGCGCTGATCGGCGGAGCGATGGCCGTGGCCTGGGCGCCCGGCGCGACGCCGCAGCCGCAGCCGCCGGCCGGGGCGGCGCCCGCCGCGGGCGGGGCCCCCGACACCGCACCGCTGCCGGACCAGCGCATGGGCGAGCCGACCGACCTGTCAGGAACGAGCCCGGCCAACGGGGCGAACGGGAGGCACAGTGCCGGCTGACGAGGTGACGCGCGGGAGCGATACGGAGGAGCCCCGCGCCAGAACCGGACCCCGCCACGCGGCCCCCAGAAAGCCGCTGTTCACCAGATTCCACATGCCGGCCGGCAAGGCGATAGCCACCGTGGCGATGCCGACGGCCGTGCTGATGGGCATGGGCTTCACCTCCACGCTCGCCATCGCGGCGGGCGGCGGCAGCGGCAGCCCGTCCCCGTCGACCACGGCCAAGAGCCTGACGGCCGACGAGTACAAGGACTGCGTCAAGGCGCTGGACGACGCCAAGGACCCCTCGGCCTCGCCCTCGCCGTCCGCCTCGGCGGACCGGTCCGAGTCGCCGACGCCGTCGCCCTCCGCGAGCACCGGCACGGGCGAGGACGCCGCCAAGGACTCCGGCAAGGACACGTCCGGGTCGTCGTCCTCCGGCTCCGGCTCCGCCGGCTCGGACTCGGCCGATTCAGGTTCGGCCGACTCGGGTTCGGCCGGGAAGAGCGCGCCGAAGCCGGCCGAGACCTCCGGGTCGGCCGGCTCGGACTCCGGTGCGACGACGCCCGGTCCGTCGGCGGGCCAGAACGGCGGCGGGCTGCTGGGCACCATCGGCGACACGCTCGGGAACATCCTCACCGGCGGGGCGAAGGACACCCCCACGGCGTCCGCGAGCCCCACGCCCACGGCGACCCCGTCCGCCTCGGCGTCTGGCTCGAAGCTCACCGACACCGTCAAGGACACCACGTCCAAGACCGTCAAGACGGTCGGGGACACGGTGAAGAACACCACGGACACGGTCTCCAAGGCGGCCGACGACGCGGGCAAGGCGGTCAAGGACACGGCCGGGTCGGCCACCGCGAGCCCGTCCGCGAGCGCCGACCCGTCGGCGAGCGCGACCCCCTCGGCCGAGGACTGCCCGGCGGCCACCACCGCCGAGGGCGGCGTCGACAACCAGGTGCCGGTGGCGGACGACCCCTGGTACCTCAGCGCCAGCTCGCTGCTGCTGAAGGGCGCCGACTACCAGGGCATCGTCGAGGTCAGGGCGGCGAACGGCACCACCAAGAAGGCGCTGAAGTACGTGGTCTCCGACGGCACCGACATCGGCGACCTGCACCAGACGGTGGAGGACAAGCTCACCGGCAAGACGTACCACGTCCAGGCCGCCAAGGGCTCGACGTCGACGATCCGCGACGGCAAGACCGTGATGTACACCGAGAAGATCTCGGGCAACCTGTTCGGGCTGATCCCCATGACGTTCAGCCCCGACAGCCCGCCCCCGCTGAACCTCCCGCTGATCTACTTCACCAATGTGAAGGTGACCCAGGCGGCCCAGTTCGGCGGCACCCTGCACGTGCCCGGGATGCACGTGTACACGACCGGCTGACCGGTCCCCGAGGCCCGTCCGGGAGCCGCGGCACAGCAGAGGGCGCCCCCCTTCGCGGGGGGCGCCCTCAGCGCCGTACAAGACCCTCGTGGGGTACGTCAGTTGTCGCCGCCCAGGTGGTGCACCCGGATCATGTTGGTGGTGCCGGGGACGCCGGGGGGCGAGCCGGCGGTGATCACCACGGTGGCGCCCGTCTCGAAGCGGCCCAGCTTGGCCAGCTCCTGGTCCACCTGCTCGACCATGTCGTCGGTGGTGTTCACGAACGGCACCACGTGCGGCTCCACGCCCCAGCTCAGCGTGAGCTGGTTGCGGGTGCCCTCCTCGGTGGTGAAGGCGAGGATCGGCTGGGCGGCGCGGTAGCGCGACAGCCGGCGCGCGGTGTCACCGGACTTGGTGAACGCGACCAGGCCCCGGCCGCCGAGGAAGTCGGCGATCTCGCAGGCCGCGCGGGCCACCGAACCGCCCTGGGTGCGCGGCTTCTTGCCCGGCACCAGCGGCTGGAGGCCCTTGGAGAGCAGCTCCTGCTCGGCGGCCTGGACGATCTTCGACATCGTCTTGACCGTCTCGATCGGGTAGGCGCCCACCGAGGACTCGGCGGACAGCATCACCGCGTCGGCGCCGTCCAGGATCGCGTTGGCCACGTCGGAGGCCTCGGCGCGGGTCGGGCGGGAGTTGGTGATCATCGACTCCATCATCTGGGTCGCCACGATCACCGGCTTGGCGTTGCGCCGGCACAGCTCGATCAGGCGCTTCTGCACCATCGGGACCTTCTCGAGCGGGTACTCCACCGCGAGGTCGCCGCGGGCCACCATCACGGCGTCGAACGCCGCGACGACGTCCTGCATGTTCTCCACCGCCTGCGGCTTCTCCACCTTGGCGATGACCGGGACCCGGCGGCCCTCCTCGTCCATGACGCGGTGCACGTCCTGGACGTCCTTGGCGTCCCGCACGAAGGACAGCGCGACCAGGTCGCAGCCCATGCGCAGCGCGAACCGCAGGTCCTCGACATCCTTCTCGCTCAGCGCGGGCACGTTGACGGCCGCGCCGGGCAGGTTGATGCCCTTGTGGTCGGAGACGACACCGCCCTCGATGACGATGGTGCGGACCCGGGGGCCCTCCACGTCCACGACCTTCAGCTCGACGTTGCCGTCGTTGATCAGGACCTGGTCGCCGCGCGAGACGTCGCCCGGCAGCCCCTTGTACGTCGTCCCGCAGATGTGCTTGTCGCCGGGCACGTCCTCGGTGGTGATGACGAACTCGTCACCGCGCTGGAGTTCGACCGGGCCCTCGGCGAAGGTCTCCAGACGGATCTTCGGGCCCTGGAGGTCGGCGAGGACGCCGATGGGCCGGCCGGTCTCCTTGGACGCGGCCCGGACGCGGTCGTACCGCGCCTGGTGCTCGGCGTGGGAGCCGTGGCTGAAGTTGAAGCGGGCCACGTTCATGCCCGCCTCGATCAGGGCGACGAGCATCTCGTGGGAGTCGACCGCGGGGCCGAGAGTACAGACGATTTTCGAACGGCGCATGGGGCGATCCTATCGGTTTGTTTCGCTACGGAATATTCCGTCTGGCGGAAGATACAAATGAGAGGCGTCCTGCTCAGGTGCTGCTCAATTGCTCTTTCCGACCAGCGCATAGGTCTGCGTCGCGATCTCCAGTTCTTCATCCGTCGGCACCACGGCCACGGCCACCCGCGCGGACGCCGGCGAAATCAGCCGTGCCCGCCCGTCGCGCACGGCGTTCAGCTCCGGGTCGACCGCCGCGCCCAGCCCCTCCAGGCCCGCGATCGCCGCCTCCCGCACGGGCGCCGCGTTCTCGCCGACCCCGGCGGTGAAGACGATCGCGTCCACCTTCCCGAGGACGGCGAAATAAGCGCCGATGTACTTCTTGAGCCGGTGAATGTAAATGTCGAAGGCGAGAGCGGCCTCTTCGTCGCCCTCGTCGATCCGGCGGCGGATCTCGCGCATGTCGTTGTCCCCGCACAGACCGAACAGTCCGCTCCTCTTGTTGAGAAGAGTGTCGATCTCGTCCATGGACATTCCGCCAACCCGTGCCAAATGGAAGATGACGGCCGGGTCCAGATCACCGGATCGCGTACCCATCACCAGGCCCTCCAAAGGCGTCAGTCCCATGGAGGTGTCCACGCACCGGCCCCGCTCCACGGCGGAGGCCGAGGCGCCGTTGCCGAGGTGCAGCACGATCACGTTCGCCTCGGACGGGTCCTTGCCCAGCAGCCGCGCCGCCGCCCGCGAGACATAGGCGTGCGAGGTGCCGTGGAAGCCGTAGCGGCGCACGCGGTAGCGGTCGGCGATCCTCGGGTCGATCGCGTAGCGCGCGGCCGACTCCGGCATGGTGGTGTGGAACGCGGTGTCGAACACGGCGACCTGCGGCAGGTCGGGACGGAGCGCCCGGGCGGTGCGGATGCCGGTCAGATTGGCCGGGTTGTGCAGCGGGGCGACCGGGATCAGCCGCTCGATCTCGGTGATCACCCCGTCGTCGATCACCGTGGGCTCGGTGAAGAACATCCCGCCGTGCACCACCCGGTGCCCGATCGCGAGCAGGTCCGGCGAGTCGAGGCCCACGCCGTCCCGGGCCAGCTCCCCGGCGACCGCCTTGAGCGCCGCGTCGTGGTCGGCGATCGGGCCGTTCTGCTCCCGCGTCTCGCCGCCGGGGACGCAGGTGTGCTCGATCCGGGAGGTCTGCTCGCCGATCCGCTCGACCAGCCCGACGGCGAGCCGGCTCGCGTCCCGCATGTCGAGCAGCTGGTACTTCAGCGAGGAGGAACCGGAGTTGAGGACGAGGACACGGGTCGCGGTCACGGTACGGGCACGCTCTCTGCTCGGTCGGCGGATGTCTGGGCCTGGATGGCGGTGATGGCCACGGTCGTCACGATGTCCTGCACCAGGGCGCCCCGGGACAGGTCGTTGACCGGCTTGCGCAGCCCCTGGAGGACCGGGCCGACGGCGATCGCGCCGGCCGAGCGCTGCACGGCCTTGTAGGTGTTGTTGCCGGTGTTGAGGTCCGGGAAGATCAGCACGGTGGCCTGTCCGGCGACCTCGGAGCCGGGAAGCTTGGTGGCGGCGACGGACGGCTCCACCGCCGCGTCGTACTGGATCGGCCCCTCGATCTTCAGGTCGGGCCGGCGGGCCCGCACCAGTTCGGTGGCCGCGCGCACCTTGTCGACGTCGGCGCCCGAGCCGGAGGTGCCCGTGGAGTACGACAGCATCGCGATCCGCGGCTCCACCCCGAACCGGGCCGCGGTGACGGCCGACTGGACGGCGATGTCCGCCAGCTGCTCGGCGTCCGGGTCCGGGTTGACCGCGCAGTCGCCGTAGACCAGCACCTTGTCGGCCAGGCACATGAAGAACACCGAGGAGACGATCGAGGCCTCCGGGCGGGTCTTGATGATCTCGAAGGCCGGGCGGATGGTGGCCGCCGTGGAGTGCACCGAACCGGAGACCATGCCGTCGGCCAGGCCCTCCTCGACCATCAGGGTGCCGAAGTAGTTCACGTCCGAGACCACGTCGTACGCCAGCTCGACCGTGACGCCCTTGTGGGCGCGCAGGGCCGCGTACTTCTCGGCGAAGGCGTCGCGCAGCTCGGAGGTGGCCGGGTCGATCAGCCGGGTGTCGCCGAGGTCGATGCCGAGGTCGGCGGCCTGCTTGCGGATCCGGTCGACGGGCCCCAGCAGGGTCAGCTCGCACACGCCCCGGCGCATCAGCACCTCGGCCGCGTGCAGCACCCGCTCCTCGGTGCCCTCCGGCAGCACCACCCGGCGCCGGTCGGCGCGGGCCCGCTCCAGCAGCTTGTGCTCGAACATCATCGGGGTGACCCGGTCGCCGCTGGACGCCGCGACCCGGCTCGCCAGGTCCACGGTGTCGACATGGCGCTCGAACAGGCCCAGCGCGGTCTCCGCCTTGCGCGGGGTGGCGGCCGTCATCCGGCCCTCCAGCGAGAACAGCCGCTCGGCCGTCGGGAAGCTGTTGCCGCGCACGGACAGCACCGGGGTGCCGGGGGCGAGCCGGGCCGCCAGGGTGAGGATCTCCTCGCTCGGCACCTCGTCCAGGGTGAGCAGCACACCGGCTATGGGCGGGGTGCCGGCGCTGTGCGCGGCCAGCGCGCCGACGACCAGGTCGGCGCGGTCGCCGGGGGTGACGACCAGGCAGCCCGGGGTCAGCGCGGGCAGGAAGTTCGGCAGCATCGCGCCGCCGAAGACGAAGTCGAGGGTGTCCCGGGCGAGCCCGGAGTCGTCGCCGAGCAGCACCTTGGCGTCGAGGGCCTGGGCGATCTGGGCGACGGTCGGCGCGGACAGCGCGGGCTCGTCGGGCAGCACGTAGCAGGGCACCGGAAGCCGGGAGGACAGCCGTGCGGCGAGGTCGTCGCGGTCCTCCCGGGCCACCCGGTTGGCGATCATCGCGAGCACGTCGCAGCCGAGGCCGTGGTAGGCCCTATAGGCGTTGCGGACCTCCGCGCGCACCGACTCGGCGGAGTGGGCGCGGCCGCCGACCACCGGGAGCACGGAGGCGCCGAACTCGTTGGCGAGGCGGGCGTTGAGGGCCAGCTCGTCCGGGAGCTGGGTGGCGGCGTAGTCGGTGCCGAGGACGAGGACCACGTCGTAGTCGCGGGCCAGCCGGTGGAAGCGGTCGACGAGGGCGGAGACCAGCTCGTCGGTGCCGCGCTCGGCCTGGAGCGCGGACGCCTCGCGGTAGTCCATGCCGACCACGGTCGCGGGGTCCTGGGAGAGGCGGTAGCGCGCCCGCAGCAGGTCGAACATCCGGTCGGGCCCGTCGTGCACGAGCGGACGGAAGACGCCCACCCGGTCGGCCTGCCGGGTCAGGAGTTCCATGACCCCCAGCTCCACGACCTGGCGGCCGTCGCCCCGGTCGATGCCGGTCACGTACACGCTGCGCGTCACGTGTCCACTCCGTTTCTCATGTCGGCACAAAAGGGTCGGCACAAAAATCGCCCACCGAGGTGAGCAGAACCCTCTTGACAGTACCCCTCGGCCGGGATAAGGCGCCCGTCAGGATCGAGGGGGCGCCCGGCGGACGTGAAAGAATCGGAGACGGCGCACGCACGGACCACAGCGAGCAGGAGACAGAGCACGATGCGCATCGGAGTACTCACCGCGGGCGGCGACTGCCCCGGCCTCAACGCCGTGATCCGTTCGGTCGTGCACCGGGCGGTGACGCAGTACGACGACGAGATCATCGGTTTCGAGGACGGCTACCGGGGTCTGCTGGACCGCCACTACCGGACCCTCGACCTGGACGCGGTCGGCGGCATCCTGGCCCTCGGCGGCACCATCCTCGGCTCGTCCCGCCTGGAGCGCGACCGGCTCCGGGAGGCCTGTGAGCGGGCCACCGACATGGCCGAGGAGTTCGGCATCGACGCGCTGATCCCGATCGGCGGCGAGGGCACCCTGACGGCGGCCCGGATGCTGTCCGACGCGGGGCTGCCGGTCGTCGGTGTGCCCAAGACGATCGACAACGACATCTCCTCCACCGACCGCACCTTCGGCTTCGACACCGCCGTCGGGGTCGCCACCGAGGCGATGGACCGGCTGAAGACCACCGCCGAGTCCCACCAGCGCGTGATGGTCGTCGAGGTCATGGGGCGGCACGCGGGCTGGATCGCCCTGGAGTCCGGCATGGCCGCCGGCGCCCACGGCATCTGCCTGCCCGAGCGGCCCTTCGACCCGGCCGACCTGGTCAAGATGGTCGAGGAGCGCTTCGCCCGCGGCAAGAAGTTCGCCGTCATCTGCGTCGCCGAGGGCGCCCACCCGGCCGAGGGCACCATGGACTACGGCAAGGGCGAGATCGACCAGTACGGCCACGAGCGCTTCCAGGGCATCGGCACCGCGCTGGCGTACGAGCTGGAGCGGCGCCTCGGCAAGGAGGCCAAGCCGGTCATCCTCGGCCATGTGCAGCGCGGCGGCGTGCCCACCGCGTACGACCGCGTCCTCGCCACCCGCTTCGGCTGGCACGCCGTGGAGGCCGCCCACCGCGGGGACTTCGGCAAGATGACCGCCCTGCGCGGCACCGACGTCGTGATGGTCCCGCTGGCGGAGGCGGTCACCGAGCTGAAGACGGTCCCGAAGAGCCGGATGGAGGAGGCGGAGTCGGTCTTCTGACCGGCCCGCGCCGCCAGGGGAGCCGCCGGACGGCGGCACCCCCGGCGGTCGCCCGGCGTCAGCCCTTGACCGCGCCGCCCAGCGCGAAGCCGTTGCCCAGGCGGCGGGCGACCAGCGCGTAGAGCAGGATCACCGGGGTCGAGTAGACGACGGAGAAGGCGGCCAACTGCCCGTAGGCGACCATGCCGCGGTTGCCGAAGAAGTCGTTGACGCTGACCGAGGCCGGCATCCGGTCCGGGCTGAGCAGCAGCATGAAGGGGACGAAGAAGTTCCCCCACATCATCACGAACGAGAACACCGTGACGACGGCGAGGCCCGGCCCCATCAGCGGCAGCACGATCCGCAGCAGCGACTGGAGCGGGGAGGCCCCGTCGGTCCAGGCCGCCTCCTCCAGCTCCCTCGGCACCCCGTCCATGAAGTTCTTCGTCAGCCAGATGGCGAACGGGAGCTGGGTGGCGGCGAAGAACAGGATCGTGCCCTCGAAGGTGTCGATCAGGTTCACCCGCACGAACAGCGCGTAGACCGGCACCATGATCGCCGTGATGGGCAGGCTGGTGGCGAACAGGATCGTCAGCAGGAACGGCCGGTTGAGCCGGGAGCGGAACCGCGACAGCGGATAGGCGGCCAGCGCGGCGCAGGCGACGGTCAGCGCGGTGGCGAACCCGCACAGCACCAGGCTGTTGAGCATCGGGGTGTAGGTGATGTCCGGGGTCAGGATCGCCCGGAAGTTGCCCAGGGTGAGCGGGTGCGGGAGCCGCACCCGCAGACCGGCGTGTGGGTCCACGGCGGCCAGTACCACCCAGGCCAGCGGCAGCGCGAACGCGGCGGCCACCAGCAGCAGACAGGCGTCCGCGGCGAGCCTGCGGGCGGGGCGGGAGCGGGCCATCAGACCTCCGTCCGCAGCAGCCGCAGGTACACGACCGAGAACAGGGAGCCGACCAGCAGCAGGAGCAGGGCGACCGCGGTGCCGTAGCCGATCATGCTGTTCTGGAAGGCCTGTTCGTACATGAACAGCGGCAGGGTCTGGCTCCTGTCGCCCGGACCGCCCCGTGTCATCACCCAGATCAGCCCGAACACCGAGAGGGTCTGGAGGGTGTTGAGCATGAGGTTGGTGCCGATGGAGCGGCGGATCATCGGCAGGGTGACGTGCCACAGCCGCCGCCAGCCGCCCGCCCCGTCCACCTCGGCGGCCTCCGTGATCTCGGCCGGGATCTCGTCCAGCGCCGCCGAGTAGACCAGCATCGAGAACGCGGTCCCGCGCCACACGTTGGCGAACGACACCGCGAGGATCGGCAGCGTGTACAGCCAGTTCTGGCGGGGCAGGTGGAGCCAGCCGAGGACGGCGTCCAGGGTGCCCTCGCGCCGGAAGAACGCGTACAGCAGGAACCCCGCGACCACCTCCGGCAGCACCCAGGCGGTGACCACCACCGCGCCGGTCACCGCCCGCACCGGCCGCGACGCCCGCCTCATCAGCGCGGCCAGCGCGAGCCCCAGGGTGTTCTGCCCGACGATCGAGGACAGCACGGTGAACACCAGCGTCAGCCATACCGCGTTGAGGAAACCGGCGTCCCCGAAGGCCCGGCGGAAGTTGGCGAGCCCCACGAAGGAGGAGTGCGCCTGGCCGGTCAGCTGCAGATCGGTGAAGGCGATGAGGACGCAGTAGGCGATGGGTCCGGCGAGGAAGAGCAGCAGCAGGACGACGGCGGGCGCGACCGGGAGCGTCCGGGTGAGCCGCTGCCTCACCTGCGCACCACCTGGCCGCCGGTGACGTCCTTGAGCGTGGCGTCGTAGTCACCCGCCGCCTGCGCCACCGACCGGTCGCCGGTCGTCACGCCTTCCATCGCCTCCTGGATGGCCGTCGACACCTTCGGGTACGCGGGGAACGCGGGCCGGTAGTGGGTCGTCGCCACCAGCTCGGTGAAGAACCTGATCCCGGGCTGGGCGCCGGTGTACGCGGGGTCGGCGGCGACGTCCTTGCGCACGGCGATGCCGGAGTTGGCGATGTACCACTTACGCGCGTTGTCCTTGGTCTGGAGCGTCTTGACGAAGTCGAAGGCGAGGTCGGGATGGGCCGCGCGGGCCGGGACGGACCAGGCCCAGCCGCCGGACATGCTCACCTTGCCGGGCGCCTGTCCGTGCTGGGTGGGCATGTAGGCGAGCCCCAGCCGCTTCGACCAGTCGGGCCATTCGTGTCCGCTGCCGGGCAGCCAGTCCTGCGGCAGCCAGGAACCGTCCAGATCGATGCCGAGCCTGCCCTGGGGGAGGAGTTCGCCGCGCACGGTGGTGGCGTAGTTGGGGTCGAGGGCGTCGGAGACGTCCGGGCCGAGCTTCTCCCGGAAGACCGTCCGCAGGAAGGCGAGCGAGTCCTGGAAGCCCCGGCTGCCGGTGATCCACTTCTTGCTCGTGGCGTCGTACAGCGGATCGCTCCGGCCGTCGTTCGTGCCGTAGAGCAACTCCTCGAAGCCCTGCATGGTGGCCTCTTCGCCCGCGGGCTTGCCGGTGTAGACGTTGAGCGGGGTGACGCCGGGCACCTTCCGCCTGATGGTGCGGGCGGCGGCGAGGATGTCGTCCCAGGTCCTCGGCTGCCAGTCGACGGGCAGCCCCGCCTTGCGGAACACCCGCTTGTCGTACCAGAGTCCGCGGGTGTCCGTGCCGTCCGGGACGCCGTACGTCCTGCCGTCCGCCCCCTTGACCGCGGCCGTCGCGGTGTCGATGAACCGCCCCCACTCCGGCCACGTGCGCAGATACGCGTCGAGGGGCTTCAGATACCCGCTGGTGATGTCGGAGTTGATGAGGAAGGTGTCCTCGTAGACCAGGTCGGGGGCGGTGCGCGGCGAGCGCAGCATCTGCTGGAGCTTGGTGTAGTACTCCGAGTCCGGCGCCTTGATCGGCACCAACTCGACCTTCTTTCCCGGATGTTCGCGCTCGAACTGCTTCTTGATCCCGGCGAGGTAGGTGTCCATCACCTTGACCGAGTTGTCGGTGGACTGCTTGTACGACACCTTCAGCGTGTTCGGTCCGGAGCCGGAACCGGTGCCGCACGCGGTGAGGGCGCAGGCGGCGAGGACGGTGGTGAGGAGGGCGGAGAGAGCGGCGGTGGGGCGCACGGGCATGACCTCCTGCGGGCGCACGTGGAAAGTGGCCTCGGTGGTAGCCGTGAAGGTAAGAGCGGCGGTCCGGCCGGGTCAATGCGTGTGCACCGTAAGGAAGTTCGCGATCTCCGCCGGCTCAGTGCCGCTGCGGCACCCAGCGGTACACCAGCTCCGGCCGTCCCACCTGGCCGTACAGCGGGCTGCGCGCGGCCCGGCCGGTGTCCACCAGGTGCTCCAGGTAGCGGCGCGCGGTGATCCGGGAGATGCCCACGGACTCGGCGACCCCGGCCGCGGTGAGACCGCCGGCCGCCTGCCGCAGCACGCCGGTCACGCGCTCCAGGGTGGGCCCGCTGAGCCCCTTGGGCAGCGCGGCCGGCGCCGGGGCCCGCAGCACCGCGAGCGCCCGGTCCACCTCGTCCTGCCCGCTCGCCTCGCCCGCCGCGGCCCGGAACTCGGCGTAGCGCACCAGCCGGTCCCGCAGGGTGGCGAAGGTGAACGGCTTGAGCACGTACTGCACCACGCCCAGCGAGACGCCCTCGCGCACCATCGCCAGATCCCGGGCCGACGTCACCGCGATCACGTCCGCGTGATGGCCCGAGGCGCGCAGCGAGCGGGCGAACTGGAGGCCGTGCACATCCGGCAGATGCAGATCGAGCAGGAGCAGGTCCACCTCCGTGCGGTCCAGGACGCGCCGGGCCTCGGCGCCCGTGCGGGCCTTGGCGACCGCGGTGAAGCCGGGCACCCGGCCCACGTACAGCTCGTGCGCGTCGGCGGCGACGGGATCGTCCTCCACCACGAGCACCCTGATGGGTCTGCCGTCCGTCACGCGGCACCGCCCTCGGCCAGGGCGGGCGCCGGGCGCAGCGGCAGCCGCACCTCGAAGACCGCGCCCCCCTCCGGCGACGCGCCGGTGACCGTCAGCGTGCCCTCGTGCCGGGTCACCGCCTGCCGCACCAGGGCGAGCCCGAGCCCCCGCCCGCCGGGTCCGGCCGGCTTGGTGGAGAAGCCGCGCTGGAACACCAGGTCGGCGTGGCCGGGGTCGACGCCGGGACCGGTGTCCGTGACCCGGAGCACCAGTTCGGCCGCCGAGGCGTACGCCGTCACGGTCACCCGCGCCCGCGCGCTGCCCCGCGCCGCGTCCACCGCGTTGTCGATCAGGTTGCCGAGGATGGTCACCAGGTCCCGGGCGGGCAGCTCGTCGGGCAGCAGACCGTCGTCCAGGCGGCTGTCGGAGGACACCACCAGCTCCACGCCCCGCTCGTTGGCCTGGGAGGTCTTGCCCAGCAGCAGCGCCGCGAGCACCGGCTCGCTCACCGCCGCCACCACCTGGTCGGTCAGCGCCTGCGCCAGCTCCAGCTCGGCGGTGGCGAACTCCACGGCCTCCTGGGCCCGGCCCAGCTCGATCAGCGACACCACGGTGTGCAGCCGGTTCGCCGCCTCGTGGGCCTGCGAGCGCAGCGCCTGGGTGAAGCCCCGCTCGGTGTCCAGCTCGCCCATCAGCGACTGGAGTTCGGTGACGTCGCGCAGGGTGACGACCGTGCCGCGGTGCTCGCCGCCGGAGACGGGGGAGGTGTTGACCACCAGCACCCGGGAGGCGGTCAGGTGCACCTCGTCCACCCGGGGGTGGGAGGACAGCAGCGCACCGGTCAGCGGGGCGGGCAGGCCGAGCCCGGCGACCGAGCGGCCCACCACGTCCTCGCCCACGCCCAGAAGCTCCCGCCCGCCGTCGTTGATCAGCGCCACCCGGTACCGTCCGTCCAGCATCAGCAGCCCCTCGCGGACCGCGTGCAGCGCCGCCTGGTGGTAGTCGTGCATCCGGCTCAGCTCGGTCGCGTTCATGTTGTGGGTGTGGCGGCGCAGCCGGGCATTGACGACGTACGTGCCGACCGCGCCCAGCAGCAGCGCCCCGCCGGCCACCCCGAGCAGCGCCGTGACCTGGTCCTGGAGGCGCTCGCTTATCCGGTCCACGGTGATGCCGGCGCTGACCAGGCCGACGATCCGGCCGCCGTCCGTGACCGGGGTCACCGCGCGCACGGAGGGGCCGAGGGTGCCGGTGTAGGTCTCGGTGAAGGTGCGCCCCTGCCGGGCGGGGGCGGTGGTGCCGAGGAAGCGTCTGCCGATCTGGCGGCGGTCCGGGTGGGTCCAGCGGATTCCGGCCGGGTTCATGATCGTGACGAAGTCGACGTTGGCGTCCCGGGTGACCTTCAGGGCGTACGGCTCCAGCAGCGCGGTCGGGTCCGGGGTGCGGATCGCGTCGCGGACCGCGGGGGAGTCGGCGATCGAGCGGGCCACCGCGGTGGCCTGCCGGGCGGCCGCGTCCTCGGCCTGCCGCCGGTCGCTGACGTAGGTGAACAGCGCGTATCCGGCCACGACCACCGCTATCAGCACGGCCTGCATGGCGAACAGCTGGCCCGCCAGGCTGCGGGGACGGGGCAGGGACGGAAGACGCATGCCAGCCAGTGTGCCCCCCGGCCGTGGCGTGAACTAAATGAACGCAAGCGTGACCGCCCTCACAGGCCGGGAGATAGTCACCGCGTTCCCCAGCACCACCCCGGACGTGAGCCGCACGCCGGTCGTGCACCGACGAAGACGTCAAGGAGGGCAGTCGTGGCCGCCACCACTCCCGATACGGCACCTGCCGCACCCCGCGCCAAGCGGGACCGGACCCATTACCTGTACATCGCCGTCATCGTGGCGGTCGTGATCGGCATCGCGGTCGGTCTGATCTGGCCGGACGCCGCGGTGAAGCTCCAGCCGCTGGGCGCCGGGTTCGTCAACCTGATCAAGATGATGATCTCGCCGATCATCTTCTGCACCATCGTGCTCGGCATCGGGTCCGTGCGGAAGGCGGCCAAGGTGGGTGCCGTCGGCGGCATAGCCCTCGGCTACTTCCTCGTGATGTCGCTGGTCGCCCTCGCCATCGGCCTCGTCGTCGGCAATGTGCTGCACCCCGGCTCCGGGCTCCATCTGACGGACGCCCTCAAGCAGACGGGGCAGGCGCAGGTCGGCAAGGACGCGCTGCCGCCCGTGGACTTCGTGCTGTCGATCATCCCCAAGACGTTCGTGTCCGCCTTCACCGAGGGCCAGGTCCTCCAGACGCTGCTGGTCGCCCTGCTCGCCGGGTTCGCCCTCCAGGCCATGGGCGCGGCCGGGCAGCCGGTGCTGCGCGGCGTCGAGCACCTCCAGCGGCTGGTCTTCCGCATCCTGTCCATGGTGATGTGGGCGGCGCCCGTCGGCGCGTTCGGCGCGATCGCGGCGGTCACCGGCTCGGCGGGCCTGGACGCGCTCAAGAGCCTCGCGGTGCTGATGCTCGGCTTCTACCTCACCTGTGTCCTGTTCGTCTTCGTGGTGCTCGGCGCGGTGCTGCGGCTGGTGGCCGGGGTCAACGTCTTCTCCCTGTGCAAGTACCTGGCGCGGGAGTTCCTGCTGATCCTGTCCACGTCCTCCTCCGAGTCCGCGCTGCCCCGGCTGATCGCGAAGATGGAGCACCTGGGCGTGAGCAAGCCGGTCGTCGGCATCACCGTGCCGACCGGCTACTCCTTCAACCTCGACGGCACGATGATCTACATGACCATGGCGTCGCTGTTCATCGCGGACGCGCTGGGCACCCCGATGTCGGTGGGCGAGCAGATTCCGCTGCTGCTGTTCCTGCTGCTGGCGTCCAAGGGCGCGGCCGGCGTCAGCGGGGCGGGCCTCGCCACCCTGGCCGGCGGTCTGCAGTCGCACAAGCCCGCGCTGGTGGACGGCGTCGGTCTGATCGTCGGAATCGACCGGTTCATGAGCGAGGCGCGGGCGCTGACGAACTTCGCGGGCAACGCGATCGCCACCGTGCTGGTGGGCACGTGGACCAAGGAGATCGACAAGGCGCGGGTGCGGCAGGTGCTCGCCGGCGAGCTGCCGTTCGACGAGGCGGCGTTCGACGTGCAGACGAGTACGGTTGCCCCGGTTCCCGAGCCCCGGGAGGAGAAGCTGGCCAGGGCCTAGCTGTGCTGTCCCGGGACGTTGGTGACACGCGTGCTGGGTGCTTGAACAGGTGAGGGCCTTCTGGGTTCGGTGTGGATTGCGACATCTACCGCCGACCGCCAGGAGGCCCTCGTGTCCCACCGTAACGCCCCGCTGACGCCGACTGGGAGGCTGCGTCTGGCCCGGTGTGTCGTGGACGACGGCTGGCCGCTGCGCCGGGCCGCGGAACGCTTCCAGGTCAGCCACACCACAGCCGCACGCTGGGCCAGCCGCTACCGGCAGCTGGGCGAGGCGGGCATGCACGACCGCTCCAGCCGCCCGCACCATCAACCCCGCCGCACCCCGGCTGCCGTCGAGGCACAGGTTCTGCGGCTGCGGCGCGAGCACCGGATCGGCCCGCTGCGACTCGCCGCCCGCACCGGCATCGCCGCATCCACCGTCCACCGCATCCTCGTCCGCCACGGCCTGCCTGCCCTGGCCGCCTGCGACCGGGCCACCGGCGAACCCGTCCGCCGCTACGAACGCGCCCGGCCCGGCGAACTCATCCACATCGACGTCAAGAAGCTCGGCCGCATCCCAGAAGGCGGCGGGCACCGCACCCAGGGCCGTGCCGAAGGCCGACGCAACCGCACCGGAGTCGGCTACGCCTACCTGCACACCGCCCTGGACGACCACACCCGCCTCGCCTACACCGAAGACCTGCCCGACGAGACCGCCACCACCTGCGCCGGCTTCCTACGACGAGCAACTGCCTGGTTCGCCCGGCAAGGCGTCATCGTCGAGCGGGTCCTGACCGACAACGCCTGGGCCTACACCAAGAACACCTGGCGCCAGACTTGCCGCGACCTGGGCATCAGCCCCCGCTGGACCAGGCCCTGGCGGCCCCAGACCAATGGCAAGGTCGAACGCTTCCACCGCACCCTGCTCGACGAATGGGCCTACATCCGGCCCTACACCTCAGACACCGAACGACAAGCGGCGTTCCCCGACTGGCTGGACTGGTACAACTACCACCGACCCCACACCGGCATCGGCGGCCACCCACCAGCCAGCCGCGTCACCAACCTGTCCGAACAGCACACCTAGCCCCGCCCTTCGCACTCCGGATGTCCGGCCCCGCCTGAACCGGGGCCGGGCATCCGGCATTTCGGCGTCAGGAGCCGGAACTCACCTCGGCCACCAGGGCGGTGGCCGTCTCGGCGGGCACGCCGGCCGCGGTCAGGACGGTGACCGTGGCGGAGCGGCCCGCCTCCTGCGCCGGCAGCAGCCCGTCGTTGACGGCCTCCATCACCGCGAACAGGGTCTGCTCGTGCACGTAGGCCAGGGCGGGCGCGGGCAGCGGCGAGGTGAACACCCCTTCGTCCAGGCCCTGCTGGAGCACCCTGATCTTGGCCGCGCGCACCGGGGCGAGCCGCTCGCGGATGCCCTGGACGGTGACCGTGCGCTGGGCGAGCGCGATCAGCAGCCGGTACCGGTCCGCGGTCGCCCACACCGCCAGCACCGAGCGGGCCAGGGCCCTCGCCGGGTCGTCCGCCCCCGTGCGCACCGCCGCGTCCGCTTCCCCCAGGGCCCGCACGGCCTCGTCGGTGAGGGTGCTGATCAGCGCCTCACGGCTCGGGAAGTGACCGTACACGGTCCGTCGTACGACTCCGGCGGCGCGCGCGATCTGGTCCATGGAGGCATCCGGGTCGCGCAGCAGCTCGGCGAGGGCGACGTCGAGGATGCGGCGCCGGTTCGCGTCGGCGCGGCTGGGGTTACCCGTGGTCATGGCAGTCATTCTGCACGTCCTCCCATGAGTTGCACAGCACTGTGCAACGGCGTACATTGCACATCGTTGTGCAATTGCACGCTGCTGTGCAAGTACCGACGTGAATCCGAGGAAGGCAAACCGCTGCCATGCGACTCGTCATGACCGAACCGGTCGAGAAGATGGAGCGCCCGTACGCCCGGCGCTGGTGGGCCCTGCTGGTGCTCTGCCTGAGCCTGCTGATCATCGTGATGGCGAACACCGCCCTCACGGTCGCGGCGCCCGACATGACGAAGGACCTCGGCCTGTCCAGCGCCGACCTCCAGTGGGTGATCGACGGCTACACCGTCCCCTACGCGGCGCTGATGCTGCTGCTCGGGGCGATCGGCGACAAGTACAGCCGGCGCGGGGCGCTCGTGCTCGGCCTGCTCGTCTTCGGCGGCGGCGCCGTCTTCGGCTACCTCGCCGACAGCGCCGCGACCGTGATCGCCGCCCGCGCGGTGATGGGCGTCGGCGCGGCGCTGATCATGCCGGCCACGCTGTCGCTGCTCGCGGCGACCTTCCCGCGGGCCGAGCGGGCCAAGGCGATCACGCTGTGGACCGCCACCGCCGGTCTCGCCATCGCCGCCGGACCGGTGGTCGCCGGCGCCCTGCTGCGGGACCACGGCTGGTCCTCGACCTTCCTCATCAACGTGCCGATCGCGGCCGTGGCCCTGGTCGCCGCCTTCGTCCTGGTCCCGCCGTCCAAGGCCGGCCACCACGACCGCATCGACTACGTGGGCGGCCTGCTGTCCGTGCTCTGGACTGGTGCGCTCGTCTACATGATCATCCAGGGCCCGCACTTCGGCTGGGGCGCCAAGGCCGTCACGGCCGCCGTGATCGCGGGCGCCGGACTGGTCGCGTTCGTCCTGTGGGAGCTGCGCCACCCGCGTCCGATCCTGGACGTCCGCCGCTTCGCGAACCGCCGCTTCGCCGGCTCCAACCTGGCCGTGGCCCTGTTCTTCCTGGCCGTCTTCGGCGCGTTCTACTTCCTCACCCAGCACCTCCAGTTCGTCCTCGGCTACGACGCCCTGCAGACCGGCGTGCGGATGCTGCCGCTGGCCGGCGCGGTCTTCGTCGGCTCGGCCCTGACCGGCTGGCTCACCCCGCGCGTCGGCATGAAGTGGACGGTCGGCGCGGGCATGGTCCTCGGCACGGTGGCGCTCGCCCTGCTCACCCGGGTGGACGCGGGCTCCACGTACGGCGACTTCCTGGCCCCGCTGATCATCCTGGGCCTCGCCATCGGCCTCGCCCTCTCGCCCTGCACCGACGCGATCATGGGCGCCTTCCCGGAGTCCGAACTGGGCGTCGGCGGCGCGGTCAACGACACCTCGCTGGAGCTGGGCGGCTCGCTCGGCATCGCCATCCTCGGCTCGCTGCTCGCGACGTCGTACGGCAACCACCTCGGTGACGCCACCGCCGGCAGCAAGCTCCCGCCGAGCGCCCTCGACACCGCCCAGGACTCGGTCGGCGCCGGGTACGCCGTCGCGCAGGGCATCGCCGACAAGGCGCACCAGGTCGCCGCGCAGGCCGCCCACGCGAGCAGCCCGCAGCAGGCCGCCCAGCTCAAGCAGCAGGCCGGCGAACTGGCCGCCGGCGCCCGCCAGATGGCCGACGCGGTCGGCTCCTCCTTCTCCGACGCCGTCGCCCACACCAGCCTCGTCGGCGCGGTCGTGCTCGGCGTCGGCACGGTCCTGGTCGCCCTGCTGCTGCCGGGCCACTCCACCGCGGCGCGGGCGGCGCAGGTGACGGAAGCGGAGAAGGAGCCGGCGGACACCTCGGCTCGCTGAGGGCTTCCCACCCGCATCGGTTAACGTGCCGTTCCGGACCGACCGGAACGGCACGCCGCCGCGTGGCGTCACAGAGAGCATGGAGGCACGGGGGATGAAGATCGACTGGGACCGGCGCACCTGCGCCCGCAAGGGGCACGTCACCTACGCGCCCGACGACCCCCGGCTGCGGGTGCGGCTGCACGCGCGGACCGGGCTCGGGGACGTCTGGCGCTGTCTGCGCTGCGGCGACTTCGTGCTCGGCGAGCCCGACGGCTCGGGGCCGGCCGAGGACGCGCCGCTGGTGCCGCGCGGCAAGGTGCTGCGGGACCTGTTCATCCTGCGCTTCCTCGCGATCGAGCGGGCCGTGCGCGGGGTGTTCATAGTGCTGGTCGCGGTGGCGGTGTGGAAGTTCAGCAACAGCCAGGACGCGGTACGCCGGCTGTTCAACGAGTACCTGACCGTCCTGCGGCCGGTGTTCCGCCACTTCCACTACGACCTCGACCACTCACCCGTGGTCGGCTCCATCCAGAAGGCCTTCGGCTACAAGCACTCCACGCTGCTCCTGGTCGCCGGTGTGCTCCTGGCCTACGCCCTGATCGAACTGGTCGAGGCGGTCGGCCTGTGGCGCGCCAAGCGCTGGGCGGAATACCTCACGGTCGTCGCCACGGCCGCGTTCCTCCCGCTGGAGATCTACGAGCTGACGGAGAAGATCAGCTACCTCAAGATCGCCACCCTCACCCTCAACATCCTCGCCGTCCTCTACATCGCCCTCGCCAAGCGCCTGTTCGGCCTGCGCGGCGGCCGCCGCAAATTCGACGAGGAACGCCACAGCGCGTCTTTGCTGGAGGTGGAGGAGTCGGCGGGGGTGCTGGTCTGACATCCGGCCGCTTGCCTTGACCCCGGCGTCAACGCCTACCGTCGCACGCATGCGAATCGGCGAGCTGGCCGCCCGGGCCGGGACCACGACGCGTGCCCTGCGTTATTACGAGGCGCGTGGGCTGCTTCCGGCGCGGCGGGACGAGAAGGGGCATCGCAGGTACGACGAGGAAGACCTCGGACTCCTGCGGCAGATCCGGGTGCTCCAGGACTTCGGGTTCGAGCTGGAGGAGACGCGGCCGTTCGTGGAGTGTCTGCGGGCGGGGCATCCGCAGGGCGACGCGTGTCCCGCGTCGCTCGTGGTCTACCGGCGCAAGCTCGCGGAGCTGGACGCGCTGATCGGGCAGCTGACGGCGGTGCGGGAGACGGTCGCGGGGCAGTTGCGGCGGGCCGAGCGGGCCCGGGACGAGCTGGCCGCCGAGGCATCGGTTCCGGGGGGTCCGGAACCCGTGTGCGAACTGGGAGGGCAGCGGTTGTGAGTGTGACGAGCGCAGTGGCCGAGGTGTCCGACGCCGACTTCGAGGCGGAGGTGCTCGGCGCTGAGCTGCCGGTGCTGGTGCAGTTCACGGCCGAGTGGTGCGGGCCGTGCCGGCAGCTGGCACCGGTGCTGAGGGACATCGCCGCCGAGGAGGGCGACCGGCTGAAGGTCGTCCAGGTGGACGTGGACCGCAGTCCGCGGACCACCATGGCCCACGGGGTGCTGGCGACGCCCACGCTCATGGTCTTCCGCGGCGGTGAGCCGGTGCGGTCGATGGTGGGGGCGCGGGCGAAGCGGCGGCTGCTGGCCGAGCTGGCGGACGTGCTCTGAGCGGACCGAGAGACACGGAAATCCCCCGGGCAATTGCGCCCGGGGGATTTCTTTGCGTATATTCGGTGGTTCGTGACTTCCTGTTCACAGGGTCACCGAAAAGCTTTGTGAGCACAGTATATCCGGGCGGGAGCGGAATTGTCAAACACCGAATTTCCAGACGATGAATTGCGCCGCGAACAGGAATTCATCGACGGCCTGTACGCGCGCGTGGACGTGCTGCGCGGGGAGGCGGAGGCCTCGGTCGGGGACGCGCTCGCGCAGGGCGACAAGCCCATGCAGGCCCGGCTGGAGCGGGACATCCTGGTGGCCGAGCGGTCCGGGCTGCTCGCCGCGCTGAACGCCGTGGACGGATCGCTGTGCTTCGGACGCATCGATCTCGCCGACGGCGCGAGCCATCACATCGGGCGGATCGGACTGCGGAAGGACGACGCCGAGCGCACCCCCGTGCTGGTCGACTGGCGGGCCGAGGTCGCCCGGCCGTTCTACCTGGCCACCGGCCACACCCCGATGGGGCTGCGGCGGCGCCGCCACATCGCCACCGAGGGACGCACCGTCACCGCCCTGCACGACGAGATCCTGGACCTCGGCGACGCCACCCGCACCGGGCACGAGGACCACAACGGCGACGCCGTGCTGCTGGCCGCGCTGAACTCGGCGCGCACCGGCCGGATGGGCGACATCGTGCGGACCATCCAGGCCGACCAGGACCGCATCATCCGGGCGCCGCACCGCGGCGTGCTGGTGGTGGAGGGCGGCCCGGGCACCGGCAAGACCGCCGTGGCGCTGCACCGGGCGGCGTACCTGCTGTACGAGCACCGGGAGTTGCTGGCCCGCCGTGCCGTGCTGATCGTCGGACCCAACCCGGCCTTCCTCGGCTACATCGGCGAGGTGCTGCCCTCCCTCGGCGAGACCGGTGTGCTGCTGGCCACGGTCGGCGAGCTGTTCCCCGGGGTGAAGGCCACCGCCGCCGACACCCCGGAGGCGGCCGCCGTCAAGGGCGGCGCCGCGATGGCCGACGTGCTCGCCGAGGTGGTGCGCGACCGGCAGGCGCTGCCCGACCCGGTCATCGCGATCGAGCACGACCGCGAGGTGCTGATGCTGGACGACGGCCTGGTGAGCGTCGCCCGTGAACGCACCCGGGCCGCGAAGCTGCCGCACAACGCGGCCCGCGAGCACTTCGAGGGCCACATCCTCAACACCCTCACCGAGCTGTACGCCGAGCGGGTCGGCACCGACCCCTACGACGGCGGCAGTCTGCTGGACGCCTCCGACATCACCCAGATCCGCGACGAACTCGCACAGAACCCCGAGGTCTGGGACGCCATCGACCGGCTGTGGCCCCGCATCACCCCGCAGCGGCTGGTCGCCGACTTCCTGGCCGAGCCCGAGGGGTACCTCTGTGCCGAGGACGCCGCCGCGATCCGCCGCCCGGTGACCCGCGCGTGGACCGTCGCCGACGTACCGCTCCTCGACGAGGCCGCCGAACTCCTCGGCGAGGACGACCGGCTGGCCCGCTCCCGCGCGGAGCGGGAGCGCGCGGCGCAGATCGCGTACGCGCAGGGGGTGCTGGACGTGTCGTACGCCTCGCGGACCTACGAGTTCGAGGACAAGGAGGACGACGACCCGGAAGCCTCGGAGGTGCTGTCCGCGCACGACATCATCGACGCCGAGCGGTTCGCCGAGCGGCAGGAGGAGGCCGACCACCGCAGCGCGGCCGAGCGGGCCGCCGCGGACCGGACCTGGGCGTTCGGGCACATCATCGTGGACGAGGCGCAGGAGCTGTCGCCGATGGCCTGGCGGCTGCTGATGCGGCGCTGCCCGACCCGCTCCATGACCCTGGTCGGCGACCCGGCGCAGACCGCGGAGGCGGCCGGCGTCGGCTCCTGGGCGAAGATCCTCGCCCCGTACGTCGAGGACCGTTACGAGCACACGCGCCTCGGCGTCAACTACCGCACCCCGTCCGAGATCATGGACCTCGCCGCGGCCGTGGTCCGGGCCGAGGACCCCGGGTTCCAGCCGCCGAGTTCGGTGCGCTCCACGGGCGTACGGCCCTGGGTGCGCCGGGCAGACGACGACCTGCCCGCCGCGGTGGCCGAGGCGGTCGCCGAACTCACCCCGGCCGAGGGCCGCCTGGCGGTCATCGCCCCGCGCCGCCTGCACCGGGCGGTCGCCGCCCGCCTCGACGGCGTCACGGCCGGCGCGGAACCCGACCTCACCCGGACGGTCGTCCTGCTGGACCCCCGCCAGTCGAAGGGCCTGGAGTTCGACTCGGTCCTGGTGGTCGAGCCGGGCGAGTACGGCACCAGCGACCTCTACGTGGCCCTGACCAGGGCGACCCAGCGGCTGGGGGTGCTGTACACCGGCGAGCTGCCCGCGGCCCTGGCCGGGCAGCCCGCGTAGCGGGCCCGGCGCCCGAGGCCGGGCGCTCCGCGGCGGCGTGCCGCGGGGCGCCCGGCCGTCAGGCCGGCCGCAGCCACACCGTGGCCGAGGGGGGCAGGGTCAGGCGGACGGAGGCCGGGTGGCCGTGGGCGGCCCGGGGCTCCGCCTTCAGCGGCCCCGGATTGGTCACACCGCTCCCGCCGTAGCGCTCGGCGTCCGTGTTCAGCATCTCCGACCAGGCCGGGACGTCGTCCGGGACGCCGATCGCGTAGTCGGGGCGGGGCACCGGGGAGAAGTGGCAGACGACGAGTACGGGGGCGCCGGCGGCGGAGAGCCGGAGGAAGGCGAGCACGTTGTCGTCGGCCGCGTCGCCGGTGATCCACCGGAACCCGGACGGATCGGTGTCCCGCTGCCACAGCGCCGCGGTGGCCCGGTAGCGGGCGTTGAGATCGCGCACGAGGTCGCGGACGCCCCGGTGGTCGGGCTCGGCGGGATACGACGGGTCGAGGAGCCACCAGTCCGGGCCGTGCGCCTCGGACCACTCGGCGCCCTGGGCGAACTCCTGCCCCATGAACAGGAGTTGCTTGCCCGGGTGGGCCCACATGAAGCCCAGGTAGGCGCGCAGGTCCGCGCGTTGCCGCCACCAGTCGCCCGGCATCTTGGAGACCAGGGACCGCTTGCCGTGCACCACCTCGTCGTGGGAGATCGGCAGGACGTAGTTCTCGCTGTACGCGTACATCATCGAGAAGGTCATCTCGTGGTGGTGGTACGCGCGGTGCACGGGGTCGTGGGACATGTACTGGAGCGAGTCGTGCATCCAGCCCATGTTCCACTTCAGCCCGAAGCCCAGCCCGCCGCTGTCGGTCGGCCGGGTCACCCCGTCCCAGGCGGTGGACTCCTCGGCGACGGTGACCACGCCCGGGCAGCGCCGGTACACGGTGGCGTTCATCTCCTGGAGGAACGCGACCGCGTCCAGGTTCTCCCGGCCGCCGTGCTCGTTCGGCGTCCACCGGCCCGGCTCGCGCGAGTAGTCCAGGTAGAGCATGGAGGCGACCGCGTCCACCCGCAGGCCGTCCACGTGGAACTCCTCGCACCAGTACACGGCGTTCGCCACCAGGAAGTTGCGCACCTCGGGCCGGCCCAGGTCGAACTCCAGCGTGCCCCAGTCGGGGTGCGCCGCCCGCAGCGGATCGGGGTGCTCGTACAGCGGGCGCCCGTCGAACTCGGCCAACGCCCACGCGTCGCGCGGGAAATGGGCCGGCACCCAGTCCATCAGCACGCCGATGCCGGCCTGGTGCAGCCGGTCCACCAGGTACTTGAAGTCGTCCGGGGTGCCCAGGCGGGCCGTCGGCGCGTAGAAGCCGGTGACCTGGTAGCCCCACGAGCCGCCGAAGGGGTGCTCGGCGACCGGCATCAGTTCCACATGGGTGAAGCCCATCTCCGTGACATAAGCGGGCAGTTGCTCCGCGAGGTCCCGGTAGGTCAGGCCGGGGCGCCAGGACGGCAGATGGACCTCGTAGACCGAGAACGGCGCCTCGTGCACCGGTACGTCCCCCCGGCGGGCCATCCACTCCGCGTCGTCCCACACGTGGTGCGAGACGTGCACGACCGACGCGGTGGCCGGCGGTGCCTCGGTGCGGCGGGCCAGCGGGTCGGCGCGCAGGGTGCGGGAGCCGTCGGGCCGGGTGATCTCGAACTTGTACAGCTCGCCCTCGCCGATCCCCGGTACGAACAGCTCCCAGACCCCGGAGGAACCCAGTGAACGCATCGGGAAGCCGGTGCCGTCCCAGAAGTCGAAGTCCCCGGCGACCCGCACCCCCCGGGCATCGGGCGCCCACACCGCGAACCGGGTGCCCCTCACCCCCTGGTGGGTCAGGACGTGGGCGCCGAGGGCCCGCCACAGCTGCTCGTGCCGGCCCTCGCCGATCAGATGCAGGTCCAGCTCGCCGAGCGTGGGCAGGAAGCGGTAGGGGTCCTCCGTCTCGTGCACCCCGCCGTCGTACGCCACCCGCAGCCGGTAGGCGTCCGGTACGGCGGTCAGCGGGAGCAGGCCGGAGAAGAAGCCGTCGCCGTCGTCGCGCAGCTCGGCGCGCAATTCGCCGGTGACGACGGTGACCGAGCGGGCGCCCGGGCGCAGGGCCCGGAAGACCACGCCGTCCGGCGCCGGATGGGCGCCGAGTACGGCGTGCGGGTCGTGGTGGGTGCCGTGCAGCAGCCGGTCGCGGTCCCCGGCCTCCCAGGGCGCGGCGGTCCCGGCAGCGGCGGATACGTGGTTCTTCGACGTCACGAGCGAGTCTCCCGGGCGTGGATCGGGTCAGTTCGGGTCGGACGCGGCGAGGCGGCGGACCGCCGACAGCGGCACGGGCAGCCAGTCGGGGCGGTGGCGGGCCTCGTACACCACCTCGTAGACGGCCTTGTCGGTCTCGTAGGCGCGCAGCATGACCGGATCGGTGCGCGGGTCGCGCCCGGTCACCTCCGCGTACCCGGAGCAGTAGGCGGCCCGGCAGTCGTGCGCCCAGCGCGGTGCGGGCGGGCTCGCCGAGCGGGCCGCGTAGTCGAAGGAGCGGAGCATCCCCGCGATGTCCCGCACCGGTGGCTGCGGCATCCGCCGCTCGGCCGGCGGCCGGGCCGGCTCCCCCTCGAAGTCGATCAGGGACCAGTCGCCGGACGGCGCGCGCAGGCACTGCCCGAGGTGCAGGTCCCCGTGCACCCGCTGCGCCGTCCAGGTCCGGCCCTGGGTCACCAGCTCGCCCAGCGCCGTGTACGCCGAGCGCAGCCCCTCCTCGTAGGGCACCAGCGCGGGCACCGCCTGGACGGCCGCCGCCAGCCGCTCGGTCATTCCCTGGACCAGCGGCCCCAGTTGGGCCGGGCCGAGGGTGACCGTCGGCAGGGCGCGGGCGAGCGCGGTGTGCACCTCCGCGGTGGCCCGGCCCAGCGCCCGCGCCTCGGGGGCGAAGCCCTCGCCCTTGGCGAGGGCGCGCAACGCCAGCTCCCAGCCGTCGGCGGCCGCGCTCACGAACGGCTGGAGCACCGCCAGCACATGCGGCTCCCCGTCCAGTTCGGTGTGCAGCCAGGCCGTCGGCGCGGGCACCCGGGGGCAGCCCTCACGGGCCAGCGCCAGCGGCAGTTCCAGGTCGGGGTTGATCCCGGGGACCACCCGGCGCAGCACCTTCAGGATGTACGCGTCCCCGTACACCACCGAGGAGTTGGACTGCTCGGCGGCCAGCAGCCGGGCCACCAGGTGCGGCCGGATCTCCCGGCGCGGGTCCCGCTCGAAGACGAGCCCGCCGATGCGGGCACTGGTGCGCAGGGCCTCCAGGAGCACTTCGGCGGGCCGGGGGTCGTGGAGGGCGTCGTACACCGTGTGTCCGGCGAGCGGGCCCCTGTCCACATGGCCGATCAGCGCGGGCGCCAGCCTGGGCGGCAGCGCCTCGCGCACGCCTATGAGGAGCTGGTAGCAGTGGCCGGGCTGCGGCCCCGGTGGCTGATGGACCCGCACCAGGACGTGGTACAGGCCCAACCGCCCCTCGGGCGGCAGGAGTTGGGTGACGGCCACCGGGGTGATGCCGGTGACCGGGCGCCCCTTGCCCGCGAACCAGCGCTGCCGGGGCAGCCAGGCGCGCAGCAGGGGGGCCAGTGCGTCGAGGGTGGTGCTCGTCGGAGGGGTGACCGCTTCCGTCATGGGCGTCACGTCCTTTCCCCGGGTCGTCGGGGTGTCACTGTCGCGTGCCCGGGGCGGGGCGGGGGAAACGCCCCGCGGCGCGAGCGGCCGGACTACACCGCCTCCCGGCGCAGCCGGAACCAGTAGAAGCCGTGTCCCGCGAGGGTCAGCAGATACGGCAGCTCGCCCACCGCCGGGAAGCGCACCCCGCCGAACAGCTCGACCGGGTGCCGCCCGCCGAACCGGCTCAGGTCCAGCTCGGTGGGCTGGGCGAAGCGGGAGAAGTTGTGCACGCACAGCACCAGGTCGTCCTCGTACTCCCGCAGGAAGGCGAGCACGGCGGGATTGCTCGACTGGAGTTCGGTGTACGTGCCGAGGCCGAAGGCGGGGTTCTGCTTGCGGATCTCGATCATGCGCCGGGTCCAGTGGAGCAGCGAGGACGGCGAGGACATGGCGGCTTCCACGTTGGTGACCTGGTAGCCGTAGACCGGGTCCATGATCGTGGGCAGGAAGAGCCGGCCCGGATCGCTCGACGAGAAGCCGGCGTTGCGGTCGGGGGTCCACTGCATGGGGGTGCGCACGGCGTCGCGGTCGCCGAGCCAGATGTTGTCGCCCATGCCGATCTCGTCGCCGTAGTAGAGGATCGGCGAGCCGGGCAGGGACAGCAGCAGGGCGGTGAACAGCTCGATCTGGTTGCGGTCGTTGTCGAGCAGCGGGGCGAGCCGGCGCCGGATGCCGATGTTGGCGCGCATACGGGGGTCCTTGGCGTACTCGGCCCACATGTAGTCGCGTTCCTCGTCGGTGACCATCTCCAGGGTCAGCTCGTCGTGGTTGCGCAGGAAGATGCCCCACTGGCAACTCGACGGGATCGCGGGCGTCTTGGCGAGGATCTCGGAGACCGGGTAGCGCGACTCGCGCCGTACGGCCATGAAGATCCGCGGCATCACCGGGAAGTGGAAGGCCATGTGGCACTCGTCGCCGCCCGAGGTGTAGTCGCCGAAGTAGTCGACCACGTCCTCCGGCCACTGGTTGGCCTCCGCCAGCAGCACCTTGTCCGGGTACTGGGCGTCGATCTCCTTGCGCACCCGCTTGAGGAACTGGTGGGTCGCGGGCAGGTTCTCGCAGTTGGTGCCCTCCTGCTGGTACAGGTACGGCACCGCGTCCAGCCGGAACCCGTCGATGCCGAGGTCCAGCCAGAACTTCAGCGCGGAGATCATCTCCTCCTGCACCGCCGGGTTCTCGTAGTTGAGGTCCGGCTGGTGCGAGAAGAAGCGGTGCCAGTAGTACTGCTTGCGTACCGGGTCGTACGTCCAGTTGGACGCCTCGGTGTCCACGAAGATGATCCGCGCGTCCTGGTACTGCTTGTCGTCGTCGGCCCAGACGTAGTAGTCCCCGTACGGGCCGTGCGGATCGCGGCGGGACTCCTGGAACCACGGGTGCTGGTCGCTGGTGTGGTTCATGACGAAGTCGATGATCACGCGCATGCCGCGCTGGTGGGCGGCGTCCACGAACTCCACGAAGTCGGCGAGGTCGCCGAACTCCGGCAGCACGGCGGTGTAGTCGGAGACGTCGTAACCGCCGTCTCTGAGCGGGGACTTGAAGAAGGGGGGCAGCCACAGGCAGTCCACGCCGAGCCACTGGAGGTAGTCGAGCTTGGCGGTCAGGCCCTTGAGGTCGCCGACGCCGTCGCCGTTGCTGTCCTGGAAGGAGCGGACCAGCACCTCGTAGAAGACGGCGCGCTTGAACCAGTCCGGGTCCCGGTCCCCGGCCGGAGTGTCCTGGAAGGTGTCCGGGACGGGCTCATTGACGATCATGTGATGGGTGACCCTCCGATCTGCGGGTTGGACGGTCGCAGGACGGTGAAGACGTGCGCGGGCCGGCGGCCCGGTTCGAGGCGCACATAGTTGGCCCTGCCCCAGTGGTAGGTCTCGCCGGTGAGCTCGTCGCGCACCGGCACCGACTCGTGCCATTCCAGGCCGAGTTGCGGCATGTCCAACGAGACCGTGGCCTCCTGGGTGTGGTGGGGGTCGAGGTTGGCGACGACCAGAACCGTGTTCGAGCCGCCGCGCTTCGAGTAGGCGATCACGGCGTCCTGGTCGGCGTGGTGGAAGTGCAGGTCGCGCAGCTGGCGTAGGGCGGGGCTGCGGCGCCGGATGTGGTTGAGGCGGGTGATCAGCGGGGCGATGGTGCGGCCCTCGCGTGCGGCGGTGTCCCAGTCGCGTGGGGTGAGCTGGTACTTCTCGGAGTCGAGGTATTCCTCGGAGCCTTCGCGCAGGGGGGTGTTCTCGCACAGTTCGTAGCCGCTGTAGATGCCCCAGCTGGGGGAGAGGGTGGCGGCGAGGACCGCGCGGACCTCGAAGGCGGGGCGGCCGCCGTGCTGGAGGTAGGCGTGCAGGATGTCGGGGGTGCTGGGGAAGAGGTTGGGCCGCATGTAGGCGGCCGCCTCGCCGGTCAACTCGGTGAGGTATTCGGTGAGTTCGGCTTTGGTGGTGCGCCAGGTGAAGTAGGTGTAGGACTGCTGGAAGCCGATCTGGGCCAGGGTGTGCATCATGGCGGGGCGGGTGAAGGCCTCGGCCAGGAAGATCACGTCGGGGTCGCGGCCGTTGATCTCGGTGATGACGCGTTCCCAGAAGACGACCGGTTTGGTGTGGGGGTTGTCGACGCGGAAGATCCGCACTCCGTGGTCCATCCAGTGCCGCAGCACGCGCACGGTCTCGGCGACGAGGCCGTCCATGTCGGCGTCGAAGGCGATGGGGTAGATGTCCTGGTACTTCTTCGGCGGGTTCTCGGCGTGGGCGATGGTGCCGTCGGGCCGGTGGTGGAACCACTCGGGGTGCTTGTGCACCCAGGGGTGGTCGGGGGAGCACTGGAGGGCGAAGTCGAGGGCGATCTCCAGGCCCAGCGCGCGGGCTTGGCCGACGAAGTGGTCGAAGTCCTCGATGGTGCCGAGTTGGGGGTGGACGGTGTCGTGTCCGCCCTCGGGGGAGCCGATGGCCCAGGGCACGCCGACGTCGTCGGGGGTGGCGGTGAGGCTGTTGTTGCGGCCCTTGCGGAAGGTGTGGCCGATCGGGTGGATCGGGGGCAGGTAGACGACGTCGAAGCCCATGTCCGCGATCGGCTTCAGCCGCCGCGCGGCGGTGCGGAAGGTGCCGTGCGGGCACTGCTCGGTGCCCTCGCTGCGGGGGAAGAACTCGTACCAGGAGCCGAAGAGCGCGCGTTCACGCTCGACCAGCAGCGGCATCGGGTCCGACGCGGTCACCAACTCCCGCAGCGGAAACCGCGCGAGCACGTCCCGCACCTCCGGCCGCAGCGCCTCCGCCAGCCGCCAGGCGGCCGGGCGCTCCTCGTCCCGCAGGGCGCGGGCCGCCTCCAGCACGCGCCGGCGCCGTGCCCCGGGGACCCCGGCGGCGGCGCGCTCGTAGAGCCGGGCGCCCTCCTCCAGGACGAGTTCGGTGTCGATCCCGGCCGGGATCTTGATCCGGGCGTGGTTCTGCCAGGTGGTGAGCGGATCGGCCCAGGCCTCCACGGTGTACGTCCAGCGGCCGGGCGCGCCCGCCGTGACGGTGGCGCCCCAGCGGTCGGTGCCCGGGGCGAGTTCCCGCATCGGCGTCCACGGGCCGGCCCGGCCCGCCGGGTCGCGCAGCACCACGTTCGCCGCGACCGCGTCGTGCCCCTCCCGGAACACGGTGGCCGACACCTCGAAGGACTCCCCGGTCACCGCCTTGGCGGGCCGGCGCCCGTGCTGCACCGCGGGGCGCACGTCGAGGACCGGGATGCGGCCCGTCACGGGGGCGGGCCCCGGTGGCTTGGGGGCGGGGGACTTCGGACGTTTCCGGTCCGCAGGCTTCTTCCCGGACGCCGTGGCCCTGGGGCCCGGCGGGGTTGCTGACGAATGGTTCGTGGCGGGCATGACCGCTCCTGTCCGCGTCAACGTGGCTGTGGGCGGATGACTATGGGGAGGTGGGTCCTGCGGGAGGTGCTGGGCGCGACCTGTGGGGTGGATATGGAGGAGCCTTCCCACCCTTTTCGGGTGGGCAATCCGGAACTTTGTTAACTACTCGCGCGTATGTCCACCCGCAAGACCGGCCCACTTCCGCGAGTGCCCCGGCGCCGCCTCCCCACGCCCCGACACCCCCGTTGGTACGTCCCCACCGACGCCCCGGTAACCACTACCGTCGGGAGGGACGAACGAGACGTACCCCGCGGTACGTCTCATCCCGTAACGCGTCCGAGGTGGAATGTGAAGGCGATCCGTCGGTTCACCGTCCGTCCCGTTCTCCCCGAACCCCTCCGGCCGCTGAGCGACCTCGCGCACAATCTGCGCTGGTCCTGGCATGCGGAAACGCGCGACCTGTTCCAGTCCGTCGACCCCGAGGCATGGGCCGCGGCCGGCTGCGACCCGGTGCGGCTGCTGGGCCGGGTGCGGCCCGCGCGGCTGGCCGAGCTGGCCGGGGACCGGCGGTTCCGGCGCCGGCTGAACGCCGCCGCCGACGACCTGGACGACTATCTGACCGGCGACCGCTGGTACCAGGCCCAGACCGAGGGCCTGCCCGCCGCGGTGGCCTATTTCTCCCCGGAGTTCGGCATCACCGCCGCGCTGCCCCAGTACTCCGGCGGGCTCGGCATCCTCGCCGGCGACCACCTCAAGGCGGCCAGCGACCTCGGGGTGCCGCTGATCGGGGTCGGACTGCTGTACCGGCACGGCTACTTCCGGCAGACCCTGTCCCGCGACGGCTGGCAGCAGGAGCACTACCCGGTGCTCGACCCGAACGAACTGCCCCTCACCCGGCTGAAGGAGGCCGACGGCACCTGTGCGCGCGTCTGTCTCGCCCTGCCCGGCGGCCGGGCCCTGCACGCCCGGATCTGGCTGGCCCAGGTCGGCAGGGTGCCCCTGCTGCTGCTCGACTCCGACGTGGAGGAGAACGACCTCGGCGAACGCTCCGTCACCGACCGGCTCTACGGCGGCGGCAGCGAGCACCGGCTGCTCCAGGAGATGCTGCTCGGCATAGGAGGGGTCCGCGCGGTGCGCGCGTACTGCAGGCTCACCGGGCACCCGGAGCCGGAGGTGTTCCACACCAACGAGGGGCACGCCGGCTTCCTCGGCCTGGAGCGGATCGCCGAACTGTGCGCCGGCGGGCTGGAGTTCGACGCGGCGCTGGAGGCGGTGCGGGGCGGCACGGTGTTCACCACGCACACCCCCGTCCCGGCCGGCATCGACCGCTTCGAACGGGACCTGGTCGCCCGGCACTTCGGGCCGGACGCCGAGTTGCCCGGGATCGAGACGCAGCGGATCCTCGCGCTCGGCATGGAGACCTACCCGGGCGGCGAGCCGAACCTGTTCAACATGGCCGTGATGGGGCTGCGCCTCGCGCAGCGGGCCAACGGGGTGTCGCTGCTGCACGGCCGGGTCAGCCGGGAGATGTTCGCCGGACTGTGGCCGGGATTCGACGCCGAGGAGGTGCCGATCACCTCCGTGACCAACGGGGTGCACGCGCCCACCTGGGTGGCCCCGGAGGTGCTGCGGCTCGGCGCCCGGCGGATCGGCACCCAGCGGGCCGAGGACGCGCTGACCGTCGGCGGCTCCGAGCGCTGGGACGCGGCGGCGGACATCCCGGACCAGGACGTCTGGGAGCTGCGCCGCACCCTGCGCGAACAACTGGTGCTGGAGGTGCGGGAGCGGCTGCGCGCCTCCTGGCGGCAACGCGGGGCGGGCAACGCCGAGCTGGGCTGGATCGACGGCGTGCTCGACCCGGACGTGCTCACGATCGGGTTCGCCCGGCGCGTGCCGTCGTACAAACGGCTCACCCTGATGCTCCGCGACCGCGACCGGCTGCGGGCGCTGCTGCTGCATCCGGAGCGGCCGGTGCAGATCGTGGTGGCGGGCAAGGCGCACCCGGCCGACGACGGCGGCAAGCGCCTCGTCCAGGAACTGGTCCGGTTCGCCGACGACCCGAAGGTGCGCCACCGGATCGTCTTCCTGCCCGACTACGGCATGGCGATGGCGCAGAAGCTCTACCCGGGCTGCGACGTCTGGCTGAACAACCCGCTGCGCCCGCTGGAGGCCTGCGGCACCTCCGGGATGAAGGCGGCGCTCAACGGCTGTCTGAACCTCTCGGTGCGCGACGGCTGGTGGGACGAGTGGTTCCGGCCGGACTTCGGCTGGGCCGTCCCGACCGCCGACGGCCCCGGCACGGACCCGGAACGGCGCGACGACATCGAGGCGGCGGCCCTGTACGACCTGCTGGAGCAGCGGATCACCCCGCGCTTCTACGAGCGCGGCCGGGGCGGACTGCCGGACCGCTGGATCCAGATGGTCCGCCAGACCCTCACCCTGCTCGGCCCCAAGGTGCTGGCCGGCCGCATGGTCCGGGAGTACGTCGACCGGCTCTACACCCCGGCCGCCCGCTCGCACCGCGCGCTGACCCCGGACGCCGCGCGGGAGCTGGCCGGGTGGAAGGCGCGGGTGCGACAGGCCTGGCACGGGGTGAGCGTCGACCACGTGGAGACCACCGAGACCACGGCCACGGCCGAACTGGGCACGACGCTGGGACTGCGGGTCCGGGTCGGCCTCGGGGGGCTGTCCCCCGACGACGTGGAGGTGCAGGCGGTGTCCGGGCGGGTGGACGCGCAGGACCGCATCACCGACGCCACCGTCGTCCCGCTGAAGCCGGCCGGCGCCCCCGACCTGGAGGGCCGCCAGCTCTACGAGGGCCCCCTCGCCCTCGACCGCACCGGCCCCTACGGCTACACGGTCCGCATCCTGCCCGCCCACCGCCTGCTGGCCTCCGGCGCGGAACTGGGCCTGGTGGCACTGCCGTCGGAGGAACTGGTCGAGCACGCGGGGGTGTTGCTGCGGTGAGCGCTGCTGCTTTGGCGAGGTCGGGTTGACGGTCGGTCCTGCCGCCGACCGATGATCTGTTCCCGGCAACCGGTCAGACAAAAGCGCTTGGCTCCCGTAAAAATTTGCTGTCGTAGAACTTCCGTGTGGCGTCTGGCGTCGTGTGCAGTCCGGCGCCGCATGCCACAGGCCTGCGACCTTCACCAGAGATTATGTAGGTGAAGTGAAGGATTGTGGTGAAAATGTGCAACTAGCGATCGTACAGCCGTTTATGGCCAAGAGCCCTCACTAACACCCACAGTGCCACGCCAGTATGCTCTTCGGGTCCTTGAGTCATGACCAGTCGACCAGGAGTACCTGATGCCCAAAGCCCGGATGACCATGGCGGTCACGATCTTCTCAGCGGTGGCGGCCGGCGCCCTCCTTCCGGGTTGCTCGGCGTCGGTCGAGGTCAAGAAGCCAACGCCGCCGAAGCTCTCCGCGGAGAAGCTCTCCAGCACACTTTCGGAAAAGCTCGCCGCCGCCACAGGACGGCCGAAGCCGCATATCACCTGCCCCGAAGATTTGGTCGGCAAGGTTGGCACCACCATGCGGTGCACGCTCGTGGCCGACGACGGCAGCACGCTGGGCGTATCCGTAAATGTCACGTCTGTGAGCGGGGATAAGATCAACTACGACTTCAAGGCCGATGACAAGGCTTCCCCTGCGGGTCATTGACGTCTGGCCGTGGCTGATTGGTTTCGGCTCTCGTGCTGCCCTGGGCGAGATAGCGCTACGGTGCGACGGCCCGTCGTAAACGAGGGGCTACCACGCCGGCGCCCAGTGATGGCGAACAGGGGAGGCAACTCATGGCAGGTGCGGAGCAGGCCCAGCCGGGAAGCGGCGGGGCAGTGCAGCCCGTCGGGATGCGGCTGAACCAGGTGCCGGGCGATATCGGAACGGGTCCTGCTTTTCCGGGGCAGGTCGGAGGGCAGAAGCTGGTTTCAACGCCCGCGGAGAAGAAGGCTGCAGCCAACTTCATCGAGCAACACATTGAGCCCGACACTCATGAGGCAGGAGGTTGGGCGGATAAGGACACCATTACGGCCGTCAACGCCTTCTGTCCGGGGTGGCACACGTCGGGTGCTCTGAAGGAGGCGCACGATGCTTGGGCAGACCAGGTGAAGAACCTGATGCACATGCTCGTGGGGGACAAGCAGGCGCTGCGCAGCGCCAATACCACGCTGCAGTCGACGGACTTTCAAGTCGGTGAGAAAACGAGCTCGGTGTCGGTGCTCTACGGATACTGAACGACCGTTTCAGTCACCAACTTTTGATTCACCGCACAAACCCGACAGTCTGTTGTGTGATAACGGGGATCCCATGCCGACTTACCGCGAGATCATGACCACCGACCTGTCCGCCCTCACCGCAGCAGCGGACAGCTGGGACGGGATGGCGAAGAAGTTTCACACGCAGGAACTGGCATATCACAGACACGTATGCGGTATCACTCTGAACCAGAACTGGATCGCGGTGAGTGCCGACGCGGCGCGGGAGCGTTTCAACGTCACGTTCAGGCAGTTCCAGGCCGCGCAGACCGAGGCCAAGGCGGTAGCCTCACTGCTGCGTGAGGCGCACACAGATTTCACCGGTCTCAGGAAGAAGCTGGAGTCCGCTCAGGCGGACGCCGTCAAGGCAGGCATGGTGGTGTCGGAGGAAGGTGTGGTCTCCTACGACACCGCGAAACTGAGTGAAAACGAACGCGCTGCTCTCCATCATGATCCGGATTACCAGCAGTCCGTAGGTAAATCTGTCGCCTCGTGGCAGGCGGAGATCAATCGTCTTGTGAAGGAAATGGGCCACATCGACGCAGAGGTCGAAAACGCCCTCAAGCGGGTGATGGTCGACACTGACGTCAGGGACGGCACGCTTACCGGCTTCAACGGCCAGGCCCATGGAGACATCAAAACGTACGAGGACGAGGCCAAGCGCGAGGCCCGTACCAAAGCCGACGGCTGGGTGTCCAAAGGAAAGTCAGACGCGTCCGGTCCCGATAAGGGATGGGATGCGAGCGGTCCCGATCTCAAAAACGGCAAACTGGGGGAGGTGGAAGCGCACGGCGACCTCGGGAGCGCTGAAGGGGAGGGCTCGCTCACCAGGGGGCCATGGAAGCTCGACGGGAAGGCCGACGTTTACGCGGGGGCCAAGGGTTCCGCCAGTGCTGAGGCATCCAAGGACGGCATCACAGGGGACGCGAGCGTCTTCGCGGGGGGCGAAGGCTCGGCCGAGGGTTCCGTGGAGGTCGGCCCTGCCAGCGTCTCCGGAAAAACGGAAGCCACGGTGGGCGGAGAGGCCAGCGCCAGCGTCGGGGCAGGTAAGGACGGTGCCCACGTTGGCGCAGAGGCGTTCGCGGGAGCCAAGGGCGGTGGCGAAATCGGGGCTGACGTAGGCGGAATTTCGGCCGGTTTCTCCGCCGAAGGGTGGGCCGGCCCCGGTGCCGAAGCCGAGTGGGGATACAAGAGGAGCGACCAAGGAGTGTGGAGTTTCGAAGGGAGCGTGGGTCTCTCCCCCGCCCTTGGTGGCGAGATGGGCTTTGATTTCAACATCGATCCGAACAAGGTTGCTCACACGGCGGATGACCTGGCTGGTGCTGTGGGCAACGGAGCGCGTTCCCTCGGGCATGCCATCAGTAACGTGTTCTGAACCGATGACACGTGGTCGTGAGTGAACCGACGCAGAGAGGGACCCCTGAATGTCGACGAATCTGCCGGCACCGATCACATTCGACTTGCCGAAGGGCTGGCAAGTGGCCCCTCCAGACAAACTCGGCGCGCCTGACGCGTCATTCGTTGCTGTTCACCTTCCGCCGGATGACGGCTTCACTGCGAATATAACGATTGATGGCGAGTATCGGCCGGATACTGCGACTCTTCCTGAGATCGCCGACGAGTCGGTGGAGCACATGGACCAGGCAGCCTCGCCGGTCGTAGTCACCGATCGCTGCGAGGCCGGGTCCTCGGACGCGCCAGGCTTCACGCAGACACTGGCCTTCTCGATTTCTGTCGCAGGGAAGAGCCGCGCCCTCGTCCAGTCCCAGGCATACCTGTCCCTGTTGGACATTGAGGACCCGCACAAGCGGGTAGTGATCAGATTTGTGCTCACCTCCACCGAATCGCAGCATCCGACTGTTCTGGACGATTTCAGGGCACTCCTGGGAACCGTCCGTCCGGGCGATGGCGGGGCGCCTTAAGTGATCCCCGAAGTGGCCGAGCCTTGTGTCGGCGGCCACGCTTTTCATAGTCTGACTTCATGGGACTTTTCGACAGACTCACCGGTACCCAGCATCCAGCGGAGGGCGTTTCGCCGGTCACGCGGGAGGAGATGAGGGGTGTTCTGCTCGGTCTCAATCAGCCTGATGTTCCCTACGTGATCCGGTACAGCGCCGGGGAGCAGTGTGACCTGGTGGCAGAGTGGCGCCTGACAGAGCCTGCATGGCGGCAGGTCTTCGCGGAGTCCCAGATCACTCACGCCGTTCGGATCAGGATGCGACTGGTCCGGGAAGGCAATGAGGTTCGAGCACTCGAAGAGCAGTGGGAGATCGCTCGAAACGGGTCTCCGGCGGCCCTCGAGCTGTCGAAACAGTATACGCGCGGGCCGAGTCGGACCGTCAGTCGTCGCTGGACTGTCGGCCGTAGGGAGAACGGTCACCTGGAAATGGCGGAAACCTTCCGCTTCGATAGCGCGCAGCTGCGCGATCCGCTGCGGGACACCGTCCTCCAGTCCGGTTGGACCTGGCGGGGTGTGGTCTTCGGGAAGCTGTGAGGTCTGCATCTCCACGGCCATCGAGGTCACTCCTCCGTCAGCCCCTCGCACAGCCTGCGCAGGGCCGCGCCGCAGCGGCGGGCGTAGGCGTGTTGCAGCCCCCGGGTGGCGGGGCCGCCGGCCCTGGCGTACCAGCTGGCGGGTTTGCTGAACGCGGCGACCGTCAGCCAGACCGTGCCGTCGCCGGTGCGGTCGACGACGAAGGCCTCCTCGCCGCACTCGGGGTGGCCGGCGAGGGTGCCGTAGGCCCATCCCGCGCGGCGCGGCTCCTCGGTGGTCCAGATGATCCGGCAGGGGGCCCTGACCAGGCCGGCCAGGGAGACCGTGACGTCCACTCCGGGGGCGGCGCGGTCGGCGGCGGCGGTTATGCCGACGCCTATCGCGCGGTGCATCTCCCAGGTGAGGACCGCCTCGGCGGCCCGGTCGAAGACCCGCCGGCCCTCGCCGAGGCGGGCGCGCACCAGCAGGGGGCGGTAGCCGGGCGGGCAGAAGGTCAGGTCGTCGCGGGTCGCTCCGACCGGTTCGTGGGTGAAGGGTGCCGAGGACATGGGGCCCAAGAGTAGGGCGGCACCCGGAGGAGATCCGCTCCGGGTGCCGCCCTCTTCACAACCCTGCCGGGGTCAGCTGACGTTGACCGCCGACCAGGCCGCCGCCACCGCGTTGTACTCGGTGCTGCCGGAGCCGTACAGGGCGGCCGCCGCGGACAGCGTGCCCGTGCGGGCCGACTTGTAGTTGGTGGTCGACGTGAAGTACGTCGTCAGCGCCTTGTACCAGATCTGGAGCGCCTTGTCCCGGCCGATGCCGGTGACCGTGGAGCCGTTGTAGGTCGGGGAGTTGTACGACACCCCGTTGACCGTCTTCGCGCCGCTGCCCTCGGACAGCAGGTAGAAGAAGTGGTTGGCGACGCCGGACGAGTAGTGGACGTCCAGGTTGCCGACGGAGGAGGACCAGTAGTCCGCCGAGCCGCCGTCCTTGCTGGGCTTGTCCATGTAGCGCAGCGGGGTGCCGTCGCCGTTGATGTTGATCTTCTCGCCGATGAGGTAGTCGCCCTTGTCGGTCGAGTTGTTGGCGTAGAACTCCACGCCGGTGCCGAAGATGTCCGAGGTGGCCTCGTTGAGGCCGCCGGACTCGCCGCTGTAGTTGAGGCCCGCGGTGTTGGAGGTGACACCGTGGCTCATCTCGTGGCCGGCCACGTCCAGCGCGGTCAGCGGGTGGGTGTTCCCGGAGCCGTCGCCGTACGTCATGCAGAAGCAGCTGTCGTCCCAGAACGCGTTCACGTACGAGTTGCCGTAGTGGACGCGGGAGTAGGCGCCGACGCCGTTGTTCTTGATGCCGTTGCGGCCGAACGTGTTCTTGTAGAAGTCCCAGGTCTCCTGGGCGCCGTAGGCGGCGTCCGCGGCGGCCGTCTGGTCCGTCGAGGAGCTGGAGGCGGCGCCGGTGCCCCACACGTTGTCGGCGTCGGTGAACAGCGTGCCGGTGCCGCTCGTCTTGTGGGCCAGGTTGTAGGTCTTGTGGCCGCCCCGGGTGGCGTCGGTGAGCTGGTACGTCGAGCCCGACAGGGTGGTGTCGAGGCTGACGGTGCCGGAGTACAGGGTCTTGCCCGTGCCGGTCGCGTTCTCGATGCCCTGGTACTCGAAGAGCTTCTTGCCGGTGGCCGCGTCGGTGATGACGTGCAGCTGGTTCGGGGTGCCGTCGTCCTGGAGGCCGCCGACGACGGTCTCGTAGGCGAGGACGGGCGTGCCGGAGCCGGCCCAGATCACCTTGCGGGCGCCGTCCGCGGTGGACTGCGCGGAGCCGAGGGCCTTGGCGGCGGACACGGCCTGCTTCTCGGCCTTGGCCGGGGTGAGCTTGGGCGTGAGCGAGGCCACCTTGATGGTCGCCTTGTTCGCCTTGGTGACGCCCTCGGTCTTGCCGGCCTTGGACGTGTGGACGACCAGGTCGCCACCGAGGACCGGCAGGCCCGCGTAGGTGCGCTCGTAGCGGGTGTGGACCGTGCCGTCGAGGTCCTTGACGACGTCCTTGACGACCAGCTTCTCCTTGGCGCCGAGACCTATCTGCTGCGCGGTCTCGGGGGCGTCGGCCTGCGCCTGCTTGATCAGCGAGGTGTGGGCCGAGGCGGACAGCATCGCCGGGGCGGCGGCGGGCGTCTTGGCGGCGGCCGGGGCGGGGGTGGCCGAGGCGCTCGTGGCCATTCCGGCGGAGATCAGGGCTCCGGCGGCGACGGCGGTGGCGATGGCGAGGGTGGTGCGCTTGTGACGCGCGTAGAGGGGGCTCACGCAAGCTCCTTCTCGTGGGGGAGACCGGTCAGCGTGGGGTTACTGGCCGGGAAGTATTTCGCTGTGAAGCTGCTGTGCTGCTTGCGGCGTGGAGAGAGAGTGACATCAAGGGCGCGTACATGTCATGACCCTGAAGTGATGTTGGCTGGAAGTCGACTGTCCGGTGAATGTTGCGGGTGTGTGAACAGGGGTACTACGAGAGGCACGTGTCCCTCAACGACCTTGAATTACCAGGGCTTTGGGGGGTGATTCACAGGAACGTCAGGTTCCGGTCGCCTCGGGCGCCTACGCCGGGCGTGGCCGAAACGCGTCCCCGAGAACTTCTCCGTTGTTGGCCGATTCGCCCACCGGTCATGGCCGGAGGGCGCCCTGGTGCCACGTCCGCCACAGCGCCGCGTAGGCGCCGCCGGCCGCCACCAACTCCTCGTGCGTGCCCAGTTCGGTCAGCCGGCCCCCCTCCATCACCGCCACCCGGTCCGCGTCGTGCGCGGTGTGCAGGCGGTGGGCCACGGCGATGACGGTACGGCCGCGCAGCACGGCGGCGAGGGCGCGCTCGGTGTGCCGGGCCGTCGCCGGGTCGAGCAGCGCGGTCGCCTCGTCCAGGATCAGGGTGTGCGGATCGGCCAGCACCACGCGGGCCAGCGCCAGTTGCTGCGCCTGGGAGCCGTCGGTCGGGCGGCCCCCCGCGCCGAGGCGGGTGTCGAGCCCGTCGGGCAGCTCGCCGACCCAGCCGTCGGCGCCCACGGCCGCCAGCGCCGCCCACAACCGCTCGTCCGTGGCGTCCGGTTCGGCGATGCGCAGGTTGTCCCGGACGGTGCCCAGGAACACATGGTGCTCCTGGGTGACCAGGACGACCTGGCGGCGCAGCAGTTCCGGGGACAGCCCGGCGACCGGCACCCCGCCCACCGTCACCGTGCCGCTCCCGGGCCGGTCGACGCCCGCGATCAGCCGGCTCAGCGTCGTCTTCCCGGCGCCCGAGGGGCCCACCACGGCGAGGCGTTCACCGGGGCGCACGGCCAGGTCCACCCCGCGCAGCACCTCGTCGCCGTGCTCGTAGGCGTAGCGCACGCCGCGCACCTCGATCCGGTCGTCCGCGGGCCTCGCGCCGTCGCCGTCCGCCGCGCCGCCCGGAGCCGGGGCCAGCCCCTCCACCCGGGCGAACGAGGCCCCGCCGGACTGCATCTGCTCCACCCGCATCAGGATCTGGTCCAACGGCTCCACCAGCTGGCGCAGATACAGCGCCGCCGCCACCACCGCGCCGACCCCGACCGCGCCCCGCGTGTACAGCCAGCCGCCCAGCAGCAGCACGCCGACCGTCGGGACGGTGTACGTCGTCTCGACCACCGGGAAGAACACCGTGCGCAGGAACAGCGTGTACAACCGGGCCCGCCGGGACCGGTCGAGGGCGTCCCGGCTCGCCGCGGTCCGCCGCCCGGCGAGACCGAACGCCTCGACGGTACGGGCGCCCTCGGCCGTCGTCGCGATGATCTCGGCGACCGCGGAACCGGCCGCGCCCTCGGCGAGATAGCCGTCGCGGGCGCGCCGCAGGTACCAGCGCAGCACCAGCCAGATCGGGGTCAGCCCGAGCACCCCGAACGCGCCGAGCAGCGGATCGAGCGCGAACACCGCGCCCAGCACGAACAGCCCCTGCACGGTGTTCACCAGCAGCTCGGGGCCCGCGTCCCGCAGGGTGTCGCCGACGGCCGTCACATCCGCCGTGCCGCGCGCCGTCAGATCGCCGGTGCCGGCCCGCTCCACCACGGCGGAGGGCAGCGCCAGCACCCGCTCGACGTAACTCTCGCGCACCCGCGCGAGCGTCCGCTCGCCGAACCGGTAGCCCGCCCGGCGCGCCCAGCGGGCCAGCACCAGCTGGGCCAGCGCGCACAGCAGGATCCACAGGGCCAGCCGGTCCACCGCGCCGACCCCGCGCCCGGCCCGCACCTCGTCGACGATCCGGCCGACCAGCCACGGCCCGGCGAGCCCCGCGGCCGCGGCGAGCACGTTCAGCGACAGCGTCCCGGCGAACGCCCGCAGATCGGCGCGCACCAACCGCGCCACCGCCCGCCGCACCTGCGCCCGCCCGGCGACCGGCAGCGGCGTCTCGTCCGTGGTCATGGGGTGCTCGCCTCCGTGCCGGTGATGCCGGTGATGCCGGTGTCGCGGGCCACCAGGGCGCGGTAGCCCGGTTCCTCCGCCAGCAGCCGCCGGTGCGGGCCGCTCGCGACGACCTTGCCGTCGGCCAGGAACACCACGGTGTCCGCCCGGTCGAGCACGAGCGGGGAGGTGCTGGTGACCAGGGTGGTGCGGCCGTCCCGGGCCGCGCGCAGGCGCCCGGCCACCGTCGCCTCCGTGTGCGCGTCCAGCGCGGAGGTCGGCTCGACGGCCAGCAGCACCTCGGGGTCGGCCAGCAGCGCCCGCACCAGCCGCAACCGCTGGCGCTGCCCGCCGGACAGACTGCGGCCCTGCCCGGAGACCACCGAGTCCAGCCCCTCGGGCAGCCCGCGCACGACGTCCTCCGCGGCGGCCGTGTAGATCGCCCGGCGCAGGGCGTCCGCACCGCGCGGGCGTTCGGCGCCCGGCGCCCGCGGCGACGCGCCGGCCACCGGACGGCCGGTGCCGGGGGCGGCCGCCGCCCGGTGCGGGGCGCTCCCACCGGGCAGGCCCGTACCGGTCGCCGCCCCGCCCCCGCCGGACAGCTCCCCCGTGGCCAGCATCTCGCGCAGCGGGCCGGCGAAGAGGTGGGCCTCGTGGTCCGCGACCAGGACGCGGCGACGCACCTCGGCCAGGGGGATCGCGTCCAGCCGGACCCCGCCCCAGGTGGCCTCGGTCGGGCCGTAGCGGCCGAGCCGGTCGACGACGGCGGTGGCGTCGGCGGGGCGGGCGGCGGCCAGGGCGGTGAGCCGGCCCGGCGTCACCCGCAACCCCGAGGCCGGGTCGTACAGTTCGGCCGGTCCGGCGGGCGCGGGCAGCGTGCCCTCGTCCGGGTCGGGCGCCAGCCGCAGCAGCCCCACGACACGGCGCGCGGCGACCACGCCCCGGTTGAGGTCGTAGGCCATCTCCACGAAGAACGTCACCGGCCCCACCAGCACCGCGACATAGCCGTACACCGCGACCAGCCGGCCCACGCTCAGCTCGCCCTGGGCCGCCATCCGGGCCGCCAGCCAGGCGACGACGGCGAGGAACAGGGTGGGCAGCCCCACGGCGAGCGCCTGCACCCAGCTGGCCACCGCGCCCACCCGGTAGCCCTGGTCGAGCAGCCGCCGCGAGTCCGCGCGGAAGGCGTCCGCCACCAGCCCCTTGCCGCCGAGGCCCCCCAACACCCGCAGCCCGCCCGCGAGATCGGCGATCCGGGCGGTGAGCACGGCCTGCCGCTCCCGGTACTCGCCCTCCACGCCCTGAAGCCTGCGCGTGAGCGGACCGGTGACCAGCGCGAGCACCGGCAGACCGAGCAGCACCACCAGGGCGAGCAGCGGGGACACCGTCACCAGCAGCCCGGCCACCACCCCGTAGAAGACGAGCGAGCCGACGCCCGGCCCGACCATGGTGAGCGCGTCCGAGACGGACTTCACGTCGCCGACGCCGATCGTCACCACCTCGCCGGCCCCGGTCCGGTCGGACAGCGCGGCGCCCAGCCGCACCACGTGCCCCACGACCACCTTCGCCGTACGGAAAGAGGCGTCCATGCGCAGCCGGGTCATCGTCCGGTGCCGCAGGACGCTCAGCCAGGCGGTCACCGCCCCCACCGCGAGCATCACCCCGGCCCACCCGGCCAGCGCCCCCGGCCGCCCGGGCACCAGAGCGTCGTCCACGGCCCGTTGCATCAGGTACGGCTGCGCGGCCAGCAGCGTCATCCACACGATGCCGAGGCCCGCCCCGGCCGCCGCCCGCCCGGGCTGCCGCGCCACCAGCCACCACAGGTACCACCAGCCACCGCGCGTATCGGGCGTCCCCGGATCCTCGTACGCGTCGACCATCCGACCCCCGATCGCCTCGGACCTCCCGGGAAATCCCGACGGTAGTGGGGGCGACGGCGGCGGCTCCATCGAATAAAGCGCGCCGCGAACGGGCCCTAGCCGAGGATGCCCCGGTCGTACGCCACCGCCACCGCCGCCGCGCGGTCGTTGACGCCCAGCTTGGCGTACAGATGGGTCAGGTGGGTCTTGACCGTGGCCTCGCTGATGAAGAGCTCGCGGGCGATCTCGCGGTTGGCGGTGCCCCTGGCGACCAGGGCGAGGACCTCGCGCTCGCGGGCGGACAGCGGCTCGTTGCCGGGGACGGGGGCGCGGACCGCCCGCACCAGCCGGGAGGCGATGGCGGGGGAGAGCACCGTACGGCCCTCGGCGGCGGCGCGCACCGCGGTGAACAGCTCGTCGCGCGGGGCGTCCTTGAGGAGGTAGCCGGTGGCGCCCGCCTCGATCGCGGGCAGGGTGTCGGAGTCGGTGTCGTACGTGGTGAGGACCAGCACCTTGGCGCGGGCGCCGCGCCGGGTCAGCTCGCGGATCGCGGCCACGCCGGAGCCGCCCGGCATGCGCAGGTCCATCAGGACGACGTCGGGGTCCAGTTCCGCCGCCCGGGCCACCCCCTCCGGGCCGCTCGCGGCCTCGCCGAGCACCCGGAAGCCGGGCGCCGACTCGAACATGCCTCGCAGCCCGTCGCGGACCACCGGGTGGTCGTCGACGATCAGCAGCGTGATGAGGGATTCACTGGTCATCGCGGACCAACGGTACGCGAGCCGACACCGCCGTGCCGTGCCCCGGCTCGGACTCCACGGTGAGCGTGCCCGCGATCCGCTCGGCGCGCGCCCGCATGCCGTCCAGGCCGAAGCCGCCGGCCCGGGTGCGGACAGGGACGGCGGCCGGGTCGAAGCCGGTGCCGTCGTCGCGGATGTCCAGGCTGACCTCGTCGCCCATGAAGGACAGGGTGAGGCCGAGACGGCTCGCGCGGGCGTGCCGGGCCGCGTTGGACAGCGCCTCCTGGGCTATCCGCAGCAGCGTCGCCGAGACCTCCTCGTGCAGCGTCTCGACGGTGCCGGTGACGGTGAACTCGGCCCGCACACCGGTGCGTTCGCCCCACTCGGCGACCGTCTTGCGCAGTGCCTCGGGCAGCCCGGCGGCGGCCAGCTCGACCGGGGCCAGATTGTGCACCGAGCGCCGGGCCTCGCCCAGGCTGTGCCGGGCGAGCGCGGCGGCGCGCTCCAGATGGGTGCGGGCGGTGGTCAGGTCGGGAGCGCCGGCGACCACCTGGAGCTGGGCGATGATGCCGGTCAGGCCCTGCGCGATGGTGTCGTGGATCTCGGCGGCGAGCCGCCGCCGCTCGTCCGCGACGCCCGCCTCCCGGGCCTGCACCAGCAACTGGGCGTGCAGCGCGGCGTTCTCGTCCAGCGCCCGCTGCAACGCCGCGTTGGTACGCTCCAGCTCGCCGATGGTGTCGGCCTGCACCACGGCGTGCTCCTGCTCCTGCTGGGCGTACCGCGTGAACACGCTGACCATGCCCATGTTGACGGCGAGGACGAGGAAGAAGCCCAGCCACAGGACCAGGCCGTGCGGCGGCCAGCCGCCGATCTCGCTGCCCGACATGGTGACGGCGGTCAGGAACAGGCCGGGCAGCACCAAGCGGCGGGGCAGGTCGAGGCCCGCGGTGTAGTAGCCGGTCACCGCGTAGAAGGCGAAGAACGGGTTGGCCCAGGTCAGCACGAAGCCGATGGCCCAGCGCAGGGCGTAGAGGCACACGCCCGTCCGGCTCGGGCCCGGCTGCCGGCGCCGCACCCACGCCCAGCACCCCTGGAGCACGACGGCCGCGGGCACCAGCACCACCGACACGACCGCCCCGGTACGGTCCATGCCGGTCGCCCGGGCGGACATGGCCGCCGCGACGACACTGACGCCCAGCAGCGCCCAGGGCCCCCACCTGTTGAAGGAGACCCGGGGCTGCTGTCGAGCGGTGTTCGTCATGTCCACAGTGTCGGCCACCCCACGCTCACTCCCAGCGGAACCAGCGGGCCGCGGCCGCCGTGAGCAGCACCGTCCAGGCCGCGAGCACACCGAGGTGCCCCCAGCCGGGCCAGTCCCCGGCCGCCGCCTCGCCCAGCGCGCGGGCCGCCGCCCCGAACGGGGTCAGCTCCACCACGCGCGCCATCGCGTGCGGCATCTCCTGCACCGGCAGCCACACACCCGCGCAGAACATCATCGGGAAGAACACCGCCGTGCCGATCGCGCTCGCCATCTTCGTGGTCCGGGACAGCGCCGAGACGACGGAGCCGAGGGCGAGCGCCGACGCGGCGGCCAGGAGCAGGGCCAGCAGATACCCGGCCGGCTGGGCGGGCAGCCGTACACCGAAGGCGAGCCGGCCGACGACCAGCGCGAGCAGCGCCGAGGCCAGTGCCACCGTGCCCGTCATGACCATCTGCGCGGACAACAGCACGACGGGCCGCACCGGGGTGAGCCGCATCCGGCGCAGGATCCCGCGCTCCCGGTGCCCGGTCAGGACCTGGGGCAGCGACTGCACCCCGGACATGATCAGGGCGATCAGCACCGCGATGGGCACGTAGGCGTCGACCGGCCGCAGCCCGCCCAGGGCCTCGTCCGCATCCCGGAAGGAGGGGATCGAGCCGAGGATCACCAGCAGCAGCGTCGGGAACAGGAAGATCCAGAACACGGCGCCGGGCTCCCGGCGGAACAGCCGGAACTCCGTGCGCAGGACGGCGGTGTTCATGCCGTGGCCTCCTTGGTCAGGTCGAGGAACGCGTCGTCGAGCGTGGCGTCGGTGACGCGCAGCTCATGGGCGGTGACACGGTGGCGGACGAGCAGGGTGACGACCGCGTTCACGGTCTCGTCCGTGCCCGAGAGGGTGATCCGGCCGTCCTTGCGGGCGATCGAGGCGACGGCCGGCAGGGCGGCGAGGTCGTGGTCGTCCAGCGGGGCCGACGGGGTGAAGCTGATGACGGTGGCGCCCGCCGAGCGGCGGATGAGCCCGGCCGGGGTGTCAAGGGCGGCGACCCGCCCCTTGTCGAGCACCGCGATCCGGTCGCACAGCCGCTGCGCCTCCTCCATGAAATGGGTGACGAGCAGCACGGTGACCCCGCCCCCGCGGACGTCCTCGATCAGCTGCCAGGTGTCCCGGCGGGCGCGCGGGTCGAGGCCGGTGGTCAGCTCGTCCAGCACGACGACCCGCGGGTTCCCGATGAGCGCCAGCGCGATGAACAGACGCTGGCGCTGACCGCCGGACAGCTTGGCGAACCGGGTGCCGAGCCTGGCGGTGAGCCCGAGGCGTTCGGCGAGCGGCCGCCAGTCGGCCGGGTCCGGGTAGAACGACGCGTACAGCTCCAGCGCCTCGCGCACGGTCAGCTTCGGTTGCAGCTCGCTCTGCTGGAGCTGGGCGCCGAGCACGCGGGCGACCCGCTCGTGGTCCGCCACGGGATCGAACCCGGCGACCCGGACCCGGCCGGCGTCGGGCTCCCGCAGCCCCTCCACGCACTCGACGGTGGTGGTCTTGCCCGCCCCGTTCGGGCCGAGGATCCCGAAGATCTCGCCCTCCTCGACGGCGAACGAGACCCCGTCGACCACGGCGCGGCCCGCGTACGACTTGCGCAGATCGGTGACTTCGATGACGGATGGCATGCTCCGAGGCTCCCGCGCGGGCCGGGCGCGCGGCATCGGCCGGCCCGCTCGAACCGGCATCGGCCGATCGGATGATGCGCCCTACGACCCCTCGGACGGGGCCGGGACCCGGCACGGTCGTAGGACCAGCGGCCGATCCGGGTCCGGCCAAAACTCGGTGGGCGAGGCCGGGGCCGGTCCGTACGCTCGCCTGTGATGCCCACGACACCCGCAACCACCCAGGACCGCTCCGCCGTACGCACCCTGCTGCGGCTGTGGCCGTATGTGCGGCCCGTGCGCGCCCGGCTGTGCACGGCCGCCTTCGTGGCGGTCGTCGCCTCCTGCACGGGGCTGGTGATCCCGCTCGTCCTCAAGTGGATGGTGGACGGCCCGGTGGCCGGCCGGGACCCGGCCGGGGTCTGGCTCGGCGCGCTGTACCTGCTGCTGCTCGGGATCGCCGAGGCCGTGCTGTTCGGCGTCCGGCGCTGGCTGGTGGCCCGGCCGCTGTCGCGCGTCGAGGCGGACATGCGGTCCTCGCTCTACCGGCACCTGCAACGGCTGCCGGTCGCCTTCCACGACCGCTGGGCCTCCGGCCAGTTGCTGTCGCGCGGCACCACCGACCTGATGCTGCTGCGCATGTTCCTCGCCTTTCCGCTGACCTTCCTGCTGGTCAACGGCGTCACGATCCTCGTCGGGGTGGCCATCATGCTCGCCCAGGACTGGGTGCTCGGGCTGGTCGTGCTCGGGCCCGCCGTTCCGGTGCTGTGGACGTGCGTGGTCTTCGAGGGGCGGTACGCGCGGGCGGCCAGGCGGGCGCAGGACCAGGTGGGCGATCTGACCACGCTGGTCGAGGAGAGCGTGCTCGGCATCCGCATCGTCAAGGGGTTCGGGCGGCACCGCGCCCAGACGCGGGCGTTCTCCGCCCTCTGTGCCGAACTGCGCGGCACCGAACTGCACAAGGCACGGCTGCTGGCGACGATCTGGGGGGTCATCGTCACGCTGCCCGAGCTGGCGATCGGGGCGGCGCTGGTGCTGGGCGTGGTGCGGGTCGCCGACGGGGGACTGTCGGCGGGGACGCTGGTGGCCTTCCTCAGCACGGCGCTCGCGCTGCGCTGGCCGGTCGACTCCATCGGGTTCCTGCTGGCGATGAGCCAGGAGGCCGCGACCGCCACCGAGCGGTACTTCGAGGCGATGGACGAGGAGCCGGAGGACCGGCGGGTCCCGGCCCGGACCACCGGCCGGGGCAGGCCGGGCGACGGGCTGCGCTTCGAGGGCGTCCGGTTCCGCTACCCCGACGCGCCCCCCGACTCCCCGCCCCTGCTGACCGGCATCGACCTCCACATCCGCCCCGGCGAGTCCATGGCGCTGGTCGGCGCCACCGGCAGCGGCAAGACCACGCTCACCTCCCTCGTCCCCCGCCTGCACGAGATCACCTCGGGCCGGATCACCCTGAACGGCGTCGACATCACCGAGATGCCCCGCGAGGAACTGCGGAAGAAGGTCGCCGTGGCCTTCGAGGAACCGACCCTGTTCTCCACGACCGTCGGCGAGAACGTCCTGATGGGCGCCCCGGAGGGGACCGGCGCGGCCGAGCTCGACCGCGCCCTCGCCATCGCCCAGGCCGACTTCGCCCACGCCCTCCCGCAGGGCACCGGCACCCGGGTCGGCGAGCAGGGCCTGAGCCTGTCCGGCGGCCAGCGCCAGCGGCTCGCGCTGGCCCGCGCGGTCGTCGGCCGGCCGGAGTTCCTGGTACTGGACGACCCCCTGTCCGCCCTGGACGTGCACACCGAGGCCGCCGTGGAGGCCGCGCTGCGCCGGGTGCTCGCCGACACCACCGCGCTGATCGTGGCCCACCGCCCCTCCACCGTGCTGCTCGCCGACCGGGTCGCCCTGCTGTCCGGCGGCCGGATCGCCGCCGTCGGCACCCACCAGGAACTACTGCGCGGCAACGCCGAGTACGCCCACCTCATGTCCGGGGAACAGGAGGACTCCCGTTGACCGCCCCCACCCCCGCGAACACCACCGCGCCGCCCGGCGGCCGGGACGGCGACGACCCCTTCGACCGGGACGTCCTGCCCACCCCGCCCGGCGCCACGGCCGCCCTGCTGCGCTCCCTGCTCGCCCCGATGCGGGCCCGCGTCGCCCTCACCAGCACCCTGCTGCTGCTCCAGCAGGCGGCGGTGCAGGCGGGCCCGCTGCTGGTGGCGTACGCCATCGACCGCGCCGTACCGGCGTTCCGCGACCACCGGCACGGGCCGCTGATCGCGGTGGGCGCCGGCTATCTGCTGTGCGCGCTGGTCTCCGGCGGACTCCAGGTCGCGTTCGTCCAGACCTCCGCGCGGGTCAGCCAGGACGTCCTGCTCGACCTGCGCGGACGCATCTTCCGGCACGCACAGGCGCTGAGCGTCGACTTCCACGAGCGGTACACCTCCGGGCGGCTGATCTCCCGCTCCACCACGGACGTCGAGTCCCTGCGCGAACTCCTGGAGGAGGGGCTCCAGGAACTGGTCACGGTCGTGCTGTCGTTCGTCTACATCGCGGCCATGCTGCTCTGGCTGGACCTCGGGCTCGGCGCGGTCGCGGTGGCCTCCTTCGTGCCGCTGTACTTCCTGGTCCGGCTCTACCAGCGGCGCGCGGGACGGGTCTTCAGGGTGCGCTCCACGGCGATCGCGGCGGTGATCGTGAAGTTCGTGGAGACGATGAACGGCATCCGGCCGGTGCGCGCGTTCCGCCGGGAGGCCGCCAACGACGCCGAGTTCGCGGTGCTCAACCGCCGGCACGAACGGGCCAACGGCGACTCGCTGCTGGAGATGGCCCGCTATGTGGTGGGCTCCCGGCTGGTCGCCAACACGGCGGTCGCGGGGATCGTGCTCTGGGGCGCCTACCGGGTGGCGGACGGCACGCTGGAGCTGGGCGTGCTGGCGGCGGCCGTGCTGTACCTGCGCCGGCTGTACGACCCGATCGACCGGCTCGGCATGTTCCTCAACTCCTACCAGTCGGCCGCCGCCTCCCTGGAGAAGATCGCGGGCCTGCTGGCGCAGACGCCGTCGGTGCCCGAACCCCGCGAGCCGCGCGAACTCCCGGCCGCCGCGCGGGACTTCCCGGGCCGCGAGGTGGTCTTCGAGGGGGTCCGCTTCGCCTACCGCACCGGCGGCGAGGTGCTGCCCCGCTTCGACCTGACCCTCCCGGCCGGGCAGACGGTGGCCGTCGTCGGCTCCACAGGCGCGGGCAAGTCCACGCTGGCCAAGCTGCTCGCCCGCTTCTACGACCCCACCGAAGGAAGGGTGCTGCTGGACGGGGTGGACCTGCGCGACCTGCCCACGGCCGAGCTGCGGCGCGGGGTGGTGATGGTCACCCAGGAGGCGTTCCTGTTCTCCGGCACGGTCGCCGACAACATCGCGATCGGCCGCCCGGACGCGAGCCGGGCGGAGATCGAACGGGCCGCGAAGGTCATCGGCGCCCACGAGTTCATCAGCGCCCTGCCCGACGGCTACGACACCGACGTCCGCAAGCGCGGCGGCCGCATCTCCGCCGGTCAGCGCCAACTCGTCGCGTTCGCCCGGGCGTTGCTCGCCGACCCGGCCGTCCTGATCCTGGACGAGGCCACCAGTTCCCTCGACATCCCCGGCGAACGGGCCGTGCAGCGCGCGATGTCCACGGTGCTGCGCGGCCGTACCGCCGTCGTCATCGCGCACCGCCTGTCCACCGTCGAGATCGCCGACCGCGTCCTGGTGATGGCCGAGGGCCGGATCATCGAGGACGGCCGCCCCGCCGAACTCGTCGCCGGCAGCGGGAACTTCGCGGGCCTGCACAAGGCCTGGCGGGACAGCCTGGCCTGAGCGGGAACCCGTGACCGACACCCCGCTCTGGCCGAGCGCCACCCCCGTGACGACGGCCCGCCTGCGCCTCGAACCGCTGCGGGTGGAGCACGCCCGCGAGGCCGTCACCCTCCTCGACGACGTACGCCTGCACGAATGGACCGGCGGGGCGCCGTGCACCCTCGACGAGCTGGAGGCGAAGTACCGGCGGCAGTCGGTCGGGCGGTCCCCGGACGGCCGGCACGGCTGGCTGAACTGGATGCTGCGGCGGCTCGCCGACGGGCGGCTCGTCGGCACCGTCCAGGCCACCCTCTCCCGCCCCGAGCGGGGCGGTCCGGTAGCCGAACTGGCCTGGGTGACCGGCGTCGCCCACCAGGGCCGGGGCTACGGCGGCGAAGGGGCCCTGGCCATGGCCCGCTGGCTGGGCGACCACGGGGTGGAGACACTGACCGCCCACATCCACCCCGGGCACCGGGCGTCGGCCGGCATCGCCCGGTCGCTCGGGCTGCGCGCGACGGACCGGGTGGACGAGGGCGAGGTGCTGTGGCGGGGCACGGTCACGGCACTCCCAGCTCGAACAGCGCGTACCCCGCGTACGAGCCGGAGGCCAGCGCCGCCACCGTGAGCAGGGTGCACAGCGCGGGCAGGGAGAGCCGGCGCAGGGCCGTGGCGAGCGGCAGGAACAGCGGGAAACAGGGCAGCAGATAGCGCGAGACGTTGGCGAAGATCTGCTGGCTGCCGAGGACCAGCGCGAGGGTCAGCACGGTGTACACGACCAGCACCGCCGGCGGGCGCAGCCGCAGCAGCAGCGGCAGCAGCGCGAAGGCGAGCACCACGACGGCGACCCCGATCATGTCCGCGAACGGGTACGCGAACAGATAGCCGCCGAAGTGGCCCACCGGCACCGAGGTCAGCACGTCCAGGGTCTGGCTGCCGAAGTCGAAGCTGTGCGCCCACGCGCCCGACTGGAGCTTGAAGTAACCGCCGAGGTCGCCCATCCGGTCGCCGACCCACAGCAGATAGCCGAGCAGCCCGAGCGGGGCGACGGCCAGCGCGAGCAGCGGGCGCAGCACCCCGTCCTCGCGGCGGCGCAGCGCCAGCAGCGCGGCCACGGCGAGCGCGGCGATCAGCGCGCCGGCCGTGGGCCGGTTCAGGCCGGCCGCGAAGGCGAGCACCCCGGCGGTGAGCCAGCGCCGGGTCAGCACGGCGTGGCAGGCCCAGGCGGCCAGGGCCACGTAGAGGGAGTCGGAGTAGACCGCCCACTCCACGCCCGAGCCCGGCCACACCGCCCACAGCCCGGCCGCGGCCAGCCCGGCACGCCGGCCGCCGAAGCGTTCCGCCACCGCGTGGACGCCGAGCGCCGCCGCGAAGGACGCGAGGACCGACACCAGCATTCCGGCGCCGTACGCGCCGAGTCCGGTCACCGCGGAGGTCAGCCGCATCAGCGCGGGGTACAGCGGGAAGAACGCCGCCGAGTTGCCCTCCAGCGTGATCAGACCGGTGGCGCCCGGCACGGGGACCAGCTTCGGGTCGTACCCGTGCAGCGCGATCTGCTGGTACCACCAGCCGTCCCAGGTGGCCAGCACGTCCCAGGCGTGCGCGCCGCCGCCGAACCGGGGGTCCTTGGCGCGGTAGTCCCCGGCGGAGGACAGCAGGTACATGAACGAGCAGAAACCGGTCAGCTTCAGTGCCCCGAACAGGGCGAGCACCGGGCCGTGCCGGCGGGCCGCCGCCCGGAACCGGGAGCCGGGCCCGGTGGCCGGGGCGAGGGGCCGCGGGCGCGGCAGGGTCGCGGTCACAGGGCCGCACCCTGGCGGCGGCGGGCCGCGGCCAGGGTGCGCCGCATCCGGACGATGCCACGCAGGTCGGCCAGCGCGGTGGCGAGGATGTCGACGCTGCTGTCCGGGTCGTCCACCCAGTCCACCGGCACCTCGTGGATCCTGAGCCCGGCCCGCTCGGCCAGCACCAGCAGCTCGGTGTCGAAGAACCACTCGCCGTCCCGCACCAGCGGCAGCAGCCGCTCGGCGGCCTCGCGCCGCACCGCCTTGAACCCGCACTGCGCGTCCGAGAAGCCGACGGCGAGCGTGCAGCGCAGCAGCGTGTTGTAGCAGCGCGAGATGACCTCGCGCTTGGGGCCGCGCACCACCCGGGCGCCGCTCGCCAGCCGGGTGCCGATGGCCAGGTCGGAGTGGCCCGATATCAGCGGGGCGACCAGCGGCAGCAACGCCGTCAGACCGGTGGACAGATCGACGTCCAGATACGCGAGCACGGGCGCCCGCGAACCCGACCAGGCCGCCCGCAGCGCCCGGCCGCGGCCCTTGCGGGGCAGCCGCAGCGAGGTCACCTCCGCGATGTCGGAGGCCAGCTCGGCGGCGATGAGCGGGGTGCGGTCGGTGCTCGCGTTGTCGGCGATCGTGATCCGGTAGGGGTACGGGAACGTGTCCCGCAGGTGGGCGTGCAGCCTGCGGACGTTCGGCGCCAGGTCCTTCTCCTCGTTGAACACCGGCACGACCACGTCCAGTACGGGCTCGTCGTGGTGCGTGGGCAGCGGGGCGCGCCGGAGCGCCGGGGCCGGGACCCGGCCCGGTCGGAGGTTCATCAGGTGGTTCCCCGTCAACGGTGGGCGGACATGGTGGCGGTGGGCGGCGGCGCGATGCTCGTCGTGGGGCCGGCCGGCGGGTACGACGTGGTCGGCGTCGAACTCGGCCGGTCGGTCGGCGTCGAACCGGGCGAGGCGCCGGGCGGGCTCGGGGGCGGCGTGGCCGGCGAGGGCGTCCGGGAGACGGACGGCCCGGGGGCCGGACTGGTGGCGGGCCCCGGCACCGGCGCGCCCGGCAGGTTCTCGGTGTGCCCGTGCGGCCACAGGAACAGGCCGAGCCCGAGCCCCGCCACCACCGCCGCCGAGCCCGCGGCCCGGTACACCGCGCGCACCCGGCGGCGGGCACGCACTCCCGCGCGCAGCCGCTCGCGGTGCCGGGGCTCGAACGGGGCCGGCCGCAGCGTGCCGTGCATCAGCGTCGCCAGCCGCCGCTCGAATCCGTCCCCGCCGTCGATCTCGTCCACATGACTCCCGGGCTTCATGACCCCTCTCACCCCACCGGCTCGATGACGTCCGACAGCAGTTGCCGCAGCCGGGCCACCCCGCGCGCGGCATGGGACCGGGCGGTGCCCACCGGGCAGCCCAGCGTCTGGGCGACCTGCCGGTCCGGCAGGTCCTGGTAGTAGCGCAGCACGACGGCGGCCCGCTGCCGCGGCGTCAGCCGGGCCAGCGCCGCCTCCAGCCGGGAGCGTTCGGCCACGGTCGCCGACAGATCACCGGCCGCCGCCACCTCGGGCAGCTCCTCCACCGGCCGCTCGCCCCACCAGCGCCGGCGGGCCGAGCGGGCCGCGGCCCGCGCCAGCACCGTGCGCACATACGCCTCCGGCGCCTCGTCGGCCACCCGCGGCCAGGCGAACCACAGCTTGACCAGGGCCTCCTGCAACAGGTCCTCGGCACGGTGCCGATCGCCCCCGGTGAGCAGACGGGCCAGGTGGCACAGGACCGACCAGCGGGCCGCCACGAACGCGTCGTACTCACCGGCCCGAGCCTGCTCCATTCCCACGGTCCCCGTTCTCGCCGGCGTTCTTCACAAGGGGAAAGGCCCTGGAACCCCTCGTACGCTGCACCCGGCGGGCGTGATCCACGTCACGCGTGGCAGACCCCCGCCGTCACATCACCCGCAGCAGCAGCACCGTCCGCCCCGGCACCGTCAGCTCCGTGCCCGCCGCGAGCACCGTGCCCGGCGCACCGGCCTGGTCCTCGCGGGAGGTGTCCACCACCACCTCGTACCGCTCGGCCCACGGCGGGCCCGGCAGCACGAAGCCCGTCGGCCGCTCGCCCGCGTGCAGCACGGCGAGGAAGCTGTCGTCCGTCACCGGCGCGCCCCGCTCGTCGCGGCCCGGGATGTCCCGCCCGGAGAGGTACATGCCGAGGGTGGCGGCGGGCGCGTACCAGTCGCCCTCGGTCATCTCCGCCCCGCGCGCCGTGAACCACGCCAGGTCCCGCAGCCCGTCCGCGCTCTGTGCCCGGCCGGAGAAGAAGGCGCGGCGACGCAGCACCGGGTGCCGGTGGCGCAGCCCGATCAGCCGCGCGGTGAGGTCGTACAGGGCCCGCCAGCCGGGCTCGGCCAGCAGCGACCAGTCCAGCCAGCTGGTCGGGTTGTCCTGGCAGTAGGCGTTGTTGTTGCCGCCCTGGGTGCGGCCGAGTTCGTCGCCGGCCACCAGCATGGGCACCCCCGTGGACAGCAGCAGGGTCGTGAGCAGATTGCGCAGCTGGCGGCGGCGCAGGGCGCGCACCGCCTCGTCGTCGCTCTCGCCCTCCGCCCCGCAGTTCCAGGACCGGTTGTCGTCGGTGCCGTCCCGGTTCTCCTCCCCGTTGGCCTCGTTGTGCTTGCGCTCGTACGACACCAGGTCGCGCAGCGTGAAGCCGTCGTGCGCGGTGATGAAGTTGACCGACGCGTAGGGGCGCCGGCCGCCCCAGGCGTACAGGTCGCTGGAGCCGGACAGCCGGTAGCCCATCTCGCGCACGTCGGGCAGCGCGTGCCGCCAGAAGTCCCGCACGGCGTTGCGGTAGCGGTCGTTCCACTCCGCCCACAGCGGCGGGAAGGCGCCCACCTGGTAGCCGCCGGAGCCGATGTCCCAGGGCTCGGCGATGAGTTTGACCCGGCGCAGCACCGGGTCCTGGGCGATCACCGCGAGGAACGGGGAGAGCATGTCCACGTCGTGCATGGAGCGGGCCAGCGCCGCCGCCAGGTCGAAGCGGAAGCCGTCCACGCCCATCTCGGTCACCCAGTACCGCAGCGAGTCGGTGATCAGCCGCAGCACCTGGGGCCGCACCACGTGCAGGGTGTTGCCGCAGCCGGTGTAGTCGGCGTAGCGGCGGGCGTCGCCCTGGAGCCGGTAGTAGCCGCGGTTGTCGATGCCCTTCAGGGACAGCGTCGGGCCCAGCTCGCCCGCCTCCGCGGTGTGGTTGTAGACCACGTCGAGGATGACCTCGATGCCGGCCGCGTGCAGCGCGCGCACCATCCGCTTGAACTCGCCCACCTGCGCCCCGGTCGTCCCGGTGGCCGCGTAGGCCGCGTGCGGGGCGAAGTAGCCGATGGAGTTGTAGCCCCAGTAGTTGCCAAGGCCCCGGCGCAGCAGGTGGTCCTCGTGCGCGAACTGGTGCACCGGCAGCAGCTCCACGGCGGTGACGCCCAGCTTCACCAGGTGCTCGACGGCGGCCGGATGGGCGAGTCCCGCGTAGGTGCCGCGCAGCTCCTCGGGGATGTCCGGGTGCAGCTTGGTGAAGCCGCGCACGTGCAGTTCGTAGATGACCGAGTCCGCCCACGGCGTCTTGGGGCGGCGGTCGTCGGACCAGTCGTCGTCATCGTGGACGACGACGCCCTTCGGGACGTACGGCGCCGAGTCCCGCTCGTCGCGCACGGTGTCGGCGACATGCTGTTCCGGCCAGTCCCGCACATGCCCGTACACCTGCGGCGGCAGCGTGAACTCGCCGTCCACCGCACGCGCGTACGGGTCCAGGAGCAGCTTCGCCGGGTTCCAGCGGGCGCCGGTCCACGGGTCCCAGCGGCCGTCCACCCGGTAGCCGTACCGCTGCCCCGGCAGCACCCCGGGCACGAAGCCGTGCCAGATCTCGTGCGTCAGCTCGGTCAGCGGGATCCGGGTCTCCCGGCCCTCCGCGTCGAACAGGCACACCCGTACCGCCTCCGCGCCCGCCGCCCACAGCGCGAAGTTGGTGCCCGCCACCCCGTCCGGACCCGTCCGGAAACGGGCCCCCAGCGGTGTGGGCGACCCCGGCCACACCACCGGGGCGGGCACCGCGGCACGCCGGACGCCGTTCGTGGAGGGCGCCGTGGCCGGTGCCCGCTGCTCGGCTGCGCTCGTCACCTGTCGGCCCCTCTTCCCGTGGCTCGGCCCGGGAGCGGCGCGGGCCGCCGCGCCGGGCCGCCGGCCCCTTCGGCCACCCGGTGCGGCCACGGCCCGGCGGCTTCGGTGCGGGCGCGGCTTCCCTGACGTGTCGTCCTTCCCACTGTTCTGCCCACCGCATGGCTCGCACTCACGTTTCCCGGAAGCGTGCCCCGTCGTTGGGTACCGCGTGAGGCACGTAAATGGACGCGCACGGCGCGCGGCGGGCGCACTGGCCGCCGTACTGACATGGGTTGGACTGCTGGCCGGATGCTCCGCGGGCGCGGGCCCGCTGGGCCTCGGCGGTGGGTCCGGCGGAACACCGGCACCCCGGGACGCGATCCGCGTCACCCCCGACGACGGCAGCACGGCCGTCCCGCGGAACCGGCGGCTGCGGGTACGGGTGCCCGACGGGCGCCTGGAGAAGGTGAAGGTCGTCAAGGAGCAGGACGCGCGGGCCACCCCGGTCTCCGGGCACCTGAGCACCGACGGGCTGACCTGGCAGCCGGACGACGACCGGCTGGCGCTCGCCGCCAGATACACCGTGGACGCGGTGGCGCTGGACTCCGCGGGCCACCGCTCGGCCCGGCACACCTGGTTCACCACCTACGTCCCCGACAAGCGGTTCATCGCCTACGCCACCCCCGAGGACCGCTCCGTCGTCGGCACCGGGATGATCGTCTCCCTGGCCTTCAGCACGGACATCGTGAACAAGGCCGCCGTCGAACGCGCGGTGCGCGTGAGCGCGCGGCCCCCGGTGGAGATCCGCCCGCACTGGTTCGGCAAGAACCGGCTGGACTTCCGGCCCGAGCGGTACTGGAAGCCGGGCACCAAGGTCACCGTCGACCTGGGCCTGCGCGACGTCGAGGCCGCCAAGGGCGTCTACGGGCTCCAGGCCAAGTCGTTCTCCTTCACCATCGGGCGCAGCCAGACCTCCTTGGTCGACGCGGCGGCGCACACCATGGAGGTGCGGCGCGACGGCCGGCCGCTGGCCACCGTCCCGATCACCGCGGGCGCCCCCGACACCCCCACCTACAACGGGAAGATGGTGGTGATGGACATGCTGGAGGAGACCCGGATGAACGGTCAGACGGTCGGCTTCGGCGGCGAGTACGACATCCCCGACGTCCCGCACGCCATGCGGCTCACCGACTCCGGCACCTTCCTGCACGGCAACTACTGGGACCCGACCGCGCCCGGCGTCTCCAACGTCAGTCACGGCTGCGTGGGCCTCAGGGACGTCCAGGGCGGCAGCTCGGACACGCCCGCCGGGTGGTTCTTCGACCGCAGCCTGATCGGTGACGTCGTCGAGATCGTCAACAGCCGGGACAAGACCGTCGACCCGGGCAACGGCCTGAGCGGCTGGAACATGACCTGGGCGGCGTGGAAGGCGGGTGCCGCGGTGAAGTGACCCCGGGGGAACGGCCACACGGCGGCGCGCGGGGGGACGGTGCGGGTGCCGGGCGGAAGTTGCGACGGAACAGTGACCTACGCCTGACACCCCGCTCAAACACGGGCAGTTAATATGCGCGCACCGATGTGGTGGGGAGCGGGCCGAGCAGGCCCGGCGAGGGGAGAACAACTTGAACGTGCGGCCGATATCGGGGGCGTCGGTGGCGGGGCGGCGGGGGCGCGCGGCAGGGGGGCTCATAGCCGGCGCGCTGGTGCTGTCGCTCGCGGCCTGCGGCGGCGGCAAGGACGCCGGCAAGGACAAGGGCGCCACGACCCAGCAGGGCAGGGCGTCCACCGCCGCCGTCAGCATCGCGCCCGCCGCGGGCGCCACGGACGTCGACACCAGCGGAGCGCTCAAGGTCAGCGCGGCCCGGGGCAAGCTCACCGAGGTCACCGTCAAGGACGCCAAGGGCGCGACGGTCGCCGGCGGCATCACCGGCGGCGGCACCACCTGGACGCCGTCCTCGCATCTGGCGGCCGGCACCAGGTACACCGTGCACGCGGTCGCCAAGGACACCGACGGACGCGCGACCGCCAAGGAATCCAGCTTCACCACCCTCACGCCGAAGAGCACCTTCGTCGGCAACTTCACCCCGGACGACGGTTCCACCGTCGGCGTCGGGATGCCGTTCTCCGTCAACTTCACCCGGGGCATCACCCACCCGGACGCCGTGGAGAAGTCCATCAGGATCAAGACCGACCCGCCGGTGGACGTCGAGGGCCACTGGTTCGGCAACGACCGCCTGGACTTCCGTCCCGAGCACTACTGGAAGGCCGGCACCAAGGTCACCGTCGACCTCGACCTGGACGGCGTCGAGGGCCGCGACGGCGTCTACGGCAAGCAGCACAAGACCGTGAAGTTCACCATCGGCCGCAGCCAGGTCTCCGTCGTGGACGCGAGCAAGCACACGATGACGGTCACCCGGGACGGCAAGACGATCAAGACCCTCCCGGTCACCACCGGCAAGCCCGGCTACGACACCTGGAACGGCCAGATGGTCATCAGCGAGAAGCTGACCGTGACCCGGATGAACGGCGAGACGGTCGGCTACGGCGGCGAGTACGACATCAAGGACGTCCCGCACGCCATGCGCCTGACCACCTCCGGCACCTTCGCCCACGGCAACTACTGGGGCGGCGGCGCCTTCGGCAACTACAACGCCAGCCACGGCTGCATCGGCCTGCGCGACGTGAAGGGCGGCTACGACTCCTCGACCCCGGCCGCCTGGTTCTTCAACCACTCGATCATCGGGGACGTGGTGGTCGTCAAGCGCTCCCACGAGCGCACCGTGGACCCGGGCAACGGGTTCAACGGCTGGAACATGTCCTGGGCGGACTGGAAGAAGTAGGACGCTCCGCGTGCGGGCCCGGTGCTGTGACCTACGGCACCGGGCCCGCCGCCGTTAGTCGCCGTTAACCTGACCTGCATGACCGTCACTCTCGAAGTCGCCGAAGGCGTCGGCACCCTGCGTCTGGACCGTCCCCCGATGAACGCGCTGGACGTCGCCACCCAGGACCGGCTGAAGGAACTCGCCGAGGAGGCCACGCGCCGCGAGGACGTGCGCGCCGTGGTGATCTACGGCGGGGAGCGGGTGTTCGCGGCGGGCGCGGACATCAAGGAGATGCAGAACATGGACCACACCGCGATGGTCCTGCGCGCCCGCGCCCTCCAGGACTCCTTCACCGCCGTGGCCCGCATCCCCAAGCCCGTCGTCGCCGCCGTCACCGGCTACGCGCTCGGTGGCGGCTGCGAACTCGCCCTGTGCGCCGACTACCGCATCGCCGCCGAGAACGCCAAGCTCGGCCAGCCCGAGATCCTGCTCGGCCTGATCCCGGGCGCCGGCGGCACCCAGCGCCTGCCCCGCCTGGTCGGCCCCTCCAAGGCCAAGGACCTCATCTTCACCGGCCGCATGGTCAAGGCCGACGAGGCCCTCGCGATCGGCCTGGTGGACCGGGTCGTCCCGGCCGCCGAGGTCTACGAGCAGGCGCACGCCTGGGCCGCGCGGCTCGCCCAGGGCCCGGCCATCGCGCTGCGCGCCGCCAAGGAGGCCGTCGACGCCGGTCTGGAGACCGACATCGACACCGGGCTCACCGTCGAGCGCAACTGGTTCGCGGGCCTGTTCGCCACCGAGGACCGCGAGCGGGGCATGCGCAGCTTCGTCGAGGAGGGGCCGGGCAAGGCCAAGTTCCTGTGAACGGAGGGGAGTTCGCGTTCAACGAACGGTGATAGTTGAATGAACTACCTTGCGTCCACTCGTAGTTGACGCGTCGTCTCATTCGCGTCCCTCGATGGGGCGGATTATGGGAGCCTTAAGGCACCCTTAAGTCCGTCACGTCGAGGGAGCCCGGCGATTGCCCGAAAGTGAGCCGTCATCGCAGCTCAGGCGGGGTGTGCCAACCGTTGAGGTGCCAGCGGCATATGCCGGTCGGGCGGTGCGGGACGGGGGCGTGCGGGGGGCGTATTCCTCCGGAACGGCCACCAAGACGGCGCCGGACGGCCATCATGGGGGCATGGCGGGGCTGGAGGGCATCGAACAGCCGCGGGGACACAGCCGCGCGTCCGCGGCACGCTGGTCGCCCACGGTCGAGGACGAACAGGCGCTCAAGGCGCTCGAACTGTTCGGCGATCCGACGGAGCGCGAGGTGCAGCTGCCGTCCCGCCCGGAATCCGCCGCCACCGCCCGCCGCCTCGCCCAGGTCGTCGTACTGCGCACCTGGCGGCTGGGCCCCAAGCTGACCGAGGACACCGTCCTGCTCGTCTCCGAACTGGTCGGCAACGCCGTACGGCACACCGGCGCCCGGGTCTTCGGGCTGCGGATGCGCTGCCGCCCCGGCTGGACGCGGGTCGAGGTCCGCGACCCCTCGCGCGGGCTGCCCTGTCTGATGCCGGTCCAGGAGCTGGACGTCAGCGGCCGCGGCCTCTTCCTGGTCGACAAGCTCTCCGACCGCTGGGGCGTCGATCTGCTGCCGCGCGGCAAGACGACGTGGTTCGAGATGCGGGTGAGCGACCGGTAGGGGGCGCGCACCGGGATGCCGGGCGCCGGGATGCCGGGCGCCGGGGGAGCCGGACGCCGGGAGGTCCGCCGGCGGCACGGTGGCGCGACGCGTGGCCGGTCGGCGCATTCGGGCAAAACGCGCTTTTCTTACCTTTCCTGCTTTAAATGGCCCGCGTGACCACCACCAACCGTCGCGATGTGCTGCGCGCGGGTGCCGGGCTCGTCGCGGGCGGCGCGCTCGCCGCCGGCTGCGGCACCGAACCCGCCGCCCGGTCCGCCGCCCCCACCGCCCCGTCCCCGAAGTCCCCCGCCCCCGCCGCGCAGACCTCCGCCCGCCCGGCCCCCGCCCCCCGCGCCTACCCCGGGCAGCCCGCCCAGATCACCCACGGCCCGCGCACCCGCCCCCGGGTCGCCCTCACCTTCCACGGCCAGGGCGAACCCGCCCTCGCCCACGACCTGCTCACCACCGCCGAACGGCACGGCGCCCACCTCACCGTGCTCGCCGTCGGCACCTGGCTGGACGAACACCTCGACCTCGCCCGCCGCATCCTCGACGGCGGCCACGACCTCGGCAACCACACCCAGCACCACATCTCGGTCAACGACCTCCCCGAGGCCGAGGCCCGCAAGGAGATCACCGACTGCGCCGACCGGCTCGTACGCCTCACCGGCTCCATCGGCACCTGGTTCCGCCCCTCCCGCTCGCCCACCGCCTCCCCGCTCGTCACCCGCCTGGCCCAGCAGGCCGGTTACCCGCACGTGCTGTCGTACGACGTCGACTCACTCGACTACACCAGCCCCGGCGCCACCGCCGTCACCCGCAAGGTCCTCTCGGAGGTGCGCGGGGGTTCGGTGGTGAGTTTGCATTTCGGGTACGAGGACACGGTCGCCGCCCTCCCCGACGTCCTGACGGAACTCGACCGCCGCGGCCTGCGCGCCGTCACCACCACGGAGCTGCTGAGCTGATGCGAACCACGAAAGCCGCCCGCCGGCTGGCCGCCGGTGCCGCCCTCACCGCACTGGCCCTGGTCTCCGCGTGCAGCGGCGGCGGCACGCACTCCGGGAACGCGGCGCTCGGCAGCAAGCCGCCCGCCCAGCCCCAGGTGGACCGGGCCCGGGTGAACGTGCTGCCCGGCATGCCCCCGGTCGAGGACCCCGACGACGTCTACGCGGCCGACCGGCCGGGCCGCCTGTCCCCGGTGGTCAAGGACTTCCCCTCGAGGATCTACGTCCCCAACACCAACTCCGACACCGTCACCGTCATCGACCCCGCCACCTACAAGGTCATCGAGACCATCCCGGTCGGCCGCCAGCCCCAGCACGTCGTGCCCTCCTGGGACCTGAAGACCCTGTGGGTCAACAACGACCTCGGCAACAGCCTGACCCCCATCGACCCGCGCACCGGCAAGGCGGGCAAGCCGGTCGACGTGCACGACCCGTACAACCTGTACTTCACGCCCGACGGCAAGTACGCCGTCGTCATGGCCTCCATGGACCGACAGCTGGTCTTCCGCGACGCCCACACCATGAAGACCGTCAAGGCGGTCCCCGTCTCCTGCTACGGCGTCAACCACGCCGACTTCTCCCGCGACGGCCGCTACTTCATCGTCTCCTGCGAGTTCAGCGGCGAGATCCTCAAGGTCGACACCGCGCGGATGGAGGTGATCCGCCAGGAGAAGCTGCCCGTGCAGGGCTCCATGCCGCAGGACGTCAAGGTCTCCCCGGACGGCAAGCTGTTCTACATCGCCGACATGATGGCCAACGGCGTGTGGGTCCTGGACGGCGACAAGTTCACCCGGCCCCGGCTCCTGCCCACCGGCAAGGGCGCCCACGGCCTCTACATCAGCCGCGACTCCCGCGAGATGTACGTCTCCAACCGGGGCGAGGGCACCATCTCCGTCTTCGACTTCGCCCAGAACCGGCTCACCAGGAAATGGGAGCTGCCCGGCGGCGGCAGCCCCGACATGGGAGGCGTCTCCGCCGACGGCAAGGTCCTGTGGCTGTCCGGCCGGTACGACGCCGAGGTGTACGCCATCGACACCCGCACCGGGAAGGAACTGGCCCGCATCCCGGTCGGCAGCGGCCCGCACGGCCTCGCCGTCTACCCCCAGCCCGGCCGCTACTCACTGGGGCACACGGGCATCTTCCGCTGAAGCAGCAGCTCCGCGCCGACCGCACGGTAACCGGCCGCCTGGAACGCCCGCAGACTCCGGGCGTTCCCCGGCGCCACCTGCGCCCACAGCGGCTCGCCGGCCAGCCGCCGGGCGGCCCCCGCGAGCAGCCGCCCCAGCCCCTTCTCCCGCGCCTGCTCGTCCACCTCCACCGCGACCTCCAGCCGCCCGGCCATCCCCCGCCCCAGCACCAGCACCCCGCCGTCCGCCTGCCAGGCCCGCACCTCGTCACGGCGCTCGCGCGCGTACCGGACCCGCGGATGGCCGGCGTCTTGGATCTCGGTCAGCGCCAGCTCGGGGGCGCCCGGCAGCGGGGCGCCCACCAGCAGCGCGTCCACCGTCTCCGCCCGCCGCCCGGTCCGCTCCAGCAGCGCGGCCAGGAACGCCGGGTGCAGGGCGCCCGCCAGCGGATCGCAGTCCAGGGAGCGCAGCACCCGCGCCACCCAGGCGGGGTCCTCGTCCGTGACCACCACGCTGTGCGCGGTGAACGCCAGCACCCCCGCGTCCCGGGGGGAGGGCTGCGGTACGACGCGTGTACGGCCGTCCGCGGCCGGAAAGACGTCCCGCGCGGCGCGGTCCAGGATCTCCCGCAAGGTCTCCACGACCGCTCCTTGAGTCTCCACCCACTGGAAGGCCCAGACTCCCAGACATGAACGACGACGGCACCGGACTTCTCACCATCGGCGAGCTGGCCAGGGCCACCGGACTGAGCGTGCGCACCATCCGCTACTGGTCCGACGAGGACGTGCTCGCCCCGGTGACCCGTTCCCCGGGCGGCTACCGCCTCTATGACGCCGCCTCGGTGGCCCGCCTCGAACTGGTCCGCACCCTGCGCGAGCTGGGCCTCGGCCTGGACGACGTGCGCCGGGTGCTGGCGGGGGAGCGGACCGTGGCGGAGGTGGCGGCCACCCATGTGGCGGCCCTCGACGCGCAGATCAGGTCGCTGAGGGTGACCCGCGCGGTGCTGTCGACCATCGCACGGCGCGGCTCGTCCGCGGAGGAGACGACCCTGATGAACAGACTGGCCCGGCTGTCGGCCGGCGAACGGCGGCGCATCATGACGGAGTTCACGGCGAGGACCCTGCACGGGCTCGACGCCGTCGATCCCGAGGTGCGCGAACGCATGCAGGCCATCACCGTCGAGCCGGCGGACGACCCCACCCTCGAGGAGGTCGACGCGTGGGTGGAGCTGGCGGAGATGATCCAGGACCCGGACTTCCGCGCGCAGCTGCGCCGGGCGATGCAGTTCAACGCGGCGGACGGGGAGCCGGGCCGGGCCCACGGCCGTTCCCCCTGGTTCGCCAAGCGGCTGGTGGAGGTGGTCGCCCCGGCCCGCGCACGCGGCATCGACCCCGGGACGCCGGAGGCGGACGCGGTCCTGCGCGAACTCTTCGGGGACGCCGACCGGAAGGACGTCCTGGACCGGATGACCGCCGGCTTCAACGAGCGCGTCGCCCGCTACCGCGAACTGATCGCCCTCGTCAGCCGCACCCCGGCGCCGCCGCACGCCGAGGACTTCGCCTGGGTGGTCGCCGCACTCCGCGCCCGCGCGGACAGCTAATCTGACCAGCGTCAGTACGCCTGCACGGCACGAGAAACACGAACGAAAAGGGGCGGATCGGTGGCGGACATCGAGGCAGCACGCAAGGAATTCCAGCGGATCGACGCGGACGGCGACGGGTTCATCACCGCCGCCGAGTTCAAGTCCGCCCTGGCCCAGGGGGGCGACTGGAACGTCACCGACACGGTGGCCGAAGCCATCATCGGCTCCCGCGACCTCAACGGCGACAAGGTCCTGTCCTTCGACGAGTTCTGGACCTACCTGAACAAGTGACGCGGCTCGACAGGGGTGCCCCTTCTGCCCGGAGCGGGCACCCCTGTGTGCGTCAGCCTCCCGCCCACTCCTTCAGCGCGTCCTTCGAGGCGAAGTCGGCCACGTTCTTGTCGTGGGGCTGGCTGGAGTACTGGTGGATGCGCCACTTCGCCTTGATGCGGGGCTTGCCCGCCGTCACGTAGTCGGCGATCCACAGACCGTCGCCCGCGTAGGACGTCCGGTCGACGTTCAGCCAGAACTCGCGATTGCAGTAGAGCATGACCCGGTTGTGCGGCCGCAGATGCTTCAGTCTGCGGATGAAGGAGTCCTTCTCCGCGTTGCCGGCGTGGCTGCCGTCGCTGGTGTTCTCCCAGTCGACGGCCAGGATGTCGCCGGGGCGGTCCGGGGCGTGCTGGAGGAAGTGGTCCGCCTGGTCGTCGAGGTTGCCGGGCCACAGGAAATGGTAGAAGCCCACGACCAGTCCGGCGTCGCGGCCTGTCTTGGTCTGGGCGGTGAGCCGGGGATTGACGTACGAACGGCCCTCCGTCGCCTTCATGAAGACGAACGAGAGACCGTCCGTGTCATATGACGTGGACTGGAAGGAACTTACGTCGATGCCGTGGAGCATGCAGAGTGTGTGCCCGCCGCACGACCCCCCGGAAACTTGCCCCGGTCGCGGGGCGTCCACGACGCCGGACCCCATCGATGCGCGGCCGGCCGCAACCGCCGACGGCGGCGCGTCCGCTCACGCCGGAGCCCGGTGAACCCCGTCGGCGCGGTACGGCGCACCCCGGGGCGCCCGCCGGCGCGGACACCCGTTCAGGCGTCGTCGGCGGGCTGGTCCATGCCGTCGGCGAGCCGGTTGTTGTGCTCGATGTCCGCCATGTGCGCCTCGGCCCAGGTGCGCAGCGCGGCCAGCGGTGCTTCGAGTGACCGGCCGAGGTCGGTGAGCCGGTAGTGGACGCCGGGCGGCACGGTGGGTTCCACGCGGCGGGCCACCAGACCGTCGCGGACGAGGCCGCGCAGGGTGACGGAGAGCATCTTCTGCGAGATGCCCGGCATGCGGCGCCGCAGTTCCGCGAAGCGGACCTCGCCCGGGGCGGCCTCGGCCAGCACCTTGACCGCCATCGAGGTCCACTTGGTGCCGATGCGGTCGAGCAACTGCCGGGTCGGGCACCGGGGGTCGAACAGGTCCCCGCGCCGGGCCGGCTTCGCCGTGGTCACCCGCAGCTCACCACCTGTGGGAGAAGTGCCGTCTTGGAGGGCCAAGGCTAGTTCCCTAGCGTGAGGTTGTCACCTGTGGTTACCAGCCTGCACCTGGAGCTTCGCATGCCCGAGTTGCATTCCGTGTCCGTCAACGGCGTCGAGCTGAACGTGGCGGAGGCCGGATCGGGTCCGGCCGTCCTGCTGCTGCACGGCTTCCCCCACACCTGGGAGGTGTGGACGGAGGTCATGGCGGACCTGTCCGACCGGTACCGGGTCATCGCGCCGGACCTGCGGGGGTTCGGCGCGAGCGGCCGGGCCGGGACCGGGTACGACGCCCAGTCCCTGGCCGACGACGCCGCGGCCCTGCTCACGGCGCTCGGGGTGTCCTCGGCCGCCGTGGTGGGCATCGACGCCGGCACCCCGCCGGCCTTCCTCCTCGCCCTGCGCCGTCCCGACCGGGTGCGGCGGCTCGTCGTCATGGAGTCCTTGCTGGGCAGGCTGCCCGGCGCCGAGGACTTCCTCGCCGACGGCCCGCCCTGGTGGTTCGGCTTCCACGCCGTTCCGGGCCTGGCCGAGACGGTCCTGGAGGGCCGAGAGGCCCACTACGTCGACTGGTTCCTGCGCACGGGCACCCTCGGGGACGGGGTGCGCCCGCCGCTGCGGGACGCCTTCGTCCGCGCCTACACCGGCCGCGGGGCGCTGCGCCGCGCGTTCTCCTACTACCGGGCACTGCCGCGGAGCGCGACACAGATCGAGCAGGCCGTGGCGGCCGCGCGGCTGACGGTGCCGACGATGGCCGTGGGCGCGCATCCCGTCGGCGCGGCGCTGGAACGTCAGCTCCGTCCCGTCGCCGACGACCTCACCGGGCACGTCATCGAGGACTGCGGCCACATCATCCCGCTGCACCGGCCGCGGGCGCTGCTCGCCCTGCTGCGCCCCTTCCTGGCGGCCGGCCACCCGGCAGGCACGGCTGAACGCGGCCGGCCGGCACCAAGTCGAACCTGATTCGGACGAGATGCCCTAGCACTCGATGATGTTCACCGCGAGCCCGCCCCGCGCCGTCTCCTTGTACTTCACCGACATGTCCGCGCCGGTCTCCTTCATGGTCTTGATGACCTTGTCGAGGGAGACCTTGTGCGAACCGTCCCCGCGCATCGCCATCTTGGCGGCCGTGACCGCCTTCACCGCGGCCATGCCGTTGCGCTCGATGCACGGGATCTGCACCAGGCCGCCGACCGGGTCGCAGGTCAGGCCCAGGTTGTGCTCCATGCCGATCTCGGCCGCGTTCTCCACCTGCTCGGGCGTGCCGCCCAGCACCTCGGCGAGGGCGCCCGCCGCCATGGAGCACGCGGAGCCCACCTCGCCCTGGCAGCCGACCTCGGCGCCGGAGATGGAGGCGTTCTCCTTGAAGAGCATGCCGATCGCGCCCGCGGCCAGCAGGAAGCGGACCACGCCGTCCTCGTCGGCGTTCGGCACGAAGTTGATGTAGTAGTGCAGAACGGCGGGGATGATGCCGGCCGCGCCGTTGGTCGGCGCGGTCACCACCCGGCCGCCGGCCGCGTTCTCCTCGTTCACCGCCATCGCGTAGAGCGTGATCCACTCCATCGCGTGCGCCAGCGGATCGCCGTCGGCGCGCAGCTGACGGGCGGAGACGGCCGCGCGGCGGCGCACCTTGAGGCCGCCGGGCAGGATGCCCTCGCGGGTCATGCCCCGCTGCACGCACGCGCGCATAACGCGCCAGATCTCCAGCAGGCCCGCGCGGATCTCGTCCTCGGTGCGCCAGGCGCGCTCGTTCTCCAGCATCAGCGAGGAGATCGACAGGCCGGTCTCCTTCGTCAGGCGCAGCAGCTCGTCGCCCGTGCGGAAGGGGTACTTGAGGACCGTGTCGTCCAGCACGATCCGGTCCGCGCCGACCGCGTCCTCGTCCACGACGAAGCCGCCGCCGACCGAGTAGTACGTCTTGGTCAGCACCTCAGCGCCCGAGGCGTCGTAGGCCCACACCGTCATGCCGTTGGCGTGGTAGGGCAGGGCCTTGCGGCGGTGCAGGACCAGGTCGTCGTCGAAGGAGAAGGCGATCTCGTGCTCGCCGAGCAGGGAGAGCCGGCCCGCCCGCTTGATCGACTCGACCCGCTCGTCGGCGGTCTCCACGTCCACCGTGCGCGGGGAGGCGCCCTCCAGACCGAGCAGGACCGCCTTGGGGGTGCCGTGGCCGTGCCCGGTCGCGCCGAGCGAGCCGTACAGCTCGCAGCGCAGGGCGGCGACCGAGTCCAGCAGTCCCTCGTTGCGCAGCCGGCGGACGAACATCCGCGCCGCGCGCATCGGGCCTACCGTGTGGGAACTGGACGGACCGATGCCGATCGAGAACAGGTCGAAGACCGAGATGGCCACGGTCACTCCTTGGGGCAGTGGTGGGGCACTCCTCGTCGAGTGCCCCACCAGGTGACTTACTTGCTCAGACCCGGGTAAAGCGGGTGCTTGTCGGCCAGGGCCTTCACCCGGGCCTTGAGGGACCCCGCGTCGTAGGACGGCTTGAGCGCCTCGGCGATCACGTCCGCGACCTCGGCGAAGTCCTCGGCCGTGAAGCCGCGGGTGGCGAGGGCGGGCGTGCCGATCCGCAGACCCGAGGTGACCATCGGGGGCCGCGGGTCGTTCGGGACCGCGTTGCGGTTGACCGTGATGCCCACCTCGTGGAGGCGGTCCTCGGCCTGCTGCCCGTCCAGCTCGGAGGCGCGCAGGTCCACCAGGATCAGGTGCACGTCCGTGCCGCCGGACAGCACGTTCACCCCGGCCGCGCGGGCGTCGTCGGCCGTCAGGCGCTCGGCGAGGATGCGGGCACCCTCCACCGTACGGCGCTGGCGCTCCTTGAAGTCCTCCGAGGCGGCGACCTTGAAGGAGACCGCCTTGGCCGCGATCACGTGCTCCAGGGGGCCGCCCTGGAAGCCCGGGAAGACGGAGGAGTTCAGCTTCTTCGCGAACTCCTTCTTCGCGAGGATGATGCCGCCGCGCGGGCCGCCCAGGGTCTTGTGGGTCGTGGAGGTGACCACGTCCGCGTGCTCGACCGGGTTGGCGTGCAGCCCCGCCGCTACCAGGCCCGCGAAGTGCGCCATGTCGACCCACAGGTAGGCCCCGACCTCGTCGGCGATCCGGCGGAACGCGGCGAAGTCCAGCTGCCGCGGGTACGCCGACCAGCCGGCGATGATCACCTTGGGGCGGTGCTCCTTGGCGAGCTTCTCGACCTCGGCCATGTCGACCAGGCCGGTCTCCTCGTCCACGTGGTACGCGACCACGTTGAACTGCTTGCCGGAGAAGTTCAGCCGCATCCCGTGGGTGAGGTGGCCGCCGTGCGCCAGGTCCAGGCCGAGGATGGTGTCCCCGGGCTGGGCCAGCGCGAACAGGGCCGCCTGGTTGGCGGAGGCGCCGGAGTGGGGCTGCACATTGGCGTACTCGGCGCCGAACAGCTCCTTGATCCGGTCGATGGCGATCTGCTCGGTGACGTCGACATGCTCGCAGCCGCCGTAGTAGCGGCGGCCCGGGTAGCCCTCGGCGTACTTGTTGGTGAGGACCGAGCCCTGCGCCTCCATCACCGCGAGCGGCGCGAAGTTCTCGGACGCGATCATCTCCAGCGTGGACTGCTGGCGCAGCAGCTCGGCGTCGACCGCGGCCGCGACCTCGGGGTCCAGCTCGTGCAGGGGCGTGTTCAGGACAGTCATGGGGCTACGACTCCTCAGCCGGCGATGTGGGCGTCGTACTCGGCGGCGGAGAACAGGTCCTGCGGCTCCTGCGAGACGCGGACCTTGAACAGCCAGCCGCCCTCGAAGGGCTCGGAGTTCACGAGCGACGGGTCGTCCACGACGTTCTCGTTGATCGCGGTGACCTCGCCGGTGACGGGGGAGTACAGGTCGGAGACCGACTTGGTGGACTCCAGCTCACCGCAGGTCTCGCCCGCGGTCACGGTGTCGCCGACGGCCGGAAGCTGGGCGTAGACCACATCGCCGAGCGCGTTGGCCGCGAACTCGGTGATGCCGATCGTCGAGACGCCGTCCTCGTCGGCGCCCGACAGCCACTCGTGCTCCTTGCTGTAACGCAGCTGCTGGGGGTTGCTCATGGCCTGAATTCTCCTGTACGCGCGGGAGTGCTGATGACGGGGGGAGTGCGGGGACCGCCGCTGGGCGGGTGAATGTGCGCAGGGTCACGTGCCCGCCCGGGGCCGGGCGGGGGCGGGACCGGGGCGCCGGTTACTTCCGGCGCTTGTAGAACGGCAGGGCCACGACCTCGTAGGGCTCGTGGTTGCCGCGGATGTCCACGCCGACGCCCTCGGTGCCCGGCGCCGCGTGCGCCGCGTCGACGTAGGCCATGGCGATCGGCTTGCCCAGCGTGGGGGAGGGGGCGCCGGAGGTGACCTCGCCGATCACCTGGCCGCCGGCGACCACCGCGTACCCGGCGCGCGGGACGCGGCGGCCCTCGGCGATCAGGCCGACCAGGACGCGCGGGGGGTTCTGCTCGGCGCGGGCGGCGGCCTCGGTGAGCGCCGCGCGCCCGACGAAGTCGCCCTCCTTCTCGAACTTGACCACGCGGCCGAGCCCGGCGTCGAAGGGGGTCAGGGCGGTGGTCAGCTCGTGCCCGTACAGCGGCATGCCCGCCTCCAGGCGCAGCGTGTCGCGGCAGGACAGGCCGCACGGCACCAGACCGACGCCCTCGCCGGCCTTGGTCAGCGCCTGCCACAGCTCGACGGCGTGCTCGGGCTTCACGAACAGCTCGAAACCGTCCTCGCCGGTGTAACCGGTGCGGGCGATCAGCGCGGGGACGCCGGCGACCGTGCCGGGCAGCCCGGCGTAGTACTTCAGGCCGTCCAGGTCGGCGTCGGTGAGCGACGTGAGGATGCCGGGGGACTCGGGGCCCTGCACGGCGATCAGCGCGTAGGCGTCCCGGTCGTCGCGGACCTCGGCGTCGAAGCCCGCCGCGCGCTCGGTCAGCGCGTCCAGGACCACCTGGGCGTTGGAGGCGTTGGCGACGACCATGTACTCGGTCTCGGCGAGCCGGTAGACGATCAGGTCGTCCAGGATGCCGCCGTCGGCCTGGCAGATCATGGTGTAGCGGGCGCGGCCGACGCCGACGGAGGCGATGTTGCCGACCAGGGCGTGGTTCAGGAAGGCGGCCGCCCCGGCGCCGGTGACGGTGATCTCGCCCATGTGGGAGAGGTCGAACAGACCCGCCTTGGTCCGCACGGCCACGTGCTCGTCGCGCTCGGAGCCGTAGCGCAGGGGCATGTCCCAGCCCGCGAAGTCGGTCATCGTCGCACCGAGCGAGCGGTGCACGGCGTCCAGCGCGGTGTGTCGGAGTTCGGTACTGCTCATCGGTCGGTCGTCTCCCAGGGCAACAGGGATGGGGCGAGGAACGTTCCTCCCCATCTGTCATCGGAACCTGAGAGGTTCGCCGGGACCGCCACGGGGGCGACCACGGCTTGCACCTTGGGTGGAGCCACTGTCACAGCGACCCGCTTTTCAGATGTGCCTCGCCCGCGCGGTAACGGGGCCTGAGAGATTCAAGGGAGGGACTTGCTCCTTCGGCGCCCCAGCGCAGACGGCTGGGGACTCTCCCGCGCGGATTCAAGCGGCCGGTATGCAGTTGGCGGCCACATCATTGCACGTCGCACCCGTGCCCGTCAGGGCCCGCATCCGTAACCGGCCCGTGGCGGTGCGCGCACCCGACCGTCGCACGGGCTCCATTACCTTCTCTTTACCGCCGGCGGGCAGAAAACAGACCGGGGCGGACGACCGGCCGGGGGCGGGGGAGCCGACCCGGGCCAGGGGACGAGGGGGCGGGCATGGCGGACCGGACACGGGCGTGGGACCTGCGCGAGCGGGCGGGCCACGCGCCCCGCACCCTGCGCTTCGGCCCGCGCGACCTCGTGGTTCTCAGCGGACTGCCCGGCAGCGGCAAGTCCACGCTGATGCGCCGCGCGGTCACCGGCCGCCGCGTCGACTCCCAGGACACCCGCGAGCGCTTCGCCGCCCGGCTGCCCCGGTGCCTGCCGTACGCCCTCTACCGCCCCCTGGTGCGCGCCGCCCACTACCTCGCGCTGCGCCGCGCCCTGCGCACGGGGCAGCCGGTGGTGGTGCACGACTGCGGCACCCAGCCCTGGGTGCGCGCCTGGCTCGCCCGCTCGGCCCGGCGCGCCGGCGGCACCCTGCACCTGGTCCTGCTGGACGTGCCCGAGCAGACGGCCCGCGCGGGCCAGCGCGAGCGCGGCCGCGGCGTCTCCGGGTACGCCTTCGCCCGCCACCGCCGCACCACGGCGCGGCTGCTCGGCGCGGTGCAGCGCGGCGAGCTGCCCGCGGGCTGCGGCTCCGCGGTGCTGCTGGACCGGCCCGCGGCGGACGCGATACAGCGGATCGTGTTCACGGGGTAGCGGCTCCGTCACCGCCACCCGATAGCCTTCGTGGTCCCAGCAGTGGTTCCCAGCAGGCGGTAGGCAGATGGACTTCCCGGCGGACATTCCCGCTGACTTCCCGGCACAGACGCACCCCCACCCGCACGGCGGTTGGCCCGGCAACGAACTCGAGGAGGTGCTGTCGGCCTCCCTCGGCATACCCGCGGCGGGCGGCCGGATCATCGAGGTCCTCGGCCGCAGCTTCCTCTGGGTGCCGCTGCCCAACGGCGGCGGTCCGGGCAGCGGCCCGCTGGACCTGCCCGGCCTGGAGATCGACGGCCAGGCGTACGTCCCGGTCTTCAGCTCCGAGGAGCAGCTGCGCCAGGCGACCGGCTCCCACATGGCGTACACCATCGCCCCGGCCGTGGAGTTCGCCCGCGGACTGCCCCCGCAGGCCGGCATCGCGGTCAACCCCGGCGGCACGGTCGGCATCCCGCTGCCGCCCGAGGCCGTGGCCGAGCTGTGCCGCGCCGGCGGCACCCCGCTGGACGGCCCGGCGGCCGGCGGCCGCGTCCGCCTCTTCGAGCCCGACTGGCAGGACGACCCGGTCGACTTCTTCTCCGCCGCGTCCGCCGAGTTCGCCGCGACCGGCGTGGTGCTCACCGCCCGCCGCTGCCTGGCCGCCATCGAGACGGCCGACCCGGTCATGTTCGTCGGTGTCGAACTCTCCCAGTGGGAGGGCGACTTCCGCGCCGCCCCGCTGGAGGCCCTGGGCCGCGCCCTCGGCCGGGTCCCGGTCCGGTGGCCGGTCAACCTGATCCTCCTCGACGTCACGGACGACCCGGTCGCCGAGTGGCTGAAGTCAAGCGTCCGACCCTTCTACGTTCGGTAGGCCGGGCACCCGCGTACGAACAACGGGGCCGGAGCTCATCGGCGCATAAGCTGTCCCCACACGCGGGGCATGATGAAAAAGAAGGGCATGACAAGGTGAGCGCCACCCACAGCGGAAGCGTCGAACACACGCTGCGCCACGTCACGCCCGGACGCTACGACGCCTACGAGGCCCTCCTCCGCGCCCTCGCCACCCCCTCCGCCGGCCAGATCTGGATGCTGCTGTGGCACGGTCAGGCCGGCTCCCCGGACGCCCAGTACGGGAACATGGAGGTCGACGGCTTCCACTACGCCCCCTGTGTGACCTCCGCCCAGGAGCTGTCGGCCAGTGGCTGGAACCGTTCCTACGAGGTGATCGACGGCCTGGACGTCGCCCGCACCCTCTACCCCGACCACTACGGCCTCTGGCTCAACCCGCACGCCCCCGGCGGCGGCGTCGGCATCCCCTGGCTGGACCTGCGCCGCATCGCCACCGGGCTGGACCGCCAGCCCGCCGGACCGCTGCGGCTGTCCGAACCGGGCATCGAGATCCCGCAGTTCTACGCCCTGCTCGCCCAGCACGCCCACCGCACCCCCGCGCTGCGCTCCCTGCGCCGCGCCTGGGTGCAGCCCGCGCTCGGCGCGCCGTACCTCGCCATCGGCCTCGACCTGTACGACGCCTCGCCGGCCGCCGTCGACTCGGTGCGCGCGATGATGCAGCAGTCCGTCGGCGCCGTCCCGGAGGGCCTGCCGGTGTCCACGGTCGCGCTGACCGACGACCACGACCCGGTGGTGATGTGGATGCGCGCCAACGCCCGGCCCTTCTACGACCGCGAGGCCCACGCCGCCGCGCCCGCCCCCGCGCCCCAGCCCCAACTCCGGGCCCCCGCGCCGGGGTACGGGTATCCCCCGGTGCACGGCGGCTACTGAGCCACCACCGGTACGGGCGCCCCTGCCGCCGTACCTCCCGAACCGCGGCATTACGGCGTTGTGTCCCAACTGCCCCGTGTCCGGGGGGCGTTACCCACTGTTCGGATAACGGAATCCTCCGGAGTGCATCACGGTTGCGCATACTTTCACCGTCAGCTCTGGCGAGTGATCGCAACGACGCTGAAGACTCCCGACTCAGACATGAGGCCGAGCCTCGTGATCGATGGCAAGTCGACAAAGCCGCAAACCGCGGCAGCGCAGGCCGGTCACCACCGGCGAGAGGGGTCGCACATCGTGACCGCACCGATCGAGACCACCGGGGCGGCAGCCGACGCGCAGCCGGAGGCTGTGCTCGCGGGAGCCGACAAGGGGCGGATCGAGGGTCGTTCCCTGGGCCAGATCGCCTGGGCCCGGTTCAAGCGGGACAAGGTCGCCGTGGCCGGCGGGGTCATCGTGATCCTGCTGATCCTCCTGGCCATCCTCTCGCGCCCCATCCAGGCACTCTTCGGCCTCGACCCCAACGCCTTCCACCAGGACCTGATCGTCCCGGACACCTCGCTGCCCAAGGGCAGTTGGGGCGGCATGAGCATGGACCACCCGCTCGGCGTGGACCCCAAGTTCGGCCGGGACATCGCCACCCGTGTCATCGAGGGCTCCTGGGTCTCCCTGGTCGTCGCCTTCGGCGCCACGATCCTGTCCAACGTGATCGGCGCGATCATGGGCGTGATCGCCGGCTACTACGGCGGCCGGGTCGACTCGATCATCAGCCGGCTGATGGACGTCTTCCTCGCCTTCCCGTTGCTGCTGTTCGCCATCGCGATCTCCGCCACCCTCCAGGGCGGCGCCTTCGGTCTGAACGGGCTGCCGCTCCACCTCGCGGTGCTCATCTTCGTGATCGGCTTCTTCAACTGGCCCTATCTGGGCCGGATCGTGCGCGGCCAGACGCTGGCCCTGCGCGAGCGCGAGTTCGTCGACGCGGCCCGCGGCATGGGTGCCAAGGGCCCGTACATCCTCTTCCGCGAGCTGCTGCCGAACCTGGTCGGCCCGATCATCGTCTACTCGACGCTGCTCATCCCGACCAACATCCTGTTCGAGGCGTCCCTGAGCTTCCTCGGCGTCGGCATCCAGCCCCCGCAGGCCTCCTGGGGCGGCATGCTCCGCGAAGCGGTCACCTACTACCAGGTCGATCCCCAGTACATGATCGTGCCGGGCCTGGCCATCTTCATCACCGTCCTGGCGTTCAACCTGCTCGGCGACGGTCTCCGCGACGCTCTCGACCCGCGCAGCCGCTAGGCAGCCAGAGAGCCCATCAAGTTTCCGATCAATGGAGGGGAAGCAGACCATCATGCGAAGGTCAGCGCTGGCCGCGGTCGCGGCCATCGGCTCCGCAAGCTTGCTGCTCGCAGGCTGCAGCAAGGCCGATGACAACAAGGACACACCGAAGGCGGCCGGCGCCAACGCGGCGACCAAGGGAGTCGTCAACGCGTCCGACAAGAAGGGTGGCACGGTCACCTACGAGATGTCGGACGTGCCGGACTCCTTCGACCCCGGCAACACGTACTACGCGTACATGTACAACTTCAGCCGTCTCTACGCGCGTCCGCTGATGACGTTCGAGCCCGGCCCCGGTTCCAAGGGCAACACCCTGGTCCCGGACCTCGCCGCGAGCAAGGGCGTCGCCAGCGACGGCGGCAAGACCTGGACGTACAAGCTGCGCGCGGGCCTGAAGTACCAGGACGGCACGCCGATCACCTCGAAGGACGTCAAGTACGCCGTCGAGCGGTCCAACTTCGCGCGTGACGTGCTCTCGCTCGGTCCGAACTACTTCCAGCAGTTCATGAAGGACGGCGACAAGTACAAGGGCCCCTACAAGGACAAGAGCGCCAAGGGCCTGTCCTCGATCGAGACGCCGGACGACACCACGATCGTCTTCCACCTCAACCGTGCCTTCCAGGAGTTCGACTACCTGGTCGCCACGCCGCAGACGGCTCCGGTGCCGCAGGCCAAGGACGACGGCGTCGACTACGTCAAGCACATCGTGTCCTCCGGCTCGTACCAGTTCCAGAGCTACCAGGAGGGCAAGCAGGCCGTCCTGGTCCCGAACAAGAACTGGGACCCGAAGACCGACCCGCTGCGCAAGCAGCTGCCCGCCAAGATCGTCGTCAACCTGAAGGTCAACCCGGAGACGATCGACAAGGACCTCCAGTCCGGCGACGCCACCGTCGACCTCGTGGGCACCGGCGTCCAGGCCTCCACCCAGGCGGACCTGCTCAACTCCGCCGACGGCAAGGCCAGCACGGACAACACCTACGGCGGCCGTCTGGTCTACGCGGCGATCAACACCAAGCTGAAGCCGTTCGACAACGTCGCCTGCCGCAAGGCCGTCGAGTACGCCATCGACAAGGTCTCCGTGCAGACCGCCATGGGCGGCCCGATCCGCGGTGACATCGCCTCCACCGTGCTGCCGCCGGACATCACCGGCTACCAGAAGGCGGACGTCTACGCGACCGCCGGCAACAAGGGCGACATCGCCAAGGCCAAGGACCAGATGAAGGCCTGCGGCCAGAAGACCATCAACACCAACATCACGGCGCGGTCCGACCGCCCGGGTGAGGTCGACGCGGCCACCGCGATCATCAACTCGCTGAAGAAGGTCGGCATCAACGCCACCCTCAAGCAGTACCCGGCGGGCAAGTACTTCACCGACTACGCGGGTGTGCCGAAGTTCACCGAGAAGCAGAACATCGGCCTGATGATGATGCAGTGGGGTGCCGACTGGCCCTCCGGCTACGGCTTCCTGCAGCAGATCCTGAACAGCAAGGCGATCAGCCAGTCCGGCAACACCAACCTGTCGCAGTACTCGAACAAGAAGGTCGACGGCCTGCTCGCGCAGGCGATCGCCGAGCCGGACACGGCCAAGCGCAACGCCCTGTACGCGCAGATCGACAAGCAGACGATGGACGACGCCGCGCTGGTCCCGCTGACCTACTTCAAGGTTCTGCTGTACCGCTCGCCGTACGCCACCAACGTGGTCTCCACGGCCGCCTTCAGCGGTCAGTACGACTACCTCAACCTCGGCACCACGAAGAAGTAGCAGCCCCGGAAGGCAGGTGAAGGCATTGGTGCCCGCGGGTTTCGCGGCCCGCGGGCACCAGCGCCGGTCCCCGTGATCTCGTACATCCTCCGCCGGACGTTCGCGGCAGTGATCCTGCTGCTGGTCGTCACCGCGGTCACCTTCGCCATCTTCTTCCTGCTGCCACGGCTCGTCGGCCAGACAGCGGACCAACTGGCGCAGCAGTACATCGGAAAGAGCCCGTCGAAGGCGGACATCGCCGCGGTCAAGCACAACCTCGGTCTGGACCAGCCCGTCTACGTCCAGTACTGGCACTTCATCAAGGGGATCGTGGTCGGCACCGACTACAACCTCGGCCCCAAGACGGTGCACTGCGACGTTCCCTGCTTCGGCTACTCCTTCAAGGATCACGTCGCGGTCTGGTCGCAGCTCACCTCGCGCATCCCGATCACCCTCTCGCTTGCCGCGGGTGCCGCCGTGCTGTGGCTGCTCTCCGGTGTCGCGGTCGGTGTCGTCTCCGCGCTCAAGCCGCGCTCGCTGTTCGACCGCACCTTCATGGGCGTCGCCCTCGCCGGCGTCTCGCTCCCGATGTTCTTCACGGGCAACCTGGCGATCCTGCTCTTCACCTACAAGTGGCCGATCTTCGGCCGCACCTACGTCCCGTTCACCGAGAACCCGGCGCAGTGGGCCAACACCTTGTTCCCCGCCTGGTGTTCGCTCGCCCTGCTGTACTCCGCGATCTACGCCCGGCTCACCCGCTCGGGCATGCTGGAGACGATGAACGAGGACTTCATCCGCACGGCCCGCTCCAAGGGCCTGCCCGAGAGCACCGTCGTCGTCCGGCACGGTCTGCGGGCCGCCCTCACCCCGATCATCACCGTCTTCGGCATGGACGTCGGCCTGCTGCTCGGCGGTGCGGTGATCACCGAGTCCGTGTTCTCGCTGCCCGGTGTCGGCCAGTACGCGGTCCAGGGCATCACCGACAACGACCTGCCGAAGATCCTCGGCGTGACCCTGCTCGCCGCAGCCTTCGTCGTCATCGCAAATCTCCTGGTGGACGTGCTCTACGCCGCCGCCGACCCGCGGGTGAGGCTCTCGTGACCGAACTCTCCAAGACCACCAAGGACGAGACCGCCGGCGACAAGGCGCCCTCGGCCTTCCTTGAGGTCCGCGACCTCAAGGTGCACTTCCCGACCGACGACGGCGTCGTCAAGTCCGTCGACGGGCTCTCCTTCTCGCTGGAGAAGGGCAAGACCCTCGCCATCGTCGGCGAGTCCGGCTCCGGCAAGTCCGTCACCTCGCTCGCCGTCATGGGCCTGCACCGGCTCGGCGCGCGCGGCAAGAACGTGCGGATGTCCGGCGAGATCTGGCTGAACGGCAAGGAGCTGGTCGGCGCCTCCCCGGACGAGGTGCGCAAGCTGCGCGGCCGCGAGATGGCGATGATCTTCCAGGACCCGCTGTCGGCGATGCACCCGTACTACAAGGTCGGCGACCAGATCGTCGAGGCCTACCGGGTGCACCACAAGGTCAGCAAGAAGGTCGCCCGGGCGCGCGCCATCGAGATGCTCGATCGCGTCGGCATCCCCGAGCCGGCCAAGCGCGTCGACGGGTACCCGCACGAGTTCTCCGGCGGTATGCGCCAGCGCGCCATGATCGCCATGGCGCTGGTGAACAACCCCGAACTGCTCATCGCGGACGAGCCCACCACCGCCCTCGACGTCACCGTCCAGGCGCAGATCCTCGACCTGATCCGGGACCTCCAGAAGGAGTTCGGGTCCGCGGTCGTCATGATCACCCACGACCTCGGCGTGGTCGCCGAGATCGCCGACGACGTCCTCGTGATGTACGGCGGCCGGTGCGTGGAGCGCGGCCCGGCCGCGCAGGTCTTCGAGAAGCCGCAGCACCCCTACACCTGGGGCCTGCTCGGCTCGATGCCCCGCATCGACCGCGAGACCTCCGAACGGCTCATCCCCGTCAAGGGCCAGCCGCCGAGCCTCATCAACGTCCCCTCGGGCTGTGCCTTCAACCCGCGCTGCCCGTACGCGGACATCCCCGAGGGGAACGTCAGCCGCACGGTGCGCCCCGAGCTGGAACTGGTCGGCGCCGGACACTGGTCCGCCTGCCACCTGTCGGCCGAGGACCGTGAGCGGATCTGGACCGAAGAGATTGCGCCGAAGCTGTGAGTGAGACGAAGAAGACGGACTCCGTCGCCGAGGCCACGGTCCCCGGGCAGGCGTCGGCTCCGGACGAGCGCGAGGTGCTGCTCAAGGTCGAGAACCTGACCAAGCACTTCCCGATCAAGAAGGGCATCCTGCGCCGCCAGGTCGGCGCGGTGAAGGCCGTCGACGGCATCGACTTCGAGGTGCGCAGGGGTGAGACCCTGGGCGTGGTCGGCGAGTCGGGCTGCGGCAAGTCGACCATGGGCCGGGTCATCACCCGCCTCCAGGACCCGACCGGCGGACAGATCACCTTCGAGGGCCAGGACATCACCCGGCTGTCGACCGGCGACATGCGCCCGCTGCGCCGCGACATCCAGATGATCTTCCAGGACCCGTACGGCTCCCTGAACCCCCGGCACACCATCGGCTCGATCGTCTCGGCGCCGTTCCGGCTCCAGGGCGTCGAGCCGGAGGGCGGGGTGAAGAAGGAGGTCCAGCGGCTGCTGGAACTGGTCGGTCTGAGCCCCGAGCACTACAACCGCTACCCGCACGAGTTCTCCGGCGGCCAGCGCCAGCGCATCGGCATCGCCCGCGCGCTCGCCCTGAAGCCGAAGCTGGTCGTGGCCGACGAGCCGGTCTCCGCGCTGGACGTGTCGATCCAGGCCCAGGTCGTCAACCTGATGGACGACCTCCAGGAGGAGCTGGGCCTGACCTACGTCATCATCGCCCACGACCTCTCGGTGGTCCGGCACGTCTCGGACCGGATCGCGGTGATGTACCTCGGCAAGATCGTCGAACTGGCCGACCGCAACGCGCTGTACGAGGCGCCGATGCACCCGTACACCAAGGCGCTGATGTCGGCGGTGCCGGTGCCGGACCCGCAGCGCCGGGGGCAGAAGAGCGAGCGCATCCTGCTGCGCGGCGACGTGCCCTCGCCGATCGCCCCGCCGTCGGGCTGCCGCTTCCACACGCGGTGCTGGAAGGCGACGCAGATCTGCAAGACGACCGAGCCGAAGCTGGTGGAGCTGAAGCCCGGTCAGCGGGTCGCCTGCCACCACCCGGAGAACTTCGCCGACCAGGCCCCGCAGGACACGGTCCTGCTGTCGGCGGCGAAGGAGGCGTCGGAGCTGGTGCCGGACGCGGTGACGTCCGGTGGTGCCGGGGAGCCCGGGACGGAGACCGCGTCCGGATCCGCGGGCGACGCGAAGCCCGGGTCCGGTGCGGCGAGCGGCTCGAAGGCGGAGGCCGGGGCGGACGAGAAGGCCGAGGCGGGAGCGAAGCCTGAGGCGGACGCGAAGGCCGAGGCGGACGAGAAGCCTGAAACGGACGCGAAGACCGAGGCCGACACCGACGCCAAGCCCGACACCCAGTCCGAGGGCGCCAAGTCCGAGGGCGCGAAGTCCGAGGCGGCGTCCGGGACGAAGGCGGAGCCCGCGACCGAGTCCGAGACCTCCAAGCCGGAGACCTCGGCGGAGGCCGGGGCCGCGGCCGGTTCCGAAGCGGAGTCCGCTTCCGTTCCGGAGTCCGCCTCCGAGGCCGCTCCCGGGTCCGCCTCCGAGGCGTCCGGCGGGTCCGCTTCCGGGTCCGGGCCGGAGGCCGACGCCCCCGCCGGGCCGGAGGCCGAGGCCGCCGCCGAGCCCGCGGCACAGTCCGCGAAGCCGGCCAAGGCGAAGAAGCCGCGCGGCAAGTAGCCCAGAACCTCCACGCAAGGGCATGTACATGCCTGGACGGGAGAGTGCAGAGTCGTCCGTGCCCGACATCTGGTCGGTACACGCTCGAAAGGGACGACTCATGGCACTCTCCCGTTCGGCACGTGCAGGGGCCGTCGCCACCGCGGCGGTCTCCTTCCTCCTGATCGGCGCGGCCCCCGCCCCCACCCCGGGCGCTCCCGGCATCGGCGACCCCTACTTCCCGAACCTGGGCAACGGCGGCTTCGACGCCCTGCACTACGACCTCGACATCGCCTACGCCCCCGATACCGGCCGCCTGGACGGCCGTACGACCCTCACCGCCCGCGCCACCGAGGCCCTCTCCTCCTTCGACCTGGACCTCCAGCAGCTGGAGATCACCAAGATCCAGGTGAACGGCAGACGGGCCGCGTTCAGCCGGGACGGCGACGAGGTCACCGTCACCCCGCGCGGCGCGCTGGCCAAGGGCCGGCGCTTCACCGTGACCGTCACCTACGGCGGCGTACCCCAGCCCCTCAGCGGCCCCATCGTCTTCGGCTCCGAGTACGGCTGGATGAAGACCGCCGACGGAGTCTTCGTCGCCTGCGAGCCCAACGCCGCCTCCACCTGGTTCCCGTCCAGCGACCACCCGTCCGACAAGGCCACCTACGACATCCGGATCAAGGCGCCCGAGGGCCTGACCGGCGTCTCCAACGGCGTGCTGGTCTCGACCCGCGACAAGGGCGGCTCGACGTACACCCACTGGCGCGAGTCGAGGCCGATGGCGACGTATCTGGCCACCGCCACCATCGGCAGGTTCGACGTGCGCACCGGCCGCACCCCCGGCGGCACCCCGGTCTACGTCGCCATCGACCCGGTGCTGAAGAACGGCAACGGCGTCGACGTGTACGCGGTCACCGCCGAGGCCACCGACTACTGGTCGAAGCTCTTCGGGCCGTACCCGTTCGAGGAGACCGGCGCCATCGTGGACGACATGCCCGAGGCCGGGTTCTCGCTGGAGGTGCAGTCCAAGCCCGCGTACTCGGCCGTGCGCGGCGAGGGGACCATCGTGCACGAGCTGGCCCACCAGTGGTTCGGCGACTCGGTGAGCGTGGCGCGGTGGAAGGACATCTGGCTCAACGAGGGCTTCGCCACCTACGCCCAGTGGCTGTGGTCCGAGCACCGGGGCACCCGCTCGGCGCACGACTCCTTCCTCGCCGAGTACAACGCCACGCCCGCCGGCTCCTCCTTCTGGCGGACCAAGGTCGCCGACCCGCAGCGGGACACCATGTTCGCGTCGGCCGTCTACGACCGCGGCGCCATGACGCTCCAGGTGCTCCGCGAGCGGATCGGCGACAAGGCGTTCTTCGAACTGCTGCCGGCCTGGACGAAGCTCCACCGGTACGGCAACGCGGACACCGCCGACTTCATCCGCCTCGCCGAGCGCGTCAGCGGGCAGCAGCTCGACGACCTGTTCGACACCTGGCTGTTCACCACAGGTAAACCTGCCCTGTGAGCCTGGCTTTGTAAGGTTCAGGCCGGGCGACAGGTGAGAATGTCAGGGTGCAGCTCCAACAGTTCTTCAGCCCCTCCGTCCAGCACACGCTTGACGTGATCGGCATCTTCGTCTTCGCGATCTCCGGCGCCCTGCTGGCCGTCCGGAAGAACTTCGACGTCTTCGGCATCGCCGTCCTCGCCGAGGTCACCGCGCTGGGCGGGGGGCTCTTCCGGGACCTGGTCATCGGGGCCGTGCCCCCGGCGGCCTTCACGGACCTCGGGTACTTCGTCACCCCGCTGCTCGCCACGCTCGTCGTCTTCTTCCTGCACCCGCACGTGGAGCGGATCCAGACGGCGGTCCTGGTCTTCGACGCGGCCGGCCTCGGCCTGTTCTGCGTCAGCGGTACGACGAAGGCGTACGGCTACGGCCTCGGCCTGACCGCGTCGGCGACCCTGGGCCTCGCCACCGCGGTCGGCGGCGGTGTGCTGCGCGACGTCCTCGCCAACGAGGTCCCCTCGCTGCTGCGCTGGGACCGCGACCTGTACGCGGTCCCGGCGATGGTCGGCGCGGGCATGGTGGTGCTGTGCATCCGCTACGACGCGCTGACCCCCCTCACCAGTGGGCTCGCGGCCGTCACGGCCTTTGTGCTGCGCCTGCTCGCGATGCGGTACCACTGGCGAGCGCCGCGCGCGTGGAACCGCCGGTCGACGGTGACCGAGGAGTAGTCCCGGCCGGTCCCGCGGCGCTGCCGGTGGTGCCGGCCGTGCCGGTGGGGGAGCCGGCCTTCCCGTGGGCCGACCCCGCGCGGCCGGTCAGCGAGTGGTCCGTGCCCCGGGCGTGGCTCTGGCCCATCTGGAGCGTCAGCCAGCGGAACACCGTGGGGACCTGCGGCCGCCACAGCGCCATGGTGTGACCGCCCGCGCTGTGCGGCAGGAAGACCACGTGCACGGTGGTCGGCGCCTTGGCGACCGACTCCAGCGCCATGCCCGCCTCGTAGCCGTCGCCGGACTCGCCGGAGGCGTAGAGGGCGACGGGCGGCGGCACGGCCGCCTTCTTCAGCAGCAGGAACGGGTTGTTCTCGGCGCGCAGCGCGGGGGTCTGCGCGGCCAGCGAGTTGCGCTCGCCGATCGGGTCGTTGTAGCCGGACATGCTCACCGCGGCCCGGTACCGCTCGGGGTGCGCCACGGCCAGCTTGACCGCGCAGTGCGCGCCCGCCGAGTAGCCGGCCACGGCCCAGCCCTGCGGCGCCGGCTGGGCGCGGAAGTTGTCCATGACCATCTTCGGCACGTCGATGCTGAGCCAGGTGTCGGCGTTGACCTGCCCCGGGATGTTGGCGCAGCCGGTGTCCACGCCGGCCAGCAGGTTGGTGCGCGGGGCGACCAGGATGAAGGGCGCCACCTGGCCGCTGCGCATCAGCGGCAGCAGCTGCTCGTGGGTCTTCATCGAGCCGAACCATGCCTTCGCCGAGCCGGGATATCCGGGCAGCAGCTCGACCACCGGGAACTTCTTGTCGCGGTAGGCCGGCTCGTCGTACTGCGGCGGCAGCCAGACGTAGACCTCGGCGTTCACCCCGGAGACACGGCCCTTGAGCTGGGTGACGCGCACCCCGCCGGCCGCGTGCATGCCGGGCCCGGAGGCCGCCGTGAAGGTCTGCTTGACCTTGGGCAACCGTTTCACCGCTATGCCGCCGGTGCCGTCGCGGCCGAGGTCGGCGGCCTGCTGGACGTGGTTGCCGGTCCCGAAGAGGTCGGCCCAGTTGTCGTACAGGTTGTTCTGGTTGTTCACCAGCACGAAGACCAGCGTGACGGCCGTGCCCTGGGCGAACAGCAGCATCAGCACCCGGGTCGCGACGCGCAGGGGCCGGGGCCCGCGGGTGCGCGACCAGAGCAGAAGCGGCAGTATGAGGGCGACCACCGCCAGCACGACGGTCGTGTAGAGGAACGGAGTCCCGGTGAGGCTCATGTCCCCATAGAGGGAAAACAGGGGCCCGGGGTTACGGACGTGTCCGGACACTTACCGAGATATTGCCGGAACCTCACTCGGGAGCCTGAAAAGCTACCGCTTAGTAATTGCTTGTTGTACCGTTCAGGCCATGTCAGACGCAGCTTCCGCAGCAGCCGCACGGGCCCTGATCGGCGACAGCGAGTTCGACCGCGACACCGCCGTCCTCCGCCGCGAGGAGGGGGTCTACGACCTCGAACTCTCGGCCGGCTGGACCATTCTCGGCGCCGTCAACGGCGGCTATCTGCTGGCCGTGCTCGGCCGGGCCCTCGGGGACGCCCTCCCGCACCCGGACCCGTTCACCATCTCCGCGCACTACCTGACCGCCTCGCGGCCCGGCAAGGCCGTCGTCCGCACCCAGACGGTCCGCACCGGGCGCACCCTCTCCACCGGCCAGGCCTCGCTCTTCCAGTACGACGAGGAGGGCAACGAGGTCGAACGCATCCGCGTCCTCGCCTCCTACGGCGACCTCGCCGGCCTCCCCGACGACGTCCGCACGACCGCGACGCCGCCCCCGATCCCGCCGCTGGAGGAGTGCTTCGGTCCCGAGGACGGCCCCGACCCGCTCCAGGGCGGCTCCGCCATCGCCGGCCGGCTGATGCTGCGGCTGGACCCCGCGACCCTCGGCTGGGCGCTCGGCCGGCCCTCCGGCAGGGGCGAGATGCGCGCCTGGTTCGGCCTCGCCGACGGCCGTGACGCCGACCCGCTCTCCCTGCTGCTCGCGGTGGACGCCCTGCCGCCCACCGCCTTCGAGATGGGCCTCGCGGGCTGGGTGCCCACGGTCGAACTGACGGTCCACGTCCGGCACCGCCCGGCGCCCGGCCCGCTGCGGGTGTCGATCACCACCCGCAACCTGGCCGGCGGCTTCCTGGAGGAGGACGCCGAGGTCTGGGACAGCGCGGACCGGCTGGTGGCCCAGTCCCGGCAGCTCGCCCGGGTCAGGCTCGGCTGAGCGGGGCGCGGCCCAGCCAGGCCGCCAGCTGCTCGTAGGGGCCCGTGTCCCCGGGAGCCTCGCGGCGGGCGCCGAACGGCGTCCGCTCGTCCCGGGGGCGCGAGTCCGGCAGCACCCGGCGGGCCGTCGCGAGGGCGAACTCGGCCAGCTCCCCGTCGAGCGGGAGCGGGTGGCCGAGCGCCTCGGAAAGGTCCCAGGTGTGGGTGACCAGCTCCATCACATAACCGGACAGGGCCGCGTGCCCGGGGATCGACTCGCCCCAGGGCACCGTCACCGGCGCGGTCATCCGCTCGTCGCTCTCCCACGCCTTCAGCACCCGGATCCGCACCTCGTCGTAGGCGGCCGGCCAGCCGTCGTCCGGGACGCCCTCGGCGACCGGCTCGAGGGCCAGTCCGTCACCGCCCTCCCCGACGACCGCGATCCGGCGGGTGCCGCCGACGACATGGCTCAGCAGTGCCCGCACGTCGAACTCGGCGCAGGGGGTGGGCCCGGCGAGGTCCTCGGGCCGCACCGCCGCGATGACGGCCGCCGCCTGCTCGGTGGCGCGGGTGTAGACGGGGCGGGGGTCGGTGAAACCGGTGGTCATGGCATTCCTCTCGTAAGGCGTTACGGGACGAGGGTGCGCCGATAACCTGACAGAATCCGTCAACATTTGCGGGCCGTCCCGCGACCGGGCGATGCTGGCCCACGTGAAGTCCGACCGGCTGCTGTCGATCCTGCTGCTCCTCCAGACCCGGGGCCGGGTGCCCGCGCGTGAACTCGCCGAGCGGCTGGAGGTGTCGGTGCGCACCGTCTACCGGGACGTCGAGGCGCTGTCCGCCGCCGGCGTCCCGGTCTACGCCGAGCGCGGGCGGCACGGCGGCATCGCGCTCCTGGCCGGGTTCCGCACCGACGTCACGGGGCTGACCGCCGACGAGTCCCGCGCCCTGTTCGTGCTGGCCGCCGAGGGCGCGCATGCCGCGCTGGGCCTCGACGCGGCCCTCGGTTCGGCCCTGCGCAAGGTGATGGCCGCGCTGCCGGCGCCGCACCGGCCCGCCGCCGAGGTGATCAGCCGTCGCATCCTGGTCGACGCCACCCGCTGGAAGAGCGGCCCGCGGCAGGCCGTCGACCTGGAGGTCCTGCGGGACGCCGTGTTCAGCGACCGGCGCCTCGCGCTGCGCTACCGGCACAGCGGGCAGCGGGAGGCACGGGCGTACACCGTGGACCCGTACGGCCTGGTCGCCAAGGCCGGCGTCTGGTACCTGGTCGCCGACGCCCGCGCGCGGCCCCGGCTGTTCCGCGCCGACCGGGTCCGCTCGGCCCGGCTGCTCGACGATCCCGTACGGCGCCGGCCCGGCGTCGAACTCGCGGACGTGTGGGAGGTGTTGCGCCGCCAGGTGGAGGAACGGCCGGGCGGGGTCGAGGTCACGGTGCGGGTGCGGCGGGAACGGCTCGACATGTTCCGCCGGATGGCCGCGGCCGACCTCACCGACCTGCCCGAGGACGACGGCGAGGGCGACTGGGTCACCGCCCGGCTCACCTACCCGGTGCTGCGCGCCGTGCGCCAACTCCTCGCGTTCTCCGACCAGGTGGAGATCGTGGCCCCGCCCGAGGCGCGCGCGGAACTGCTCGACGGGGTGCGCGCGGTCGGCGCGCTGTACGAACGGGCCTGACGGGCCGGGGAGTTCAGTCCAGCCAGTGGTCGCGGCCGATGGTGATGAGCCGCAGCTGACGGGTGGCCCGCCGGGTGACCCGTTCCCGCTCCTCGGCCGGGCCCTCCAGCGCCTCCAGGAACAGGGAGGCGGTGATCAGCATCTGGTCGACGTAGAGGTGCGCGAGCATCAGCACGTCCGCCTCGCTCCAGCCGTCCGTCTGCGGGTCCTTGACCAGCTCGGCCTTCACCTCCTCGGCGAACCGGTCCAGTTGGCCGCCGATGGCCTCGCGCACCGGCTGCACCCCGCCGTTGCGCTCGCGGGCGATGAACCGCACGTGCGCGGGGTGCGCGGCCACGTAGTCGGCGATCAGCTCGATGCCGCGCGCGATGCGCTCCTCGCTGTCGCCGGTCGTCGCCACCGTCTCGCGCACCATCGGGTGCAGGCTGCCCAGCGCCTCGTCGACCAGGGCCACACCGAGGTCGGCGATCGAGCGGAAGTGCCGGTAGAAGGCGGTGGGGGCGACGCCGACGGCCCGGGTGACCTCGCGCAGGCCCAGGCTGCTCAGGCTCTGCTCCGCCAGCAGCGCGAGCGCCGCGTCGAGGAACGCCTGCCGGGTCTTCTGCTTCTGCGCCTGCCGGATGCCGAGGGTGTGACTCATGTCATCCAGTTAACAACTGTTCTCTGGAATTGGAAAGCCGTCCGACGGGTTATCCTCGAAGTCAGTGAACAACTGTTACTACAACTGTTCACCGAGACTTCACAGAGACCGGAACGCGAGGCATCCCAGAGGGGGGACCCGATTCCCATGCTGTTCCTCGTCGCCGCATTCATGCTGCTCGGTGTGGTGCTGGGCACCGTGGCCCACGCGCCGCTGACCGTCACCGGCGCACTGGCCGCCGTCATCGCCGTCTGGCTCGGCGTCTTCGCCGTCCGCGAGCGCATCGGCCGCCGCCGCCACACCTCGGCCGACTGACCGTCCGACGACCACCATCGGGAGCTGAGCACCATGCAACTCACCGCACCGGCCACGAGCCGCACCGACACCCCGGCCCGCACCCGCACCCGCGACGCCGACGGCATGGCCGTCGCGTCCTTCATCCTCGGCCTGCTCGGCCTGCTCGTGCTGAACCTCTTCCTCGGCCCGGTCGCCATCGTCCTGGCCGCCGTCTCCCTGTGGCGCGGCACCGTCCGCCGGGGCCGTGCCTACCTGGGCCTCGCCCTGGGCGTGGCCGACCTCGCGGTCCTGCTGGCCGCGATACAGATGTCCCACACGGTGTCCTGGAGCCTGTGACGCGGCGGCGGGCGGGCGGCCGCCGCGCCGCCGCGACCCCGCCGCCACGTCCGGCCGCGCCGGGGCGCGCCGGCCGGTCAAAGTAGACTCTGCACACCATGGCTTACCTCGACCACGCCGCGACCACCCCCATGCTCCCGGAGGCGGCAGAGGCTCTGACCGCCCGGTTGGGCAGCACGGGCAACGCCTCCTCCCTGCACGCCTCCGGCCGCCAGGCCCGCCGTACGGTCGAGGAATCCCGCGAGGCCCTCGCGGAAGCGCTCGGCGCCCGCCCCAGCGAGGTCGTCTTCACCTCCGGCGGCACCGAGGCCGACAACCTCGCCGTGAAGGGCCTGTACTGGTCCCGCCGCGCCGGCGACCCCGCCCGCACCCGCGTGCTGTCCAGCCCCGTCGAGCACCACGCCGTCCTCGACGCCGTGCACTGGCTCGGCGAGCACGAGGGCGCCACCGTCGAGTACCTGCCCGTCGACGCCCACGGCCGCGTCCACCCCGAGGCCCTGCGCGAGGCCATCGCCCGCAACCCCGAGGACGTCGCCCTGGCCACCGTGATGTGGGCCAACAACGAGATCGGCACCATCATGCCGATCCGCGAACTGGCCGACGTCGCCGCCGAGTTCGGTGTCCCGCTGCACGCCGACGCGGTCCAGGCCTTCGGGCAGGTCCCGCTGGACTTCGGCGCCTCGGGCCTGGCCGCGATGACCGTCTCGGGCCACAAGATCGGCGGCCCCTACGGGATCGGCGCCCTGCTGCTCGGCCGCGAGCACACCCCGGTCCCCGTGCTGCACGGCGGCGGCCAGGAGCGGCACGTGCGCTCCGGCACCCTGGACGTCCCCGCCATTGCCTCCTTCGCCGTCGCCGGCCGGATCGCCGCGGCGCGCCAGGAGCGGTTCGCGAGTGAAGTCGGCGCGCTGCGCGACCGGTTGGCGGACGCCGTGCGCGCCGCCGTGCCGGACGCGATCCTCGGTGGCGACCCCGCGCCCGGCGGGCGGCTGCCCGCCAACGCGCACTTCACCTTCCCCGGCTGCGAGGGCGACTCCCTGCTGCTCCTGCTGGACGCCCAGGGGATCGAGTGCTCCACCGGCTCCGCCTGCACCGCGGGCGTCGCCCAGCCCAGCCACGTCCTGCTCGCCACCGGGGTGGACCCGGACCTGGCCCGCGGCACCCTGCGCTTCTCGCTCGGCCACACCTCCACCGAGGCGGACGTGACCGCGGTCGCCGAGGCCATCGGCCCGGCGGTGGAACGCGCCCGGGCGGCCGGTCTCACCTGAGCCCCGCGAACCGGCCCCGGAGACACGAAACGACCTACGAGGCGGGTTCCCTTCGCCGGCATGGTCCGGATCAGGTACTGGGGGTCGCCTTCCGGTCTCGCGACCTTCCGGCCTCTCAGCCCGAGCGTCGACGTCGGCACCAGCGGATACCTTGCGGTGTCTCGCTGACGTCGGCTACTCCGCTTGGACTCCCTCACTCGTCCCGTAGGTCTGCGTCCAGAATAAGACCGTACATACCAGACATAAAGGGCCTGGCCCATGATTTTTCCGGGGCCCGGTTCCCGCCGCCCCGTACTCTGGAAGCGTTATGACTGAGACCTCGCAGCGCCCCCTCCGCGTCCTCGCCGCCATGTCCGGCGGGGTGGACTCCGCCGTCGCCGCCGCGCGTGCCGCGGAAGCCGGCCATGACGTCACCGGCGTCCATCTCGCGCTCTCCGCGAACCCCCAGTCCTTCCGCACCGGCGCGCGGGGCTGTTGCACCATCGAGGACTCCCGCGACGCCCGCCGCGCCGCCGACGTCATCGGCATCCCCTTCTACGTCTGGGACCTCGCCGACCGCTTCCGCGAGGACGTCGTGGAGGACTTCGTCGCCGAGTACGAGGCCGGCCGCACCCCCAATCCCTGCCTGCGCTGCAACGAGAAGATCAAGTTCGCAGCGCTGCTCGACAAGGCGCTGGCCCTCGGCTTCGACGCCGTCTGCACCGGCCACTACGCCAAGGTGATCGTCCGCGAGGACGGCTCCCGCGAGCTGCACCGCGCCTCCGACATGGCCAAGGACCAGTCGTACGTCCTCGGCGTGCTGGACGAGAAGCAGCTCGCGCACGCGATGTTCCCGCTCGGCGACACGGTCACCACCAAGGAGGAGATCCGCGCCGAGGCCGAGCGCCGGGGCCTCGCGGTCGCCAAGAAGCCCGACTCGCACGACATCTGCTTCATCGCCGACGGCGACACCCAGGGCTTCCTCGCCCGGCGGCTCGGCAAGGCCGAGGGCGACATCGTGGACGAGTCCGGCACCCGGCTGGGCACGCACGAGGGCGCGTACGGCTTCACGATCGGCCAGCGCAAGGGACTGCGCATCGGCACCCCGGCCCCCGACGGCAAGCCCCGCTACGTCCTCGACATCTCCCCGGTGACCAACACGGTCACCGTCGGCCCGGCCGCCGCCCTGGACGTGGTGGGCCTGACCGCGATCAAGCCCCGCTGGTGCGGCACCGCCCCCACCGGCCCCGGCACCTACACCGCCCAGCTGCGCGCGCACGGCGGCGAGACCGAGGTGCGCGCCGAACCGGTCGACGGCGAACTGCGCGTCACCTTCACCGAACCGGTCCGCGGCGTCGCCCCCGGCCAGGCGATCGTGCTCTACGACGGCACCCGCGTGGTCGGCTCGGCGACGATCGCCTCCACCACCCGGGCGACGGCGGCGGCGTGACCCCACCCGGTCCCTGAGGGCCGTCCGCCCGTCCCGGCGTTCGCGGCGGGCCCGCTGGAGGGGACCGCGGCGGGCGCCGGCTACGACGTGAGGAAGTCGGCCAGGACCGGACCCAGGACGTCCGGTTCGACCATGTGGGTCTGGCCCTCCAGGACCCGGCACTCGCCCCGGGGCACCGCGTCCGCGATGTCCCGGCAGGCCCGGCGCATCCACTCCGGGCTCGCGCCGCCCGCGAGCGCCAGCAGGGGCACGGGGACGGCGGCCAGCCGGTCGCGGGGGAGCAGGCCGTCGGCCATGACGGCGTCGTCGTAGGCGAGGCTCGGCGCGGCCGCCTCCATGCCGGGCCACATGGGGGACTGGCGGGCGCGCTGGATCACCTCCTCGCCGAGCCCGGTGAGCCGCAGGAACAGCTCCACCGCGTCCCCGCGCCGGCCCTCCGCGAGCGCCCGGTTCAGGTTCTCCTTGTAGACGGCCTCCCGCTCGGCGCCGCCCGCCAGATGGTCCGCGTACGGCACCTCGTACACCGCGGCCCGGGTGACCGGCAGGCCGTCCGCCAGCGCGTCCAGCACCAGCGCCCCGCCCGAGGAGACCCCGAACAGCGCCGCCTCGCCGCCCACCGCGGCCAGCAGCGCGGCCAGGTCCTCGACCTCGCGCGCCACCTCGTACGGCTTCGTGTCGCCGCTCGCGCCGCGGCCCCGGCGGTCGTAGACGACGGCCGTCACCCGGCCGGCGAGCCGCTCGGCCAGGGGGGCCAGCGTGCCGCCGGTGGACATCGCGCCGCTCACCAGGATCACCACGGGCCCCTCGCCCGTCACCCGGTACGCGAGAGAGGTGCCGTCGCGGGAAGTCGTCTTGTTGTCCATGTCGGTGCAGACTGCCGCACGACGGCGGGGACGGCGGTCACGACACGTCGACGTCGTAGAAGCAGAGGTGGTCCTTGATCGGCGCGACCTCCGGCTTCGGATCCGGGTAGGCCCAGGCCAGATCGGGCGCGTCCGGCAGCGACCAGTAGGACGCCGTGCCCTTGAACGGGCAGACCGTGTGCGTCCGCGAGGGGGTCAGCAGGTCGAGGCGCACGTCCTCGGCCGGGATGTAGTACCGCACCGGGCAGCCCGTCTCGCGCAGCAGCAGCGGGCGGTCGGTCTCCGCGAGCACCTGGTCGCCGTGCACCACGCGCACGTGCCGCTCGCCGGGTTCGATGGTGATGGTGTGTCCTTCGGCCATACCTGGACAGCGCCGTACGGGCAGGAGTTCTTCCCGCGTACGGTAGAGGCCATGAACATCTGCGTCTTCCTGTCCGCCGCCGACCTCGACGAGCGCTACACCCGTCCCGCCCGCGAGTTCGCGAAACTGATCGGCAAGGGCGGCCACAGCCTGGTGTGGGGCGGCTCCGACGTCGGTCTGATGAAGGTCGTCGCCGACGGCGTGGAGGAGGCCGGCGGCCGCCTGGTGGGCGTGTCCGTGGAGTTCCTGGCCAACAAGACGCGGCCCGGCGCCGACGAGATGGTGATCGCCCCCGACCTCGCCGAGCGCAAGAAGCTGCTCCTGGAGAAGGCCGACGCCGTGGTCATCATGGTGGGCGGCACCGGCACCCTGGACGAGGCCACCGAGATCCTGGAGCTGAAGAAGCACGGCCGCACCCACAAGCCCGTGGTGCTGCTGAACACCGCCGGGTTCTACGACGGCCTGCGCGAGCAGTTCCGCCGCATGGAGGACGAGGGCTTCCTGCCGCGCCCCCTGGCCGACCTGGTGTTCTTCGCCGAGGAGCCGGTCGGGGCGATGGCCTACCTGGAGGAGCAGACGGGCACCCGCTGATGCGAGCATGGCGGGTATGGCTACACATGTGATCACCGGGGCCGGTTCCGGCATCGGCGCGGCCGTCGCCCGCCGCCTGCACGCGCGCGGCGACGAACTCGTCCTGCACGCCCGCGACGCGGGCCGCGCCAAGGACCTGGCCGCCGAGTTCCCCGGCGCCCGCACCCTGGTCGGCGACCTCGCGGAACCGGACCGGCTCTCCTGGGCGTTCTCCCACCAGACCCTGCCCGACCGGGTGGACTCCCTGCTGCACATCGCCGGTGTGGTGGACCTCGGCGGGATCGGCGAGCTGACCCCGAAGTCCTGGCACCACCAGCTCGGCGTCAACCTGGTCGCGCCCGCCGAGCTGACCCGGCTGCTGCTGCCCCAGCTGCGCGCCTCCCGCGGTCACGTCCTCTTCGTCAACTCCGGGGCCGGCCTGAACGCCAACGCCGGCTGGGGCGCCTACGCCGCCTCCAAGCACGGTCTCAAGGCCCTCGCCGACGCGCTGCGCCAGGAGGAGCACGCCGCCGGCGTCCGCGTCACCTCCGTCTACCCCGGCCGCACCGCCAGCCCCATGCAGGCCAAGGTGCACCAGCAGGAGGGCAAGGAGTACGACGCCGGCCAGTGGATCGACCCGGAATCGGTCGCCACGACCATCCTCATGGCCCTCGACCTGCCCCGTGACGCCGAGGTCAACGACCTGACGGTACGCCCGGGCCGCTGACCGGCGCCTACGCATTCCGTAGGCTTCCCCGGTGAGCGAAAACAGCGTGTTCAGGTTCGCCGGGGCCACCGGAGTCGGGTCCATGCCCGGCGGGGACGCCCGGGAGGCCGCCAAGACCGTCACCGGGTCCTTCGAGGACTTCCCGTTTCTGGCCGAGCTGCCCGCCCGGGGCCCCGGCGCCGACATGATCGGCCGCACCGCCGGGATGCTGGTCGAGCTGTACGCGCGCGTGGAACCCAGCGGCTGGCGGCTCGGGGACCGGCCCGGCCGGGACACCCGCCGGGCGTGGTCGTTCCTGCGCGAGGACCTGGACGCCCTCGAGGAGTTCACCCAGGGGTACGAGGGCGATCTGAAGGTGCAGGCGGTCGGGCCCTGGACGCTCGCCGCCGCCCTGGAGCTGCGCGGCGGCGAGGCCGCCCTCTCGGACGCCGGCGCCTGCCGGGACCTCGCCGCCTCCCTCGCCGAGGGACTGCGGCTGCACCTCGCCGAGGTCCGGCGCCGCGTCCCCGGCGCCCGGATCGTGCTCCAGCTCGACGAGCCCTCCCTCACCGCCGTGCTGCGCGGACAGGTCCGCACCGCCAGCGGCTACCGCACCCACCGCGCAGTCGACCGACAGACCGTGGAGGCCACCCTGCGCGAGGTGATCGGCGCCCACCCCGGCGGACCCGTGGCCGTCCACTCCTGCGCCCCCGACGTGCCGTTCGCGCTGCTGCGCCGGGCCGGGGCCGACGCGATCTCCTTCGACTTCGCGCTCCTCACCGAGCGTGACGACGAGGCGATCGGCGAGGCCGTGGAGGGCGGTACCCGCCTGTTCGCCGGTGTCGTGCCGGGCACGGACGGCCCATTGTCAGACCCTGCCGGTAGCGTCATGGGTGTCAGGACGTTGTGGCGCAGGCTGGGGCTGCACCCGGGGCTGCTCGCCGAGGCGGTCACCCTCACCCCGGCGTGCGGTCTCGCGGGCGCTTCCCCCGCCTACGCGCGCCAGGCGCTCGCCCACTGCGTCCGGGCGGCGAGATCCCTCGCGGACAACCCAGAGTAACGGGAGGACAACACGGTGGCCGGCGACAAGCAGGCGGAGACGACGGCGGTGCCCGCAGAGGCCCGCGACAGGCACGCGCAGCTGGCGGAGCAGGTCGAGGAGCACCGCTTCCGGTACTACGTGAAGGACGCTCCCGTCATCAGCGACGCGGAGTTCGACCAGCTCCTGAAGTCCCTGGAGGCCCTGGAGGAGCAGTACCCGGAACTGCGCAGTCCCGACTCGCCCACCCAGAAGGTGGCCGGGTCGTACCAGACGGAGTTCACCGCGGTCGAACACCGCCAGCGCATGCTCTCCCTCGACAACACCTTCAACGACGACGAGCTGGCCGCCTGGGCCGACCGCATCGCCCGTGAACTCGGCGACCAGGAGTACCACTTCCTGTGCGAGCTGAAGGTCGACGGCCTCGCGGTCAACCTCACCTACGAGCACGGCCGCCTCACCCGCGCCGCCACCCGCGGCGACGGCCGCACCGGCGAGGACATCACCCCCAACGTGCGGACCATCGCGGAGATCCCCGACCGGCTGCGCGGCGACGATGTGCCGGACCTGGTGGAGATCCGCGGCGAGGTCTACTTCCCGATGGAGAAGTTCCTCGAACTCAACGAGCGCCTGGTCGCGGCCGGCGACAAGCCCTTCGCCAACCCCCGCAACGCGGCGGCCGGTTCGCTGCGCCAGAAGGACCCCCGCGTCACCGCCACCCGCCCGCTGCACATGGTGGTGCACGGCATCGGCGCCCTGGAGGGGTTCACCGGCATGACCCGCCTCTCCCAGGCGTACGACCTGCTGAAGACGTGGGGCATGCCCACCTCCCCGCACAACCGGGTGGTCGACGGCCTCGACGGCGTGCGGCAGTTCATCGCCTACTACGGCGAGAACCGCCACTCGGTGGAACACGAGATCGACGGCGTCGTCGTCAAGCTGGACGAGCTGCGCCTCCAGGGCCGCCTCGGCTCCACCGCGCGGGCGCCCCGCTGGGCCATCGCCTACAAGTACGCGCCGGAGGAGGTCAACACCAAGCTCATCGACATCAAGGTGGGCGTCGGCCGCACCGGCCGGGTCACGCCGTACGCCCAGGTCGAGCCGGTCACGGTGGCGGGCAGCGAGGTCGAGTTCGCCACCCTGCACAACCAGGAGGTCGTCAAGGCCAAGGGCGTCCTCATCGGGGACACGGTCGTCATCCGCAAGGCCGGTGACGTGATCCCGGAGATCCTCGGCCCGGTGGTCGACCTCAGGGACGGCGGCGAGCGGGAGTTCGTGATGCCGGGCGAGTGCCCCGAGTGCGGCACCCCGCTGCGGCCCATGAAGGAGGGCGACATCGACCTCCGCTGCCCCAACGCCCGTACGTGTCCCGCCCAGTTGCGCGAGCGGGTCTCCTATCTGGCGGGCCGGGAGTGCCTGGACATCGAGCACTTCGGCGAGGTGGCCGCCGCCGCGCTCACCCGCCCGCTGGAGCCGGCCGACCCGCCGCTGGTGGACGAGGGCGACCTGTTCGACCTGACGGTCGAGAAGCTGCTCCCCATCAAGGCGTACGTCCTGGACCAGGACAGCGGACTGCCCAAGCGCGATCCCAAGACGGGCGAGGAGAAGGTCGTCACCGTCTTCGCCAACCAGAAGGGCGAGCCGAAGAAGAACACCCTGGCCCTGCTGGAGAACATCGAGGCGGCCAAGTCCCGCCCGCTCGCCCGGTTCCTGAACGGACTGTCCATCCGGCACGTCGGACCGGTCGCCGCGCAGGCCCTCGCCCGCGAGTTCCGCTCCGTCGACCGAATCGAACAGGCCACCGAAGAGGAGCTGGCGGCCACCGACGGCGTCGGCCCGATCATCGCCGCGGCGGTCAAGGAGTGGTTCGCGGAGGAGTGGCACCGGGAGATCGTGCGCAAGTGGAAGGCCGCGGGCGTCCCGCTGGAGGAGCAGGTCAGCGAGGAGGCGGAGGGTCCGCGTCCGCTGGAGGGGCTCACCGTCGTGGTCACCGGCACCCTGGAGAAGTTCACCCGGGACGGCGCCAAGGAGGCGCTGCAGCGCCGGGGCGCCAAGGTGACCGGCTCGGTCTCCAAGAAGACGTCGTTCGTCGTCGTGGGTGACAACCCGGGCTCGAAGTACGACAAGGCCGTGCAATCGAAGGTGCCGGTGCTCGACGAGGACGGATTCGGCGTCCTGTTGGAGCAGGGTCCCGAGGCCGCGGCCGAAGTGGCGCTTCCGACCGAGGAGTAGCGGTTGAAGGCCACCCGATCGGCGCATACCAGTTGCATACGGGTGGCCCGGGCGCATTCGGGCAACCGCCGACGACCGGTGCCCGTGGAAGCCCTGCGCGGCCTAGTGTTGAGACGTGCACCTGCCGAGCCCGGCGGCGGCCGGGGCATCCCCCTGCCCGCCGCGGGCGCGGCAAGGGTTCTTCGGCGCGAAGCCGCCGATGGTGTCGGACATCGGGCCGCGTGGCGTGGGCACCGCCGGCTGTGAGAGGGACGGGAATGGAACCGACCGAGAGCGTCGCCCCGGACTCACGGCTGCGCCTGCGCCGCCGCGCCGTCGCCTGGCGGGAGATCCTGCGTCCGGGCACCGGCCGCACCCGCCCGCGCGTCCGCCCGGCCGCGGCCGGCGCCGCCCGGCCGCTTCCGCGTCCGCCGCTGACCGTCGAGCCCGTCCCCGGCCTCGGCGCCGGCCAGGAGCCCGGACGCCGGCTGCCCCGGCCCGCGCTGCCCGCCGCCGTCGTCGCCGCCGCGGCCGTCGTCCTGGGCGCCGGCTTCTACGGCGCCTTCAGCGGCCGGCACGCCCTCTTCCCGTCCGGCACCGCCGGCTGGTCGCTGGCCCTGCTCACCGGGATCATCGTCGGCCACCTCGTGATGCTGGGCCGCGCCCGCTGGTGGGGCGGCACCGGCTCGGGCGCCGCCCTCACCCTCGCCGTGCTGCTGCTCTTCGGCTGGGTCAGCGCCGGCATGATCAGCCTCACCGTCGTCGTCCTGGTGGGCATAGCCCGCCGGCAGCGCTGGCGGCAGGGCGTGCTGCACGGCGCGGCGGACCTGCTCGGCATCGCCGTCGGCGCCCTGCTGCTCGCCGCGTTCGGCCGGTTCCCCAGCGTCGAGGCGCCCTGGCGCACGCACAGCTGGAGCGTCGCCACCGTGCCCGAGATCGTCCTGGTCGCCGTCGCCTACCTGGCGGTCAGCCGGGGCCTGCTGTGGTACCTGAACGCCCCGCGCGACGGCGCGCTGCCCACCATCGCCCGTCCCGCGCTGGTCAGACAGGGCCTGGTGGCGGTGGCGCTGCTCGGCATCGCGCCGCTGCTGTGCGTGGTCGCCGACGCCCAGCCGATCCTGCTGCCGCTGTTCGCGATCCCGCTGATCGCCATCGACTCGGCGCTGTGGATGGCCCGCGCGCGGGCCGAGGAGCAGCTGCGCGACCCGCTGACCGGGCTGCCCAACCGGCAGTGGCTCCAGGAGCGGATCTGGACCGCGCTGGACGAGGCGGACCGCCTCGGGGCCCGTTCCGCGCTGATGCTGATCGACCTCGACCGCTTCCGCTCGGTCAACGACACCCTCGGCCATCTCGCCGGTGACCGGCTGCTGTTGCAGATCGCCGAGCGGCTGCGGCTCGCCCTGCCGCGCGGCGCGGAGGCGGCCCGGCTCGGCGGGGACGAGTTCGCCGTCTTACTGCCCGTCGCCGACTCCACCACGTCGGCGATGCGCGTCGCCCGTGGCCTCGTCACCGCGCTCAGCTCCCCGCTCGACCTCGACGGCCTCACCCTCGTCCTGGAGGCCAGCGCCGGGGTCGCCGTCTTCCCGGACCACGCCATGGAGGCGGAGGGGCTGCTGCGGCGGGCCGACGTGGCCATGTACCAGGCGAAGCGGGACCGTACGGGGGTCGAGGTCTACGAGTCCAAGCGGGACTCCAACACCCCCGACCGGCTCGGTCTGCTCGGCGATCTGCGCCGGGCGCTGGACGCGCACGAGGTGCAGCTGCACTACCAGCCCAAGGTCCGCTTCGACGGCCAGGTCGCGGGCCTGGAGGCGCTGGTGCGGTGGGTGCATCCCGAGCGCGGGAAGGTGCCGCCGGACGAGTTCATCGCGATCGCCGAGTCGTCCGGGCTGATGCCCCACCTCACCGAGTACGTGCTGGAGACCGCCCTCGCCCAGGTCGCCCGCTGGCGGGCGCAGGGCCTGCGGGTCCCGGTCGCGGTCAACGTCTCCCCGCGCGACGTCCACACCCCCGGCTTCGCCGGCTCGGTCGCCGCGCGGCTGGCCCGGCACGGGGTCCCGGCGGGCGCGCTGCAACTGGAGATCACCGAGCACGTCCTGCTGGAGGACCCGCAGCGGGCCGCGGACACCCTCGCGGCGCTGACCGGGCACGGCGTGAAGATGTCCCTGGACGACTTCGGCACCGGGTACTCCTCGCTGGTGCACCTGCGCCGGCTGCCGGTCAGCGAGCTGAAGATCGACCGCTCCTTCGTGGCCCGGCTGGCCGTGGACACCGAGGACGCGGAGATCGTGCGCTGCACCGTCGACCTCGCCCACTCCCTGGGCCTGCTCGTCGTCGCCGAGGGCGTGGAGGACGACGAGACCTGGGAACGGCTGCGCGACCTCGGCTGCGACGCGGTACAGGGCTGGCTGGTCGCGGCGGCGATGCCGGCGGACGAGACGACGGGGTGGCTCCGGGCCCGGGAAGCGAGCACGTGCGGCGCCTCGGCCCTTCCTCCGGCCCGCCCCTGACGGCCGGCCCGGCGCCGGTCCCGGGCCCGGCGCGGCCCGCCGCGCGGTTCCCCGCCCCCTCCGCTACTCGTCCCCCGCCTTCGCGAAGCGGTCCACCAGGAGGCGCAGGCGCCGGGCGTGGGCCGGTTCCGGCAGGCGGCCGCTGCGCATGAGTGTCGCCAGGCCGTGCAGCGCGGCCCAGAAGGTCTCCGCCACCAGGCCGGGTTCCTCGTCGGGCGCCGTGACCGGCGTCACGACCGCCAGCAGCTGGCCGAAGGCCTCCTGGAGGGCCGCCGGGGCCTCCGGGGTCGCGAACGGCAGGTCGACCAGGTGGGTGAACATCGCGTCGTAGAGGGCGGGCCGGCGGCGGGCGAAGGACGTGTACGTCTGCGCCACCGCCGCCAGGGCGGCCCGTGTGCCCGGCGCCGCCTCCCGCGCCCGGCGCATCTCCACCGCCAGCTCCGCGCAGCCCTCCACCGCGACCGCCGCCATGATCGCGCCCTTGCCCTTGAAATGGCTGTAGAGGACCGGCTGGCTGTACTCGATCTCGGCGGCCAGCCGGCGTGTGGTCACCGCGTCCCAGCCCTCGGCCTCGGCCAGTTCCCGGGCCGCCGTCACGATCAGCCGCCTGCGCTCCGCTCGTTCGCGCTCCCGGCGCGTCTGGATCGTCATGCCGATGATTCTAGCAATGCTAGTCATTCTGTCGACGCTCTGTTAGCGTCACTCTCAGTCCTAGCGTTGCTAGCAAAAGGGGGAGTCATGACCGTCACCGCCTACGTCCTGGCCGTGCTGCTCGATCTGTTCTGCCTGTTCCTCGGCTACCGCTTCTGGTTCCAGCCCGGCCCCGCCGCCGCCGGCTACGGCGTCCCGGCCGATCCCCGGGGAGACGCCGGCGCCTACCTGTCCGTCAAGGGCCTCAGGGACGGCACCTTCGGCGTGGTGGGCCTGCTCCTGCTCGCCTTCGCCGGGGCACGGGCCGAGGCCTGGTTCATGGTCGGCGTGGCCCTCATCCCGCTCCTGGACACCCGGATAGTCCTGCGCCACCACGGCCCGAAGGCCGTCGCGTTCGGCGTCCACCTCGCCACCGCCGTCGTCGTCCTGGTCAGCGCCGCGCTGCTCTTCGCGGCCTGACCGGCCCCCGGGCGCGCCGGCCGGCACCGTTCGGCGGGCGTGCCCCGGGAAACCGTTTCACGGCCACCCCGCCCGGCCCCATAGGATTGGCCCCAAACCACACACACTCACCCCAGAGGATCGCTGCATGCCTGGCATCACGCGCGAGGAGGTCGCCCACCTCGCCCGGCTGGCGCGTCTGGAGCTGAAGCCCGAAGAGCTCGAACACTTCGCGGGACAGCTGGACGACATCATCGGCGCGGTCGCCCGCGTCAGCGAGGTCGCCGACCAAGACGTACCGCCGACCTCGCACCCGCTCCCGCTGACGAACGTCATGCGGGCGGACGAGGTCCGTCCCTCGCTCACCCCCGAGCAGGCGCTCTCCGGCGCCCCCGCCCAGGAGCAGCAGCGTTTCAAGGTGCCGCAGATCCTGGGGGAGGAGTGACCGCCATGACGGACCACATCATCAAGCTCACGGCCGCACAGATCGCCGAGAAGATCGCCTCCGGCGAACTGACCGCGGTCGAGGTGACCGAGGCCCACCTCGCGCGCATCGACGCCGTCGACGAGAAGGTGCACGCCTTCCTGCACGTCGACCGCGAGGGCGCGCTCGCCCAGGCCCGCGCCGTGGACGAGAAGCGCGCCCGCGGCGAGAAGCTCGGCCCGCTGGCCGGCGTCCCGCTCGCGCTCAAGGACATCTTCACCACCGAGGGCGTGCCCACGACCGTCGGCTCGAAGATCCTCGAAGGCTGGGTCCCGCCGTACGACGCGACCGTGACCAAGCGCCTCAAGGCCGCCGACGTCGTCATCCTCGGCAAGACCAACATGGACGAGTTCGCCATGGGGTCCTCCACCGAGAACAGCGCCTACGGCCCGACCGGCAACCCCTGGGACCTCACCAAGATCCCCGGTGGTTCCGGCGGCGGTTCCTCCGCCGCGCTCGCCGCCTTCCAGGCCCCGCTGGCCATCGGCACCGACACCGGCGGCTCCATCCGCCAGCCGGCCGCCGTCACCGGCACGGTCGGCGTGAAGCCGACCTACGGCGCGGTCTCCCGCTTCGGCATGGTGGCCTTCTCCTCCTCCCTCGACCAGGGCGGCCCCTGCGCGCGCACGGTCCTGGACGCGGCCCTGCTGCACGAGGTCATCGCCGGCCACGACCCGATGGACTCCACCTCCATCGACGCCCCGGTCCCGCCGGTGGTCGAGGCCGCCCGCAACGGCAGCGTGGCGGGCATGCGCGTCGGCGTCGTCAAGCAGTTCCGCGGCGAGGGCTACCAGGCCGGCGTCATCCAGCGCTTCGACGAGTCCGTCGAGCTGCTGAAGGGGCTGGGCGCCGAGATCGTCGAGCTGGACTGCCCGTCCTTCGACCTCGCCCTGTCGGCGTACTACCTGATCGCCCCCTCCGAGTGCTCCTCCAACCTCGCCCGCTTCGACGGCCTGCGCTACGGCCTGCGGACCGGCGACGACGGCTCGCACTCGGCCGAGGAGGTCACCTCCCTGACCCGCGAGGCCGGCTTCGGCCCCGAGGTCAAGCGCCGCATCATGCTCGGCACCTACGCCCTGTCGAGCGGCTACTACGACGCCTACTACGGCTCCGCGCAGAAGGTCCGCACCCTCATCACGCGCGACTTCGAGAAGGCGTTCGAGCAGGTCGACGTGATCGTCTCCCCGACGACCCCGACCACCGCCTTCGCGATCGGCGAGCGCGTCGACGACCCGATGGCGATGTACCTCGCGGACCTGTGCACCATCCCGACCAACCTGGCGGGCAACGCGGCCATGTCCCTGCCCTGCGGTCTCGCCCCGGAGGACAACCTCCCGGTGGGTCTGCAGATCATCGCCCCGGCGATGCAGGACGACCGGCTCTACAAGGTCGGTGCCGCCGTCGAGGCCGCCTTCGTGGAAAAGTGGGGACACCCGCTGCTTGAGGAGGCACCGTCGCTGTGAGCAAGCTGTCCAAGGCCAAGGACTTCAAGAAGTCCAAGTCCGGTACGTACCTGTCCATGGCCACCACCGCGTTCGGCGCGATCGGTGTCACCAAGCAGATCAAGAAGGCCCGCGCCGAGCACGACACGCTGCGGCTGATCGACGCCACGGTCTCCGCCGTCGCGATCGTGACCGGCCTCGCGATCCTCTACCGCGAGCTGAAGCGGCTGGGCGACGACGACGTCCTGCTGGGCTGAGAGGGAAGTTTTCACCGTGACCACCACGACCGACCTGGTGTCGTACGAGGACGCGCTGGCGTCGTACGACCCCGTCATGGGCCTCGAGGTCCATGTCGAACTCGGCACCAAGACCAAGATGTTCTGCGGGTGCTCCACGGAGCTGGGCGCCGAGCCCAACTCGCAGACCTGTCCCGTCTGCCTCGGCCTGCCCGGCGCGCTCCCGGTCGTCAACGCGACCGGCGTCGAGTCGGCCGTGAAGATCGGCCTCGCGCTGAACTGCTCGATCGCCGAATGGTGCCGCTTCGCCCGGAAGAACTACTTCTATCCGGACATGCCGAAGAACTTCCAGACCTCCCAGTACGACGAGCCGATCGCCTTCGACGGCTACCTCGACGTGCAGCTGGAGGACGGCGAGACCTTCCGCGTGGAGATCGAGCGCGCCCACATGGAGGAGGACACCGGCAAGTCGACGCACGTCGGCGGCGCCACCGGCCGTATCCACGGCGCGTCCCACTCCCTGCTGGACTACAACCGCGCCGGCATCCCGCTCATCGAGATCGTCACCAAGCCGATCGTGGGCGCCGGCGAGCGCGCCCCCGAGGTGGCCAAGGCGTACGTCCGTGAGCTGCGCGAGGTCATCCGTGCCCTCGGCGTGTCCGAGGCCCGCATGGAGATGGGCCAGATGCGCTGTGACGTGAACCTGTCGCTGATGCCCAAGGGCGCCGACAAGTTCGGCACGCGCTCGGAGACGAAGAACGTCAACTCGCTGCGCTCGGTGGAGCGCGCGGCCCGCTTCGAGATCATGCGGCACGCGGCCGTGCTGTCCTCCGGCGGCACCATCGTCCAGGAGACCCGCCACTTCCACGAGGACACCGGGTCCACGACCTCGGGCCGCGTGAAGGAGGAGGCCGAGGACTACCGGTACTTCCCGGAGCCCGACCTGGTGCCCGTCGCGCCCTCGCGCGAGTGGGTCGAGCAGATCCGCGCGGCGCTGCCCGAGCTGCCGCTGGCGCGTCGCACCCGGCTGCTGGCCGAGTGGGGCATCTCCGCCACCGACATGCAGGCGATCCTCAACGCCGGCGCGCTGGACCCGATCGTCGCCACCATCGAGGCCGGTGCCGACGCGGCGGCCGCCCGCAAGTGGTGGATGGGCGAACTGGCGCGCAGCGCCAACGAGTCCGGCACGTCGCTGGACGAGCTGGCGATCACCCCGCAGCAGGTGGCCCGGGTCACCGAGCTGGTCGCGAAGGGCGATCTGAACGACAAGCTGGCCCGCCAGGTCATCGAGGGCGTCCTCGCGGGCGAGGGCACCCCGGACGAGGTCGTCGACAAGCGCGGTCTGAAGGTCGTCTCCGACGACTCGGCCCTCGGCACCGCCGTGGACGAGGCCATCGCCGGCAACCCCGGCATCGCGGACAAGATCCGCGGTGGCAAGGTGGCCGCGGCCGGCGCCCTGGTCGGCGCGGTCATGAAGGCCACCCGCGGCCAGGCCGACGCGGCCCGCGTCAAGGAGCTGATCCTGGAGAAGCTCGGCGTCAGCGAGGGCTGAGCCACCGTCCGACCCGTAGGGGGACGTGCCGTGTCCGGCGCGTCCCCCTACGGCATTTCACCCGACTGCTGTGAACAAGCCCACGAACACAGCAAACGATCTCTTCTGCCTGCAAGAGTGGCAAGCGATTGCTCATGCGTTCTTTGCGGGCCGTTCGGTTCACGGACGACTGTTCCCGGTCAAAGATCCCCACATCCCCCCTGGGAGCACGTCCGTGGCAGCCCTCGCGCGCTGGTGCGTCAGGCACCGACTGATCGCCGTCCTGCTGTGGCTGTGCGCCTTCGGCGGCGCCACCGCGGCGGCCTCCGTGGCCGGCACGTCCTACTCGAACGACTACTCCGTCCCCGGCACCGAGTCCGGCCGCGCCGCCCAGCTGCTCCACGAGGGCTTCCCGGGACTCGGCGGCGACAGCGACACCGTCGTCTGGCACACCACCCGCGGCACCGTGCGCGCCGCCGACGTCGAACAGGGCATGACCCGTGCCCTCGACCGGATCGCCGCACTGCCCGGCGTGTCCTCGGTGGACGGCCCCTACAGCGCCCAGGGCGCCGATCAGATCAGCCGGGACGGCCGCACCGCCTACGCCACCGTCACCTTCGCGCAGCAGGCCGAGGACATCGGCAAGTCCGAGGCCGACTCCGTCGTACGGACCGCCAAGGCCGCCGAGGGCGACGGCCTCCAGGTCGAGCTGGGCGGCAGCGCGATCGGGCTCACCGAGGCGCCGAGCGACAAGACCGCCGAGGTGGTCGGCGTGCTCGTCGCCGCCGTCGTCCTCCTCCTCGCCTTCGGCTCCCTCGCCGCCTCCCTGCTGCCCATCGCCACCGCGCTGATCGGCGTCGGCACCGCCCACGCGGGCATCGGGCTGCTCGGCCACGCGATGACGGTCGCCGACTTCGCCCCCATGCTCGGCATGCTCATCGGCCTCGGCGTCGGCATCGACTACGCGCTGTTCATCGTGACCAGGCACCGGCGCGGACTCAAACGCGGGCTCGGCGTCACCGAGGCCGCCACGAACGCCGTCGCCACCACCGGACGAGCCGTCGTCTTCGCGGGCGCCACGGTCTGCATCGCCCTGCTCGGCATGCTGATCCTGCGCCTGAGCTTCCTCAACGGCGTCGCCGTGGCCGCCTGTCTGACCGTCCTGCTCACCGTCGCGGCCTCGGTCACCCTGCTGCCCGCCCTGCTGTCGTTCATCGGCCCGCGCGCCCTCAGCCGCCGCGAACGGCGCCGGCTCGCCACCCAGGGCCCGCGCCCCGAGGTGCCCACCGGCTTCGCCGCCCGCTGGTCCGCGCTGGTGGAGCGGCGCCCCAAACTGCTCGGCTCGCTCGCCGTCGCCGTGATCGCGCTGCTCGCCCTGCCCACCCTCTCGCTCCACCTCGGCACCTCCGACCAGGGCAACGATCCCCGCACCTCCACCACCCGCAAGGCGTACGACCTGCTCGCCGAAGGCTTCGGCCCCGGCGTCAACGGTCCGCTGACCCTCGTCACCCGGGTGGACGGCGCGGCCGACCGGATCGCCCTGGACAACCTCGACACCACCCTGCGCGACACCCCCGGCGTCGCCGCCGCCACCCCGGTCGCCTACGCCACCGGCGGCGAGAGCGCCTACCTCACCGTCGTGCCCGACTCCGCGCCCCAGTCGGCGCGGACCAGCGCCCTCGTGGACCGGCTGCGCGGGCAGGTGCTGCCCGAGGCCGAACGGGGCACCTCCCTCGACATCCAGGTCGGCGGGGTCTCCGCCGGATACGACGACTTCGCCGATGTGATCATCGGCAAGCTGCCGCTGTTCGTCGGCACGGTCATCGGGCTCGGCTGTCTGCTGCTGCTCCTCGCCTTCCGCTCCCTCGGCATCCCGCTGAAGGCCGCCGTGATGAACATCGCCGCCGTCGCCGCCGCGTTCGGTGTCGTCGTCACCGTCTTCCAGTGGGGCTGGGGCAGCGAACTCCTCGGGCTCGGCCGCGAGGGCCCCATCGAACCCTTCCTGCCCGTGATCATGGTCTCGGTGCTCTTCGGGCTCTCCATGGACTACCAGGTCTTCCTGGTCAGCCGGATGTACGAGGAGTGGCTGGAGACCGGCGACAACCGGCGCGCGGTCCGCGTGGGCCTCGCCGAGACCAGCCGGGTGATCAACTCCGCGGCCGTGATCATGATCTCGGTGTTCCTCGCCTTCGTCCTCAGCGGCGACCGGGTGATCGCGATGTTCGGCATCGCCCTGGCCGCCGCCGTGGCCCTCGACGCCTTCGTGCTGCGCACCCTGCTGGTGCCCGCCCTGATGCACCTGCTGGGCGCCGCCAACTGGTGGCTGCCCCGCTGGCTGGACCGCCGGCTGCCGCACATCAGCATCGAGCCGCCCGAGTGCCGGGCCGCGCATGAGAGGCTCGGCCGGGTCCACCTTGACGAACTGCGGGAGGAAGAGCAGCGCGATGTACGCGATATCCCTGGGTGACGGCGCCGAACTGCGCCCGCTTGAGGTCTGGCACGCCGAGGAGGTGCTGGCCAACATCGACCGCGGGCGCGAGTTCATCGGCCGGCACGTCGGCCTGCCCGATGTGGTCGCCGATCTGGACGGCGCCCGCGCCTGGCTGCGGGCGTACGCCGACAAGCGCGCCGCGGACGGCGGCTCCCTGCACGGCATCTGGCAGGACGGCACGCTCGTCGGCGGGCTGCTCTTCCGGGTCTGGGACACGCCGAGCGGGGTGTGCGAGGCGGGCTGCTGGCTGGAGCCCGCGGCGGCCGGACGCGGGCTCGTCACCCGGGGCATGCGGCTGCTGCTCGACTGGGCCTTCGGGGAGCGCGGCATGCACCGGGTCGAGTGGCACGTGGCACCCGGCAACCAGCCCAGCATCAACGTGGCCCGGCGGCTCGGTATGACCCGCGAGGGTGTACTTCGGGAGAACTATCCGCACCACGGCGAGCGCACCAGCACCGAGATCTGGGCGGTACTCGCCCCCGAATGGGCCAAGGCACGCGAGGACACCGGGCAACACGCCCATTGACGATCATTAATGGACCTCTCAGACGGCGTCCGTACGGTGCTGTGCATGGCAACGAAGACATCGGAAGACGCCGCAGTGCGGCACGAGGACGAGACGACGGAGGGGGCCGGCATCGCCGAGCGGGCGGTGGACAGCACGCGGGACGCCTCGGCGGCCACGGCCGGGGGCGCGAGCGAGGAGGCGGCCGACGGCGCCGAGGAGACGGCCGACGGCGCGCACGAGACGGAGAACGGCCCGCGGGACGAGGCCACGGACGCCACATCCCCGTCCGGGGTCGGCCAGGGTGCCGGGGCCGTCGTCTCCGCCGTGCTGGGCCTGGTCTCGCTCAGCGGCGGCTGGGTCGGCACCGTCGCCGGCGCCCGCCAGCAGCTCATCGGCCAGCTGCGGACCTCGTCCACGGCGGGCGTCGCCCAGCAGATCAAGGCGGTCTACGGCGACGCCTGGCACGCCACCGCGCTGTGGGCCGGCTTGTTCGCGCTGGCCGCGCTGATCACCGGCGTGGTGGTGCTCGCCCGGCCCGCGTTCGGCACCTCCGGCCGCCCGCAGGCGCCCTGGATCAAGTCGGTGGCCTGGGCGGGCGTCTCGCTCGGCGTCGTCGGCCTGCTCCTCGCGGTCCTGAAGTACTCGGACGCGCTCCTCGCCCTGCCGTCGGCGAGCTGACCGGCACGAGCCCCAGGGGCCTTAGGGAACCCGTGCACATGTCACCGGTTCCCTGAGGCCCCTTATGCGTGCGGCAGGGCCCGGCGTACGCCCGAAGATGCGGAACTCTCCCGATGCGCCGGACCCGGCCGGGGGCGGAGTGTGGAGGCGTCACCGACCCGCCTCTCGCGAAGGACCCGCCGTGATCGAGATCGAGAACCACGCCCGTATGCACACCGACCAGCTGATGCTGGAGGCCGACCGGCACCGCCTGGCCCGCGCGGCGACCCGGGCCCGGCGCGCGGCGCGCCGCACCGGAAGGCGCGGGCACCATGGCTTCCACCGGCCGGGGGACCGCGCATGACGACGGCACCGCGCGCCCCCGGAGCGACGCGTTCCGCTGTGTCTCCCGCTCCACCCCCCGGCATCGGTACGACGATCACACCGAGCCTGTGGAAAACCGGCGCCCTGATCCCGCGGCCGCGTGCGATGCTCGGGCCCGTGGAAACCAGGTCCGTCAGTCCCGTGTTCGTCGGCCGCACCGAAGAGCTGGGCGTGCTGAACGAAGCGCTCGCCCGTGCCGCCGCGGGCGAGCCGCAGGCCCTGCTGCTCGCCGGTGAGGCCGGCGTGGGCAAGACCCGCCTCGTCGAGGAGTTCGGCGCCGCGGCCGGGCGCCGGGGCGCGATCGTGGCCGTCGGCGGCTGCGTGGAGATCGGCGCCGACGGGCTCCCGTTCGCCCCGTTCTCCGCCGCGCTGCGCACCCTGCGGGACGCACGGCCCGCGGAGTTCGCCGCCGCGGCGGCCGGCCAGGAGGAGGAACTGGCCCGGCTGCTCCCCGAACTGGGCGACAGCGGCGCGGGCCGCCATGACGAACAGGGCATGGCCCGCCTGTTCGAACTCACCGCCCGGCTGCTGGAGCGCATCGCCGCCGCCGACACCGTCGCGCTCGTCCTGGAGGACCTGCACTGGGCCGACGCCTCCACCCGCCACCTGCTCGCCTACCTGGTGCGCACCCTGCGCACCGGCCGGCTCCTCGTCCTCGCCACCTACCGCTCCGACGACATCCACCGCCGCCACCCGCTGCGCCCCCTGCTCGCCGAACTGGACCGGCTGCGCACCGTCCGCCGACTCGAACTGCCCCGCTTCACCCGGGAGGAGGCCGCCCGCCAGCTCGCCGGCATCCTGGCCGCGGAACCCGACCCCGCCCAGGTCGACGCCGTCTTCGCCCGCTCCGACGGCAACGCCTTCTTCATCGAGGAACTCGCCGCGGCCGCCTGCGAGGGCTGCCGCACCGGCCTCACCGACTCCCTGCGCGACCTGCTGCTGGTCCGGGTCGAGGCCCTGCCCGAACCCGCCCAGCGGATCGCCCGGATCGTGGCCGAGGGCGGCTCCACCGTGGAGTACCGGCTGATCGCGGCCGTCGCCGGACTTCCGGAGGACGACCTCATCGAGGCGCTGCGGGCCGCCGTCGGCGCCAACATCCTCACCCCCGCCCCGGACGGCGACGGCTACCGCTTCCGGCACTCCCTGGTCCGCGAGGCCGTCGCCGACGACCTGCTGCCCGGCGAGCGCTCCCGCCTCAACCGCCGCTACGCCGAGGCGCTGGAGGCCGACCCCGCCCTCGTCCCGGCCGACGCCCGCGTACCGCGCCTGGCCGGCTACTGGTACCACGCCCACGATCCCGCCAAGGCCCTGCCCGCCGTCCTCGACGCCTCCGTCCTCGCCCGCCGCCGGCACGCGTACACCGAACAACTGCGCCTGCTGGAGCGGGCGATGGAACTGTGGGACAGCGCGCCCGAGGAGGTGCGCGCCGGTCTGCGCCCCGTCACCGGCGCCGAGGCCTGCGCCCCCTGCGGCGACACCGGCGCCCCGCCGCGCCTGCTCGACCTGATGGCCGAGGCGGCCGTCGCGGGCCGCTTCGGCGGAGAACGCGAGCGCGCCCTGGCGATCACCAAGCGGGCCCTGCGCCTGCTGGAGGACGAGCCGGACCCGCTGTGCGCGGCCTGGTTCTGGATGCAGCGCTCCCGGCTCGTCCAGGCCCTGGCCCGCGGCGACGGCCGGCGGGAACTGGCCACCGCCCAGGACCTGGTGCGCGGCCTGCCCCCGTCCGAGGTGCACGCCGAGGTGCTGGCCCTGGCCGCCAACTGGTCCATGCTGCACCGGCCGGGCCCGGAGGCCTTCGCCGCCGCCGAACAGGCGGTGCAGTACGCGCGGATGGTCGGCGCCCGCGACATAGAACTGCACGCCCGCCTCACCCTGGGCGGACTGCTGGTGGACGCCGGGGAACACGAGGCCGGGCTCACCCAGATGCGGCAGGTCCTCACGGACACCCTCGCCGAGGGCGTGCCCCATGTCGCCGACCGCGCCTATGTGAACCTGCCGTCCGAGCTGATGAGCGTCGGCCGCGACCGTGAGGCCGTCCCCCTGCTGCGCGAGGGCATCACCTTCGCCCGCCGGCACGGACTGCCGGACTCCGAGGCCTGGATGTGGGGCAACCTGTCCGACGCGCTCTACTCGCTCGGACAGTGGCCGGCGGCCGCCGAGGCAGCGGCGCAGGCCACCCGGGCCGGGCACGGCGCCAAACCCGGCGGCGCGGGCGCCCTCAAACTGGCCCAGCTCGCCCTGGCCCGCGGCGACCTCCCCGAGGCGGCACACCAACTCGCCGCCGCCCGCGCCCGCTACGGCACCGACGACCCCATGCCCCAGCAGTCCCTCCCCCTGGCCCGCGTGGCCCTCGCGACCGCCGCGGCGCAGGGCCGCATCGCCGACGCCCGCGCCGAACTGCTCCGGGCCCTGGACACCGGCCTCCCGCCGGGCACACACCGCTACGGCTGGCCGCTGCTGCTGGCCGCCGCCACCGCCGAGGCCGACACCCGTGCCCTGCCGGCCGCCCAGCCGGGCCGCGCCGAACTGCTCGGACGGCTCGCGTCGACCGTGCGTACCCTCACCACCGGCGCCCCCGTGTGGGCGGCCCACGAACACTGGACCCGCGCCGAACTGTGCCGGGCCGACGGCCGGGACACGGTGGACACCTGGGCCCCGGTGGTCGCCGCCTTCGAGTGCCTGGACCGTCCCTACGACCTCGCCCGGGTCCGCCTCCGGCTGGCCGGGGCGCTGCTGGAGGAGGGCGGCGGCGACGAACGCGACCGCGCGCTGGAACTGCTCCGACTGGCCTCGGCGGTGGCCGACCACCTCGATGCCCGCCCCCTCGCCGCCGCCGTCGCCCGGCTCGCCCGCCGGGCCCGCCTGGCCCTGGCCCCCGGCACCGAGCCCGAACCCGCCCCGGCCGACCCGGCAGCGGCCCTGGGCCTCACCAGCCGGGAGCGGGAGGTGCTGCGCCTGGTCGCGGCCGGGCGCACCAACCGGCAGATAGCCGAGGAGCTGTTCATCTCGCCGAAGACCGTCAGCGTCCACGTCTCCAACATCCTCGCCAAGCTCGGGGTGTCCAGCCGCGGGGAGGCGGCGGCACTCGCCCACCGGCTCGGCCTGTTCCCGGCCCGTGCCCAGGACCCGGTGGCGGCGGGACAATGACGACCGGACGCCAGGCAGGGGAGAGAAACCGTGTTCGATGCCTTCAGCGAACTGTTCACACCCGGCCGCAAGCACACCCGGGAGGAGCAGAACCGTCTCGAACTGACCCGTGAGCAGGTCGGCGACAGCGACCCGGGCCGCGGCCCGATAGACCTCACCTCCGGCAAGGCGGTCATACGCCTGCCGGCCACCGCCGAGCCGGAGGCGGCGGCCGAGGTGGAGGAGGACGAGGGGCAGGGGAACGAGGGGGAGGAGGACGAGGGGGAGGAGGACGAGTCCCCGGACGGGGCCCGCTAGCTCACCTGGAGTTCCAGGATGCGGTCGTCGTCCTTCTTCGGGTGGCCGCGGCCGTCGGTGTTGTCGGTGATCAGCCACAGCCTGCCGTCACCGGCCGGGGCCACCGTGCGCAGCCGGCCGTAGGAGCCGGTGAGGAAGGCCTGCGGCGCGGCCGCGGCCCGGGTGCCGCGCAGCGGGACGCGCCACAGCCGTTCGCCCTTCAGCGCGGCCATCCAGATCACGCCGTGCACGTAGGCGATGCCGCTGGGGGAGGCGTCGTCGGTGTGCCACTGGGCGATCGGGTTCTGGAGGCGGGGGTCGGAGGACTTGCCCTCGGCGTCGGGCCAGCCGTAGTTGCCGCCGGGCTTGATCGCGTTCAGCTCGTCCCAGGTGTCCTGCCCGAACTCGGAGGCGAACAGCCGCTGCCGGTCGTCCCAGGCGAGGCCCTGGACGTTGCGGTGGCCGTACGAGTAGACCGGGGAGTCGGGGAAGGGGTTGCCGGGGGCCGGTTCGCCGTCCGGGGTCAGCCGGAGGATCTTCCCGCCCAGTGAGTTCTTGTCCTGGGCGAGCCCCCGCTTGCCGCTCTCGCCGGTGCCCGCGTACAGCATCCCGTCCGGGCCGAACGCGATCCGGCCGCCGTTGTGGATGGGGCCCTTGGGGATGCCCTTGAACACCGTGTCGGGAGCGCCCAGTTGCTCACCGGCCGGTTTGCGCGGGTCGTACAGCATGCGGACGATGCGGTTGTCCGAGGCGGAGGTGAAGTAGGCGTAGACCATGCGGTCCGACGCGTAGTGCGGGGAGAGCGCGATGCCCAGCAGACCGCCCTCGCCGGCCGGGGAGACCCCGGAGACGGTACCCAGTTCGGTCGTGCGGCCGGTGCCCGGGTCGACGCGGGTGATCGTGGCGTCGTCGCGGGAGGAGACCAGCAGATTGCCGCCAGGCAGCACCGCGAGGCCCCAGGGCGACTTCAGGTTCCGGGCCACCGTGCGCAGCACCCGCACCGAGCCCTTGGCCGGTGCCGCCGACTCGGTCGCCGGGGAGGCCGGGGCGGTGCTCGGGGGCGCCGTGCGCGGCCCCTGGCCGGGGAAACCCACTTGGGACGAGCCGGACGAACAGCCCGCCGCCAGCAGCAGGGAGGCGGCCAGCACGGCCGGCACAGCTCGACGTCGCACGATCACGGTCCCTTCGGAGCGGCGTTCCAGCGGCAGGTCTTCCCCTCCCCAGGGTCCCTCAGTCCCACGAACCCTGCGCCGCGGGCAGCCGCGCGATCTCGACCAGATCCGCCGCCGACAGCCGCAACCCGGCCGCCGCCGCGTTCTCCGCGGCCCACCGCTCCCGCTTGGCGCCCGGCAGTGCGATCACATGACGGCCCTGCGCCAGCACCCAGGCCAGCGCCACCTGCGCCGGGGTGACCTCCGGGCCGTGCCGCCGGGCGACACGGCGCAGACCGGCGACGATCGGCTGGTTGGCCGCCATCATCTCGGCGGTGAACCGGGGATGCCGGGCGCGCACGTCGTCCGGTTCGAAACCCTCGCCCGGGGTGAGCGTGCCGGTCAGGAAGCCGTTGCCCAGCGGCATCGCCGCGAGGAAGCCCACGCCCCGCGTCTCGCACCACGGCAGCAGCGCCCGCAGCGCCTCCGGCGACCACACCGACAGCTCGGCCTCGACCGCGGTCACCGGGAACACCTGCTGCACCCGCTGCAACTGGCGCAGTGTGCCGTCGTACAGGCCCGCGCCCGAGCGGCGTCCGCCCCGCGCTCCCAGGGCGCACAGGCCCAGCGCCCGCACCTTCCCCGCCCGCACCAGCTCCGCCATCGCGCCCCAGGTCTCCTCGATGGGCACCTCGGGGTCCGGGCGGTGCAGCTGGTAGAGGTCGATCACGTCCGTCTGGAGCCGGCGCAGCGAGGCGTCGCAGGCCCGCTTCACATACCCCGGGCGGCCGTTGGCCACGATGTGCTGCTCGCCCACCAGCAGCCCCACCTTCGTGGAGACGAAGGCCTCCGCGCGCCGCTGTCTGAGCACCCGGCCCAGCAGCAGCTCATTGGTGAACGGGCCGTACATGTCCGCGGTGTCCAGCAGGCTCGACCCCAGGTCCAGCGCCCGGTTGACGCATCTCAGCGACTCGTCACCCCGCCGCCTGGACCCGCTGTACGCCCAGCTCATCGGCATGCACCCGAGTCCGACGGCCCCCACCGCGAGCGCCCCCGCGCCGATCGTCCTGCGCTCCACCTGCTCTGGAACCTCCCTTAGCCCGGCCCCCAACCTAACCTCTGCGTCCGCGCGTACCTGACATAGCCTCCTGACCATGAGCGAAGACGTGTGGCTTCCCCTCCCGCCGGAGGAGATCGACGGTCTGCCCGAGGGGTTCCGGTATCTGTTCTGGGACGGTGGACAGGACGGTGAACAGGCCTTTCCCGGGGACCCGGCGCGGTGCGTGATGTACGTGGTGCCGTACATGACCCCCCTGCCGGTCCGGGTCCGCCCGCTGCGGCGGCTGACCGGCGTCCGGGTCATCCAGACGCTCACCGCGGGGGTGGACGACATGACCGCGAACCTGTCCTCCATCGCGCCCGGCGTCCGGCTCTGCAACGCCCGCGGGGTGCACGAGGCGAGCACCGCCGAGCTGGCGCTCACCCTGACCCTCGCCGCGCTGCGCGGCATCCCGGAGTTCGTGCGGGCGCAGCAGGAGGAGCGCTGGGCGAGCGGGTTCCGGCCGGCGCTCGCCGACAAGAACGTGCTCATCGTCGGCTACGGCCCCATCGGCGCCGCCATCGAGGACCGGCTCACGCCCTTCGAGGTCGCGCGGGTGGCACGCGTCGCACGCTCCCGGCGCACTACGGCGCGTGGTCTTGTGCACGCGACCGAGGACGTGCTTTCGCTGCTTCCGGACGCCGATGTCGTGATTCTGTCCACCCCCCTGACCGAGGCCACCCGCGGACTGGTGGACGCCGAGTTCCTGGCGCGGATGAAGGACGGGGCGCTGCTCGTGAACGTGGCGCGCGGTCCGGTCGTGGACACCGGGGCGCTCCTCGCCGAACTGGAACGGGGCCGGATCACCGCGGCCCTGGACGTCACCGACCCCGAACCGCTGCCGCCGGGCCACCCCCTGTGGCGGGCCCCCGGTGTGCTGATCAGCCCGCACATGGGCGGTCCTTCCTCGGCCTTCCTGCCGCGCGCCAAGCGTTTGCTGGTCGACCAGCTGACCCGGTTCGCGCGCCACGAGCCACTGCGGAACGTGATCCTCACGACCGGCACGGACCCGGCGGAAACGGCCTCCGAGGGTCCCGGCGGAACAGATCCGGCGGCCCCGGACAGCCCCGGAACGAACGGGCGTTAAGGCGTTTCCGGCACCCTCCGCGACCTCTCGGACGCGGCCCGTGCCCGCATCGCCGCTGGTCGTCACGGAGCGTAGAGAAGCTATGTCCCTGAGTGACGATACTGGTGTATCGTCCCGACAGGGGCAGCGCCGCCTACCACGGCGCCGGGGATGACATTCCAGAACTGCGAGGGGGGCGACGGGCGATGCACGGCCTATGGACGAACGATCCGACGCGGCGGAGCCGCCGACGGCGGCCCTACCGCACGGCCGCGCGCAGGCGCGGTCATCACACCGGCCACCACACCCACCACCCGCGACGGCCGGCCGAGCGGCGCAAGCACGCCCACCCGGCGCACCGGGACCGGCGCTACGCGGGCGCGTCCACCGGGAGGCCCCGGTGAACGCGCCGACCACGGTGACCACCACCGTCGACGAAGAGGTGCGCGCACCGCACCCGCAGCAGGACCCGGAGCCGCGCGGACCGGTCCGCTCCGAACGCGTCCGCGCCACCGAACAACTCGTCCTCGCCCTGGTCTGCGCGGCGTACGCCGTCGGCGCCGCGTTCGACTGGGGCACGGACGAGATCGCCCTGGTCATGGGCGACTTCGGGCTCAGCGCCGCGGCCGGGATCGCGGCCGTCTCCTGCTTCCTGTACGCCCGCGGCCGCCGGGTGCGCTTCCGCTCGGCCTGGCTGCTGTTCGGCCTGTCCTCGACCATGGCCTCCCTCGGCAACGCTGTCTGGGGCTGGTACGAGGTCGTGCTCGGCCGGCCCGTGCCCAGCCCGTCGTACGCCGATCTGTTCTTCCTGTGCTTCGCGCCGCCCGCCATCGTGGGTCTGCTGGTGCTCGCCAAACGGCCGGTGACCAGGGCCGGCTGGATCTGCCTCGGTCTGGACGCCTGGCTGATCGGCGGCTCGCTGCTCACCCTCTCGTGGAGCCTCGCGCTCGCCCAGGCGGCCCGGTTCGACGGGCCGAGCGTGGCGCACACCGCGCTGTCGCTGGCGTACCCGCTGCTGGACATCGTCCTCGTCAGCATGGTGCTCGCGCTGCACTTCCGCCGGGCCCCGGGCAACCGCACCGCGGTGAACACCGCGATCGGCGCGCTCGCCCTGACCGTGATGTGCGACGCGCTGTTCACCTCGCCGCTGCTGCACAGCAGTTACCGCTCCGGGCAGTTGCTGGACGCGGGCTGGTTCGCCGGCTCGCTGCTGCTCGCCTACGCCCCGTGGGCCGCGCCCCGGCCCGGGAGCGCGCCGCGGGCCGAGGCGGCGGAGGAGCACGCCCGCGCGATCCCCGAGCAGTCGCGAGGCCCGCGCGCGACCGGCCACCACCCGGGCCTCGCGCCGGTGCCGGGCGCCGAGCACGGCCGCTACCCGGCGGGCCGGCCGCTCACCGGCTCGCTCGCCGCGCTCACCCCGTACCTCGCCGCGGCCGTGTGCACCCTGGGCATCCTGTACAACGTCCTCAACGGCCGCCGACCCGATCACGTGGTGCTGATCACGGCGGGCTGCGTCGTGCTCGCGCTGGTGATCCGCCAGGGCATCATGCTGCTGGACAACATCACCCTCACCCAGGAACTGGCGCAGAAGGAGAACCACTTCCGCTCCCTGGTACAGGGGTCGAGCGACGTCATCATGATCGCCGCGCCCAACGGCATACTGCGCTACGTCTCCCCGGCCGCCGCCGGGGTCTACGGCCGCCCCGCCGAGGATCTGGTGGGCACCGAGCTGGCCGCCCTGATCCACCCCGAGGACCTGGGCTGTGTGGTGCACGAGGTGCGCCGCTTCCTCGCCGCCAGCCCGGCGGAGGAGCCCACCACCCGCATCGAGTGCCGCTTCCGCTCCGGCGGTGGGGGCACCGCCCGCTCGAGCGAGGCCGGGAGCGGGGGAGGCTGGCTGAACGTCGAGTCCACCGTGAGCCGGCACCACGGCGGGCTGATCTTCAACAGCCGGGACGTCACCGAACGGGTGCGCCTCCAGGCCCAGTTGCAGCACAACGCGGAGCACGACCCGCTCACCGACCTGCCCAACCGCGCCCTGTTCACCCGGCGCGTCCAGCAGGCGCTGTCCGGGCGCCGGGCCACCGACCGGGGCGACGCCCTGCGCGGTACGGCGGTGCTCTTCATCGACCTCGACGGCTTCAAGGCCGTCAACGACACCATCGGGCACCAGGCCGGCGACGAACTCCTGATCCAGGCCGCCCGGCGGCTCCAGGACGCGGTCCGCCAGGGCGACACCGCCTCCCGGCTGGGCGGCGACGAGTTCGCGGCCCTGATCGTCGGGGACGGCACCCACGACCGGGAGGCCCGGGAGCGCAACATCCTGGAGCTGGCCGACCGGCTCAGGACGACCCTCTCCCAGCCGTACGCGATCGACGGCAGGGACGTCCGGGTCAACGCCTCCATCGGGGTCGCCTTCGCCGAGCCCGGCCTCGGCGCGGGGGAGCTGCTGCGCAACGCCGACCTCGCGATGTACCGCGCGAAATCGGCCGGAAAGGGCCGGGTCGAGCTGTACCGGCCGCAGATGCAGCAGGACGTCGTACGCAAGGCGGAGCTGGCCAACCGGCTGCGCGCCGCGTTGCACGACGGCGAGTTCACGCTGCTGCACCAGCCGGTGGTGCGCCTGGAGGACGGCCGGATCACGGCGGTCGGCGCGCAGGCCCGCTGGCGCTCCTCGCAGGGCGTGCTGTTCACCCCGGCGGAGTTCCTGCGGGTGGCGGAGGACGGCGACAAGACCGCCGAGCTGGACCGCTGGATCCTCCAGGAGGCCGTCGCACAGGCCGCCGAACGGGCGTCGAGCGGGCTCGTCGTACCGGTGGCGGTGCGGATGAGCGCCCGGCGGCTGCTGGACCGTTCGCTGCCGCCGGGCTCGGTGGAGACGCTGCTGACCCGGCACGGGCTGCCGCCCGGGGCGCTGGTCGTCGAGCTGTCCGACACCGACCCCGGGCTCGGCCTGGACGAGCTGGAGCGGCGGCTGACCGCGTTGAACCGGCTCGGGGTGCGCATCGCGCTGGACGGCTTCGGCAGCGGCCAGGCGGCCATCACCGCCCTGCGGCGGCTGCCCGTGGACATCCTCAAGCTCGACCGGAGCCTGGTCGAGGGCGTGGTCGAGTCCGCCCGGCTGCACAAGATCACCAGCGGGCTGCTGCGGATCGCCTGCGACCTCGGGCTCCAGTCGGTCGCCGAGGGCGTGGACCTTCCCGAACAGGCGGTGGCGCTGCGCGCGATGGGCTGCACGCACGGCACCGGCATGGCCTTCTCCGGGCCGCTGGACGAGTACCGGCTGCGCCGGGCGCTCGGCGCCGGGCCCTGTGCGGTGCCGCACGCGTCGGCCGAACCGGCGTTCGCGGGCCGGGCGAGAGACATGCAGGGGCGTCTCGGCGCGAAGGGCGCCGCGGGGGTGTACACCGGAGGAGTACCCGCTGTTTTCGGAGGCGGCAGTGCCCTTCGCTCACATTCTGAGACTCCCGTCCCACCTACTTGACACGTGGTGCGTGCCGGGTGGAGGGTCAGTTCCATGCGCACCCGAATTCTCGTACTTGGACAGCGCGTCGGCTGAGCTGGGACCCACCGGAAGGCGATCCGGAATCCCCAGCGACCCTCACCGGCGCGCTCCCCTCGCTTGCCTTACGGCACGAGGGGTTTTTTGTTGCACGAGTGACCCTCGTGCGGCACACGAACTCCGCCCGAACCTCGCAAAAACCTCAGCATCGAGAAGAGAAGCCGATGACCGAGCAGGCCACCGGGGCCCATCATCCGCAGCCCCGGCCCCGATCCGGAGGACAGCACTCCGCCCCCGTCGAGCACGTCACGGGCGCGCAGTCCCTCATTCGCTCCCTTGAGGAGGTCGGCGCGGACACGGTGTTCGGCATTCCCGGCGGCGCGATCCTCCCGGCGTACGACCCGATGATGGACTCCACCCGGGTGCGCCACGTCCTGGTCCGCCACGAGCAGGGCGCGGGCCACGCGGCCACCGGCTACGCCCAGGCCACCGGCAAGGTCGGGGTCTGCATGGCGACCAGCGGCCCGGGCGCCACCAACCTGGTCACCCCCATCGCCGACGCCCACATGGACTCGGTCCCGCTGGTCGCCATCACCGGTCAGGTCGCCTCCTCCTCGATCGGCACGGACGCCTTCCAGGAGGCGGACATCGTCGGCATCACCATGCCGATCACCAAGCACAACTTCCTGGTGACCAAGGCCGAGGACATCCCGCGGGTGATCGCGGAGGCCTTCCACATCGCCTCCACCGGCCGCCCCGGCCCGGTCCTCGTCGACATCGCCAAGGACGCCCTCCAGAAGAAGACGACCTTCTCCTGGCCGCCGGTCATGGACCTGCCCGGCTACCGTCCGGTCACCAAGCCGCACGCCAAGCAGATCCGCGAGGCCGCCAAGCTGATCACCGCCGCCCGGCGGCCCGTCCTCTACGTCGGCGGCGGCGTCATCAAGGCGGGGGCCACCGCCGAGCTGAAGGTCCTCGCCGAACTCACCGGAGCGCCCGTCACCACCACCCTGATGGCGCTCGGCGCATTCCCCGACAGCCACCCGCTGCACGTGGGAATGCCGGGCATGCACGGTGCGGTCACCGCCGTCACCGCGCTGCAGAAGGCCGACCTGATCGTCGCCCTCGGAGCCCGCTTCGACGACCGCGTCACCGGCAAGCTGGACAGCTTCGCCCCGTACGCCAAGATCGTCCACGCCGACATCGACCCGGCCGAGATCGGCAAGAACCGCGAGGCCGACGTGCCGATCGTCGGTGACGCCCGCGAGGTCATCGCCGACCTGGTCCAGGCCGTGCAGAAGGAGCACAGCGAGGGCCACAAGGGCGACTACAGCGCCTGGTGGCAGGACCTCAACCGCTGGCGCGAGACCTACCCGCTCGGGTACGACCAGCCCGAGGACGGCTCGCTGTCCCCCCAGGCCGTGATCGAGCGCGTCGGACAGCTCGCCCCCGAGGGCACCATCTTCGCGGCGGGCGTCGGCCAGCACCAGATGTGGTCCGCGCACTTCATCCAGTACGAGCAGCCCGCCACCTGGCTGAACTCCGGCGGCGCCGGAACCATGGGCTACGCGGTGCCGGCCGCCATGGGCGCCAAGGCCGGCCGGCCCGAGCGGACCGTCTGGGCGATCGACGGCGACGGCTGCTTCCAGATGACCAACCAGGAACTGACCACCTGCGCCCTGAACAACATCCCCATCAAGGTCGCCATCATCAACAACGGCGCCCTCGGGATGGTCCGCCAGTGGCAGACCCTCTTCTACAACCAGCGCTACTCCAACACCGTGCTGCACAGCGGCCCGGACGACGTGAACCCCGAGGCCCGGGGCACGCGGGTGCCGGACTTCGTGAAGCTGGCCGAGGCCATGGGCTGCGTGGGCCTGCGCTGCGAGCGCCCGGAGGACCTGGACAAGGTCATCGAAGAGGCCAACTCCATCAACGACCGTCCGGTCGTCGTGGACTTCATCGTCCACCAGGACGCCATGGTGTGGCCGATGGTCGCCGCCGGCACCTCCAACGACGAGATCATGGCCGCCCGGGACGTCCGCCCCGACTTCGGCGACAGCGAAGACGACTGAGCGAGAGAGACGTAAAGAAGACCATGTCCAAGCACACGCTCTCCGTCCTGGTGGAGAACAAGCCGGGCATCCTGGCCCGCATCGCCGCCCTGTTCTCCCGCCGCGGCTTCAACATCGACTCGCTCGCGGTGGGCGTCACCGAACACCCCGACATCTCCCGCATCACCATCGTGGTCGGTGTCGAGGAACTGCCGCTGGAGCAGGTCACCAAGCAGCTCAACAAGCTCGTCGAGGTGCTGAAGATCGTCGAGCTGGACCCGGCACAGGCCGTCCAGCGCGAACTCGTCCTGGTGAAGATCCGCGCGGACAACGAGACCCGCTCCCAGATCGTGGAGATCGTCCAGCTGTTCCGCGCCAAGACCGTGGACGTCTCCCCGGAGGCCGTGACCATCGAGGCCACCGGGTCCAGCGAGAAGCTGTCCGCCATGCTCAAGATGCTGGAGCCGTTCGGCATCAAGGAGCTGGTCCAGTCCGGCACCATCGCGATCGGCCGCGGCGCCCGGTCCATCACGGACCGCTCGCTGCGCGCCCTCGACCGGTCCGCGTAAGGCCGAGTACGACCGCGTACGGGCGGCTCCCGATCATCGCCGCCCGTATGCCGAGACCCCCGAACCACCTCACCGCTCACCGGCATACGGTGGGACGCACCACCTGCACACATAGGGAGAGAACCCAAAGTGGCCGAGCTGTTCTACGACGCTGACGCCGACCTGTCCATCATCCAGAACCGCAAGGTCGCGGTCATCGGCTACGGCAGCCAGGGTCACGCGCACGCCCTGTCGCTGCGCGACTCCGGTGTCGACGTCCGGGTCGGTCTGCACGAGGGCTCCACGTCCAAGGTCAAGGCCGAGGAGCAGGGCCTGCGTGTGGTCACCCCGGCCGAGGCCGCCGCCGAGGCCGACGTGATCATGATCCTGGTCCCGGACCCGATCCAGGCCCAGGTCTACGAGGAGTCCATCGCCGCCAACCTGAAGGACGGCGACGCCCTGTTCTTCGGCCACGGCTTCAACATCCGCTTCGGCCTGATCAAGCCCCCGGCCGGCGTGGACGTCTGCATGGTCGCCCCCAAGGGCCCGGGCCACCTGGTCCGCCGCCAGTACGAGGAGGGCCGCGGCGTTCCCTGCATCGCCGCCGTCGAGCAGGACGCCTCCGGCAACGCCTTCGCGCTGGCCCTGTCGTACGCCAAGGGCATCGGCGGCACCCGCGCCGGCGTCATCAAGACCACCTTCACCGAGGAGACCGAGACCGACCTCTTCGGCGAGCAGGCCGTGCTGTGCGGTGGCACCGCGGCCCTGGTCAAGGCGGGCTTCGAGACCCTGACCGAGGCCGGCTACCAGCCGGAGATCGCCTACTTCGAGTGCCTGCACGAGCTGAAGCTGATCGTGGACCTCATGTACGAGGGCGGCCTGGAGAAGATGCGCTGGTCCATCTCCGAGACCGCCGAGTGGGGCGACTACGTCACCGGCCCGCGCATCATCACCGACGCCACCAAGGCGGAGATGAAGAAGGTCCTCGCCGAGATCCAGGACGGCACCTTCGCCAAGAACTGGATGGACGAGTACCACGGCGGCCTGAAGAAGTACAACGAGTACAAGAAGCAGGACTCCGAGCACCTGCTGGAGACCACGGGCAAGCAGCTGCGCCGGCTGATGAGCTGGGTGAACGAGGAGGCGTAAGCCTCACGTCAGGGGGCCGGGGCATGCTGCTCCGGCCCCCTTTCGCCACGACCTCCCGGTATGACTCCACAATGGAGTTCCCCGTCCGGGTGATCCTTCCGCAGCGGCGCAAACCGACGGCCGCGGCGCCACTAGACTGCTGACAACAAACGCGTCAGGCCCACAGCGTCGTGCGTCTTCCACGCGGCTAGCACCCCTCCGCCAGCGGCCGTCGGGACGGCCGTCCGCATTGGACTTGTGAGGACCCACGTGAGCTCGAAACCCGTCGTACTCATCGCCGAAGAGCTTTCGCCCGCGACCGTCGACGCCCTCGGCCCGGACTTCGAGATCCGGCACTGCAACGGAGCCGACCGGGCTGAGCTGCTGCCCGCCATCGCCGACGTCGACGCGATCCTGATCCGTTCCGCGACCAAGGTCGACGCCGAGGCCATCGCCGCGGCCAAGAAGCTGAAGGTCGTCGCCCGCGCCGGCGTCGGCCTGGACAACGTCGACGTCTCCGCCGCCACCAAGGCCGGCGTCATGGTCGTCAACGCCCCGACCTCGAACATCGTGACCGCCGCCGAGCTGGCCTGCGGTCTGCTCCTGTCCACCGCCCGCAACATCCCGCAGGCGAACGCCGCGCTGAAGAACGGCGAGTGGAAGCGCAGCAAGTACACGGGCGTGGAGCTGGCCGAGAAGACCCTCGGTGTCGTCGGCCTCGGCCGCATCGGCGCCCTGGTCGCGCAGCGCATGTCCGCCTTCGGCATGAAGGTCGTCGCCTACGACCCGTACGTGCAGCCCGCGCGCGCCGCCCAGATGGGCGTCAAGGTGGTCTCCCTGGACGAGCTGCTGGAGGTCTCCGACTTCATCACCGTCCACCTGCCCAAGACCCCCGAGACCCTGGGCCTCATCGGTGACGAGGCGCTGCGCAAGGTCAAGCCGAGCGTGCGCATCGTCAACGCCGCGCGCGGCGGCATCGTGGACGAGGCGGCGCTGTACGCGGCGCTGAAGGAGGGCCGCGTCGCCGGCGCCGGCCTCGACGTCTACGCCAAGGAGCCGTGCACCGACTCCCCGCTGTTCGAGCTGGACCAGGTCGTGTGCACCCCGCACCTGGGCGCCTCCACCGACGAGGCCCAGGAGAAGGCGGGCATCGCGGTCGCCAAGTCGGTGCGCCTCGCGCTCGCCGGCGAGCTGGTGCCCGACGCGGTCAACGTGCAGGGCGGTGTCATCGCCGAGGACGTCAAGCCCGGCCTCCCGCTCGCCGAGCGCCTCGGCCGCATCTTCACCGCGCTGGCCGGCGAGGTGGCGGTCCGGCTGGACGTCGAGGTCTACGGCGAGATCACCCAGCACGACGTGAAGGTGCTCGAACTCTCCGCCCTCAAGGGCGTGTTCGAGGACGTCGTGGACGAGACGGTGTCGTACGTCAACGCCCCGCTGTTCGCCCAGGAGCGTGGCGTCGAGGTCCGCCTCACCACCAGCTCCGAGGCCACCGAGCACCGCAACGTGGTGACCGTGCGCGGCACGCTCGGCACCGGCGAGGAGGTGTCGGTCTCCGGCACGCTGGCCGGCCCCAAGCACGTCCAGAAGGTCGTGGCGGTCGGCGAGTACGACGTCGACCTCGCCCTCGCCGACCACATGGTCGTCCTGCGCTACGAGGACCGTCCCGGTGTCGTCGGCACCGTCGGCCGCATCCTCGGCGAGGCGGGCCTGAACATCGCCGGCATGCAGGTCGCGCGCGCCACGGTGGGCGGCGAGGCGCTGGCCGTCCTCACCGTGGACGACACGGTGACGGCCGCCGTGCTGGCCGAGGTCGCCGAGGAGATCGGGGCGACGTCCGCCCGCTCGGTGAACCTGGTCTGAGCACCCCCGAACGCCGGACGGGCCGAGGTCTTCCTCGGCCCGTCCGGCGTTCGCGCGTCCGCTACCCCTCGGTCTTCCGCAGGGTCACGGCCGCCCCCACCGCGGCCAGCACCAGCAGCACCGCCCCCGCCAGCGCGGCGTCCCGCATCCCGGTGGTGAACGCCTGCCGGGCGGCGGCGAGCAGGGACCGCCCCGCCTCGCCGGGCAGCCGGGTGACGGTGGCGAGCGCGCCGCCGAGGGTCTCGCGCGCCCCCGCCGGCGCCGTGCCCGGCATCCGGTGCCGGTAGACCGCCGTACCGATCGATCCGAGGACCGCCATCCCGAGCGCCCCGCCGAACTCCGCGCCGGTCTCCAGGAGCGAGGAGGCGGTACCGGCCCGTTCCACCGGGGCGCCGCTCATGGCCAGATCGGTCAGCTGGGACATGATCGCGACCATCCCGCAGGCCAGCACGCCGGCCCCGGCCAGCACCAGCCACAGCGAGTCGGTGCCGAGCAGGGCGAGCAGCGCGAAGCCGCCCGCCATCGCGGCGAAGCCGCCCGCGACGACGTACCCCCGGTCGACGCCCCGCCGCACGAGCCGTGCGCTGAGGGGACCGGCGACGCCGATGAACACCGAGGGCAGCAGGCTCCACAGGGCGGCCGAGAGCGGGCTCTTGCCCAGCACCGACTGGAGGTACTGCGTGGTGAAGACCGCCGAGCCCATCATGGCGAGCGACGCGACGAGGTTCAGCACCAGCGCCGGGGCGAACCCCCGGCCCTTCAGCAGGGCGGGCGGGACCAGCGGGGTGGCGTGGGTGCGCTGGCGGTGTGTGAACAGGGCGGCGAAGAGCAGGCCGACGGCGACCGGGACGACGTACCGCGGGTGCCAGCCCTCGGAGGGGATCTCCTTGAGGCCGTAGATCACGGGGAGCACGGCGGCCAGGGACAGCGGCACGCTCGGCCAGTCGAAGGGGCCGGGGGAGGGGTTCTTCGACTCGGGCAGCAGCACCGGGCCGAGCACCAGCAGCAGCCCCATCGCGGGCAGGTTGACCAGGAACACCGCGCCCCACCAGAAGTGCTCGACCAGGATGCCGCTCATCACCGAGCCGAGGGCGACGCCGCCGGTCATCACGCCGGACCAGAGGCCGATCGCCTTCGCACGTTCGGCCGGGTCGGTGAACATCGCGCGCAGCAGGGCCATGGTCGACGGCATCAGGGTCGCCCCGCCGATGCCGAGGAGCGCGCGGGCGGCGATCAGGGTCGTGGCGCTGTCGGCGTAGGCGGCGAGCAGCGAGGCACCGCCGAACGCGGCGGCGCCCATGAGCAGCAGCCTGCGGCGGCCGATCCGGTCCCCGAGCGAGCCCATGGTCATCAGCAGCCCGGCGAGCACGAAGCCGTAGATGTCGAAGATCCACAGCTGCTGGGTGCCGGTGGGGTGCAGATCGGCGCTGATCGCCGGGGCGGCGAAGTACAGCACCGAGACGTCCATCGAGACCAGGAGCAGCGGCAGCATCAGCACGTAGAGGGCGGTCCATTCACGCTTCATGACAGGCAATGTACGAGCGTCTTAAACACTTGTCTAGAACACTTGTGTAAGTCATGCGTCTGGGACGGTTGTATGGAAGGCGGGGTAGGCTGCCCGGCATGGGACATCGCGAGGATCTGCTCGAAGGCGCGAAGCGCTGCCTGCTGGAGAAGGGGTTCGCGCGGACCACGGCGCGCGACATCGTGAAGGCCTCTGGCACGAACCTGGCCTCCATCGGCTACCACTACGGCTCGAAGGACGCGTTGCTGGCGCAGGCGTACGTCGCGCTGGTGGAGGACGTGCCCCTGGAGGGCGGCGAGGGCATCAGCGCCGCCCCCGGTTCGCTGGAGCGGTTCCGCGAGGTGTGGTCGAACGTCGTCGACAGCCTCCGCGAGCCGGGCTCGATCTGGCGGCTCAGCGTGGAGATCCTCGCGATGGGCGATCAACTGCCCGAGGTGCGCGACCAGTTGTCCCGCGCACAGCGCGAGGCCGGCCGGGGCATGGTCTCCCTGCTGATGGGGGTGCCGGAGGAGGAGGTCTCGGACGGGACCGCCGACACCCTCGGCCGCTTCTACGTGACCCTGATGACGGGCCTGATCTCCCAGTGGACCTTCGACCCGAAGACCGCCCCGAACGCGGAGGCGCTGACGGAGGGGTTGCGGCAGGTGATGGCGGCGGCGGACGCCGCGGCCTCGGGCCCCGCTTCGGCCGGGGGGTGACCGCGGCCGGCTGAAGTCCGGCCGCCGACCCTCCTGTTCGGGCCGTACGAACCGCTGGTACGCGAGCGCCCGTTCGTCGCTTCGGCGGCGCAGCCGGCGCGTCGCGGCGGCGGGGTCCGTGGTCCGGTCCGCGAGGAGGGCGGCGGTCTCCGCGCTGGGCCGAGCTCCGCCGAGACGCAGGGCCGGCGAGGCGTTGTGGGCGAGTGCCGCCTCGGCCGTGTGTTCCGTCATCCGTGGCTCAACGTCGCTCCGGGGCGCAGGTGCGGCGACAGGCATGTGCTCATCCGTCGCCGCACCCTGCGGTCCGCGGTGTCACAGGCTGCGGGCGGTGATGTCGCCGTAGGCGGTGGTGGCGTGGATGTGCAGGCCCGCGCCGGAACCTTCGGCGTTCTTCAGGGCGTTGTCGACACGGCCGTAGGAGGTGCCGGCGTCCAGGGTCGCGGAGACCCCGCGGGCGGCGCCGACCGAGATGGCTCCGTGCTCGGTGCGCAGGGTGACGGTGCCGCCCATGGCCTCGGTGACGTGGAGGTCTCCCTTCTGGGTGCTGATCTCCGCGTCGGCGCCCAGCCGGCCGACCGAGATGTCGCCGGCCTGGAGGGCGAGCCGGGCGCTCGCGGTTTCGTCCAACTTGACCGTGCCCTGCGCGCCCTCGAACACGACGTCCCCGAGGCGCCCGACGCCGCGGAACTCGCCGCTCGCCGTCTTCGCCTCGACGCGTGAGCCGACGGGCAGCTGGACGGTCACCTCGATCGAGCCGGAGGGGCCGAGGATCCGGTTGCCCGCCGCGGGGACCTCGATCCGCAGCACCCCGTCGCCGTAGGCCACCTCGGTCCGCTCCGCCGCCTTGACGTCACGGCCCTTCGCGGCGTCGGACGGCCGGACCTCGACGGTGGTGTCCGTCCGGTCGGCGGCGATGAGCTGGACGCGCCCGGCGGGGATGTCGAGGACGACGGAGACGGGGGCGGGGGTGTCGAACTTCTGCATCGTGAACTCCTTGGCTGCGTTGTTTCCGATGATGGAAACGCTACGTTGCATTCACTGAACGGGCAACAACTTAATCGCTTGTAATTCCCCAACTTGCAGGCCAGAGATGCAATTTCATTGCAATGGCGCTCCGGGCTAATGCAACGCCGATGCCGTTGCTCGTTGCAATGGATTGAGGCTGAACGCTAAGCTGCGGGCCGGGCACCACGGATTGAAGGAGAAGAGCGCGATGCCGGGAGGCAGACTCACCCAGCAGGAACGTCAGCGGATCGCGCTGGGACTGGCCGACGGCCTCGCCTACGCGGAGATCGCGCGACGCCTCGACCGTCCGACGTCGACCGTCACCCGCGAGGTCATGCGCAACGGCGGCCCCACCGCCTACCGCGCGGACGCGGCCCACCGCGCCACGGAGCGCCGCGCCCACCGCCGCGCACGCAGCGCGCCCCGGGATGCGGAGACGGCCGCGCGACCCGACGGGCGCGACGCGGAGGCCGTGCGCGCGTACGAGGAGAAACTCGCCGACGTCTTCATCCAGTCGGGGCTGCCCAAGATGATGGCGCGGGTGCTGGTCTGCCTCTACACCACCGACTCGGGCAGCCTCACCGCCTCCGAACTCGTCCAGCGCCTCCAGGTCAGCCCGGCGTCCGTGTCCAAGGCGATCGCCTTCCTGGACAGCCAGGGCCTGGTGCGCCGCGAGCGCGACGAACGCCGCCGGGAGCGGTATCTCGTGGACGACGACATCTGGTACCAGGCGATGATGTCCACCGCCCGCTCCAACGCCCTGGTCGTCGAGGTCGCACGACAGGGCGTGGGCGTCCTCGGCCCCGGCACCCGGGCCGCCACCCGCCTCGAAAACGTCGCCCGCTTCGTGGACTTCGTCTCCGAGAGCATCACCCGGGCGGCGGAACAGGCACGGGAGGTTCTGTACACGCGGCCCGAAGGTCCGCAGGGGCCCGGCGACGGCGCGGTGCGCGGCGACCGGGACGCGTAGCGGCTCCGGTCATCCGCGAAGGCGCTCGCCGTCCCCCTACAACCGCGCCCTCTTCAACGCCATGTGCAGCAGCAGGCGGTCCTCGCCGTCGTCCAGGTCGAGGCCCGTCAGTTGTTCCACTCGGTTGAGGCGGTAGTAGAGGGTCTGGCGGTGGATGCCCAGTTCCGAGGCCGTGCGGCCCGCCTGGCCCGCGCAGTCCAGGTAGACCTCGGCGGTGCGGGCCAGTTCCCGGTGGGCGGGGGAGAGGAGGGCGCCGGCCGCCGGGTCCTGGGCGGACTCCGGCGGGAGCGCGGTCAGCAGGCGGTACGGCCCGATGCCCCGCCACTCGGCGACCGGGCCGAGGCGCGGCTCGGCCAGCGCCGCACGCGCCGCCGCGCGGGCCTCCTGCCACACCGTGCCCAGCTCGGCCAGGCCGGTGCGCGGGTCCCCGACACCGGCGGCGGGACCGGCCGGCCCGGCGGCCGCCGCGAAGCCGCCCGCCCCGGCGATCCCGGCCGCCACCGCCGCGGCCACCGCCGCCCCGGCCCCCCGCGCCGCCGCCGTACCCTTCGCCCGGCCGCCCGCGCCCGTCCCCGCCCCCGTGGCGCCCCGCGCGCCCTCCGCCTCCGCCAGCACCCGCGCCGCCGTCGCCAGCGCCGGCGCGCCCACCGTCGTGGAGCGGAGCCGTACCAGCACCGCCAGGCTCTGCCCCGCCGCGCCCCAGGGAATCGTGCACAGCGCCGCCGCGTGCGGAATGGAGCGGGCGGACGGCGCGTCGTCCGGGTCGGGGGAGGGCCAGGGGGCCACGCACACCAGCGTGTGCGGGCCGTCCGCGCGCGGCCCCAGCGCCGTGCGCAGTTCGGCCACCGCCATGTCCCGCTGCCAGCCGCTCTCCGCCGTGAGCACCGCCCGCAGCTCCCGGCTCAGCCCCGCCCCGGCCTCCGCCTCGTCCGCGAGCAGCGCGCCGATCCGGCCGGCCACCCGCATCGCCGCCGTCAGCTGCGCGTCCGTCGGGCCCGGGTCGCCGTCGAGCAGCCAGACGTAGCCGAGGACGACGCCCCGGTGGCGCACCGGCAGACAGATCCGGCCGCGGTAGACCCCGGCCTCGGGGCTCGGTGGGATGCGCACCGGGCCGGTCGCGCGGGTGATGCCGAAGCCCTCGAACCAGGAGCGGACGGTCGCCGTGGAGCGCCGGGTCAGGATCGAGCGGGTGCGCACCGGGTCCAGCGCGGACGCGTCCAGCTCGTCGTCGCTGTCGTACGCCCCGAAGGCGATCAGCTCGAAGTCTCGGTTCTCCAGGGTCGCCGGGACCCCCAGCAGCTCCGAGATCTCGTCCACCAGCTCCTGGTAATCACCCTTGTAATCCGCCGCCACTCGGGCATTCTCCCCCATTTTCCGGCCATCTTCATACAGATGTCTGAGATCTCGGGCACGGATGCGTGACAGCTGTCGATGGTTGACGATCACAAGGGTCCGTAGGTTTCACGGTGGTTCTCCGTGCCGTACCCGAATCGTCGGGCAACGGCCTCTTTGGTGCTTGTCTGTGGAGGTGCCCCGTGCTGGGTCCCGTGATTCTCGCCGCGTCGCGCAGCGACCGGATGCGACGCCTGATCTCGGCGGCCCCGGTGACCAAGCAGGTCGTCGACCGCTTCATCCCGGGGGAGACGGTGTCCGACATCGTCCCGATCATCAAGGACCTGACGGGCAAGGGCCTGGAGCTGACGATGGACGTCGTCGGCGAGGACATCACCACCCCCGAGCAGGCCACGGTCGCCCGCGACGCCTACCTGGCGCTGATCGACCACCTCAAGGAGCTGGGGCTCGGCGAGAAGGTCGAGATGTCGGTGAAGCTGTCGATGTTCGGACAGGCGCTGGAGGGCGGCCACGAGCTGGCGCTCGCCAACGTCCGGCCCGTCGTCGAGGCCGCCGCCGCCATCGGCACGACCGTGACGCTGGACGCCGAGGACCACACCACCCTCGACTCGATGTTCGCCATCCACGAGGAGCTGCGGAAGGACTTCCCGCAGACCGGCTGCGTGATCCAGGCCTACCTGTTCCGCACCGAGGCCGACGCCAAGCGCCTGGCCGAGGCCGGCAGCCGGGTCCGCCTGGTCAAGGGCGCCTACAAGGAGCCCGCCGAGGTCGCCTACCAGCAGAAGCACGAGATCGACAAGGCCTACGTGCGCATCCTGAAGACGCTGATGGAGGGCGAGGGCTACCCGATGGTCGGGTCCCACGACCCGCGCCTGATCTCCATCGCACAGGAGCTCGCCCACAAGGCCGGTCGTAAGCTCGACGAGTACGAGTTCCAGATGCTGTACGGCATCCGCGGCGACGAGCACCTGCGACTGGCCGCCGAAGGCCACCGCATGCGCGTCTACACGGCGTACGGCACGGACTGGTACGGCTACTTCATGCGCCGCCTGGCGGAGAAGCCGGCGAACCTGCGCTTCTTCCTGCGCAGCATGGTCAGCAAGGGCTGAGCCCCACCACCCGCTCACGTACAAGGAGTTCGGATCTCATGGACGCTGTGACCCAGGTCCCCACCCCCGTCAACGAGCCGGTGCACGGCTACGCCCCCGGCTCGCCCGAGCGCGCCCGCCTGGAGGCCAAGCTCAAGGAGCTGGCCGAGAACCCGGTCGACCTGCCGATGACCATCGGCGGCGAGAAGCGACTGGGCGGCGGCGAGCCGTTCCAGGTGGTGCAGCCGCACAACCACAAGGCCGTCCTCGGCACCGGCCGGCACGCCACCCAGCAGGACGCCCGGGACGCGATCGACGCCGCCCTGGCCGCCGCCCCGGCCTGGCGCGCGATGTCCTTCGACGACCGCGCCGCGATCATCCTGCGCGCCGCCGAGCTGCTGTCCGGCCCGTGGCGCGAGACGATCGCCGCCTCCACCATGCTCGGCCAGTCCAAGACGGCCCAGCAGGCGGAGATCGACAGCCCCTGCGAGCTGGTCGACTTCTGGCGCTTCAACGTGCACTACGCCCGCCAGATCCTCGCCGAGCAGCCCCCGGCGAACTCCCCGGGCGTGTGGAACCGTCTGGACCACCGCCCGCTGGAGGGCTTCGTCTACGCGATCACGCCGTTCAACTTCTCGGCGATCGCGGCCAACCTGCCCACCGCCCCGGCCCTGATGGGCAACGTGGTGGTCTGGAAGCCGTCCCCGACCCAGACCCACGCCGCCGTGCTGCTGATGCAGCTGCTGGAGGAGGCCGGTCTGCCCAAGGGCGTCATCAACCTCGTCACCGGCGACGGCATCGAGGTCTCCAAGGTGGCCCTGGAGCACCGCGACCTCGCGGGCATCCACTTCACCGGTTCGACCAAGACCTTCCAGTACCTGTGGAAGACGGTCGGCAACAACATCGAGAAGTACCGCTCGTACCCGCGTCTGGTCGGCGAGACCGGCGGCAAGGACTTCGTGGTCGCCCACCCGAGCGCCGACCGCGCCGTGCTGAAGACCGCGCTGACCCGTGGTGCCTTCGAGTACCAGGGCCAGAAGTGCAGCGCCACCTCCCGCGCGTACATCCCGGCCTCCATCTGGAACTCGGGCTTCAAGGAGGCGTTCGCGGCCGAGGTCGACTCGCTCACCATGGGTGACGTGACGGACCTGTCGAACTTCATCGGCGCCGTCATCGACGACCGCTCCTTCGCCAAGAACAAGGCCGCGATCGACCGCGCCAAGGCCGACCCGACCTGCACCATCGTCGCGGGCGGCAGCTACGACGACTCGGTCGGCTACTTCGTCCGCCCGACCGTCATCGAGTGCACCGACCCGGAGAACGAGGTCTTCACGACCGAGTACTTCGGCCCGATCCTCGCCGTGTACGTCTACGAGGACGACAAGTACGACGAGATGCTGACCCAGATGGAGTCCGTCTCCGACTACGCCCTCACCGGCTCGGTCATCGCCAACGACCGTGCGGCGGCGGCCTACACGATGGAGAAGCTCCGCTTCGCCGCGGGCAACTTCTACATCAACGACAAGTCGACCGGCGCCGTCGTCGGCCAGCAGCCCTTCGGCGGCGGCCGCGCCTCCGGCACCAACGACAAGGCCGGTGCCCCCCAGAACCTCCTGCGCTGGACGCTGACCCGCGCCATCAAGGAGGCCCTGGTCGCCCCGACCGACTACACGTACCCGCACATGGGCTGATCCCCGCCCCACCCGAGCGACGGGCCGGGAAGCCTGCCACCGAGCAGGCTTCCCGGCCCGTTTCCATTTCCCCGCGGCACGGTGACGAGCGGGTCCGTCCCCGACTCGCCTAAAGCACTCGACCGTCAATCGCCCGGTGGCCACAATGCCGTCATGACCGATCGGATGCGTCTCGCGCACACCGCGGACCTCGGCCCCGACGAACTCACCGCCGCCCGCGCCCTGTTGGACGACGCCTTCGAGGGGGACTTCGCCGACGAGGACTGGGACCACGGGCTCGGGGGGATGCACGTACTGATACATGACGCGGCCGGGCTCGCCGCCCACGGCTCGGTCGTGATGCGGCGGGTGCGGCACGCGGGGCGCTGGCTGCGCACCGGGTACGTCGAGGCCGTCGCCGTACGCGCCGACGTCCGGCGCACCGGGCTCGGCGGGCGGGTGATGGCGGAGCTGGAGCGGGTGATCGAGCGGGCCTACGACCTCGGCGCGCTGGCCGCCAGCGAGGACGGTGCCCGGCTGTACGCCGCCCGGGGCTGGCGGCGGTGGGAGGGGCAGGTGCACGCCCTCTCGCCGGAGCACGGGATCGTCCGGCTGCCGGACGACGAGGGAGCCGTCCACGTGTGGCCGGCGACGCCCGCCGGAGCGCTCGACCCCGCCTGCGCGCTGGTCTTCGACTGGCGCGACGGTGACGTGACCTGAGGGAAAAGCCCAGTTCAGAGAGGGGTCAGCCGGTTCGCCGTCTCAGATAGTAGGAAGTCCGAGTAATGATGCAGACAGACGCGGGCCGCTCCTTTAGCTTGGAACAAGCCGAACGTCTCGCTCGATCCAGCGATTGGCGGTCGTGAGCCGGGCCCTGTGCAGGCAACCCCTGCGGCCTTGGTGCTCCCCGCCTGCTCCGGCGTCTCGAACACCCGTCATTGCCGTACTCCCTTCATATCCGAGGAGTCGATTCCCATGGCCGAGACGACCGTCCGCCGCCGCGTCCGCCACGTGTCCCGCACGAGCGAGTCCGACCGCAAGAACGCCGCCGCCGCCCTCCAGCGCGCCCTCGACCGCCGGGACAACGGCGGCCAGACCGGCCACTGACCTCGCCCGAGCCGCTCGCGCCGCGCCGTCGCGCCGACACGGGCCGTCCGGATCGTGGACAGCCCGTGTCATCACCTGGGACGAGGAGTAGGGTGCCCGCATGTCTCGCAGCATCAATCTCGCAGTGATCCCCGGTGACGGCATCGGCCAGGAAGTCGTGGCCGAGGGTCTCAAGGTCCTCTCCGCCGTCCTCCCGGGGGACGTGAAGCTGGAGACCGAGGAGTACGACTTCGGCGCCAAGCGCTACCACGCCACCGGTGAGACCCTCACCGAGGCGGACCTGGAGCGGCTGAAGCGGCACGACGCGATCCTGCTCGGCGCCCTCGGCGACCCGTCCGTGCCCTCCGGCGTCCTGGAGCGCGGCTTCCTGCTCAAGCTCCGCTTCGCCTTCGACCACCATGTCAACCTGCGGCCGAGCAAGCTGCTCCCGGGCGTGTCCACCCCGCTGGCCGGCCAGCCGGAGATCGACTTCATCGTCGTCCGGGAAGGCACCGAGGGCCCGTACACCGGAAACGGCGGCACCATCCGCCAGGGCACGGAGCACGAGGTCGCCACCGAGGTGTCCGTCAACACGGCCTACGGCGTCGAGCGCGTCGTCCGGGACGCCTTCGCCCGCGCCCAGGCCCGTCCGCGCAAGAAGCTCACGCTGGTCCACAAGAACAACGTGCTGACCTTCGCCGGCCACCTGTGGTCGAACACCTTCAACAAGGTGGCCGAGGAGTTCCCCGAGGTCACCACCGACTACCTGCACGTCGACGCGGCCACCATCTTCCTGGTCACCCAGCCCGAGCGCTTCGACGTGATCGTCACCGACAACCTCTTCGGCGACATCATCACCGACCTCGCCGCGGCCATCTCCGGCGGCATCGGCGTGGCCGCCTCGGGCAACATCAACCCGAGCGGCGCGTTCCCGTCCATGTTCGAGCCGGTGCACGGCTCGGCCCCGGACATCGCCGGACAGGGCAAGGCCGACCCCACCGCCACGATCCTGTCCGTCGCCCTGCTGCTGCGTCACCTCGGTTACGACGCCGAGGCCGAGCGCATCGACACGGCGGTCGCCGCCGACCTCACCGAGCGCGCCGGCAAGCCCGCCCGCAGCACGTCCGAGATCGGCGACGCGCTCGCCGCCCGAGTAGCCGGCTGACCCGGCGCTCCACGCAGGAAGCCGCCGGGTCGGACGACCACCCGGCGGCTTTTGCATGTCTGCGCCGGGTAGGAACCATCGACCCCGGGCCGCCACCACCCGATTCCGTCGACCGGAGCGCCGCGCGATAATCGAACGCGGAGCCGCGGTATGAGGGAATGCTCGGACGTCCCAGCACCGGCCAGCCGGTGCGCGGGACGTGAGCGCGGCCCGTCACAACAACCGGTGAAGGACAACCACTCATGACGATGCCCACGATCGAGCTCAAGCCCTCCGCCAGCCCCCTCGCCGCCGCAGAGCGCGAGGCGATCCTGGCCAACCCCGGGTTCGGCCGCCACTTCACCGACCACATGGTGACGATCCGGTGGACCGAGGGCCGCGGCTGGCACGACGCCCAGCTCGTCCCGTACGGCCCGATCTCCCTCGACCCCTCCACCCACGTGCTCCACTACGGCCAGGAGATCTTCGAGGGGCTGAAGGCCTACCGCCAGCCCGACGGCTCGATCGCGCTGTTCCGCCCCGAGGCGAACGCCCGCCGCTTCCGCACCTCCGCCCGCCGCATGGCCATGGCCGAGCTGCCGGAGGAACTGTTCATCGCGGCCCTGGACGCGCTGCTGACGCAGGACGCCAACTGGGTCCCGCCGCACGGCGGCGAGGAGGCCCTCTACCTGCGCCCGTTCATGATCGCCACCGAGGCCGCGCTCGGTGTGCACCCGGCCAACGAGTACCTGTTCCTGCTGATCGCCTCCCCGTCCGGCGCCTACTTCGCCGGCGGCGTCCAGCCGGTCACCATCTGGGTCTCCGAGGACCACGTCCGCGCCGTCCCCGGCGGCACCGGCGACGCCAAGACCGGGGGCAACTACGCCGCCTCCCTGCTCCCGCAGGCCGAGGCCGCCGCGCACGGCTGCGACCAGGTCGTCTACCTCGACGCGGTCACCCGCACCAAGGTCGAGGAGAGCGGCAGCATGAACGTCGCCTTCGTCTACGGCGACCGGATCGTCACCCCCGCGCTGACCGGCTCCATCCTGGAGGGCATCACCCGGGACTCGCTCCTCCAGGTCGCCCGCGACCTCGGCTACACCGCCGAGGAGGGCGTGATCACCCTGGAGCAGTGGCGCGCGGACGCCGCCTCCGGCGCCCTCACCGAGGTCTTCGCCTGCGGCACCGCCGCCGTGGTCACGCCGATCGGCCACGTCAAGACCAAGTCCGGCGAGTGGACCCACGGCGACGGCACGCCCGGCGAGGTCACCCTGCGGCTGCGCGAGGCCCTGCTCGGCATCCAGCGCGGCATGGACGAGGACAAGCACGGCTGGATGCACCGCGTCGGCTGACGCCCGCACGGCAGACGAAGGGCCGTCGCGGACCCCACCGGGGGTTCGCGACGGCCCTCCTTCGTTTCTTGAGCAGTGTTCGATCCATCACCTTCGAGGCTGCCACCGAGCCCTTCTCTTTCACGGTCCATGCGTTTAGAGTGCTGCTCTAAACCGCTGCCGAGAAGGAGGCGCCGCGCCGTGCGACTGACCCCCACGGAACGTGACCGGCTGCTGCTGTTCGGGGCCGCCGAACTGGCCCGGGCCCGCCGCGCCCGCGGGCTGCGGCTGAACGTGCCGGAGGCGACCGCGCTGATCGCGGACACGGTCTGCGAGGCCGCCCGCGACGGCAGGCGGCTCGCGGAGGCCATCGAGGCGGCCCGCGCCGTGCTCGGCCCCGAGGACGTGCTGCCGGGCGTCGCCGACGTGGTCACCGAGGTGATGGTCGAGGCCGTCTTCGACGACGGCTCCCGGCTCGCGGTGGTCTGCGACCCCATCGGCGGCGGCCTGGGCGACGACGCCCCCGGCGCGCTGCTGCCCGGGCCCGCGCACGCCGACCCGGAGCCGGTCGTCCGGCTCACCGTCACCAACACCGCGACCGTGCCGGTCTCGGTCACCTCCCACTTCCACTTCTTCGAGGCCAACCCGCGCCTCGACTTCGACCGCGCCGCCGCCTACGGCATGCGGCTCGCCGTGCCCGCCGGATCGTCCGTGCGCTTCGGCCCGGGCGAGAGCGAGGAGGTCGGCCTGGTGCCGATCGGCGGAGAGCGGATCGCGATCGGCTTCGCCGGGCTGGTGGACGGGCCGCTGGACGCGCCGGGCGCCCGGCAGGAGGCGCTGCGCCGGGCCGCCGCCTGCGGATATCTGGGCGCCCGCAGCGCGGAAGAGGAAGGACAGGACCGATGAGCCGCTCCAAGGGACGCGAGGTCAGCCGGGCGATCCACGTCGACCCGCGGGCGTACGCCGCCACCCACGGCCCGCGCGCCGGGGACCGCATCCGGCTCGGCGACTCCGGCCTGACCGTCCGGGTGGAGTCCGACGCCCAGCACTACGGCGACGAGTTCCTGGCCGGCTTCGGCAAGACGGCCCGCGACGGACTGCATCTGAAGGCCGCCGCCGTGCGCGAGACCTGCGACGTCGTGATCAGCAACGTCGTCGTGATCGACGCGGTGCAGGGCATCCGCAAGGTGTCCATCGGCATCCGGGAAGGCCGGATCAGCGCGATCGGACGGGCGGGCAACCCGGACACGCTCGACGGCGTGGACGTCGTCGTCGGCACCGGCACGTCCATCGTCTCCGGCGAGGGGCTGATCGCCACCGCGGGCGCGGTCGACACCCATGTCCACCTGCTGTCACCGCGCATCATGGAGGCCTCGCTCGCCTCCGGCGTGACCACGATCATCGGGCAGGAGTTCGGCCCGGTGTGGGGCGTCGGCGTCAACTCCCCCTGGGCGCTGCGCCACGCCTTCAACGCCTTCGACGCCTGGCCGGTCAACATCGGGTTCCTGGGCCGGGGTTCGTCCTCCCACGAGGCACCGCTCGTCGAGGCGCTGGCCGAGGGCGGCGCCTGCGGGTTCAAGGTGCACGAGGACATGGGCGCCCACACCCGCGCGCTGGACACCGCGCTGCGGGTCGCCGAGGAGCACGACGTGCAGGTGGCCCTGCACAGCGACGGGCTGAACGAATGCCTCTCGGTCGAGGACACCCTGAAGGTGCTGGAGGGCCGCACCATCCACGCCTTCCACATCGAGGGCTGCGGCGGCGGGCACGTCCCCAACGTGCTCAAGATGGCCGGGGTGCCGAACGTCATCGGCTCCTCCACCAACCCCACCCTGCCCTTCGGCCGGGACGCGGTCGCCGAGCACTACGGCATGATCGTCTCCGTCCACGACCTCAAGCCCGACCTGCCCGGCGACGCGGCCATGGCCCGCGACCGCATCCGGGCGAGCACCATGGGCGCCGAGGACGTGCTGCACGACCTGGGCGCGATCGGCATCACCTCCTCCGACGCGCAGGGCATGGGCCGCGCGGGCGAGACGGTACGGCGCACCTTCGCCATGGCCGGCAAGATGAAGGCCGAACTGGGCCCGCTGGAGGGCGACGGCGAGGGCGACGACAACGCCCGCGTGCTGCGCTACATGGCCAAGCTGACCGTCAACCCGGCCATCGCGCACGGCCTGTCGCACGAGGTCGGCTCCATCGAGGTGGGCAAGCTCGCCGACATCGTGCTGTGGCGGCCCGAGTACTTCGGCGCCAAGCCGCAGCTCGTCCTCAAGTCCGGCTTCCCCGCCTACGGTGTCGTCGGCGACCCCAACGCGGCCACCGACACCTGCGAACCCCTCGTCCTCGGCCCGCAGTTCGGGGCCTACGGGGCCACCGCGGCCGACCTCTCCGTGGCGTTCGTCGCCCGCGCGGCCGTGGACCAGGGCAACGACACGATGCCCACCCGGCGCCGCCGGGTCGCGGTCCGCGGCACGCGCGGCATCGGCCCCGCCGACCTGCGGCTCAACGCCCGTACCGGAGCGGTCGACGTCGACCAGCGCACCGGCCTGGTCACCCTCGACGGCGACCCGCTGCGCTCGGCGCCCGCCGACTCCGTCTCCCTCAACCGCCTGTACTTCCTCTGAACCCGGAACGGACCCGCACCGATGAGCACCCCCGCCGCCGACGGCTTCCGCATGCCCGCCGAGTGGACCCCGCACGAGCGCACCTGGATGGCGTGGCCGGGCCCCAACCCCACCTTCGACGACGGTGAGGAACTGGCCGCCGCCCGGCGCGCCTGGGCCTCGGTCGCCCGGGCGATCCGCCGCTTCGAGCCGGTCACCGTGGTCTGCGGCCCCGGCCGGTCGGCCGAGGCCCGGGAGCTGCTCGGCCCGGACGTGGACACCGTGGAGCGCGCGCTGGACGACGCCTGGATGCGCGACATCGGCCCCACGTTCCTCACCTCCGACCGGGGCGAACTGGCCGCCGTGGACTGGACGTTCAACGGCTGGGGCGCCCAGGAGTGGGCCCGCTGGGAGCACGACTCGAAGATCGGCGCCGAGGTCGCCGGCCTCGCGGGGGCGCGGACGTACGCCTCGCGGCTGGTCAACGAGGGCGGCGCGATCCATGTCGACGGCGAGGGCACCGTGCTGCTCACCGAGACCGTGCAGCTCGGCCCCGAGCGCAATCCGCACTGGACGAGGGAGCAGGTCGAGGCCGAGATCCACGCCCACCTCGGCACCCGCAAGGCCATCTGGCTGCCGCGCGGCCTGACCGCCGACTACCCCCCGCACGGCTACGGCACCCTGGGCCACGTCGACATCGTCGCCGCCTTCGCCCGCCCCGGCGTCGTCGTCGCCCACCACCAGCCGGACCCGGCGCACCCGGACCACGAGGTCACCAAGGAGGTCATCGGCCTGCTCAGGTCCTCGACCGACGCGCACGGCCGCCCGCTGGAGGTCGTGGAGGTGCCCGCGCCGACCGTGCTGGAGGCCGACGGCCACTGGGCCGACTACTCCTACATCAACCACTACCTCTGCAACGACGGCGTCGTGCTGTGCGCCTTCGACGACCCCCGCGACGAGACCGCCGCCGCGATCTTCCGCCGCCTCTTCCCCGAGCGGACCGTCACCCTGGTCGACGCCCGCCGCGTCTTCGCCGCAGGCGGCGGCATCCACTGCATCACCCAGCAGCAGCCGAAGCCCGCCCGGCCTTGACCTCGAGTCCGCTTGGTGCGCTGTTCATCGTGGGCGGCGCCGCCGGCGGCGGTCACCGCGGGGCCGTCCGCGCCCCGGGTCGGGTAGAACATACGGGTGAACTTCCTGGTCCCTGCGTGCCGCCGCCGTCGCCCCGAGTTGCCCGAGCGGCCGGCCGTCGCCGAACCGGACGGGCCGGGCACCCCGGGGCCGGCCGGCGAAAGCCCCTTCCTGCCCGACGCCGTACGGATGGTGCCCGCATGAGCGAGAGTTCCGCCCCGCGCCGGCGCACCCCCGCCCCGCCCCGCGAGGACCTGCTCGCCGCGGCCATGCGCATGATCGCCGAGCACGGTCTGGAGAAGCTCACCATGGCGGGGCTCGGGCGCGAGGTCGGGATGAGCAGCGGCCATCTGCTCTACTACTTCCGGTCCAAGGACGAACTCCTCCTCCAGACACTGGAGTGGAGCGAGGGACGGCTCGGCGCCGAGCGGGCCCGGCTGCTCGCCCGGGCGGCGCCGGCGCGGGAGCGGCTGGAGGACTACGTCGACCTGTACGTGCCCGACGGCCACCGCGACCCGCACTGGACCCTCTGGCTGGAGGTCTGGAACCGGTCCCAGAACGCCGACGACGACGCCCGCGCCCGCCAGTGCGCGATCGAGGGGGCCTGGCACCGGGACCTCGTCGCGCTGATCGCCGAGGGGATCTCCCGCGGGGAGTTCCGGCCGGTCGACGCGGACCGCTTCGCCACCAGGACGCGCGCGCTGCTCGACGGGTTCTCCATCCACGTCGCCATCGGGCTGCGCGGCACCGACCGGGAGCAAGTGCTCGCCCACGTGAGGGAGTTCGTGGCGGACGGGCTTCTCGCGTAGAGGAATCGTCCGCTCGGCCGCCGGGCAGGTAACGGCCCATGGGACGAGAACACTGGAAGAAGATCTGGGTCGGTTCGGCGGGGAACATGGTCGAGTGGTTCGACTGGTTCGTGTACGCCAGCTTCGCCACCTACTTCGCCGGGGCGTTCTTCCCCAGCGGCAACCCCACCGCCCAGCTGATGAACACCGCCGGGATCTTCGCCGTCGGTTTCTTCATGCGGCCGGTCGGCGGCTGGCTGCTCGGGCGGGTCGGGGACCGCAGGGGCCGCAAGGCGGCGCTGACGCTCACCGTCACACTGATGTCGGCCTCCGCGGTGCTGATCGCCGTCGCGCCCACGTACGCCGTCGCCGGCTACGGCGGCGCCCTCGTACTGCTCGTCGCCCGGCTGCTCCAGGGCCTCTCGGTGGGCGGCGAGTACGCGGCCAGCGCCACCTACCTCACCGAGGCCACCGACCCGGCAAAACGCGGCTTCGCCTCCAGCTTCCAGTACGTGTCCATGACCGTCGGCCAGATCGTCGGCCTCGGCCTCCAGATCATCCTCCAGCGCACCATGTCCGACTCCGCCCTGCACAGCTACGGCTGGCGCATCCCCTTCGTCGTCGGCGCCCTCGGCGCGGCCGTCGTCTTCTACCTGCGCCGCACCATGCTGGAGAGCGAGATCTACGAGGAGGACGCCGCCCACGCCGGGCGGACCGAGGCCGCCGAGGAGCGCGGCACCCTGCGCGCCCTGTGGCGGCACCGGCGCGAGGCGTTCCTCGTCATGGCGCTCACCATGGGCGGCACGGTCGCGTACTACACGTACACCACCTATCTGACCAAGTACCTCTCCAACTCGGCGGGCCTGTCCAAGGACACCGCCACCCTCGTCTCCTTCACCGCGCTGATCGTCTTCGCCGCTCTCCAGCCGCTCGCCGGGGCCCTGTCCGACCGGATCGGCCGGCGGCCGCTGCTGATCACCTTCGCGATCGGCTCCACCGTCCTCACCGTGCCGATCATGACCCTGCTCAGGCACGCCGACGGCTACGGGCCCGCCCTCGGCCTCTCCCTGCTCGCCCTGGTCGTCGTCACCGGCTACACCTCGATCAACGCCTGTGTGAAGGCCGAGCTGTTCCCGACCGGTGTCCGCGCCTTGGGCGTCGCCCTGCCGTACGCCCTCGCCAACGCCCTCTTCGGCGGCACCGCCGAATACGTCGCCCTGTGGTTCAAGAACGCCGGGATCGAGTCCGGATTCTTCTGGTACGTGGCGGGCTGTGCCGCCGTGTCGCTGGTCGTGTACGTCGCCATGCGGGAGACGAAGGACCTGGACCTGGCCGGAACGCGAGGGACCAAGGGTGCGGGGGAGTCCACTGTGACGACCGCATCCTGAGACGGACGGTGATCCGGGGGCGGTGCTGTGCCAGACTGCCCCCGTGCTTACGTCCGCCATGATTATGGGCAGCAGGCGCGCCGGTCCGCAGTGACCATCTCGTACGACCAGGTGCGGGTGGCCACCGTCGTCCTCGACCCGCGCGCAGACCTCTCGCATCCGCGAGGGGTTTTTTCGTTTTACGGCCCACCTTCAGCCGTGAACCGAGCGCGAGGGAGTATTGGGGGGACGGTGGAGCCGGTCATTCCGGTAAGACCGAAGATCCACAACAGGAGTCCTGAGACCATGACCGAGACGGCAACCAGCGAGCTCGACGACTCGTTCCACGTCTTCGACACGACGCTGCGCGACGGAGCGCAGCGAGAGGGCATCAACCTCACCGTCGCGGACAAGCTCGCCATCGCCCGGCACCTGGACGACTTCGGCGTCGGCTTCATCGAAGGCGGCTGGCCCGGTGCCAATCCCCGCGACACCGAGTTCTTCGCCCGTGCCAAGGACGAGATCGACTTCCGCCACGCCCAGCTGGTCGCCTTCGGCGCCACCCGCCGCGCCGGTGCCAAGGCCGCCGACGACCCCCAGGTCAGAGCGCTGCTGGAGTCGGGCGCCCCGGTGATCACCCTGGTCGCCAAGTCGCACGACCGGCATGTCGAGATGGCGCTGCGCACCACCCTGGACGAGAACCTGGAGATGGTCCGCGACACCGTCTCCTACCTGCGCGAGCAGGGCCGCCGGGTGTTCGTGGACTGCGAGCACTTCTTCGACGGCTACCGGGCAAACCCCGAGTACGCCAAGGCCGTCGTGCGCGCGGCCTCGGAGGCCGGCGCCGATGTGGTGGTGCTGTGCGACACCAACGGCGGCATGCTGCCCGCCCAGGTGCACGCGGTCGTCGCCACCGTGCTCGCCGACACCGGCGCCCGGCTCGGCATCCACGCCCAGGACGACACCGGCTGCGCGGTCGCCAACACCCTGGCCGCGGTCGACGGCGGCGCCACCCACGTGCAGTGCACCGCCAACGGCTACGGCGAGCGCGTCGGCAACGCCAACCTCTTCCCGGTGGTCGCCGCCCTGGAGCTGAAGTACGGCAAGAAGGTGCTGCCGGAGGGCCGGCTGCGGGAGATGACCCGGATCTCGCACGCCATCGCCGAGGTCGTCAACCTCACGCCCTCCACCCACCAGCCGTACGTGGGCGTCTCCGCCTTCGCGCACAAGGCCGGTCTGCACGCCTCCGCCATCAAGGTCGACCCGGACCTGTACCAGCACATCGACCCCGCGCTGGTCGGCAACACCATGCGGATGCTGGTCTCCGACATGGCCGGCCGCGCCTCCGTCGAGCTGAAGGGCAAGGAACTCGGCGTCGACCTCGGCGGCGACCGCGAACTGATCGGGCGCGTGGTCGCCCGGGTCAAGGAGCACGAGCTCAAGGGCTACACGTACGAGGCCGCCGACGCCTCCTTCGAGCTGCTGCTGCGCGGCGAGGTCGAGGGCAGGGCGCTGAAGTACTTCGACGTCGAGTCCTGGCGGGCCATCGTCGAGGACCGCCCCGACGGCAGCCATGCCAACGAGGCCACGGTCAAGCTGTGGGCCAAGAGCGAGCGCATCGTGGCCACCGCCGAGGGCAACGGCCCGGTCAACGCCCTCGACCGGGCCCTGCGCGTCGCCCTGGAGAAGATCTACCCCGAGCTGGCCGGCCTCCAGCTGGTCGACTACCGCGTCCGCATCCTGGAGGGCCGGCACGGCACCTCCTCCACCACCCGCGTGCTCATCTCCACCTCGGACGGCACCGGCGAGTGGTCCACGGTCGGCGTCGCGGACAACGTCATCGCGGCGTCCTGGCAGGCGCTGGAGGACGCGTACACGTACGGGCTGCTGCGGGCGGGCGTGGCACCGGCCGCGTAGCCGGTACGGCGGTCAGGGCGCCCGCCAGATGTTGTCGAAGGCGGCGTTCTCGATGCGCCGCCGCTCCCGCACGGCCGTCAGCTCCGTCACCGCGTCGCCGACGGCGGCCAGCACGGTGAGGACCGCGTCGTCGGCGTACTCCGTCTGCGGCCGGTCCTCGCCGATGCCCAGCGGGTCGGCGAGACCCGCCAGCACGGGCTCGTGGGACCACCAGCGTTCGGCCGCGTGCCGCCGCGCGGGGGTGTCGGCCGGGGGCGTCTCGGCCGGGCGGGGCAGCCAGCGCCGCCGTCTGCCGGTGAGCTGCCCCTCGGTGTCCAGGAAGTCGTGGTAGGCCCCGGCCAGCCCGCGGCCCCGGCGCCACAGCCAGTCCTCGACCGTCTCGTACGGTTCCTCGCGCACCAGCGCCGCCCCCGCCTCGTCCAGCATCCGGTCGCCGGTGGGCAGCGGCGGTCCCGGCACGATGCGCTCGCCGTCGAGGGTGACGGCCCGCGTTTCGAGCAGATCGATCAGCTCGGCCCCCGCGAGGGCCAGCGACAGGTCCCCCTGCTCGACGGGGCGCTCGCCGGGGACGTCGACACTGACGAGGAACAGATCCTGTGGTGTGGTCATGAGGACTCCAGGTCGCCGGGGCGGCAGCGTACCGAGCACCCTCGCATGCCGCCCGGCACCGGCGGCGCGCCACACGCCGAGGGCCGCCTCCTCTCCCCCGGCGAGTGGTGGTCCAGCCGGGGGACGCCGGTTTCCCCATGGTTCCCCGGTCGCCCCCCGGCCACGCGTCACTGCAACTGCCACTTCTGGTTGGCCGCGCCCGTGCAGGACCAGATCTGGGCGCGGGCGCCGTTCGCCGAGGAGTTGTCGGTGACGTCCAGGCACTTGTTCGCGGCGACGTTCACCACGTCGTGGGTGGCGGCGTTGTACGACCACTGCTGGGCGCCGGTGCCGTTGCAGTCGTAGAGCTGCACCTTGGCCCCGTCGGCCGTCGAGCCCGAGGTCACGTCCAGGCACTTGCCGAGCGCCTGGACGGAACCGTCGGCCATGACGGTCCACTGCTGGGCGGCGGTGCCGTTGCAGTCGTAGAGCTGGACGGCCGTGCCGTTGGCGCTGGAGGCGCCCGCCACGTCCAGGCACTTGCCGGCCAGGCCGACGAAGGAGCCGGTGCGGGCGCCGCCGCCGCTCTGGGTGCCGGACCAGGTGAAGGTGGCGGAGGTCTTGCCGGGCAGCGAGTAGGTGGCGTGCTGGGAGCCCCAGCCGATGGTCACCGTCTGCGCGGCGGAGGAGCCGTTGTAGGCGATCAGCGCCTTGCTGCCGTCGGGGTTGCGCCAGGCCACGTTCGGCACCGTGGTGGACGCAGTGGAGGCGATCCGCTGCGCGCCGGGGCGGACGAACTTGGTCAGCTGGCCCATGTCGTAGTACTCGACGGTGTAGTCGACGGTCCCGCTCTGCCCGTCCCCGTTGTGCACGGTGACCAGCCCGGTGCAGGTGCCGCATCCGCCGTTGTGCGGGCCCGTGTTCTGGTCCACCGCCAGGGACCACTTGGTCACCGACTTCCCCCAGTTGCGAGTGTAGTCGATGATGTCGGTCATGTCCTGGCGCTGCTGGTCGGCGATCCAGGTGCCGCCGGAGTGCTCGGTGTCGAAGGCGTCCACCGAGGGGTACTTGTCGTGGACGGTGGTCTGCTCGCCGACGTCACCGCCGTAGCCGTGCCAGGCGATGCCGCCGAAGTTGGGGTGGCTGCGGATCGCCGTGTCGTCCACCAGCGGGGCGGCCCAGGAGTCGTAGCCGTCCCAGTTCCAGTCGTGGACCAGGACCTTGGTGCTCAGGCCGGCCGACTGGAGCCGGGGCAGCAGGTCGGTCTTGAGGAAGTACGACAGCCCGTCGGCGTTCCAGCTCATCGAGGGATAGCCGGAGCAGCAGGTCGGCTCGTTCTGCGGGGTCACGTAACCGACCTTGACCCCCTGGTCCTGGTACGCCTGGAGGTACTTGACGAAGTAGGCGGCGTAGGCGGCGTAGTCCTCCGCCTTCAGCCAGCCGCCGTTGAGCGAGCCGCTGTCCTTCATCCAGGCCGGGGCGGTCCAGGGCGAGGCCATCACCGTCAGGGACGGATCGAGCTGGAGCGCCTGCTTGGTGAGCGGCACGACGTCGGCGAGGTCGTGCGCGATCGAGAACGTGGCGAGGTCCGGGTCCGACTGCCCGGCGGGCACGTCGTCGTACGTGTAGCCGTAGCGCGCGAGGTCCGAGGCGCCCATCGGGTTGCGCAGGAACGACAGCCCGATGCCGTCCGTCGGCGAGAACAGCTTGCGCATGGTCGCGTCCCGGGTCGTCGGGGACAGCGCGCCGCTGCTGTTCAGCAGCCAGGCCGCGGTGTCCGTGAAGGAGGCGCCGCCACCGGTGAAGGTCTGGTAGCGGGTGTTCTCGTCCACGGTGATGTTCGTGCCGCCGCCACTCGTCCCGGACTGGAACGAGAACGGCGTCTGTGCCTGGAGGCCGCGGACCACATGGCGTCCGGCGGAGTCGTCGGTCGTGGTGAGCCAGGCCGTGACCTGCTCACCGGCCGCGTGTGCGGGGGGAACGGCCGCGGTGAAACCGGCGGCGGAGAGCAGCCCGGCCAGCAGCAGCCGGACCGCGCGGGGGGATCTCCTCATGGTGCGTCGCCCTTCCTCTCGGGTCGACAGTGGGGTCGCCAACGGGTGGGCCATCTTGACGAGTTGGGGAGGCGTCAGTTAACTCACGCCGTGAGCTAAGCCATGAGTGAACCATGAGAGCCGAGGGAAGGTCTATGCCAAGACCAAGAACGGCCCTGCTCCTCCCCGGGGCCCTGCTCGCCGCCCTGCTGCCCCTGTCCGCGACGGCCCGCGCCGCCGACGACCCGCCGCCCGTGCCCGTCGACCGCTTCGAGGGCGAGGTGCCCTTCGCGGCCCAGCCCGCCGACGGCATCTTCACCTGGGGCGGCGACACCGACGACCCGCCCACGCTCCGCCTCGCCGACCGCGCCGACGCCCCCGAGGGCGCCAAGGTGCTCGCCGGCACCTACGACATCAGCGGCTACGGCGGCTTCACCCACGATTTCGCCGCCGACCAGCCGGCCCACGACTGGTCCGCCCACCAGGGCATCGGCTTCTGGTGGGAAGGGCACGACACCGGCCGCAAGATCGCCTTCGAGATCAAGGACGGCGGCACGAACGGCGAGGCCTCCGAGCTGTGGACGACCTCCTTCACCGACGACTTCACCGGCTGGAAGCAGATCCGGCTCCCGTTCGGCGACTTCACCTACCGCACCGACTACCAGCCCGTCGGCGGCATCGACCACATCCTCGGCCTCACCCGGATGTGGGGCTACGCCGTGACCCTCCCCGCGGGCGCCAAGGGCGAATTCGCCATGGACGACGTGGAGTTGTACGGCAAGGCGGACCAGACCCTGCGCGCCGCCGTCACCACCGACGCGCCCGTCCACCCGGTGACGGAGGGCGGCACCGCCAAGGTGAGGATCACCCTGGCCACCACCGGCGACCGCCCCGTGGACGAACCGGTGACCGTCTCCTACCGCACCGAGGGCGGCACCGCCACCGCCGGCCAGGACTACACCCCGGTCTCCGGCACCCTCACCTTCCCGGCGGGCACCGCCTCCGGCGCCTCGGCGACCGTCCAGGTGCCCACCCGCAAGGACAAGGCGGCCGAGTCCGCCGAGACGATCCCGCTCAAGCTCACCGTGACCGGCGCCAAGGCCCCCGCCGAGACCCCGCAGATCGTCATCGACGCGCACGGACTGCCGTATCTGAACCCGAAGCTGCCGGTGCGGAAGCGGGTCGCCGATCTGCTGTCGCGGATGTCCCTCGAGGAGAAGGCCGGGCAGATGACCCAGGCCGAGCGCGACGGCCTGGTCCCCGGCGACATCGCCGCCTACGACCTCGGCTCCCTCCTGTCCGGCGGCGGCTCCACACCCACGCCCAACACCCCCGAGGCCTGGGCCCGGATGATCGACGGCTTCCAGCTGCGCGCGCGGGCGACGCGGTTCCAGATCCCGCTGATCTACGGCGTGGACGCGGTGCACGGCCACAACAACCTCTACGGCGCCACGGTCATGCCGCACAACATCGGCCTGGGCGCCACCAGGGACCCCCGGCTCGCCGAGCGGACGGGCGCGGTCACGGCCGCCGAGGTACGGGCGACCGGCGTCCCCTGGGACTTCGCGCCCTGCGTCTGCGTGAGCCGCGACGAACGCTGGGGCCGCTCCTACGAGTCCTTCGGCGAGGACCCCGCCCTGGTCGAGTCGATGGAGACGGTGATCCAGGGCCTCCAGGGCCGGGCCGACGGCAGCGACCTGAGCCGCGACGACAAGGTCCTGGCCACCGCCAAGCACTACGTCGGCGACGGCGGCACCGCCTACGGGTCCTCCACCACCGGCACCTACACCATCGACCAGGGCGTCACCACCGTCACCCGGCGGCAGCTGGAGGACATCCACCTCGCGCCGTTCAAGACCGCCGTCCGGCGCGGCATCGGCACGGTCATGCCGTCGTTCTCCTCCCTCGACATCACCGGCGACGGCAAGGGCGCGGTCAAGATGACCGCCCGCGGCGACATGATCAACGGCGAGCTGAAGGACCGGATGGGCTTCGACGGCTTCGTCATCAGCGACTGGAACGCCATCGACCAGCTCCCCGGCGACTACCCCGACCGGGTGCGCACCGCCGTGAACGCGGGCGTCGACATGATGATGGTGCCCTCCACCTACAAGGAGTTCAGCACCACGCTCGTCGACGAGGCGAAGGCGGGCCGGGTCGGCGCGGCGCGGATCGACGACGCCGTCTCCCGCATCCTCACCGAGAAGTTCGAGCTGGGGCTGTTCGAGCACCCGTACGCCGACACCAGCGGCGCCGCCGCCATCGGCTCCCCGGCCCACCGCGCCGTCGCCCGCCAGGCCGCCGCCGAGTCGCAGGTGCTGCTGAAGAACAGCGGCGGGCTGCTGCCGCTGAGGAAGAGCCAGAAGGTGTACGTCGCCGGGTCCGACGCGGACGACATCGGCAACCAGACCGGCGGCTGGACCCTCACCTGGCAGGGCGCCTCCGGGAACACCGTCCCGGGCACCACCATCCTCCAGGGCATGCGCGAGGCGGGCGGGAACGTCACCTACTCCAAGGACGCCTCGGCCCCGACGGGCGGTTACGACGTCGGCGTGGTCGTCGTCGGCGAGACCCCGTACGCCGAGGGCGTCGGCGACGTCGGCAACGGCCACTCCCTGTCCCTGTCGGCGGCCGACCGGGCGGCCGTGGACAAGGTGTGCGGCGCCATGAAGTGCGTGGTGCTGATCGTCTCCGGCCGGCCCCAGCTGATCGGCGACCGGCTCGGCGAGATCGACTCCCTGGTGGCCTCCTGGCTGCCGGGCACCGAGGGCGAGGGCGTCGCCGACGTCCTCTACGGCGACCGCCCCTTCACCGGGCAGCTGCCGGTCACCTGGCCGAGGTCCGAGTCCCAGCTGCCGATCAACGTGGGCGACGCGTCGTACGACCCCCAGTTCCCCTACGGGTGGGGCCTGACCACCGGCACCCCCGTCCCGCACGGGGGCGCGGCCGCCCTGAAGTCGCTGGCCGCGCGGGCGGCGGCGGCCGAGCGGCGCGGGGACGACCGGCAGGGGCGGCAACTGGTGACCCAGGCCCGGCTGCTGGTCCAGCAGAAGGCGGGGGAGCGGATGACGGCGGCCCTGGCCAAGCCCTTCGCCGACGCGGACCACCTGCTGCTCACCGGCCACTACGGGAAGGCGGTGGGGAAGCTGACGCAGGCGTACCGGGCGGCATGACCGCCGGACCGCCCTGAACCAGCCCTTACGGAAGGCTTCGGGTAGCGTCGAGGCATGAACGCCGTCCCGCGGACCCGAAGCCTGACCGCACTCCTGCTGGCCGTGCTCGTCCTGGTCCTGACGACCGCGTTCGCCCCCGGTGCGAGCGCGCAGACCAGCGTCTCCACCATCGCGCGCGCCCTGCGCTCCGGCCCGGTCTACGTCGATCCGGCGGCGTCCGCCCAGCTGTCCCGGGCGGACGCCGACGCGCTGGCCGACCGGATCAAGAAGGCGAACAAGCCGCTGTTCGTCGCCGTCCTGCCGGCCGGCTACCCCACCGCGCACCTCTTCGCCGACCTCCGCGCCGCCACCGGCGTCACCGGCCTGTACGGCATCCGCCTCGGCGACCGTTTCGACGCCCGCGCCGACGCCTCGGTGATGACGCCGACCGCCCGGCAGAACCTGGTCAACAGCGTCCAGGGCGAGGACGCCAAGGCGCAGCTCACCGACTTCACCGACCGTGCCCTCGCCAACCTGGGCGGCCACGCCCCGCGCAGCTGGCACGCGGCCGACGGGTCCGGCGGGTCCGGTGCCGGGCTGATCGCGGTCGGCGCGGTGCTGGTGCTGGGCGGCGCGGGCGCGTACGCCCTGGTCCGCCGCAACCGGCGGCGCCGCGATCAGGAGCAGCGGGCCGCTCTGGAGCGGCTGCGGGTGGTGGTGGACGAGGACATCACCGCCTTCGGCGAGGAACTGGACCGCCTGGACTTCCACCCCGCCGAACCCGGCGCCGACGACGCCATGCGCGCCGACTACGAACACGCCCTGGACGCCTACGAGACCGCGAAGCAGCGGATGGCCGAGGCCGCCAGGCCGGAGGACGTCCGCCCGGTCACCGAGGCGCTGGAGGACGGCCGGTTCTCGCTCGCCCGGCTGGCCGCCCGGCGCTCGGGCCGCCCGCTGCCCGAGCGGCGGCCGCCCTGCTTCTTCGACCCCCGTCACGGCCCCTCGGTGGCGGACGCCGTCTGGACACCGCCCGGCGGCGCCCCGCGCGAGGTGCCGGTCTGCGCCGCCGACGCCGCCCGGCTCGCCGACGGCCTCGCCCCGGTGATCCGCCAGGTGGACACCGAGCAGGGCCGCCGCCCCTACTGGGACGCGGGTCCCGCCTACGGCCCCTGGGCGGGCGGCTACTTCGGCGGCGGCATCCTCCCGGGCCTGCTGGTCGGCACCCTGCTCGGCTCCATGATGGCCACCCCCTCCTACGCCGCCGACTACGGCGCCGGATACGGGGACTTCAGCGGCTTCGGCGACGACTACCAGGGCGGTGACGTCTCCGGCACGGACTTCGACCCCGGCGACTTCGGCGGCGGCTTCGGGGACGGCGGGGACTTCGGCGGTGGCGGCGACTTCGGGGGCGGCTTCGGCGACTGAGGCGTGCGGGCCCGCGCCGGGCCCGGCCGTGTCAGGTCTCGGTGCCGGGTATGTCCATGGCGCCGAGCCGCTCCAGCAAGGTCCCCGCCAGCGTCAGCACCCCCCGCTCCGTCTCGCCGAGCGTGCTCAGCGCCGCGGCGAGCCAGATGTCCCGTTCGGCCATGTCCCGTTCCAGCGTCCGCCGTCCCGCCTCGGTGAGGGTCAGCACGGACTGCCGCCGGTCGTCGGGGTCCGGCTCCCGTACGATCAGTCCCTCCGCCTCCAGGTCCGCGAAGACCCGGGTGAGGGACTGCGGCCGCTGCCGTTCCCGCGCCGCGATCCGTCCCGGCGTGGCCGACCCGTGCGCTTGCAGATACCCGAGCACCGCGAGCTGGTTGGGGCTCAGGCCCCCCTCGCCGCGCTCCTGTCGCAGCCGCCGGTTGATCCGGACGACGGCACGGCGCAGAGCTGCGGCTTCCGCGAGATGATCCATGGCGGCATCGTACGTACGCGCTTATCAAATGGACGTCCGTCAGGCGCTGTTCTCGGCCAGTCGCCCGGGGACTGCTACGCAGCACTTAAGAAGTCCCGGCGCTGCTCTCGTACCGGTGTGGTCTCACCGCGCCCGAACAGCAGTCGAGCGTGCCCGCCGTCCCCTGGCTACGGGGTGGCGGGCACGCTCGGGGTGCCGGGGCCGCGCGGCCCGTCCGGCCGCCGGTTCACGCGTTCTTGATCGCGGAGACGTCGAAGTTCAGCTTGATCTTGTCGGAGACCAGGACGCCGCCCGTCTCCAGCGCCGCGTTCCAGGTCAGCCCCCACTCGGAGCGCAGCAGTTCGGCCTTGCCCTCGAAGCCGACGCGCTCGTTGCCGAACGGGTCCTTGGCCACGCCGTTGAACTCCAGGTCGATGGTGATCGGCTTGGTCACGCCCAGCAGGGAGAGTTCGCCGGTGATGCGGTAGTCGTCGCCGCCGAGGGACTCCGCCTTGGTGGAGCGGAAGGTCATGTCCGGGTACTCGTCGATCTTGAAGAAGTCGGCCGACTTCAGGTGCCCGTCGCGGTCGGCGTTGCCGGTGTCGATGCTGGCCATCTTGATGTCGAGGGTGGCGGTGGACTTGCTGGGGTCCTGGCCGTCCAGGTGGAGGCTTCCGGTGAAGTCCTGGAAGCCGCCCCGCACGTTGGTGACCATGGCGTGGCGGGCCACGAACTCGATGGTGGTGTGCGCGGGGTCGATCGTGTAGTCGCCGGTCAGCGCGGCGAGGTCGCCGCCGGCGGCCTGCGCGGGTGCGGTGGTGCGGTTGTCCTTGCGGCCGAAGATGCCCATGACGTCCTCCCGGGAGTCAGTTGTTTAACGTTCAATGAACCCGACGGATCCGACGGTAGACCTATTCCGTTTAGAATTCAACTTCATTCGCACGGTGTCGGACCGGTCGCACGAAGTCACTGTGCGCGCGCCTCGCTCCGAGCGCATACGGTGGGGGAGCGGGGCGCCGCAGGGGGCCGTCCGAGGGGTGGTGTCACTCCAGGGATGGCATGCCCGACCCGCTAATGTGGGGCGCGTCCATGGTCTCGCCTTTGTGGTGTCCCTACAACGCAAGGCGCCTCTGAGCAGTCGGAACGGCTGCACGCTGCCGTGGTTCTGTTCACTCGCACCAGGAAAACGGGCTGGAGACTGTACGGAGTCGACGGCTCGCTTTCCTTGGTGTCCTTCGTAAGGTCGCTACATGACCGTTTTGGAAGAGACGACGGGTGAGCCGACCGGCGAGCCGACGGACGCGCGCGGACGGGTCGCCGAACTGCACGACATCCGTGCGCGGGCCGTGGCCGGTCCCAGCGAGAAGGCGACCGCGGCGCAGCACGCCAAGGGCAAGCTGACGGCACGGGAGCGGATCGAGCTGCTTCTGGACCCGGGTTCCTTCCAGGAGGTCGAGCAGCTGCGCCGGCACCGGGCGACCGGTTTCGGCCTGGAGGCGAAGAAGCCGTACACCGACGGTGTCATCACCGGCTGGGGCACGGTCGAGGGCCGTACGGTCTTCGTCTACGCGCACGACTTCAGGATCTTCGGCGGCGCGCTGGGCGAGGCCCACGCCACCAAGATCCACAAGATCATGGACATGGCCATCGCGGCCGGCGCGCCGCTGGTCTCCCTCAACGACGGCGCCGGCGCCCGCATCCAGGAGGGCGTCAGCGCCCTCGCCGGCTACGGCGGCATCTTCCAGCGCAACACCAAGGCGTCGGGCGTCATCCCGCAGATCAGCGTGATGCTCGGCCCGTGCGCGGGCGGCGCGGCGTACAGCCCCGCCCTGACGGACTTCGTCTTCATGGTCCGTGAGACGTCCCAGATGTTCATCACCGGTCCGGACGTGGTCAAGGCCGTGACCGGCGAGGAGATCACCCAGAACGGCCTGGGCGGCGCGGACGTCCACGCGGAGACCAGCGGCGTCTGCCACTTCGCGTACGACGACGAGGAGACCTGCATCGCGGAGGTGCGCTACCTCCTGTCGCTGCTGCCGCAGAACAACCGCGAGAACCCGCCGCGGGTGGAGTGCACCGACCCGGCCGACCGCCGCTCGGACGTCCTGCTCGACATGGTCCCGGCCGACGGCAACCGGCCGTACGACATGGCCAAGGTGATCGAGGAGATCGTCGACGACGGCGAGTACCTGGAGGTCCACGAGCGCTGGGCCCGCAACATCATCTGCGCGCTGGCCCGCCTCGACGGCCAGGTGGTCGGCATCATCGCCAACCAGCCGCAGGTCCTCGCGGGCGTGCTGGACATCGAGGCGAGTGAAAAAGCTGCGCGCTTTGTCCAGATGTGTGACGCTTTCAATGTCCCGATCGTGACCTTCCTGGACGTGCCCGGGTTCCTGCCCGGCGTCGACCAGGAGCACGGCGGAATCATCCGGCACGGCGCGAAGCTGCTCTACGCCTACTGCAACGCCACCGTGCCGAGGATTTCGCTCATCCTGCGCAAGGCGTACGGAGGTGCCTACATCGTCATGGACTCCCAGTCGATCGGCGCCGACCTCACCTACGCCTGGCCCACGAACGAGATCGCGGTGATGGGTGCGGAGGGCGCGGCCAACGTCATCTTCCGCCGCCAGATCGGCGAGGCGGAGGACCCCGAGGCCATGCGTGCGCGGATGGTCAAGGAGTACAAGTCCGAGCTGATGCACCCGTACTACGCCGCCGAGCGCGGCCTGGTCGACGACGTCATCGACCCGGCCGAGACCCGCGAGGTGCTGGTGAAGTCGCTGGCGATGCTGCAGACCAAGCACGCCGACCTCCCGTCCCGCAAGCACGGCAACCCCCCGCAGTAACCGAGCGGACATCCCTCTCACGGAGACTGACACCCATGAGCACTGCCGACATCCGCGTCGAGAAGGGCCACGCCGAGCCCGAGGAGGTCGCCGCCATCACGGCCGTCCTCCTGGCCCGCGCGGCCGCCCGCCCCGAGCCCACCACCCACCACCGTCCCCGCCCCAAGGCCGCCTGGCGCCGCCTGGAGCGCGAGCCCGGCTTCCGCGCGCCGCACAGCTGGCACTGAGCCGACAGGACACAGAAGCGGGGCCCCTCCTCGGAGGGGCCCCGCTTCTGTGTCCTGTCCGTGCGCACCGCGGCGCGGGCCGGGAGAGCGCGAACCGCCCGCGAACGGCGTCCAGCCGTCGCGGGCGGTCAGGTGGCCGTGCGTGCGCCTACCGCAGCCGCGCCATCAGCGCGTGCTCCACCAGCGTGATGAGCGTCGACTTGGCGTCGGCGCGGTGGCGGGCGTCGGTGGTGATGATCGGGGTGTCGGGGCCGATCTGGAGTGCCTCGCGCACCTCGTCCGGGGAGTACGGCTGGTTGCCGTCGAAGCCGTTCAGCGCGATGACGAAGGGCAGGCCGCTGTTCTCGAAGTAGTCGACGGCCGGGAAGCAGTCGGCGAGCCGGCGGGTGTCGACGAGGACCACCGCGCCGATGGCGCCGCGGACCAGGTCGTCCCACATGAACCAGAAGCGGTCCTGACCCGGGGTGCCGAAGAGGTACAGGATGAGGTCCTGGTCCAGGGTGATGCGGCCGAAGTCCATGGCCACCGTGGTGGTGGTCTTGTCTCCGGTGTGGGTGAGGTCGTCGATGCCGGCCGAAGCGGACGTCATGACGGCCTCTGTGCGCAGCGGGTTGATCTCCGAGACGGCGCCGACGAACGTGGTCTTGCCCACGCCGAAGCCGCCCGCCACCACGATCTTCGCGGAGGTGGTGGAGCGACTCTGAGAAACCGGCCCTCCGCTAGAGCTTGCGAAGTCCACTGAGCACCCTTTCGAGCAGTGTCACGTCTGGCTGGCCACCGGCGTTCTCGTCGCCGCCGGGCTGATGGATGGCGACCAGGCCCGCCTCCGCCAAGTCGGCGACGAGGATCCTGGCCACGCCGAGGGGGATCGTCAGCAGGGCCGAGATCTCGGCCACCGACTTGATCTCCCGGCAGAGGTTGCAGATCCGCTGATGCTCGGGCAGTTGGCCCTGCATCTGGTGCGGAGCAGCGGTGGTGTGCACCAGCGCCTCGATGGCGAGCTGGTAGCGCGGGCGGGTCCGGCCGCCGGTCATGGCGTACGGACGCACCAAGGGGTTGTTCGATGCGCTCGCGGGCGCCGGCTCGGGGCGGCGCTGCGGCTGGACCGGCTGGATGCGCGGGGCCGGCGGCTGGTCGTACGGCGAGGGTCCGGGGCCCTGCGGGACGTACGGCTGCCGGTGCTGGGGAGCGGAGGGGAAGTTGTACGGGTTCGCCGAGCCGTCGCCGTGTCCCTGTGCGGGGCCGTACGACCAATTGCCCGAGGGCGAACCTCCTGGGGGTGTTGCCACTTTCTCCTCCTCCGACTGCGCCGGGCACCCATCCGTGTGGAGCCGCGTCCCGAAACCTTACGGCCCCGGGACGCGAATACGCATCGTCCGATTACTAGTTGAGAAGGCTGCCCTGGAGCTCAGCGCGGAGATCCGGGGTGAGGACCGTGCCCGCGCGGTCCACCAGAAGGGCCATCTCGTACCCGATGAGGCCGATGTCCGCTTCCGGGTGGGCCAGAACCGCGAGGGACGATCCGTCCGAGATGGACATGATGAAGAGGAATCCCCGCTCCATCTCCACAACCGTCTGGTTCACGCTGCCGCCCTCGAAGATGCGCGAGGCACCGGCGGTCAGCGACGTCAGACCGGAGGCGACGGCCGCCAGCTGGTCGGCGCGGTCACGGGGGAAGCCTTCGGACATCGCCAGAAGGAGTCCGTCGGCGGAGACCACCACCGTGTGGGACACCCCCGGGGTGTTGTCCACGAAGTTGGTGATCAACCAGTTCAGGTTCTGTGCCGCCTGGCTCATCGGGCTCACACTAACGCTCCTGGTTGTAGGTGCTGTCAGGACCGAAGCCCTGGCCGTTCGTATCAGTTCCTGCGTTGCGTCCGCGCTGGACGCCCCGGCGCAGGTTGCTCAGCCTGCCCCGGACGTCCTCCGGGGCGCGGGAGACCTGGGGGCCTCCCTGAGGGGTCGTTTCGGCGCTGCCCTCGACCAGGTTGGCCTTGGGCACCCGCCGCGGCAGCCCGGAGGCGGTGACCCCGCCTGCCTTGGGCTTGCGCAGCTGGGAGGCCTGCTGCCAGCGCTCGTCATTGGCCGAACGCCAGTCGCCCGCACCGTTGTTCCCCGGGGCGGTCTCCGCCGTCTCGGCCGCGGGAGCCGGCGCTTCCTGCTGCACACGTCCCGCGCCGTTCGCGCCGTCGGCACCGCTCGCGGCGGAGCCCCGGCGGGGCAGCCCGGCGTCGGTCAGCTCGTGTGCGGCGGGAGAAGCCGTTCCCGGACTGTCGAAGCCTACGCGGTTCTGCTCACCCGCGTCAGCGGCCTGCGCAGATTCCGCTTCCGGAGCGTAGTGGGCCGGATAGCCGTTCTGGTAGCCGTCCTGCTGCTGCCACTCGCCCTGGTAGGCGGGGTTCTGCGCCGGCTCCGCATAGCCGTTCTGGGGGTAACCGCCGTTCGCGGAGTAGCCGTCGGCGCCCGCCGGTTGGCCGCCTTGCGCATAGAACTGCTCGTCGTACGGCCGCTCGTACGAGGCCGAGTGCGTCTCGGTGTACGGCTCCTGGTACGCGGCCTCCTGGTACGGGCTCTCCTGGTAGGGAGTCTCCTGGTAGGGAGTCTCCTGGTAGGGAGTCTCCTGGTACGGCGTCTCCTCGTACGGCTGCTGGGGCTGCCGGGGCTGCTGCGGCTGCTCGTGGTAGCCGGTGCTCTGCCCGTCGAACAGCGGGTCCGCGTACGTCTCCGCGGTGTCGTGCTGCGGCTCGGCCGGCTGCTGCTGGCCCTGCGTCTGGGCCTCCAGCGCGGCACGGCGGCCCTCGCGCAGCAGGGAGCGCCCGACCGGGTCCAGCTCGCGCAGGTCGTCGGGGACCTCCCCGTACCGGCTGTCGTCGAAGCCGAGTTCGGCGGCGGTGCGCAGCGGCTGCTGCGGCTGCGGGGCCTCGGACCGGAACTGCTGCTCCGGGATGATCTGCGAGACCGTGAACTCCTCGCGCTCCAGCGGGGCTTCGCCGCCACCGCCGTGCGTGATCGCGTCCGGCAGCATGACCAGGGAGGTGGTGCCGGCCTGCTCGCCGGAGGGGCGCAGCTGGACCCGGATGCCGTGCCGGTCGGACAGCCGGCCGACCACGAACAGGCCCATGCGCTGGGAGATCGCGGCGTCCACGGTCGGCGGGTTCGCCAGCTTGTGGTTGATGTCCGCGAAGTCCTCGGCGGTCAGGCCGATGCCCTTGTCATGGATCTCGATCATGATCCGGCCGTCGGGCAGCCGGGTCGCGGTGACGCGCACCTTGGTCTGCGGCGAGGAGAACGTGGTGGCGTTCTCCAGCAGCTCGGCCAGCAGGTGCACGAGGTCGGTGACCGCGCGGCCGTGGATCTCGGCCTCGGGCACACCGGACAGCTCGATGCGCTCGTACTGCTCCACCTCGGAGGAGGCGGCGCGCAGCACGTCGACCAGCGGGACCGGCTGGTCCCAGCGGCGGCCGGGCTCCTCGCCCGCGAGGACGAGGAGGTTCTCGCCGTTGCGCCGCATACGGGTGGCCAGGTGGTCCAGCCGGAAGAGGTTCTCCAGCTGGTCCGGGTCGGCCTCGTTGTTCTCCAGGTCGGTGATCAGGGTCAGCTGGCCCTCGATCAGCGACTGGTTGCGGCGCGAGAGGTTGGTGAAGATCGCGTTGATGTTGCCCCGCAGCAGGGCCTGCTCGGAGGCGAGCCGGATCGCCTCGCGGTGGACCTGGTCGAAGGCGCGGGCGACCTCGCCGATCTCGTCCTTGGTGTGGATCGGGATCGGGGCGACCCGGGTGTCCACCCGGCCGGGGTCGGTGCGCGAAAGCTGGTCGACCAGCATCGGCAGGCGCTGTTCGGCGATGCCGAAGGCCGCGTTGCGCAGCTGGCGCATCGAGCGGCTCATCTGCCGGGCGACGGCACCGGCCAGGAAGAACGCCAGCAGCAGGGCGAGCACCACGACGGTACCGGTGATCAGCGCCGAGGTCTTGGCGTCGTCGGCGATGCCGGACGCCTCGGTCACCGCCTTGTCGGCCATGTCCGACTCGATGGTGCGGTACGCCTGGTACTTCAGCGTGTTGACCGCCCACCAGTTGTCGGCGGTGACCCCGTTCGCGGCGAGCGCGTCGCGGGCGGCCGGGCTGGTGTCCTTCAGCGTGGCCAGCGCCGAGATCATGCTCGTCGGGTTGGACGGCGGCGGCACGTAGTTCGGGTCGCTCTGCCTGGCCTGCGCGGCCTGTGCCGCCGCGTCCGCCGTGACCTTCTTCTCCGCGTCGGCCAGCACCTGCGAGTCGGCCGCGGTGCCACCGCCCTTGTACTCCTCGATCGCGATGCGCTCGAGGTAGGCGTACGAGGACAGGGAGACCCGCTGGGTGGCCAGGTTCGGCGCGTCCGGACCCGGCTTGACCAGCAGATGCATGCCGATGGAGCGTTCCAGCGACAGCGCCGCCTTGGTCAGCGAGATGGCGTAGACGGTACGGCCGTACGAGGTGATGTTGCCGGTGCCCAGCCCCAGCTCGTTGGCGAACTCCATCAGGGGGTGGGCGACGTCGACGTAGCGCTCCTCCGTCTGCACACCGGTGAGCTTGGAGGTGTACGCGGTCTTGCGCAGCTCCTGGATCTCGGGCTCGGCCTTGCGGAAGAGCTTGAGGCGACGCTCCAGGCCCGCCGTGTGCGGCATGCTCTTCGTCGCCGCGTCGAAGCCGGCGGCGGCCTCGTCGGTCGCCCTGCGCGCGTTGGCGATCGCGGCCTTGCTCTTGGCGTCCTTCTTCTTCAGCAGCAGCGGCTCGGCCGTGATGTCGCGCTCGTTCTCGACGGCGTCGGCATAGGTGAGGGCCGCGCGCACCAGGCGGGCGGTGTTCTCGGCGTCCCGGGCCTGCTGCCAGGTGTCGATCGAGTTGTTGACCTGGAAGCCGCCCATGACGAGGCCGACGGCCGCGGGTATGAGGAGAATCGCGTTCAGACGGGTGGGTACCCGCCAGTTGCGCGGGGAGAAACGGCCGCCGCGGGGTGCGGGCGCGTCCGTCGGCTCCGCGGGCGCCGGGGTGGGCGCCGCGGCGCGCGGCGGCGGGGTGAAGTTGCCCCGTGCCGACGGCTCGGGACCGTTCTTGCTTCGCCTCACTCGACCAACAACCTCTCGGCGGTCGGCACCTACCTCGTGCCGCAGTCTCTCAGCGCCCGGTTCGTCATCGATCGCTCGCTACGTCTTTGACCATGGGGCAGTTCAGGCATTCCAGCACGTGGACCAGCGCAGTTCCAAACAGTGGAGACCCTGTGACGGCTGCGTTGTAAGCGAGAGATAAAACGGTCATAAAGAGCGAGCCCCGCCAAAAGGCGGGGCAATTGTGCGCGCAGCGGCATCGCCCGACCGCGTCGCGTGGTGAACTCGGGCGATTCCTCTGCCGAACTGTTATGAACACCGGAGCCGACCGTGTCAAAGGCCACAGTCGGCTCCTTCACTCCTACGACAACTGCCGTACGGGGCGTTGTACTTGAGTGTTACCTCAGCCGCGCCATCAGCGCGTGCTCCACCAGCGTGATCAACGCGCTCTTGGCGTCGGCCCGGTGGCGGGCGTCGGTGGTGATGATCGGGGTGTCGGGGCCGATCTGGAGAGCCTCGCGCACCTCGTCCGGGGAGTACGGCTGATGACCGTCGAAACCGTTCAGCGCGATGACGAAGGGCAGGCCGCTGTTCTCGAAGTAGTCGACGGCCGGGAAGCAGTCGGCGAGCCGGCGGGTGTCGACGAGGACCACCGCGCCGATGGCGCCGCGGACCAGGTCGTCCCACATGAACCAGAAGCGGTCCTGACCCGGGGTGCCGAAGAGGTACAGGATGAGGTCCTGGTCCAGGGTGATGCGGCCGAAGTCCATGGCCACCGTGGTGGTGGTCTTGTCCCCGGTGTGGGTCAGGTCGTCGATGCCCGCCGAAGCGGACGTCATGACGGCCTCCGTGCGCAGCGGGTTGATCTCCGAGACGGCGCCGACGAACGTGGTCTTGCCCACGCCGAAGCCGCCCGCCACCACGATCTTCGCCGAGGTGGTGGCCCGGCCCGCGTCAGAGCTTGCGAAGTCCACTGAGCACCCTTTCGAGCAGCGTCACGTCCGGTGCGCCGCCGTTGTTCTCGTCGCCGCCCGGCTGGTGCACGGCGACCAGGCCGGCCTCGGCGAGGTCGGCGACCAGGATCCGGGCCACGCCGAGCGGCATGTTCAGCAGCGCGGAGACCTCCGCCACCGACTTGACCTCACGGCACAGGTGGCAGATGCGCTGGTGCTCGGGGAGCAGGCCCATGAGCGCCGCCGGGTCGGCCGTCGTGCTGATCAGCGCCTCGATGGCGAGCTGGTACCGCGGCCGGGTCCGGCCGCCGGTCATGGCGTACGGCCGCACCAGCGGCTGGTCGCCCTCGTCGCCGTACGGTTCCGCGTACGGATCGTGATGGGCGGTGGGCGGGGTCATGGATCCTCCGGGCGGGACAGCAAGTCGGTCAGTCAAGCCGTCTGACGGGGCCGGTGGGGGGTTTGTGGCGGCCGGACGGTGTTTTGGTGAGGTGGGTGGTGCCGGGGCCGGTCAGTGGAGCAGACTGCCCTGTAGTTCGGCGCGCAGGTCGGGGGTGAGTACCGCTCCCGCGCGGTCGACGAGCAGTGCCATCTCGTAGCCGACGAGGCCGATGTCGCACTCCGGGTGAGCCAGTACCGCGAGGGACGAGCCGTCCGAGACGGACATCAGGAAGAGGAACCCCCGCTCCATCTCCACGACCGTCTGGGAGACGGTGCCGCCCTCGAAGATCCGGGACGCCCCGGCGGTCAGCGAGGTCAGCCCGGAGGCGACGGCCGCCAGCTGGTCCGCGCGGTCCCGTGGGAAGCCCTCGGACATCGCCAGCAGCAGGCCGTCGGCGGAGACCACCACCGTGTGGGACACCCCGGGGGTGTTGTCCACGAAGTTGGTGATCAACCAGTTCAGGTTCTGTGCCGCCTGGCTCATCGGACTCAACTAACGCTCCTGCTGGTGAGTGGGCCTCGGGTAGCTGCCGGTCTGGCCGCTGCCGGCCTGACGGCCCTGGGCGATGCCCCGACGGAGATTGGTCAGCCGGCCGCGTACGTCGTCGGGCGCACGCGACACCTGCGGACCAGCCTGGTGCTGTTGCTGCTGAGCCGTGCCCGGGACCAGGTTGGCCTTGGGCACCCGGCGCGGCAGGCCGGAGGTGGTGACACCGCCCGAGGCGGGCTGGCGCACCCGCTCGGCCTGCCGCACGAGTTCGTCGTTCGGAGAGGTGCGCCAGGAGCCGGTGGCGTCGGCGGGGCGCTGCGGGTTCTGCGGGTTCTGCGGCTGCTGCTGAGCGGCCGGGTTCTGCTGCTGCTGGCCGCCACCGCCGTGGAACCAGTTGGTCTCCAGCGTGTCGAACAGCGGGGTACGACCGTCCCCGGGACCGCTGGCCGGCGGCAGTGCCTCCGGCTCCTGGCGGACCGGGGCCGGCTGCGGGGCCGGCGGGCGCGGGGCGCCGAAGTCGTCGCGGGCAGGCTGCTGCGGGCGCTCGAACTGGCCGGTGTGCGCGGGGTCCTGGCGGCCGGGCAGCGCGTGCTGACCGGTGCCGTTGCCGCCGAAGCCGCCGTCGTACTGCTGCGGGGCCGCGAACCGGCCGGTGTCCTGGGCCGGTTCCTGCCGCGCGGGCGTGCCGAAGATGTCGGAGCGCACGAACGATCCGTCGCCCTGCCCGCCGTTCGCACCGTCGAACCCGCCCGGCGCCTGTGCGGCGTCCGGACGCGGGAACTGCCCCGTCTGTCGCGGGAGTTCGGCCTGCGGGAACTGGCCGGTGTGCTGACCGGCGTCGGGACGCCGGTACTGGCCCGTCTCCTCGGGGCGCTGGTACCGGCCCGTGTCGTGCCCGGCGTCGGGGCGCTGGTACTGCCCGGTCTCGTGCGGGACGTCGGGGCGCTGGTACTGGCCGGTGTCGTGCCCGAGGTCGGGGCGCTGGTACTGCCCGGTCTCGTGCGGAACGTCCGGGCGCTGGTACTGACCGGTGTCCTGCGCCGCCTCCGGACGGCCGTACTGCTGCGTTCCCGCGTCGGGACGCGGGAACTGCCCGGTGTGCTGCGGGAGTTCGAACTGGCCGGTGCCCTGGGAGCCGGGGGTTCCGGGCAGCTCCGGGCGGGTGAACTCGCCCGTGGCGCCGGGGCCCTGGGCGTCGATCCGGGGCATCTCCGCGGTCGAGCCCGGACCCTGCCGGTCGTCGATCCGCGGCATGGGCGCGGTGCCCGAGGGGTCCTGCTCGTCGTGGCCGCGCGGGGTGTCCAGCGAGGCCCGGCCGTCGTTCCAGTCCTGGGTGCGCCGGGCGTCGCCGCCGGGCAGCTCGGCGCGCGGGCCGCCGCGGGCCGGCAGCTGCGGCTGGCGGCCCTGCTCGGCGGAGTTGCCGGAGCCGCGCTGCGGGCCGCGGCCGGAGAAGAGGTCCTGCTGCGGGCCGGCCGGGTCGGCGGCCTGGAGCCCCTGCGGACCGCCCGGCGCCTGCGCGCCGAATCCCGCGGGGGAGCCGGGGCCGCCGCGCTGCGGACCGCGCGGGCCACCGGGGCCGTTCGGACGGCCGCCGCCCTGGCCGGTGCCGGGCAGCGCGGCCCGGGGACCCTGGCCGGCGCCGACCTGGCCGCGCGAGCCGGGGCCGGAACCGAGCAGCCCACCGCCCTGGCCACCGCCGCCCGCGCCACCGCGCCGGGCCGCGGCCGCACCCGCGGCCGCCTGCGCGGCGGCCGGACCGCCGCTCGCGCCGGGCCCGCCGGGCTTGCCCGGAGCCGGCTTCTTGCCGCCCTGGGCGACGTCCACCGGCAGCATGACCAGCGCGGTCGTGCCACCGGAGTCGGACGGGCGCAGCTGGATGCGGATGCCGTGCCGCTGGGACAGCCGGCCGACCACGAACAGGCCCATGCGGCGGGAGACGGAGACGTCCACGGTGGGCGGCGAGGCCAGCCGCTCGTTGATCGCGGCCAGGTCCTCGGGGGACAGACCGATGCCGGTGTCGTGGATCTCGATCAGCACCCGGCCGTCGGGCAGCGCGTGACCGGTGACCTTGACCTTGGTCTGCGGGGAGGAGAACGAGGTGGCGTTCTCCAGCAGCTCGGCGAGCAGGTGCACGAGGTCGTTGACGACCCGGCCGGCGACCTCGGTCGTCGGCACGGAGGCCAGTTCGATGCGCTCGTACTGCTCCACCTCGGACGCGGCGGCGCGGAGCACGTCGACCAGCGGGACCGGACGGGTCCAGCGGCGGCCGGGCTCCTCGCCCGCGAGGACGAGGAGGTTCTCGCCGTTACGGCGCATACGGGTGGCGAGGTGGTCCAGCTTGAACAGCGAGGACAGCTGGTCCGGGTCGGCCTCGCGGGACTCCAGTTCGGAGATGAGCGAGAGCTGACGCTGGATCAGACCCTGGGAGCGGCGCGAGAGGTTGGTGAACATCGCGTTGACGTTGCCCCGCAGCAGGGCCTGCTCGGCGGCGAGGCGGACCGCCTCGCGGTGCACGTCGTCGAAGGCCGCGGCCACCTGGCCGATCTCGTCCCGGGAGTGCACACCGACCGACTCCACGGAGGTGTCCACGTCCTGCGGGTCGGACTCGGACAGGTGCTTGACCAGCTCGGGCAGGCGTTCCTGGGCGACCTTGGTGGCGGTCTCCTGGAGCCGGCGCAGCGAGCGGATCATGGAGCGGGCCACGACGAACGCGCCGACCAGCGAGACACCGAGCACCAGCAGGATCAGCGCACCGGAGATGATGGCGTCGCGCTGGGTGGCGCTCTTGAGCTCGCGCGCCTTCTGCTCCATGTCCTCGAGCAGCGTGTGCTCGATCTTCTTCATCTGCTCGATCTTGGTCGAGCTGTCGTCCACCCAGTCGCGGTACGACCGCGGGGGCAGGTCGGCGAGACCGCCGCGCTGCTCGAAGGCGCGCTTGGCGTAGGTGTCCGCGGACTCGATCGTCGGGTTGCCCTCGTCGATCGGCTTGAGGAGTTCCTCGGCGTTCTGACTCGCGTAGATCTTGCGGAAGATGGCGAGTTCGGAGTTCTCGCTCTCGTACGCGGACTCGCCGTAGAGGCGGTCGTTCTCCGAGAGGTCGGCCTTGCTGGAGGTGGTCGAGGGCAGCGCCGCGGCGATGGTGGCGCGCTGCACGGACGCGTACTCCTTGGCGGTGGAGAAGGCCGCCAGGGCGCGGGTGCGCGAGATCATCTCCGGGTTGCTGGACGCCTCGGCCATGTCCTGGGACAGGTCGATCAGCTGGGTGATGAGCCGGTGGTAGGACTCGATCGTCTGGGACGAGTTGGCCTTGGACTGATAGGCGGACCGGCGGATCTTCGCCAGGTCGTCCAGCTGGTTGGCGAGGCCCACCAGGGCGTCGCGCACGCCCTGCAACTGGCCGTTCTTGCTGGCCTCGTCGATCTGCTCGGACGCGTCGAGGAAGTTGGCGCGGGCCCGGTCGGTCTTCTGCTGGTAGCCCTTGACCGTGTAGTCGCCGGCGCTCAGCCCGTGCGACAGGGGACCGGCGGACTGGTCGCGCTCCTCCTGGAGCGCGGCGGCCAGCTCGGTGGCCTGCTTGGTCATGTCCGTCAGCAGCTTCATGTTGTCGAGCTGCTGGATGTCGTTCAGGTTCTCGTTGATGCGCAGCGCGCCCAGCGAGGTCGCCGCGACCACGGGGAGGGCGAGCAGCGAGACCAGACGGGTGGAGATGCGCCAGTTGCGCAGGGCCATGCGCGAGCCGGTGCCGGAGGGGGCCGACGCGGACTTCGCGGCCGGCGCGGGGCCCGCGGACTTCGCGGCGCCCTGGGCGGCGGAGGGGGCCGACGCGCCGGGGCGGGTGCGCTCACCGCCGTCCGCGGACGGGGCCGGGCCCGGGTTCTGGGCGTGCTGGGGAGAGGCGCTGCCCTTGCCGGGGCCAGTCCCGTCGTGCGCCTCCGGCTCCGCCGAAGCGCTGCCATCCCTCTTGAAACGTCCCTGCACTAGCGTCGCAACCTCTGGACCAGGCGCCCCTCCGCGTGAACGGAGGAACACGGTGTCGGCGTCGTGGCGGGCGCCCTGAAAAACGCCCCCCGGTGGTCTTGAGTGACCGGCGCTGGTTCCCCCTTGTCTCGCCGCCACTCGGCGCTGCGTTGCGCCCCCTGCGCGCCGGCTCGATCCCGCGGCGGTCCGTGGAATTCCAGCACAGTGCCGGATCTCCAACAAGGGCCGAGTGGCGAGCTGTGACAACTGTGACAAGGGGTGAGTGTCCGGTCACCAGTCGTGGAAGTCGATCTCTCCCATAACGGGCGTATCCGTGCGAGTCGTCGTCCGGTGGCACGTGTCTGAGTCGCCATGATCGGCAGCGGAATGGTGGCTTCCAGGCCCCAATGTCCGTTTCGTTAGGGCGGGTTGTCGGCCGGAATTGACCGGTTTGCCCGCGAGTTGGTGAGCAAAATCACACGAAGATCGAGGCCGGTTAGCGAGTTCGTCGGGGAATCGGATGTTTAGCCTGACGCTTTACATGAGGGACGTATCTGTCACGCCGCTCTGGTATCCGCCGACACAGGACTAGGACTCGTACAACCGTGAAGACGACGATGATGTTCCACAAGATAGCCAACCCGCGACGCACGACCCTGGCGCACCTCAAGGACGCCGGCGAACTGCAGACGCCCGCGCTGCCGGAGCAGTCCGTCGAACTCCCGACCCAGACGGCCAACCCCCGTCGCACCATCCTGGTCGACGTCCCCGAGCCCGCGGCGGCCCCGGCCGGCGAGTGACCGGCGGACACCCCACGGAGGCACCCGGCGCGGCCCGGAAGATCATCAACCGCCGATGATGATCTTCCGGGCCGCGCTCGTCTTTTCGGTGGACGGATCGGCGGACGGGCCGCCGTACATCTTTTCCGGCGCATTCGCGCCGCCGGGTTTATCCGCGGCGCCGGCACGGGGCGCCGCACCCTTCCCGCCCTCGCCCGCCGGGTCGCACGGGATGCCGTCGCCGCAGGTCACACGCCCAGGGGTCGTCCCGCGAGGCGGCCGCCGGGCCCCCGAAAACACCGGAAACGGGAATTCCCGTTAAGCGCTTTACGGCGCCGGAAAAACAGCTCGCCATGCGCTCCCGGCCGAACGCCGGGCCGCCCGACCGGTTAACCTTGGGCGTCAGTACGCCGGTTCTCAGTGAGGGGCGCAAGCACCCGTGCGCATCGCCAGGTTCTCCATCGACGGGAACGTAGCCTTCGGCGCGGTCGAGGGCGACAAGCAGGACGAACTCGTCCTCGACATCATCAAGGGCATCCCCTTCGCCGACCACGAGCTGTCCGGGACGAAGGTGCCGCTGAGCAAGGTCAGGCTGCTCCCCCCGGTCCTCCCCAACAAGGTCGTGGCGTTCGGCCGCAACTACGCGGAACACGCGCGGGAGCTGGGCAACGAGGTGCCCGAGGCCCCGTTCGCCTTCTTCAAGCCGTCCACCTCGGTCATCGGTCCGGGTGACGAGATCCAGTACCCGTCGTTCTCGCAGGAGCTGCACCACGAGGCCGAGCTGGCCGTCGTCATCGGCCGCATGTGCCGGGAGGTGCCCCGCGAGCGCGTCAAGGACGTGATCTTCGGCTACACCTGCGCCAACGACGTCACCGCCCGTGACGTCCAGCGCCGCGAGAAGCAGTGGGCCCGGGCCAAGGGCTTCGACAGCTCCTGCCCGCTCGGCCCCTGGGTGGAGACCGACCTGGACCTCGCCCGTGCCAACGACCTCACCGTGCAGCTCACCGTCAACGGCGAGCAGCGCCAGCTGGGCCGCACCAGCGAGATGATCCACCCCATCGAGGACCTGATCGTCAACATCACGGAGGCCATGACGCTGCTGCCCGGCGACGTCATCCTCACCGGCACCCCGGCAGGGGTCGGCCCCCTCACCGTCGGCGACGACGTCGCCGTCACCATCGAAGGCATCGGCACTCTCACCAACAAGGTTGTCAAGCGTGGCTAGCGCACCCGCCTCCCCGTCCCCCATCCGCGTCCGTTTCTGCCCCTCGCCCACCGGCAACCCCCACGTGGGCCTGGTCCGCACCGCCCTGTTCAACTGGGCGTTCGCGCGGCACCACCAGGGCACCCTGGTGTTCCGCATCGAGGACACCGACGCGGCCCGCGACTCCGAGGAGTCCTACAACCAGCTGCTCGAGGCGATGCGCTGGCTCGGCTTCGACTGGGACGAGGGCCCCGAGGTCGGCGGCCCGCACGCGCCGTACCGCCAGTCGCAGCGCATGGACATCTACGCCGACGTCGCGCGCAAGCTCCTCGACGGCGGCTACGCCTACCACTGCTACTGCTCCCAGGAGGAGCTGGACTCCCGCCGCGAGGCCGCCCGCGCCGCCGGCAAGCCCTCCGGCTACGACGGCCACTGCCGCGACCTGTCCGCCGAGCAGGTGGAGCGGTACCAGGCCGAGGGCCGCTCCCCGATCGTCCGCTTCCGGATGCCCGACGAGACGATCACCTTCGACGACCTGGTGCGCGGCGAGCTGACCTTCACCGCGGAGAACGTGCCGGACTACGGCATCGTCCGCGCCAACGGCGCCCCGCTCTACACGCTGGTCAACCCCGTGGACGACGCGCTGATGGAGATCACGCACGTGCTCCGCGGCGAGGATCTGCTCTCCTCCACCCCGCGCCAGATCGCGCTGTACAAGGCGCTGATGGAGCTGGGCATCGCCAAGCGGGTCCCGGCCTTCGGCCACCTGCCGTACGTGATGGGCGAGGGCAACAAGAAGCTCTCCAAGCGCGACCCGCAGTCCTCGCTGAACCTCTACCGCGAGCGCGGCTTCCTGCCCGAGGGCCTGCTCAACTACCTTTCCCTGCTGGGCTGGTCGCTCTCGGCCGACAAGGACATCTTCACCATCGAGGAGATGGTCGAGGCCTTCGAGATCTCCGACGTGAACCCCAACCCGGCGCGCTTCGACCTGAAGAAGTGCGAGGCGATCAACGCCGACCACATCCGCATGCTGGATGTGAAGGAGTTCACCGAGCGCTGCCGCACCTGGCTGAAAGCGCCCTTCGCCCCCTGGGCCCCGGAGGCCTTCGACGAGGCGAAGTGGCAGGCCATCGCCCCGCACGCGCAGACCCGGCTGAAGGTGCTGTCGGAGATCACCGAGAACGTCGACTTCCTGTTCCTGCCGGAGCCGGTCTTCGACGAGGCGTCCTGGACCAAGGCGATGAAGGAGGGCTCCGACGCCCTGCTGCGCACGGCCCGCGAGAAGCTCCAGTCCGCGGACTGGACCTCGGCCGAGTCCCTCAAGGAGGCCGTCCTGGCCGCCGGCGAGGCCCACGGCCTCAAGCTCGGCAAGGCCCAGGCCCCGGTCCGCGTCGCCGTCACCGGCCGCACCGTCGGCCTGCCGCTCTTCGAGTCGCTCGAGGTCCTGGGCAAGGAGAAGACCCTGGAGCGCATCGACGCGGCGTTGACCAGGCTGGCCGCGTAACCGCGCCCGTCCGCCGCACGACAGGGGCGGCACCCGGAACCCCGGGTGCCGCCCCTCGGCGCATCCGGGCACCCGCGATGTGAGGTCGCTCACCGGCCGGTGCCGCGCGCCCGTTCCCCGCACGCGCCCCGCCGCCCGCGTTACGGTCGAAGGCGTGAGCATCGAAGCCGTGGTCTGGGACGTGGACGACACCCTCTTCGACTACACCGCCGCCGACCGGCACGGGATGCGGGCGCACCTGGCCGTCGAGGGCCTGCTCGGGCGGTACGACACCGTGGAGGACGCGCTGGCCCACTGGCGGCGGATCACCGACCTGCACTGGGCGCGGCACGCGGCGGGGGAGTGCGGCTGGCAGGAGCAGCGGCGCGACCGCGTACGGACGTTCCTCGGCGCGGAGCTGGAAGACGCCGAGGCGGACGCCTGGTTCCAGCGGTACGTCGGGCACTACGAGGCCGCCTGGGGCCTGTTCCCGGACGTCCTGCCCGCGCTGGAGGCGCTCGCGGGCACGCACCGGCACGCCGTGCTGTCCAACTCCAGCATCACCGTCCAGGAGCGCAAACTGCGCGTCCTCGGTCTGCTGGACCGCTTCGAGGCCGTACTGTGCGCCGCCGAGCTGGGCGTCTCCAAGCCCCGCCCCGGCGCCTTCCTCGCCGCCTGCGAGGCGCTGGGCCTGCCCCCGCACCGGGTGGCGTACGTCGGCGACCACCCGGAGATCGACGGGCGGGGCGCCGCCGAGGCCGGCCTGGTGTCCGTGTGGATCGACCGGGGAACGGTGTCTGCGCGGGCCGCCGCGGAGGCGGGCGTGCACCGGATCACCAGCCTCGCCGAACTGCCCGCCCTGCTGCGCTCGGATACTCGTTTTGGAGCCCCGTCCACCTTCGGGTAATGTTCTTCCTGCGCCGAGGGGAACGGGCCGGAAGGCCGGAACCCCGAGGAGCAAGCTAGAACGAGAACCCCGCAGGGGCTTGAGTTCCGGTGGCCTATGGTGTAATTGGCAGCACGACTGATTCTGGTTCAGTTAGTCTTGGTTCGAGTCCAGGTAGGCCAGCTCGCAGAGCTTATCTGCAAAGCCCCCGTTGTGTAGCGGCCTAGCACGCTGCCCTCTCAAGGCAGTAGCGCCGGTTCGAATCCGGTCGGGGGTACTGATCCTGATCTTGTCGGGATCGCTAGGGCCCCCGTTGTGTAGCGGCCTAGCACGCCGCCCTCTCAAGGCGGTAGCGCCGGTTCGAATCCGGTCGGGGGTACTGACTGGTCTAAACCATCATTGGTCTATGGTGTAATTGGCAGCACGACTGATTCTGGTTCAGTTAGTCTTGGTTCGAGTCCAGGTAGACCAGCTCGGACCTGCGGAAACGCAGAGTCCACGCCCCCGTTGTGTAGCGGCCTAGCACGCCGCCCTCTCAAGGCGGTAGCGCCGGTTCGAATCCGGTCGGGGGTACATCTGGGAAAGGCCCTCCACTTCGGTGGGGGGCCTTCGCCGTACCCGGCGCCGGTCCGGCTCACTCGAAGCCGTACCGCCGCGCCGTCTCCTCCTCCTGGGCCAGCCGGTGCAGCGCCTGGAGTGCCGGCTCGTTGAGGATCGCCCCCAGCACCGCGAACTCGATCGCCTCGGCCTCGGACGGATGCGTCTCCATGTTGTCCAGGTCGAGCACCGCGGTCCGGTGCATCAACTCGGCGTACGGCGCGAGCTGTTCGGCGCCCCAGCGGTAGCCGAGCCGGCGGAACGCGGCGACCGCCACCACCAGCGAGCGGTAGGCGGGGGAGATGGTCGTCAGCTGCTTGGCGTTCTCCCAGCCCAGCCGGTCCAGGAGCGCGGTGACCTCCTCGTGCGCGGCCCGGACGTGCTCGTCGTCCGCGTCCGGCTCCGGCACCTGGGGGAGCGCCCACAGCGCCGCGCCCAGGCGGATCGTGCGGCCCAGGGAGTCGTCGTCCACGTGCCCGAGCACCTCGCGCACCTTCGCCACCGGCACCTGGCCGACCTGGATCATCGCCCGCACCAGCCGCAGCCGGCGCAGGTGCTCCTCGTCGTACTCGGCCGTGGTGGCGTTGTGCCGGCGGCCCGGCGGCAACAGCCCTTCGCGCAGGTAGTACTTGATCGTCGCGGTGGACACCCCGCTGCGTCTGCTCAGTTCGGCGAGCCGCATCTCTTGCATCTCCTCTTGGACAGGAGCACTATCCAAGCATCGCGGTTTGGATAGTGCCGCTCACCAATGGAGGGGGAAGCGATGGTGTCCCGTACGACCGCCGGCGCGGAGGGCGACGTCGTCGTCCTGCTGATCGGCATGCGCATCAACCGTTTCCGGGCGGTCCACCTGTGGGTGCCGGTGATGCTCGCGATGCTGCGGATGCTGCGGGAACTGGCGCGGGACCCCTCCCGGGGGCTGCGCGCGAAGGTGCTGCTGACGGCGTCGCCGCGCACGTACTACGTCGTGCAGTACTGGGAGTCCAAGGAGAAGCTGTACGCCTACGCCGCCGCGCCCGACGCCTTCCATCACGAGGTGTGGGCCCGGGTCAACCGCGCGGAGCGGGCGGGCAGGCTGCGCGGGCAGGTCGGCATCTGGCACGAGGCGTACGTGGTGCCGGAGGGGTCGTACGAGGCGATCTACGCGGACATGCCGGCGTTCGGGCTGGCGGAGGCGTACGGGCAAATACCGCTGGAGCGGCGGGGGCGGTACGCCGCGGACCGGTTCGCCTACCGCGCGGCGCGGCCGCGCCGCGAGCCGGTGCGAGAGAAGGCTGACTGAGGCGGGGGCCGGGGACCGGGGGAGCGGGGAAGAGGGGAAGACGGGGGAGCGGGAAAACGGGGGAGCGGGGAAAACGGGAGGGGCCGCCGCGGCGTTGAGGCGGGCCCTCCCCGGTGTTTTCCGGCGCGGTGCGGGTCAGCCCGAGCGGCGCAGGGCCTCGGAGAGGCGGGCGGCGGCGTCGATGACGGCCTGGGCGTGCATGCGGCCCGGGTGGCGGGTGAGGCGCTCGATGGGGCCCGAGACGGAGACGGCGGCCACCACGCGGTTGGAGGGGCCGCGCACGGGCGCGGAGACGGACGCGACGCCCGGCTCGCGCTCTCCGATGGACTGGGCCCAGCCGCGGCGCCGTACGCCCGACAGGGCCGTCGCGGTGAAGCGGGCGCCCTGGAGGCCCCGGTGCAGGCGCTCGGGCTCCTCCCAGGCGAGCAGGATCTGCGCCGAGGAGCCGGCCTTCATCGTGAGCGTGGAGCCGACCGGGACGGTGTCCCGCAGGCCGGACAGGCGCTCCGCAGCGGCCACGCAGATCCGCATGTCACCCTGGCGCCGGTAGAGCTGGGCGCTCTCGCCGGTGACGTCGCGCAGGTGGGTGAGGACCGGGCCCGCCGTCGCCAGCAGGCGGTCCTCGCCCGCCGCCGCCGCGAGTTCCGACAGCCGGGGGCCGAGGATGAACCGGCCCTGCATGTCGCGTGCCACCATGCGGTGGTGTTCCAGGGCCACGGCCAGGCGGTGGGCCGTGGGTCGTGCCAGTCCGGTGGCCCCGACCAGACCCGCGAGGGTGGCCGGACCGGACTCCAGAGCGCTCAGGACGAGGGCCGCCTTGTCCAGAACGCCGACGCCGCTACTGTTGTCCATGCAACGATACTCGCGTCTCACTCTGTGAAACGCAAGTTCAATTTTCCGCGGAACGCGCCACTCTGGTTGGACACGGCGGCCCGTCCATCGATGGGCCCGGCGGCGGACGCCCGGAAGCAGGGGTGCGGGCGCCGTCCTCAAGATCTCTAGTTGGGCCGGTGCACGCATGCCGGCCGGAGGGAAAGCGATGGGTAGGACACTCGCGGAGAAGGTCTGGGACGACCACGTCGTCCGGCGCGCCGAGGGCGAGCCCGACCTCCTCTACATCGATCTGCACCTGCTGCACGAGGTGACCAGCCCGCAGGCCTTCGACGGGCTGCGCAAGAACGGCCGCGCGGTGCGCCGCCTCGACCTCACCATCGCGACCGAGGACCACAACACCCCGACCCTCGACATCGACAAGCCGATCGCCGACCCGGTCTCCCGCGCGCAGCTGGAGACCCTGCGCAAGAACTGCGCCGAGTTCGGCGTGCGACTGCACCCGCTGGGCGACGTCGAGCAGGGCGTGGTGCACGTGGTCGGCCCGCAGCTGGGCCTGACCCAGCCGGGCACCACCGTGGTCTGCGGCGACTCCCACACCTCCACGCACGGCGCCTTCGGCGCGCTGGCGTTCGGCATCGGCACCTCCCAGGTCGAGCACGTGCTGGCCACCCAGACGCTGCCGATGGTGCGCCCCAAGACCATGGCGATCACCGTCGAGGGCGAGCTGCCCGAGGGTGTCACCGCCAAGGACCTGATCCTGGCGATCATCGCGAAGATCGGCACCGGCGGCGGCCAGGGCTACGTCCTGGAGTACCGCGGCTCCGCCATCGAGAAGCTCTCGATGGAGGCCCGGATGACCATCTGCAACATGTCGATCGAGGCCGGCGCCCGCGCGGGCATGATCGCCCCCGACGAGACCACCTTCGAGTACCTCAAGGGCCGTCCGCACGCCCCCGAGGGCGCCGACTGGGACGCGGCCGTCGCGTACTGGAAGACCCTGCGCACCGACGAGGACGCGGTCTTCGACGCCGAGGTCGTCATCGACGCCGCCGAGCTGTCCCCGTTCGTCACCTGGGGCACCAACCCCGGCCAGGGCGCGCCGCTTTCGGCGTCCGTCCCCGACCCGGCTTCGTACGAAGACGCATCGGAGCGCCTGGCCGCCGAAAAGGCCCTGGAGTACATGGGGTTGGAGGCCGGAGCCCCGCTGCGCTCCATCAAGGTGGACACCGTCTTCGTAGGCTCGTGCACCAACGGCCGGATCGAGGACCTGCGCGCCGTCGCCGAGATCCTGAAGGACCGCAAAGTCGCCGACGGCGTACGGATGCTGGTCGTGCCGGGCTCCGCGCGGGTCGGCCTCCAGGCGGCCGCCGAGGGCCTGGACGTGGTCTTCAAGGAGGCCGGCGCCGAATGGCGGTACGCGGGCTGCTCGATGTGCCTGGGCATGAACCCCGACCAGCTGGCCCCGGGCGAGCGCTCCGCCTCCACCTCCAACCGCAACTTCGAGGGCCGGCAGGGCAAGGGCGGTCGTACCCACCTGGTGTCGCCGCAGGTCGCGGCCGCCACCGCCGTCCTGGGCCACCTGGCCGCCCCGGCCGACCTGACCGACGACCGTACGCCCGCTGGAGTCTGAGAACGATGGAAGCCTTCACCACCCACACCGGCCGGGCCGTGCCGCTGCGCCGCAGCAACGTCGACACCGACCAGATCATCCCCGCCCACTGGCTCAAGAAGGTCACCCGGGACGGGTTCGAGGACGGGCTGTTCGAGGCCTGGCGCAAGGACCCCGAGTTCGTCCTCAACCGTCCCGAGCGGCAGGGCGCCACCGTCCTGGTGGCCGGCCCCGACTTCGGCACCGGCTCCTCCCGCGAGCACGCCGTATGGGCGCTGCAGAACTACGGCTTCAAGACCGTGATCTCCGCCCGCTTCGCGGACATCTTCCGCGGCAACTCGCTGAAGAACGGCCTGCTCACCGTCGTCCTGGACCAGAAGGTCGTGGAGGCGCTGTGGGAGCTGACCGAGGCCGACCCGACGGCCGAGATCACCGTGGACCTCCAGGCGCGCGAGGTGCGTGCCGAGGGCGTCACCGCCTCCTTCGAGCTGGACGAGAACTCCCGCTGGCGCCTGCTGAACGGCCTGGACGACATCTCCATCACGCTCCGGAACGAGGACGACATCGCCGCCTACGAGGCGAAGCGTCCCGCCTACAAGCCGCGGACGCTCCAGAGCTGACCGGGTAGCCTCTCCCGGGCCCCGCGAGGGTCGGGTTTCGGCCACTCCAACCAACTCACCTGTACCCCCGATCGCCCCGATCGGGGGTACAGGCATGTCCGGGCCCCTCCGGCCGCGCTCATCTCTGGGGACGCTCTCAACTTCCCGTGTTATGAAGGGCGTTGGCAGGGTAGATGGGGCAGAGGATCACGCCTTCCGCAAGAGCCCGGAAGGCCATTTGTGGCGGGAGTTGCCCCCTGGGCAGGCGACAACTCGCCCCAGATGGCACAATCTGTGCATGGAACACGACGGCCAACTCCAGCTCTATACGGCGGTCGCGAACCAACTCAAGGAAGCGCACTCACGAGTGCGCGCACTGCAAGTCCCGGAGGGCGTACGGATGGCGCTGACCCGGAAGCTGCTGGTCATTACGGCCGCGGCCAAGCACGATCTCGCCGGTGCGGCAAGGCGGCTTGAGCGGTTCAACGCGGACCTCGACGAGGGTCGGATCCCCGGCGAGGACCGCTGAACAGCCCGAGAACGCCGAGTCTGTTGCGGCACAAGGGTGATAAGCCCGTTTCGTGTTTGATTTGCGGTATATATCTGCCTAACGTGCGAAAAAGCTTGAACACATTCGTTCTGGCGATGTCTCCGAAGGGGAAGACGTGAACAAGGCGCAGCTCGTAGAAGCGATTGCCGACAAGGTGGGCGGCCGCCAGCAGGCCGCCGATGCCGTCGATCATGTCCTGGACGCCATCGTCCGCGCGGTCGTCGCGGGCGAGCGGGTCTCGGTCACCGGCTTCGGGTCCTTCGAGAAGGTGGACCGCCCCGCCCGCTACGCCCGCAACCCCCAGACGGGCGAGCGGGTTCGGGTCAAGAAGACCTCCGTGCCGCGGTTCCGCGCCGGGCAGGGTTTCAAGGACCTGGTGAGCGGCTCCAAGAAGCTGCCGCGGGGCGGCGAGGTCTCCGTGAAGAAGGCGCCCAAGGGCAGCCTGACCGGCGGCGCCGCCGCGACGGTGAAGAAGGCCGCCGCGAAGAAGACCACCAAGGCGGCCGCGAAGAAGACCACCGCCAAGAAGACGGCGGCGAAGAAGACCACCGCCACGGCGAAGAAGACCACCGCGAAGAAGGCGCCCGCCAAGAAGACCACGGCGACCGCCAAGACCACCGCGGCGAAGAAGACCACCGCCAAGAAGGCGACGGCGAAGAAGGCCCCGGCGAAGAAGGTCACCGCGAAGAAGGCCCCGGCCAGGAAGTCGACGGCCCGCAAGACCACCGCCAAGAAGGCCACCGCCCGCTAGGCGCCACGTCACCGACCTGGGCACTCACGCGCCGGGCCGGACTCCTCGGGGAGTCCGGCCCGCGGCGTGTGTAAGGGGAGTTACAGGGTCTGGAGGGTTACGAGCGTGATCCGCAGCCCCTCGCCGGCCCCCTCCGTCTCGATCCGCACCCGCTGCCCGGGCCGCAGGAGCCGCAGACCGCCGCGGTCGAACGCCGCCGCGTCGAAGGGCACCGGGGTGCCGTCGTCGAGCAGCACCTGTCCGCTACGGGTCTCGGTGTCGTAGGTGTACGCGGTCGCCTGCATGGGGTTCAGCGTAGCCGTCCGGACCGCGGGCCACCGTTTCGCGGGGGCGGCGCGGACACGTGCTCCCGACCCGTGGCCGTCAGGCGCCGGGGACCGGCAATTCGGCGCACACGGCCGCCGTGCGCGGCCCGACCCCCAGGGCCAGCGCCGCCCGCAGATCGTCCCCGGTGTCCACGTCCTGGCGCACCGAATCCACGTCCGCCAGCAGCAGTTCCCGCGCGCCCGACGCCCGGTGCCGCGCCCGCGATCCCGTTCCGAAGCCCGGCCGCAATTCCTCGTCCGCCCCGGCCGCCAGCAACGTCGTACCGACCCCCGCCGCGTCCGCGAGAAATGCCCGGGGGAATTCCGCGGCGGCGGAAAGCACCCGCTCGAGTTCCGCCGCCCGCAGCGCCGGCAGATCGGCGTTCAGGGCCGCCACGGCCGCACCCGGGCGCAGTCGGCGCACGGTGCTCGCCCCGTGCGCGAGCGCCGCGTTCAGACCGCGCGCCGGGGTGTCCGGCACGACGCCCGCGCCCAGCTCGGACAGCGCGCGCCCGGCCCGTTGATCGTCCGTGACGACCACCACATCCGCGACCGCCTCGCACGCCAGGGCCGCGGCCACCGTGTCCTGGGCGAACGCGAGGACCAGCCCCGGGCGGACCCCGTCCGCCGCGGTGTCCGCGAGCCTGCTCTTGGCCCGGGACAGGGGCTTCAGGGGGATGACCAACGTCCACTGCACCGGCGTACCGTCCCTCTCTCGTCGCGATCATTGTCACCCGCCACCGCCCGCCACGGGGTTACGGGGAGGCGCGCGAAGCCCCGCGCAAGGACGGGGGCGGGTGACGGGCGGGCGTACGGTGTTCTCGACAGACCGGCGCTCCGGGGCGACACTTGTGCGGCCCCCGCCGGGGTGGCTGCCCCTAGAGGAAGGTGTCCTTGTGCCCCGCCGCAGAATCGGCTTCTGGTACCGCTTCGCCGCGGTGATCTGCAAACCGCCGCTGGTGGTTCTGATCAAGCGGGACTGGCGTGGAATGGAGCACATTCCGGCCGAGGGCGGATTTATAACGGTGGTGAACCACAATTCCCACGTGGACCCCTTCGCATACGCGCACTATCAGTACAACACCGGACGGGTTCCGCGATTCCTGGCGAAGAGCGGGCTTTTCAAGAAGGGAATCGTCGGCGCCGCCATGCGCGGCACGGGACAGATTCCGGTCTACCGCGAGTCCACGGACGCGCTGAGCGCCTTCCGCGCCGCGATCGACGCCGTGGAGCGCGGCGAGTGCGTCGCCTTCTACCCCGAGGGCACCCTCACCCGCGACCCGGCCGGCTGGCCCATGACCGGCAAGACCGGCGCCGCCCGCGTGGCCCTGCAGACCAAGTGCCCGGTGATCCCGGTCGCCCAGTGGGGCGCCAACGAACTGCTGCCGCCGTACGCCAAGAAGCCGAACCTCTTCCCGCGCAAGACCCACCACGTGCTGGCGGGCCCGCCGGTGGACCTGTCGCGCTTCTACGGCAGGGACATGACCCCGGACCTCCTCAAGGAGGCCACCGAGGTCATCATGGCGGCCATCACCCGTCTCCTGGAGGAGATCCGCGGCGAGAAGGCGCCCGAGACGCCGTACGACCCGCGCCGCGAGCGGATCGAGCAGCGCCGCCGCACCCAGCGGCAGAACAAGGGCCGGCAGGAAGAGGAGCAGAGCAAGTGAGCACGCCTGTGCGGGTGGCCGTCATGGGCACCGGCTCCTGGGGCACCGCCTTCGGCGTGGTGCTCGCCGACGCCGGTTGCGAGGTGACCCTGTGGGCCCGCCGGCCGCAGCTGGCCGAGGCGGTCAACTCCACCCGGATCAACCCCGACTACCTGCCCGGTGTGGAACTCCCGGAGAACCTGCGCGCCACCGCGGACGCCGCCGAGGCGCTGCGCGACGCGGAGTTCACCGTCCTCGCCATCCCCTCCCAGACCCTGCGCCAGAACCTCGCCGAGTGGCTTCCGCTGCTCGCCCCGGGCACCGTCCTCGTCTCCCTGATGAAGGGCGTCGAACTCGGCTCCGCCATGCGGATGAGCGAGGTCATCGAGGACGTCGCCAAGGTCGGCGCGGACCGCATCGCCGTGGTCACCGGGCCCAACCTGGCCCGCGAGGTCGCCGCCCGGATGCCCGCCGCCGCGGTCGTGGCCTGCGCCGACGAGGCCGTCGCCCGGCGCCTCCAGGCCGCCTGCCACACGCCCTACTTCCGGCCGTACACCGAGACCGACGTGGTGGGCTGCGAGCTGGGCGGTGCCGTGAAGAACGTGATCGGGCTCGCCGTCGGCATCGCGGACGGCATGGGGCTCGGCGACAACGCCAAGGGCTCGCTGATCACCCGGGGCCTCGCGGAGACCGCGCGGCTCGGCACGGTGCTCGGCGCCGACCCGCTGACCTTCTCCGGGCTCGCCGGTCTCGGCGACCTGGTGGCCACCTGCTCCTCCCCGCTGTCCCGCAACCACACCTTCGGCACCAACCTCGGCAAGGGCATGACCCTGGAGGAGACCATCGCGGTCACCGAGCAGACCGCCGAGGGCGTCAAGTCCTGTGAGTCCGTGCTGGATCTGGCCCGCCGGCACGGCGTCGACATGCCGATCACGGAGACGGTCGCCGGCATCGTGCACGAGGGCAAGCCGCCGGTCGTCGCGCTCAAGGAACTGATGTCGCGCAGCGCGAAGCCCGAACGGCGCTGAGCGAATCCGCACGGACGCTGAACGAAATCCACCCGTTTTCGTGCGTTCCCGGGCGGAGCCGACGCTGTATCCGGGCTCTACCAACGGGTACTCTCAACGCGATATGAGCACCGAGAACCTTCCCCAGAGCCCTGAGCAGCCGCAGCGCAAGCCGCGCGTGGCCGTCGTGTTCGGTGGCCGCAGCTCCGAACACGGGATCTCCGTGGTCACCGCCGGCGCCGTCCTCAAGGCCATCGACCGGACGAAGTACGACGTCCTGCCGATCGGCATCACCCGGGACGGCCGTTGGGCGCTGACGGCGGACGAGCCGGAGCGGATGGCCATCACCGACCGCTCCCTGCCCGCCGTCGAGGAACTGGCGGAGTCGCACGAGGGCGACGTGGTGCTCCCCGTCGCCCCCGCCAACCGCGAGGTCGTCTACAGCGAGCCCGGCTCCGTGCCCAAGGCGCTCGGCGAGGTCGACGTCGTCTTCCCGGTGCTGCACGGCCCCTACGGTGAGGACGGCACCCTCCAGGGCCTCCTGGAGCTGTCCGGGGTGCCGTACGTGGGCGCGGGCGTGCTCGCCTCGGCCGTCGGCCAGGACAAGGAGTACATGAAGCGGGTCTTCACCTCCTTCGGGCTCAAGGTCGGCCCGTACGTGGTGATCCGGCCCCGCGAGTGGCAGCGGGACGAGGCCGCCGCCCGCAAGAAGATCGTCGACTTCGCCGGCGAGCACGGCTGGCCGCTGTTCGTGAAGCCCGCCCGCGCCGGCTCGTCCATCGGCATCACCAAGGTCGACGACCTGTCCGGCCTGGACGAGGCGATCGCCGAGGCGCAGGCGCACGACCCGAAGATCATCGTCGAGGCCGCCCTGGTCGGCCGCGAGATCGAGTGCGGCGTCCTGGAGTTCGAGGACGGCCCGCGCGCTTCCGTGCCGGCCGAGATCCCGCCGCCGGACACCCACGCGTACTACGACTTCGAGGCCAAGTACATCGACTCCACGCCCGGCATCGTGCCGGCGCCGCTCACCGAGGAGGAGACCGCCGAGGTGCGGCGGCTCGCGGTGGAGGCGTTCGAGGCGGCGTCCTGCGAGGGGCTGGTCCGCGCGGACTTCTTCCTCACCGAGGACGGGGAGTTCGTCATCAACGAGATCAACACCCTGCCCGGGTTCACGCCGATCTCGATGTACCCGCAGATGTGGCAGGCGACCGGTGTCGGCTACCCCGAGCTGATCGACCGGCTGGTGCAGGCGGCGCTGCGGCGCTCCACCGGTCTTCGCTGACCGGACCGACCGCTCAACCGCGCATGGAGGCGATCCCCCCGGGGATCGCCTTCTTCACGGCCGGGCCCAGGTCCTCCAGCACCTGGGTGCTGTGGTCCGGCCCCGACAGGCTCTTCGGCAGGGTCACCTGGACGTAGGCGCGGCGGCCCGACGTGGTGAACCGCCAGGTGCCGTCGGACTCCTTCTCCATCAGCCAGTCCACGCCGTTGACCCCGCCCGCGATCGCGTCGGGGTCCTGCCCCTGCGCCACCTTCGGGTCGACCATCTTCGGCGGCCGGACGATCCCGCAGCGCAGTATGATCGCCGGGTTTCCCCAGCCCGCCGTGTAGACGGACCGGGGTTCGGGGTCGGCCCGGTGCCGCCCGTCCACCTCGGCGGGCAGCACCTTGTGCAGATCCCGGCACAGCGGGGCGGTCTTCGCGTCGGGACGGGGAGCCGCGACCGTGGTGCCGCCGTCCCCGGAGCAGCCCGCGACCGCGAGCAGCAGGGCCGGCACGAGCGGGGCGGCGAGGGCGAGGGGCCGGTGACGGAAGAAGTTCACCGGCCAAGCGTAGACGGGGGCTACAGATGCACGACCGGACAGGTCAGGGTGCGTGTGATGCCGTCCACTTGCTGGACCTTGGCGACCACCATGCGACCCAGTTCGTCGACGGTGTCGGACTGGGCGCGCACGATGACGTCGTACGGACCCGTCACGTCCTCGGCCTGGATCACTCCAGGGATCTTGCTGATCGTCTCGGCGACGGTCGACGCCTTGCCGACCTCCGTCTGGATCAGGATGTACGCCTGTACCACGGAACCTCCAGGGCGGCCACGAGGATCATGTGGGGGGAAAGGAACGCCACGGTATCGCGTCGCCGCTCCCCGCGGGGAGACCTGCGGGAACCGGGCTTGCGCGCCAGGGTGCAGGCACGACGGAAGTTGACGGTCGGCCGGGACCGGCCGGCGGTCCCGCGGACCGCGTCGGGGTCATCTCGACGGTATCGGGGACACTGATGACGCGCGAGTTCGCACGGTCAGGCAGAGGCAGAGAAGGGGAGTCAGGGACATGAAGGGCACGGTTGGTGAGCTCGGGGAATTCGGGCTCATCAGGGAGCTCACCTCCCGTCTCACCACGACCCCGGCGGTGCGGATCGGTCCGGGCGACGACGCCGCCGTGGTGGCCGCGCCCGACCGGCGGGTGGTGGCGAGCACCGACGTCCTGGTCGAGGGGCGGCACTTCCGCCGCGACTGGTCCACGGCCTACGACGTCGGGCGCAAGGCGGCCGCGCAGAACCTCGCGGACATCGCCGCGATGGGCGCCGTGCCGACCGCGCTGCTGCTTGGCCTGGTCGTCCCGGCCGAACTCCCGGTCAGCTGGCCGACCGAGCTGATGGACGGGCTGCGCGACGAGTGCCAGGTGGCGGGCGCCGCCGTGGTCGGCGGGGACGTGGTGCGCGGCGACGGCATCACCGTGTCGATCACCGCGCTCGGCGATCTGCGCAACCAGGAGCCGGTGACCCGGGCCGGCGCCCAGCCCGGCGACCTGGTGGCCGTCACGGGCTGGCTGGGCTGGTCCGCGGCCGGCTACGCGGTGCTCTCGCGCGGCTTCCGCTCGCCGCGCGCCTTCGTGGAGGCCCACCGGCGCCCCGAGCCGCCGTACCACGCGGGCCCGGCCGCCGCCTCGCTCGGCGCGACCGCGATGTGCGACGTGAGCGACGGGCTGATCGCCGACCTCGGGCACATCGCCGAGGCGAGCAAGGTCCGCATCGACATCCGCTCCGGCGCGATCGACGTGCCCACGCAGATGAACGACATCGGGCAGGCCGTCGGGGTGGACCCGATGCAGTGGGTGCTGACCGGGGGAGAGGACCACGCCATCGTGGCGACCTTCCCGCCGGACACCAAGCTCCCGGCCCGCTGGAAGGTCATCGGAGAGGTGCTGAACCCCTCCGCGCTGCCCCAGGTGACCGTCGACGGCGCGCCCTGGACCAGCGCGGGCGGCTGGGACCACTTCGGGGACATCGAGTCATGAGCCTGCCCAGGGTGCTCACCGTGGCCGGCTCCGACTCGGGCGGCGGCGCGGGCGTCCAGGCCGACCTGAAGACCATGCTGGCGCTCGGCGTCCACGGGATGAGCGTGATCACCGCGGTGACCGCGCAGAACTCACTGGGCGTCCAGGGCGCCTGGGAACTGCCCGTGGCCGCGGTCCGGGCCCAGTACCGCAGCGTCGTGGACGACATCGGCGTCCAGGCCGTGAAGACCGGCATGCTGGGGTCGGCGGAACTGGTCGAGGCGGTCGCCGAGTTGATCTCCGGCACGGACGTGCCGGCCGTGGTCGACCCGGTGGGCGTCTCCAAGCACGGCGACGCGCTGCTCGCCGCCTCCGCCCTGGACTCCGTGCGCACCAGGCTGCTCCCGGCGGCGACCGTGGCCACCCCGAACCTGGACGAAGTGACCCAACTCACGGGGGTCGTGGTCGACTCGGAGGGCGATCTGCGCCGGGCCGCCGCGGCGGTGCTGGAGTTCGGCCCGCGCTGGGTGCTGATCAAGGGCGGCCATCTGGCGGGCGACGCGGTGGACCTGCTGACCGACGGCGCCGAGGAGCACTGGCTGCGGGCGCCCCGGCACGACAACCGGCACACCCACGGCACGGGCTGCACCCTGGCCTCCGCGATCGCCTCGGGGCTGGCCAAGGGCCTCGCCGTGCCGGAGGCGGTCGGCGCGGCCAAGGAGTACGTCACCGGGGCGATCGCGGCGGGGTTCCCGCTGGGCGCCGGGATCGGGCCGGTGGACCATGGGTGGCGGCTGCGGGGCTGACCCGGCACGGGGGCGCCGGGGGTTCTTGCGGGTACGGCAAAAAGCCGGCCCACCCTGAGGTGGACCGGCTCAGTGCAGCGAACCAAGCGGTGGCCGCGCGCTGCTGTAGCGTCAGCGCGAGACCTTGCCCGCCTTGATGCACGAGGTGCAAGCGTTCACGCGCTTCGGCGTCCCGCCCACCACGGTACGCACACGCTGGATGTTCGGGTTCCAGCGGCGGGACGTACGGCGGTGCGAGTGCGAGATGTTGTTGCCGAAGCCCGGCCCCTTGCCGCAGACGTCGCAGTTGGCAGCCACGGGTCACTCCAAAGACTTCAGATGCACTTACGGATAATCCCGGCATGCCGGGATCAAGATCGTACGACCTGAGATCTGAGTGGCGGTGCCAGGGGGAATAGCCCGATCGGATCGGGCAACCGGAGCAGCATACCAAGGCTGCGTCCGGGAAGCGAAACTACCATGGCGGAGCGGGGTCCCGCCCCCAGCCCTCTTCCGGCGGGCACCGCCCCGGGGTCTACGCTGCGACCACGTCCAGCCAGCTCAGGGAGGCGCAGGTGGCGCAGGTGCCGCAGACATTCCTCGATGCTCTCGCGGTACGCACCTGGTGCGGTCTGGCGCTGCGCGCGGTGGGCCGCGCGCGCGAGGAGATCGACGCCATCAACGTCTACCCGGTGGCGGACGGCGACACCGGTACCAACCTCTACCTCACCCTGGAGTCGGCCGCGACGGCCGTGGAGGCCGTGTTCGCCGGGTACGAGACGGACCCCGCCGGACCCCGGCTCGCGGACGCGGTGCGCGCGATGGCCCACGGGGCGCTGATCGGTGCCCGGGGCAACTCCGGCACCATCCTCGCCCAGCTGCTGCGCGGCATGGCCCAGGTCCTGGCCGCGGACGGCGCGGAGCCCCGCTGCGACGGCGCCGGACTGCGGCTCGCCCTGCGCCGGGCCGCCGACTCCGCCCGCGGGGCCGTGGCCCACCCCGTCGAGGGCACGGTGCTCACCGTCGCCTCGGCCGCCGCCGACGCCGCCGAGCAGGCGGCGGGCGACTGCGCGGCGGTGGCCCGGGCCGCCTACGAGGGCGCCCGCGCGGCCTTGGCGGCGACCCCCGGCCGGCTGGCGGTCCTCGCCCGGGCCGGGGTGGTCGACGCGGGCGGCCGGGGACTGGTGGCTGTGCTCGGGGCGCTGGTGGAGGCGTGCACGGGGGAGGCGGTGCGGGAGACCGCCGGGGCCCCGGAGGTCACCGGGGTCCCGGTCCCCGGAACCGAGGGGTGCGACGAGGGGCGGGGCGGCCCCGCGTTCGAGGTGATCTACCTCCTGGAGGCCGACGACGCCGCCGTGGCCCGGCTGCGGGACCGGCTCGACGCCCTCGGGGACTCCCTGGTCGTGGTGGGCGGCGACGGGCTGTGGAACGTCCATGTGCACGTGGACGACGCGGGCGCCGCCGTGGAGGCGGGCGTGGAGGCCGGGCGGCCGTACCGGATCCGGATCACCCACTTCGGGGCCGGGGACGTGCACACCGGCGGCCCCGGACCGGCGCCCGAGCGGGCCCAGCGGGCCGTCGTCGCCGTCGTGCCGGGCAGCGGCCTGGCCGGGCTGTACACCGAGGCCGGCGCGACCGCCGTCCTCGCGCGCCCCGGGGAGCCGCCGGCCAGCGGGGAACTGGTGGCGGCCCTGCGCCGGGCCCATGCCCGCGAGGTCGTCCTGCTGCCCAACGACGCCGAGCTGCGCGACACCGCGGCCGCCGCGGCCGAGCAGGTCCGCGCCGAGGGCGTCCGGGTGGCGCTGATCCCGACCCGCTCCGCGGTCCAGGGCATCGCCGCGCTCGCGGTGCACGAGCCCGGACGCCGCTTCGACGAGGACGTCGTGCAGATGACCTCGGCGGCGGGCGCCACCCGGTACGCCGAGGTCGTGGTCGCCGAGCACCGCTCCTGGACCACGGCCGGCATCTGCCAGGCCGGGGACGTGCTCGGCCTGATCGACGGGGACGTGGCGGTGATCGGCGCGGACGTCACCGCCACCGCCGAGACCGTCCTGGACCGCATGCTCCAGGCCGGCGGCGAGCTGGTCACCCTCGTCGTCGGCGACGAGGCGCCCGAGACCGTCGCGGGACACCTGGAGACCCGGGTACGGGAGTCCTACCTGGCCGTGGACACGGTGGTCTACCGGGGCGGCGGCCAGGGCAGTCTGCTGCTCATCGGCGTGGAGTAGCCCGCCCCCGCGGCGCGTTCGCGGGCAGGCGTGCCGCGGCATTGTCGGTGCCGTGGTGTGCAATGGGACTCGTGCCCGCACTGGAAGAACCACTGAGACAGCCGCTGAAGTCAGTGCTCGGCCCCGCCACCGCCAAGGTGATGGCCGAGCACCTCGGCCTGCACACCGTAGGCGACCTCCTGCACCACTACCCGCGCAGATACGAGGAGCGCGGCCAGCTCACCCACCTCGCCGACCTGCCCATGGACGAACACGTCACCGTGGTCGCCCAGGTCGCCGACGCCCGGCTGCACAGCTTCGCCTCCGCCCGGGCGCCCCGCGGCAAGGGCCAGCGCCTGGAGGTCACGATCACCGACGGCAGCGGCCGCCTCCAGCTGGTCTTCTTCGGCAACGGCGTGCACAAGCCGCACAAGGAGCTGCTGCCGGGCACCCGCGCGATGTTCGCCGGCAAGGTCTCCGTCTTCAACCGCCGCCTCCAGCTCGCCCACCCTGCCTACGAGTTGCTGCGCGGCGACGGCGAGGAGACCGTCGAGAACTGGGCCGGCGCCCTCATCCCGCTCTACCCGGCCACCGCCAAGCTGGAGTCCTGGAAGATCGGCAAGGCGGTCCAGACGGTCCTGCCCACCGCCCAGGAGGCCGTCGACCCGCTGCCCCCCGCCCTCCGCGAGGGCCGCGGCCTGCTGCCCCTTTCCGAGGCCCTGCTCAAGATCCACCGCCCGCACACCAAGGCCGACATCGAGGACGCCCGCGCCCGCCTGAAGTGGGACGAGGCCTTCGTCCTCCAGGTCGCCCTGGCCCGCCGCAGGCACGCCGACGCCCAGCTCCCCGCGGTCGCCCGCACCCCCGCGCCCGACGGTCTGCTGACCGCCTTCGACGCCCGCCTCCCCTTCACCCTCACCGAGGGCCAGCAAAAGGTCTCCCAGGAGATCTTCGACGACCTCGCCACCGAACACCCCATGCACCGGCTGCTCCAGGGCGAGGTCGGCTCGGGCAAGACCATGGTGGCCCTGCGCGCCATGCTCGCCGTGGTCGACGCCGGCGGGCAGGCCGCCATGCTCGCGCCCACCGAGGTGCTGGCCCAGCAGCACCACCGGTCGGTCACCGAGATGATGGGCGAGCTGGCCGAGGGCGGCATGCTGGGCGGCACCGAGCACGCCACCAAGGTGGTGCTGCTCACCGGCTCGATGGGCGCCGCGGCCCGCCGGCGCGCCCTGCTCGACCTGGCCACCGGCGAGGCCGGCATCGTCATCGGCACCCACGCCCTGATCGAGGACAAGGTCCGCTTCCACGACCTCGGCCTGGTCGTCGTGGACGAACAGCACCGCTTCGGCGTCGAGCAGCGCGACGCCCTGCGCGGCAAGGGCAAACAGCCCCCGCACCTCCTCGTGATGACCGCCACCCCGATCCCGCGCACGGTCGCCATGACCGTCTTCGGCGACCTGGAGACCTCCGTCCTCGACCAGCTGCCGGCCGGCCGCTCCCCGATCGCCAGCCACGTCGTCCCGGCCGCCGACAAACCCCACTTCCTGGCCCGCGCCTGGGAGCGGGTCCGCGAGGAGGTGGCGGGCGGCCACCAGGCCTACGTGGTCTGCCCCCGCATCGGCGACGAGGAGGACGACCCGAAGAAGGCGGCCAGGAAGAAGTCCCCCGAGGACGAGGCCGAGAAGCGCCCCCCGCTCGCGGTCCTCGACGTGGCCGACCACCTGGCCAAGGGCCCCCTCGAGGGCCTGCGGGTCGAGGTCCTGCACGGCCGTATGCACCCCGACGACAAGGACGCGGTGATGCGCCGCTTCGCCGCCGGCGAGACCGACGTCCTGGTCGCCACCACGGTCATCGAGGTCGGCGTGAACGTCCCCAACGCCACCGCCATGGTGATCATGGACGCCGACCGCTTCGGCGTCTCGCAGCTCCACCAGCTGCGCGGCCGGGTCGGCCGGGGCTCGGCCGCGGGCCTGTGCCTCCTGGTCACCGAGATGCCCGAGGCGAGCGCCGCCCGCCAGCGCCTGAACGCGGTCGCCTCCACCCTCGACGGCTTCGAACTCTCCCGGATCGACCTGGAACAGCGCCGCGAGGGCGACGTCCTCGGCCAGGCCCAGTCCGGCGCCCGCTCCAGCCTGCGCGTCCTCGCCGTCATCGAGGACGAGGAGGTCATCGCGCAGGCGCGGGAGGAGGCGGCGAAGGTCGTCGAGGCGGACCCGGAGCTGGAGCGCCTGCCGGGCCTGCGGACGGCCCTGGACGCGCTGCTGGACGACGAGCGCGAGCAGTACCTGGAGAAGGGATGAAGCGATCCTGACCAGGGGCGCGGGGGGTCGCGTCACCCGCCACAATGGAACGTCGAAGCCGCCCACCACGAAGGACCACACATGACCCGCGTGATCGCCGGCGCAGCCGGCGGACGCCGCCTGGCCGTCCCGCCGGGAACCGGCACCCGGCCGACCTCCGACCGCGCACGCGAAGGTCTCTTCTCCACCTGGCAATCCCTCCTCGGCGGTCCCCTGGACGGCGAACGCGTCCTCGACCTCTACGCCGGCTCCGGCGCCGTGGGCCTGGAAGCCCTCTCCCGGGGCGCGAGCCACACCCTCCTCGTGGAGGCCGACGCCCGCGCCGCGCGAACCGTCCGCGAGAACGTGCGGAACCTGGGGCTGCCCGGCGCGGAGGTCAGAGCGGGCAAAGCGGAACAGGTCGTACGGACCGCGCCCCCCGCACAGCCGTACGACCTGGTCTTCCTGGACCCCCCATATGCCGTCACAGACGACGATCTTCGCGAGATTCTCCTCACACTCCACTCGGAGGGCTGGCTCGCGGAGAACGCCCTCGTCACCGTGGAGCGCAGCACCAGAGGCGGCGAATTCCACTGGCCGGACGGCTTCGAGGCGCTCCGCTCCCGTCGTTACGGCGAGGGAACGTTTTGGTACGGTCGCGCCGCCTCTACGTGCGAAGACGCACGATGACCGGACCGGAGAGCGAGGGATCTCAAGTGCGCCGCGCCGTCTGTCCCGGGTCGTTCGACCCGATCACCAATGGACATCTCGACATCATCGCCCGAGCCTCCCGGCTGTACGACGAGGTCTACGTCGCGGTGATGATCAACCAGTCCAAGAAGGGCCTGTTCGACGTCGACGAGCGGATCGCGCTCATCCGCGAGGTGACCACCGACTACGCCAACGTGCGCGTCGAGTCCCACCACGGCCTGCTCGTGGACTTCTGCAAAGAGCGTGACATCCCCGCGATCGTCAAGGGCCTGCGCGCCGTCAGCGACTTCGACTACGAGCTGCAGATGGCCCAGATGAACAACGGCCTCACCGGCGTCGAGACGCTGTTCGTGCCGACCAACCCCACCTACAGCTTCCTGTCCTCCTCGCTCGTCAAGGAGGTCGCGGCCTGGGGCGGCGACGTCTCCCACCTGGTGCCGCCGGAGGTCGTCGCCGCCCTCAACAGGCGTCTGCGCAAGGACTGATGGGCGCGGGGGCTACAGTCGTCCCGTCCGTCTCCAACCCGGCTGTAGAGAGTGGCGAGCACAGGTGGACGTGCAGAAGAAGCTCGACGAGATCGTCTCCGCGGTCGCCGGCGCCCGGGCCATGCCCATGTCGGCGTCCTGCGTGATCAACCGCGCCGATCTGCTCGCGATGCTGGAAGAGGTGCGCCAGGCGCTGCCCGGCTCCCTCGCGCAGGCCCAGGAACTGATCGGCGACCGTGAGCAGATGGTCGAGCAGGCCCGGCAGGAGGCCGAGCGGATCATCGAGAGCGCGCACGCCGAGCGCGGCTCGCTGATCTCCGGCACCGAGATCGCCCGCCGCTCCCAGGCGGAGGCGGACCGGATCCTCGCCGAGGCCCGCCGGGAGGCCGAGGAGGTGCGCGCCGAGGCCGACGACTACGTCGACTCCAAGCTCGCCAACTTCGAGGTCGTCCTGACCAAGACGCTCGGCTCGGTCGGCCGGGGCCGGGAGAAGCTGCTCGGCACCGGCCCCGGCCTGGACGAGCACGGCTACGAGGACGAGGACGCCCCCGAGCGCAGCCAGGACCCCGAGACCCTGCGGCACAACGCCGACGCGTACGTGGACGCCAAGCTGGGCGCCTTCGAGGCGGTGCTCGCCAAGACCCTGGAGGCGGTCGGCCGCGGCCGGCAGAAGCTGCACGGCCGGATCGCCACCGACGACCTCGGCGCCCTGGCCGACGACACCACGACCTTCCAGCACTCCAGCGACGCCGACTACCTGGCCGACCTGGCCGCCCTCGCCGACGCCCCGGCCGAGCGCCCGGCGGCCCGGCCCCGGCCGGAGCAGCCCGCGTACGAGCCGGCGGCGGACCAGCCCGTCTACGACCCCGTGCCGGAGCAGCCGTCGTACGAGCCGCAGCCCGCGTACGGGTCGTACGACCAGCAGCAGGGCGGATACACCGGCTTCCCGCAGCAGACCGCCTACGACCAGGGGACCCAGCAGCAGGACCCCTACGGCTACCAGCAGCAGGACCCCTACGCCTACCAGGGGTATCCCCAGCAGGCCCCCTACGACCCGCCGCAGCAACAGCAGGTCCAGCTGCCCCAGCAGTCACAGGGGCAGCAGGACTACGCTCTGGACGAGACCAGCCTCTTCGACACCAGCATGATCAGCGCCGAGCAGTTGCGGGCGTACGAGCAGGGCCGCGGGCTGAGCTGACCGACCGGATTGGGTCCTGGGGCCAAGGTCCAGTATCCTGGCTCTTCGGTCGCGCGTGCCCTCATGTTGAGTGCGGAGCCGTCCGCGACCGCCGCTGCCCGGAAACACCTACGGGCGGTGTCCCTTCGAGTACGTAGATCGAAAGCAGGAATGGCTTCCAACGCCCGCCTCGACCACCGCAACCCCCTCGTGATCGACACGCACGAGCTGGGTCGGCGTCCTGGTGCGCTGCAGCGCCTGACCCGTGAGATCGACGCCCCCGCGGATCTCGGCATCCCGGGAGTCGTCGGAGTGCCGGAAGGCACCCCGGTGGAACTCGAACTCCGCCTGGAGTCGGTCATGGAAGGGGTGCTTGTCACAGGCACCACCCGTGCAACGGCCAAGGGGGAGTGCGTAAGGTGTCTGGAGCCGGTCGAGCTGGAGCTCGAAGCGGACTTCCAGGAGATGTTCTCGTACCCTGACGCCGACGACCGGGGCCGCGTGATCGCGGAACCGGGCGACGACGCCGAGGACGACGAGGACAGGCTCTTCATCGAGGACGGCCTGATCGACCTCGAGCCCATGCTGCGCGATGCGGTGGTGCTCGCACTGCCGATGCAGCCGGTGTGCCAGGAAGACTGCCCGGGCCTGTGCTCCGAGTGTGGGGCGCGGCTCGCGGACGACCCGGACCACCACCACGACGCCGTCGACATCCGTTGGGCGGCTTTGCAGGGACTCGCCGACACCATGACGGACGGCGAGAAGGACGAGATGAGCGGCGCCGAAGCGGGCGTCGACGAGAAGCAGGAGAAGTAGCCGTGGCTGTTCCGAAGCGGAAGATGTCGCGCAGCAACACGCGCCACCGCCGGTCGCAGTGGAAGGCTGCGGTCCCCACCCTGGTTGCGTGCGAGCGCTGCCACGAGCCCAAGCAGCAGCACATCGCGTGCCCGTCTTGCGGCACCTACAACAAGCGCCAGGTCCTCGAAGTCTGAGCGGGCTGGTGAGAGGCACTGTGTCCAGTCCGAAGAAGAACACTCCCCGCGCCGGTGGAGGCACGGACAACCAGGCCTCGTCCCACACGCTTCTGGAAGGGCGGCTCGGGTATCAGCTCGAGTCCGCCCTTCTGGTGCGTGCGCTGACCCACCGTTCCTACGCGTACGAGAACGGCGGTCTGCCGACGAACGAGCGGCTGGAGTTCCTCGGGGACTCCGTGCTCGGTCTCGTCGTCACGGACACGCTGTACCGCACCCACCCCGACCTGCCCGAGGGCCAGCTGGCCAAGCTGCGGGCCGCGGTGGTCAACTCGCGTGCGCTGGCGGAGGTGGGGCGCGGCCTCGACCTCGGCGCCTTCATCCGGCTCGGCCGGGGTGAAGAGGGCACGGGCGGCCGGGACAAGGCGTCCATCCTCGCCGACACCCTTGAAGCGGTGATCGGCGCGGTCTATCTCGACCAGGGCCTCGACGCGGCGTCCGAGCTGGTGCACCGGCTCTTCGACCCGCTGATCGAGAAGTCCTCCAACCTGGGCGCCGGCCTGGACTGGAAGACGTCCCTCCAGGAGCTGACCGCGATCGAGGGACTCGGCGTGCCCGAGTACCTGGTCACGGAGACCGGCCCCGACCACGAGAAGACCTTCACTGCTGCCGCCCGCGTCGGAGGCGTCTCGTACGGCACCGGCACCGGCCGCAGCAAGAAGGAGGCGGAGCAGCAGGCCGCCGAGTCCGCCTGGCGGGCCATCAAGGCCGCCGCGGACGAGCGGGCCACGACGGTGCAGCAGGCCAAGGAGGCCGTCGCGGAAGCCGTCAAGGACGACGACACGTCGTCCGCCACCGCCTGACGAGCAGCACACCCGAGCGCCCGCCCACCGTTTCCCGAGGGGCGGGCGCTCGGTTCATCCAGCGCTTTCCACGGGGGTCCCGATGCCCGAGTTGCCCGAGGTCGAGGTCGTCCGGCGTGGGCTGGCGCGGTGGGTCGCCCACCGCACCGTCGCCGAGACCGAGGTGCTGCACCCGCGTGCCGTGCGCCGGCACGTGGCCGGCGGCGAGGACTTCGCGCAGCGGCTCAAGGGCCACCACATCGGGGAGCCCAGCCGGCGCGGCAAGTACCTGTGGCTGCCGCTGGAGGAGACCAACCAGTCGGTGCTCGCGCACCTCGGCATGAGCGGCCAGCTGCTGGTGCAGCCGCACGAGGCGCCGGACGAGAAGCACCTGCGCATCCGCGTCCGGTTCGCCGACTCCCTCGGCACCGAACTGCGCTTCGTGGACCAACGCACCTTCGGCGGGCTGTCGTTGCACGACAACACCCCCGAGGGCCTGCCCGACGTCATCGCGCACATCGCCCGCGACCCCCTCGACCCGCTGTTCGACGACGAGGCCTTCCACCAGGCCCTGCGCCGCAAGCGGACCACCGTCAAACGGGCCCTGCTGGACCAGTCGTTGATCAGCGGCGTCGGCAATATTTATGCGGACGAGGCCCTGTGGCGCGCCCGCATCCACTACGAGCGCCCGACCGCGAACTTCACCCGCCCGGTCACCGCCGAACTCCTCGGCCACATCAGGGACGTGATGAACGCGGCCCTCGCCGTCGGCGGCACCAGCTTCGACAGCCTGTACGTGAACGTCAACGGCGAGTCGGGCTACTTCGACCGTTCCCTGGACGCCTACGGCCGCGAGGGCGAGCCCTGCAACCGCTGCGGCACCCCCATCCGCCGCCGCCCCTGGATGAACCGCTCCAGCTACTTCTGCCCGAAGTGTCAGCGGGCGCCGCGCGCCTCGTCGTAACGCCCGCGGGCCGCCAGCACCTCGTCCATGGAGCCCTCCACGGACTCGATGAGCGCGAGGAGCCGGCCGGCGATCTCGCGGCCCAGCGCGGTCAGTTCGTAGTCCACGCGGGGCGGGTTGGTCGGCTGGGCCTCGCGGTGCACCAGCCCGTCCCGCTCCAGCGCGTGCAGGGTCTGGGACAGCATCTTCTCGCTCACCCCGTCGACGCGGCGGCGCAGCTCGTTGAAGCGCAGTGAGCCCTCGTGCAGCGCGCCGAGCGTCAGCGCGCCCCAGCGGCCGGTGACGTGCTCCAGCGTGCCCCGGGACGGGCAGGCCTTGGCGAAGACGTTGTAGGCGAGCTCTTCGTGCTCCTCAGGACAGGCGGTCATGCCCCAAGGGTACGCGTCCGCAGCGCTCACTGCTGGGTTGCACTAACTTCTGGTTAGTGCTTTCATTTCCACACCGCATTGAGCTGCCCTTCCGAGGAGAGTCATGACCGCCCCTGTCGTTTCCATCGCCTACCACTCCGGCTACGGCCACACCGCCGTCCTGGCCGAGGCCGTCCGCACCGGTGCCGCGGAGGCCGGCGCCGAGGTGCACCTGATCAAGGTGGACGAGATCACCGAGGAGGACTGGGGGACGCTGGACCGCTCCGACGCGATCGTCTTCGGCTCGCCCACCTACATGGGCACCGCCTCCGGCGCCTTCCACGGCTTCGCCGAGGCCAGCTCCTCGCGCTGGGCCGGTCAGGACTGGCAGGACAAGCTGGCCGCGGGCTTCACCAACTCCGGCTCCAAGAGCGGCGACAAGCTGCACACCCTGCAGTTCTTCCAGATCCTCGCCGCCCAGCACGGCATGCACTGGGTGAACCTGGGCCTGCTCCCGGGCTGGAACTCCAGCACCGCCTCCGAGAACGACCTCAACCGCCTCGGCATCTTCGCCGGTGCCGGCGCCCAGACCGACACGGACCAGGGCCCGGAGGGCGTGCACAAGGCGGACATAGCCACGGCCGAGCACCTCGGGCGCCGGGTGACGCGGACGGCGCTGACCTTCGCGCGGGGTCGCGCCGCCGCGTGAGCGGGGGCCCCGGCGGCCTCGGGCCTCACCGGCCGTCGCGGGCCCCGGGGGTTCGCGGGCCCCGGACGTCCCGGGGCCTCAGGAGCCGAACTCCTCGGTCCACCACGGCCCGCCCGGACCGTAGTGCACACCGACGCCGAGGGTCTTGAAATCGCGGTTCAGGATGGCGGCGCGATTGCCGGGGTCGGCCATCCATGCCTTCACCACGGCCTTCGGGTCCGCCGGACCGCGGGCGATGTTCTCGCCGCCGAGGCCGGTGACGCCGGCCGCCGCCGCCCGGTCCCAGGGCGACCTGCCGCCCGGGTCGGTGTGGCCGAAGAAGCCCCGCGCCGCCATGTCGTCGCTGAACGCCTCGGCCAGCCTCGTCAGCGAGGAGTTCGCGGACAGCGCGCCCAGTCCCGCCTTCGCCCGCTCGTCGTTGACCAGCTTCAGCACCTCGGCCTCGGCGGCGGCCCGTGCCGACACCGTGACCGCCGGGGCGGCCGGCGCGGGAGCCTTGGTCGTACGACGGGACGGGCGGGGCTTCGCGGACGAGGGGGCGGGCGACGGGGTGGCCGCGGGGCTGGTCCTCGGTGCCGTGGTCTTCGGGGCGGTGGTCTCGGGGGCGTCGCTCTTCGGCGCGGGCTTCGGAGCGGTGGACCTCGTGCCGGGCTTCCCGGACGGTGACGCCGGCGCGGCCGGTTTCGACGCGGGCGCCGGCACGGCCGGCTTCGCCGCGGGCCTCGACGGGGACGCCGGCCGCGAAGGGGCCGGCGAGGCCGGGGCGGACTTCGGCGGAACCGGGGAGGAGGGTGCCGTCGGGGCGGCGGGGGACGGCCGTACGGCGTCCCCGCCGGACGTCGCACCGCCGACGCCGGTGCTCGCGCTCCCGGACGTACCGCCCTGTGCGGCGGCCGAGTTGCCGGGGGAACTCGCGACCACGGTCCGGTCCCCGCCGGCGTGGGCGCCGTCCCCGGGCCGGTAGCCGTCGAAGCCCGGGACCACGCCCGCGGCCACGGCGGCGGTGCCCAGGACGACGGCCACGGACAGCCCGAGCAGGGCCACGCTCACCGAACGTCCGGCGCGCTTTTGGTGCTCCTCGTCCCGGGGCGCGTCGGCACCGGCTGCGGGCACCTCCGGCTCCGCGTCCGCCGTCGCCGCGTCCTGCGCCGCGAAGAGGTACGCCTCGGCCTTGGCCTTCGCCTCCGCGTAGGCCGGGTCCGCACCGGGCGCGGTGCCCGTCGGGATCGGCACCGTGTCCGGGGAGGGGGACGGAGACGGCGACGGGAACGACGGCCGCTCGCCCCCGGCGGCGGAGCCCTGCGCGGCGTCGCCGTCCCCGGCGCGGCCGGCGTCCGAGCGTCGGTGGCGTCCCATGTCCTGGCCCTCTTCCTCGTACGTCCTTACGAACATCCCAACCCACTCGATCGAGTGAGTTTCGTATGAGATGCACCGGAAGCGGACGGTACCTCATGCCCCGCGGAGGCGATGTGTGCCGGACGACACCGGCCGGTTAGGTTGCACCCATGAGTGAGGATGTTCGACTGGTCGCCTGGGTGCGCGGACACGTACAGGGCGTGGGATTCCGCTGGTTCACGCGTGCCAAGGCACTGGAGATCGGCGGCCTGAGTGGTTTTGCTCTCAATCTGGCGGACGGCCGGGTACAGGTCGTCGCCGAGGGCGCGCGCGAGGGCTGCGAGGGACTGCTCGACTGGCTCCAGGGCGACGACACGCCCGGCCGCGTCGACGGTGTCACCGAGATCTGGGACACACCTCGCGGCGGCTACGACGGCTTCGCGGTCCGCTGAGCCGGAGCCGCCCGGCCGCGGCGCACCGACCCGGGCGGTGGCCGCCGGGAGCGGAAACGGCCTGGTGGTTGCCAAGAAGGGCGCAGCGTGGCAGGCTCCCGGGGTACAGCTGATCGCTGAGCCCCGAGGGCCCGGATGACTCGCAGCGCCGCCGCATTTCCCGGCCGCGCGCCCCGGTTCGCCCCCCAATACGGGGCGTGATCGTGTTGACCGTCAAACTTTTTGGTGAGACGCTGAAAGCCCCGCGCACCCTAGCTGTTTGGCATCGAGCAACAGCAGAGCAACACGGATGTGCCAAGCACCGCGGGTGCGAAATCCCTCACGACCCACACCGCATCGGTCGGTCACTCAGTGTGGAGGACCATCCATCATGGCAAAGGCGCTTCTCGGTTACGTCGGCGGCTCCGACCCTCGACTCCTCGCCGAGATGCGACGGCTGCAGCAGCGTGTCCAGGACCTGGAGTCCGAGCTGGTCAGGATCCAGGCGGAGAACGAAGCGCTGACGGCTGCCGCCTCTCAGGACAGGATCATGGAGAGCATCGACGCACACCAGGCGGAGCCTGCGCTCACCTGATCGCTGCATCAGCTCCACAACAGCAGTCGCAGCGGCCAGGGTGCCCGTAACAACCGCTCAGTCGATCGGACGGCCGGCACCAAGGCCGTCCCCTCAGAATCGCAAGGGACGCTTCGGCGTCCCTTCTTTCTTACCCCCGCGCATCCTTTCACCTTCTTCAACAACTGGTGTGCCCTGCATATCCAACGGCGAAACCGCGGGCTTGCGAGGGTTCATGGAGTGAGATAGCGGCGGCCGGTAGAGTCCAGCGGCGTGCACCTCAAGGCCCTGACCCTGCGCGGCTTCAAGTCGTTCGCCTCCGCGACCACGCTCCGCTTCGAACCCGGGATCACGTGTGTCGTCGGGCCCAACGGCTCGGGCAAGTCCAACGTGGTGGACGCGCTGAGCTGGGTCATGGGCGAGCAGGGCGCCAAGTCGCTGCGCGGCGGAAAGATGGAGGACGTCATCTTCGCCGGCACCACCGGGCGCCCCCCGCTGGGCCGCGCCGAGGTGTCGCTGACCATCGACAACTCCGACGGGGCGCTGCCCATCGAGTACGCCGAGGTCACCATCACGCGGATCATGTTCCGCAACGGCGGCAGCGAGTACCAGATCAACGGCGACACCTGCCGCCTGCTGGACATCCAGGAACTCCTCTCCGACTCCGGCATCGGCCGCGAGATGCACGTCATCGTCGGCCAGGGCCAGCTCGACTCCGTGCTGCACGCCGACCCCATGGGCCGCCGCGCCTTCATCGAGGAGGCGGCCGGCGTCCTCAAGCACCGCAAGCGCAAGGAGAAGGCGCTGCGGAAGCTGGACGCGATGCAGGCCAACCTCGCCCGCGTCCAGGACCTCACCGACGAACTGCGCCGCCAGCTCAAGCCGCTCGGCCGGCAGGCGGCGGTGGCCCGGCGGGCCGCCGTCATCCAGGCCGACCTGCGCGATGCCCGGCTGCGGCTGCTCGCCGACGACCTCGTACGACTGCGCGAGGCGCTCAACGCCGAGATCGCCGACGAGGCCGCCCTCAAGGCACGCAAGGAGAGCGCCGAGCAGGAGCTGAAGAAGGCCCTGCACCGCGAATCGCTCCTGGAGGACGAGGTGCGGCGGCTCGCCCCGCGCCTCCAGCGCGCCCAGCAGACCTGGTACGAGCTGTCCCAGCTGGCCGAACGGGTGCGCGGCACGATCTCGCTGGCCGAGGCCCGGGTCAAGAGCGCCACCTCCGCACCGCCCGAGGAGCGCCGCGGCCGCGACCCCGAGGACCTGGAGCGCGAGGCCGCCCGCGTCCGCGAGCAGGAGGCCGAACTGGAGGCCGCCCTCGAAGCGGCCCGGCGCGCCCTGGACGACACGGTCGCCCACCGCGCCGAGCTGGAGCGGGAACTGGCCGTCGAGGAACGCCGGCTCAAGGACGTGGCCCGCGCCATCGCCGACCGCCGCGAGGGCCTGGCCCGGCTGCACGGACAGGTGAGCGCGGCCCGCTCGCGCGCCGCCTCCGCGCAGGCCGAGATCGACCGGCTGGCCACGGCCCGCGACGAGGCCCAGGAGCGCGCGGTGCGCGCACAGCGGGAGTACGAGGCGCTGCGGGCCGAGGTCGACGGACTCGACGCCGACGACACCGAACTCGCCGAGCGGCACGAGGCCGCCAAACGGCAGCTGGCCGCCGCCGAGGCCGCCCTGACCACGGCCCGCGAGTCGGCCACCGCCGCCGAACGCCGCCGCGCCGCCACCCAGGCCCGTCACGAGGCGCTGGCCCTCGGGCTGCGCCGCAAGGACGGCACCGGCACCCTGCTGGACGCCCGGCTCACCGGCGTCCTGGGCCCGGCTGCCGAACTGCTGACCGTCACCCCCGGCTATGAGATCCCGCTGGCGGCGGCCTTCGGAGCCGCGGCGGACGCCGTCGCCGTGACCGACCCGGCCTCCGCGGCGGACGCCATCCGCCTCCTGCGCAAGCAGGACGGGGGCCGGGCGGCCCTGCTCCTCGCGGGCTCGCCGGACGCGCCCCGCACGGACGCGGAGCCGTGCCCGGCGTGCGGCAGCCGGGGGACCGGTGCGCCCGGCGGCGACGAAGCCGCGCCCGGCGCACGCGCGATCCCCGCCGGCACACTGGTCCGCGCCCCTGAGGACCTGATGCCGGCCGTCCACCGGCTCCTGCACGGCATCGTCGTGGTCGACACCCTCGAAGCCGCCGAGGACCTGGTCCGCGCCCACCCCCACCTCACCGCCGTGACCGCGGAAGGCGACCTGCTGGGCGCCCACTTCGCGCAGGGCGGCTCGGCCGGCGCCCCCAGCCTGCTGGAGGTCCAGGCGTCCGTGGACGAGGCCGCGGCGGAACTGGCGGAGCTGGAGGTCCGCTGCGCGGAGCTGGCCGGGGAACAGCACGCGGCGGCCGAGCGCCGTGCCGAGGCCGCGGCCCTCGCCGAAGAGCTGAGCGAACGCCGCCGGGCCGCCGACCGGCAGAAGTCCTCCACCGCCCAGCAGCTCGGCCGGCTCGCCGGCCAGGCACGCGCTGCGGCCGGGGAGGCCGAGCGTTCCGCCGCCGCTGCCGCGCGGGCGCAGGAGGCGCTGGACAGGGCCGTGGAGGAGGCCGAGGAACTGGCGGAGCGACTGGCGGTCGCCGAGGAGACGCCGGTCGAGGAGGAGCCGGACACCTCCGCGCGCGACCGGCTCGCCATCGACGGCGCCAACGCCCGCCAGACCGAGATGGAGGCACGCCTCCAGGTCCGGACCCACGAGGAGCGGGTCAAGGGGCTCGCCGGGCGGGCCGACTCGCTCGACCGGGCGGCCCGCACGGAGCGCGAGGCACGGGCGCGGGCCGAGCAGCGCCGGGCCCGGCTGCGGCACGAGGCGGCCGTCGCCCAGGCGGTCGCCGACGGCGCCCGCACCCTGCTCGCGCACGTCGAGGTCTCCCTCGTCCGCGCCGACCGGGAGCGCACCGCCGCCGAGGCCGCCAAGGCGCGGCGCGAGCAGGAACTGGCCGCCGCCCGCACCGCCGGACGCGAACTGAAGTCGGAACTCGACAAGTTGACGGATTCAGTACACCGCGGTGAGGTACTCGGCGCCGAGAAGCGGCTGCGGATCGAGCAGCTGGAGGCCAAGGCGCTGGAGGAACTGGGTGTCGAGCCGGCGGGGCTTGAGGCGGAGTACGGGCCGGACCGGCCCGTGCCGCCCTCGCCCCCCGCCGACGGCGAGCGGCTGCCGGAGGACCCGGACGACCCGCGCAACCAGCCGCGCCCTTTCGTACGGGCCGAGCAGGAGAAGCGGCTCAAGGCGGCCGAGCGGGCGTACCAGCAGCTCGGCAAGGTCAATCCGCTGGCACTGGAGGAGTTCGCGGCACTGGAGGAGCGGCACAAGTTCCTCAGCGAGCAGCTGGAGGACCTGAAGAAGACCCGCGCCGATCTGCTCCAGGTGGTGAAGGAGGTCGACGAACGGGTCGAGCAGGTCTTCACCGAGGCCTACCGGGACACCGCCCGCGAGTTCGAGGGGGTCTTCGCCCGTCTGTTCCCCGGCGGCGAGGGCCGGCTCGTGCTCACGGACCCGGACGACATGCTCACCACGGGCGTCGACGTGGAGGCGCGCCCGCCGGGCAAGAAGGTCAAGCGGCTGTCCCTGCTCTCCGGCGGCGAGCGGTCGCTGACGGCCGTCGCACTGCTGGTGTCGATCTTCAAGGCCCGGCCGAGCCCCTTCTACGTGATGGACGAGGTCGAGGCGGCCCTGGACGACACCAACCTCCAGCGGCTGATCCGGATCATGCAGGAGCTGCAGGAGGCGTCGCAGCTCATCGTGATCACGCATCAGAAGCGCACGATGGAGGTGGCGGACGCGCTGTACGGCGTCTCGATGCAGGGCGACGGTGTGTCGAAGGTCATCTCGCAGCGCCTTCGCTGACCCCTTTTCAAGATCCATTCGATCGCAGAGCTGGGATCGCTCACTTCTCGTTCACTTCTTGAACGCGGAGCGAGGTGATCTATCTACAAACTCACAGCCGTTCCCCTATTGACTTCGAAAGTTGAAGACATAGTCTCTGCAACGTTGCTTTTTCCTTCAGGTGTAAGTGACGCCGACGTGTGCGCCACTGGAGACCTGGAAGGGCTCACCCCCACCCCGGCAGCGTTGCCGTGGCCCGAGGAGTTTCACGTGACCAGCACAGCGCAGGCACCTCAGTCAGGAGCCGGGACGGCTCATCCCGAACATCTCGGGCATGTCATCTTCATCGCGGCCGCCGCCGCCATGGGCGGCTTCCTCTTCGGCTACGACAGCTCCGTCATCAACGGTGCCGTCGAAGCCATCCGTGACCGCTACGACATCGGCCCCGCCGCGCTCGCCCAGGTCATCGCCATCGCCCTGATCGGCTGTGCCATCGGCGCGGCCACCGCGGGCCGGATAGCCGACCGGATCGGCCGTATCCGCTGCATGCAGATCGCGGCCGTGCTGTTCACGATCAGCGCCGTCGGCTCCGCGCTGCCCTTCGCGCTGTGGGACCTCGCCTTCTGGCGCATCATCGGCGGCTTCGCCATCGGCATGGCCTCCGTCATCGGCCCCGCCTACATCGCCGAGGTCGCCCCGCCCGCCTACCGCGGCCGGCTCGGCTCCTTCCAGCAGGCCGCGATCGTGGTCGGCATCGCCATCTCCCAGCTGGTCAACTGGGGCCTGCTGAACGCCGCCGGCGGCAACCAGCGCGGCCACCTCATGGGCCTGGAGGCCTGGCAGGTCATGCTGGGCGTCATGGTGATCCCGGCGATCCTCTACGGCATGCTGTCGCTCGCCATCCCGGAGTCCCCGCGCTTCCTGCTGTCCGTCGGCAAGCGTGAGCGCGCCAAGGAGATCCTGGCCGAGGTCGAGGGCAAGAACATCGACCTGGACAAGCGCGTCGCCGACATCGAGCACGCGATGAAGAGCGAGCACCGCTCCACCTTCAAGGACCTGCTCGGCGGCGGCTTCTTCTTCAAGCCGATCGTCTGGGTCGGCATCGGCCTGTCGGTCTTCCAGCAGTTCGTCGGCATCAACGTCGCGTTCTACTACTCCTCGACGCTGTGGCAGTCGGTGGGCGTCGACCCGACGCAGTCGTTCTTCTACTCCTTCACCACGTCCATCATCAACATCGTCGGCACCGTGATCGCGATGATCTTCGTGGACCGCATCGGCCGCAAGCCGCTCGCGCTCATCGGCTCCGCCGGTATGACGGTCGGACTGGCCCTGGAGGCCTGGGCGTTCTCCTACCACCTGGTCGACGGCAAGCTGCCCGCCACGCAGGGCTGGGTCGCCCTGATCGCGGCCCACGTCTTCGTCCTCTTCTTCGCCCTGTCCTGGGGTGTGGTCGTCTGGGTCATGCTCGGCGAGATGTTCCCGAACAAGATCCGTGCCGCCGCCCTGGGCGTGGCCGCCGCCGCGCAGTGGATCGCCAACTGGGCGATCACCGCGAGCTTCCCGTCGCTGGCCGACTGGAACCTGTCCGTCACGTACGTCATCTACACGGTGTTCGCGGCCCTCTCCATCCCGTTCGTCCTGAAGTTCGTCAAGGAGACGAAGGGCAAGGCCCTGGAGGAGATGGGCTGACGGCCCCCCCGAACCCGAGGAGAAGGGCCCAAGACCCCGCTGCCCCTCTCCTCGCATCTCCCTCCGCCCCCGGTACGGCCACCGCCGTCCGGGGGCGGAGGCGTTTCCCGGCCCGCTCCGCCGGCGCCGGCACCACCCGCTCGGCGAACAGCCGCAGGCTGCGCCACGCCTCCTCGACGGGCCGGGCGCCCGCGAGCGCGTGCGGCCCCAGGGTGTCCGGCCCTGCGTTCGGTAACTGGTCCGGGGTGAGGCCGCGGGAGGGCGTCGCGTAGGCGCGGGGCTCGTGGGGAGTGCAGTCCGCGCGGCACACGGGGCACTCCTGGTCTCCTCGGCCGGCCGCGGCGGGCCGTGCGGCGGCCCGATCGCCGCCGACACGGTCACCGGGATGCTCCGCGTGGCCCCGGACACCGTGCCCGCGCCCGCGCCCGCGCCCGTGCCCGCGAACGGCGACGGCAGCCGGTCGTCCGCGACGCCGTGGCGCCCCTCGGTCCGCACGGTGCCGGTCCCGTGCGCGGCCGGATCGCGGGGAACGACCGTGACGGGCATGACGAAGTCCCCCTCCGCCAGGCGTGGCGGAGGGGGACGCGAGGTGACGTGTGCGGGCCCGGGTGCCGTGGGCGTTCCGGGTCCGGCGTCAGGCTGCCGTCGGGGCCGGTTCGGGGCGGTCGGAGGGGAGGGGGGACCGCGTGGCCACCGGGGGCTTCGGAAGGGCCAGGTACAGCGCCGCCGAGATCACGATCGTGGCCACCCAGCCCAGGCCGTACTCGCCGATGACGTTGTTCTTCGCCAGCGGCCCGGTGAACCAGTCCGAGGTGGTGAACAGCAGGCCCCCGACCAGACCGATCGCCCAGGAAGCCACGGCGGCGGGGGAGAAGCCGCCCTTGTACCAGTAGGCGCTGGCACGGCTCGTGTCGGCCATCGCCCGGCCGTCGTACTCCGTACGGCGCAGCATGTCCGCGCCGAACACGCCGACCCACGCCGAGAACGCGACCGCCAGCAGCGACAGGAAGGCGATGAAGGAGCCCATGAAGCTCGTCGCCACCAGCATCAGCACCCCGCCGAACACCAGCGAGATCACGGCGTTGACCGACACCGCCCAGTGCCGCGGCACCTTGAACCCGAGGGTCTGGGCGGTGAAGCCCGCCGAGTACATCGACATCGAGTTGATCAGCAGCATGCCCACGAGCGCGATGAACAGGTACGGCACCGCGATCCACGTCGGCAGGATCTTGCCGAGGAAGGACACCGGGTCGGCGGCCGAGGCCAGGTCCGGCGTGGACACCGCCATCACCGCGCCCATCAGCACCATCGGCAGCACGACCACACCGGCGCCGCCGACCGCCGTGCCCACGATCGCCTTCGAGGAGGCCGTGCGCGGCAGGTAGCGGGTGAAGTCCGGCGCGGTCGGGATCCAGCTGACGCCGCCGGCCGCGATCATGCCGATGCCGGTGATCACCGAGGCCGTCGAACCGGCGCTGTGGTGCGCGACCCGCGCCCAGTCCGTCTTCACCGCCAGGTACACCAGCACCAGCACCGAGAAGACGCCGAAGAAATACGTGGCGTACTTGTTGCACTTCTGCACGGCGTTGATGCCGAGCCCCGAGATCGCGAACGTCGCCACGACGAACGCCAGCAGCGTCACCATGTCCAGCACGCTGTTCGCCTTGATGCCGAACAGGATGTCGAGAATGGTGAGCATGGCGTAGGCGCCGGTCACCGCGTTGATCGTCTCCCAGCCCCAGCGCGCCACCCAGATCAGCGACCCCGGCAGCAGATTGCCCCGCTGCCCGAACACCGCGCGCGACAGCGCCATGCCCGGCGCCCCGCCCCGCTTGCCGGCGATGCCGATCAGACCGACGAGACCGTACGACACGACGGGCGCCGCCACCGCGACGACCAGCGCCTGCCAGATGTTCAGGTGGTACGCCACGACGAGGCTCGCGCCCATCGTCAGCAGCAGCACGCTGATGTTGGCGCCGACCCAGGTGGGAAACAGCTCACGGGTCCGGCCGGTCCGCTCGTGATCGGGGACCTGCTCGATGCCACGGGTCTCGAGAGCGCCTTCGGTCTCGACGGTTTTGCTCATGGGGGAGGGCCTACACAAGTGGGGGAAGTGGGACGCTCGGACTCTACGCGCGTCAACGGAACCTGGACCATCGTACTTTGCTCCGACTCCTCGCTTTACGTGGCGTTTGTCTCTCGGAGGAAGTCACAAGCCCGGTGACGGAGTACCCCATGGCCGATACTGGACGCGTTATGGAAACCGTCATCCTTGCTGTAGTCATCGCCGTGGTCGTGCTCGGCGCGCTCGGCGGGCTGATCGTGGGCACCCGACGCCGGAAGTCGCTGCCCCCGCCGCCCCCGAAGGCGCCCGACATCACCGCGCCCCCGGCCGAGCCGCACGTCGGCGAAGAGGCCGAGACGCCGCGCGACGAACCGCGCCGGACGATCGAGGAGGTGGATCTCCCGGGCGGCCCGCCGGTCGTCGTAGAAGAGCCTCCCGCCCCCGTCGAGGCTCCCGAGATCGAGATCCCGGAGCCCACCGCGGGCCGGCTGGTCCGGCTCCGCACCCGCCTGTCCCGCTCCCAGAACGCCCTCGGCAAGGGACTGCTCACGCTGCTGTCGCGCGAGCACCTGGACGAGGACACCTGGGAGGAGATCGAGGACACCCTGCTCACCGCCGACGTCGGTGTGCAGCCCACCCAGGAACTGGTCGAGGGCCTGCGCCGGCGCGTCAAGGTCCTCGGCACCCGCACCCCCGCGGAGCTGCGCGGCCTGCTCCGCGAGGAGCTGCTCAAGCTGGTCGGCACCGATGCCGACCGCACCGTGAAGACCGAGCCCGCCGACCGCAAGCCCGGCATCGTGATGGTCGTCGGGGTCAACGGCACCGGCAAGACCACCACCACCGGCAAGCTCGCCCGCGTCCTGGTCGCCGACGGCCGCAGCGTGGTGCTGGGCGCCGCCGACACCTTCCGGGCCGCCGCCGCCGACCAGCTCCAGACCTGGGGCGAGCGGGTCGGCGCCTACACCGTGCGCGGTCCGGAGGGCGGCGACCCCGCCTCCGTGGCCTTCGACGCGGTCAAGGAAGGCAAGGAGATGGGGGTCGACGTCGTCCTCATCGACACCGCCGGGCGACTGCACACCAAGACCGGCCTGATGGACGAGCTGGGCAAGGTCAAGCGCGTGGTCGAGAAGCACGCGCCGCTGGACGAGGTGCTGCTGGTCCTGGACGCCACCACCGGCCAGAACGGTCTGGTGCAGGCCCGGGTGTTCGCCGAGGTCGTGGACATCACCGGCATCGTGCTGACCAAGCTGGACGGCACCGCCAAGGGCGGCATCGTGGTGGCGGTCCAGCGCGAGCTGGGCGTCCCGGTCAAGCTGATCGGTCTCGGCGAGGGCGCGGACGACCTGGCGCCGTTCGAGCCGGAGGCGTTCGTGGACGCGCTGATCGGAGACTGACCGTAGCCGCGTTATCACCCTTCATGAAGAAGTGCCCGCCCTCAAGGTGCAGTCGAGGACGGGCACTTCGCTTTTCCGGCGCCGCGGGCGCGCTCAGTCCCGCGCACGCGAGCGGTGTGCCACGTACGCCAGCGTGCCCAGCAGCAGCCGGGCCGCCGGGGGGCGGGTCGCGCGGTCCAGCGCGGGCGGGCGCAGCCAGCGCACCGGGCCCAGGCCGCCCCGGTCGGAGGGCGGCGCGGTGATGAACGTACCGGGGCCGAGGCCGCGCAGGTCCAGGGCGCGCGGGTCGTCCCAGCCCATGCGGTAGAGCAGCCGGGGCAGCTCGGCGGCGGCGCCGGCCGCCACGAAGAAGTGGGCGCGCCCCTCGGGGGTGACGGCCACCGGACCGAGCGGCAGGCCCATCCGCTCCAGCCGGGCCAGGGCCCGGCGCCCGGCCTGCTCGCAGACCTCCACGACGTCGAAGGCGCGGCCCACCGGCAGCAGTACCGAGGCCCCCGGGAACTCCGCCCAGGCCTTGGTCACCTCGTCCAGGGTGGCGCCGGCCGGTACCTCGGGCGCGAACTCCAGCGGATGCGCGCCCGGCTCCGGACACCCGGGGCGCCCGCAGGAGCAGACGCCCGCCGCGGCCCTCGCCCCCGGCACCACGTCCCAGCCCCACAGGCCGGTGAACTCGGCGACGGTGGTGCACTCCGCGGCCCGGCCACGCCGACGCGCGCCGGAGCGGATCTCGCGAATGCCGCCGATCGTGAAGCCCATGCCCCCTCCAACGGGTCCGGCGCGCCGGTGGTTACGACACGGAACGAGACGGAAGCGGAACGTAACGCTACGGCTCCGCCTTCCCTCCGGGTCAGGGGGCCAAGGTGGCGCCTTGAAGCGTGTCGGGTGGTGCATCGGAATGCATGCGCCCCTGCGTGCACCACTCCGCCCACTTCCGTTCGTCCTATGTCAAGTGAATCGTGTGTGGCGGGCCGTGAGTTCACTTGAAGGGGTGGCGAATGGTGGCGTTTCTGTGATCCCCGTGGCCCAGCCGGTGATCGTGGGATTACTGTGAGTACGCAGAAGCCTCGGGCACATGCGTCCGTGGGTATGCCGGAGGCATTTCGGCAGCCCGTTCGAAGGGTGAGAACCGCGAGACGGCGAACCGTATTTACCGGCATTCTGATAAGGCTTGGCGCACTCAGGCGACAAGAGGTCTCGGGAATGGGGGCGTTCCAGTGGGCGGCAACGGCGGTAGTGGGACGAACGCTGACAAGCGCCCCAATGAGCTGCTCGGCTCGTGGTTCGTGCGCAGCGGCTGGTCCAAGGGCGAGCTGGCCCGCCAAGTGAACCGCAGGGCCCGCCAGTTGGGTGCCAACCACATCTCCACCGACACCTCCCGCGTGCGTCGCTGGCTGGACGGCGAGAACCCGCGCGAGCCGATCCCGCGCATCCTCTCCGAGCTGTTCTCCGAGCGCTTCGGCTGCGTGGTCTCCATCGAGGACCTGGGCCTGCGCGCCGCCCGTCCCTCGCCCTCCACGTCCAGCGTCGACCTGCCCTGGACCGGCCCGCAGACCGTCGCCCTGCTCGGCGAGTTCTCCCGCAGCGACCTGATGCTCGCCCGGCGCGGCTTCCTCGGCAGCTCCCTGGCCCTGTCCGCGGGCCCCTCCCTGATCGAGCCGATGCAGCGCTGGCTGGTGCCCACCCCCGGCGCCCCCGCCGTGCCCGAGCCCGACTCCCCGCTCGACTCCCGCAGGCCCGGCCGCCTGTCCAAGCCGGAACTGGAACTGCTGGAGTCGACCACCCGGATGTTCCGCCAGTGGGACGCCCAGTGCGGTGGCGGCCTGCGCCGCAAGGCCGTCGTCGGCCAGCTGCACGAGGTCACCGACCTGCTCCAGGAGCCCCAGCCCGGGGCCACCACCCGCAAGCTCTTCAAGGTCGCCGCCGAGCTGGCGGAACTGGCCGGCTGGATGTCGTACGACGTCGGCCTCCAGCCCACCGCGCAGAAGTACTTCGTCCTCGCCCTGCACGCCGCCAAGGAGGCGGGCGACCGGCCGCTCGGCTCGTACATCCTCTCCAGCATGAGCCGCCAGATGATCCACCTGGGCCGGCCCGACGACGCCCTGGAGCTGATCCACCTCGCCCAGTACGGCAGCCGCGACTGCGCGAGCCCGCGCACCCAGGCGATGCTGTATGCGATGGAGGCCCGCGCCTACGCCAACATGGGCCAGCCCGGCCGCACCAAGCGCGCGGTCCGGATGGCCGAGGACACCTTCGCCGACGCCGAGGAGTGGGACGAGCCGGACCCCGACTGGATCCGCTTCTTCTCCGAGGCCGAGCTGTACGCGGAGAACTCCCACTCCTTCCGCGACCTCGCCTATGTCGCCGGCCGCAGCCCCACCTACGCCTCCCTCGCCGAGCCGCTGATGCGGCGGGCGGTGGAGCTGTTCGCCAAGGACGGCGAGCACCAGCGGTCGTACGCGCTCAACCTGATCGGCATGGCCACCGTGCACCTGCTCCAGGGCGAGCCCGAGGCCGGTACGGAGTACGCCTCGCGGGCCATGACCGTGGCCAAGAAGGTCCGCTCCGAACGGGTGAACAACCGTATCCGAAAGACGGTCGACACGGCCGTGCGCGACCACGGCGACCTCGCCGCCGTGGTCGACCTGACCGAACAGCTGGCCGTCGACCTCCCGGACGCCGAGGCCGTCTGACCCCGGCGGCCCCCCGAACCCCGGCCGCGGCCGGACCTCCCGAACCGCCCGACTCGGCTCCCCCAACGCCAGGTCATCGAGAGGTCCGCGCCGCGGCCGGCCTGTGGGCGCCGGGGCCACCGCGTCCACGTCCGCCGCCGGCCCGTCGACGCCCGGCGCCGCCGCGACCACGCCCGGTGACCCGGACCCGCCCTTCACCCACGCGTAACACACAGGACGCCTTCGTCACCCCCGTGAAACACCGAGGCGCTCCCGTCGAAACCGCGCTGCGTCAGTCTCTGGCGCATAACCGGCCCACCCCTCGCCCGACCGGAGCGCGGCGGCACCACCCGCGCGGGCCGACCCATACGACGAGGAGACGCCGATGGCCCCAGCCATCATGCTCGCGGCGGACGCCCCCAAGCTGTCGGCCGCCAACACCGGCTTCATGCTCATCGCATCCGCCCTGGTCCTGCTCATGACCCCGGGCCTCGCCTTCTTCTACGGCGGCATGGTGCGCGTCAAGAGCACCCTGAACATGCTGATGATGAGCTTCATCAGCATGGGTGCCGTCACCATCCTGTGGGTGCTCTACGGCTTCTCGATGAGCTTCGGCACGGACCACGGCTCGCTGATCGGCTGGTCCTCCGGCTTCGTCGGCTGGACCGGCATAGGCAAGACCGACCTGTGGCCGGGCTACACCATCCCGGTCTTCGTCTTCGCCGTGTTCCAGATGATGTTCGCGATCATCACACCGGCCCTGATCAGCGGCGCCCTCGCCGACCGGGTGCGGTTCAGCGCCTGGACGGTCTTCCTCGTGCTGTGGGTCACCCTCGTCTACTTCCCGGTGGCCCACTGGGTCTGGGGCACCGGCGGCTGGGCCTACAAGCTCGGCGTGATCGACTTCGCCGGCGGCACGGCGGTGCACATCAACGCCGGTGCCGCGGCCCTCGGCGTCATCCTCGTCATCGGCAAGCGCGTCGGCTTCAAGAAGGACCCGATGCGCCCGCACAGCCTGCCGCTGGTCATGCTCGGCGCCGGCCTGCTGTGGTTCGGCTGGTTCGGCTTCAACGCCGGGTCCTGGCTCGGCAACGACGACGGCGTCGGCCCGCTGATGTTCGTCAACACCCAGATCGCCACCGCCGCCGCCATGCTCGCCTGGCTCGGCTACGAGAAGGTCCGGCACGGCGCCTGCACCTCCCTCGGCGCGGCCTCCGGCGCGGTCGCGGGCCTCGTCGCCATCACCCCCTCCGGCGGCGCGGTCACCCCGCTCGGCGCGATCGCCGTCGGCGCCATCGCCGGTGTCGCCTGCGCCGCGGCGGTCGGACTGAAGTTCCGCTTCGGCTACGACGACTCCCTGGACGTCGTCGGCGTCCACATGGTCGGCGGCATCATCGGCTCCCTGCTGGTCGGCTTCTTCGCCAGCGGCAAGGGCCAGTCCACCGCCACCGGCGTCTTCTACGGCGACCACTCCTTCACCCAGCTGTGGAAGCAGTGCGCCGGTGTCGGCGGAGTGCTCGCCTACTCTCTGATCGTCTCCGCCGTCCTCGCCTTCCTCCTCGACAAGACCCTCGGCATGCGGGTCACCCAGGACGAGGAGGTCTCCGGCATCGACCGCGCCCAGCACGCCGAGACCGCCTACGACTTCAGCGGCGCCGGCGGCGGCGTCCTCGGCTCCGCCGTCCCGGCCGGCGCGGGGAGCGGGAAGCAGACCGACAACCGGGCCGGGCAGCAGACCGGCAAGCAGACCAGGAAGGTGGACGCATGAAGCTCATCACGGCCGTCGTCAAGCCCCACCGGCTCGACGAGATCAAGGAGGCCCTCCAGGCCTTCGGCGTCCACGGGCTGACGATCACCGAGGCCAGCGGCTACGGGCGGCAGCGGGGCCACACCGAGGTCTACCGCGGGGCGGAGTACACCGTCGACCTGGTGCCCAAGATCCGCATCGAGGTGCTGACCGAGGACGACGACGCCGAACAGCTGATCGAGACCCTCGTCAAGGCGGCCCGCACCGGCAAGATCGGCGACGGCAAGGTCTGGTCGGTTCCGGTCGAGACCGCCGTACGGGTGCGCACCGGCGAGCGCGGCCCGGACGCGCTCTGAGACGGCGGCGGGCCAGGGAAACGGGAGGCGCTGTGACGGGTGACGAGATGCGGACACGGGCCGAGGACACCGGACCCGGCGGCTACGCGGCGGCACGAGTGCGCCTCCTCACCGAGGGGGCGCGCCCCGGGCCCGCGCGCCGCGCCGCCCTCGCCGGACTGACCGACGACTGGCTCGCCGCCCTCTTCACCGGCGGGGCCGGCCGGGCCCGGGGCGTCAGCCTCGTCGCCGTCGGCGGCTACGGCCGCGGCGAGCTGTCCCCGCGCAGCGACCTCGACCTCCTGCTGCTGCACGACGGCTCCGACGCGGCCGCGGTCGCGGCCCTCGCCGACCACCTCTGGTACCCGGTCTGGGACCTCGGCCTCGCCCTCGACCACTCCGTGCGCACCCTCGCCGAGGCCCGCCGGACGGCCGGCGAGGACCTGAAGGTCCAGCTCGGCCTGCTGGACGCCCGACACCTCGCCGGCGATCCCGCCCTGACCGCCGCTCTGCGCACCGCCGTCCTCGCCGACTGGCGCGACCAGGCCCCACGGCGCCTGCCCGAACTCCGGGAGCTGTGCGACGAACGGGCCGAGCGGCACGGCGAGTTGAGGTACCTCCTGGAACCCGACCTCAAGGAGGCCAGGGGCGGACTGCGCGACGCCACCGCGCTGCGCGCCGTCGCCGCCTCCTGGCTCGCCGACGCCCCGCGCGAGGGCCTGGCCGAGGCCCGACGGAGCCTGCTCGACGTGCGCGACGCGCTCCACCTGGCCACCGGCCGCGCCACCGACCGGCTCGCGCTCCAGGAACAGGACGAGGTCGCCGCCGGGCTGGGCCTGCTCGACGCGGACACCCTGCTGCGGCAGGTCTACGAGGCCGCGCGGGTCGTCTCGTACGCCGGTGACGTCACCTGGCGTGAAGTGGGGCGCGTGCTGCGTTCGCGCGCCGTCCGCCCGCGCCTGCGCGCCATGCTGGGCGGAAAGCCGGCCGCCGAGCGCTCCCCGCTGGCCGAGGGCGTGGTCGAACAGGACGGCGAGGTGGTGCTCGCCCGTGCCGCGCGCCCCGAACGCGACCCCGTGCTCCCGCTGCGCGCCGCGGCCGCCGCCGCCCAGGCCGGCCTCCCGCTCTCCCCGCACGCCGTACGGCGCCTGGCCACCGCCCGCCCCCTGCCCACGCCCTGGCCCGCCGAGGCCCGCGAGCTGCTGGTCACCCTGCTCGGCTCCGGCCGCCCCACCGTCGACGTCTGGGAGGCACTGGAGGCGGAGGGCCTGATCAGCAGGCTGCTGCCGGACTGGGAACGGGTCCGCTGCCGCCCCCAGCGCAACGCCGTCCACGTCTGGACCGTCGACCGCCACCTGATCGAGACCGCCGTCCGCGCCGCCGCGCTCACCCGGCACGTCGGCCGCCCCGACCTGCTCCTGGTCGCCGCCCTGCTGCACGACATGGGCAAGGGCTGGCCCGGCGACCACTCGGTGGCCGGCGAGATCATCGCCAAGGACGTGGCCGCCCGGATCGGCTTCGACCCCGCCGACGCCGCCGTACTGGCCACGCTGGTCCGTCACCACCTCCTGCTGGTCGACACCGCCACCCGCCGTGACCTGGACGATCCCGCCACCGTCCGCTCGGTCGCCGAGGCGGTCGGCAGCCAGGCCACCCTGGAGCTGCTGGCCGCCCTCACCGAGGCGGACGCCCTCGCCACCGGACCGGCCGCCTGGTCCGCCTGGCGCGGCTCCCTGGTCGCCGACCTGGCCCGCCGCGTCGCCGCCCTGCTCGCCGGCGACGTACCGGACGAGCCCGCGCCCGCCGCCCCCACCGCCGAACAGGAACGGCTGGCCGTCGAGGCATTCCGCACCGGCGGCCCGGTCCTCGCCCTGCGCGCCCGCACCGAGCCGCTCCCCGCCGAGGAACCGCCCGGCGCGCCCGAGCCGCTCGGCGTCGAGCTGCTCATCGCCGTACCCGACCAGGCCGCGGTGCTGCCCGCGGTCGCCGGGGTGCTCGCCGTGCACCGGCTCACCGTGCGCACCGCCGAGCTGCGCACCCTGCGCCTGCCCGAAGGGGTGGGCGACGACGAGGGCGACGGCGCGGTGCTGCTGCTCGACTGGCGGGTGGCCGCCGAGTACGGCTCGCTGCCCGAGGCGACCCGCCTGCGCGCCGACCTCGTCCGCGCCCTCGACGGCTCCCTGGACATCGCCGGCCGCCTCGCCGAACGGGACGCCGCCTATCCGCGGCGCCGCGGCCCCGCGGCCCCGCCGCCCCGGGTCGGCGTGGCCCCCGCCGCCTCCCACCACGCCACCGTGATCGAGGTCCGCGCCCAGGACGCCCCCGGCCTGCTGCACCGCATCGGCACCGCCCTGGAGAAGGCGGGCGTGCGCGTGCGCAGCATGCACGTGAGCACCCTGGGCGCCAACGCGGTCGACGCCTTCTACGTCACGACGGGCACGGGGGAGCCGCTGCCGGAGGCGGACGCGCGGACGGTCGCGCGGGGGCTGGAGGAGGCACTGCGCCCGGGGTGACGCACGCCGAATGCGGCGGGCGGGGACTGATGCCCCGCCGGGCCGGATACCCTGGAGGGCAGCCCAGACCACTCCGACCCCGAGGACCGACGCCACCGTGTTCGATACCCTCTCCGACCGCCTCAGCGCGACTTTCAAAAACCTCCGCGGCAAGGGCAGGTTGTCCGAGGCGGACATCGACGCCACGGCACGCGAGATCCGCATCGCGCTCCTCGAAGCGGACGTGGCCCTTCCTGTCGTGCGCACGTTCATCAAGAACGTCAAGGAGCGCGCGCTCGGCGCCGAGGTCTCCAAGGCGCTGAACCCCGCCCAGCAGGTCCTGAAGATCGTCAACGACGAGCTCGTGACCATCCTCGGCGGCGAGACCCGGCGCCTGCGCTTCGCCAAGCAGCCGCCCACCGTGATCATGCTCGCGGGTCTCCAGGGTGCCGGTAAGACCACCCTCGCGGGCAAGCTCGGCCGCTGGCTCAAGGAGCAGGGCCACTCCCCGCTCCTGGTCGCCTGTGACCTCCAGCGCCCCAACGCGGTCAACCAGCTCAGCGTCGTCGCCGAGCGCGCGGGCGTGGCCGTCTACGCCCCGGAGCCGGGCAACGGCGTCGGCGACCCGGTGAAGGTCGCCAAGGACTCCATCGAGTTCGCGAAGTCCAAGGTCCACGACATCGTGATCGTGGACACCGCCGGCCGTCTCGGCATCGACCAGGAGATGATGCAGCAGGCCGCGGACATCCGCGACGCCGTCTCCCCGGACGAGATCCTCTTCGTCGTCGACGCGATGATCGGTCAGGACGCGGTCAACACCGCCGAGGCCTTCCGCGACGGCGTCGGCTTCGACGGCGTGGTGCTGTCCAAGCTCGACGGCGACGCCCGCGGTGGTGCCGCCCTGTCGATCCGGCAGATCACCGGCAAGCCGATCATGTTCGCGTCGAACGGCGAGAAGCTGGACGACTTCGACGCGTTCCACCCGGACCGGATGGCCTCCCGCATCCTCGACATGGGTGACCTGCTCACCCTGATCGAGCAGGCGGAGAAGACCTTCAGCCAGGAAGAGGCCGCCAAGATGGCCTCGAAGCTGGCGTCCAAGAAGGGCCAGGACTTCACCCTGGACGACTTCCTGGCCCAGATGGAGCAGGTCCGCAAGATGGGCTCCATCTCCAAGCTGCTCGGCATGCTCCCGGGCATGGGCCAGATCAAGGAGCAGATCCAGAACATCGACGAGCGCGACGTGGACCGCACCGCCGCGATCATCAAGTCGATGACCCCGGGCGAGCGCCAGGACCCGACGATCATCAACGGCTCCCGCCGCGCCCGTATCGCCAAGGGTTCCGGCGTCGAGGTCAGCGCGGTGAAGAACCTGGTCGAGCGGTTCTTCGAGGCCCGCAAGATGATGTCCCGGATGGCCCAGGGCGGCGGCATGCCGGGCATGCCGGGCATCCCGGGCATGGGCGGCGGCCCCGGCCGGCAGAAGAAGCAGCAGAAGAAGGCCAAGGGCAAGCAGCGCTCCGGCAACCCGATGAAGCGCAAGCAGCAGGAGCTGGAGGAGGCCCAGCGCCGCGAGGCCGCCGCGCAGGGCGGGAACGCGTTCGGGCTGCCCCAGCAGGGCGGCCAGGAGTTCGAGCTGCCGGACGAGTTCAAGAAGTTCATGGGCTGACGGCCGTACGACCCCGAAGGGCGCCTCCTCGCACGAGGGGGCGCCCTTCAGCGTGTGCCGCGCCCGGCTATCTGCCGTAACGTCCCTGTATGAGCAATGCGGCGCCCCCGCGCAAGGACCCGGAGCAGCCGTGGCGCGCCGAGGGCACCCCCGAGGGACCCCGGCGCTCCGGCGGCCCCGGACTCCGGGGCGGCAAGTGGTGGGGACTGCTGGTCACCGCGGTGATCGTCTTCCTGCTGGCCTGGGTGGGGCTGAACTACCTCGGCCAGGGCAACCAGCCGACGATCTCCTACACCGAGTTCAGCAGACAGGTCTCCGAGGGCAATGTCGCCACGATCTACTCCAAGGGCGACGCCATCCAGGGACAGCTGAAGAGCGCCCGGAACAACCCCGAGGGCGGCGGCCGGTACACCCGCTTCAAGACCCAGCGCCCGGCGTTCGCGGACGACCGGCTGTGGCAGAACCTCAGCAGCCACGGCGTCACGGTGACCGCGCGGCCGGTGGTCCAGGAGCGCAGCTTCCTGTCCAACCTGCTGCTCTCCCTGATCCCGATCCTGATCCTGGTCGCCGTGTGGGTCTTCTTCGCCCGGCGGCTCGGCGGGGCGCTGTCCGGGGGCGCGGGCGGTCTGTTCGGCCGCCGGGCGCCGCCCCGGCCGGTCGGCCCGGCACCGGGCACCGAGCGCACCACCTTCGCCGACGTGGCCGGCATCGACGAGGTCAAGGGCGAGCTGGACGACGTCGTCGACTTCCTGGAGCACCCGGACGCCTACCGCCGGATGGGCGCCAAGCTGCCGCGCGGAGTGCTGCTCGCGGGCCCGCCCGGCACCGGGAAGACCCTGCTCGCACGGGCGGTGGCGGGGGAGGCCGGGGTGCCGTTCTTCTCCGCGTCGGCGTCGGAGTTCATCGAGATGATCGTCGGCGTGGGCGCGTCCCGGGTGCGGGAGCTGTTCGCCGAGGCCCGCAAGGTGGCGCCCTCCATCATCTTCATCGACGAGATCGACACCATCGGCCGGGCACGCAGCGGCAGCACGGCGATGAGCGGTCACGACGAGCGGGAGCAGACGCTCAACCAGATCCTCACCGAGATGGACGGCTTCTCCGGCTCGGAGGGCGTGATCGTCATCGCGGCGACCAACCGCGCGGACATCCTGGACCCGGCGCTGACCCGTCCGGGCCGCTTCGACCGGGTGGTCAGCGTGGCCCCGCCGGACCGCTCGGGCCGGGAGGCGATCCTGCGCATCCACACCCGGGACGTGCCGCTCGCCCCGGACGTCGACCTGGCCCGGCTGGCGCGGACGACCCCCGGGATGACCGGCGCGGACCTGGCGAACCTCGCCAACGAGGCGGCGCTGCTCGCGGTCAAGCGCAAGCAGGACCGGGTGACCGCCGCCGACCTGTCCGAGGCGCTGGAGAAGGTCCAGCTGGGCGCCGAGCGCACGCTGGTGATGCCGGAGGAGGACCGGCGCCGTACGGCGTACCACGAGAGCGGCCACGCGCTGCTCGGCATGCTGCAACCGGGCGCGGACCCGGTCCGCAAGATCACCATCGTGCCGCGCGGCCGGGCGCTCGGGGTGACGATGTCCACGCCGGAGGTTGAGCGGTACGCGCACTCCGAGGAGTACCTGCGGGGCCGGATCATCGGCGCGCTGGGCGGCATGGCCGCCGAGGAGGTCGTCTACGGCGTGGTCACCACGGGCGCGGAGAGCGACCTGGAGCAGGTCACGAACATCGCGCGCGGCATGGTGGCCCGCTGGGGCATGAGCGAGCGCGTCGGCCGGCTGTCGGCCCTGCCGAGCGACGCCCAGCAGGCCTACGGGCTGGCCGCCGCCCCGCAGACCCTGGACGTCATCGACGCCGAGATGCGCCGGATCGTGGACGAGTGCTACGACGAGGCGCGCCGCAAACTCCGCGACCACCGCGGGCAGTTGGACGCGCTGGCGGGGGCGCTGCTGGAGCACGAGACGCTGGAGGAGGCGGACGCGTACCGGATCGCGGGCGTCACCCGGCCGGCCAAGGAGACCGAAGAACCCCGGTGACCGGGGGCCTCAGGGCACGCGGGCGATCAGATAGCGGAAGACGTTGGGCATCCAGACGGTGCCGTCCGGGCGGCGGTAGGGGTGCAGGGCCTCGGCCAGCTCCTTGTCGACCTGTTCGGCGCCGGTCGCCCGGGCGGCCGCGTCGAACAGGCCCGTGGCGAGCAGCCCGCGGACCGCGCTGTCCGGGTCGGCGTACCCGAAGGGGCACGAGACCCGCCCGGAGCCGTCCGGCCGAAGCCCCGCCCGCCGGGCGGTCTCCTCCAGGTCGTCCCGGCCGGCCGGGCGCCAACCGTCCGCCCTGCGCAAAGGATCGGCCAGATTCGCCGCCACCCGCAGCACCGAGGAGGTGGCACAGCGTTCCGGCGGACCCCAGCCGGCCAGCACCACGGCGGCGCCCCGGGCGGCGAGCGGCAGCGCGTCGGCCAGCAGCCGGCCGGGCTCCTCGGAGCCGTCCGCGGGCCGGCGCAGGGGCTCGAAGAGGGTCACGAGGGTGAACGGGGCGTGCTCCGTCACGCGCGGCAGACGTGCGCAGAGCTGCGCCCGCGCGCCCGTGCCGTCGCGGTCGGCGGGCAGCAGCCGTTCGCGGGCGAGGGCGAGCAGCTCGGGGCAGGAGTCGACGCCGGTGACCGCGGCGCCGCGCGCCACGGCCGGCAGCAGGGCGAGCCCGGAGCCGCAGCGCAGGCCCAGCAGCCGGGTGGCCGGGCCGACGTCGAGCCGTTCGTGGACGGCCTCGTGGAGCGGTACGAGCATCCGCTCCTGGATCTCGGCCCAGTCCCGCGCTCGGGCGCTCGGGTTGTGCCGGGTGCCGGTGTCCGCGTGCGGCGGACGGTGCCGCACGAGCGAAGCTGTCATGGACAAGCGCTCCCATCCGCCGACGGTTCGCCGCTGTGCCGGATCGTGTGTGGCCCCCCGTGTCCGTGCGTGCGCACTTTCCACGTATGCCAGGTAACTGCGGCCGCGCGGCCCCGTCCAGGGGGCGTGGGGGATCGCTTGGGTGCACGGCACGGGTGTGGCGAGAATTCACATCCCGGCAACCCGGGTGGCCCTACGGTGTGCACGCCGGAGGACGGGCCGGTGCCGGGGAGTGCGGTCGCGCACGGTAACGTCGCGACCGTCACGGGCGCCGACCGAGGTGAGACGTGGCGTCAAGAGCGGCCGAATCGCCCCTTGCGCATCCGTCGACCATCGCCGCGACAGGGCGTACTGGGCGGATCGTAGTGCCGTCTACGCACCGGCTTGGGAGGAGCTGTGAAGCTTCTCCGCAGATCAGCGCACCCGCCCTCGTCAGGACGCATCAGCGGCAACTGACGGGTACGTGCAAATTATTTGGGATGCCCCGGAATAGGAACACAGCGTGCCCTCCGCTCGTTGTCATTACGTGAGCACGACACAGACACCACCTGTTCTCGCCGCAGAGCTGGCACAGGCGTGGGCCGACATTCAGCGGTACCACCCCGAGCTGCCGGACCTTGCCGCGCCAGAGTCCTTGATCGGAGAGTCGTCGTCCGCGTGCGGGCACGAACTCTCCTTCGAACGGCTGCTCCATGAGGCAGTCCACGGCATCGCCGCCGCGCGCGGCGTCCGCGACACCTCCCGGGCCGGCCGCTACCACAACCGCCGGTTCCTCGCGATCGCCGAGGAGTTGGGCCTCGACCACCCGGAGGAGCCGCATCCCAGCAGCGGCTTCTCGCTGGTCACGCTCAACCCCGAGGCGAAGCGGCGCTACCGCCCGACCATCGAACGCCTCCAGCGCGCCCTGAAGGCGCACTCGGCGGCGACGACGGAGGACACCTCCCGCACCTTCCGGGGCCCGGCCGCCCGGCACGGCTCCTCGGGCGGAGGCGTCCGCGTCAAGGCCGTCTGCGACTGCGGTCGCAACGTCCGCGTGGTCCCCTCGGTCCTCGCCCAGGCCCCCATCGTCTGCGGCGGCTGCGGCAAACCCTTCCGCATCCCCGAGATCGCCGGCGCGGCCTGACCCCGTCGGTCCCGGCATCTCGTGGGTGCCGGACCCCACACCACGACCCCCTCCCGCGTCCCGTCGGCAGCCCCAGGCCGGCGGGGCGCGGGGCCATGCGCGCGTGCCCGGCCGGGGCCCACCCCCGCGGCCGGGAGCGACCCGCCGGGTATGGCACAATGGCTAGCTGTACTCGACAGCCGCACAGGACCCCTCTCTCCTCCGGCTGACGCGTCCATCGGGCACTCGGGTACCGCAACCCCACGCGGCAGTCTCGCCGTGCCCTACCACGTCAAATCCAGGAGAACCCACTCCCGTGGCAGTCAAGATCAAGCTGAAGCGTCTGGGCAAGATCCGTTCGCCTCACTACCGCATCGTCGTCGCCGACTCCCGTACCCGCCGTGACGGCCGGGCCATCGAGGAGATCGGCAAGTACCACCCGACCTACAACCCGTCGGTCATCGAGGTGGACGCCGAGCGTGTGGCGTACTGGCTCGGCGTCGGCGCCCAGCCGACCGAGCCCGTCCTCGCCATCCTGAAGAAGACCGGCGACTGGCAGAAGTTCAAGGGCGAGCCGGCTCCCGCGCCGCTGCTCGTCGCCGAGCCGAAGCCGGCCCGTCCGTCGTTCGAGGCCCTCGGCGGTGACGACGAGGCCAAGGGTGAGGCCATCACCCAGAAGAAGAAGGCTGAGAAGAAGGACGAGGCCGCGGCTGAGTCCGAGTCGACCGAGGCCTGAGCAGCATGCTCGAAGAGGCGCTTGAGCACCTCGTGAAGGGCATCGTCGACAACCCTGACGATGTGCAGGTCGCCTCGCGCAACCTGCGCCGCGGGCGCGTGCTGGAGGTCCGGGTCCACCCCGACGACCTCGGCAAGGTGATCGGCCGCAACGGTCGTACCGCGCGCGCTCTGCGTACCGTCGTGGGCGCCATCGGCGGTCGCGGTGTCCGCGTCGACCTGGTCGACGTGGACAACGTCCGCTGACGCTTCAAAGCAACCGGCTCGGGCCGGGGAGGGCCACTCGGCCGTCCCCGGCCCGCAGTCGTATGAGCAGGACACGCGCAGGAGATGACAGGAGAATTGGACAGGTGCAGCTGGTAGTCGCACGGGTCGGCCGTGCCCATGGCATCAAGGGCGAGGTCACCGTCGAGGTACGTACCGACGAGCCGGAGCTGAGACTCGCCCCCGGCGCCGTACTCGCCACGGATCCCGCCTCCGCGGGACCGCTGACCATCGAGACGGGCCGCGTCCACAGCGGCCGTCTGCTCCTGCGCTTCGAGGGCGTCACCGACCGCAACGGCGCCGAGGCCCTGCGCAACACCCTGCTGATCGCCGAGGTGGACCCGGAGGAGCTGCCCGAGGGCGAGGACGAGTACTACGACCACCAGCTCATGGACCTCGACGTGGTCACCGAGGACGGCACGGAGGTCGGCCGGATCACCGAGATCTCGCACCTGCCCTCGCAGGACCTGTTCATCGTCGAGCGCCCGGACGGCACCGAGGTCATGATCCCCTTCGTGGAGGAGATCGTCACCGAGATCGACCTGGAGGAGCAGCGGGCCGTCATCACGCCCCCGCCCGGTCTGATCGACGACCGCGCCGAGATCGCGTCGAGCCGCGAGCCGGCGGACGAGCCCGGCGCGCCGGGGGACGAGTCGTAATGCGCCTCGACGTCGTCACGATCTTCCCCGAGTACCTCGACCCCCTGAACGTCTCCCTCGTCGGCAAGGCCCGGCACCGCGGACAGCTCGCGGTACACGTCCACGACCTGCGGGGATGGACGTACGACCGGCACAACACGGTCGACGACACGCCGTACGGCGGCGGCCCCGGCATGGTCATGAAGACCGAGCCCTGGGGCGACGCCCTGGACACCGTCCTCGCCGACGGCTACGAGAGCGGCGCCCACGCGCCCGCGCTGATCGTGCCCACCCCCAGCGGCCGTCCCTTCACCCAGGAACTGGCCGTGGAACTCTCCGAGCGGCCCTGGCTGATCTTCACCCCGGCCCGCTACGAGGGCATCGACCGGCGGGTCTTCGACGAGTACGCCACCCGGATGCCCGTCTACGAGGTCTCCATCGGCGACTACGTGCTGGCCGGCGGTGAGGCGGCCGTCCTCGTCATGACCGAGGCCGTCGCCCGGCTGCTGCCCGGTGTCCTCGGCAACGCCGAGTCCCACCGTGACGACTCCTTCGCCCCCGGCGCCATGGCCAACCTGCTGGAAGGCCCCGTCTACACCAAGCCGCCCGTCTGGCGCGACCGCGACATCCCCGACGTGCTGCTCAGCGGCCACCATGGGAAGATCGCCCGCTGGCGCCGCGACGAGGCTTTGCGGCGCACCACCCTCAACCGGCCCGACCTGATCGAACGCTGCGATCCCAAGGCGTTCGACAAGAAGGACCGCGAGATGCTGTCCATCCTGGGCTGGGAACCGGACCCCGACGGCCACCCGTACGGCCGATTTTGGCGCCGGGCCGGCGGCATGGAAGAATAGGCCGCTGTTGTGCGTCCGCCCGGCGTGCGCCCCTGCCACAGGGGGACACGACGCGCGTCCGGCCCGCACGACGACTTCCTGTACATCCTCCTCCCGTTGATGACCTGTGGCATCAGCGAAGAAAGCAGACGAAATGTCTCACCTGCTCGACACCGTCGACGCCGCGTCGCTGCGCAGCGACATCCCGGCCTTCCGCCCGGGTGACACCGTCAACGTGCACGTCCGCGTCATCGAGGGCAACCGCTCCCGTGTGCAGCAGTTCAAGGGCGTGGTGATCCGTCGCCAGGGCTCCGGTGTCCGCGAGACCTTCACGGTCCGCAAGGTCTCGTTCTCCGTCGGCGTCGAGCGCACCTTCCCGGTGCACACCCCGATCGTCGAGAAGATCGAGCTGGTCACCCGTGGTGACGTGCGCCGCGCCAAGCTGTACTACCTCCGTGAGCTGCGCGGCAAGGCCGCGAAGATCAAGGAGAAGCGCGAGAGCTGAGCGCTTCCCCGGAGTCACAGCGGGGACGGATAACATCTCGCCCCGATGGACACCGAAGCACAGCCGACGGAACGCGACCGCACCTCCCTCCCGGAATCCCCGGGTCCGGAGGAGCGGTCGCGTTCCTCGTTGCCGACGCGGATCGCCGAGTGGCTGCCCGGCGGCCGTGTCACCCTCACCCTCTTCGCCTGCCTGGCGTTCCTGCTCCTGCTGAGCACCTTCGTGGTGCAGCCCTTCCAGATCCCCAGCGGATCCATGGAGCAGGGGCTGCGGATCGGCGACCGCGTCCTCGTCAACAAGCTCGTCTACCGTTTCGGTGCCGGTCCCGGCCGCGGGGACGTGATTGTGTTCGACGGAACCGGGTATTTCGGGGACGGCGACTACATCAAACGCGTCGTCGGGGTGGGCGGCGACCACGTGGTCTGCTGCACCAAGCAGGGGAGGATCGAGGTGAACGGCCGCGCGGTCGACGAGTCGGCGTTCCTCTACCCCGGGGACAGCGCCTCCAGCGTGCCCTTCGACATCGTGGTGCCGCCCGGCACCCTCTTCGTCCTCGGTGACCACCGCAGCGACTCCAGCGACTCCCGCGACCACCTCGGCTCGCCCGGCGGCGGCATGATCCCCGTCGGCGACGTCATCGGCCGGGCCGACTGGATCATCTGGCCGTACCGCCACTGGACCCATCTGACCCGGCCGTCCGCCTACGCGCGCGTGCCCGCCGCGGCGGGTGGCGCCCATGGGTAGCCGCGCCAGACCGCGTGCCGGGTCCGGTGCCCCCGCCGGCCGCCGGCGGCCCGCCGGGGGCCGCGCGTCCGCGTCCGGCGGGACCCGCCGCACCTCGGCGCCCGGCGGCCGCAGCCGCGCCGAACGGCGCAAGCTCCAGCGCAAGGTCAAACGCAAGCGCAGGCGCTCGGCCGTGCGGGAGATCCCCCTTCTGGTGGGGGTCGCGGTCCTCATCGCCCTGGTGCTGAAGACCTTCCTCGTCCAGGCGTTCGTGATCCCGTCCGGCTCCATGGAGCAGACGATCCGGATCGGCGACCGCGTCCTGGTCGACAAGCTCACCCCCTGGTTCGGCGCCGAGCCGCACCGCGGGGACGTCGTGGTCTTCCGGGACCCGGGCGGCTGGCTGGACGGCGAACAGTCCACGACCACGTCCGACCCGGTCGTCCTCAAACAGCTCAAGGAGGGCCTGAGCTTCATCGGGCTGCTCCCGTCCGACAATGAGAAAGACCTGATCAAACGGGTCATCGGGGTCGGCGGCGACCATGTGAAGTGCTGCGACGCCAAGGGCCGCGTCACGGTCAACGGCGTCCCGCTCGACGAGAAGGACTACCTCTACCCGGGCAACGCGCCCTCCGCCACGCCCTTCGACGTCACCGTCCCCAAGGGCCGGCTGTGGGTGATGGGCGACCACCGCGCCTACTCCGCGGACTCCCGCTTCCACCGGGACTCCCCGTTCGGCGGAACGGTCTCGGTGGATTCGGTGGTCGGCCGGGCCATGTGGATCGGCTGGCCGGTCGGCCACTGGACGCGCCTGGAGGAACCTAAAACCTTTGCAAGCGTTGGCCGGGCCGGGGCGGGGACCGCTGCGGCCCAGCCCCCGTCGCATAGGGTTGACCACGAGAATCCGAACGGAATGACCCGGCTCCCGACCCCTGCGGAACTCCCGCTCGTTATGGGAGTGGTGGGCCTGCGCCGTCTGTGGCGCGGGCGGCGGCACGGAGTAAGGAGTTGGCGTGGGGGATGTGGCGGTTGGCGCACGGTCGGGACACGACGGCGAGGAGCACCGCGGAAACCCCGCGGAGGCGAACGGCTCGGACTCGGACGGCGCCATGACCACCGGGAACGACACGACGGCGGGAGACGACGGCATGCCGCGTGACGAACCGGGCGCCGGTGCGGGCGAGTCCGCGCCGCCGCCCAGGCCGCGCTCCTTCTGGAAGGAGCTGCCGATCCTGATCGTCATCGCGCTGGTCCTCGCGCTGCTGATCAAGACGTTCCTGGTGCAGGCGTTCTCGATCCCCTCGGCCTCCATGGAGAACACCCTCCAGGTGGGCGACCGGGTGCTGGTCGACAAGCTGACCCCCTGGTTCGGATCCAAGCCCGAGCGCGGCGAGGTCGTCGTCTTCCACGACCCCGACAACTGGCTGGAGGGCGAGCCCGCGCCGAACCCGAACGCGGTGCAGAAGGTCCTCAGCTGGATCGGGCTGATGCCGTCGGCCAATGAGAAGGACCTGATCAAGCGGGTCATCGGCGTCGGCGGCGACACCATCGAGTGCAAGAACTCGGGCCCGCTGCTGGTCAACGGCAAGGCGCTGAACGAGCCGTACGTCTACCCCGGCAACACGCCGTGCAGCCTGGACGACCAGGGCGGCCAGTTCAAGGTGAAGGTCCCCAAGGGCTTCATCTGGGTGATGGGCGACCACCGCCAGAACTCCCGCGACTCGCGCTACAACCAGAACGACCGCAACCACGGCTTCGTGCCCGTGGACAAGGTCGTCGGCCGCGCCATCGTCAAGGCCTGGCCCATCAACCGCTGGGGCACCCTGCCCGTCCCGGACACCTTCGACCAGCCCGGCCTGAACAACCAGCAGGCATCCTCGGCCGCCTCCCTGACGGTCGCTCCCGAGGGCGTCGCCGTCGCGGCCGTCGCGCCGGTCGTGATCTGGCGGCGCCGGCGTGCGGACCGGCTGCGGTCCGACGCCCTGTCCAAGGCGACGAGCGGACAGCGCTGAACCCGTCGCCGCCCTGGACCCGGCCCCCGTGTGAAGCTCCGGGAAAGCTCTGCCCCGGCTGGTGAAGGAGGGGCTGACCTCGCTCGGTACCGACAGGTAGGGTGCGGGTCCATGGGTGGCGAGAGTACGACGCGTACGGCCCCGCACAGCGGTGGCACCGGGACGGCACCGGTCGGCGGCAGCCGGCTCGGGCAGCGGCTGTCCGGGGTGGCCGTGGCCCTGGGCCTGGTGCTCTTCCTCGGCGGCTTCGGCTGGGCGGCCGTCGCCTATCGGCCCTACACCGTGCCCACCAGCTCCATGACCCCCACCATCGACGCCGGCGACCGCGTGCTCGCCGAGCGCGTGGACGGCGGCGAGGTGCGCCGCGGCGACGTGGTCGTCTTCCGCGACAACAGCTGGGTCACCGGCTCCCTCGTGGTCAAGCGCGTGGTGGCGGTCGGCGGCGACACCGTCTCCTGCTGCACGGACGGCAAGCTGACCGTCAACGGCAAGCAGATCCAGGAGCCGTACCTGCCCAAGGGGAGTCTGGCCGAGAACCAGAACTTCCCGACCGTGACCGTCCCCCGCGGCCGCCTCTTCCTGCTCGGCGACGAACGCCAGGGCTCCCTGGACTCCACCGCCCACCTCACGGACGCCGCCAAGGGCACCGTCGCCGCCGACGCGGTGAAGGCCCGCGTGGACGCCGTCGTGTGGCCCTGGAAGGGCATGCTGGGCCGCCCCACCGGCTTCGAGGCGCTCGGCCCCCTCTCCCAGCCGGGCCCGCTGCGCACCATCGGGCTGCTGATCGTCGCCGGCGCCGTCCTGGTCCTCGGCGGCGGCGCCTACGGCCCGATCGCCAAGCGCGCGGGCCGCTCCAGGGCCCGCGCCACCGGCACGGAGGCGGCCGGTGTCCGCTGAGACCGCGGCCGGGCAGCCCTACGAGGGCGGCCTGCGCAAGGTCGCCCGCGTGGTCCTCCTCGACCCCCACGACCGCATCCTCCTGCTGCACGGCCACGAGCCCGACGACCCCGCCGACGACTGGTGGTTCACCCCCGGCGGCGGCGTGGAGGGCGCCGAGACCCGAGCCGAGGCGGCGCTGCGGGAACTCGCCGAGGAGACCGGCATCACCGAGGTCGAGCTGGGCCCGGTGCTGTGGCGGCGCCGCTGCTCCTTCCCGTTCGCGGGCCGCCGCTGGGACCAGGACGAGTGGTACTACCTGGCCCGCACCACCCAGACCGCGACCGCGGCGACGGGCCTGACCGAACTGGAGCGGCGCAGCGTCGTCGGAGCGCGTTGGTGGACGTGCCGGGAACTGACCCGGGCACATGAGACGGTGTATCCGACCAGACTCGCCGAGCTGCTGCGCACGCTGCTCGACGAGGGTCCCCCGGCCGGCCCCGTGACCCTTGACACCGAAATCGTCTGAGGGCCGGTGGAACTGGCGCACAATGGGGGGATCGCACGGCTGAAGGGGAACATGCCATGAGCGCCGAGGACCTCGAGAAGTACGAGACCGAGATGGAGCTGAAGCTCTACCGGGAGTACCGAGATGTCGTCGGTCTCTTCAAATTCGTGATCGAGACGGAACGGCGCTTCTACCTCACCAACGACTACGAGATGCAGGTGCACTCGGTCCAGGGCGAGGTCTTCTTCGAGGTGTCGATGGCGGACGCCTGGGTCTGGGACATGTACCGGCCGGCCCGCTTCGTCAAGCAGGTGCGCGTGCTCACGTTCAAGGACGTGAACATCGAGGAGCTGAACAAGAGCGACCTGGAACTCCCGGGCGGCTGATGACCTGCGGCTTCTCCTCCCGTCACCCGTCGGGGTGAGGGAGTTTTCCACAACCGCCCGGTGGTCCACCAAGATCCACTCGCCGGGCCGGGATGCGTGACCGTTGGCGCCGGAGGTGGTGCCGACATGAACGCACGCGAAGCGATCGGCAGGTACGGAGAGAACCTGGCCGCCCGCCGGCTGACCGAGGCCGGGATGACGGTCCTGGCGCGCAACTGGCGCGCCGGCCGCAGGGGCGAGATCGACATCGTGGCACGGGACGGCGAGGTCCTGGTCGTCTGCGAGGTCAAGACCCGCGCGGGCGGCCGCTACGAACATCCCATGGCCGCGGTGACCCCCGAGAAGGCCGCCAGACTGCGCGACCTCGCCGAACGCTGGATCCACGCCCACGGCGGGGCCCCACCGGGAGGCGTCCGCATCGACCTGGTCGGCGTCCTCGTCCCCGGCCGCGGCGCACCCCTGGTCGAGCACGCCCGGGGGGTGGCCTGAATGGCGTTCGCCCGTACCTGCTCCGTCGCCCTGGTCGGCGTCGAGGGCGTGGTCGTGGAGGTCCAGGCCGACCTCGAACCGGGCGTGGCCGCGTTCACCCTGGTCGGCCTGCCCGACAAGAGCCTGACCGAGAGCCGGGACCGGGTCAGGGCGGCGGTGGTGAACTCGGGCGCCGAGTGGCCGCAGAAGAAACTCACCGTCGGCCTCAGCCCCGCCTCGGTGCCGAAGGCCGGCTCCGGTTTCGACCTGGCGGTGGCCTGCGCGGTGCTCGGGGCCGCCGAGCGGATCGACCCCCGGGTCCTCGCCGACATCGTCATGATCGGCGAGCTGGGCCTGGACGGCCGGGTGCGCCCGGTGCGCGGCATCCTGCCCGCCGTGCTGGCCGCCGCCGACGCCGGGTACGAGCAGGTGGTCGTGCCGGAGTGCGCCGCCGCGGAGGCCGTGCTGGTCCCCGGGGTGTCGGTGCTCGGCGTGCGCAGCCTGCGCCAACTCATCGCGGTGCTCGCCGAGGAACCCGTCCCCGAGGAGCCCGACGAGCCGGGCCGTCCCGACCCGCTGCTGGCCGGGCTGCGGGTACCGGGCACCGGCGCCGCCACCGGCATGCACAGCCTCGGCGCCGCCCAGCACGAAGGCGAGCACGACCTGGCCGACGTGGTCGGCCAGACCTCGGCCCGCACGGCCGTGGAGGTCGCCGCCGCGGGCGGGCACCACCTGTTCCTGGAGGGGCCGCCGGGCGCGGGCAAGACGATGCTCGCCGAACGGCTGCCCGCCGTCCTGCCGGGGCTCACCCGGGAGGAGTCCCTGGAGGTCACGGCGGTGCACTCGGTGGCCGGGCTGCTGCCACCGGGCAAACCGCTCATCGACGTCGCCCCCTACTGCGCCCCGCACCACTCGGCGACGATGCAGTCACTCGTGGGCGGCGGCCCCGGCGTCGCCCGCCCGGGCGCGGTCTCCCTCGCCCATCGTGGCGTTCTCTTCCTGGACGAGGCACCCGAGTTCCGCAGCCAGACCCTGGACGCGCTGCGGCAGCCGCTGGAGTCCGGGCACGTGGTGATCGCGCGCAGCGCGGGCGTGGTCCGCTTTCCGGCGCGCTTCCTGATGGTGCTGGCCGCCAATCCCTGCCCCTGCGGCCGTTTCTCGCAGCGCGACGCCCTGTGCGAGTGCCCGCCCTCGGCGATCCGCCGCTACCAGGCCCGGCTCTCCGGACCGCTGCTCGACCGGGTGGACCTGCGCGTCGAGGTCGATCCGGTCACCCGGGCCCAGCTGACCGCGCCGGGCGCCCGCGGCGAGTCCACGGCGACCGTCGCCGACCGGGTGCGGCAGGCCCGGGAGCGGGCCGCCGCCCGCCTCGCCGGCACGCCCTGGCGCACCAACGGCGAGGTGCCCGGCAGGGAGCTGCGCGGACGCTTCCAGGCCGCCGCCGGCGCGATGGACGAGGCGGAGCGCAGCCTGGAGCGGGGCGTGCTCACCGCCCGCGGCATCGACCGGGTGCTGCGCGTCGCCTGGACGGTGGCCGACCTCGTCGGACACGACCGCCCGGACGCGGCGGACGTCGCCCTCGCCCTGCATCTGCGCACCGGCGTCCCCCGAGGGGTCCCGATGGCCATCGGGGCACTGACATGAACGGCGCCGACCAGGCCCGGGCCCGGGAGCCGGACGAGGACAGGCTCGGGAGGGTGTTCCTCGCGCGGGTGATCGAGCCGGGGGACGAGGCCGGCGGGCGGTGGGTACGCGAGCTGGGGGTGGGGGAGGTGGTGCGGCGGCTCAGGGAAGGCGGCGCGGCGCTCCCGGGCGTCGGCGCGGTGCGGTGGGCCGGGCTGGTGGCGCGGGCCGGCCGGGCCGAGCCGGAGCGCGATCTCGCGGCGGCCCGGGCGGCGGGCGCGCGCTTCGTGGCGCCGGGAGACCCGGAGTGGCCCGGGCAACTGGACGACCTCGCCGACGCCCGGCCCCTCGGGCTCTGGGTCCGCGGCCGGCCCAGCCTGCGCATATGGGCGCTGCGATCGGTCGCCGTGGTCGGCGCCCGGGCCTGCACCGCGTACGGCACGCATGTCGCCGCCACCCTCGCCGCCGGTCTCGCCGAACGCGGCTGGGTCGTCGTCTCCGGCGGTGCCTACGGCATCGACGCCGCCGCCCACCGCGGCGCCCTCGCATCAGGCGGTGCCACCATCGCCGTCCTGGCCAGCGGCGTCGACCGGCCCTACCCCCGCGGCCACACCGCCCTGATCGAGCGGATCGCGGCGCAGGGCCTGGTCGTCGGCGAGCTGCCCCCGGGCGACCATCCGACCCCCAGCCGGTTCATCCTGCGCAACCGGGTGATCGCCGCCCTGACCAGGGGCACCGTCGTGGTGGAGGCCGCCTGCCGCAGCGGCTCCCTGGCCACCGCGCGCGCCGCCCAGCGCCTGGGCCGCCACACCATGGGCGTCCCGGGCCCGGTCACCAGCGCACTCTCCGCCGGGGTGCACGAACTGCTGCGTGGCGAGGCCGCCCTGGTCACCGACGCCGCCGAGGTGACCGAGCTCGTGGGCGACATGGGTGACCTGGCCCCGCCGCGCACCGGCCCGGTGCTGCCCCGCGACCTGCTGGCACCGGCCACCCGGACCGTCCTCGCCGCCCTGCCCGGGGACCGCGCGGCCCCCGCCGGGGAGATCGCCCTGGGCGCCGGCACCACGCCGGACGAGGCGATCGCCAGACTGTACGAACTCCGAGCACTTGGATACGTCGAACGACACGGCGATGGCTGGAAGTTGACACGCCAGGCGATGATCTCGGCCCGCGCGGGTCGCCCCCCATGCTGACCGAGCGTGTTCGGCCGTCCGGGGGAACACCCGACACCCTTGGGCTTTCCCGGAGTTGATGCCCGTCGGCCATCACACAGAGCGAGCTGCGGAGCGTGGTGGCGAGGTGATCGCCGGGACCGCGCGCAGGGGTGGTGCCTCGCCGTTCGCACACCGCGACTCCCCAGTCACGCTACGCTCACGAAAACGCCTCCACAGACCGCACCAACTCGACATCAGACCGACAGCTCACCCAGCCGGCCCCTCCGGGTCACGACCCCCCACCCACGCACAGTCACGGCACTTCACGGCACTTCACGGCAGAACGGCACAAGGCGACGAATGCCCCAGCACACCTCCGGGTCCGACCGGGCGGCGATCCCCCCAGCCGCCCGCGACGGTGGCAGCGTGCGGCCGCCCGCTCCCTCGACGCTCGACGAGCTGTGGCGGTCGTACAAGGCGACGGGGGACGACCGGCTGCGGGAGCAGCTGATCCTGCACTACTCGCCGCTCGTGAAATACGTGGCGGGCCGGGTGAGCGTCGGCCTGCCGCCCAACGTCGAGCAGGCGGACTTCGTCTCCTCCGGGGTGTTCGGGCTGATCGACGCGATCGAGAAGTTCGACATCGACCGGGAGATCAAGTTCGAGACGTACGCGATCACCCGGATCCGCGGCGCCATGATCGACGAGCTGCGGGCGCTGGACTGGATCCCGCGCTCGGTGCGGCAGAAGGCGCGCAACGTGGAGCGCGCCTACGCCACCCTGGAGGCCCGGCTGCGGCGCACCCCCACGGAGAGCGAGGTGGCCGCCGAGCTGGGCATGGAGATCGACGAACTGCACGCCGTCTTCAGTCAGTTGTCGCTCGCCAACGTCGTCGCCCTGGAGGAGTTGCTGCACGTCGGCGCCGAGGGCGGGGACCGGCTCAGCCTCATGGACACGCTGGAGGACACCGCCGCGGACAACCCCGTGGAGGTGGCCGAGGACCGGGAGCTGCGGCGGTTCCTCGCGCGCGCCATCAACACGCTGCCCGAGCGGGAGAAGACCGTCGTCACGCTCTACTACTACGAGGGCCTCACCCTCGCCGAGATCGGCAATGTGCTCGGCGTCACCGAGAGCCGGGTCAGCCAGATCCACACCAAGTCGGTGCTCCAGTTGCGGGCCAAGCTGGCCGGCTTCGGGCGCTGACCGGGTCCCGTCCGTGCGGGGCGTCCTAAAGTGGTCGACGTGCCAAGGATTCGAGCGGCCTCCGTGGCCGAGCACCGGTCGATGCAGCGAGCCGCCCTGCTGGACGCGGCTCGTTCCCTGTTGTCCGAGGGCGGGACGGAGGCGCTGACCTTCCCCGCGCTGGCCGAGCGGACGGGGCTCGCGCGTTCCTCCGTGTACGAGTACTTCCGGTCCCGGGCCGCCGTGGTCGAGGAGCTGTGCGAGGCCGACTTCCCGCTGTGGGCGGCGGAGGTGGCCGCGGCCATGGAGCTGGCCGGGACGCCCGAGGGCAAGGTCGAGGCGTACGTCCGCCGGCAGCTGGCCCTGGTCGGGGACCGGCGGCACCGGGCGGTCGTGGCGATCTCCGCGAGCGAGCTGGACGCCGGGGCGCGGGAGAAGATCCGGGCGGCGCACGGGGAACTCGTCGCGATGATCGTCGAGGCGCTGGGGGAGCTGGGCCACGCGCAGCCGCGGCTGGCGGCGATGCTGGTGCAGGGCGTCGTGGACGCGGCGGTACGGCGCATCGAGCTGGGCGCGGCCGAGGACGCGGCGGCCGTGACGGACGCGGCGGTGGCGATGGTGCTCCGGGGCGTACGCGGCTGAGGCCGCCCCGGGTCAGGCGGTGAGGACCGGCAGCAGTCTCGACGGCCCCCGCCCCAGCAGCCACGGCGGAAGCAGCGACAAGGGGTTCAGATAGGTCCCGCCCCTGAGCAGACCCCAGTGGACGCAGGCCGGCGCGCCGCAGTGCGACCCCGTCGCCTCCACCGTCCCGATCACCTCGCCCGCCGCCACCTCGTCCCCCGCGCGCACCGACGGGGCCACCGGCTCGTACGTGGTGCGCAGGTCCGTCCCCGCCAGTTCCACCGCCACCACCCCCCGTCCGGCCACCCGCCCCGCGAAGGACACCCGGCCGGGTGCCACCGAGCGCACCGGGGAGCCGGCGCCGGCCGCGAGATCCACGCCCCGGTGGCCGGGGCCGTACGGCGTCGCAGGGGGCTGCCAGCCGCGCAGGACCAGGGGGCGCGACCCCACCGGCCACAGGCGCGCGACCGCGGGCACGTCCGCCGGCGGGGCCGGGACGGCCGGGGGCTGCGCCCGGGCCGAAGGGGCCGGGGCGAGCAGTACGGACACCATGATCAGGGCGGGCCACAACGCCACGCGGGCCAGAACTCGTCGCATGCCCCCACCGTGGCGCACCCCCGCCGCCCGGGGCCGTCGCCTGTGTGCTACTCGCGGGTTGTGGACAGTGGCGTCACCCGGTGGTCCGGCGGTCCCGTACACTTCTTCTGGCGATCCGGGTCACCGGGTCGACTTCGCACGCCCCGGTACGGCATCCGGAAACGGTTCGTACCAAGCGCCTCTCGGTCCTTCGCGGCACGGCGCGCACGGGCGTCAGGCGCGACCGCCGTCCGGCGGACGCGGCACAACCGAGAAACTCAAGGAGATACGGCCATGGCCGTCGTCACGATGCGGGAGCTGCTGGAGAGCGGCGTCCACTTCGGTCACCAGACCCGTCGCTGGAACCCGAAGATGAAGCGCTTCATCTTCACCGAGCGCAACGGCATCTACATCATCGACCTGCTCCAGTCGCTGTCGTACATCGACCGCGCCTACGAGTTCGTCAAGGAGACCGTCGCCCACGGCGGCACGGTCATGTTCGTCGGCACGAAGAAGCAGGCGCAGGAGGCCATCGCCGAGCAGGCCACCCGCGTCGGCATGCCCTACGTCAACCAGCGCTGGCTGGGCGGCATGCTCACCAACTTCTCGACCGTCTACAAGCGTCTGCAGCGCCTCAAGGAGCTGGAGCAGATCGACTTCGAGGACGTCGCGGCCTCCGGTCTGACCAAGAAGGAGCTGCTGGTCCTCTCCCGCGAGAAGGCCAAGCTGGAGAAGACCCTCGGCGGTATCCGCGAGATGCAGAAGGTGCCGAGCGCCGTCTGGATCGTGGACACCAAGAAGGAGCACATCGCCGTCGGCGAGGCCCGGAAGCTGAACATCCCGGTCGTCGCGATCCTCGACACCAACTGCGACCCCGACGAGGTCGACTACAAGATCCCGGGCAACGACGACGCGATCCGCTCCGTCACCCTGCTCACCCGTGTGATCGCCGACGCCGTCGCCGAGGGCCTCATCGCCCGCTCCGGCGTGGCCGCCGGTGACAAGGGCGAGAAGGCCGCGGGCGAGCCGCTCGCCGAGTGGGAGCGCGACCTGCTCGAGGGTGAGAAGAAGGACGAGGCCCCCGCCGCCGAGGCCCCCGCCGCCGAGGCCCCCGCTGCCGAGGCCCCCGCCGCCGAGGCGCCGGCCGCCGAGGCCGCTCCGGCCGAGGGCGAGAAGGCCGGCGAGGCCGAGCAGGCCTGACCTGCCGCGTCAGCGTTCGACAGTGGGGGCGGTGCCATCAAGTCCGCCCCCGCTGTTCACCCGTAGGTCGATACGACGTACGCGGTCCGCGGGCACATGTGGAACGCACTCCGTACCGACCTGAAGATCTCCCAGACTTCGAGAAAGACTCACAGACTCATGGCGAACTACACCGCCGCCGACGTCAAGAAGCTCCGTGAGCTCACCGGCGCCGGCATGATGGACTGCAAGAAGGCGCTGGACGAGGCCGAGGGCAACGTCGACAAGGCCGTCGAGGCGCTGCGCATCAAGGGCCAGAAGGGCGTCGCCAAGCGCGAGGGCCGCTCCGCCGAGAACGGCGCCGTGGTCTCCATCATCGCCGACGACAACTCCTCCGGTGTCCTGGTCGAGCTGAAGTGCGAGACGGACTTCGTCGCCAAGGGCGAGAAGTTCCAGGCCGTGGCCAAGGCCATCGCCGAGCACGTCGCCAAGACCTCCCCGGCCGACCTGGAGGCCCTGCTCGCCTCCGAGATCGAGGCCGGCAAGACCGTCCAGGCGTTCGTGGACGAGGCCAACGCCAACCTCGGCGAGAAGATCGTCCTGGACCGCTTCGCGCAGTTCTCCGACGGCTACGTCACCGCCTACATGCACCGCACCATGCCCGACCTGCCCCCGCAGATCGGTGTCCTGGTCGAGCTCGACAAGCCGAACGCCGAGATCGCCAAGGGCGTCGCGCAGCACATCGCCGCGTTCGCCCCGAAGTACCTCTCCAAGGAGGACGTCCCGGCCGAGGTCGTCGAGTCCGAGCGTCGCATCGCCGAGGAGACGACCCGCGCCGAGGGCAAGCCCGAGGCCGCCCTGCCGAAGATCGTCGAGGGTCGCCTCAACGGCTTCTTCAAGGACGCCACGCTGCTCGGCCAGCCGTACGCGCTGGACAACAAGAAGTCGGTCCAGAAGGTGCTGGAAGAGGCCGGTGTCACCCTGAAGCGCTTCACGCGCATCAAGGTCGGCATCTGAGTCCGTACCGCGATCGGCGCGCGACCCGCGGAGAAATCCCGATAGGGTCGACAGCAGCCGCCCGCGCACACCGCCACACCCGGGTGCGAGGCGGACGGCAGCAGATCTGACGAGGAGGCCATTGCCGCGTATGGGAGCGAAAAGCGACCCCATCGGCAATGGCCTTCTTCGTATGTGCAACACGTGAAAGAGGCGGGATCTCCCATGACCGACAAGGCCCAGAAGAGCGACGACGGCAAAGTACGCGGCCGATTTCTGCTGAAGCTGTCCGGAGAGGCCTTCTCCGGCGGTGGCGGCCTGGGCGTCGACCCGGACGTGGTGCACAAGATCGCCCGCGAGATCGCGGCCGTGGTGCGGGACGGGGCGCAGATCGCGGTCGTCATCGGCGGCGGCAACTTCTTCCGCGGCGCCGAACTCCAGCAGCGCGGCATGGACCGCGCCCGCTCCGACTACATGGGCATGCTCGGCACCGTGATGAACTGCCTCGCCCTCCAGGACTTCCTGGAGAAGGAGGGCATCCAGTCCCGGGTCCAGACCGCCATCACCATGGGCCAGGTCGCCGAGCCGTACATCCCGCTGCGCGCCGTGCGCCACCTGGAGAAGGGCCGCGTGGTCATCTTCGGCGCCGGTATGGGCATGCCCTACTTCTCCACCGACACCACCGCCGCCCAGCGCGCCCTGGAGATCGACGCCGAGGCGCTGCTCATGGGCAAGAACGGTGTGGACGGGGTCTACGACTCCGACCCCAAGACCAACCCCGACGCCGTCAAGTTCGACGCCCTCGGCTACGGCGAGGTCATCACCCGGGACCTGAAGGTCGCCGACGCCACCGCCATCACGCTGTGCCGCGACAACAGGCTCCCGATCCTCGTCTTCGAGCTTCTCGCCGAGGGCAATATCGCCCGTGCCGTCAAGGGTGAGAAGATCGGCACGCTGGTGGGTGACCAGGGCAGCCGGGACTGACCGGTACGCCCCCCGTCGCCCGGGTACGGCACCTGTCCGAGGGACGGACGGGACGCACCTTGGCCGGGGGATGGACAATGTCCTGCCGGTCGGGAACCGTGCAGGAAGAAGACGCGACGCAGCCGGCCGCCGAACCACCGAGGAACCGCAGCCGGGCCTTACTCAAGACACGCAGGAGCAAGTGGTGATCGAAGAGACCCTCCTCGAGGCCGAGGAGAAGATGGAGAAGGCCGTCGTGGTCGCCAAGGAGGACTTCGCCGCGATCCGCACCGGCCGTGCGCACCCGGCGATGTTCAACAAGATCGTGGCCGACTACTACGGTGCCCTGACGCCGATCAACCAGCTGGCCTCGTTCTCCGTGCCGGAGCCGCGGATGGCGGTCGTCACGCCGTTCGACAAGAGCGCGCTGCGCAACATCGAGCAGGCGATCCGCGACTCCGACCTGGGCGTCAACCCCAGCAACGACGGCAACATCATCCGAGTGGTGTTCCCGGAGCTGACCGAGGAGCGCCGCCGCGAGTACATCAAGGTCGCCAAGACCAAGGGCGAGGACGCGAAGGTCTCGATCCGCTCCGTGCGCCGCAAGGCCAAGGACGCCCTCGACAAGATGGTCAAGGACAAGGAGACCGGCGAGGACGAGGTCCGCCGTGCGGAGAAGGAGCTCGACGACCTGACGGCGAAGTACGTCGCTCAGGTGGACGAGCTGCTCAAGCACAAGGAAGCGGAGCTGCTCGAAGTCTGATGAGCGACTCTTCCTGGGGGGCGCCGCCGACGGCGGGGCAGGCCGGCTACTGGGGGCCCACCGACGGTGGGCCCGTCCAGGGCGGGGCCGCCCCGGCGGGTCCCGCGTACGATGCGCCCGAGGCGCAGCAGACGCGCCCCATGCCCATCGTGCCCGACGTACCCGCGTATGGCGGAGACCAGGACGACGACCGGGGGGCCGCTCGGCTGAGCGGCCCCTTGTTCCGGGACGAACCGCAGCCGCAGTACGGAACACCACCGCAGTACGGCGCGGAGCCCCCCTACGGGACGCAGCCGCCGTACGAGCAGCAGCCCGGGTACGGCGCCCCGCACCCGTCGGCACCGCCGCAGCCGTACGACCCCCACGGGACGCAGGTCCCGCCGGGAGCGCAGCCGCCGTACGAGCCGCATCAGCAGCCGAACCACGGTCCGGGGGCCCCCTACGGGACGCCCCAGCCCCCGTACGGGACGCCCCAGCCGCCCCCGAGCCCGATCCAGAATCCGGAGCCCATGCCCGACGCCACGCAGCAGCCGCCGGCGCCGCAGAAGAAGAGCGCGGGCCGGGACCTGAGCGCGGCCATAGGGGTCGGCGTCGGGCTCGGCGTGGTGATCATCGCGTCGCTGTTCATCGTCAAGGCCGTCTTCGTCGGCGTGATCGCGGTCGCGGTCGTCGTCGGCCTGTGGGAGCTGACCAGCAGGCTCCAGGAGCGCAAGGAGATCAAGGCGCCGCTCGTGCCGCTCGCGGTCGGCGGCGCGGCGATGGTGGTCGCCGGCTATGTGCGCGGTGCCGAGGGCGCCTGGGTCGCCATGGCGCTCACCGCGCTCGCGGTCCTGGTCTGGCGGATGACGGAGCCACCCGAGGGCTACCTCAAGGACGTCACGGCCGGTGTCTTCGCGGCGTTCTACGTGCCGTTCCTGGCCACCTTCGTCGCGCTGCTGCTGACCGCCGACGACGGCCCCTGGCGGGTCCTGACCTTCCTGATCCTCACCGTGGTCAGCGACACCGGCGCGTACGCCGTCGGCTGGCGCTTCGGCAAGCACAAGCTCGCCCCGCGGATCAGCCCCGGCAAGACCCGGGAGGGTCTGTTCGGCGCGGTGCTGTTCTCGATGGTCGCGGGCGCGCTGTGCCTGCAGTTCCTGATCGACGGCGGCAGCTGGTGGCAGGGTCTGCTGCTGGGCCTCGCGGTCGCGGCCAGCGCCACCCTGGGCGATCTCGGCGAGTCCATGATCAAGCGCGATCTGGGCATCAAGGACATGGGCACGCTGCTGCCCGGTCACGGCGGCATCATGGACCGGCTGGACTCCCTGCTGCCCACGGCGCCGGTGGTCTGGCTGCTGCTGGTCCTCTTCGTCGGCTCCTGACCGCCGAGCCACAACCGAACGGGCCCCCGTCCTGGCACCGGACGGGGGCCCGTCGGCGTACCCCGCCCACGAGAGGCGGAAGACCGCGTTCGGCGACACGATGGTGGGCAGAGCGGCCCTTGGCCCGTCCCTCAGCGAGGGAGTGCGAGAGATGCCCGAAGTCACCGAGCCGTACCCGACCGGCACCCCGTGCTGGGTCGATCTGATGGCGCCCGACCAGCAGGCCGCGCTGGACTTCTACCGCGACCTGCTGGGCTGGCAGGGCCAGGCGGGCCCGGCCGAGTACGGCGGCTACGCGGTGTGCGAGCTGAACGGCAGGCCCGTCGCCGGCATCGCCCCGCAGCACGCGCCCGAGGGGGCGCAGGAGCCGCCGACCGTGTGGACCTCCTACCTGGCCACGACGGACGCCCAGGCCACCCAGGACGCGATCGTCTCCGCGGGCGGCACGCTGCTCGTCCCGGTGACGGACGTCGGCGGACTCGGCCGGATGCTGATCGCCGCCGATCCGCAGGGCGCGGTCTTCGGCGTCTGGCAGCCCGGCGAGTTCTTCGGCGCCGGAGTGGTCAACGAGGCCGGCGCGCTGATCTGGAACGAGCTGCACACCAGCGACGTGCCCGCCGCCACCGGCTTCTACGGCGAGGCGTTCGGCATCGAGATCACGCCGATGGAGGGCACGGACTCCTACTGGGAGCTGAGGGCCGGCGGCCGCACGGTCGGCGGCGCCACCCGGCTCGCCGACGACCCGCCGGGCACCCCGCCCCACTGGCTGGCGTACTTCGCGGTCGACGACGTGGACGCCACGGTGGACGCCCTCGTCAAACGCGGCGGTACGGTCCTCGCCCCGCCGTTCGACATGGCGGCCGGCCGGATGACGGTGGTCGCCGACCCGCACGGCGCCCCCTTCGCCATGATCAAGCCGGCCCCCATGTGACCGGTCAGGCGAGGGTCTTGACGTCGATGACGAAGCGGTAGCGGACGTCGGAGGCCAGCACCCGCTCGTACGCCTCGTTGACCTTGTCGGCGGGGACGACCTCGACCTCGGCGCCGATGTTGTGCTCGGCGCAGAAGTCGAGCATCTCCTGGGTCAGGGCGATGCCGCCGATCATCGACCCGGCGAAGGAGCGGCGGCCGCCGATGAGCGTCATGACGTGCACGCTGAGCGGCTCGGCCGGCGCACCGACGTTGACCAGCGTGCCGTCGACGGCGAGGAGGCCGAGGTAGGCGTTCAGGTCGATGGCGGCGCTGACGGTGTTGACGATGAGGTCGAAGCGGCCGGCGAGCTGCTCGAAGGTGTCGGGGTCCGAGGTGGCGTGGTAGTGGTCGGCGCCGAGGCGGAGGCCGTCCTCCCGCTTCTTCAGCGACTGCGACAGCACGGTCACCTCGGCGCCGAGGGCGTGGGCGATCTTGACGGCCATGTGGCCGAGGCCGCCGAGCCCGACGACGGCGACCTTCTTGCCGGGGCCGGCGCCCCAGCGGCGCAGCGGGGCGTAGGTGGTGATGCCGGCGCAGAGCAGCGGCGCGGCGGCGGCCGCGTCGAGGCTCTCGGGGACCGAGAGGACGTAGTCGGCGTCGACGACGACGTGGGTGGAGTAACCGCCCTGGGTGGTGGTGCCGTCGCGGTCGGTGCCGGCGTAGGTGGGGACCATGCCCTTGACGCAGTACTGCTCGTCGCCGGCCTGGCAGTTGGCGCACTCGCCGCAGGAGTTGACCATGCAGCCGACGCCGACGCGGTCGCCCACGCGGTGCCGGGTGACGGCGGATCCGGCCTCGGTGACGATGCCGACGATCTCGTGGCCGGGCACGACCGGGAAGGGCTGCGGCCCCCAGTCGCCGTTGACGGTGTGGATGTCGGAGTGGCAGATGCCGGCGTACTCGATCTCGATCAGTACGTCGTTGGGTCCGACGTCGCGGCGCTCGATGGTGGTGAGGGCCAGGGGCTGACCGGCGGCGGGTGCGGCGTAGGCGTTGACGCGCATGAGGAAGCGTTCCTTCGTCTTCGGTGTCGTGGGGGGGTGTGGGGTGGGTGGGGGCGTGTGAGTGCGCACCCGGCGGCGTGCCCGCGTCCGGCGGGCAGCCGGGCGGGGCCGTGCGGCCGGTGGGCGGCGCGCGGCCGGGCTACTGCTTCCTGGCCCGCTTGAGCTCGTCGGCGAGCGTGCGGGCCTGTTCCGACAGCGTCCGGGCGCGGGCGTCGTCGCCCGACTGGACCGCTCCCCAGTAGTCGATCTTCAGGCGGACGTACCGCCGACGCAGGGCGATGTACTCGGCCTCGCGTGCCAGCCGCCGCTCCTGCTCCGTGAGCAGCTCGATCTGCTCGCCCGCGGCGGCGGGCCCGAGCTGCCCGTTCGCCACGTACTGCCGCATGTCGCTCACCGACATGCCGGTGGCGGCCAGGCAGGCGACCCACATCAGCTGGTCCAGGTCGTCCTCGTCGTAGATCCGGTGCTTGCTGCTCGCACCGCGACTGATCGGGGCGATCACCCCGATCGACTCGTAGTAGCGCAGCGTGCTGGCCGGAAGCCCGGTCAGAACGGCCACTTCCTTGATCGTGTATGTGCGCTGGGCGGTTCGTGCACTCACTTTTTCGACCGTAGGAACTTCAAGTACTCGAAGTCAAAAGACACGGCCCCCGGCCCGACGCCGACCGCGGCGACCGCCGGGCCCCGGGCCACCCCAGTGGATCTGCGACACTGGTACCACCATGCCCAAGCCCGGAGAACTCACCTTTGTCGCGCCGCGCGGAGCCAAGAAGCCGCCGCGGCATCTTGCCGATCTCACGCCTGCCGAGCGCAAGGAAGCGGTGGCCCAGACCGGTGAGAAGCCGTTCCGTGCCAAGCAGCTGTCGCAGCACTACTTCGCGCGGTACGCGCACGACCCGGAGCAGTGGACGGACATTCCGGCCGGCTCGCGGGAGAAGCTGCGCGAGGCGCTGTTCCCGGAGCTGATGACCGTCGTCCGGCATCTGTCGACCGACGAGGGCACCACCCGCAAGACGCTGTGGAAGCTGTTCGACGGCACCCTCGTGGAGTCCGTGCTGATGCGGTACCCGGACCGGGTGACCATGTGCATCAGCTCGCAGGCGGGGTGCGGGATGAACTGCCCGTTCTGCGCGACCGGGCAGGCGGGGCTGGACCGGAACCTGTCCACCGCGGAGATCGTCCACCAGATCGTGGACGGGATGCGCGCGCTGCGCGACGGGGAGGTGCCCGGCGGGCCCGCGCGGCTGTCCAACATCGTCTTCATGGGGATGGGGGAGCCGCTCGCGAACTACAAGCGGGTCGTCACGGCCATCCGCGCCCTCACCGATCCGGCGCCGGACGGGCTCGGGCTGTCGCAGCGCGGGATCACCGTCTCCACCGTCGGACTGGTGCCGGCCATTCACCGGTTCGCCGACGAGGGCTTCAAGTGCCGGCTGGCCATCTCGCTGCACGCCCCGGACGACGAGCTGCGCGACACCCTGGTCCCCGTGAACACGCGGTGGAAGGTGCGCGAGGTGCTGGACGCCGGGTTCGAGTACGCCGAGAAGAGCGGGCGCCGGCTGTCGATCGAGTACGCGCTCATCCGCGACATCAACGACCAGGCCTGGCGCGGTGACCGGCTCGGCCGGCTGCTCAAGGGCCGGCCCGTGCACGTGAACCTCATTCCGCTGAACCCCACTCCGGGCTCGAAGTGGACCGCCTCCCGGCCGGAGGACGAGAAGGCCTTCGTCGAGGCGATCGCCGCGCACGGTGTGCCCGTCACCATCCGGGACACCCGTGGACAGGAGATCGACGGAGCGTGTGGTCAGCTCGCGGCCACCGAGCGGTAATCTGGGCCCGTTCCATCACATCTTCATATTCCGACAGGGGAGCGCCACAGCGCTGAGAGTGCGGCAGTCAGGCCGCAGACCCTCTGAACCTCGCCCAGGTCATTCTGGGTAGGAAGTTCGGTCACTACTCAAGCTGTTGCGCCCTGTCCGGACATTCCGGACAGGGCCGCGTTCTTCCTGGCCAACCCCAGGAGGACCATCAAGTGCACAAGAAGACCTTCGTGGCCGCGGCGGTCGGGCTCGGCCTGGTCACGCTGTCCGCGTGCGGCTCGACCGGGCAGAGCGCCGCGGACTCCAAGACCGTCACGCTCGTCAGCCACGACTCGTGGGCCGTGTCCAAGAGCGTGCTCAAGGACTTCGAGAAGCGTTCCGGGTACAAGGTCCGCGTCCTCAAGGACGGCGACGCCGGACAGGCCGTCAACAAGGCCATCCTGACGAAGGACAACCCCCAGGGCGACGTCCTCTTCGGCGTCGACAACACCCTGCTGTCCCGCGCCCTCGACAACGGCCTGTTCCAGCCGTACACCGCCAAGGGCCTCGACAAGGTCGGGGGCCGGTTCCAGCTGGACCAGGCCAAGCATCGCGTCACGCCCGTCGACTACGGCGACATCTGCGTCAACTACGACAAGGCCTACTTCGACCGGCACCACCTCGCGCCTCCGCGGTCCTTCGCCGACCTGGCCGAGCCGCGGTACAAGAACCTCCTCGTCACCGAGAACGCGGCCACCTCCTCGCCCGGCCTCGGCTTCCTGCTCGGCAGCGCCGCGCGGTTCGGGGACCAGGGCTGGCCGGGCTACTGGAAGAAGCTCAAGGCCAACGGCGTGAAGGTCGTGGACGGCTGGGAGCAGGCCTACTACCAGGAGTTCTCCGGATCCTCCGAGGGCAGGAAGGCCGGCGGCGACCGGCCGCTCGTCGTGTCGTACGCCTCCTCGCCGCCCGCCGAGGTGATCTACGCCAAGAAGCGGCCCGCCACCGCCCCGACCGGCGTGGCGAGCGGCACCTGCTTCCGGCAGGTCGAGTTCGCCGGGCTGCTCGCCAACGCCAAGAACCCCAAGGGCGCCAAGGCGTTCCTCGACTTCCTGGTCTCCAAGGAGTTCCAGGAGGACATGCCGCTGAACATGTTCGTCTACCCGGTCGTGGCCGGCGCCAAGGTGCCCGCCGACTTCACCGCGTACGGTCCGGCCGCCCAGCACCCCGAGACCATGGCGCCCGACAAGATCGCCGCCAACCGTGATCAGTGGGTCAAGGCGTGGACGTCGCTCGTACTGAAGTGACCACCCGCAGGCGGGGGTCGCGCGGGAGCGCGGCGCGGCTGGGGCTGCTGGCCCTGCCCGTCGCGTTCTTCGCCGTGTTCTTCGCCTGGCCCGTCGCCGCGATCGTGGCGCGCGGGCTGAGGACCGACGGCGGCTGGCGGTTCGGGCGGATCGCGGACGTGGTCGCCCAGCCGGACATCCGGCACGTGCTCTGGTTCACCTGCTGGCAGGCGCTCGCCTCCACCGCGCTCACCCTGCTGCTCGCGCTGCCCGCCGCGTTCGTCTTCGCCCGCCTCGACTTCCCCGGCAAGCAGGTGCTGCGGGCCGTCGTCACCGTCCCGTTCGTGCTGCCCACCGTGGTCGCCGGCAGCGCCTTCCTGGCGCTGGTCGGCCACGGCGGGCTGCTCGACCACCTGTGGGGCGTACGGCTGGACACCACGGTGTGGGCGATCCTGCTCGCGCACGTCTTCTTCAACTACGCGGTGGTCGTACGGACCGTGGGCGGGCTCTGGGCGCAGCTCGACCCCCGGCAGGAGGAGGCCGCGCGGATGCTCGGCGCCTCACCTCTGCGGGCGTGGCGCCAGGTGACGCTCCCCGCCCTCGCGCCCGCGGTGGCCGCCGCAGCGCTGATGGTCTTCCTGTTCACCTTCACCTCCTTCGGCGTGGTCCAGATCCTCGGCGGCCCCGCCTTCTCCACCCTCGAAGTGGAGATCTACCGGCAGACCTCCGAGGTCTTCGACCTGTCCACGGCCGCCGTCCTCACCCTCGTCCAGTTCGCCGCGGTCGGCGCGATCCTCGCCGTGCACGCCTGGACGGTACGGCGCCGCGAGACCGCACTGCGCCTGGTCGACCCCAAGGTGACCGCCCGCCGGCCGCGCGGCGCCGGACAGCGGGCGCTGCTCGCCGGCGTCCTCCTCACCATCGCGCTGCTCCTGGTGCTGCCGCTCACCGTGCTGGTCCGGCGCTCCCTGGACGCCCCCGGCTTCGGCTACTACCGGGCACTGACCCGCACCGACGGCGGTACGTTCCTGGTGGCGCCGGTGCACGCGGTGTGGACCTCGCTCCAGTACGCCGTCGCCGCCACCGCCATCGCCGTGGTCGTCGGCGCCCTCGCCGCCGCGGCGCTGGCCCGCCGGGACGCCGGCCGGCTGGTGCGGGGCTTCGACGCGCTGCTGATGCTGCCGCTCGGCGTCTCCGCCGTGACCGTCGGCTTCGGTTTCCTGATCGCCCTCGACAAGCCGCCGCTGGACCTGCGCCAGTCCTGGATCCTGGTGCCGCTCGCCCAGGCCCTGGTCGGCGCCCCCTTCGTCGTGCGCACCATGCTGCCGGTGCTGCGCGCGGTGGACGCGCGCCTGCGGGAGGCGGCGGCCGTGCTCGGCGCCTCGCCCTGGCAGGTGTGGCGGGAGGTCGATCTGCCGCTGGTGCGGCGGGCGTTGCTGGTCGCGGCCGGGTTCGCGTTCGCCGTCTCGCTCGGCGAGTTCGGGGCGACCGTGTTCATCGCCCGGCCCGACAACCCGACCCTGCCGGTCGCCGTGGCCCGGCTGCTCAGCCGCCCGGGTGACCTCAACTACGGCCAGGCAATGGCCCTTTCGACCATTCTGATGGTGGTGTGCGCCGCCGCCCTGCTCATCCTGGAGCGGCTGCGCACCGACCGGACGGGGGAGTTCTGATGCTGAGTCTCCAGGGCGCGACCGTGCGCTTCGGCGGTCGGGCCGTGCTGGACGCGGTGGACCTGGAGGTCGCCGAGCACGAGGTGGTGTGCGTGCTCGGACCCAGCGGCAGCGGCAAGTCCACCCTGCTGCGGGTGGTGGCGGGGTTGCAGCCCCTGGACGCCGGGCGGGTGTCGCTCGCCGGGCGCGACCAGGGCGGGGTGCCGGCGCACCGGCGGGGCGTGGGCCTGATGTTCCAGGACCACCAGCTCTTCCCGCAGCGGGACGTCGGCGCCAACGTGGCCTTCGGGTTGCGCATGCAGGGCGCGGCGAAGGGCGAACGGGACGGCCGCGTCGGGGAGTTGCTGGAACTGGTCGGGCTGCCCGGGGCGGCCCGGCGGGCGGTGGCGGGGCTGTCCGGCGGTGAACAGCAGCGCGTCGCCCTCGCCCGCGCGCTCGCCCCCCGGCCCCGGCTGCTGATGCTGGACGAGCCCCTCGGCCAGCTCGACCGCTCGCTCCGGGAACGGCTGGTCGTCGAACTGCGGGAACTCTTCGGCCGGTTGGGTACGACCGTGCTGGCCGTCACCCATGACCAGGGCGAGGCGTTCGCGCTGGCCGACCGGGTGGTGGTGATGCGCGACGGGCGCGTCGCGCAGTCCGGTACGCCCCTGGAGGTCTGGCAGCGGCCCGCCGACGCGTTCGTGGCCGGCTTCCTCGGCTTCGAGAACGTGACGGAGGCGACCGTCGCCGGGACCGTCGCCGACAGCCCCTGGGGCAAGCTGCCGGTGCCCGAGGGCGCGCCGCAGGGCAGCCGGTCGCTGCTGGTGCGGCCCGCCGGGGTACGGCTGGCCGCGGCCGACGCCGGGCTGCCCTGCACGGTGACCGCCCGCACCTTCAAGGGCACCCATGTGGCCGTGCACCTCCAGCCCGAAGGCGGCGGCCCGCGCCTGGAGGCGGCCTGCGCGCTGCGGGACGCTCCGGCGGCCGGTGACGTGGTGGGCGCGGAGTTCGACGCGGCCGAAATCGTCGTGCTGGGGTGAGGGTCCGCCGCCTAGGGTGAGCCCATGACGTATCTCGCACACGAACGCTACTGTGACGAAATCGCCCATCAGGTAAGCCAGTTGAGGGAACTGGTCGCCTCCGGCGCCGATCTGGCGGCCCGCGTGCCGACCTGTCCGGACTGGTCGTTGGAACAGCTGGTGCGGCACATGGGCGGCGCGCTGCGCTGGGCGGGCACGATGGTGCGGACGCAGGCCCAGGAGATGGTCCCGCCCGACCAGGTCCCGCTCGGCGGCGGTCCCGAGGCGCAGGGCGACCCGGCGGCGCTGGACGCCTGGCTGGCGGAGACCGGGGAACTGGTCGTCGGCGCGCTGCGCGAGGCGGGCCCCGAGACCAAGGTGTGGACCTGGACCGGCGTGAACACCAGCGGATTCTGGGCCCGCCGGATGGCCCATGAGATCACCATCCACCGCGCGGACGCCGCGCTCACCGTCGGGGTGCCCTACGAGGTCGCGCCCGAGATCGCCGCCGACGCGCTGGACGAGTGGCTGGAGCTGGTGGAGTGGGCGCAGCGCACCGGGGCGCGCGAGTGGGCCACGGGGCTGCGCGGACCGGCCCGCAGCATCCACCTGCACGCCACCGACGCCGACCCGGCGCTGCACGCCGAGTGGCTGGTCGAGGTCGGCGACGAGGGCGTGTACTGGCGGCGCGGCCACGAGAAGGCGACGGTCGCCCTGCGCGGCCCGCTGACGTCCGTGCTGCTCGCCTTCTACCGCAGGCTGCCGCTGGACTCGCCCGGCCTGGAGGTCCTGGGCGAGCGCGAGGTGCTGGACCGCTGGCTGGAGCAGGCCAGCTTCGGCTGAGCCGGCGTACGACGACGGGCCCGCTCCGGTCTTCCGGAGGCGGGCCCGGCGGTCACCCCCTCAGCCGCACGAGCGCGTCGGATGCCTCGTCGATGCCGTCCACGAGGGCGATCCGGGACTCCAGCGCCCGCCCCGCGGCGAGGGAGCGCAGCAGCGGCCAGGCCGGCAGCTCCCGCGTCCAGTGGTCCCGGTCCACCAGCACCATCGGCCTCGGCTCGCCGTGCGACTCGTAGTAGTTCGGCGTCGCGTTGTCGAAGATCTCCTGCACGGTCCCGGCGGCGCCCGGCAGGAAGACCACCCCGGCGGTGGAGCGGGCCAGCAGGCCGTCCTCCCGGGTGGCGTTGGCGAAGTACTTGGCGATGTGCGCGGCGAAGGGGTTCGGCGGCTCGTGGCCGTAGAACCAGGTCGGAATGCCCACCGAGGTGCCGCCGCCGGGCCAGCGGGAGCGGACCGCGAAGGCCGCCCGCGCCCACTCGGTCACCGACGGCCGGAACGAGGGCGCCTTGGCGAGCAGCACCAGCGCCTCCTCCAGCATGGAGTCTGCGAACGGGGCCGCGTAGGCGCCCAGGTTCGCCGCCTCCATCGCGCCGGGACCGCCGCCGGTGGCGACCGTGAACCCGGCGCGGGCCAGCGACCGGCCGAGGCGCGCGGCACCGGCGTACTCGACCGAGCCCCGCTCCGTCGCGTGGCCGCCCATCACCCCGACCACCCGGCAGCCGTCGAGGATCTCGTCCAGCGCGTCGGAGACCGCGTCGTCGTGGATCGCGCGGAGCATCGAGGCGAAGACGTCACCGTCCCCCGTCGTCCGCCGGGACCAGGCGTGGGCCCGCGCGTCCGGCGTCGCCTCGTACCCCTCCTCCAGCGACGCGAACAGCTCCTCCGGCGTGTACGGGCGGCCCCGGTACGGGTCGAAGGGCAGGCCGGGTACGGGCGGGAAGACCAGGGCGCCGGCCGCGCGGACCCGGGCGGCGGCCTCCGGCGCCATCGGGCAGCCCAGGAAGACGGCGTCCGCGGTGTCGAGGCGCAGCAGGGCGCTCGTACGGTCGGTCAGGTCCACGGCCTGGACGCGGCATCCGGCGAGCGAGCCGCGCTCGGCGGCCACCCGGTCGAACGCGGCGAGCGAGGCGATCTCACGGCCGCGGGCGGCGCGGGGCGGAGGGGCGGGTGTCGGGTGCACCCGCCCATGCTAGGAGCGGCTCAGCCCTCGATCGCGGCCGGGTCCATCCACATGATCTCCCAGGTGTGGCCGTCGAGGTCGTCGAAGGCACGGCCGTACATGAAGCCCTGGTCCTGGGTGGGGCCGCTCTCCGTGCCGCCCGCCGCGAGCGCCTTGCCGACCAGCTCGTCGACCTTCTCGCGGCTCTCGGCGCTCAGACAGATCAGCACCTCGCTGGTGGTCGTGGCGTCGGCGATCTCCTTCTTGGTGAAGGTCGCGTAGAACGGCCGGGTGAGCAGCATCGCGACGATGGTGTCGCTGATCACGACCGAGGCGGCGTTCTCGTTGCTGAACTGCGCGTTGATCGTGTAGCCCAGCCCGGTGAAGAACTTCTTCGAGGCGTCGAGGTCGTTCACGGGCAGGTTCACGAAGATCATCTGCTGGGACATGCCGTCTCCCGGGTCGCACGTTGTTCGATTCGCAGGGGTAGACACCCGGCCGCGACGGAACTCATCGGTGCTCGGGAGACTTTTTCCCGCGGCTTCTCAGTGGGTCAGCGGAAAGGCCGCCAGCACGGCGATCGCCAGGGTGAGCGGGGTGAACAGGACCAGCAGGGCGAACGCGCGCAGGGCGGCGGCGCCGCGCAGCACCGTGCTGGGCGCGCCGAGGCGGAGCAGGGCGTCCGTCGTCTCGGCCCGGCCCTGGCGCGCCTCCACCGCCGAGGTCAGCAGGGTGGCGACGGCGCAGCCGGCGACGACCAGCGCGCCGAGGGCGCTCAGCGGGCCGAAGTCCCGGGCGGGGGCGTGGTACAGGGTGGTCGTCGCGTAGCCGGCGGCGGCCACCGCGCACACCACGCCGAGGGGACGGCCGATCCTGGTGGCCTCCGCCATCAGGACGCGTCCCGCGAGCAGCCGGAGCGCGCCGGGGCGGGCGCACTGGAGGAGGCGGCCGCACAGGTGGGTGAGGCCGGGGGCGGCCAGCACGAGGCCCACGGCGGTGAGGACCCAGCCGAGCAGGACCGTTACGGCCTCGCCGGGGAGCGTGGCGATGGTCGGGGCGTGCGCGGGGGGAGTGCGGCCGGCGTACGCCTGGGCGGTGAGGCCGGCGGCGAGCAGGGCGACGGCCCAGGGCAGGCCGGGCAGGACGGCCTTCTCGGCCAGGGTGGGGGACGGCACGGGTTCGGGGCCGGTCTGGTCGGCCGGTGCCGGGGAGGCGCCCTCCGCGGGGCCCGGCGCCGGCACGGTGGCACCGGCGCGCACCGGCGGCGCCCCGGACCGGCCGAACGGCAGGTACCTGCGCTGCGGCCGGCGCACCGGCCGCGGGTCCCTGGGCCGCAGGACCACCGCGACCGCCGCCGTGGCCACCACCGGTACGACCGCCAGCAGGGTCAGGACGGCGGGCAGCGGCAGGGGCTCGCCGGCCGCCAGGAACGCGGCCCTCGCACCGGCGGACCGCATGCCCGGCAGATCGCCGCGCAGGCGCAGGAAGAGCAGGAGGGCCGCCGCGGAGCCGAGGGCGGTGGCGAGGGCCGTGGCCAGACAGGAGATCGCCATCAGCCGGGCCGGGCCGAGACCGAGGGCGGACAGGCCGGGGCGCGGCCGGGTGCCGGGGTCGGTGCGGGCGACCGCCAGCGCGAGGTAGACCGTGGCGGCGACCGGCACCGCGCACCAGGCCAGCCGCAGCGCCCCCGCGCCCGCCGCGCCGGGGTGGCGCAGGGCGTAGCCGAGGCAGGACAGCAGCAGGAACCCGGTGCCCGCCGAGGCCGCCGCCACCAGCAGGCGGCGCAGCTGGACGGCGGGGCGGGCCGCTCGGGTCAGACGGAGATCGAGCACGCGGCCCGGCCTTCCGCGTCGGGGACCTCCGGCAGGTGTACGGTCCGCACCGGCCGCCCGTCCAGCAGGTTCACCGTGCGGTCGGCGAGCGCGGCCGTCTCGGGGTCGTGGGTGGCGAGGACCACGGTGATGCCGTGCGAGCGGGCGGCGCTGGTCAGGGTGCGCAGCACATGGCCCCGGTCGGCGCGGTGCAGCGGGGCGGTCGGCTCGTCGGCGAACAGCACCGTGGGCGCCGGGGCCAGGGCGCGGGCGATCGACACCCGCTGGCGTTCGGCCTGCCGCAGCCGGTGCGGGCGCTTGCGGGCGATCTCGCCGACGTCCAGCCGCTCCAGCCACTCCAGCGCGGTGGTCTTGGCCCGGCGGCGGCTGGTGCCGCGCAGCATCAGCGGCAGCGCGGCGTTCTCCCAGGCGTTCAGCTCGGGCACCAGGCCCGGCTCGGGGCCGATCCAGCAGAAGCGGTCCCGGCGCAGCCGCTCGCGGGACGCGGGGCCGAGGGTGTGCAGGGGGGTGCTGTTGAACCACACCTCGCCCTCGCGGACCGGCACCAGCCCGGACAGACAGCGCAGCAGGGTCGTCTTGCCGCTGCCGCGGGGGCCGCTGACGGCGAGGATCTCGCCCTCCCGCACGGCGAGCGAGACCCCGGCGAGTCCGGGGGAGCCGTCGGGGTGCGTGAAGTGCAGGGAGCGTGCCCAGAGCACGTCGTTGTCCGGCGGAGCCTCCATGGGCGTACACCTCGGTTCTGATCCGTTTTCCCGTGCCTGTTCCCCCGTACGGGGGAACGAAGGCAGGGCCGATCGGTCACTGGAACGCTAGGCAGCCGCCGCACGGTGGCCGGACAGCACACGGCCCCGGGCCGCCGTTCTCACTCGAACGGACGGCTCCGGGGCCGGTCGCGGTCACACCGTCAGCTGATTACAGCTTGGTCCACGCCTCGGTGAGGGTCGCGCGCAGGATCTGCTCGATCTCGTCGAAGGTCTCCTGGTTGGAGATCAGCGGCGGGGCGAGCTGGATGACCGGGTCGCCACGGTCGTCGGCGCGGCAGTACAGGCCGTTGTCGAACAGCGCCTTGGAGAGGAAGCCGTACAGGACGCGCTCGGTCTCCTCGTCGTTGAAGGACTCCTTGGTGGCCTTGTCCTTCACCAGCTCGATGCCGTAGAAGAAGCCGTTGCCGCGGACGTCGCCGACGATCGGCAGGTCGTGCAGCTTCTGGAGCGTCTGGAGGAAGTTGCCCTCGTTGTCCAGCACGTGCTGGTTGAGGCCCTCGCGCTCGAACAGGTCGAGGTTGGCGAGGCCGACGGCCGCGGAGACCGGGTGGCCGCCGAACGTGTAGCCGTGCAGGAAGGTGTTGTCGCCCTTGTAGAACGGCTCGGCCAGGCGGTCGGAGACGATGCAGGCGCCGATCGGGGAGTAGCCCGAGGTCATGCCCTTGGCGCAGGTGATCATGTCCGGGACGTAGCCGAACTTGTCGCACGCGAACATCGTGCCCAGGCGGCCGAAGGCGCAGATGACCTCGTCCGAGACGAGCAGCACGTCGTACTGGTCGCAGATCTCGCGCACGCGCTGGAAGTAGCCGGGCGGCGGCGGGAAGCAGCCGCCGGCGTTCTGCACGGGCTCCAGGAAGACCGCGGCGACGGTGTCCGGGCCCTCGAAGAGGATCTGCTGCTCGATCTGGTCGGCGGCCCAGCGGCCGAAGGCCTCCGGGTCGTCACCGAAGATCGGCGCGCGGTAGATGTTGGTGTTCGGCACCTTGTGCGCGCCCGGCACCAGCGGCTCGAAGGGGGCCTTCAGGGCCGGCAGGCCGGTGATGGACAGGGCGCCCTGCGGGGTGCCGTGGTAGGCGACCGCGCGGGAGATGACCTTGTGCTTGGTGGGCTTGCCGGTCAGCTTGAAGTACTGCTTGGCCAGCTTCCAGGCGGTCTCGACCGCCTCGCCGCCGCCGGTGGTGAAGAAGACCTTGTTCAGGTCGCCCGGGGCGTAGTCCGCGAGGCGCTCGGCGAGCTCGACGGCCTTCGGGTGGGCGTACGACCACACCGGGAAGAAGGCCAGCTCCTGGGCCTGCTTGAACGCGGTCTCGGCGAGCTCCGTGCGGCCGTGCCCGGCCTGGACCACGAACAGGCCCGCGAGACCGTCGAGGTAGCGCTTGCCCTTGTCGTCGAATACGTAGGTGCCCTCGCCCCGGACGATGGTCGGGACGGGAGAGTTCTCGTACGAGGACATGCGGGTGAAGTGCATCCACAGGTGGTCGTACGCGGTGCGGCTGAGGTCCTTCTGGGTCACGGTTATCGGGTTCCCCACATGTAGGTCTGCTTCTTCAGCTTCATGTATACGAAGCTTTCGGTGGAGCGCACGCCGGGCAGCGCCCGGATGCGTTTGTTGATGACGTCCAGCAGGTGGTCGTCGTCCTCGCAGACGATCTCGGCGAGGATGTCGAACGAGCCCGCGGTCATCACCACGTACTCGACTTCCGACATGTCAGTCAGCGTGTCGGCGATCGACTCGACATCGCCCTCGACGTGGATGCCGACCATGGCCTGCCGGCGGAAGCCCACGGTGAGCGGGTCCGTGACGGCGACGATCTGCATCACGCCCTGGTCCAGCAGCTTCTGGACGCGCTGGCGCACGGCCGCCTCCGACAGACCGACGGCCTTGCCGATCGCGGCGTACGGCCGGCGGCCGTCCTCCTGGAGCTGCTGAATGATGGCGAGGGAGACGGCATCCAGCTGGGGAGTGCCGTTCCTGGACTCGCGGGACGAGTCCCTCTGGTCTGCGCTTCGACTGGCCACGTGGTCACTCTGCACGAGGTCTCGTCAGTTTCGCAAGCCCCGATCGATGAAATCCGTTGTTTGAGAGATGAAAGCTTGCGGATTTCGCAGAAGTGGGTGCGTCGGGGGTGTTGAAAACGTGGGGGCGCCGACTAGGGTGGGGTGTCTCAGCGTTTGGACAGCCTCGCGGTTGTCCGGGCTGGTCAGCTCGAACCCTCGAACCAGATCAGGAGGCCGGCAGTGAGCACCGAGCTGCGTCGTCTGCGCAACTACATCGACGGTGAGTTCCGGGACGCCGCCGACGGACGGACCACCGAGGTGGTCAACCCCGCGACGGGCGAGGCGTACGCGACCGCGCCGCTGTCCGGACAGGCGGACGTGGACGCGGCCATGGCGGCCGCCGACCGCGCCTTCCCGGCCTGGCGTGACCTCACGCCCGCCGAGCGTCAGAAGGCCCTGCTGAAGATCGCGGACGCCTTCGAGGAGCGCGCCGAGGAGCTGATCGCGGCCGAGGTGGAGAACACGGGCAAGCCCATCGGGCTCACCCGCTCCGAGGAGATCCCGCCGATGGTCGACCAGATCCGCTTCTTCGCCGGTGCGGCGCGGATGCTGGAGGGCCGTTCGGCCGGCGAGTACATGGAGGGGTTGACCTCGATCATCCGCCGCGAGCCGATCGGCGTCTGCGCCCAGGTCGCGCCGTGGAACTACCCGATGATGATGGCCGTGTGGAAGTTCGCCCCGGCGCTCGCCGCGGGCAACACGGTCGTCCTCAAGCCCTCGGACACCACCCCCGCCTCCACGGTGCTGATCGCCGAGATCATCGGCTCGGTGCTGCCCAAGGGCGTCTTCAACGTCATCTGCGGCGACCGCGACACCGGCCGCATGATGGTCGAGCACGACATCCCGGCGATGGCCTCCATCACCGGCTCGGTGCGCGCCGGCATGTCCGTCGCCGAGTCCGCCTCCAAGGACCTCAAGCGGGTCCACCTGGAGCTGGGCGGCAAGGCCCCGGTCGTCGTCTTCGAGGACACCGACATCGCCAAGGCCGTCGAGGACATCTCGATGGCGGGCTTCTTCAACGCCGGCCAGGACTGCACGGCGGCCTGCCGCGTCCTCGTCCACGAGTCGATCCACGACGAGTTCGTGACCGCGCTCGCCAAGGCGGCCGAGGACACCAAGACCGGCCAGCCCGACGACGAGGACGTGCTCTACGGCCCGCTGAACAACGCCAACCAGCTCAAGCAGGTCGAGGGCTTCATCGAGCGGCTGCCCGCCCACGCCCGCGTCCAGGCCGGCGGCAAGCGGGTCGGCGACAAGGGCTACTTCTTCGCGCCGACCGTGGTCTCCGGCCTCAAGCAGGACGACGAGATCATCCAGAAGGAGGTCTTCGGACCGGTCATCACCGTCCAGTCCTTCACGGACGAGGACCAGGCCGTCGAGTACGCCAACGGCGTCGAGTACGCCCTCGCGTCCTCGGTGTGGACCAAGGACCACGGGCGCGCGATGCGCATGTCCAAGAAGCTGGACTTCGGCTGCGTGTGGATCAACACGCACATCCCGCTGGTCGCGGAGATGCCGCACGGCGGGTTCAAGAAGTCCGGCTACGGCAAGGACCTCTCGGCGTACGGCTTCGAGGACTACACCCGGATCAAGCACGTGATGACGTCGCTGGACGCGTGACGTCCCGCCGGGGTCCGGCCGGTCCCCGGCCACGGGTGCGCGGCGGTCGGCCGCGCACCAAGTCCCCCGGTTCGCCGAGGCGTTGAACGATGCGGCCCCTGCGGGCAGGCGGTGAGCCTGCCCGCAGGGGCCGCGCCGTTTCCCGGTTGATCGACAACGTGTCGGGCAGGGCCGGTCCGGCTCGACGCAGCGTCGATTGTGCGCCCGGACACGGGGACGGCATCCTTCCGGGGTGCCCCAGACTTCCTCTCGTACCTCCCTCTCCCGCCGTTCCCTGCTGCAGGCGCTCGGCGGCACCGCCGCGCTCGGCGCCCTGGCGGGCTGCGGGGTACCCGCCGCCTACGTCCGCCCCGGCGACCGCTCGGTGACCGACGCCTCAGCCACCGACCACCGGCTGACCTGGGCGAACTGGCCGCTGTACATCGACACCGACGACAAGGACCCGAACCGCAGGCCCACCCTGGAGGCCTTCGAGAAGCGCGCCGGGATCCGGGTGGAGTACGTCGAGGAGATCAACGACAACGACGAGTTCTTCGGCAAGATCAGCCCCGCGCTGATGAACCACCAGTCGACCGGCCGCGATCTGATCGTCATCAGCGACTGGATGTGCGCGCGGTTCGTCCGGCTGGGCTGGGTGCAGGAGATGGACCGGGCCCACCAGCCGAACGTGGCCGGGCACCTCGACCCGCTGCTGCGCTCGCCCGCCTTCGACGAGGGCCGCAGGTTCACCGTGCCGTGGCAGTCGGGCATCACCGGCATCGCCTACAACCACAAGAAGCTCGGCCGCGAGATCCGCAGCGTCAAGGACCTGTGGGCGAGCGACCTCAAGGGCCGGGTCACCCTCCTCTCCGGGCTGGACGAGTCCTTCGCGCTGCTGATGCAGGGCAACGGCGTGGACATCACCCGGTGGACCGCGGACGACTTCCACGAGGTCTGCGACGAGGTGCAACGGCAGGTCGGCCGCGGCCAGATACGCCGCTTCACCGGCAACGACTACACCAAGGACCTGGTCAGCGGCGACGTCCTGGCCTGCCAGGCGTACTCGGGCGACGTCATCCAGCTCCAGGCGGACAACCCCGACATCCGCTTCGTCGTCCCCGAGGAGGGCGCCGAGCTGTGGTCGGACTCCCTGATGATCCCCAACCGGGCCCGGCACAAGGCCAGCGCCGAGCGGCTGATCGACTACTACTACCAGCCCGAGGTCGCCGCCGAGCTGGCCGCCTGGGTCAACTACGTCTGCCCGGTCCCGGCCGCCAAGGAGGTCCTCGCCGCCGACCCGGACAAGGACACCGCCGCCCTCGCCGACAACCCCCTGATCTTCCCCGACGAGACCATGCGCTCCCGCCTCGCCATCGCCCGCGACATCACCTCTGCGGAACGCGTGGACTTCGCTCGCCGGTGGAACAAGATCGTGGGTCTGTGAGCAGGGTGGCGGCCAGCAGCCGCAGGCCCGCCTCCGAACTGGAACCGGCGCGGGCCGTGTAGGCGATCACGCGCTGGTCGGACGGGCCGGGCACCAGCAGGCTCTGGAAGGACAACTCCAGGGAGCCCACCAGGGGATGGTCGAGTTCCTTGGTGCCGGCGACGCAGGTGCGCACCGGGTGCTTGGCCCAGCGCCGGGCGAACTCCTCACTGTTGACGGTCAGTTCGCCGACGAGTTCGGCGAGCTGCTTGTCCTGCGGGTGGCGGCCGGCGACCAGCCGCAGTGACGCCACGGCGAGTTGGGCCTCCTCCTGCCAGCGCGGGTAGAGCGCCCGGGTGCGTTCGTCCAGGAACAGCAGCCGGGTGAGGTTGGGGCGCCGCGCGGGGTGGTCCGGGGCGTCGAGGTCCAGGTGCGACGCCAGCAGGAGACGGCCCATGGCGTTCCAGGCGAGGACGTCGTTGCGCCGGTCCAGGACGAGGGCGGGGGTGTCCGTGAAGCTGTCGATGAGCCGGCGGATGCCCTGGTCGGCGCGGGCGGCCCGGGGTGCCGGGGGACGGCGGGAGGCGGCCGGTTCCGGTCGGGCGAGGTCCATCAGGTGGCCGTACTCGTCCGGGGTCAGGCGCAGGGTGCGGGCGATCGCGTCGAGGACGGAGTCGGAGACCTGCCGGGCGCGGCCCTGTTCGAGCCGGGTGTAGTGGGTGACGCTCAGACCGGCCGCCAGTGCCACCTCCTCGCGGCGCAGCCCGGGGACCCGGCGGCGCTCCGCCAGCTGCGGCAGTCCGATCTCCTCGGGGGTCAGGGCGGCGCGGCGGCTGCGCAGGAAGTCGCTCAACTCGGAGAAGTCGGGCATGCGGTGCCTTCCAGTGAGTCCGGTGACGTGCGGCGTGCCCAGTGTGCAACGGCGGCGGTGGCCGGGCGCTTCCCGCGCAGGGTGGTCATGCCGTGACCACCCAGCGTGTGACCACTCCTCTTTGGGGGCTGGGTAGGGGGCGCGCACGGTCGCAGGATTCCTTCCGTCGAAGCCGTCGTGGCCTGTCGGAGGGAATCCCATGTCTGTCGTCGATGGTGTGGTGGAACGGTCGGTGCTGCCGGACGGCCCGGGAGATCCGGGGCCTGGGCGGCTGACGTCGCGGATGCGGCTGACGCTGGTGGTGCTGCTGGTCGCGCAGTTCATGCTGGCGGTGGACTTCTCGATCCTGAACGTGGCCCTCCCGGTGATCGGGCGGGGGCTGGGCTTCTCGCTGGCCGGCCTCCAGTGGATCGCGACCGCGTTCGCGTTGTCCGCGGCCGGGTTCACCCTGCTGTTCGGGCGGGTCGCGGACCTGTTCGGGCGGCGCCGGCTGTTCCTGGGCGGCCTGGTCGTGCTGGGGCTGGCCTCGCTGGCCGGGGGGCTGGCGACCGGCCCCGAAGTCCTCGTCGTGGCCCGGGTGTTCCAGGGCCTGGCCACCGCGGCCGTCACCCCGGCCGGGCTGTCCCTGCTGACCACGGCCTTCCCCGAGGGACCGCTGCGGCAGAAGGCGCTCGGGCTCAACGGGGCGCTGATGTCGGCCGGTTTCACCACCGGCGCCGTCCTCGGCGGGGTGCTCACCGATCTGCTGTCCTGGCGGTGGTCGTTCTTCATCAACGTGCCCGTCGCCGCGGCCGTCCTGGTGATCGCCCCCATGGTCCTGGCCGAGTCCCGGCCCGAGGTCCGGCCCCGGCTGGACCTGCCCGGCGCGCTGACGGTCACCCTCGGGCTGCTCGCCGTCGTGCTCGGCTTCACCCGGGCCGGCGAACACGGCTGGGGCGACCCCGCGGCGCTGCTCGTCCTGGCCGCCGGCGTCGTGCTGCTGATCGCCTTCTACCTCGTCGAACGGGGAGCGTCAGCGCCCCTCGTCCCGGTCCGGGTGCTGCGCCGGCGCACCGTCGCCTGGGGCAACATCGCCGGTGTCCTCGCCTTCGTCACCGAGACCTCCCTGGTCTTCCTGATGACCCTCTACCTCCAGCGGGTCCTCGGCTTCTCGCCGCTGGCCGCCGGCCTGTCCTTCGGTGTGCTGGGGCTGGGCACGGTCCTGGGCGGCACCGTCGCGCCCCGCGTGATCGCCCGCGCCGGCACACGTACGACCCTGATCAGCGGCGCCCTCGTCCAAGCCGCCGCGACCGCCGCCCTGCTCGCCCTGGGCACCGGCACGCAGAGTCTCGCCCTGCTGCTGCCCGCGACGTTCGTCGGCGGCGTCGGCAACATGATGCTGATCGTCGGCTTCATGGTCACCGCCACGAGCGGTCTGCCCGACCGGGAACAGGGCATGGCCACCGGACTGGCCACCATGAGCCAGCAGATCGGCATCACCATGGGCACCCCGGTCATGAGCGCGATCGCCACGGGGGCCTCCGGCATCCTCCCCGGCATCCGTACCGCCGTCGCCGCCAACACGGCCCTGGTCCTCACCGCGGCCCTGATCGCCGCCGCCTTCCTCGCCGACCGCACGTCGGACTGAGCGTCCCGGGGCAGGCGATCGCCGAGGGCGTCACCGGGGACAATCGGGAACGACCGCCTCGCACCCCGGAAGGTTGCCGATGAAGTACGTCACGGCCGTCTGGCAGGACCACGGCTTCTTCCTCGACCCGCGCGCCTACCTGGACGAACTCCCGCGCCTCGGCGCCCGGTTGCCGCCGGGCGCCCGCGCCTTCGCCCGCGCGCCCGGCCACTACGACATCCCGGCCGCCACCCGCTGCGTGAAGGACCTGGAGCTGGCCGCGATCCGGCCGGCCACCGACAAGAGCGGCGTGCTGGTGCTGGAGTTCGCGCCCAACCGGTGGAAGCACGACGAGGGCCTGCGCATCCGCTACTCGGGCGTGCGGCACTTCTCCATCGACCACCACCGCGCCCTCGACTGGATGCGGGTCGACACCGTACTGCTCGACGAGATCCTCCCGGACGGGGACGGCGGCTGCGCGCACGAGATCGCGCTCACCGACGCGTCGATCACCGTTCGCTGCGACGACCTGGAGGCGGTCTGGTGCGCCCCCGCCCTCACTTGAGGCCGCTGAGCATCACGCCCCGGACGTAGTGCTTCTGGAGCAGCAGGAAGAGGACGAGGACCGGGAGGACGCTGAGCACCAGCGCGGCCATGACGACAGGCATGGTGCGGGTGGGGTCGACGTGGTCCTGGAGGAGCTGGATGCCCACCGGCAGGGTCATCACGTCCGGGTCGGCGGTGGAGATCAGCAGGGCCCAGATGTACTCGTTCCAGGCGTCCACGAAGGTCAGCAGGGCGAGGGTGACCAGGACCGGCTTGGTCTGGGGGAGGACGATCCGCCACCACAGGGTGAACTCGCCCGCCCCGTCGAGCCGCGCGGCCTCCAGGACCTCGTCCGGGATCGCGATCACGAACTGGCGTGTCAGGAAGATCCCGAAGCCGTTGACGAGGAACGGCATCGCGAGCGCCACGATGCTGACGGTCAGCCCCGCGCCGCCGCGCCCGAACAGGTCGTTGCCGCCCGCCAGCGGCCAGTGCGCCAGGATCAGGAAGTGCGGGATGAAGAAGAGGAACGGCGGGAACATCATCGTCGTGAGGACCAGCCGGAAGACCAGGTCCCGGCCCGGGAAGCGCAGCTTGGCCAGCGCGTAGCCGGCCAGCGAGGACGTGAGCAGCACCGAGGCGGTGATCAGCGCCGTCACGGTGACGCTGTTGCGGAACAGCAGCGGCAGATTCAACTGGCCGAGCGCCGCCCGGTAGTTGGCGAGGCCGAACGCCTCGGGCAGGAAGCGGTACGGCAGTCTGCCGGACTCGCCCGGCCCCTTGAACGACGTCATCACCATGTCGAGGAACGGCACCACCATCAGCACGGCACCGGACACCACCAGCAGATACGACAGCAGCGGGAAGCGGCGGCGCCGGCTCACGCGTCCTCCCCCCTGCGCCGGAACAGCCACAGCTGCACCAGGGTGATCAGCAGGACCACGACGAACAGCACGAACGCCGCCGCACTCGCCGTGCCCCAGTCGCCGTACGAGAACGCCTGCCGGTACATCTCCAGCGCGGCCACCGCGGTCGCGTCCCCGGGGCCGCCCTTGGTCATCACCGTGATCAGCGCGAACGACTGGAGCCCGGTGAGGAACTGGGTGACGCAGACGAACAGCAGCGACGGCCGCAGCAGCGGCAGGGTGATCCGCCAGAAGACGGTGACCGCTCCGGCGCCGTCCAGCGCGGCGGCCTCGTAGTACGTCACCGGGACGGACTTCAGCCCCGCCGTCAGCACGAGGACCGCCGAACCGGCCGACGCCCACGCCTGGACGACCACCACCGCGGGCAGCGCGGTGTGCGGGTCCTGGAGGAACGCGACCGAGCCCAGGCCGAGCGCGTTGCGGACGCCGTTGACCAGGCCGCCCGGCTCGTACATGTACTTCCACACATTGCCGACGGCGACGACGGTCGTGACCATCGGCAGGAAGTACAGCGTGCGCCACAGCCCCTGGAGCCGCAGCCTGTCGATGCAGGTGGCGACGATGACCGACCCGGCGAGCGCGAGCGCCACCGTGCCCAGGGCGAACAGCAGGGTGTTGGTCAGGATCGGCGCGAGGAAGGTCGAGCCGTCCGCGAACAGACCGGTGAAGTTGGCCGGTCCCACCGGGCGGATGTCCGACAGGGCGAACCCGGCCCAGCGGGACGTCGACAGCAGCAGCGCGAAGCCGAGCGGCAGGACCAGGAAGACCGCGAAGAACAGCAGCGTCGGGGCCAGGAAGAGGTAGGCGACGGCGGTCTGGCGGCGCCGCGCCCGGTCCCGTCCGGCGCCGGCGGGTGGCGGGCGGCGCGTGGCCGGTCCGGCCGTCCGCGGTGCCAGGGTGTTCACCATGGGCGCGCCACCTCCTGATCGACCTGGCGGCGGATGGTGCGCAGAGCCCGGCCGACCGACTGCTGACCGGTCCACAACGCCTCGATGTTCGTGCGCAGCAGCGTCTTGGCCTGCTGCGCGCCCGGCCCGTTCGGCTCCGGCACCGCGTAGGCCAGCGCGTCCAGGAACGGGCGCGTGTTCGGATCGCCGCCCCTGCCCAGCAGGGCCCGCATGTCGTCGGCGCGGCCGGTGAGCGAGCCGACCGCCGCTTGCAGGGCGCTCATCCGGGTCACGGTCGCACCGCCCCGCACCCGGGTCCGGCCGGCGTTGAGCCAGCGCAGGAACTCCCAGGCGGCTTCAGGGTGGCGGCAGGCGGTGTTGACCCCGAGGAGGAAGCCGGTGGAGAGGGTGGCGTGCCGGTCGCCCGCCGCGGGGACCGGCACGGGCGCGACACCGACGTCGCGGTAGTCCGCGCCCATCAGCGGCCTCAGGCTCCCCGTCCACCAGCCCGCGCTGATCACCATGGCCACCTGCCCGGACGGGAACGCCTGGTAGACATTGACGCCGGGGGCGCTCGCACCGCTGGAGACCAGCCGGTGCTCCAGCTCGAACACCGCGCGCCCGGCCGGCGAGTCGAGGGCGGTGCGGCCGCCGTCCGGCGTGACGAAGCCGCCGCCGGCCGCGTTCAGCAGGGCGAGGGTCTGGCCGACGGTGGTGGAGTCGTCGTACACGGACAGTCCGAACCCCTGGACCAGGGTGTTGCCGTACCGGTCCCGTCGCATGGTGCGGGCCGCCGCCTCCTCCAACTCGGGCCAGGTGCGGGGAGGTTCCGCGATGCCGGAAGCGCGCAGCAGCCGGGAGTTGTAGTAGAGGGCGTACGTCTGCACCTCGGTGGGGTAGCCGTAGACGCGGCCCGCCACCGAGGCGCCGCCGACCGCGGCCGCGCGGTAGCCGCGCCTGATCTCCTCGGCGTGTTCGGGCGGGGCGGGCCGCAGCACACCGGCCCGCACCAGCTGGCCGGTCCACAGGCAGTACGGCTGGACGATGTCGGCGCCCTGACCGGCCGCCTGCCGGACCATGAAGGTGGTCAGCAGATCGGTGAACTCCACCGCCTCGGTGCGCACCTTGACCCGGTCGTGGGTGGCGTTCCACTCGTCGACCGGGTCCTGGAGTGCCTTGCGGAGCACCCCGCTGGAGTAGTGGGAGAGCAGGGTGAGGACGATCGGGTCCCCGGGACGGCCGGTGCCCTGGTGCCGGCCGGCGCAGCCCGCGGTGAGCAGGGCGGAGGGCAGCGCGAGCGCGAAGTGCCGCCGGCTCAGGCCGCGCCCGGGCCGCGTCACCGGTCCGTCTCCCGGCGCAGCACCCGGAACACCCGGGTCGTGGTGAAGCCGGCCGCACGGTACAGATGGCCCGCCGGGGACCGTTCGCCGGTCCACAGGAACCACGCGCCGTGCGCCCCGTGCGCCCGCATGCGGCCGAGGACCAGGTGCAGCAGCACCTTGCCCAGCCCGGTGCCGCGCATCGGCGCCAGCACCCCGAACGGCCCGAACCGCTCCGGCGCCGACTCGTACGCGCCGTGCATCGCCCAGCCGACGAGACGCCCCACGGGCTCCCGGGCGACCACGATCCGCTCCGGCGGCGTGCCCGAGAGCAGACTCTCGCGGATCGCGCGCGCCCAGTCGGGCGTGAAGTGGTCGCGGGCCAGGGCGATCAGCTCCACCAGGTCGTCGTCGGCCGGCGTTTCGAACCGGTAGCCCCGCGCGACCAGTTCGTCCCGGCGCCGGGCGACGGCCGCGGGCAGCCGGTAGCCGACCAGGGAGCGGTCCATCGCCGCCGCCTCGTACAGCGTCCGGAAGCCCAGCGAGTCGAGGAGCTTCGCCGCCTCCGGGTACGTCTCGGCGTCCAGGCCGGGCAGCAGGTAGTTCGGGGTGTAGGAGGAGAAGTCCACCCTGGTGCGGCCGTGCGCGCGCAGCCAGTCGAGGGCCTCGGTCAGCAGCAGCCGGCCGAGGCCCTGTCCGCGCGCGGCCGGATCGACGAAGAAGAACGGGACCCAGCCCTGCCGCGGTTCCGCGTCGGTGCCGTACAGCGGGGTCAGCCGGCGCACCGCGTAGGCCGCGCCCGCGATGCTCCCGTCCCCGGCCACCGCGACCCGCAGGCCCTCGGGGTCGAAGTTGGCGTCCAGCAGCACGAGCGAACGCAAGCGCTCCGGGCTGATCGGGTCGGCCGGCGCGCTCCGGTTCCAGACCTCGGTCAGCGAAGGTCCGTCACCGGCCCGGAACCCGCGGACCACGGTGTCCGCGAGCGGAGTTGATGTCATCGGCGGGTCGTCCTCCCGGCTCTCAGCGGTACAGCAGTACGTCGTCGCCCGCCCACTCCCGCGGCGGTGCGGGCGGATCGCACAGCGGCAGCGGGTCCTCGCCCGCGTCGATGGTGTGCCGCAACCGGTCGGAGCCCCACAGCAGGTCGACGAAGTGCCGGTGCTCGGTGGGGTCCCCCGCGGTGCGCCAGGCGAAGTCGGCCGGGTACAGGCGCCGCAGTGTGGCGAGCATCGCGACGGCGGTGAGCACGGGCCGGAACGCCGCGCGGTCGGTGACGTGCAGCTGGACCCCGCGCAGCGGCTGCCCGGCGTGTTTGTGGAAGGCCGGGACGAAGTGCAGCTCGCGGAAACGCACACCGGGTAGGGCGAGTTCGGCGAGCGCGGGCGCGAACCGGCCGTCGAGGTAGGGCGCCCCGACGATCTCGAAGGGCTGGGTGGTGCCCCGGCCCTCGGAGAGGTTCGTGCCCTCGAACAGACAGGTACCGGGGTAGACGGCGGCGGTCGCGGGCGTCGGCATGTTCGGCGAGGGCGCGACCCAGGGCAGCCCGGTGGCCCCGGCGTCCAGGTCGCGCGTCCAGCCGGCGGCCTCGATCACGGTCAACCCGACGGACCTGCCGGCGAGTTCGGGAACGGCCCGCGCGTTGAACCAGCGGGCGAGTTCGCCGCACGTGAGCCCGTGCCGGACGGGGACGGGCGCGCGTCCCACGAAGCTCGCCCAGCGGGGGTCGAGCAGCGGTCCCTCGCCGACGAGCCCGCCGAGCGGGTTGGGCCGGTCGGCGACGACGAACCGCACACCGGTACGGGCCGCCGAGACCATCAGGTCGAACATGGTCCAGACGTAGGTGTAGAACCGGGCCCCGACGTCCTGGAGGTCGTACACCAGCGTGTCCACGCCGCTGCCCGTCAGCAGCTTGTCGAGGCGCTCGCCCGTGCACCGGTAGGTGTCGTGGACCGGCAGTCCGGTGACCGGGTCCGTCCGGGCGGTGCCGCCCTCGCCGGCCTGCCCGCTTCCGTGCAGCCCGTGCTCCGGCCCGAACAGCGCCACCAGCCGTGCGCCGGCCTCCAGCAGCGCGGGCGCGAGGGGGCGCAGATCCGGGAGGACCCCCGTGTGATTGGTCACCAGTCCCAGCCGTCCGCCCCCGGCCAGGCCGGGCGACGCACACAGCCGCGCGCTCCCGGTCCGCACCGCGCCACGCCCGTCCGCGCTCATCCCTCGCCCCGTCTGCCGGTCACCTCTCGAAACGGTGGTCCGAAATGTACAGGGATGTACGTCGGCAGCTCGCGATTGTCGAGGGTTTTGAACGCGTTCAATTTCGCGTACGCTCTGCACATGAGCGACAGAGCCGCCCTCCTGAGGGGCATTCGTGGCTGGCTGGTCTTCTTCGTGGTGTGCCTGGTGCTGAGCGGGGCCACGGCCTTTCCGCTGGTGCACGAACTGCGCTGGGCCGACGGCGTGTTGCGGGCGCCGGCGGTGCCGGACCCGCTGCCGGGGCTGACGGAGTGGATCGGACGGGTGCGCGGCGGGCTCGACACCGTGGACGAGAAGTACCCGTTCGTGCTCTACGGCACGGACTGGCTGGCGTTCGCCCATCTCGTCATCGCGGTCGCCTTCTACGGCCCGTACCGCGACCCGGTGCGCAACATCTGGGTGATCGAGTTCGGGATGATCGCCTGCGCCGGCGTCATCCCGCTCGCCCTCGTCTGCGGACCGATCCGGGGCATCCCGTTCTGGTGGTCCCTGATCGACATGTCGTTCGGCGTCTTCGGGGTCGTCCCGCTGTACGTCGTGCGCCGGAAGATCAAGCGGCTCGCGGCGCTGACCGGCGCCGAGACCGTCGCCGTCGCGTCCGTCCGCACCTGACCCGGCGCCGCCGGGCCGCGCTCAGGGCTCCGCCCGCGCGAGCTGCCACGGGCTCGGTCCCGTGCCGTGCCGCCACGCCTCCAGGTCCTGGCCGTTGACGCAGACGATGCCGCACTCGGACGCGTACTCGAGGGCGGGCGCGGTGAAGTCGCTCGTGGTGACCAGCGCCGCGACATCGGCCTCGTGGATGGTGAAGCAGGTCCCGCCGAACCGCTGCATGTCCTGCGAACCGACCTTGTGGGCCTCGCCGTACAGCTTGCACTGGATGACCACGCGCAGGCCGTCCGCCGTGTGCGCGATGACGTCCGCACCCAAGTCGCCCGCGCCGCCGACGACTTCGACGGACCGGCAGTCGTCGCGGACGCACAGCTCGGCCACGGCCTGCTCGAACCCGTCGGGGTCCAGCCCGGCGTAGTCGGCGGGCGGGCCGGGAACGACGAGGTGTTCGGTGATCTCCTCGTCCTGCCGGGCGGCGACGGGCACGGTCGCCGCCACCTCCGGCGCCGCCGGGCGGACGGCGCCCGCGGACGGCTCCGCGGCCCGGCCGCCCTCGAAGGCCGCCGGCCCGTCCGCCCCCACCGCCCCGCCGCCCAGGCTGTCGGCCGCCTCCTTCGCCGCCTCATCCAGCGCCCGCGCGGCCCGGCGCGCGCATCGCGCGGCGGACCAGCGGCGCCACCTGGACCGGGACAGCAGCGCGACCGCGACCGCCAGCATCACCAACGCGCCGACCCACGACGGACGGTGCTCCACGGCGGCCGCCGCGGTACGGACCACGAAGCCGAGCAGGCACAGGGCGACCGCCAGCAGCAGGAAGAACAGGGCGGTCGCGCGCAGGTCGAAGCGCCGGTCGTCGCGGCCGCGCCGCCCTGGGCGTATGGGTATGGTCACGCGGGATTCCTCCTGGCCGGGGTCGGCGGGACTCGGCGGCCCGTCACGCGTCGACGGCGGCCGCGGGCGGCCGGAAGCAGGCGACGATGTCCTTGCCCCGGGGGCAGCGGTGGACCTCCCACTCGTGGGCGAGGGCGTCGACCAGCAGCAGCCCGCGCCCGCCCGGGGCGCCGGCGTCGGGGCGCCGTTGCTCGGGGAGCCTGGAATCGCCGTCGTGCACGGTCACATGGAGGCAGCCCTCGTCCCAGGTGAGGATCAGCTGCGCCGTGCTGCGGGCGTGCACGTGGGCGTTGGTGACGAGTTCGGAGACGGTCAGCAGTACCGAATCCACCAGCTCCGGCGCCGTCCGCGTCCAGCCGAGCGTCTCCAGATGCGCCCGTGTCCAGTCCCTGGCCGCTTTCACCCCGCTGCTCACGGGCAGGGTGCGTGCCCATCCCACAGCCTTCAACGAGGACCCGTCTTCCACTGTCTCCTCCTTCGGCGACCGGCCGTACCCCTTCCGTCTGCCCGCGTTCGGCGGATACACCTACCGGTGATGCGGGCGTCCGCGCCCGCCTCCGGCACACCGGGGACGGCCCGTCACGGCCGGGCGAGGGCCGCGAGCCGCAGCGCGGTGGCCGCCGTCACCACCTTCGTGAGCGACCCGGCGCGGACCAGCGCGTCGGTCGCGTCGTCCTCGGGCAGCCCGGCGAGCGCGGCCCGCCGCGCCCGCCTCCCACCGGGGCACCGCCCCGGACGCGGCGGCGACGGGCGCGGCGAGGGCGGCCGGGGCACCGGCGGACGGGGCCAGAGGAGGGCGCCCCACCCCGGTACCGCCCTAGGTAACTCGCCCTAGAAGTAAGGGAGTTGCAGGGGGCCTGCCCCTAGGGGAGTCGCCGCGGGAGCTGCCGGCGGGTCCTCCGCGGGAGTTCGCGGGGGGCCGAGCGCAGGTCGTGCAGGACGTCGATGCGGTTGGTGGTGATCGAGTCCACGCCCTGGTCCAGCAGCCGGGAGAGGGTGCGCCGGGTGTCCGGGGTCCAGACGGAGACGAGCTGCCCGTCCCGGTGGACGCGGGCGACCAGGTCCCGGTCCACCAGGGAGAAGCGGTAGTTGAGCCAGCGCGGGCGGATCGCGGCCAGCAGCGCGGGCCGGGGCGGGGCCAGCGTCGTCCAGGTCAGGGCGATCTCGGCGGCCGGGTCGGCGGCGCGGACGGTGAGCATGGTCTCGGCGCCCGCGCTGTAGTACACCCGCTCCCCGGCCCCGCTCTGCCGGACCACGTCCAGGATCCGGTCCATCGTCCGCCGGGTGACCGGCCCGCACAGGTCCACCATCACCCGGCTGTCACCGGTCGCGGCCAGCGCCTGCGCCAGCGTCGGCACCCGGCCGCCGGTGAGAGCGCGCACCTCCTCGGCGGACAGCGCGCCCAGCGGCCGGTCCAGCTCCCACAGCCGCTCCAGGGTGTCGTCGTGCAGCAGCACGGGCACGCCGTCCCGGGTGAGCCGTACGTCGATCTCGACCACGTCCGCGCCCCGGTCGAGCGCGGAACGCAGCGAGTCGACGGTGTTCTCGCGGAAGCGGTAGGGGTCGCCGCGGTGGGCCACGGCGGTCACGTTCTGCATGGCCCCCATTGTGGTGTGCCTCAGCCGGCGAGCCAGCGCGAGGTGTACGTGTCGATCTCCGCCCCGATCCGCGCCTTGCCCGCCGGGTCCAGGAAGGACGCCTCGACGGCGTTCTTGGCGAGGTCCGCGAGGCCGCGCTCGTCCAGGTCGAGGAGGCGGGCGGCCACCGCGTACTCGTTGTTCAGGTCGGTGCCGAACATCGGCGGGTCGTCGGAGTTGACCGTGATCAGCACGCCCGCCTTCGCGAACTCCTTGATCGGGTGCTCGTCCAGGCTGCGGACCGCGCGCGTGGCGATGTTGGAGGTCGGGCAGACCTCCAGCGGGATGCGCCGCTCGGCGAGGTGCGCGAGCAGCGCCGGGTCCTGCGCGGAGCTGGTGCCGTGCCCGATGCGCTCGGCGCGCAGCTCGCCCAGCGCGTCCCACACCGTCTGCGGGCCGGTGGTCTCGCCGGCGTGCGGCACGGAGCGCAGACCGGCGGCGATGGCCCGGTCGAAGTACGGCTTGAACTGCGGGCGGGGCACGCCGATCTCGGGGCCGCCCAGCCCGAACGACACCAGGCCCTCCGGGCGGATCCGGTCGTCGGTGGCGAGCCGGGCGGTCTCCTCGGCGGACTCCAGACCGGCCTCGCCGGGGATGTCGAAGCACCAGCGCAGCGCGGTGCCGAAGTCGGCCTCGGCGGCCTTGCGGGCGTCCTCGATCGCGGCCATGAAGGCCCGCTCGTCTATGCCGCGCCGGGTGGAGGAGTACGGCGTGATCGTCAGCTCGGCGTAGCGCACCTGCTGGCGGGCCAGGTCGCGGGCCACCTCGTAGGTGAGCAGCCGGACGTCCTCCGGCGTGCGGATCAGGTCCACCACCGACAGGTACACCTCGATGAAGTGCGCGAAGTCGGTGAAGGTGAAGTACTCGGCCAGGGCCTCGGGGTCGGTGGGCACCTTGGAGTCCCGGTGGCGGGCGGCCAGCTCCGAGACGATGCGGGGGGAGGCGGAGCCCACGTGGTGGACGTGCAGTTCGGCCTTGGGCAGTCCGGCGATGAACGCCCGCAGGTCGCGGTCGGCCGTGCCGGCGGCGGGTACGGAACTGTCGGTCAAGGGGTCCTCCCCGAGCAGGGCGCCGGCGGGCCCTCACGGGCGCGGCGCGGGTGATCGGCTGATCGTCGAAGGACATCGTAGGCCGGGGGAGGGGCGGCGGTGGGGCGCGGGTCCCGGGCGGGAGCCGGTGACGAGGGCGGTGCGCTTGCCTGTGGGACGGGGCGGCCGTGGTGGGGCGGAGGCGGGACGGCGGGCTCGGGGCGGCGGACCGGCGCCTGACGGGGGTGCCCGCGGCGGGACCGGCCGGTCCGGGGAGGCCTTAGCATGGCGGGACGAACGACCGAGGGGGAAGCGCGCGTGACAGACGGAACGCAGTCCAGTGGGGCGGCCGGGGGCGGCCACGACCCGTGGGCGCCGCCCGAGCAGCGGCCGTCGCTGGAGAAGAACCAGCCCACCGCACCGGCTCCGGCGCAGCCGCCCTCCGTGCACGACCAGGCCACCGTGACCGACCTGCCGACCGGCGGTCACGCGCAGCCCCATTTCGCCCCGCCCGGCCCGGGCTTCGGCGCGCCCACCCCGCCGCCGCCCGCGTTCGGAGCACCGGTCCCCGGCGCGGGCGAGCAGGTGCCGCCCCCGCCGATCGCGCCGACCGGCCCCGGCATGCCCCCGGCGCCCGCGCCCGCTCCGGCCCCCGGCGGGTACGGCTACCCCGGCTACCCGGCGGGGAGCTACGGCTGGACCGGCATGCCCATGGCCCCGCAGAACGGTATGGGCACCGCGGCGATGGTGCTCGGCATCCTGTCGATCTGCCTGTTCTGCCTGTACGGCGTCGTCTCCCTGGTGCTGGGCATCCTCGCGGTGGTCTTCGGCATCAAGGGCCGCCGACGGGCCGAGCGCGGCGAGGCCACCAACCACGGGCAGGCCCAGGCGGGCCTGATCATGGGCGTCATCGGCATCGTCGTCGGCGTCGCCATGATGGTGCTGCTGCTGGTGATCGGCATCAGCGCCTTCAACGACGACTCGTCCAGCTCCGACCCGTACTACGGCTCGGCCCACTCCCTCACGGCCACGGTCGCGACGGGACGCTGACCCACGGGCTCGGCGCCGCCGAGCCGATCCCGGTGGCCCGGCCCCTCGGCCACCGGCCCGCCGTCGGCCGGTCGGACGCGGTCCTGTTCGCGCGGACCGGCCCGGCACCGCGGTTCGGGCCGGCCGAGCCCGGCCCCGGATTCCCCAGACCCCGGGATTCCGGCTCTACCGCCCCGCCAGTTCCGCCCGTGCCTCCATCAGCGCGAAGCCCAGCAGGTTCAGGCCGCGCCAGTGTTCCGGGTCCGACGCCGCCTCGTCGGTCGCCGCCAGGCCGATGCCCCACACCCGGTCCAGCGGGCTCGCCTCGACCAGGACGCGGTCGCCCGTGCCCAGCAGGAAGGCGCGCAGGGCGTCGTCGGAGGCGAACTTGTGGACGCTGCCCTCGACCACGATGCGGAAGCGCTCCCGCTCCCATATCGCCTCGTCGAAGTCGCGGACCAGCCGGCCCGCCTTCTTGGCCTCGGCGGGATGGGCCGCGGACAGCACCCGCTCCTCCGCCCGCTCGTCGCCGAACAGACGGGCCTTGCCCGCCATCATCCAGTGCTCGGCCGTCGCATAGCGCTTTCCGTCGACCACGAACGGCGACGGCCACCACTGGCTGAGACAGCTCGCGCCGATCGTGCCGTCCGGCCGGGGCCGGTGGCCCCAGAAGTGCAGGTACTTCACGCGGGACCCCGCACGGACCTCGCTGACCAGGGCTTCCATCCCGTTGATCTTCCCCATGCACGCGAGTCTGGCACGCACCACTGACACACCGTCCGCCTTTTCCGTACCCGACTCGACACCTGGTCGACAGATTCCGTCGCGTAACCAAAAGGCAACAACGGAATCACTTGTTGGAGGCTAACGGCTCTGTCAGGATCGGCACTCAAATCGAGCTGGAGCTACGCCACCCACCCCTCACACGGGGTGCAGGGCGGAGGAGAGCGACATGCACAACCCGGGCACCGCCACCCAGGAACGATTTCCCGCCGAGGACCGTTTCGCCGACGGCGCGCAGTTCATCGACGGCCGTCTGACCAGGGGCACTTCGGGCCGCACCCACGCCGTGATCGACCCGGCCACCGGCACCGAGGTGTTCACCTACGACCTGGCCGGCACCGACGACGTCGACGCGGCCGTCGCCGCCGCGCGCGCCGCCTTCCCCGGCTGGGCCTCGGCCACCCCGGGCGAGCGCTCGGACGCCCTGCACCGCTTCGCCGCCGTGCTCGCCGACCGCGCCGAGGAGTTCGCCCGCGCCGAGTCCCTCCAGTGCGGCAAGCCGCTGAAGCTCAGCCGCGAGTTCGACGTCCCGGGGACCGTCGACAACACCGCCTTCTTCGCCGGTGCCGCCCGGCACCTCCAGGGGCAGTCGGCCGGCGAGTACTCCGGCGACCACACGTCGTACGTCCGGCGCGAGCCGATCGGCGTCGTCGGCTCCATCGCGCCCTGGAACTACCCGCTCCAGATGGCCGCCTGGAAGGTGCTGCCGGCGATCGCCGCGGGCAACACCATCGTGCTCAAGCCCGCCGAGCTGACCCCCCTGACCTCGCTGCTCTTCGCCCAGGCCGCCACCGCCGCGGGCCTCCCGGACGGTGTGATCAACATCGTCACCGGCACCGGCAGGGAGGCCGGCGAGCACCTGGTCGGCCACCCCGACGTGGCGATGACCTCCTTCACCGGGTCCACCGGCGTGGGCAAGCGCGTCGCCGAGGTCGCCACCGCGACCGTCAAGCGGCTCCACCTGGAACTGGGCGGCAAGGCCCCGTTCGTCGTCTTCGACGACGCCGACCTGGAGGCCGCCGTCCACGGCGCCGTCGCCGGCGCGCTCATCAACACCGGCCAGGACTGCACCGCCGCCACCCGCGCCTACGTACAGCGGCCGCTGTACGAGGAGTTCGTCGCGCGCACCGCCGCCCTGATGGAGACCGTGCGGCTCGGCGACCCGTTCGCCCCCGGCACCGACCTCGGCCCCCTCATCTCGCACGCCCAGCGCGACCGGGTCGCCGGCTTCGTGGACCGCGCCCGCGCCTACGCCCGCGTGGTGACCGGCGGCGAGGCCCCCGGCGGCGACCTGGCGAAGGGCGCCTACTACCGGCCCACCCTGATCGCCGACGCCCCGCAGGACAGCGAGATCGTCCAGTCCGAGATCTTCGGCCCGGTCCTGGTCGTCCTGCCCTTCGACAGCGACGACGAGGGCATCCGGCTGGCCAACGACACCCCCTACGGCCTCGCCGCCTCCGCCTGGAGCGGCAGCGTCTACCGGGCCAACCGCGCCACCCGCGACATCAAGGCGGGCTGCGTCTGGATCAACGATCACATCCCGATCATCAGCGAGATGCCGCACGGAGGCTACAAGGCGTCCGGCTTCGGCAAGGACATGTCGGTGTACTCCTTCGAGGAGTACACGCAGGTCAAGCACGTAATGTTCGACAATACGGCGGTGGCCCGCAAGGACTGGCACCGCACGATCTTCGGCGACCGGTAGGAGCCGCCGCCCCCTCGGCCGCGGAACCTCCCCCACCCGCGGCCCGCTCCTCCCCGGGTACCCCTCCCCTCCGAAAGGCCACCACGCGCATGGAGAGTTACGAGCCCGACCGCCTGACAGCGGTCGAACTGGCCGCCATACGCCGTAGTTTCCGCAGCGGCAGGGCCGCGCTGACCCGCCGTTCGCTGCTGCGCGCCTCCGTCGGGGGCGCGCTCGCGATCGGCGGACTCGGGACCCTGAGCGCCTGCGGCATCCCCGCCGCGACCAAGGACCAGGGCGGCGTCTCCGCCGACGACCACTCGGCCGACGAGAAGGTCGTCAACTTCTCCAACTGGCCCGAATACATCGACGTGGACGGCAAGGGCAAGCGCCACCCCACGCTCGACGCGTTCGCCAAGCGGTCCGGCATCCAGGTCAAGTACACCGAGGACATCAACGACAACGACGAGTTCTTCGGCAAGGTCCAGCCGGAGCTCGCCGCCGGCCAGGACACCGGCCGCGACCTCATCGTGCTCACCGACTGGCTCGCCGCCCGCATGATCCGGCTCGGGTACGTCCAGAAACTCGACGCGGCCAACCTGCCGCACGCCTTCGCCAACCTGTCGGACCAGTTCCGCGACCCCGACTGGGACCCCGGCCGCGCCTACTCCTACCCCTGGCAGGGCATCTCCACCGTCGTCGCCTTCAACAAGAAGGCGCTCGGCGGCATCGAGGTGAAGTCGGTCTCCGACCTGCTCGACAACCCCAGGCTCAAGGGCCGAGTCGGCATGCTGACCGAGATGCGCGACACCATCGGCATGGTCCTGCTCGACATGGGCAAGGACCCGGCCAAGTTCACCGACGACGACTACGACGCGGCCATCGCCCGCGTCCAGAAGGCCGTCGACAAGGGCCAGATCCGCCGCTTCACCGGCAACGACTACACGTCCGACCTGGCCAAGGGCGACATCGCCGCCTGTGTCGCCTGGGGCGGCGACATCGTCCAGCTCCAGGCGGACAACCCGGACGTCGACTACGTCATCCCGGACAGCGGCTACATGACGTCGACCGACAACCTGATGGTCCCGAACAAGGCGCGCCACAAGACGAACGCCGAGCGGCTCATCGACTACTACTACGAGCCCGGGCCCGCCGCCGAACTCGCCGCCTACGTCAACTACGTGAGCCCCGTCGCGGGAGTGGTTCCCTATCTCTCCAGGATCGACAAGTCGGCCGCGAGCAATCCGCTGATCGTGCCCGACAAGGCGATGCAGGCGAAGTCCCATGCCTTCCGCGCCCTCACGCAGAAGGAAGAGACCGCCTACCAGCAGAAGTTCTCGAAGCTCACAGGGGCGTGACGACCACGATGACGACAGACAACAGCGGCGACGTCCGCCTCTCCGGTATCGGCAAGACCTACGGCGCCTTCACCGCCGTACACCCGCTGGACCTGACCGTTCCCCAGGGTTCCTTCTTCGCCCTGCTCGGCGCGTCCGGCTGCGGCAAGACCACCACCCTGCGCATGATCGCGGGCCTGGAGCAGCCGACGAGCGGCACCGTGCACCTCGGCGACCAGGACGTCACCCACCTGCCGCCGTACAAGCGGCCGGTCAACACGGTCTTCCAGTCCTACGCGCTCTTCCCGCACCTCGACATCTTCGAGAACGTCGCCTTCGGGCTGCGCCGGCGCGGCATCAAGAGCGTCAAGAAGCAGGTGGAGGAGATGCTGGAGCTGGTCCAGCTCGGCGAGCAGGCGCGCAAGAAGCCGCACCAGCTCTCCGGCGGCCAGCAGCAGCGCGTCGCCGTCGCCCGCGCGCTGATCAACCACCCCAAGGTGCTGCTGCTGGACGAGCCGCTCGGCGCCCTCGACCTGAAGCTGCGCCGCCAGATGCAGCTGGAGCTCAAGCGCATCCAGACCGAGGTCGGCATCACCTTCATCCATGTCACGCACGACCAGGAGGAGGCCATGACCATGGCCGACACGGTCGCGGTGATGAACGGCGGCCGCGTCGAGCAGCTGGGCGCGCCCACCGACCTGTACGAGAACCCGAAGACCACCTTCGTCGCCAACTTCCTCGGCACCTCCAACCTGATCGAGGCCGAGGTCGACACCAAGGACGGCGAGGACGTCGTGGTCAAGGCCGGCGGCGGCAAGCTGGTGCTGCCCGCCGCGCGGTGCAGCGCGCCCGCCCCGGCCGGCGGCAAGGTGCTGGTCGGCATCCGCCCCGAGAAGATCGCGCTCGCCCACGCCGACGACGCGGGCGCCGTCCCCGAGGGTCGCAACCGCCTCACCGGGAAGATCGCCGACGCCAGTTTCATCGGCGTCTCCACCCAGTACGTCATCGACAGCCCGGCCTGCGCCGGACTCTCGGTCTACGTCCAGAACGTCGAGCGGGACGCCCGGCTGGTCCCCGGCGCGGACGTCGTCCTGCACTGGAGCCCCGCGCACACCTTCGGCCTCGACGCGACCCAGGCCATCGACGCGGGCACCGAGGAAGAGGTCGCCGCCTGATGCCGACGCTCACCGAGGCGCCCCCGCCGCTCGCCCCCGCCGCACCGGAGGCCAAGGCCCCCCGCAAACGCGGCCGGTTCACGCCGTACTGGCTGCTGCTGCCCGGCATCCTGTGGCTGATCGTCTTCTTCGCGCTGCCCCTGGTCTACCAGGCCTCCACGTCCGTGCAGACGGGCTCCCTGGAGGAGGGCTACAAGGTCACCTGGCACGTCGCGACCTACTGGGACGCCCTGTCCGAGTACTGGCCGCAGTTCCTGCGCTCCCTGTGCTACGCGGCCGGCGCCACCGTGCTCTGCCTGCTGCTCGGCTACCCGCTGGCCTATCTGATCGCGTTCCGCGCGGGCCGCTGGCGCAACCTGATCATGATCCTGGTGATCGCGCCGTTCTTCACCAGCTTCCTGATCCGCACCCTGGCCTGGAAGACGATCCTCGCGGACAACGGCCCGATCGTGCACGCGCTGAACTCGCTGCACGTCCTGGACCTCACCAACTGGCTCGGCTGGACGGCCGGCGACCGGGTGCTGGCCACCCCGCTCGCGGTGGTGTGCGGACTGACGTACAACTTCCTGCCGTTCATGATCCTGCCGCTGTACACCTCGCTGGAGCGGATCGACGGGCGGCTGCACGAGGCGGCCGGCGACCTGTACGCCAAGCCGTGGACCACCTTCCGCAAGGTGACCTTCCCGCTGTCGATGCCGGGCGTGGTCTCCGGCACGCTGCTCACGTTCATCCCGGCGGCCGGTGACTACGTCAACTCCGAACTCCTCGGCTCCACCGACACCCGCATGATCGGCAATGTGATCCAGACGCAGTTCCTGCGCATCCTGGACTATCCGACGGCCGCGGCCCTCTCCTTCATCCTCATGGCCGCGATCCTGGCCATGGTGACCATCTACATCCGCCGGTCCGGGACGGAGGACCTGGTCTAAATGCCCGTCGTCAACTGGCTCAAGCGCCATCTCGTCGTCATCGCGGGACTGTTCACCCTCGCCTATCTGCTGCTGCCGAACGTCATCGTCACGGTGTTCTCCTTCAACAAACCGAAGGGGCGCTTCAACTACCAGTGGCAGCGGTTCTCCCTGGACGCCTGGAAACAGCCGTGCGGCGTCGCCGACATGTGCGGCTCGCTGTCCATCAGCCTCCAGATCGCCGTCTGGGCGACGCTCGGCGCCACCGTCCTCGGCACGATGATCGCCTTCGCGCTGGTCCGCTACCGCTTCCGCGCCCGCGGCGCCATCAACTCGCTGATCTTCCTGCCGATGGCGATGCCCGAGGTCGTCATGGCCGCCTCCCTGCTCACCCTCTTCCTCAACCTGGGTGCGCAGCTCGGCTTCTGGACGATCCTGATCGCGCACATCATGTTCTGTCTCAGCTTCGTCGTCACCGCGGTCAAGGCGCGTGTGATGTCGATGGACCCGCGCCTGGAGGAGGCCGCCCGGGACCTGTACGCCGGGCCCGTGCAGACCTTCCTGCGGGTCACCCTGCCGATCGCGGCACCCGGAATCGCCGCGGGCGCGCTGCTGTCCTTCGCGCTGTCCTTCGACGATTTCATCATCACCAATTTCAATGCCGGTTCGACCGTCACCTTCCCCATGTTCGTGTGGGGTTCGGCGCAGCGCGGAACGCCCGTGCAGATCAATGTGATCGGTACGGCGATGTTCCTCCTCGCGGTGCTGTTCGTTCTGGTATCGATGCTGATCACGAACCGCCGTAACCATCAGAAGGCGTAAGCCGAAAAGCGCACAGCTTTGTAGGGAGTTGAAATCATGGCCCCAAGCGCCATGAGTCGTGGCAAAGACAACTGGATCGCCTCTCTCTCGGAAGCCCAGCCGGTCCCGTACTGGCTGGAAGACCCTGGAAAGCCGCAGCCGGAGCCCGCCCTGACCGGCCCCGAGACCTGCGACCTGCTGGTCGTCGGCGGCGGGTACAGCGGACTGTGGACCGCGCTGTGCGCCAAGGAGCGCGACCCGCGCCGGGACGTCGTCCTGCTGGAAGGCCGCGAGGTGGGCTGGGCCGCCTCCGGCCGCAACGGCGGCTTCTGCGCCGCCTCCCTCACCCACGGCCTGCCCAACGGCCTGACCCGCTGGCCCGACGAGATCCACAGACTGGAGGAGCTGGGCCGGCGCAACCTCGACGAGATCGAGGCGGCCGTGGCCCGGTACGGCATCGACTGCGAGTTCGAGCGCACCGGCGAGATCGACGTGGCCACCGAGACCTACCAGGCATGGGAGCTGCGCGACTGGCACCGGGAGCTGGAGGAGCGGGGCCTCGCGGACGGGATCGACTTCCTGGACGCCGACGCCGTGCGCGCCGAGGTGAACTCGCCGACCTTCCAGGCCGGTCTGTGGGACCGCAGGGGCGTCGCCATGCTGCACCCCGCGAAGCTCGCCTGGGGCCTGAAGCGCGCGTGCCTCCGGCTCGGGGTGCGGGTGTACGAGCACACGCCCGCGCTCACCCTGAGGCAGTACGGCGCCGGGATGGCGGTGCGCACCCCCTACGGCGCCGTACGGGCCCGCAAGGTGGCGCTCGGCACCAACATCTTCCCCAGCCTGCTGCGGCGTGTGCGCTCGTACACCGTCCCGGTCTACGACTACGCGCTGATGACCGAGCCGCTGAGCCCCGAGCAGCTGTCGGCCGTCGGCTGGCGGGGCAGACAGGGGCTGGGGGACAGCGCCAACCAGTTCCACTACTTCCGGCTGTCCGCGGACAACCGCATCCTGTGGGGCGGTTACGACGCCGTCCACCACTACGGCGGCCGGGTGCGGGCGGAGTACGACGACCGCCCGGAGACGTACGCCAAGCTCGCGGGGCACTTCTTCACCTGCTTCCCGCAGTTGGAGGGCCTGCGCTTCACCCACGCCTGGGGCGGCGCGATCGACACCTGCTCCCGCTTCTCGGCGTTCTTCGGCACCGCCCACCAGGACAAGGTGGCGTACGCCGCGGGCTACACCGGCCTCGGCGTCGGCGCGACCCGCTTCGGCGCCAACGTGATGCTGGACCTGCTGGACGGGGAGCGCACCGAGCGCACCGAACTGGAGATGGTGCGCAAGCGGCCGCTGCCGTTCCCGCCGGAGCCGTTCGCCTGGACCGGCATCGCCCTCACCAAGTGGTCCCTGGCCCGCGCGGACGCCCAGGGCGGCCGGCGGAACCTGTGGCTGCGCACGATGGACCGGCTGGGGCTGGGCTTCGACAGCTGACCGGTCGCGCGCGGCGCCGGACACCGCACGCCAGGTGATGTGACTCAGGTCACTTACCCGGGGTGTCGAACCCGCGTAATGCTCCCGCGCGGCCTCCCTCTCTCCCCCCGACGCGACCGCGTCGCCCATCCGGAGAGAGGGAGGCCCGCTGATGACGGGGACGAAGACGGCGGTGGAGTGGCTGGCGGCCGTGGCGCTGGACCCCGAGTCCTGCCGCTGGGAATGGGAGCGCAGCCCGCACGGGATCGCGCTGCTGCCCGCCGGCCGCGCCTGGGACGTGCTGATCCTGCCGGCCCACCTGGGCTATCCGACCCTGGACGTGCTGACCCGGCTGCTGGACCGGACGGGCCCGGTCCTCGCCGACTTCGGCGACAACCGGGTCGGCTTCTTCGTGCCGCCGGGCACCGCGGGCCGCTGGCTCGGCACCGGGGTGCGCACCGCGGGGGCCGGCACCTGGATCGTCGTACCGCACCCGGGCCGCACCACCCGGGGCGTGCGCTGGCTGGTGCCGCCGGACGGCTCGGGCACCCTGACCGACCCGGCGCTGCTGGAACTGGCGATGCACGAGGCGGCGGCCGGGCTGTTCACGGGCACCGGTGAGGACGGGTGACGCCCGGATGCCTTGACACCGGGATTGGTCTGGACCAAATTGAGTGCCGCTCCACCCTCCAACTCCCCCCTGCCCGGAGGCATTCGTGGACCGCACCAGACCCCTGCTCGCCCTCCTCACCGCGACGGCGCTGGCCGTGCCCGGCCTCACCGCGCTCTCGTCGGCCGCCCACGCCGCCGACGCGGACGTGGTCCAGAACGGCGGCTTCGAGTCCGGCCTGACCGGCTGGACCTGCTCGGCCGGAACGATCGTCAACTCGCCCGTGCACAGCGGAAGTTCCGCGCTCCAGGCCACACCGGCGGGCAGCGACAACGCCCAGTGCGCCCAGACGGTGACCGTCCAGCCGAACGCGCAGTACACGCTGTCCGGTTACGTCCGCGGCTCCTACGTCTACCTCGGCGCGAGCGGCACCGGCACCACCGACGTCTCCGCCTGGACGCAGTCGGCACCCGACTGGCAGAAGCTGGCCACCACCTTCACCACCGGCCCCTCCACCACCAAGGTGACTCTCTATACCCACGGTTGGTACGGCACCGGCGCCTACAACGCCGACGACATCTCGCTCGTCGGCCCCGGCGGCAGCGGCACCACACAGCCCCCCGCCGTGCCCGGCGGGCTGACCGCGTCCTCCGTCACCGCCTCCTCCGTCGCCCTGTCCTGGTCGGCGGTGCCCGGCGCCACCGGATACGCCGTCTACCGCGACGGGGTCAAGGTCCAGACGGCGAACGGGACTTCGGCGACCGTCACCGGCCTCACCGCCTCGACCGCGTACAGCTTCCAGGTCACGGCCGTCAACGCCGCGGGGGAGTCCGCGAAGTCGGCCGCGGTCACGGTGACGACGCCCGCGGGCGGCTCGGGCGGCGGGCCGGGCGGCGGTTCGGCCGGCCTCCCGGCGCACGCCCTGGTCGGCTACCTCCACGCCAGCTTCGCCAACGGGTCCGGCTACACCCGGCTCGCGGACGTCCCCGACAGCTGGGACGTCATCGACCTGGCCTTCGCCGAGCCGACCTCGGCGACCTCCGGGGACGTCGAGTTCAAGCGCTGCCCGGTCACCGACTGCCCCAACGCCGAGAGCGACGCCGACTTCAAGGCGGCCGTCAAGGCCAAGCAGGCGGCCGGCAAGAAGGTGCTGATCTCCATCGGCGGCCAGAACGGCCAGGTGCAGCTGACCACCACGGCGGCCCGGGACGCCTTCGTCTCCTCCGTCTCGAAGATCATCGACACCTACGGGCTGGACGGCCTCGACATCGACTTCGAGGGCCACTCGCTGTCCCTGGACACGAACGACACGGACTTCAAAAACCCCACCACGCCCGTGATCGTCAACCTCATCTCCGCGCTGAAGACCCTGAAGGCCAGGTACGGCTCCTCGTTCGTGCTGACCATGGCGCCGGAGACCTTCTTCGTGCAGAACGGCTACCAGTACTACGGCACCGGCAAGTGGGGCGGCCAGGACCCGCGCTGCGGCGCCTACCTCCCGGTGATCTACGCCCTGCGCGACGACCTCACCCTGCTGCACGTCCAGGACTACAACTCCGGCCCGATCATGGGCCTGGACAACCAGTACCACTCCATGGGCGGCGCCGACTTCCACATCGCCATGACCGACATGCTGCTCACCGGCTTCCCGGTGGCCGGCGACCCGAACAACGTCTTCCCGCCGCTGCGCCCCGACCAGGTGGCGATCGGCATGCCGGCCTCCACCAACGCGGGCAACGGCTACGTGGCCCCCGCCGAGGTCACCAAGACCCTGGACTGCCTGACCAGGAAGACCAACTGCGGCTCGTACCCCACCCATGGCACCTGGCCGGGCCTGCGCGGCCTGATGACCTGGTCGATCAACTGGGACCGCTACTCGAACTGGGAGTTCCAGAAGACGTTCGACGGCTACTTCGGCTGACCCCGGGCACCGCGGCGAGCGCGGTCAGCAGGACCGCGCTCAGGCACCAGCTCGCCAGCACGTCCAGCGGCCAGTGGTAGCCGTGGCGGACGAGGCCGTAGCCGACGCCGAGGACGAGGGCCGCGCAGAGCGCGAGCACGGTCCGGCGGGCGGCGCGGGAGCGGAGCCAGGACAGCAGCAGGAGGGTCGCCGAACCGTAGGCGACGGTCGCCGTCGCCGTGTGCCCGGAGGGGTAGTAGCCGACGGCCGGGGGCACCACGGGGGTCCCCGGCCGTGCGGCCCAGTCCTTCAGCGGGACCACCAGCGCGGGGAGCACCGCCATCAAGGCGGCGGCCGCGGCCGGCGGCAGCCACCAGCGGGGGTGCCCGGCGCCGCGGCCGCGCCACAGGGCGTGTCCGACGGCGACGGCGAGGACCGGCACGGCGACCTGGACGTTGCCGAGGTCGGAGAGGAACGCGGAGAACCCGTCCGGATGGACCAGGGCCCGGCTGAGCCGGGCGTCCGCGCGCAGCAGCGGGCCGTGCGTGACGACCTGCCAGGTGATCAGGGCGAAGAGGACGGCCGGGACACCGAGGAGCAGAGAGCGGCGGACTGGGTTCGACACGGGGCCCAGCTTGGCAGGCGGGCGCGGCGCGACAGGGGGCGGGGGCGCACCGGCGGGGAGCGGGGCCGGCCGGGAGGAGGAGGTCGGCCGCCCCGGAACAGGGGGGGGTGGTCACGGGGCGGCCGTCCGGACCGGAACGTCGCGCGCCCCGGGGGGTTTGGGGCGGCGACCGTCCGATCGGTGAGGAGATCCCGGCGTCAGGCGCCGGTTGTGTGCGCGAAGGCACGACCAGGTCGAAGCTGGGGAGGCCCCGGCCTGAAGTCGCCCACGGTCCCCCGTGGACGGGGTGCATCTCTCATCTGGGTAGAACCTACGGCAGGCCGCGGCGCTTGGGCAGACGGATTTCCGTCCCGTCATCCACCTCGCACACCTTCTTCACACGGCCTGCCGCAGCCGGAACTCGCCGCCTCAGATGCGGGCCAGGGCCTGCTCGACGACGTCGAGGCCCTCGTTGAGCAGGTCCTCGCCGATGACCAGCGGGGGCAGGAAGCGGACCACGTTGCCGTAGGTGCCGCAGGTGAGCACCAGCACGCCCTCCGCGTGGCAGGCCTTGGCCAGCGCCGCGGTGGCCTCCGGGTTCGGCTCCTTGGTGGTGCGGTCCTTGACCAGCTCGATGGCGATCATCGCGCCGCGGCCGCGCACGTCGCCGATGACGTCGAACTTCTCGGCCATGGCGGCGAGGCGACTCTTCATGATCTCCTCGATGCGCTTGGCCTTGCCGTTGAGGTCGAGCTCCTTCATGGTCTCGATGGCGCCGAGCGCACCGGCGCAGGCCACGGGGTTGCCGCCGTACGTGCCGCCGAGGCCGCCGGCGTGTGCGGCGTCCATGATCTCGGCGCGGCCGGTCACGGCGGCGAGCGGCAGACCGCCGGCGATGCCCTTGGCGGTGGTGATCAGGTCCGGGACGATGCCCTCGTCCTCACAGGCGAACCACTGCCCGGTCCGGCAGAAACCGGACTGGATCTCGTCGGCGACGAACACGATGCCGTTGTCGGCGGCGAACTGGCGGATGGCGGGCAGGAAGCCCTTGGCCGGCTCGATGAAGCCGCCCTCGCCGAGCACCGGCTCGATGATGATCGCGGCCACGTTGTCCGGGCCGACCTGCTTGGTGATCTGGTCGATGGCCTGCTTGGCGGCCTCGGGGCCGGCGTTCTCCGCACCGGTCGGCCAGCGGTAGCCGTAGGCGACCGGGACGCGGTACACCTCGGGCGCGAACGGGCCGAAGCCGTGCTTGTACGGCATGTTCTTCGCCGTCAGCGCCATGGTGAGGTTGGTGCGTCCGTGGTACCCGTGGTCGAACACCACGACGGCCTGCCGCTTGGTGTACGCACGCGCGATCTTGACGGCGTTCTCGACGGCCTCGGCGCCGGAGTTGAACAGCGCGGACTTCTTGGCGTGGTCACCCGGGGTGAGCTCGGCCAGCGCCTCGGCGACGGCGACGTAGCCCTCGTAGGGGGTGACCATGAAACAGGTGTGGGTGAAGTCCGCCAGCTGGGCGGAGGCGCGGCGCACGACGGCCTCGGCGGAGGCGCCGACGCTGGTCACGGCGATACCGGAGCCGAAGTCGATCAGGCTGTTGCCGTCCACGTCCTCGATGACACCGCCGCCGGCGCGCGTGACGAACACCGGCAGCGTGGAGCCCACGCCCTGGGCGACCACGGCGGTACGGCGGGCCTGCAGCTCCTGCGACTTCGGGCCGGGGATGGCGGTGACGACGCGGCGCTCCTGCGGAAGTGCGGTCATGCGGGGCTCCTGGGGGTATTACGGACGCTTGCCTTCTTTTCGCAGGCTAGGACGGGTACGGGGCCCTGGGCATGCTCCATGTGGGCGTTGTCCCGCCCCGCCCTTGTCCGCGGTGGACATAGCGAGCGTATGACCCCACGGGACCTGCCGTCCGCGCCGACGGCCGTGTATGCGGTGAACTCCCCTTCCCGGGGCACTACATTGCTCGCTGACGGTGCACGGAGCGGCTGGTCAGGGGGCAGGGCGGATGCAGAACGAGGGAAAGCGGAACACACGCGAGAGCGGTACGGGGCCGGTACCGCATCCGTCACCGCCGATGGAGACGGGCGTGCCGCCGCTGCCGACGCAGGCGCCGGCCGTGCCACCGCCTCCTGCGGCGGCCCCGCGCGTACCGTCCGTCGACCACGCCCCGCCGTCCGCGCACCCCCGCTCCCCGGTCGCCGACTGGCTCGACGAGCCGCGGCCGGACGCCGAGCCGGGCATCTGGCGCCAGGGCTACCGCCGACCCAAGAGCCCGCGCCAGGAACAGCGCCTGGCCCCCGTCACCATCGTCGGCTTCTTCGTTCCCCTGGCGGCGGGGCTGCTCGTGTGGTCGCTGTGGCGGCACGGCAGCATCCCCTACCAGTGGGCCGTCCTGAAGCTGCTCACCCCCGACGGCTGGTGGTGGGCAGGAACCACGTCGCCCAAGGGATACCAGGGCGCCGAGGCCATCACGGTCGCCAACGGCGTGTTCTTCGCGATCCTCGTCTTCGCCATGGCTCGCCTGGGCAGTTGGCGCGACATCGTCCGGCACGTCATCACCCGTCGCCCACAGCCCATGCGCGCCCTCATCGCGGCCCTGGGCGCGCTCGTCGCGCTCGCCTTCGTGTTCCCGAAGGCATTCGGCCTGGGCTGGGACGCGTTGCCCGTCCAAGATCCAGCGTTCTCCCTCATCGTCCTCGTCACGGGCAGCTACACCATCTTCGGTTCGGTGGCCTTCACCGACGGTCTCTACGCGCTGATCACCCTGCTGGTGCTGTGGCCCTTCGCCCGGATCGGCGGTTGGTGGCCGTACGCGAAGGAGTTGCTCGCCGCACGTGAGCGGGCGAAGACCGCCGGACCCGCGCTGCCGGCCGTCGAACGGCGGCCCTCGCACTGGCCGGAACTGCGGGAGGCGGGCCAGCACCAAGCGGCCGACCTGCTCACCGCCGAGGTGTACGCCGGCCGGATGAACGACGTGGACTGCTCCAGGATCGGCCATATGTGGACCGCGGCCCGGGCACGCGCCCGGCTGTCGGCGTTCACCGACACGGTGCTGCGCGAGGGCGCCGCCGCCTGGATCCATCCCTCCGGCGCCCGCGATCTGCCGGACCGGACCGCCCGGCACGACCTGCTCGCCGGCCAGGTGCGCCTCGGCCGGTGGGTCGCGGGCGAGCGCACTCCGGTCGCCTATGCCGGTGCCGGCGCCGCGCTCGCACCGGACACCCTGGGCACCTCGCTGCTGGCTGTCGGGCCCTCGGGCTCAGGCAAGACCCGCCATCTGATCCGGCCCGTCGTCGAGTCGCTCGGCCTCCAGGCACTCGCCGGACAGTGCACCGTCGTCGCCGTCTGCGCGGCCGGCACCTCGCTCGGCCCCGACTCCGCCTTCGACGTCGTCGTACGCCTCGGCGACCCCGCTTCGCTGTACGACCTCGACCCGTACGCGGAATCCGGCGACCCGGACGAGGCGGCCGCCTTCCTCGCGGAGGGGCTGGTCGGCGACCTGGAGGCGGTGAGCGGACAGCGGGCCGGCACCGCACTGGCCCAGCTCCTCGGGCCGTACCGAGCGGTGTACGGACGCTTCCCGACCCTGCCCGAACTGAGGGAACTCCTGGAGGGCGATCCGTCGGCCCTGGGCGCGCTGCGGGCAGGGCTCGCGGGGGACGAGCACACGGTGATGCGCCGCGAACTCGAGGCACGCGTCCGCCAGACGGGCAGCCCGGGTGACCCCGGCCCGGTCCTGGCCGACCGGCTCGCGGTGCTGGACCGGCCGGCGTTCGCCCGGTTCTTCGGCGCGGAAGGAGGGGAGGCCCGGCCGTTCTCGCTGCGCGCCGTCGCCCACCATCCGCTGCGGGTCCGCATCGACCTGCCCGATCGGGGACACGAGGAGGTGTCCCGGATCGTCACCAGGCTGCTGCTCGCGCAGTTCGGCGTCGTCGCGACGGCGGGCGAGCGAGCGCACTTCGCCTGCCTCGTCCTGGACGACGCCACCGGCGCGGTGACGGCCGAGTCCGTGCGGCGCATCCAGCGCCTGCGCTCCCGCAACGCGGGCGTGGTGCTCGCCCTGCGCACCGTCGGGGACGTCCCCGAGGCGCTGCACGGACCGCTGTACGCCGCCGTCGGCTGCCGCATGGCCTTCGCGGGGGTCACCACGTGGGACGGCAGCAGGTTCGCGGACGCCTGGGGCACCCAGTGGGTGGAGACCCGGGACGTGGCCCGGCACACCGTGTTCGCGGACCAGCCGATGACCCGCGCGATCCACGCCCTGCGCAAGCTGATCACGGGTAAGGCGGTGACGACCGAGGCCGTCACCGTCCGCCAAGTCGAACGCGAGCGCTGGTCCGCGTCCGAGTTGGCGCACGGGGTGCCGGCCGGGCACGCGGTGTTGTCGTTGAGCAGTGTGCGGGGGGAGCACGCGCCGCCGTTGCTGGTGGATCTGCGGGGCTGAGGGCCAGCGGGCGATCGTACGGTGAGGCAGAATCGGCGTAGGCCGTTCATACGCGGCGGCCAAGATTCAGCACTCCGCCACCACCGTGAAGGCCCCATGCCCCCGACCCTCGCCTCGCTCGTCCACCACTCGGCGCTGAAGCTGACCGTGCGCGCCGGCGAGGACCGCCTCGACGTGCCCGTGCGCTGGGCACACGTCAGCGAGCTGGCCGACCCCGTGCCGTACATGGAGGGCGGCGAGCTGCTGCTGATCACCGCGCTCAAGCTGGACGCGGAGGACCCCGAGGCCATGCGCCGGTACGTGCGGCGGCTGGCCGGCGCGGGCGTGGTCGGGCTGGGGTTCGCCGTCGGGGTCAACTACGAGGAGATCCCCGAGGCACTCGTCACCGCCTGCGCGCAGGAGCCGCTGCCGCTCCTGGAGGTGCCCCGCCGCACCCCCTTCCTCGCCATCAGCAAGGCCGTCTCCGCCGCCATCGCCGCCGACCAGTACCGCGCGGTCACCGCGGGCTTCGCCGCCCAGCGCGAGCTGACCAAGCAGGCCCTGAACGCCGGCCCCGAGGGCCTGCTCGCCGCGCTCGCCGCGCAGGTCGACGGGTGGGCGGCGCTGTACGACGCCTCGGGCACCGTCGTCGCCGCGGCCCCCGAGTGGGCCGGCCGGCGCGCCGCCCGGCTCACCGGGGAGGTGGAACGGCTCCGCGAGCGGCCCGCCCCCGCCTCCTCCGTGGTCGGCGGCCCCGAACACGAGGACCGGGTCGAGCTCCACTCCCTGGGCACCGGCCGCCGCCCGCGCGCCGCGCTCGCCGTGGGCACCGCCGCCGCCCTCGGCACCGCCGAGCGGTACGCCGTGCACTCCGCCATCGCCCTGCTCACCCTCACCACCGAGCGCTCCCGCTCCCTGCACGCCGCCGAACAGCGCGTCGGCACCGCCGTGCTGCGCATGCTGCTCGCCGGGGAGCCCGACCACGCCCGCGCCGTCGCCGGGGACCTGTACGGCGGGCTGCTGGACGCGCCGTTCCGGATGATCGTCGCGGAGTCGGTGCCCGGGCCTCGCGGCACGGCGGGAGGCGGCGACCGGCTCGGCGTCCTCGCGGAGACCGTGGAGGCGGCCGCCGCGCGCTCCGGCGAGGCGGTCCTGGTCGTGCCCGAGGGGGAGCGGCTGGTGGCGCTGGCCGCCGACGGCGGCGCCGCGGTGGCCGCCTGCACCGACTGGGCGGCGGAACTGGAGGCGGCCCGCGCGCTGCCCGAGCACGCCGCCGCCGACGAGGACGACGTCGTCGTCGGACTGTCCGCGCCGGCCGGTCCGATCGCCGCCGCGGCCGCCTACAAGCAGGCCGAGCAGTCGCTGTCGGTCGCCCGGCGCCGGGGCCGGGTGCTGGTGGAGCACGAACGGCTGGCCGCCGGCTCGGTGCTGCCGCTGCTCGCGGACGACGCGGTGAAGGCGTTCGCCGACGGACTGCTGCGCGCGCTGCACGAGCACGACGCCACCGGCCGCGGGGACCTGGTCGCCTCGCTGCGGGCGTGGCTGTCCCGGCACGGGCAGTGGGACGCGGCCGCCGCCGACCTGGGCGTGCACCGGCACACGCTGCGTTACCGGATGCGCCGGGTCGAGGAGATCCTGGGGCGTTCGCTGGACGACCCCGACGTCCGCATGGAGCTGTGGCTCGCCCTGAAGACCACTTCCGCGGAGTAGTGGTCCGCCGGACGGCGAGCAGTAGTCCATTCAGTAGTACCGGGGCCGCCTACTGCTACGGCACGGACAAGCGACCCCCGGCCCCTGCCGCCCTACCGTGGAGCACGAAAGCCAAGGACGCCCCCAAACGCGGAAAGGCCGGGAATCGCACATGACTTCCACCCACGCCTTCTGGCTCGCCGGCCGCCAGGTCACCGGCGACGACACCTTCGACGTCACCTCGTCGTGGGACGGCCGGCTCGTCGGCACCGTCAGCGTGCCGACCGACGCCCAGGTCGAGGAGGCCGTGGCCGCCGCGTACGCCGTCCGGGACGAGTTCGCCGCGACCCCGGCCCACGTGCGCGCCGCCGCCCTCGACCACGTGGCCAAGCGCCTGGTCGAGCGCACCGAGGAGATCGGCCGGCTGATCTCCGCCGAGAACGGCAAGCCCATCAAGTGGGCCCGCGGCGAGGTCGGCCGCGCCGCGTCCGTGTTCCGCTTCGCCGCGGAGGAGGCCCGCCGGTTCAACGGCGGCGACGCCCAGCGGCTCGACACCGACGCCGGCGGCCAGGGCCGCCTCGCCCTCACCCGGCGTTTCCCCCGGGGCGTCGTGCTCGGCATCGCGCCGTTCAACTTCCCGCTGAACCTGTGCGCCCACAAGGTCGCCCCGGCGATCGCGGCCGGCGCCCCGATCATCCTCAAGCCGGCCCCGGCCACCCCGCTGTCCGGCCTGGTCATCGGCGAGCTGCTGGCCGAGACCGACCTGCCGGCCGGCTCCTGGTCGATCCTCCCCGTCCCGAACGACAAGATGCCCGCCCTCGTCCAGGACGAGCGCCTGCCGGTCATCTCCTTCACCGGTTCCGAGAAGGTCGGCTACGCGATCATGGACTCGGTGCCGCGCAAGCACTGCACGCTGGAGCTCGGCGGCAACGGCGCGGCCGTGGTCCTCGGCGACTACGCCTCCGACGCCGACCTGGACTGGGCCGCGAACCGCATCGCGACCTTCTCCAACTACCAGGGCGGCCAGTCCTGCATCTCCGTGCAGCGCGTGATCGCCGACGCCGCCGTGTACGACCGGCTGCTGCCGCGCGTCGTGGCCGCCGTCGAGGCCCAGGTCACCGGTGACCCCAACGACGACAAGACCGACGTCGGCCCGCTGGTCAGCGAGGAGGCCGCCAAGCGCGTGGAGTCCTGGGTGACGGAGGCCGTCGAGGCCGGCGCCACGCTGCTCACCGGTGGGGTCCGCGACGGCGCCTCGTACGCGCCGACCGTGCTCACCGACCTCCCGGCGGACGTCACCCTCGCCCACGAGGAGGTCTTCGGGCCGGTCCTGTCCGTGCAGAAGGTGGACGGCGAGGCCGAGGCGTTCGCCGCGGTCAACGACTCCAAGTACGGCCTCCAGGCGGGCGTGTTCACCCACGACCTCGAGGCCGCCTTCCGCGCCCACCGCGCCCTGGAGGTCGGCGGCGTGGTCATCGGCGACGTCCCCTCCTACCGCGCCGACCAGATGCCGTACGGCGGCGCCAAGCAGTCCGGCGTCGGCCGCGAGGGCGTCCGCTCCGCGATGGAGGACTACACCTACGAGCGCGTCCTGGTCCTCACCGGCCTCGCGCTCTGACCCACCGAGACGGACCTGTCCGGCGGAGCCGATCGGCGTCGGGCCGGTCCCCTGGGGTCCCGGCCTGCCACGGACAGGTCGGAACGGAACGGCCGCAGCCCACTGTGCGGGGGCTGCGGCCGTTCCGCTTTCCGTGGCCCCGGGCCGGCTCGCCCTGGCCCGGCGCCTCACGCCTGAAGCGGCCTCGTGAAGCCGCGCAGGACGGCGAGGAGGTGGGCGCGGAGTTCGGCGGAGGCCGGTGGAGGCGCGCCCGCGCCCGCCAGCCGGTCGAAGACGAGGCCGTCCAGGAAGGCCACGAACACCGGTGCCTGGGAGGGTGGATCGGACGCGCCCGCCGCGGTGAGCAGTTCCCGGGCCACGGCCCGGTGGGCCTTGCCCGCGGTGGCGAGGACGGTGTGCAGTTCGGGTCGCCGCGTGGACTCCAGGGACAGTTCGTAGCGCGCCAGCATGCGTTCGCGGCCGGCGGTGACCAGGTGTTCGACCAGGTCGGCGACGGCCGCGGCGATGGAGGCCAGGTCCGCCGGTTCCGTGATGGCCGGGCGCTCGGCCACATCGGCGAGATCGATCTCGGCCAGCCGGTCGACCGCCGCCCGCAGCAGCGCCTGCCGGGTGGGGAAGTAGTACGAACACGTCCCCGCGGGCACCCCCGCCGTCTCTTCGACGGCGCGATGGGTCAGACCGCGCATCCCCGCCCGGGCCAGCGTGCTGATCGCCGCGTCGGCCAGTCGCAGCCGTCTTGTCGTGGGCTCGGCCACCGTGTCCCTCCCTGCCTGCACGCCGACACTCTACAGATGTAGCATTCCCGGCGACTACTACAGATGTAGAGGAGGGGTGCGGTGAGTTCAGGAGCGGCGCGTCCGGGTGGGGTCCCGGGCCGCGCGATCGTGGCCGGGGCGGGGATCGGCGGGCTGGCCGCGGCCGTCGCGCTGGCCCGGCACGGATGGCGGGTCGAGGTGCTGGAACGGGCCGCCGGATTCGGTGAGGCCGGCTCGGGGCTTTCGGTGTGGCCCAACGGGGTCCGTGCGCTGGAGGCCCTGGGGCTGGGCGAGCGGGTGCGCGCGCGTGCCCTCGTGGAGACCCGGGCCGGCATCCGGGACGTCTCCGGCCGCTGGCTGTCGCGCACGGACACCGAGGAACTGGGGCGCCGCCACGGCCCGCTGGTGATGATCCATCGCGCCGACCTGCTCGACATCCTGCGCGCGGCCCTGCCGGAAGGGGCCCTGCGCACCGGCACGCGCGTCGACGCCGTCACGGACCACGGCTCGCACGTGGAGGTGCGGCACGGCGGGGGAGTCTCGCGCGCCGATCTGCTCGTGGGGGCCGACGGCATTCGCAGCACCGTACGGAGCGCGCTCTGGCCGCAGGCCCCCTCGCCCCGCTACGCCGGATACACGGCGTGGCGCACCATCGTCGACCCGGGCCGGCCGCTGCAGGTGGGCGGAGAGACCTGGGGGCGCGGCGAACGCGTCGGTGTCGCCCCCCTCGCCGACGGCCGCGTCTACCTCTTCGGTGTCGCCGACGCCCCCGAGGGGCAACGCGGTCCCGACGGCGAACTGGCCGAGATGAGGCGGCGCTTCGGCGGCTGGCACGACCCGGTACCGGAGCTTCTGGCCGCCGCCACCGAGGACGCGGTGATGCGCCACGACATCTACGAACTGCCCCCGCTGGACAGCTTCGTCCGCGGCCGGTGCGTGCTGCTCGGCGACGCCGCGCACGCCATGACACCCAACCTCGGGCAGGGCGCCAACCAGGCCCTGGAGGACGCCGTCACCCTGGCCGCGCTGCTGGCCGCCCACCCGGACGCGGACTCCGCCCTGGCCCGCTACGACCGCGAGCGCCGCGCCCGCACCCGGATGATCGCCCGGCGCTCCCGCCGGATCGGAGCCGTCGCACAGTGCGCCCGGACCCCGGCCTGTCTCGCACGCGACCGGCTGCTCCGCCTGACCCCCTCGTCGGTCATGCTGGCCGCGCTCGCCCCGGTCCTCGGCTGGCGGCCGCCGTCACCGGAGTGAGCCCCGGGAACCCGAGGGGCGCCCGCCGGAAGCAAACCCGTGCGCGGCAGAACCGACCCGAACGGCCCCGTCGTCCCCGCGAGGGGTGGCGGGGGCGTCCCTTTTCAGGTACCAACGACCCAGTAGCACTGGTCGGTAACGAACGGTCCCAGTCGTCCCTCTTCGCGGCGAGGTGAGCCTCCATGTCCGCACCTACCACGCACCGCAGCACCGTCACCGAGCGCGAGGCCCGTCAGGTCGCGGAGGCCGCGCGGGAGCGGGACTGGCGCAAGCCCAGTTTCGCCAAGGAGCTGTTCCTCGGGCGCTTCCGGCTGGACCTCGTCCACCCGCACCCGCTGCCCGCCGAGGAGTCCGTACGGCGCGGCGAGGAGTTCCTGGCCAAGCTGCGCGCCTTCTGCGAGACGGAGATCGACTCCGCCCGCATCGAGCGCGAGGCCCGCATACCCGACGAGGTCGTGGCCGGCCTGAAGGAACTCGGCGCGCTCGGCATGAAGATCGACCCGGAGTACGGCGGTCTCGGCCTCACCCAGCTCTACTACAACAAGGCGCTCGCCCTGGTCGGCTCCGCGAGCCCGGCGGTGGGCGCGCTGCTCTCCGCGCACCAGTCGATCGGCGTGCCCCAGCCGGTGAAGATGTTCGGCACGCAGGAGCAGAAGGACGCCTTCCTGCCGCGCTGCGCGCGCACCGACATCTCCGCCTTCCTGCTCACCGAGCCGGACGTCGGCTCCGACCCGGCACGCCTCGCCACCACGGCGGTCCCGGACGGCGACGAGTACGTCCTGGACGGCGTGAAGCTGTGGACCACCAACGGGGTCGTCGCCGATCTCCTGGTCGTCATGGCGCGGGTGCCGAAGTCCGAGGGGCATCCGGGCGGCATCACCGCGTTCGTGGTGGAGGCGGCCTCGGAAGGGATCACCGTCGAGCACCGCAACGCCTTCATGGGGCTGCGCGGCATCGAGAACGGCGTCACCCGCTTCCACCGGGTGCGGGTCCCGGCCGCCCACCGCGTCGGACCCGAGGGCGCGGGCCTGAAGATCGCGCTCACCACGCTCAACACCGGCCGCCTCTCGCTGCCCGCGCTGTGCGCGGGCGCCGGCAAATGGTGTCTGAAAATCGCCCGTGAATGGTCGGCGGAGCGGGAGCAGTGGGGCAAGCCGGTCGCGCTCCACGAGGCCGTGGGCGCCAAGATCAGCTTCATCGCGGCCACCACCTTCGCCCTGGAGGCGGTGCTGGACCTGTCCTCCCAGATGGCCGACGAGAACCGCAACGACATCCGCATCGAGGCCGCCCTCGCCAAGCTCTACGGCTCCGAGATGGCGTGGCGGATGGCCGACGAACTGGTCCAGATCCGCGGCGGACGCGGCTACGAGACCGCCGCCTCCCTCAAGGCGCGCGGCGAGCGGGCCGTACCCGCCGAGCAGATGCTGCGCGACCTGCGCATCAACCGCATCTTCGAGGGCTCCACGGAGATCATGCACCTGCTGATCGCACGCGAGGCGGTGGACGCCCACCTCTCGGTCGCCGGCGACCTCGTCGACCCGTCGAAGTCCCTGCCCGACAAGGCGAGGGCGGGGGCGCACGCGGGCGTGTTCTACGCCAAGTGGCTGCCGAGGCTGGTGGCCGGGCCGGGGCAGCTGCCGACGTCGTACGGCGAGTTCCGGCACGGCGTCGACCTGTCCTGCCATCTGCGCTACATCGAGCGCGCCGCCCGCAGGCTGGCCCGCTCCACCTTCTACGGCATGTCCCGCTGGCAGGGCCGGATGGAGACCAAGCAGGGCTTCCTCGGGCGGATCGTGGACATCGGAGCGGAGCTGTTCGCGATGAGCGCGGCCTGTGTGCGGGCCGAGCGGCTGCGCACCCGGGACGAACACGGGCGCGAGGCCTACCAGCTGGCCGACGCCTTCTGCCGCCAGGCCCGCGTCCGCGTCGAGGAGCTGTTCGCCCGGCTGTGGACCAACACCGACGACCTCGACCGGAAGGTGGTCAGGGGCGTCCTCGGCGGCGCCTACACCTGGCTGGAGGAGGGCATCGTGGACCCGTCCGAGGACGGCCCGTGGATCGCCGACGCGACCCCCGGACCGGCCACCGCCGACAACGCCCGCCGGCCCTACGGCGACTGACGCGACGCGCCGGACGGGCCCGGACGGCACCGGGCCCGGGCGATCAGCAGTACTTGTCGCTCGGGTCCCGCGTCGTCCAGGAGCACGAGGAGACCTTGGCGCCGCTCGCCCTGGTCAGCGTGGCGGTGTCCTTGTCGTTGTTCCAGACGTAGGCGCGGCGGCCCTGGTACTTGTCCGTCGTGGTGTCCTTGCCGCTGCCGGTGTGGATCTTCATGTACTTCCCGGCGCCGATCTTGACGTTCGGGAAGACGTACTTGTGGTTCGAGGCGTCCTTGAGCACCCAGCCCTTGAGCGAGACGGCCGAGCCGCCGGTGTTCTTGATCTGCACCCACTCGCCGTTCAGGCTCGTGTTCGAGCGGTTGTCCGAGCCGGGGCTGTCGAACCAGACGTGGTGGATCCTCACACCCCCCGCGGCCTCGGCCGGGGTGCTGAGCAGGGTGCCGGCGAGCAGGGTCGCACCGGCGAGGGCGGGCAGGGCGGCGCGCAGCCGTATGGTCCGCATGGAGATATCCCCCCAGGATGTCGTCCGCGAGAAATGCGAGAGATCGGTGGCGCGAAAGCGCAGACCGAAGTGTTATCACATGACATTCACGTCTACTTCACATTCGGACACACCACTCCGGGGGACACCCTGTCCTGACCGTCACCGCTTGCGGCCACAATGGGGGGATGACCGACAGCCCTGCCCATCCGGCACCCCTCGCCGACCCCCACCTCGTCTACGACCCCCTCGCGGGCGACGGCCCCAAGGACGTGGTGGTCCTCGGCTCCACCGGATCCATCGGCACCCAGGCCATCGACCTCGTGCTGCGCAATCCGGACCGCTTCCGCGTCACCGCGCTGTCCGCCAACGGCGGCCGGATCTCCCTCCTCGCCGAGCAGGCGCGCCGGCTGCGGGTGCGCACCGTCGCGGTCGCCCGCGAGGACGCCGTACCCGCCCTGCGCGAGGCGCTCGCCGTGGAGTACGGCCCCGGCGAGCCGCTGCCCGAGATCCTCGCGGGGCCGGAGGCGGCCACCCGGGTCGCCGCCTCCGACTGCCACACCGTGCTGAACGGCATCACCGGCTCCATCGGCCTCGCGCCCACCCTCGCCGCCCTGGAGGCGGGCCACACCCTGGCGCTCGCCAACAAGGAGTCGCTGATCGTCGGCGGTCCGCTGGTCAAGGCGCTGGCCAAGCCCGGGCAGATCATCCCCGTCGACTCCGAGCACGCCGCGCTCTTCCAGGCCCTCGCCTGCGGCACCCGCGCCGATGTGCGCAAGCTGGTCGTCACCGCCTCCGGCGGCCCCTTCCGCGGCCGTACCAAGGCGGACCTGGCCGACGTCACCGTGCAGGACGCCCTCGCCCACCCCACCTGGGCGATGGGCCCGGTGATCACCGTCAACTCCGCGACGCTGGTCAACAAGGGCCTGGAGGTCATCGAGGCGCACCTGCTGTACGACATCCCCTTCGAGCGCATCGAGGTGGTCGTGCACCCGCAGTCGTACGTCCATTCGATGGTCGAGTTCACCGACGGCTCCACGCTCGCCCAGGCGACGCCGCCGGACATGCGCGGGCCGATCGCGATCGGGCTCGGCTGGCCCGAACGGGTCCCGGACGCGGCGCCCGCCTTCGACTGGAGCAAGGCCTCCACCTGGGAGTTCTTCCCGCTGGACAACGAGGCCTTCCCCTCGGTGGATCTCGCCCGTCACGTAGGACGGCTCGCGGGAACGGCGCCGGCGGTGTTCAATGCGGCCAACGAGGAGTGCGTCGGGGCGTTCCTGAACGGCGCGCTGCCCTTCAACGGGATCATGGAGACCGTCACCCGGGTCGTCGAGGAACACGGCACCCCGGCCGCGGGAACTTCGCTCACGGTGTCGGACGTCCTCGAAGCGGAGACCTGGGCGCGTGCCCGGGCCCGTGAGATCACAGCCACGACGGCGACCGCGGAGGCGCGTGCATGACGACCTTGATGTTCATCCTCGGCATAGTGGTCTTCGCGCTCGGCCTGCTCGTCTCGATCGCGTGGCACGAGCTGGGGCACCTGTCCACGGCCAAGCTCTTCGGCATCCGCGTCCCGCAGTACATGGTCGGCTTCGGCCCGACCGTCTGGTCGCGCAAGAAGGGCGACACCGAGTACGGCATCAAGGCCATCCCGCTGGGCGGCTACATCCGCATGATCGGCATGTTCCCGCCGGACAACGCCGGCCGGATCTCCGCCCGCTCCACCTCGCCGTGGCGCGGGATGATCGAGGACGCCCGCTCGGCCGCCTACGAGGAGCTCCAGCCGGGCGACGAGACCCGCATGTTCTACACCCGCAAGCCGTGGAAGCGGGTCATCGTCATGTTCGCGGGCCCGTTCATGAACCTGGTCCTCGCGGTGGGCCTGTTCTTCACGGTCCTGATGGGCTTCGGCATCCAGCAGCAGACCACCACCGTCTCCTCCGTCTCGCCCTGCGTCATCGCGCAGAGCGAGAACCGCGACACCTGCAAGAAGACCGACCCGGCCTCCCCGGCCGCGGCCGCCGGCATCCAGAAGCGGGACCGGATCGTCTCCTTCGCGGGCACGCCCACCAAGGACTGGAACACCCTCTCCGACCTGATCCGCGACAGCGCCGGCAAGAACGTGCCGATCGTCGTGGAGCGCGACGGCAGGCAGCTCACGCTGCACGCCAAGATCGCCACCAACCTGGTCGCCCAGAAGGACTCCAGCGGCACCTACGTGCAGGGCAAGTACGTCAAGGCCGGGTTCCTCGGCTTCAGCTCCGCCACCGGCGTGCAGAAGCTGGGCTTCGGCGACTCCGTGACCTGGATGACCGACCGCGTCGGTGACGCCGTCGACTCCCTGGCCGCGCTGCCCGGCAAGATCCCGGCCCTGTGGAACGCCGCCTTCGGCGACGGCCCGCGCCAGCCCGACTCCCCGGTCGGCATCGTCGGCGCGGCCCGCATCACCGGCGACATCGCCACCCTGCACATCCCCGCCTCCCAGCAGGTGGCGATGTTCGTGATGCTGCTCGCCGGCTTCAACCTCTCGCTGTTCCTGTTCAACATGCTCCCGCTGCTCCCGCTCGACGGCGGCCACATCGCCGGCGCCCTGTGGGAGGCCCTGCGCCGCAACCTGGCCCGGGTGCTGCGCCGCCCGGACCCCGGCCCGTTCGACGTGGCCAAGCTGATGCCGGTGGCGTACGTGGTGGCCGGGATCTTCGTCTGCTTCACCGTCCTGGTGCTCATCGCGGACGTCGTCAACCCGGTGAAGATCTCCTAGCCACCGGAAGCCGAGGCGGCCCGGGACGCGCGGACGTTCCGGGCCGCATTCCAACGAGTGGGTTTCGCGGGTGGGATGTGCCGGGGCGTACGCCGGTGCCGTAATCTCGGATCTCGGAGCCCGCCGTATCACGGGACCGGACCTTGATCCACGACTTGGGGTTGCACAGCAGATGACTGCGATTTCTCTCGGCATGCCGTCCGTTCCGACCAAGCTCGCCGAGCGCCGCAAGAGCCGGCAGATCCAGGTTGGAAGCGTGCCGGTCGGCGGAGACGCACCCGTCTCGGTCCAGTCGATGACCACCACCCGCACGTCCGACGTCGGCGCCACCCTCCAGCAGATCGCCGAGCTGACCGCCTCCGGCTGCCAGATCGTCCGAGTCGCCTGCCCCACCCAGGACGACGCCGACGCGCTCCCCACCATCGCGCGCAAGTCGCAGATCCCGGTGATCGCGGACATCCACTTCCAGCCCAAGTACGTCTTCGCCGCCATCGAGGCCGGCTGCGCCGCGGTCCGCGTCAACCCCGGCAACATCAAGAAGTTCGACGACCAGGTCAAGGAGATCGCCCAGGCCGCCAAGGACCACGGCACCCCGATCCGCATCGGTGTGAACGCCGGCTCCCTGGACAAGCGCCTGCTCCAGAAGTACGGCAAGGCCACGCCGGAGGCGCTGGTCGAGTCGGCGCTGTGGGAGGCGTCCCTCTTCGAGGAGCACGACTTCCGCGACATCAAGATCTCCGTCAAGCACAACGACCCGGTCGTGATGATCGAGGCGTACCGGCAGCTCGCCGAGCAGTGCGACTACCCCCTCCACCTCGGCGTCACCGAGGCCGGCCCCGCCTTCCAGGGCACCATCAAGTCGGCCGTCGCCTTCGGCGCCCTCCTCTCCCAGGGCATCGGCGACACCATCCGCGTCTCGCTGTCCGCGCCCCCGGTGGAAGAGGTCAAGGTCGGCATCCAGATCCTGGAGTCCCTGAACCTGCGCCAGCGCGGCCTGGAGATCGTCTCCTGCCCGTCCTGCGGCCGCGCCCAGGTCGACGTCTACAAGCTCGCCGAAGAGGTCACCGCCGGCCTGACCGGCATGGAGGTCCCGCTCCGCGTCGCCGTCATGGGCTGCGTCGTCAACGGCCCCGGCGAGGCCCGCGAGGCCGACCTCGGCGTCGCCTCCGGCAACGGCAAGGGCCAGATCTTCGTCAAGGGCGAGGTCATCAAGACCGTTCCCGAGTCCAAGATCGTGGAGACCCTCATCGAGGAGGCCATGAAGCTGGCCGAGAAGATGCAGGACGAGGGCGTGGCGTCCGGCGAGCCGTCGGTGTCGGTCGCGGGCTGAAACCCGCGGCCCGGCCCGCACCCGCGGGCCGGAAGCAGGCTTCCCGGGCCGGGGGACGCACCGCACAGCCCGCGCGGTTATAGTGCGGAGATCAGCAGAACCCCCAGGGTGAGGCCCCCGCACGTGTTGACCCAGACCACCTCACGGGTGCTCGATCCGAGCGACCTCGACGCCGCGCTCGCCGTTCTCGACCGCGAGCCGGTCGCGAACGCCTTCGTGACCGCGCGCGTCCGGGTCGCCGGGCTCGACCCCTGGCGCCTCGGCGGCGAGATGTGGGGCTGGTACGAGGACGGCATGCTGACGTCCCTGTGCTACGCGGGCGCCAACCTGGTCCCCATCTGCGCCACCCCGCGCGCCGTGCGCGCCTTCGCCGAGCGCGCCCGGCGGTCCGGCCGGCGCTGCTCCTCCATCGTCGGCCCGGCGGACGCCACCGCCGAACTCTGGCACCTGCTGGAGCCGCACTGGGGCCCGGCCCGCGAGGTCCGGTCCCGCCAGCCGCTGATGGTCACCGACCACATGCCCGACACCGTCGCCCCGGACCCCTACGTCCGCCGCGTCCGCAAGGACGAGATGGAGACGATCATGCCGGCGTGCGTGGCGATGTTCACCGAGGAGGTCGGCGTCTCCCCGCTGGCCGGCGACGGCGGACTGCTCTACCAGGCCCGGGTCGCCGAACTCGTCGGCTCCGGGCGCTCCTTCGCCCGCCTGGACAAGGACGGCAAGGTCCTCTTCAAGGCCGAGATCGGCGCGGCGACCCCCCAGGCCTGCCAGATCCAGGGCGTGTGGGTGGCCCCCGAGCACCGCGGCAAGGGCCTCGCCGCTCCCGCCATGGCCGCGGTCCTGCGCTACGCCCTGGCCGACGTGGCCCCCGTGGTCAGCCTCTACGTCAACGACTTCAACACCGCCGCGCGCCGCACCTACCGCAAGGTGGGATTCCAGGAGATAGGCGCCTTCATGAGTGTGCTCTTCTGAACCCCGGTACCCTCCCCGCATGGATCTCACGATCGCCCCCCTGGACCTGTCGGCCCGCGTGGACGAGGCACTGGCGGTCCAAGCGGTGGCGTTCGGCCTCGGCCCGGACGAAGTCGCCGTACGCCGTCAGATCGTCCAGCGCCACATGCAGTTCCCGGGCGCCCGCGCCCTCGGCGCGACCGCCGGGGGGCGCCTCGTCGGCTTCGTCTACGGCATGCCGAACTCCCGCACCCACTGGTGGTCGACCGTCGTCGAGCCGTATCTGCGCGCGGCCGGCAACGACTTCTGGCTGGACGACTCCTTCGTGATCACCGAGCTGCACGTCCTGCCCGGCCACCAGAACCGGGGCATCGGCCGCCGGCTGATCACCACCATCACGGACTCCGCCACCGAACCCCGCTCGATCCTCTCCGCGATCGACACCGACAGCCCCGCCCGCGGCCTCTACCACTCCCTCGGCTACGTCGACCTCGCCCGCCAGGTGCACTTCCCGAGCGCGCCGCGCCCGTACGCCGTGATGGGCGCCCCCCTGCCGCTCCGCAGGCGATAACCGATTTCCGCCCTCGTGGCACGCCCGGCTAACCTCCTATGCCATCACCCATATCTGGCAGGAGTACGAGAACCATGGCCAACGCACCGGTCCAGCGCATGTCCCAGTTGATGGCGAAGACGCTGCGCGACGACCCGGCGGACGCCGAGGTCCTCAGCCACAAGCTCCTCGTCCGCGCCGGTTACGTCCGCCGCACCGCCGCCGGCGTCTGGTCCTGGCTGCCGCTGGGCAAGAAGGTCCTCGCCAACGTGGAGCGGGTCGTGCGCGAGGAGATGGACGCCATCGGCGCCCAGGAGGTGCTGCTCCCCGCCCTGCTGCCCCGCGAGCCGTACGACGCCACCGGCCGCTGGGACGAGTACGGCCAGGAGCTGTTCCGGCTCAAGGACCGCAAGGGCGGCGACTACCTCCTCGGCCCCACCCACGAGGAGATCTTCACCCTCCTGGTGAAGGACCAGTGCACGTCCTACAAGGACCTGCCGGTGATCCTCTACCAGATCCAGACCAAGTTCCGCGACGAGGCCCGCCCCCGCGCCGGCATCCTGCGCGGCCGCGAGTTCCTGATGAAGGACTCGTACTCCTTCGACCTCGCCGACGAGGGCCTCGACCAGTCCTACGCCCTGCACCGCCAGGCCTACCAGCGCGTCTTCGCGCGCCTCGGCCTCGACTACCGCATCGTCGCGGCCACCGCCGGCGCCATGGGCGGCTCCAAGTCGGAGGAGTTCCTGGCCCCCGCCGAGGCCGGCGAGGACACCTTCGCGGACTGCCCGAACTGCGACTTCGCCGCCAACACCGAGGCGATCACCTACACCCTCCAGCCGGTCGACGGCTCGGCCGTGCCCGCACTGGAGGAGATCCCCACCCCCGACACCCCGACCATCGAGACCCTGGCCGCCTCGCTCGGCGTCCCGGCCTCCGCCACCCTGAAGAACCTGCTGGTCAAGGTGGACGGCGAGATCGTCGCCGTGGGCGTGCCCGGGGACCGCGAGGTCGACATGGACAAGGTCGAGGCGCACTTCGCCCCGGCCACCGTCGAGATGGTCACCGAGTCGGACTTCGCCGGCCGCCCCGACCTCGTGCGCGGCTACGTCGGCCCGCAGGGCCTCGGCGAGAAGGTCACCTACATCGCCGACCCGCGGGTGGCCCCCGGCACCGCCTGGATCACCGGCGCCAACAAGGTGAACACGCACGCCAAGAACGTCGTCGCCGGCCGTGACTTCGAGGTCGACGCCTACGTGGACGTCGTGGTGGTCCAGGAGGGCGACCCCTGCCCGAAGTGCGGCACCGGACTGAAGCTGGACCGCGCCATCGAGATCGGCCACATCTTCCAGCTGGGCCGCAAGTACGCCGACGCCCTCAAGCTCGACGTGCTCGGCCAGAACGGCAAGCCGGTCCGCGTCACCATGGGCTCCTACGGCATCGGTGTCTCCCGCGCCGTCGCCGCGCTCGCCGAGCAGACCGCCGACGAGCAGGGCCTGTGCTGGCCCAAGGAGATCGCCCCGGCCGACGTCCACGTGGTCGCCGCCGGCAAGGCCCTGCAGACCGAGCTGGCCCTCGACGTCGCCGAGAAGCTGGCTGCCGCGGGCGTGCGCGTCCTGGTGGACGACCGCGCCGGCGTCTCCCCGGGCGTCAAGTTCACCGACGCCGAGCTGATCGGCGTGCCCCAGATCCTCGTCGCCGGCCGCCGCTCGGCCGAGGGCGTCCTGGAGCTGAAGGACCGCAAGACCGGCGAGCGCGAGGAGCTGTCGGTCGAGGACGCGATCGCGCGTCTCACGGCGTGACACCGGACGAGGGTCCCCGCCGCCCAAGGGGCGCGGGGACCCTTCGCGCACCCCGCGGACCGCTCACCGCGCGGTGACGCCTACAGCCACCCGGCGAACTCCAGCAGCAGTTCGCCGTCCTGCGGCCGTCCCACGCGCAGCGCCCGCGCCCCGGACTCCACCGCCCGGAACAGCGTCCAGCCGCGCAGCCGCTCCTGGTCCACCTCCAGCGACTCCGCGAGCCGCTTGATCCGCCGCCGGGTGATGGACGCCCCCGAGGGCGAGGCGATCAGGTCCTCCACCCGGTCCCGCACCAGCCGCGCCAGGTCGAAGGCGTGCTCGCCGACCACCGGATCGGGTCCCACCGCGAGCCACGGCATCCGGTCCCCGGCGAGCACCTTGCTCTGCCGGAACGTGCCGTGCAGCAACCGCTCCTCGGGCGGATCCGCCAGCAGCGCCTCGCGCGCCGACAGCGCCGCGTCGACCAGCGGGGCCAGCTCCGGGTCCCGCTCCGCGTCCGCGGACATCGCCGCCGCCTGCCGCCCGGTGCGCTCCGCCACGGTCTCGAAGGCGTGGCCCGCGGGCGGCGTCACCCACAGCCGGCGCAGCGTGCCCGCGGCCTCCAGCAGGGCCTTCGCCTCCGGCAGCGACCGCACCGAGACGTCCGGGTGCAGCCGTTCGAGGAGCAGCGCCCCCTCCGCGGCGTCCTGCGCGTCCGCCGACAGCAGCAGTACGGCGCCCAGCCCGCCCCAGTGCGCCAGCGCCGCCCGCTCGCTCTCCGGCCGGGCCCGCGGCGGGGCCAGCTTCAGCACGCCCGGTGTGCCGTCCGGCAGCCGTACCAGCAGCACCAGACTGCTGCGGCCGCCCGGCACCTGCACCCGCTCGACGGTCAACTCCCGCCGCGCCACGGCCCGTTCGGCCGCCTCGGGCAGCCCGGCCAGCCAGTCGTCCCCGGCCGGCGCCGTCTCCCCGAGCGCCCGCACCAGGCGCCGCGGCGGTTCGAAAGCCATGCGCGAGCCGTTCCCTTCCTCGTGGATCCTGTGGTCAGCGGGTCGCCGTGGCGGACCCCGACGGCGTCGTACCCGCCGCCCCGGTGCCCTCGCCCGCCCGCTCGGCGAGCCCCGGGAAGGCTACGCCGTGCCCGCTCCAGCCCACCGCCCGCACCGCCGCCTCCCGCAGCGACGCCGCGGCCGAGGCGCGCCGCGTCCCGGTCGCCGCCCGCACCAGGTCGGCGTAGACCCCGGCCACCCGGTCCTCCAGCCGGGCGGCGAGCCGCACCGCGTCGGCGGAGTCGCGCACCGGGAACGGCAGCGCGTAGGCGGCGCTCGCCGCCACCGGCCTGCCGCCCAGGTCCCGCACCTCGCGCGCCAGCGCGTCCCGGCGCGCCCGGTGGGCGTCGTACGCGGCCTTCGCCGTGGCGCGGCGCCGGTCGTCGATCCGGCCGCCGACCACGCCGTACCCGTACACCGCCGCGTGCTCCGCCGCCAACGCGGCCTGCAACGCGGTCAGTTCGGCCGACCGTCCGGACTCGTCGCTCACTTGGTTCCCCCCGTCGTCAGCAGGTACGCGTGCGCGGCCCCGGCCGCCGCCACCGAGGCCAGCAGCCGGGCCGGCTCGCCCGGTACGTCCAGCAGCTCCCGGGCCCGCCGGTCGGCGAGCGTCCGCTCGGCCGCGGCGAGCGAGGCCAGAGCGTCCTTCTCGGTCGCCGGCACGGGGGACGGGGAGGCGGAGGGGGAGGCGGAACCCGACGGGGTCGCCGTGGGGGTCGTGCCCTGCGTGAACGCGGCGACGTGCGCCGCGACCTCGGTGCGCAGCGGGTGCAGCCGCCCCGTGAGGCCCGGGAAGGCCGCGAGCACGGCGTCGTAGCGCGCCAGCAGCTCCCTGCTGTCCCCGGCCGCCCGGGCGCGGGCCCGGACGGTGGCCGAGGGGCCGGTGCCGCCGGAGTCCGCGCCGGCCGTGCAGCCGGCCAGCAGGGCGGCGCTCGCGGCCGAGGCGAGCAGGGTTCTTCGGCGCGGCCCCGAGGGGATGCGCGGTGGCGAGGGATACGGCACGGCAGACGTCCTCGGAGAACTCGTACGACAAGAAGAGCTACGACAACACGATGAGCGGCGACGGGCGGCACGCCCGTGATCACCGTACCCGCGCACCAGTCCGAACCCACTCACCGGCACCGTCCGCCACCACCGGGGCTCACCCGTCCCGCCGCCCGCCGGCCGGACCGGGTCGTCCACAGGTGGACGGCAACACTCCCCGCGACCGGATACCCTTTGACCAGACACGCGACCCATCCCACAACAGCACACGCGGCCGAGGAGTCACCCGGATGAGCACCACCCAGAGCGAGAGGCTGCGAGAGCTGCTGGAACCGCTCGTCACCTCCCAGGGGCTGGATCTCGAAGAGATCGCCGTCGACTCCGTCGGACGCAAGCGGGTGCTGCGCGTGGTCGTCGACTCCGACTCCGGGGCGGACCTGGACGCGATCGCCGATGTGAGCCGTGCGCTCTCGGCGAAGCTGGACGAGACCGACGCGATGGGCGAGGACGCGTACGACCTGGAGGTCGGAACCCCCGGCGCGGAGCGCCCCCTCACCGAGCACCGGCACTTCGTGCGCGCCACCGACCGGCTCGTGAAGTTCCAGCTGACCGAGGGCGGCGAGCTGGTCGCCCGGATCCTGACCGTGGACGACGAGGGCCTCGATGTCGAGGTGCCCGGCGTCAAGGGCCGCAAGGCCACCCACCGCCGCCTCGCCTTCCCGGAGATCGAGAAGGCGCGCGTTCAGGTCGAGTTCAACCGCAAGGACAAGAAGGACAAGAAGGAAGAGGAGGAGGCGTAGCCGTGGACATCGACATGAGCGCCCTGCGGGGCTTGGTCAGGGAGAAGGAGATCTCCTTCGACCTGCTGGTCGAGGCGATCGAGTCGGCCCTCCTCATCGCCTACCACCGCACCGAGGGAAGCCGCCGACACGCGCGCGTGGAGCTCAACCGGGAGACCGGGCATGTGACCGTGTGGGCGAAGGAGGAGCCCGAGGACCTGGAAGAGGGGCAGGAGCCGCGCGAGTTCGACGACACCCCCTCGGGCTTCGGCCGGATCGCCGCCACCACCGCCAAGCAGGTGATCCTCCAGCGGCTGCGCGACGCGGAGGACGACGCGACGCTCGGCGAGTACGCGGGGCGCGAGGGCGACATCGTCACCGGCGTGGTCCAGCAGGGCCGCGACCCGAAGAACGTGCTGGTCGACATCGGCAAGCTGGAGGCCATCCTGCCGGTGCAGGAGCAGGTGCCCGGCGAGACCTACCCGCACGGCCAGCGGCTGCGCTCGTACGTCGTCCGGGTCGCCAAGGGCGTGCGCGGACCGTCCGTGACCCTGTCCCGCACCCACCCCAACCTGGTGAAGAAGCTCTTCGCCCTGGAGGTGCCGGAGATCGCCGACGGCTCGGTGGAGATCGCGGCCATCGCCCGCGAGGCCGGCCACCGCACCAAGATCGCCGTCCGCTCCACCCGCACGGGCCTGAACGCCAAGGGCGCCTGCATCGGCCCCATGGGCGGCCGGGTGCGCAATGTGATGGGCGAGCTGAACGGCGAGAAGATCGACATCGTCGACTGGTCGGACGACCCGGCCGAGATGGTGGCGAACGCCCTGTCACCCGCTCGGGTGAGCAAGGTCGAGGTCGTCGACCTGGCCGCCCGCTCCGCCCGGGTGACCGTGCCGGACTACCAGCTCTCGCTGGCGATCGGCAAGGAGGGCCAGAACGCCCGCCTCGCCGCCCGGCTCACCGGCTGGCGCATCGACATCCGGCCCGACACCGAGCAGGCGGCGGAGTAGGACTCCGGAACCGGGCGGCGGCCGGAGCGGCCGCCGGGGAATAGATCCAGGCCGCGTGTGGCTTGGATTACGGACAACAGCCGTTCGATCTTTGCCCCGAAGGGGTGAGGTCGGTGCGGGGAGGTAGACTTAGCCGTGTCTGGCCGGACGCACGCCGGAGCATGCCCTGAACGCACCTGTGTGGGGTGCCGGGAGCGGGCGGCCAAGGACGATCTCCTGCGGATCGTGCGGAGCGAGGACGCATGCGTCCCCGATCCTCGCGGTACGCTGCCCGGCCGGGGTGCGTATCTGCACCCCGCCCTGGTCTGTCTCGACCAGGCGGTACGCCGCCGGGCGTTGCCGCGGGCACTGCGCGCCCCGGGAGCGCTCGACACAAAGGCGTTGCGCCGACACGTCGAGCAGGCAACAGTTGCCGAGCAGGCAACGCCGTAAGACATGCCGTACGGAAAACCGTTCGGTTTGGTACCTCGCGAGTCGAAAGCAGGTCGAGATTGCGATGAGCACTCGATGAGTACGCGATGAGTACGCCCATGAACTAGCGACGGTCCGGCTTCACCCGGACCTCAAAGGAGCGAAGTGGCTAAGGTCCGGGTCTACGAACTCGCCAAGGAGTTCGGTGTCGAGAGCAAGGTCGTCATGGCCAAGCTCCAGGAACTCGGTGAATTCGTCCGTTCGGCGTCTTCGACCATCGAAGCGCCGGTTGTACGCAAGCTGACCGACGCCTTCCAGGGTGGCAATGGCAAGTCCGCCAAGCCCGCCCCGCGCAAGGCTTCCCCCAAGCCCGCCGCGCCCTCCCCGGCGCAGGCGGCCCGTCCGGCTGCCCCGAAGCCGGCGCCCGCGGCCCCCAAGCCCGCGACGCCCGCCGCGCAGCAGCCGGCTGCCCCGTCGGCGCCCGCGCCGGCCCCGGGCCCGCGTCCCGTTCCGGGTCCGAAGCCCGCGCCGCGTCCGGCCCCGGCCGCCCCGGAGTTCACCGCTCCGCCGGCCCCGGCCGCCCAGACCCCGCAGGCCCCGGCCGCGCAGGGTCCGCGTCCCGGCGCCCGTCCCGGTGCCCCCAAGCCCGGTGCCCGCCCCAGCGGTCCCGGTCAGGGCCAGGGCCGTTCCGGCCAGGGCGCGCCGCGTCCCGGTGGCCAGGCCCCGCGTCCGGGTGCCCGTCCGTCCGGTCCGCGCCCGGGCAACAACCCCTTCACCTCCGGCGGCTCCACCGGCATGGCGCGCCCGCAGGCGCCCCGTCCGCAGGGTGGTCCGCGTCCCGGCGGCGCCCCCGGTGCCGGCCCCCGTCCGCAGGCGCCCGGCGCCCAGGGCGGCGGTCCGCGTCCGCAGGCTCCCGGCGGTCCGCGTCCGACTCCGGGCTCGATGCCCCGTCCGCAGGGCGGTCCCCGTCCCGGCGGTCCGCGTCCGAACCCCGGCATGATGCCGCAGCGTCCCGCTGCCGGCCCGCGTCCCGGCCCCGGCGGCCGTGGTCCGGCCGGTGCCGGTCGTCCCGGTGGTGGCGGCGGCGGTGGCCGTCCCGGCTTCGCCGGTCGTCCCGGTGGCGGCGGCGGTGCCCGTCCGGGTGGCGGCGGCGGTTTCGCCGGTCGTCCCGGTGGCGGCGGCTTCGGCGGCGGCCCCGGTGGCGGCGGTCGTCCCGGCTTCGGTGGCCGTCCCGGCGGTCCCGGTGGCCGCGGTGGCACGCAGGGCGCCTTCGGCCGTCCCGGCGGTCCCGCGCGTCGCGGTCGCAAGTCGAAGCGGCAGCGTCGCCAGGAGTACGAGGCCATGCAGGCCCCGAGCGTCGGCGGCGTGATGCTGCCGCGCGGCAACGGCGAGACCATCCGTCTCTCCCGCGGCGCGTCGCTCACCGACTTCGCCGAGAAGATCAACGCCAACCCGGCGTCCCTCGTCGCGGTCATGATGAACCTCGGCGAGATGGTCACGGCCACGCAGTCCGTCTCCGACGAGACGCTGCAGCTCCTGGCCGACGAGATGAACTACAACGTCCAGATCGTCAGCCCCGAGGAGGAGGACCGCGAGCTGCTCGAGTCCTTCGACCTGGAGTTCGGCGAGGACGAGGGCACCGAGGAGGACCTGGTCGTCCGTCCGCCGGTCGTGACCGTCATGGGTCACGTCGACCACGGTAAGACCCGACTGCTCGACGCCATCCGCAAGACGAACGTCATCGCGGGCGAGGCCGGCGGCATCACCCAGCACATCGGTGCCTACCAGGTCGCGACCGAGGTCAACGGCGAGGACCGCGCGATCACCTTCATCGACACCCCGGGTCACGAGGCGTTCACCGCCATGCGTGCCCGCGGTGCGAAGTCGACGGACATCGCGATCCTGGTCGTCGCGGCCAACGACGGCGTCATGCCGCAGACGGTCGAGGCGCTCAACCACGCCAAGGCGGCCGACGTGCCGATCGTGGTCGCGGTCAACAAGATCGACGTCGAGGGCGCGGACCCGACCAAGGTGCGCGGTCAGCTGACCGAGTACGGCCTGGTGGCCGAGGAGTACGGCGGCGACACGATGTTCGTCGACATCTCCGCCAAGCAGGGTCTGCACATCGACTCGCTGCTGGAGGCCGTGATCCTCACGGCCGACGCCTCGCTCGACCTGCGGGCCAACCCGAACCAGGACGCGCAGGGCATCTCGATCGAGTCCCGCCTGGACCGCGGCCGCGGTGCGGTCGCCACGGTCCTGGTGCAGCGAGGCACGCTGCGGGTCGGCGACACCATGGTGGTCGGCGACGCGTACGGCCGTGTCCGCGCGATGCTGGACGACAGCGGCAACAACGTGGCCGAGGCGGGCCCGTCGACGCCGGTCCAGGTCCTGGGCCTGACCAACGTCCCGGGTGCCGGCGACAACTTCATCGTGGTGGACGAGGACCGTACGGCCCGTCAGATCGCGGAGAAGCGCGCCGCCCGCGAGCGCAACGCGGCCTTCGCCAAGCGCACGCGCCGTGTGTCCCTCGAGGACCTGGACAAGGTGCTCAAGGCCGGCGAGGTCCAGCAGCTGAACCTGATCATCAAGGGTGACGCTTCCGGTTCGGTCGAGGCCCTCGAGTCCTCGCTGCTCCAGCTGGACGTCGGCGAAGAGGTCGACATCCGCGTCCTGCACCGCGGCGTCGGTGCGGTCACGGAGTCCGACATCGACCTGGCCATGGGCTCCGACGCCATCGTCATCGGCTTCAACGTCCGTGCGGCCGGCCGTGCCGCGCAGATGGCCGAGCGCGAGGGCGTGGACGTCCGGTACTACTCGGTCATCTACCAGGCGATCGAGGAGATCGAGGCGGCCCTCAAGGGCATGCTCAAGCCGGAGTACGAAGAGGTCGAGCTGGGTACGGCGGAGATCCGCGAGGTCTTCAAGTCGTCCAAGCTGGGCAACATCGCCGGTGTCCTCATCCGGTCCGGCGAGGTCCGCCGCAACACCAAGGCCCGTCTCATCCGGGACGGCAAGGTGGTCGCGGAGAACCTCACCATCGAGGGCCTGCGTCGCTTCAAGGACGACGTCACCGAGATCCGCGAAGGCTTCGAGGGCGGTATCAACCTCGGCAACTTCAACGACATCAAGGTCGACGACGTCATCGCGACGTACGAGATGCGCGAGAAGCCGCGGGCGTAACAGCCACCGGTTGCCGCTGGCCGACGGGACCTTCCGGTCCCGTCGGCCAGCGCGCCGTTGCGGGCCGTTTCAGGGCCCGGGGCGGCCCCGGCGCCCGCCCGCGCCGAAACCCTGTCGAGCCACCGGCGGGTACGCGGTACCGTTTCTTGATGTCCCCGGCCACCCGGCCCAGGGGCCATCGATCCCGTACCGGCGGGTGAACCGGCAACACACATGTACGTGGGGACTCTGTCCTTCGACCTCCTCCTCGGCGACGTCCACTCGCTGAAGGAGAAGCGCTCCGTCGTCCGCCCGATCGTGGCCGAGCTCCAGCGGAAGTACGCGGTGAGCGCGGCGGAGGTGGATCACATGAACCTCCACCGCCGGGCGGTCATCGGCCTCGCGGTGGTCTCGGGCGACGCGGCCCACCTCACCGACGTACTGGACCGATGCGAACGGCTGGTCGCCGGCCGCCCCGAGGTGGAGCTGCTGTCCGTACGACGCCGCTTCCACGGCGAAGACGACTGACGAAACCACAGAACCAAGATCAGGAAAGAACGGGAGCTGGACCAGTGGCCGACAACGCGCGGGCGAAAAGGCTGGCGGACCTCATCCGAGAGGTGGTGGCCCAGAAGCTGCAGCGCGGGATCAAGGACCCGCGGCTCGGCTCGCACGTCACCATCACGGACACCCGGGTCACGGGTGACCTCCGGGAGGCGACCGTCTTCTACACGGTGTACGGGGACGACGAGGAGCGGAAGGCCGCCGCGGCCGGCCTGGAGAGCGCCAAGGGCATCCTGCGCTCCGAGGTGGGCCGTGCGGCCGGCGTGAAGTTCACGCCGACCCTGACCTTCGTCGCGGACGCCCTGCCGGACACCGCCCGGACCATCGAGGACCTCCTCGACAAGGCCCGGCAGTCCGACGCCAAGGTGCGCGAGAACTCCGCGGGCGCCAGCTACGCGGGCGGCGCGGACCCCTACCGCAAGCCGGCGGACGACGAGACGGACGGCGACGCCGCGGAATGACCCAGAAGCACACCACGCCCGACGGCCTTGTCATCGTCGACAAGCCGTCGGGCTTCACTTCGCACGACGTGGTCGCCAAGATGCGTGGGATCGCCCGGACCCGCCGGGTCGGCCACGCCGGCACCCTCGACCCCATGGCGACCGGCGTCCTGGTCCTCGGCGTCGAGCGGGCCACCAAGCTCCTCGGGCACCTCGCACTGACCGAGAAGGAGTACCTGGGCACCGTACGCCTGGGCCAGAACACCCTCACCGACGACGCCGAGGGCGAGATCACCTCGTCCACCGACGCCTCCAAGGTGACCCGGGCGGCCATCGACGCCGGCATCGCCAAGCTGACCGGCGACATCATGCAGGTGCCGTCCAAGGTCAGCGCCATCAAGATCGACGGCGTCCGGTCCTACAAGCGGGCCCGGGAGGGCGAGGAGTTCGAGATCCCGGCCCGGCCCGTGACCGTCTCCTCCTTCACGGTGTACGACGTCCGGGACGCGGTCGCCGAGGACGGCACCGCCGTGCTGGACCTGGTCGTCTCCGTCGTCTGCTCCTCCGGCACCTACATCCGCGCCCTCGCCCGCGACCTGGGCGCCGGTCTGGGCGTCGGCGGCCACCTGACGGCGCTGCGCCGCACCCGCGTGGGGCCGTACAAGCTGGACGCGGCCAAGACGCTGGACCAGCTCCAGCAGGAGCTGACCGTGATGCCGATCGCGGAGGCCGCCACGGCCGCCTTCCCGCGCTGGGAGGTGGACACCCGGCGCGCCCGGCTGCTGCTGAACGGGGTCCGCCTGGACATGCCCGACGAGTACGCGGACGCCGGTCCCGTCGCCGTGTTCGACCCCGAGGGCCGCTTCCTGGCGCTCGTGGAGCTGCACAAGGGCAAGGCCAAGAGCCTCGCCGTCTTCGGCTGAGCCGAGGCCCTCGCCCGTGGAGCGGCGGCCGGGCACGGGGTGCCTGCCCCCTGCCGCCGCCCCACGGTTCCCCCTCCCCCCACCCCTAGGGATATCCAGCGGCCCCCGCGTATTCACCCGAGCGGCCGGGCGCTCGGAGTGAACCGGGGGAGCGGAAGGGGGCGCGTTCCGCGTCCGCCCCGCCTCGACGATCATCGCGTGCCTACCGTCGGCACAGGCACGGGGCACGGGGCACGGGCGGGGAGGCACGACCATGACGACACGAATCCCGCGATCCGACAGCGCCCACGACGAGACGCTGCACGGCACGGGTGGCACGGTGAGCGGGGCGGAACCGCGGGACGCGGAGCGGACGGCCCGGGACGGGCGCGCCCACGCAACGGACGTGCCGGACGCGGCCCGCACCGGGCGGGCCTTCGCCCGCCAGGGCGGGGACACGGCCGACGGCACGGACCCGGCACCCGGCTCGCGGGAGCCCGCGTACCGCGCGACCGGCGGGGTGGACCCCGGCTGGGGTCTGCGGACGGTGCCGCGGGCCGTCGTCCGGTCGCACACCCCCCTCCCGGCCGTTCCCGCCACCGGAGCCGACCCCCTGGTCCGCATCCACGACCCCGCCGGCCGCCCCCGCGGCCTCGGTTTCCTCGCCGATCACCACGGCACCCTGCTCACCAGCCACGAAGCCGTGGCCGGCCTCGACCGGCTGGTGCTGCGCGCCGGGGACCGCACCCAGGTGGTCGGCGCCGACGCCGTGACCGAACTCCCCGAGCGCGATCTCGCCCTGGTGCGCACCGAGGGCCTGGGCGCGCCCCCGCTGCCACTGGCCGCACGGGAGGAGGCCGAGGCCGGGACGTACGTGCGGCTCGCGGCCGGCTGCTGGCGGGAGGCCCGGGTGCTGGCCGCCGCCGAGGTGTCGTACGGCGGCCATCTCGTGACCGCGCTGGAACTGGCCATCGGCACGGCGGGCCGGGACGCGCTGCGGAGCGGCGGCGGGGCGGCCGGGGGACCGGTGCTGGACGCCCGTACCGGCGCCGTCCTCGGCGTGGTCGGCACCGCGTTGCACGCCCCGCACCGCGACGCCGGCTTCGCGGTGCCGCCGCACCCCGCCGACGGCCCCCTCGCCGAGCTGCTCGCCCGCAACGCGGCCACCGTGCCCGCCTACGGCGCCGACCTCAACCTGGCCGGCGTCCTGGAACTGACCGCCACCTCGGTGGGCCAGGACGGACCGCCCGAACCCCCCGTGGAGCCCGTCGAACGCGCCGACGTGGCCCGGCGGCTGAGCGACTTCGCCGACGGCGAGCAACCCGTGCTCGGGCTGGTCGGCGCCCCGGGCAGCGGCCGCACGACGGAACTCGCGGCGTTCGCCGCCCGCCGCGGCCGGGGCGAGCGGCCCGCCCCCACCCTCTGGCTGCGCGGCGCCGACCTGGCGGAGACCGACGGCTCGGTGGCCGACGCCGCCCGCCGCGCCCTGGAGCGCGCCGCCCGCATCATCGCCGCCGCGCGTCGGCTCGACCTCCCGGACGTCACCCCCGAGCACGTGGCCCGGCTCGCCGCCCGCGCGGGCCGTCCGCTGCTGCTCCTGCTCGACGGCCCCGAGGAGATGCCCCGCACGCCCGCCCACCGGCTCCGCGAGTGGACCGACGGCACGACCGCGTGGCTGCGGGCCGTCGGCGCCCGGCTGGTGGTGGCCTGCCGCGAGGAGTACTGGGAGCAGGCCGCCCTCCGGTCGCTGCCGTGCGTGCGCGTGGGCGACCTCGGCGCCGGGGAGGCCCGCCGGGCGCGCGCCCGCTATGGGATTCCCGAGGGTCTGCCCGCCCGGCGGGACGCCCGGCATCCGCTCACCCTGCGCCTGCTGTCCGAGGTGTGGGCAGCCCTCCCGGCGGCGCCGCCCGCCGGACCCGTCGACCGGCACCAGGTGTTCGAGGCCCACCTCGACCTGGTGTGCCTGCGCGTCGCGGTGCGGCTCGCCGCCGAGCGGGGGCTGCGCGGCACCGCCGTACGACGGCTGGCCGCACGGGTCGCCGGGCAGGTGCACGAGGCCGCCCGGCGAAGCCTCGGGCCGGGCGAGCTGGACCGGGAGACCTTCGAGGCGGTGTTCCCCTGGGGACCGGCGCCCGCCCGGCTCGGCGGCGGCACCGGCTGGGCCTCCGCCGTGCTCGCCGAGGGCCTGCTGGTGCCGGCCGGCCGCGGCCACCGCTTCGCGCACGAGGAACTGGCCGACTGGCTCCAGGGCATGCACCTCGACCTGGACCAGGCCGTGCACGCCCTGGTGCACCGCGCCCGCGACCCGCGGACCGACCCGCGGGACGCGCCACCCGTGCCGCGCCACCGCATCGGACCCGTGGTACAGGCCCTGCTGCATCTGGGCCGCCGCCAAGGAGAACGCCAACTCTCCTTCAAGCTACGAGAGTTGGTGGACGCCCTGGACCTGGACACCGACTCCTGGTGGGCCGCCCGGCTGCTCGCCGGGACCCTGCTCCAGGTGCCGGACGCGGCGCCGTACACCGAGGTGCTGCGGCTGCTCGCCGAGCGGCTGGTGGCCTGGCGAGCCGAACGGCGGCCGGTGCCGGGGGAGTTCGGCCCGGACTTCTGGACCGCCCTGCCGCTGTCCTGCGCCGGGCGCCTGGACCTGCTGCGCCGGCTCGTCCTCGCCGACCAGGCGCCGCCCGCGCCCGGCGAGCGCTACCTCGACGCCGTGGCCCGGCTGCTCGCCGCCGACCCCCGCGCCGTACAGCCGCGGCTGGTCCGCTGGTTCACGGACGAGCGGCCGCTGCCCGCGACCCCGCACGCCACCGTGGCGACCGCCGCGCAGGCCCTGCTGCACACCCATCGGCACGGCGCGCTGGACGAGCTGACCGAGGTGCTGGCGGCCGGCGGCCACCCGCGCGCCGAGGAACTGCTCGCCGTGCTCGCCGAGGAGGAGCCGTCCGCGCTCTGCCGGGCCGTGGACCGCTGGGCGCGCGAGGAGGCACCCGCCCGGCACACGGCCGCGGCGACCCTCGGGCTGCGCGCCGCCCCGCACGCGCGCACGGCCGCCGACCGGGAACTGCTCTGCCGCACCGCCCGCGCCCTGCTCGCCCGCCCCGCCGACCCCGCCCTGCACGGCGCCGCCCACGCCCTCCTGGCCGGCGACCCTGGCTCCCGCGAACGGCATCTGACCGAGACGCTGCGCCACTTCGCCGACGGCGACCCGCTCATCCCGCCGACCGCCCTGCTGCCCGCCCTGACCACGCATCCGGAACCGGTCCTGGAGGCCTTCCGGACCCGGCTGCGCGGCCCGCACCGGGAGGCGGCCCGGTGTCTGTGGCGCCTGCTCACCGACGCCACCACCCCGGCCCTCGCCCGCCGCGCCGCCGGCCTGCTGCGCGAGGCGGTGCGGCCGCACCCGGAGACCGCCGGCCGCGTCGCCGCCGCCGTCGACCGCAGGCTGGCCCGGGTCCCCACCCACCCGGCGCTGTTCCCCCTGGTCACCGGCCTGCTCAAGGACGGCCCCGAGCCACTGCGGGCCGCCCTCGCCACCGTCCTCGCCGCCCCCGGCTCACCGCGCCGCGAACTTCTGGAGTTCCTGCTCGACCGCGAGCGGGAACCGTCCGTGCTGGACGCCGTCCTGCACGCGGCGGCGGGGGGCGAAGGCTCCGCGGAGCGCGGCCTGGTCCACCGCACCGGGCTGCTCCTCGGCCGCACCCCGGAGGGCGCCACCCGCTTCGACCGCGCCCTGGTCGACCTGGCCCGGCACGTCCCCGGCTTCGCCGCCCGGATGACCCGCTGGCTCGCCGACGCCCCGGACGACTGGGCCGCCGTCGTCGGCCCCAGCACCCGCCGCACCCTGGAGAACCTGGCGGGAACCCGCGTACCGGCCTGAGACCGCTCTCACACCGCCGCGGGCGACGTGCGCCAGGTCACAGCGCCCCTACCGATGCGGGCCGCGGGCACCCGGCATGGCACCCTTAGACCTGCACAAGAGTCAAGGTGGACACGGACACGGGTCGAGGAGCGGTCACAGTGCAGCGCTGGCGTGGCTTGGAGGACATCCCCGAGGACTGGGGGCGCAGCGTCGTCACCATCGGTTCCTACGACGGTGTCCACCGCGGCCACCAGCTGATCATCAAGCACGCCGTCGACCGCGCCCGGGAGCTGGGCGTCCCGGCCGTCGTCGTCACCTTCGACCCGCACCCCAGCGAGGTCGTGCGCCCCGGCAGCCACCCGCCGCTGCTCGCCGCGCACCACCGCCGCTGCGAGCTGATGGCCGGGCTGGGCGTCGACGCGGTGCTGATCCTCCCCTTCACCACCGAGTTCTCCAAGCTGTCGCCCGCCGACTTCGTGGTGAAGGTCCTGGTGGACAAGCTGCACGCCAAGGCGGTCGTGGAGGGCCCGAACTTCCGCTTCGGCCACAAGGCGGCGGGCAACGTCGAGTTCCTCGCCGAGCAGGGCAAGGTCTACGACTTCGAGGTCGAGGTCGTCGACCTGTACGTGTCCGGCACGGCGGGCGGCGGGCAGCCGTTCTCCTCCACCCTCACCCGGCGCCTGGTCGCCGAGGGCGACGTCGAGGGCGCCCGGGAGATCCTGGGCCGCCCGCACCGGGTGGAGGGCGTCGTCGTGCGCGGCGCCCAGCGCGGCCGTGAGCTGGGCTTCCCCACGGCCAACGTGGAGACGCTGCCGCACACCGCCGTCCCCGCCGACGGCGTGTACGCCGGCTATCTGCACGCCCAGGGCGAGGTCATGCCGGCCGCGATCTCGGTGGGCACCAACCCGCAGTTCGACGGCACCGAGCGCACGGTGGAGGCGTACGCCATCGACCGCGTCGGCCTCGATCTGTACGGCCTGCACGTCGCCGTCGACTTCCTCGCCTACGTCCGCGGCCAGGCGAAGTTCGAGTCGCTCGAGGCGCTGCTGGAGCAGATGACGGCGGATGTGTCGCGGTGCCGGGAGATCGTCGCGGCGGAGGGCTAGGACCTCTCGTCCGGATCATGCCGTGAAGACGGCGAAGGGCGGCCGGTGCGAGGAGCACCGGCCGCCCTTCCGCATGCCGTGAGCGGCGCTACTGCTGCGGCGGCTGTCCCTGGGGGTACGGCTGGGCCGGGTACGGCGGTTGGCCCTGCTGCGGCGGGTAGGGCACCTGCTGCGGCGGGTAGGGCTGCTGGCCCTGCGGCGGATAGGGCTGGCCGGGCTGGCCCGGCTGACCGGGATACGGCTGGCCGGGGACCTGCGGGTAGGGCTGACCGGGCGCGGGCTGGCCGGGCACCGGCTGCCCCGGCATCTGCTGGCCGGGCATCGGCGGCGCTGCCACCGGCGGCGGGTTGCCGTCGCTGGTCCACAGCCCGTGCGCCTGCTGGTGCCGCACGAAGTCCTCGGCGATCATCGCGGCGAGGTTGAAGTACGCCTCGCGGGTGCGCGGCCGCATCATGTCGAGGTCCACCTCGGCACCGGCGGCCAGATGCTCGTCGAAGGGCACGACCACGACCCCGCGGGTACGGGTCTCGAAGTGCGCCACGATGTCCTCGACCTTGATCATCTTGCCGGTCTCGCGCACCCCGGAGATCACGGTCAGGGAGCGGGACACCAGGTCCGAGTACCCGTGCGCGGCCAGCCAGTCCAGCGTCGTACTGGCGCTGGACGCACCGTCCACGGACGGCGTCGAGATGATGATGAGCTGGTCGGCGAGGTCGAGCACCCCGCGCATGGCGCTGTACAGCAGACCGGTGCCCGAGTCGGTCAGGATGATCGGGTACTGGCGGCCGAGCACGTCGATCGCGCGCCGGTAGTCCTCGTCGTTGAACGTGGTCGACACGGCCGGGTCCACGTCGTTGGCGATGATCTCCAGACCGGAGGGCGCCTGCGAGGTGAACCGGCGGATGTCCATGTACGAGTTGAGATACGGGATCGCCTGGACCAGGTCACGGATGGTGGCCCCGGTCTCCCGGCGCACCCGGCGGCCGAGCGTGCCGGCGTCCGGGTTGGCGTCGATGGCGAGGATCTTGTCCTGCCGCTCGGTGGCCAGGGTGGAGCCGAGCGCGGTGGTCGTGGTGGTCTTGCCCACCCCGCCCTTGAGGCTGATGACCGCGATCCGGTAGCAGGACAGCACCGGCGTGCGGATCAGCTCCAGCTTCCGCTGCCGCTCGGCCTCCTCCTTCTTGCCGCCCAGCTTGAACCGGGAACCGCCCGCCGCGGGCCGGCCGCTCTTCGCCTTCTGCCGCCGGTTGTTCAGCAGCCGGTCCGAGGACAGCTCCACGGCGGCCGTGTAACCCAGCGGCGCGGCACCGGGGTTGGTGGGCTGCCGCTGGTCGTGCTGGATCGGCTGCGGCCAGGCGGCCCCGGCGCGGGGGTCGACGGGCGGCTGGGGCTGCGGCTGCTGCTCCGGAGGCTGCGGGAAGCCGTAACCACCGGGCCCGGCGGCCGGGGCGTCCGACGGGGGGAAGCCGTAACCGCCCTGCTGCGCCGGTCCGCCCGGGCCGTTGGGCTGCGGGAAGCCGTAACCGGCGGCCGGGGAAGGGGCGTTGGGCGCCGGGGGCTGGGGCCCCGCCTGGGGGGCCGGGGGCTGCGGGAAGCCGTAGGCACCGGCGGGACCGGCCTGCGGGCCGCTCTGCGGGCCCGGCTGGGCGGGGGCCGGGGGAGTGGGCATGCCGGGCTGGTACGGCTGAGGGGGCACACCCGGCTGCCCCGGCTGTCCCGGCTGACCAGGCTGTCCCGGCTGGTTCCAGGCGGCGGGCGCGGGCTGCGGCACCTGCGGCTGGAACGGCGGCTGCTGGCCCTGCACCGGGGCGGGCTGCTGGGGCCCGGCCTGCTGCGGGGCGGGCGGCTGGGGCATGGGCTGCGGTCCGGCCTGCGGCGGCATCGGCTGCTGCGCGGGCCACTGGGCCGCGGGCGCCGGGGCGGCGGGCTGGTACGACGGCGGCAGCGGGGGCACACCGCTCCGCGGCGCGGGCGGCGGCGTCCACGCGGACGGGAAGTCCTGCGGGCCCGGCGCCGGAGCCGGGGCCGGGACGGGGGGAGCGGGCTGGGAGGCGGCGCCCTGAGGTGCGGTGCCGTTCGCGGGTACGGCGTCCTGGGGGGCGCTGCCGTTCGCCGGCACGGCGTCCTGCGGCGTCGCCTCCTCGCCGGCCCCGGCTTCCGCGGAGACCTCCTCCTGGCCGGAACCGTCGTCGCCCGCACCCTCCGGCGCGCTGTCCGCGGCGTCGGAGACCTCGGTCCCCGCGGCGCCGTCGCCGTCCGTCTCCGCGCCCTCGCCCGGGGCGTCCTCCTCCTCGGCGGCGTCCTCCGCGACGACCGCGTCCACGGCCCCTTCCGCGCTGGGCTCGGACTCGGACCCACCACCGGACTGCGAACCGGAACCGGACCCGAGGCCGGAACCGGAACCGGAATCGGACGAGGAACCCGCATCGGACGGGGAGCCGGACCGGGAACCGGCACCCGACCGGGCCTCGGACTCCGCGGCGGCCTTCTGCATGGCGGCGGCCTGCTCGGCGAGCTCGGCCATCTCCCGCTTCAGGGCGACCGCGGAGAACCGCATGGTGGCCCCGCTCTCCAGATCCCCGTTGTCGGTCTCGGGCTCGACGGCCGGGGCCTCGGGCCCGGCCTGCGGCGGCTGGGACGGCTGCTGCGGCTGCTGCAACTCGAACCCGTCGGGCAGCCTCGGCATCGGAACGGAACCCTCGGCCGGCGGAGCGAACGGCGTCCCCTGCGCGGGCGTACCGACCGGCGGAGTGCCGGGCGGCGGCGGAGTCGCCCCGGCACCCGGCGCCGTCGTACCCGGCGACGAGGAGAACGGCGCGGCCGCGCCGCTCCCCGGGCCACCGGCCCCGGCCGCATCCTGCTCGGCGAAGCCCCCGGCGCCGCCCACGCCGCCCGGGCCCCCGATCGAACCGCCACCGCCGGAACCCGCGGGGCCGGACGCGTTCTGCGTGTACCAGGCGGGGGGAGCGTAGTCGATGGTGAACTCACCGGTGGTCTCGACGGCCTCCGCGTCGGGCTGGTCATCGCCGGGTGTGGCCCAGCCCCCGCGCATCCCGTCCCGATCGCTGCTCACAGTTCCTCCTGGTGTGGTCGAGCACCCTCATGCCGTGCCGGGGCGACCATGTCGTGTCGTTCGAGTCGTCCGTAGTCGTCAGGGGCAGTCCGCTCCACGGGTCCTGCCATCACGCCCGCTCCCAGCCTAATCACCACGAGCCGCCCCTCGGCAGGCCCGCCCACCAGTCGGCTCGCGCACACCGGCCGAGACGGCACGGCGAAGCACCGCGCCCGCCAACCGAGTTGTCGCACGAAACCGGGAGCAAACGGAAGAGGAACGGCGAACGGAAGAGAGAGGGAAGACGAACAAACAGGACGGACAAGGGCAGTTCAGTCCATGCGCCGGGGCGTGCCGAGCAAACCGGTCTCGGCGTCGGTGGGCTGGGTCAGCACATACTGCCGATCGCGGTCGGTACACCACAGGGTGACGCCGTCCGGCAGCGTGGGCAGCGTCTCCACCTCGGTGCGTGTCAGGCCCATGGTGCGCCCGAGTTCGGCGGCCTCGTCCGGGGAGACCCGCTGGATGCCGGCGAGCCGCGCCTGCCGCAGCAACCGGGGCGCGACCGGACTGAGATACGGCAGCAGGGTCAGCACCGACTGCCACGGACCGGACACCACCCGGCCGCGCGGGGGCCGCATGCCGCAGTCCCGCACCACCAGGACCGGCGTACCGGCCGAGGCGCCCTGCGGGGGTACCCGCCCGACGTCGTACACGGACAGGCCGTTCTGCCCGCCGCCCATGGCGTGCACCATCTGCATCCAGGCCTGCGGCCGGCCGGTCTCCACGGCCACCCGCGCGCCGGTGGCCGCCGACCGCAGCGCCAGCACCTGCGCCGTCCACAGACCGCCGATCAGCACCACGTCGTACGGCGTGGGCCGGTTGATGCCCAGTACGGCCGGCTGGCCCTCGGCGTCCACCCCGGCCACCACGCCGTCGTCACCGATGGGCAGGGCGAGGGTGTCCAGCAGTTCGGCGGACAACGCGTGCCGGCCGTGCCGGGGCCCGAGCAGTCCGAGGCCGTGCCGCAGCCGCTCGCCCAGCCCCCGCCCCGCGGGTTCGCCCCCCGCCGTCTGCCGGTTCTCCGGCGAGGCCGACTGATTCGTCATCGTCACCGCGCACCTCCGAGGGGCAGTGTGGCCAGCATGCCGGGCAGCTGCTCACGGTCGAGGCGGGCCAGACCGGCCCCGGCCCCACGGGCCGCCGCCTCCAACGCGCGCCGCGCCGCGACGAGTTCGTCGTCACTGCGGCCGGTCACCCGCAGGTGCCCGCACAGCGACACCTCCTGCCGGTCGCCGCGCGCGAGGGTGAGGCTGAAGGTGGTGGCGAGCGCCGGTATCGCCGTGACCTGGGCGACGAACTGCGGCAGCGACTCGCCCCGGCCGCCGCCCAGTTGGGGCCAGCGCCGCACCCAGTAGGTGGTGTGCCGCCGGTTGTCGCAGCGCCAGCTGCGCCCGGACTCCTCGGTACGCCGCTCCCGCGCCTCGCTGCGCCCCGCTTCCGCCGTGACCAGCGGGTTGGCGCACGCGGACGTGGCGAGCGCGGCGACCAGCTCCTCCTCGTCGAGCACCCGCGCCCGGAAGCCCGCCCCGGTCAGCCGGCTCGCCAGATGGTCCGCGACCCGTACGACGCACTTCTGCGCCCCGAGCAGCCCGCCGCCACGCGCGGCCACGGCCTCCGCGCAGGCCTCCGGGTCCAGCTTCAGCGCGATCCAGGTGATGCGCACGGCCGGGGCGCCGGTCTGCTCCTGCAAGGGGAGGTAGTTGGCGACGGCCACGGACTGCTGCGGCAGATGCAGCGCAGGCGCCGGCTGCGTGTGCAGCACCGTCTGCGCCGACTCCAGCCGTATCCCGTCCACCTCCAGCGCGTCCCGCACCAGCCCCAGCGGCAGCGGCTGCCGGCTGCGCTCCGCCCGCAGCGCCGTCGCGTCCGCCTCCACCTGCAACACGGCGGTGACGAACGTGCCGTCCCCGACGATGCCGACGGGGCGGCGGTCGCGGGGGGCGTAGGAGTAGGTGCGCAGGCTCGGCTCGCACTCGAGGGCGGGCACCAGCGAGGGTTCGGTGCCCGGCGGTATCGGGGTGGTCGCGGCCCGACGCTGCCGCGCCTTCAACTCCCGCGCGGTGGTCAGCCATTCGGGCAGCGACCGGCCGCGGCGCCGCACGAACGCGAGCGCCACCAGCAGCACGGCGAGGACCGCGGCGGGCACCAGGGCGACCGGGCCGACGACCCAGCCGACGACGAGCACGGCCAGTGCGAGTTCCGGCAGCACGAGCCGTTGCATGCGGAACGAGCCGGACAGCGCCGGACGGACGGCCGGACGTGCAGTGTTCGGGGGCCGCTGTTCCCGGGGCGGCGCCGGCCGCGACCCGGCCGGTTCCGGACCGGCCGCCGAAGGGGCGGCCGCCCGCCCGTGCCCGCGCGTACGAGACCGCGTCCCGGAAGCCCTCAACTCATCCCCCCATTTTCCTCACAACTCCCAGCAATTCCGCCCCTGGGCAGAGGCCTTGAGAGCCCCGGTACCCTACCTGCTCCACGGAACCGATCAGACACCAGGCATAGTAGGGGCTCGGTCCGACAACGCGGTGCCGGAGACGGTCGTCTCCGACCGGCATCCGGACGGCACACGGGGAGAATCAGGGGCAGATGGCATCTCGGCGGGATCAACTCAACGCCTACACCTTTGCGAAGCGGCGCATGCTCGCGGCGTTCGTCCAGCCCTCCTCCGACGGCTCGGAAGAAGGAGCCCCCAAGCCCCTGCGCGCGATCCTGCCCGGCACCATCGCCGGCGTGGTCGTCCTGGCCGTCTTCGGCGCCTGGGGCATGTTCCGGCCGACCGCGCCGCAGGGCTGGGACACCCCCGGCGAGAAGGTGATCATCGCCAGCAAGTCCACCACCCGGTACGTCGTCCTCAAGACGGACGGCAAGACCGAGCTGCACCCGGTGCTCAACATGGCCTCGGCGAAACTGCTCCTCGCCGACGGCAAGGGCGACGTGGTCACCGTCGACGAGTCGATCCTCGACAACGGCAAGATCCCGCACGGCGTCACCATCGGCATCCCCTACGCCCCCGACCGCCTGCCCTCCAGCCAGGAGGCCGGAGCCAAGAAGCGCTGGGCCGTCTGCGAGCGCCCGAGCGCGGGCGGCGGGGCCATCCAGAAGGCCGCGTTCGTCCTCGCCGCCCGCGACCTGAAGAAGACCGAGAGCCCCAGCGAGAAGCTCGGCGGCGGGGACATCATGTACGTCGCCGCCCCGGACGGGCAGCGCTACATCGTGGACGCACACGGCACCGCGTACCAGGTGAAGAACGACGAACTGCTGCTGCGCACGCTGGTCGGCGCCAACCGGCAGCCCCAGCGCGTCTCCGGCGACTGGCTCGACACCCTGCACAAGGGCGACCCGATCGAGTTCCCCCGGATCGAGGGAACCGCGACCGCGCCCGCCGGTGTCCAGGGCAGCCTGCCGGCCACCGCCAACCGGGTCGGCATGGTGCTGCGGGCCCCCGACGGCGACCGCCAGCAGTACTACATCGTCGAACAGGGCAAGGTCCTGCCCGTCTCCGACTTCACCGCGAAGCTGCTCCTCAACAGCAAGGACCTCGTCCACCTCGGCCAGGCGGGCAAGGCCCTCGACGTCAGCGCGGGCGCGTTCGTGCCCGGCGCGACCCCCTTCGCGGCCGACCGCAAGTGGCCGACCCTCGCCCCGAAGGTCGTCAACGACGCGGGCTCCGGGAGCGGCAGCCGCGACACCGTCTGCAACGTCCTCGACCACGTCGACCCCGGCCACGGCACCACCACCCTGAGCACCTGGGCGGGCACCGACTTCCCCGCCACGCTGCCCACCGGGTCGTCGAGCGCCTATGTGACCCCCGGATCCGGCCAGCTCTACCGTCAGTTCCAGGGCACGGACACCAAGGCCGGCGGGGTCTTCCTGGTCACGGACACCGGCCTGCGCTACGCCATGCAGTCCAACGCCGACAGCGACTCCACCGGCACCGAGTACGGCATGACGGACAAGCAGCGCAAGGAGATGCGGCAGGAGGCCCAACTGGCCCAGACCCGGCTCGGGTACGCCGGCCTGGACCCCGCCCCCATCCCCGCCGCCTGGTCCCTGTTCCTGCCGACGGGGCCTCGCCTGTCGACCACCGCGGCGAGCCAGCCGCAGGGTTCGTAGGGGGAGTCACGTGTCCTACGCGCCGTCGTCCTCGCGTCTGCTCCGCACCGCCGCGATCGCGGCCGCCACGCTGTGCACCGCCACAGTCGCCCTGGCGCCGCCCGCCGCCGCGGACTCCTTCAGCGACCAGTGCAACTTCCCCAACAAGCTGTATCCCGGGCGCCCGTGGGCCCTGCAACGCGTGCTGCTGGACGAGTTGTGGAGCCAGTCCAAGGGCAAGAACGTGCGGGTCGCGGTCATCGACACCGGGGTGGACACCAAGAACCCCCAGCTGACCCACGCCGTGGACGCGTCGAGCGGGGCGAACCTGCTGCCGGACAAGAACGGCAAGGGAGAGAAGATCGACCGCGGCAAGGCGGACGGCACGACCGACACCGTCGGGCACGGCACCCGGGTGGCGGGCATCATCGCCGCCCGCCCCCTGCCGGGAACGGGATTCGTCGGCCTCGCACCCGAGGCGACCATCATCCCGATCAAGCAGAACGACGCGGACGGCGACGGCACCGCGGAGACCCTCGCCGCGGCGATCGAGCACGCGATCCGCGAGAAGGCCCAGGTCATCAACATCTCCCAGGACACCGCCAACGCCGTGCAGCCGGCCGACGGCCTGAGACGGGCGGTGGACGACGCCCTTCAGCACCAGATCGTGGTGGTCGCCTCCGCGGGCAACGACGGCCTCGACGGCAACGACAAGCGCACCTACCCCGCGTCCTACCCCGGCGTCCTCGCGGTCGCCGCCTCGGACCGCAACAACGAGCGCGCGGCCTTCTCCCAGTCCGGCGACTTCGTGGGCGTGGCCGCCCCCGGCGTCGACATGATCTCCACGGTGCCCAAGGGCGGCCACTGCTCCGACAGCGGTACGAGCTTCTCCGCCCCGTACGTCGCCGGGGTCGCCGCGCTCATCAAGGCCAAGCACCCCGACTGGACGGCCCGCGAGGTCATCGCCCAGATCGAACAGACCGCGGAGCGCTCGGTCGCCGGCCACGACCACCTGGTCGGCTGGGGCGTGGTCGATCCCGTCCGCGCCCTGACGGACGACGACCACCCCATCGAGAAGCCCACCGCCCGGGAGGGCCTCACCCGGGCCAAGGCCCCGACCCCGGCCCGCCTGGTGCTCGGCGAGACGGCGGACGAACGCAACGCCCGCCTCGCGACCTACGTCGCCGTGGGCGCGGCCGTGCTGGTGGCCGCCCTGGCGGGGATGGCGGTGGCGGTCCGCGACGCGCGCAGAAGGTCGGTGACCAGGGGAACCGGCACGTCCGGGTCGTGAACGACACGTGAAGGTCGCTGACTGCAGCAGTCTTGTCACACAAGTGAGTTGGGACTGTCAGTCGCCTTGACTAGAGTGATTGCATCGCAGAAACGAAAGCTTGAGGAGTGCTGCCGCCTCAAGCAGGGGATGGAAACGGGGGTGGCGCAACGTGCGGCCTGACGACGGCGCGGGCGGACTGAAGGTTGGTCTGGAGGCACTGAAGACCTTCAAGACACGGGTGGACGCGCTGCTGAAGACATTCGAGGATTCGCCCGGCTCGGCGAAGAAGCTGGCGATGCACACGCTCGCCGCCGATTCGTTCTATTCAAAGGGCGTGTTCCCCGAGGCCACGGGCCTGCACAGCCAGTACACGCGCGTCCACGACCGCCTCACGACGCTCTCCCAGAGGCTGTCGTTGCAGATCGAGGCGATGCAGATCGCCGTGCACGGTGCGGACATCGGTTTCGCCAACCTGGACGACGATCAGCGGCGCCGCTTCCATGAGATCCGCATGGAGATCAACGAGCAGCACACTGATGCGCCCGAGGGTCAGAAGCGCACCAACGACAAGCAGGTTAGCGGGGGCTTCTAATGGGTGACCATCACACTCGACCGGATGTGCACCAGTTTGACCGGTGGGCGGCAGAGCAGCAGGTCAAGCAGGCGAACTCGAACCTGACGAGTGGCCAGTGCGCCGCACCGAGCCTCAAGACGCAGGGCGGCGGCTGCGGTGTCAGCGACTTCGAGAACCACGAGCTGAACGACATGATCGACATGGTGGCTTCCGCGCGTCCGAAGGACCTGGAGAACGCCGCCAACGGCTTCTGGGACGCACGAGACGCCATCTGGAGTGCCGCCGATGAGCTGTTGGAGAACATCGGCCGGATCGACTGGCACGGCGAGGCGGCCACCGCGTTCCACAACTGGGCCAGCGATCTCGTCAACCACTCGTACGAACTCGGCTTCTTCGCGGACACCGTGGCCACCCAGGTCTCCGCGGCCGGCATCGGCCTCGACTCCGTCCAGCGTTCCATGCCGCCCCGCGACACCCGGCCCAAGAACCTCTCGTTGGCGGAGCAGGTCAAGGCGGACCCGGACGGCCTGCTGGCCCGGCATGTCGAGAACAACCGCCAAGAGGCCGTCAACCTGATGAACAAGCTGGCGTCCTACTACGCGGTCTCGGAGGAGAACCTGCGGGCCCAGGACGGGCCCACGTTCGGGAAGATGCCGGACATGGGGGTGCCGGAGGCGGCCATCGGCGCCAAGGGCAAGGCCGGAGAGAGCACCGGGGGCAGCGGGGTTCACTCATCGCTGTCACACACGCCCGTGGCCGGAACCGTGCGGGACCACGTTGTCGCCCCGACGGTTCCCGGGGACGGTGCGGCCGTTGGCACCGATCCGAAACTGCACCATGTAGTGACGCCGCCGAACCAGCATGTGCGTGTGGATCCCCCGCCCCACGTGGGTACCAACGTCGACAGCGTGAACACGCTCCCCCCGGACGTCGCGAAGCCGACGGTCCCGGTCGCGCCGCCGACCGCGCCTGCTCCCGGTGGAGGTGGCGGGGGGCCGGTTCCTCCCTTCCCCGCCGGCCCGGTGGTACCGAACATGGGGATGCCCGTCGGGCGTGGCGGAGCGGGTGGGGGCCGGGGCCCGGTGAGCCCGCCCCGGATGTCCGTTCCCGCCGCCGAAGAACGCGAACTCGGAACCGGCGCACGACGTGGGCCCATAGGGGGTGTGCGGCAGCCTTTCGTACCGGGGCAGGCCGGGACACGTGGACCTGCGTCCCCAGTGGGCAGGACGCCCATGGGGCAGGCCCCGATGGGCAAGGCTCCGGCAGGCCGGGGCCCGGTCGGTCGCAGCGTCGTCGGCGGAACGCCCAGGCCTGTGGGCACGCCTGCCGAACCCGTCGGTCGAACGGGACCGACCGGGGCGGCGCGTACCAGCGGTGTCATCGGGGGTCGGCCGGCCACGTCGCCCGCACAGGGCACGAGCGGCTCCAGGGTGCCCCGCGGCACCGTCATTGGTGGCGAGTCTGGCTCGCGTGACCCACGTGCCGTCGAGCGCCCCGGACAGCGCGGGGTGATCAGGGCATCCGAGCAGGAGGGCGGCGAGGCGCACGCTTCGCGCAGGCCTGCGTCCACCGGCGGTGTGGTCGGAGCGTCCAACAGCAAGGCGCCGACAGCGAGGAATGGCGCTCGTGCGTCCGATGAACCCGTCCCGGGCCGTCCGGCGGTCCGAGGCTCCATGCGGGACCGTGACAAGAAGAAGTCGAACCGGCAGCAGGCGCCGGAGCGCGACTAACGAGATGAAGCGAGGACGTACGAGAGGCATGTTGTCAGCGAGCATGAGACGAGTGACCGCCGCGTGCGCAGCACTCGGCGCACTGATGGCTCTGCCGGCGGGCCTGGCCCCGAGCGCAGCTGCCGCCGACGTCCAGTCCCAGCAGTGGTACCTGTCGGCCATGAAGGCCGACGAGATGTGGAAGGCGAGCACGGGCAAAGGGGTCAAAGTCGCCGTCGTCGATTCGGGTGTCAATCCCTCGACCTCGTCCCTCCAGGGCCAGGTGCTGGGCGACGAAGTGCCGAAATCCGTTTCCTACGGGGCCACGGAGGACTTGATCGGCCATGGCACGACGATGGCCGAAATCATCGCTGGTACCGGGCATGGCGGAGGGATGAAAGGCCTTGCTCCTGGCGCCAAGATCGTGCCCTATCGGATTGCGATCGAGGGTATGAGCCTGTCCGAGCGGAACAAGGCTCCTCGAGTGGGTGCAGTGATCAAGGCCATCGCAGACAGCGACGCCAAGATCATCAATATGTCCATCGGCAGCTTCGCTAGTTATGACGATGAGGAAGCGGCGGTCAAGTACGCCGCTTCAAAGGGCAAGTTGATGTTCGCAGCCTCAGGTAATGAGGCGCAGACGAAGAACAACCCCGGGTACCCGGTCTCCTATCCCCATGTCGTCGGGGTCGCAGCCGTGGACAAGGCCGGCAAGGTAGGAAAGTTCTCGAACCACGGATACGCCGTCGACTTGGCGGCCCCTGGGGTGAACCTGCCTTCCTGGTGCGATGCGACTTTCCGCTCGTACTGCTCGCACGGATACGGAACCAGTGACGCCACCGCCATCGCCTCCGCCTCCGCCGCCCTCATCTGGTCCGCTCACCCCGACTGGACCGCCAACCAGGTCCTCCGTGCGCTGATCGACACCGCCGGCCGGGAGTGGCCCAAGGAGACCCCCAGCAACTACCTCGGCTACGGCATCGTCCGTCCCCGCAAGGTGCTGGAGAACCCCCACTACAACCCGGGCCCGGCGAACGTCGATCCTCTCGCCGTGGAGGACGGGGTCGCCAAGCCGAAGACCTCGCCCTCCGCTTCGGCCCCCGCCAAGTCCCCCTCCGGCGGAGAAACCTCCGCCGCCGACACAAGCTCCAAGTCGTCCGGCAACACCCTGACGTGGGTGGTCGTCGGAGCGGCCGCCGCACTGGTGGTGATCGGTGGCGCGGCGTTCGCCGTCCTCCGGTCACGACGACGTGCCTGACGGTTCACACGAAAGGCGTCACCGCTCGGTGATGCGCAGTCACAAGAAGCACAGCTCTCACGAAGGGGAGTGCCGACATGGCCGACGGCCGTAAGTTTCATGATGACCACGCACAAAAGCTCCAGACGAACGTCATCGACCGCTACGAGTCGGTCAAGACGAGCCTCGGCAAGCTCCAGGGCACGATCGACATGATCGAGACCCACTGGACCGGCCACGGCGCCAACGCGTTCAAGACGAAGCAGCATGAGATCAACGAGCACATGGCCGCCATCGGCCGCATGCTCGAGGACTTCCTCGAGGGCATCCGTCTCAACAAGGCCGACAAGACGAAGCTCGAGGACGAGCTCCACTCGACGATCAACAAGATCGAGGTGGACGCCGGCGCGAGCACCTCGGCGCTCAACCTGTACTGACCGGATCCGAAGGAAGAGGAAGAAGACATGACCGATCCGCACTACCAGGATCTGACCGTCAAGTACGGCGCCCTGGACTCGCTCGCCACCGAGCTCGGCAACGTGGCCAAGAAGCTGGAAGACGACCTCAGCGCTCTGAAGAAGGGCGTCCTCGACGTGGCCGAGGGCTGGGGCGGCGAGGCGTACGACGCCTTCCAGCGCAAGTCCAAGGCGTGGGACCAGCACGCCACCGGCATCCACCAGGCGCTGCTCTCCATCACGCAGCGGGTGCACGCCGCCGGCGGTGACTACCGCGGTGGCGACCTGAAGGGCGCCAGCTACTTCGAGTGAGTCGGACGCCTTGAGAACGACGAGGGGTGGGTACGCGCGGGAGGTACCCACCCCTCTTCTGTATGTTCCGTCGGTGACCCGGCGCCGCGCGGTCACATCCGCGGGCGTTTCCGTGGCTGTGCCTTTCTTCGCACCTTGGCCGAGAGGCCCGGCGGAAACACCGCCGGGCCTCTCGACCAGGGCGTCAGTACTCCACGTCCACCAATCCCGTCTGCACCAGCATCTTCCCCCTCCGGCGCGAGACGAAGACACCGCGCCCCGCCGGCATCGGCCGCGGCCGTACCCCGCCCAGGAGGTCGCCCTCGCTCGGGTCGCCGGACAGGACCACGCCCTGGGCGCCCAGTTCGGTCATCCGCTGCATGAAGGCCTCGAAGGAGGCCCGGCCCGCGCCCGCGGTGGAGCGCGCGATGATGAACCGCACGCCGACGTCACGGGCGAACGGCAGCAGTTCGACGAGGCCCCCCAGCGGGTTGCCGCTGGACGTGGACACCAGGTCGTAGTCGTCCACCACCACGTACACCGTCGGGCCCCGCCACCAGCTGCGCTCCCGCAGCTGCTGGGCGGTGACATCGGCGGTGGGCGTGCGCCGCTTCATCAGGTCGGCGAGGGCCACCATGTGGTGGTCCATGGCGTTGGACATCGGGATGTACTCGGCCAGGTGCGAGGCCGGCGTGACATCCAGCAGGGACCGCCGGTTGTCGACCACGAAGAACTTCGCCTCGTCGCCCGAGTAGCGCTGCGTCAGCTGCGTGATGAGCAGCCGCAGCAGATTCGACTTGCCCGACTCGCTCTCGCCGAAGACCAGGAAGAACGGGTCCTGCTCGAAGTCGACGAAGACCGGTTCCAGGTCGTTCTCGTCGATGCCGAAGGCGACACCCTGCCGCGGGAAGCGGTCCCCCGTGGGCAGCTGCTCCGCCGGAAGCTCCCGGGGCAGCATCCGCACCTGCGGAGCGCCCGGTGCCTGCCAGTGCCGGGAGACCTCGGCCGCCAGGGCCGCCGTCGCGTCGGCCAGGTCCGTGTCGGAGGTGAGGCCGTCGATCCGCGGCACCGCCGCCATGAAGTGCAGCTTCTGCGGCGACACACCGCGCCCCGGCACGCCCGCCGGCACGTTCGCCGCCACCTTGCGGTCGATCTCGGAGTCCATGGTGTCGCCGAGCCGCAGTTCGAGGCGGTTCATCAGGTGGTCCTTGAGGTTGGCGCGGACCTCCATCGAACGCGACGCCGTCAGCACCAGGTGGATGCCGTACCCGAGGCCGCGCGCCGCGATCTCCAGGACGGCCGGCTCCAGACTGTCGTAGTCGGTGCGGAAGTTGCCCCAGCCGTCGATCACCAAGAACACATCGCCCCACGGCTGGTCGGTGACCGAGATCTCGCCCCGCTCGCGCCGGGCGCGGAAGTCCTGGATCGAGGCGATGCCCGCCGTGCGGAAGTACTCCTCGCGGCGCCGCAGCACACCGAAGACCTCCGACACCGTGCGCCGCACCCGCTCCGGGTCCAGGCGGGAGGCGATCCCGCCCACGTGCGGAAGGCCGGCCACCGCCGCCATGCCGCCGCCACCGAAGTCCAGGCCGTAGAACTGCACCTCCTGCGGAGTGTGCGTCAGCGCGAAGGCGCAGATCAGCGACCGCATCATGGTGGACTTGCCGGACTGCGGGCCGCCCAGCAGCTGCAGATGGCCCGCGGCGCCGGAGAAGTCCAGCCACAGGGGCTCACGACGCTGCTCGTACGGCTTGTCGACCAGGCCCACGGGGACGACGAGGCGCCCCGCACCCTCGTAGCCGGGCTGGGTGAGCCCGCGCCCCGGGACGGCCGTGAGCTTGGGCAGCAGCCCGTCCAGCGAGGGCGGGCTGTCCAGCGGCGGCAGCCACACCCGGTGCGCCGCGGGCCCCTGCGCCTCCAGCCGGCGCACGATCACATCGAGGACGGTGTCCGCGAGGGCGTCGTCGACCTGCGCGGTCGGCTCCGTCCGCTGCTGCGGCACCGGCGCGTACCGCACGGGCACCGCCGCGGCGGTGAACAGCACCGGCCGCCGGTCGACGGGCAGCGGCCCCCCGGCCGAAGCGGACTGCCGGCCCCCGGAGCGGTACACACCGGAGACGTACGCCGCCTTGAAGCGGACCATCTCGTCCGTGCCGAACTTCAGGAAACCGGAGCCGGGCACGTTCGGGAGTTCGTAGGCGTCCGGGACGCCGAGGGCCGCGCGGGACTCGGCCGCGGAGAAGGTGCGCAGACCGATCCGGTACGACAGGTACGTCTCCAGGCCGCGCAGCCGGCCCTCCTCCAGACGCTGCGAGGCCAGCAGCAGATGCACGCCCAGCGAACGGCCGATGCGGCCGATCTGCACGAACATCTCGATGAAGTCGGGCTTGGCGGTCAGCAGTTCGCTGAACTCGTCGATCACCAGCACGAGCGAGGGGATCGGCTGCAGCGGGGCGCCGGCCGCGCGCGCCTTCTCGTAGTCGTGGATGTTGGCGTAGTTGCCCGCGTCGCGCAGCAGCTCCTGGCGGCGGTTCAGCTCGCCACGGATCGAGTCGCCCATGCGGTCGACCAGGGTGAGGTCGTCGGCCAGGTTGGTGATGACCGCCGCCACGTGCGGCATCTGCGCCATGCCGGCGAAGGTCGCACCGCCCTTGAAGTCGGCGAGGACGAAGTTCAGGGTCTCCGAGGAGTGGGTGACCGCGAGGCCCAGCACCAGGGTGCGCAGCAGCTCCGACTTGCCGGAACCGGTGGCGCCCACGCACAGACCGTGCGGGCCCATGCCCTCCTGGGCGGCCTCCTTGAGGTCCAGCATCACCGGGCGGCCGTCCACGCCGACACCGATCGGCACCCGCAGCCGCTCGGCGAGCCCGCGCGGCCGCCAGGTGCGCTGCGGATCGACGGACGCCGCGTCGCCCAGGTTCAGCAGTTCGGTGAACTCCAGGTTGGCGAGCAGCGGTTCGTCGTCGTCACCGCCGGAGGCGAGGCGCAGCGGGGCCAGTTGGCGGGCGAGGGCCTCGGCGGACTCGTACGACAGGGCGTCCGGCGTGCCCTCGTAGACCTCGCCGCTCGCCGACTCCAGGCGCAGCGCGGTGGGCTGCGCGACGATCCACAGGTCACCGCGGGCGGCGGCGACTTCACCGGGCACGACCTCGATCACCGTCACGCCCTGGAGTCCCTCCAGGTTGGACAGGACGGAGTCGGGCGGCAGGGAGACGCCGTCGAGGACGAGGACGATGTGGGGCTCCTCCAGCAGCGGCGCGCCGCTCGGGTGGAACCGCGGCCGGCCGGCGAGACGGTCGGCCAGCAGGTCCTCCAGCTCGCGGGCGTCGGGGCCGATCAGCCGGCGCGAGCCCGCCCCGTCCACGGCGTCCGCCGCCTGCGCGTGCGGCAGCCACTTGACCCACTCCCACTGCGGGAGCGTGTCCCGGCCGGCCGCCACGGCGACGATCAGGTCCTCGGGGGAGTGCAGCGCGGCCAGCGAGCCGGTCAGGGCGCGCACACAGGAGCGCGCGGACTCCGCGTCACCGCTGACGGTGACGTGGTAGAAGGCGCGCAGCGAGACCGCCATCGGCAGGTCGCCCAGGGTGCCGTGGACGTCGACGAACCGTTCCATGGCCCCCGCCGTGAGCGGTTCCAGCCGCCCTGCCGGACCGGCCTCGGGGGCGATGAGCGGCGTGGCCAGTTCCTGGGCACCCAGCCCGATGCGCACCTGCGCGAAGTCCTCGTCGCCGGGCCTGCGTTCCCACACCCGGCTGCCCTCGGCGACCAGCGCCCACAACTGCTCGGGCGAGGGGTGCAGGTAGTACTGCGCGTCGCGCTGGGCCTTGGCGGTGGCCACGGCGGCGCTGCGGGTCTGCGACAGGTAGCGCATGTAATCGCGCCGCACATCGGCGAGTTGGCCCTGCGAGCCACGCCGGAAGCGGATCACCATCGCGATGGACATGGCGACGGTGGACGCGATCATCACCATGCCCATGATCTTCATGAACGGCTGTCCGTTCGTGAAGAAGAAGACCACCGAGCCACCCATGCCGAGTGTCGGCAGCAATTGCATGAGGACGCTTTCCTGCGGCCCCCGGGGCAATTCCGGAGGAGGCTGGAGAACGACCTCCCCTGTGGGCACTTCGGACGGCAGCGCCCGAGGCGGGCGCTTCACGACGATGTGACTCACTGCTCCCCAATTCCTTTGCCGGGCCCCAAGAATGAGGTCCGTCCCCCGTTGGCGGACGGACGCAGGCCGCCGCGTGATCCTACTGACTCCACGAATGACCGGTGCGGGGTAGGGTGCCGGGTGTTCGCTTGAGCACACGCGAACACACCCCGCGAACCGGGGTATTCCGTGCGAGGCGTCTCCGCACGCCACCCCTGGCGGAGCCGGGCGACGCCCTCTGCGTCGATTCTCGGGTGTCCGCCCCGGGGATCGAGCAGGATTTTCACATCACGGGCGCAGAATCATCACTGAGGGGGAGTACGAGGTGACCACGACGACCACGGGAACAGCGGTGCCCGGCACGGGGTCCGGGTCGGGGCTCGGTTTCTGCCGGGTCACGATCGTCGCGCCCGACAGCCGGATCGACGTGGCGCTGCCCGACGACATCCCGGTCGCCGACATCTACCCGGAGATCCTCAGGCTCTCCCGGCAGGAGCCCGCCGAGGGCGCACCGGTCGGCTACCACCTCGTACGCCGGGACGGCACCGTCCTCGACAGCGCGCGGTCCTTCGCCGCGCAGCGGATTCTCGACGGCGAACTGCTCACCCTGCGCCCCTTCTCCGAGTCGCTGCCGCCGGCCGTCTTCGACGACGTCTCCGAGGCGGTCGCCTCCTCGGTGACCCGGCACCGGACCCTGTGGAGCGACGACCTCACCCGTGCCGCCGGCCTCGTCGGCGCGGGCGTCCTGTCGGCCCTGCTCGCCTTCGTCACCTGGCAGGCGGACCCCGGGCACGACATGCACAGCCTGCCCGGCGTCCTCGCGGGCGTCGCCGCGGTGCTCCTCGTCGTCTTCGCCGCCGTGCGCGGCCGGATCTACGACGACCGGGGCGCGGCCATCGCCCTGGGCCTCGGCGCCCTGCCCAACGCCGCCGTGGCCGGTTCCGGACTGCTCCCCCTCGCCCACGGCCAGGGCATCGGGAAACTCCAGTTCCTGCTCGCCTGCGCGGCCGTGCTGCTCGCCGCCGTCGTCCTGACGCTGTGCACACCGGGCGGGGACGCCCCGTTCGTCGCCTTCGTCCTCGCCTCCGCGCTCGGCCTGCTCACCGTGTTCACGGCCGTCCTCGCGCACTGGACGCCGAAGGAGATCGCCGCCCTGTGCGCGCCCCTCGCGGTCGGCGGCCTCGCCTTCCTGCCCGGCCTTTCCATGCGCTTCGCCCGGCTGCCCATCGGCTTCGAACCGCCGAACTCCGCCCAGAGCAGCGTCTACGGCACGGAGACCACCGTGCAGGAGCCGGTCGACACGAAGCGGATCGAGGCCCAGGCCCGCCGCGGTCACGAGATCCTGGTCGGGCTCGTCGCCGGCTGCGCGCTCACCGCCCTCGCCTCGGCCGCGGTGCTCGGCTTCTCCGACGACATCTGGGCCCAGCTGCTCGCCCTCGCCACGGCCGTGGCGCTCCTCATGCGCGCCCAGCTCTTCCGCTACACCGGCCAGGTCGCCCCGCTGCTGGCGGCCGGACTCGGCTCGCTCGTCCTGCTCGGTCTCGGCCTGGCGCTCAACCCGCCGCAGTCCATCCTGCGCGACGCCCTCACCGGCGACCGCTCCGGCCTCGACATCCGCGCCGTCTGGCTCGCCGCCGCGATCGCGGCCGGCACGGCCCTCGTGGCGGCCCTGGGACTCATCGTCCCGCGCCAGGGCCTGAGCCCCTTCTGGGGCCGGTTCCTGGAGATCGTCGAGGGCTTTGTCCTCCTCACGCTGGTGCCCCTCGCGCTCGCCGTGTTCGACGTGTACGCCGCGGCCCGCGCGATGACCAGCAAGTGACCTGAGGCACCGCCCCGTCGGCCCGCCCGCCCCCGCGGGGGCGGCCAAGAGAAGGATCTCGCAGCGTGAGCTTCGGCCCGCCCCCGTCCATGTACACACAGTCGGCGCTGGCCGCCGACCAGTCGCGCGGCCGGCGCCGCCGACGCCTCCTGGGCGTGCTCGCGGCGGTCGTCGCGGTCGTGCTGTGCGCCGGCGCGGGGCTGCTCTGGTACCACTCGTCGGGCGACGCGGGGCACGCCGGCGCCAAGGCGGCGAAGCAGGCCCCGGGCGACGTGCGCGACGGCCGCGAGAGCGTGGAGAAGGCGCCCGTCTCCCCGGAGGGGCAGATCGTCGTCGACCACGAGGAGAACATCCTCGCCAACAAGTTCCGGTACGCGCCCGGGACCTGGGCCACGGACAAGATCGTCGCCCGGACCGTCGCCAACTGGATCGCGGGCTACAAGATCGGTGGCTCGCTGGACACCGACAACCGGGCCTGGAAGCTGGACCTCGACGGCCCCGTCTGCGCCGTCAGCCGCGACGTCACGGTCGACGGCCGGACCCCGGTCGTGATCCAGACCTCGGGAAGCTCCTGCGACCAGGTGCTCATGGTCGACCTGAACACCGGCAAGAAGCTCTGGCAGCGCAAGATACCGTCGTCCGAGTTCGCCTACGTCACCAACACCAACGTCGCCCTGACCCGGGGGGTCGTGGCCATCGCCTGGGGGCAGGGCTCGGCGGCGTACGACACGGACAGCGGCAAGCGGCTGTGGAACACCACCCTCGCCACCTCGCAGTGCCACGACGCGGGCTACGCCGGCGGCCCCGCGCTGCTGGCCCTGGTCACCTGCAAGCAGGCCGGCGAGCGCACCTACCGGGTGGAGAAGCTCGCACCGCGCACCGGCAAGGTCGCGTGGAGCTACTCGGTCAGCAAGGGCGTCCAGGAGGTCTTCCTGCCGTCCTCCGACCCGCCCGTGCTCGCCGTCGCCGCCGGGGACGTCCTGGTCACCGACCTGATCACCCTGGACCCCGGGAACGGCGAGCGGCTGGCCACCATCTCGCTGAAGAAGTACGAGCCCTACTGCGATCCGGAGACCTCCGGCTTCTTCGGCGTCGTCGACAAGTGCTCCGGCATCGTGGCCGGCCGCGACCGGGTCTTCGTCAGGAGCAAGGACTCCGACGACCCCTTCAAGCCGGCGAACCACATCACGGCGTTCGACGTCCGCAAGGGCACCGCCGTGGCCACGTTCAGCGGCCGCACATTCCAGTCGGTCCTCCCCGTCCGCATGAACGGCGACGACCTGATCGTCTACCGCAGCAGCATGGACGAGGTGCAGCCCGCGGCCATCGTCGACTGGAACCCGCGCACCGGCAAGGAGACCCCGTTCCTCCTGTTCCGCCTGCCGACGGAGGAGGACAGGACGTTCGACGGGAAGGTGGAGGACGACCCGGAGTTCTCGGTCCTGCTCTACGAGCACGGCCGCGCCTTCTTCGCCCCCTACCGGCTGGAGCGCGAGGACCCGAGGAAGGCGGGCCCGGTCATCTCGGTGTTCGGCGTCGGCACCGCCGGCCTCAAGCACTGACCCCCGGCGCGCGAAAGGGGCGGCACAACGCGTGCCGCCCCCTCCCGGACCACCTACCGCGCCTCGGGTCCCCCGTCGTGCGCCATGGGCTTCAGGTCGAACTCGCCGTCCCGCGCCCCCAGCACGAACGCCCGCCACTCCGCCTCCGTGTAGCGGAGCACCGTGTCCGGGTCGAGGGAGGAACGCATCGCGACGGCCCCTTCGGGGAGGTACGCGATCTCCACGCGCTCCTCGTGCTCCTCGGTGCCCGGGGCGCAGTGCCACTCGACGTCCGAGATGTCGAGCGCGTACAGCTCGTCGCGCTCGCGCTCCTTGCGTGCCTTGATCTCCGCTTCCGTCTCCGCCATGGTGCGGCGACCCCTTCCCGACGTTTGCGTACGGTCCCGGCGCTCACCCTAGTGGCCGCGGGCGCTCCCGCGGGGACGCTCGGCGACCGGGGGAAAGAGGCCGGCCGCCGCCTGGTACCCTGAGTGACGGCCGTTCGTGTACGCACCCCCGGAGCCCCGTGCCCTGGAGGTCGCGCGCAGCGGATCCCCGCCTCCCGAGTAACGGAAGCTCTCCCGAGATGTAGACCGGGGGCACTCGGTGGCTCTCAACAGACTATGAGGAGTACGCGTGTCGCTCGACGCCGCTACGAAGAAGCAGATCATCGCCGAGTTCGGTACCAAGGAGGGTGACACCGGCTCCCCCGAGGTCCAGGTCGCTCTGCTGTCCCGTCGGATCTCCGACCTGACCGAGCACCTCAAGACCCACAAGCACGACCACCACAGCCGTCGTGGCCTGCTGATCCTGGTCGGTCAGCGCCGTCGCCTGCTGCAGTACCTGGCGAAGAAGGACATCCAGCGCTTCCGTGCGCTGGTCGACCGCCTCGGCATCCGCCGCGGTGCGGCGGGCGCCAAGTAAGGACGCCGTGAGGGGAGCGGTTCCCGGCAGGACTCGGGGACCGCTCCCTTTGCTGTACGTGCGGAAACGTGCGCGGTGTCACTCACGCTTTGTAGTGTGGTAGCACAACGCATTACGTACGACACAGAACGAGGAGAAGCGCACCACGCCGCCGCCGGTCCTCGGTAGTGGCCCCCGGGGGGAAGCGAGCCCCGGGTGCTTCGATCGAAGACCGGCCCGCACAGCAGGCGCGCTTCTCCACCACCGTCCCCCTGCCACACGGGCAGTCCCGGGACGAAGACGAGGAGAAAACGCTAGTGGAGAACGAGACCCACTACGCCGAGGCCGTCATCGACAATGGCGCCTTCGGTACCCGCACCATCCGTTTCGAGACGGGCCGCCTGGCCAAGCAGGCCGCCGGCTCCGCCGTGGCGTACCTGGACGACGACACCATGGTGCTGTCGGCCACCACCGCCTCCAAGAACCCCAAGGACCAGCTCGACTTCTTCCCCCTCACGGTGGACGTCGAGGAGCGGATGTACGCCGCCGGCAAGATCCCCGGCAGCTTCTTCCGCCGCGAGGGCCGGCCGAGCGAGGACGCGATCCTCACCTGCCGCCTGATCGACCGTCCGCTGCGCCCGTCCTTCAAGAAGGGCCTGCGCAACGAGATCCAGGTCGTCTGCACGGTCATGGCGCTCAACCCCGACCACCTGTACGACGTCGTCGCGATCAACGCCGCGTCCGCGTCCACCCAGCTGGCCGGCCTGCCCTTCTCCGGCCCGATCGGCGGCGTCCGCGTCGCGCTGATCCGCGGCCAGTGGGTGGCCTTCCCGACGCACACCGAGCTCGAGGACGCCGTCTTCGACATGGTCGTCGCGGGCCGCGTCCTGGAGGACGGCGACGTCGCGATCATGATGGTCGAGGCCGAGGCCACCGAGAAGACCATCAAGCTGGTCGAGGACGGCTCCGAGGCGCCGACCGAGGAGGTCGTGGCCGCCGGTCTGGAGGCCGCGAAGCCGTTCATCAAGGTCCTGTGCCGCGCCCAGTCCGACCTCGCCGCCAAGGCCGCCAAGCCGACCGGCGAGTTCCCGATCTTCCTGGACTACCAGGACGACGTCCTGGAGGCGCTGACCGCCGCGGTCAAGCCCGAGCTCGCCCAGGCGCTCACCATCGCCGGCAAGCAGGAGCGCGAGGCCGAGCTGGACCGCGTCAAGGGTCTGGCCGCCGAGAAGCTGCTGCCCGAGTTCGAGGGCCGCGAGAAGGAGATCTCCGCCGCGTACCGCTCGCTGACCAAGGCCCTGGTCCGCGAGCGCGTCATCAAGGAGAAGAAGCGCATCGACGGCCGCGGTGTCACCGACATCCGCACCCTGGCCGCCGAGGTCGAGGCCATCCCGCGGGTGCACGGCTCCGCGCTGTTCGAGCGTGGCGAGACCCAGATCCTGGGCGTCACCACCCTCAACATGCTCCGCATGGAGCAGCAGCTGGACACCCTCTCCCCGGTGACCCGCAAGCGCTACATGCACAACTACAACTTCCCGCCGTACTCCACCGGCGAGACCGGCCGCGTCGGCTCCCCGAAGCGCCGCGAGATCGGCCACGGCGCCCTCGCCGAGCGCGCGCTCGTGCCGGTGCTGCCGACCCGCGAGGAGTTCCCCTACGCGATCCGCCAGGTGTCCGAGGCCCTCGGCTCCAACGGTTCGACGTCCATGGGCTCCGTCTGCGCCTCCACCATGTCGCTGCTGAACGCCGGTGTGCCGCTGAAGGCCCCGGTCGCCGGTATCGCCATGGGTCTGATCTCCCAGGAGATCGACGGCGAGACGCACTACGTCACCCTCACCGACATCCTCGGTGCGGAGGACGCCTTCGGCGACATGGACTTCAAGGTCGCCGGCACCAAGGACTTCGTGACCGCCCTCCAGCTCGACACCAAGCTGGACGGCATCCCGGCCTCCGTCCTGGCCGCGGCCCTCAAGCAGGCCCGCGACGCCCGCCTGCACATCCTCGACGTGATGATGGAGGCCATCGACCGGCCCGACGAGATGAGCCCGCACGCCCCGCGGATCATCACCGTCAAGATCCCGGTCGACAAGATCGGTGAGGTCATCGGCCCCAAGGGCAAGATGATCAACCAGATCCAGGAGGACACCGGCGCCGAGATCACCATCGAGGACGATGGCACGATCTACATCGGTGCCGCCGACGGCCCCTCCGCCGAGGCCGCCCGCGCCACGATCAACGGCATCGCCAACCCGACGATGCCCGAGGTCGGGGAGCGCTACCTCGGTACGGTCGTCAAGACGACCACCTTCGGTGCGTTCGTCTCCCTGCTGCCCGGCAAGGACGGTCTGCTGCACATCTCGCAGATCCGCAAGCTCGCCGGCGGCAAGCGCGTGGAGAACGTCGAGGACGTCCTCGGCGTGGGCCAGAAGGTCCAGGTCGAGATCGCCGAGATCGACTCCCGCGGCAAGCTGTCCCTCGTCCCGGTGATCGAGGGCGAGGACGGCGACGAGGCGAAGGACGACGCCGAGCAGTGACGTCCCGTGGCTCGAAGGTGACGGCCCGCTCCTCTTCGGAGGCGCGGGCCGTCGCCCGTACCCAAACCCTGATCAAGGGCACCGGCGGCATCGGCACCGTCCGCAAGACCACCCTCCCGGGGGGCCTGCGCGTCGTCACCGAAACCCTGCCGTCGGTCCGCTCCGCCACCTTCGGCATCTGGGCCCACGTCGGCTCGCGTGACGAGACCCCCGCCCTGAACGGCGCGACGCACTACCTGGAGCACCTGCTCTTCAAGGGCACCGAGCGCCGCTCCGCGCTGGACATCTCCGCCGCCATCGACGCCGTCGGCGGCGAGATGAACGCGTTCACGGCCAAGGAGTACACGTGCTACTACGCACGGGTGCTCGACACCGACCTGCCGCTCGCCATCGACGTCGTCTGCGACATGCTGACCGGCTCGCTCATCGTCGAGGAGGACGTCGACGTCGAACGCGGCGCCATCCTCGAAGAGATCGCGATGACCGAGGACGACCCCGGCGACTGCGTGCACGACCTGTTCGCGCACACCATGTTCGGGAACAACGCCCTCGGCCGCCCGGTCCTCGGCACCGTGGACACCGTCAACGCCCTCACCGCCGACCGCATCCGCCGCTTCTACCGCAAGCACTACGACCCCACCCACCTGGTGGTCGCCTGCGCCGGCAACGTCGACCACAACAAGGTCGTACGACAGGTCCGCGCGGCCTTCGAGAAGGCGGGCGCGCTGAAGAACCCGGACGCGCAGCCCATCGCCCCGCGCCACGGCAGCCGTACCATCCGGACCTTCGGCAAGGTGGAACTGCTCGGCCGCAAGACCGAGCAGGCGCACGTCGTGCTCGGCATGCCGGGCCTCGCCCGCACCGACGACCGCCGCTGGGCCATGGGCGTCCTCAACACCGCCCTCGGCGGCGGGATGTCCTCGCGGCTCTTCCAGGAGGTCCGGGAGAAGCGCGGCCTCGCCTACAGCGTGTACTCGTACACGTCCGGCTTCGCCGACTGCGGCCTGTTCGGCGTCTACGCCGGCTGCCGTCCCAGCCAGGTGCACGACGTGCTGCGGATCTGCCGCGACGAACTCGACCACGTGGCCGCCAACGGGCTGACCGACGACGAGATCACCCGCGCCATCGGCCAGTTGCGGGGCTCCACCGTCCTCGGCCTGGAGGACACCGGCGCGCTGATGAACCGTATCGGCAAGAGCGAGCTGTGCTGGGGCGAGCAGATGTCGGTGGACGACATGCTGGCGAAGATAGCCGCGGTCACCCCGGACGAGGTGCGCTCGGTCGCCCGCGACATCCTGGGCAGGCGTCCGTCGCTGTCGGTCATCGGCCCGCTGAAGGACAAACAGGCCGCGCGACTGCACGACGCCGTCGCCTGACCAACGGAATCGACAAGTCGGCAAGTCAGCAAGGATCGTGAGGAAGCAAGGATGAGCAAGCTGCGCGTGGCGGTCCTCGGCGCCAAGGGCCGGATCGGGGCCGAGGCGGTCAGGGCGGTCGAGGCCGCCGAGGACATGGAGCTGGTGGCCGCCCTCGGCCGGGGCGACAAGCTGGAGACGCTGGCGGAGACCGGCGCCCAGGTCGCCGTCGAACTGACCACCCCCGCCTCGGTCATGGGCAACCTCGACTTCTGCGTGCGCCACGGCATCCACGCCGTCGTCGGCACGACCGGCTGGACCGAGGAGCGCCTCGCGCAGCTGACGGGCTGGCTCGACCAGTCCCCGCAGACCGGCGTGCTCATCGCCCCGAACTTCTCCATCGGGGCCGTGCTGACCATGAAGTTCGCCCAGATCGCCGCGCCGTACTTCGAGTCGGTCGAGGTGGTCGAGCTGCACCACCCCAACAAGGTGGACGCGCCGTCCGGTACGGCCACCCGCACCGCACAGCTCATCGCCGAGGCCCGCCGGGCGGCCGGCACCGCCCCCGCGCCGGACGCCACGGTCACCGCGCTGGACGGCGCCCGGGGCGCGAGCGTGGACGGCGTCCCCGTGCACGCCGTACGGCTGCGCGGCCTCCTGGCCCACCAGGAGGTGCTGCTCGGCGCAGAGGGCGAGACCCTCACCATCCGCCACGACTCCCTGCACCACAGCAGCTTCATGCCGGGCATCCTGCTCGGCGCCCGCCGCGTGGTGACCACTCCGGGCCTGACCTTCGGCCTGGAGCACTTCCTCGACCTGAGCTGAGACGGTCCCTGCGATGCGCGCGAAGATCAACTACCTCATCACGGCCGCCGTCCTGGTCTTCTACTTCGTCCTGGTCGGCAGCCGCGGTGTGCTGCTCATCGAGACCGGTACGGTCCTCACCGTGACCTTCGGGGTCGCGGTGCTGATCCTGCCGGTCATCGGGCTGTGGTTCCTGTGGAAGAACACCCAGTTCGTCCGCCGGGCCAACCAGCTCGCCGCCGAACTCGACGCCGAGGGTGGCCTGCCCGTGGACGAGCTGCGGCGCACCCCCGGCGGCCGGATCGACCGCGACTCGGCCGACGAGGTCTTCGCCAAGCGCAAGGCCGAGACCGAGTCCGCCCCGGACGACTGGCGCTGCTGGTTCCGGCTGGCCGTGGCCTACCACGACGCCCGGGACACCCCCCGCGCCCGCAAGGCCATGCAACGGGCGATCGCCCTGCACGCGGGCCGCACGCCGACGGACGCCTGACGTGCCGTAGCCGGCCAGGCCGCGGACACGCGACGGGCCGGCCGCGCCGCCACGGTCCGCCGGGCCGCGCGGGCGTACCCGCCCCGCCCGGCCCGCGGTCACGCGCCGGGACTCAGTGGCCCCGGCCCGCCTCCGCCGCCCACGCCTCCACCACGTCCGCCGCCCGCTCGAAGGCCGCCGGGCGCCCCACGAAGTCCAGGGTGTGCGTGGTCAGCAGCGCCGGGGTCTCCGCGGCCGGACGGTCCTTGCGCGACAGCGTCAACGCCTGGCCCTGCACCGTCCTCGGCAGCCCCAGCCACCGCACCGGCTGCTGCACCGTCCGCACGGACACCACCCGCGCCCACGGCACCGTACGCGTCATCACGAAGCCCACCTGACGCAGCCCGCGCGCGCTCACCCAGACGCCCATGCGCAGCAGGCGCAGCGCACCCGCGATCACCAGCAGACCCGTGCCGAGGACCACCGCGGCAAAGGAGGCCGAGCCGGTCAGCGCGATCAGCACCGCCGCGAACAACACGAACGAGGCGACCATCAGCACCAGCGCGGCCAGGCCCACCCGCCAGGGGCCGGGCCGGTAGGGACGCCGCCAGCGGTCCCGGTCGTCGTACGGCAGCGCGCTCTCGGAGGCCGACTCGAAGGTGCGGTCGGCCGTCAGGAAGGGCAGGGGCACGGCTGGTCCTCACTCGGTCCTCACGGGGGCTGTGCCCGGTGAGGCTATCCGGCCCGCTTCCCGCTCACCAGCCGTGAGCCGCCGTAAGGGTCAGTGGTGCCCCTGGGACGCCTGCGACTGGGGTGCCGGCGGACCGGACGGAGTGGACAGCGCCGGCATGCCGAGGAGCAGGGAGCCCACCAGTCCGGCCACGACGGTCAGACCCAGCAGCCAGCGCCCGGCTATCTCGCCGAAGGACCCCCGCTGCCGCGGCGGCGGAGTCACATTGCTGCGGAACGTGTCGGCTTCGGCGAGGAAGGCGAAGGGGACGGGCTCGCTCCGACGGGACATCGCGGTGCCACTCCTTTCCCGGTTTGGGGTCGAACGTGCAGGCCTCACCGGTACAGACGATCGAGTACGGCAAAAGGTGCCCATGTCCGAAAAAATCGTCGGCGGGTTTTTTGGGGTGAGGTCCCGCACGGGCCCCGCCGGGTGCCCCGTAAGGTGGGCGCGAACCACCCGAAGTGATGGGAAGGACCCCAACCCCCGTGACCACCCCCGAGTCGCTCACGTTCCGCAGCGACGTCACCGTCGAGCTGGTGAAGTCCAGCGCTTCGGACGCCGACGTCCTCTTCGCCGCCCGCGTCTCCACCGCGGGCGAGCAGTCCCTGGACGAGCTGAAGAAGGACCCCGAGCGCTCCAAGGGCCTGATCAACTACCTGATGCGCGACCGGCACGGCAGCCCGTTCGAGCACAACTCGATGACCTTCTTCATCAGTGCCCCGATCTTCGTCTTCCGCGAGTTCATGCGGCACCGGGTCGGCTGGTCGTACAACGAGGAGTCCGGCCGCTACCGGGAGCTCCAGCCCGTCTTCTACGTCCCGGACACCGACCGCAAGCTCGTGCAGCAGGGCCGCCCCGGCAAGTACGTCTTCGTCGAGGGCACCCCGGAGCAGCACGCCACGGTGAGCGGCACCCTGGAGGAGTCGTACCGGCAGGCCTACGCGTCCTACCAGAAGCTGCTCGACGAGGGCGTCGCCCGCGAGGTAGCCCGCGCGGTGCTCCCCGTCGGTCTGTACTCCTCCATGTACGCCACCTGCAACGCGCGCTCCCTGATGCACTTCCTCGGCCTGCGCACCCAGCACGAGCTGGCCAAGGTGCCGTCCTTCCCGCAGCGGGAGATCGAGATGGTGGGCGAGAAGATGGAGGCGGAGTGGGCCGAGCTCATGCCGCTGACGTACGCCGCCTACAACGCGAACGGCCGCGTGGCCCCCTGACCGGGCGCCGCCGCGGAGCGCGGAACGGATGTACGGGTCAGCCTCCTGAAGTGTCCGTATTGCGGCATTTGGAGAAGTTCATCTAGCCTGATCAAACGGACCCGGCACTGCTTGAACCCCCGAGCAGGCAGTGCCGGGTTCCATATTTGTCCTGACTTACCCGGCCCCCCAAGGGCAGACCGCGCACGGAGCACCGAGTAGCGTGTTACCCATGGCTCCGACCTCGACTCCGCAGACCCCCTTCGGGCGGGTCCTCACCGCCATGGTCACGCCCTTCACGGCGGACGGCGCACTCGACCTCGACGGCGCGCAGCGGCTCGCCGCCCACCTGGTGGACGCAGGCAACGACGGCCTGATCGTCAACGGCACCACCGGCGAGTCCCCCACCACCAGCGACGCGGAGAAAGCGGACCTCGTACGAGCCGTAGTGGAGGCGGTCGGCGACCGGGCCCACGTGGTGGCGGGCGTCGGCACCAACGACACCCACCACAGCATCGAGCTGGCCCGCGAGGCCGAGCGCATCGGCGCCCACGGCCTCCTGGTCGTCACGCCGTACTACAACAAGCCCCCGCAGGAGGGCCTGTACCGGCATTTCACGGCCGTCGCCGACGCCACCGGGCTGCCGAACATGCTGTACGACATCCCCGGCCGCAGCGGCGTCCCGATCAACACCGAGACGCTCGTCCGGCTCGCCGAACACCCCCGGATCGTCGCGAACAAGGACGCCAAGGGCGACCTCGGCCGCGCCAGCTGGGCCATCGCGCAGTCCGGCCTCGCCTGGTACTCCGGCGACGACATGCTGAACCTGCCCCTGCTCTCCGTGGGCGCGGTCGGCTTCGTCTCGGTCGTCGGCCACCTGGTCACCCCGGACCTGCGCGCCCTGGTCGAGGCGTACACCTCCGGCGACGTGGTCAAGGCCACCGAGATCCACCAGAAGCTGCTCCCGGTCTACACCGGCATGTTCCGCACCCAGGGCGTCATGACCACCAAGGCCGCGCTCGGCCTGCTCGGACTGCCCGGCGGGCCCCTGCGCTCGCCCATGGTCGAGTGTTCGCCCGAGGAGATCGAGCAGCTCAAGATCGATCTTGCCGCCGGCGGGGTACAGCTCTAGCAACAGACTTCGCACGACCCGGACCCAGGCGGTCCAGAAGCCCCCGGGCTTCACACCCGAAGAGACAACTGAAGAGACAACCGCACAGACAACCGCATACGCGG